>NZ_JAXOJQ010000001.1:0-1150647 GCF_036663815.1 Parasphingomonas frigoris | reverse complement strand
CTGCGCCGATGGTACTATCGCTTAAGCGATGGAAGAGTAGGTCGTCGCCAGGCATTGAAGCCGGTGAACACAAAATGTTCGTGTCTCTTATGAGAACCCATCACATGTCATCTAAACACGCTCGCGCTCGCGAGCAAAACAGATAAACACCCTGGCGCGGGGTGGAGCAGCCCGGTAGCTCGTCAGGCTCATAACCTGAAGGTCACAGGTTCAAATCCTGTCCCCGCAACCATACAAACACACACACCAACCGTCTCAGGAAAACCCGAGGCGGTTTTTTTGTGCCTTTTTTCTGCGGCTTAACTCGGGGCGTAACCGCTCTCTACGTGCTGTCGTGTGCTTTTTTGCTCCACGGCGTCGATTTTGCACTCGGGGGTTATTTTGAGGGTTCAATCCCGCATCCACGCACGAGATACCCCCATCGTCCTCAAAGAACAGCAGGTCAGCTACGCCAGCATCCGTGATCGCGACTACAAGCCTACCGACGGCGCCGGCCTCTATTGCGTAAGATACCCGCGCGATTTCGTGCTTGAGAGCAGCATCGTGCCGTGCCCGCGCCGACAGGCGCGTGGGATCCTGACGCTGCGCGACGCGCTCGTAGTAGGTGGATGGGGCGATCGGCCAGATCGGCTCGACCCCATAGGCATCGCGGTGCCTCAGGAAAACAGCCTCCCGGGCTGCTTCCTGATCTTCGTCACCGTCTATAAACGCGATCATCGCAGGAACGCGCGGTCGAGCTCCGCCTGCGCAAAATATGCGGACGCCTTGCGCAGAATCGCGTTGGCCTGTCGCAGCGCACGGACCTCGCGCTCGGACGCCTTCATCTTGTCGGCAACCTCGGTCGGGACACCGGCACGCTTGCCGCTGTTGACCTCAGCCTTCTTAACCCGCTCACGCAGCGTCTGTGGAACGCAGCCGATCTTCTCCGCGATGGAAACCACCGCTGCCCATCGCGACGGATGATCCCGCTCGCGGCCGAAAACTATCCGTACTGCGCGTTCGCGAACTTCTGGCGCAAACTTGTTCGGCGTCTTGCTCATACGGGCTCCACCTTCTCAGGAGTTGGAGCCTCCGGCAAACCCGGTGCGGTTCAGAGCAGATCGCGAGAAATGCGCACAGTTGAGCCAACAACCCTGCGACCGGCCTTCTTCAAAAGCACACGCAAGAACTCTGTAAGTAAGGGGAACTTACGCACTAATATTCAGGGATAACTATCGAGCCGCGTCGAGTTCACGTCGCTACCTTCTGCTCGCTAATGGATTGGGAACAGGTATATTTTCTGCGTCTCAGGTCTTGCATGCGCTGCCTCTCCTATAACGAACAAGAGCTTAGGCGGGCACCATGCCCGGCCGCTCCGGCGTGAGAGGTGAGCGTGACAGAGACGATCGAAGTTCCCCAGTCGGTGACAGTGCGGTCGGCTGCGATGTTGGCTAGCCGTCTGGTCGAGGCCGCTCAGGTCGGTGGCGACGTCGTGGTAGACGTGGCGGCGCTGGCCGAGTGCGACCTGAGCTTCGTCCAGCTTCTCCTGGCAATGCGCACGCACCTTCAGGGCAACGGGGCCACGCTCAGCCTCGCGCAGCCCGCGGGGCCGGCGCTTCGCGCGCTGCTCGATCGTGCCGGGTTCGGCAATTCCAATCCTGACGACAGTCAATTCTGGTTTCACGGAGAACAGCCGCAATGACCGCGTCGATCCTTACCGTCGATGACTCTCCGAGCTTGCGGATGGCGATCAAGATCGCCCTCACCGGCGCTGGCTATTCCGTGACCGAAGCCGGTGACGGTGCCGAGGGCTTGCAAAAGGCGACTGCCGGCCATTTCGATCTGATCATCACCGATCTCAACATGCCGATCATGGACGGGCTGACGATGATCCGCGAACTGCGCAAGTCGCCTGCGCAATGCGGCACACCGATCATTTTCCTCACCACCGAATCCGACGATAGCGTCAAGCAGCAAGCCAAGGCGGCGGGGGCCACCGGCTGGCTGGTCAAGCCGTTCGTTCCCGAACAGTTGATAAAGGTCGCGCGCAAGGTGCTCGGGCGATGAGCGGACAGGACCCGATCGCTGCGTTCCGCATCGAGGCGGGCGAATTGCTCGAACAGATCGAACAGGGGCTGCTCGATCTGGGTCACCGGCTCGACGACCGCGACCTGGTCGACGAAGTGTTTCGAGGGCTGCATACGCTGAAGGGCTCGGGGTCGATGTTCGGCTTCGACGCGCTCGCGGCTTTCACGCATCATTGCGAGACGGCGTTCGACCGCGTCCGCAAGGGCCTCGCGCCTGCCACCCAAGCACTGGTCGCTGCGATTCTCTCGGCGAACGACCATATGCGCGCGCTGATCGACGGCGACGGTGCCGGGCTGGAAGCCGTCGGCGATACGATTCTGGCACGGCTGCAGGCGGCAATCGACGAGGGCGCGGGCGCCGCCGTGGCGGCGGTTGTGCCGGCGGATGCCGGATGGCGCATCGCCTTCCGCCTGCCGGTCGATGCCATGGCGAACGGCACCAATCCGCTGATTTTGCTCGATGAGCTGCGCGCACTAGGCGAGTGCCGCATTACCGCGCGCACCGATGCCATTCCCCCGCTCACCGAGCTCGTTCCGACCGAATGCCACATCGGCTGGGACGTCGAATTGCGCGGCGCCGTGTCGCGCGGCGATATCGAGGATGTCTTCATCTTCGTCATGGACGACATGGTATTGTCGATCGAGCCGTTGGCGCTGGCTGACGCAGCCGAGAGCGTCGCCGACCCGTCGTCGCCCAGCGATCCCGGTCCGAGTGCGACGCTGCCCGAGGTTCGGGCCGCAGAACCCGCCGCCCCGGTCGCGGCCCGCAGCGTTACCCCGGCCGGTGAAAGCGTCCGCGTCCCCGCCGAACGGCTCGACGAATTGATGGACCGGGTGGGCGAGCTCGTCATCGTCCAAAGCCGCTTGTCGCAACTTGCCAATCGCGGCGGCAGTGCTGCCGATCTGGTGCTGCGGTCGATCTCGGAAGAAATCGAGCGGCTGGCAGGCGAATTGCGCGATACGATGATGGTATTGCGCATGGTTCCGGTCGCGAGCCTGTTCGGCCGCTTCCGTCGGCTAATTCACGATCTCTCGCGCGAGACCGGCAAGACCATCGAGCTCTCGAGCGAAGGCGAAGCGACCGAGATCGACAAGACCGTGATCGAGCGACTCGCCGATCCGATGGTCCACCTGATCCGCAATGCCTGCGACCACGGGCTGGAGACCCCGGCCGAGCGCATCGCTGCGGGAAAGCCGGCCGCGGGACAGGTCAAGCTTTCGGCGCAACAGGTTGGCGGCGAGGTGATCATTACGATCCGCGACGACGGCCGGGGCATCGATCGCGAGCGCGTCCGCGCCAAGGCCGAAGCGCAGGGGCTGATCCAGCCCGGACAGGTGCTGAGCGATCAGGAACTGCTCCAGCTGATCTTCCATCCCGGCTTTTCCACGGCGGCGCAGGTCACCAACCTGTCGGGGCGCGGCGTCGGCATGGATGTCGTCAAGCGCACGATCGAAAGCCTGCGTGGCGGAATCGATGTAACGAGCGTGGACGGCGCGGGATCGACGGTGGTGCTGCGCATTCCGTTGACGCTGGCGATCATCGACGGGCTGCTGATCCGCGTCGGCACTGGCCGCTATGTCATCCCGCTCGCCGCGATCGAGGAATGTATCGAACTGAGCCTCGAGGAGGATTTGCGCTCGCGCAGTCGCAGCTTCGTGACGCTGCGCGACCGGCTGGTGCCGTTCCTGCGGCTGCGCGAGATGTTCGCGACCGATACGCGGCCTGATCCGCACCAGAAGATCGTGGTGATCGCCACCGGCGGCGAGCGCGTCGGGCTGGTCGTCGACCAGATTATCGGCAGCCACCAGACGGTAATCAAGCCGATGTCGCTGCTCCACCGCGACGTTTCCACCTTCGCGGGTGCAACGATCCTTGGCGATGGCGGGGTCGCGTTGATCCTTGACGTCGGCCAGCTCGTCGCACTCGGACAGCATCAGGAGGAGCGGCTTCGCGCCGCTGGATAAGTCATGGACGACCTCAACCAGACCCAGTGGGAAGTCGACGGCACGCTCGAAGTGCTGACCTTCGACCTGCAGGAAGAGACCTTCGCGCTTGAAGCCGTACTGGTGCGCGAAATTCTCGACATGCTGCCCGAGACGATCGTTCCCGGAGCCGATCCGCTGGTCGGGAGCGTCGTCAACTTTCGCGGCAAGATCATCCCGATCGCCGATCTGCGGCTTGCCTTCGGCATGGCCGCGGCGGCGGCGACGGTCGACAGCCGGATCGTCGTGATCGAAATCGATGCCGGGGGCATCCGGATCCAGCTCGGGATCCGCACCGACAAGGTCCATGAAGTCGCCACGCTGCGCCAGGACGCCAGCGAGGGCACCCCCGCCGTCGGAATGCGCTGGCGCCGCGATTATGTCCGCGAGCTTGTGCGAACACCTGCCGGTGTGATCGTCCTACCGCGACTTTCTGCGATCTTCCATTCACTGATCGGCGGCAGCGCGCCGTCCCAGCTGCCACCGCCGGCCATCCAATGACGCGGACTGGGGCGAGCAACGTTTGTGCCCTGATGGAGCCGTCCCGTTCCGATACGACGCTTGCAAAGGAAATCAGGTGATGCGCGCGACCATAAAGGCAAAACTGGCGGGCGCGTTCGTTGCTGTCCTAATTGTCTGTGTAGCGCTTGGTAGTGTCGGCGTCATGAAAATGAGTCTGATCAACCAACAATCAACCGTAATCAGTGAGAACTGGATGCCAAGCATCGATGCAGTTCATCACTTGAACACAGCCACTGCCGATATCCGCGTTGCACAATATAATCATGTTGCATCACTCGAAGACGCTGGCATGGACAAGGTCGAAACCGAACTTACGTCACTTCTCGCCGATATGCAGAAAGGCTTGGACCGTTATCAACGGCTCATTTCTTCGGATGAAGAACGAACGCTGTATAATCAATTTTCCGAAAAATATTCCCGGTACGTGGAGGATAGTAAAGGCATTCTGACCCTGTCTCGGCAGAACAAGAAAGTGGAAGCTGCCAATCTCCTCGGGCAGAACAAGCCTCTCTATGACGACATGTCGGCCGATCTTGTAAAACTGGTCAAGGTCAACGTTGACGGGGGCCTCGCCGCAAGCAAGATCGGCGACGAAACCTATGCCGCGGCACGCACCCTGTTAGTCGCGATGGTCGTCGTTGCGTTTGTGGTGACGACTGCGGCCGGCGTCTACCTTTCATTGCTCGTCTCACGCGGTCTCACGACCGCCGGGGCTGCGATGCGCCAGGTTGCGGAGGGCGATCTTACCAGCTCCGTCGAGGTGCACCAGAATGACGAGATCGGTGATTTGCTCGGGCTCGTCAATTCGATGATCGAACGGCTTCGCGGTGTCGTGGGCAACGCCAATATCGCCGCCGACAATGTTTCGGCCGGCAGCCAGGAACTGTCGGCAAGTTCGCAGCAAGTGTCCGAGGGGGCTACCGAACAGGCCGCTGCGGCCGAACAGGCCTCCGCCTCGATGGAAGAGATGGCCGCCAATATCAAGCAGAACGCCGACAATGCCGCGCAGACCGAGAAGATCGCGCGCCAATCCGCCAAAGATGCCGAAGCGAGCGGCATCGCGGTGGACAAGGCGGTCGGTGCGATGCGCACGATCGCGGAGAAGATCGGCATCGTCCAGGAGATCGCCCGTCAGACCGATTTGCTGGCGCTCAATGCCGCGGTCGAAGCGGCGCGAGCGGGCGAACATGGCCGCGGCTTTGCGGTGGTAGCGTCCGAAGTGCGCAAGCTCGCCGAACGGAGCCAGACCGCCGCGGCCGAGATCAGCTCGGTTTCGTCGGAAACCGTCAAAGCGGCCGCGGAAGCGGGCGAAATGCTGTCGAAGCTGGTACCCGACATCCGCCGGACGGCCGAACTCGTCGCGGAAATTAGCTCGGCCTGCCGCGAGCAGGACATCGGCTCCGCCCAGATCAACGAAGCGATCCAGCAACTCGATCAGGTCACGCAGCAAAACGCGAGCGCTTCGGAGCAGATCTCGACGACATCGGTCGAACTCGCCTCGCAGGCCGAGGAGCTTCAAGCCGGCATCGCCTATTTCCGGGTTGCCGATGAGCCCGACGGCCGGGTTACCAGGGCCGCTCCGTCGCCGGCACGACTCGCGCCTGCGCTGGCGGTGCGCAAGTCTGCTGCGCCGCTCCGGCCAAGACCGAATGCGAAAGTGAAGCCGCACTCGATCGCCGATCAAAAGGCACGGGTGAAGGGGTTCGCACTCGATCTCGCCACCGGCGGCCCCGACTCGAACGACGCAGACTTCGGACAAGCGGCGTAGGTTCGACCCAGCCAACCGCTCAGAAGTGTCGCGCACTAACCAGCGAATTCTCGTCCGAATAAGGATTTCTGCCACTTTTCGGCACGCCCAAAGGAAAGCTCTGCAATGTCTCTCAATATTTTCGGTGGCGTGTCGTCCAGCGTAGTCATGGCCGAACTTGCCCGTCTCGACGGGGCGATCGCGGCGGGCAATCTGTCCGCGCGCGCCAATGTGTCGGTCGCCAAAGGGCAAACGCACGGCGTGCTCAGTGCGATCAATCAACTCCTCGACACGGCGCTAAATCCGGTTGCCGTGCTGAACGACAGCATCAGCGAGATGTGCGCGGCGCACGACAAGGGCGACATCGATCTGCTTCTGTCGGTTGAGGATTTCCACGGGCCTTTCGCAGCAATGGCGAAGCGCGTGAACGGCATGGTCAGCAGCCACATCGCCGTGAAGAAACTGGCGATGACTTGCATCAAGGAATTCGGCGAAGGGAATTTCGAGGCCCCGCTCGAGCAATTCCCCGGGAAAAAGGCCTTCATCAACGACACTATCGAGACGTTGCGGAGCAATCTCAAGGGCATCATCTCGGAGATGAAGCACATGTCGGTCGAGCACGATAAGGGCGACATCGACATTTTCGTGCCGGCGGAGAAATTTCGCGGCGACTTTGCCGCATGGCGCAGGGCGTGAACACGATGGTCGCCAACCATATTGCCGTGAAGAAGAAGGCGATGGCGTGCATCAAGCAATTTGGCGAAGGCAATTTTGCAGCCCCGCTCGAGCAATTTCCCGGCAAGAAGGCTTTCATCAACGACACGATCGAAACGCTGCGGCAAAATCTTCGGGATATCACTACCGAAATTCAACGCCTGATTGGTGCCTCGACCGCCGGGCACCTTAGCGAACGTGGCACCGACGAACGTTTTGTGGGTGATTTTGCGGCACTGATCACGGGCATCAATGGCATGCTCGACGCTATCGTGTTGCCGATCGCAGAGGGGAACCGGGTGCTCGACCTGGTCAGCACAGGCGATTTGATCGAACGCGTCGAGATCGCCTGCGAAGGCGATCACCGGCGCATGAAGAATTCGATCAACGCGCTGGTCGATAATCTGCGTCTGAGCGCCAATTTGGCCGATATGATCGCCGATGGCGACTTGACGGTGAATCACGAGCCGCTGTCCGACAAGGACATATTGGGCCAGGCATTGGTGCGGATGATCGAACGCCTGCGCGGCGTTGTCGGCAACGCCAATATCGCTGCAGACAATGTCTCGGCGGGTAGCCAAGAGCTGTCGGCGAGTTCGGAACAGGTGTCGCAAGGTGCGACCGAACAGGCCGCTGCCGCCGAACAGGCCTCCGCCTCGATGGAAGAGATGGCCGCCAACATCAAGCAGAACGCCGACAATGCCGCGCAGACCGAGAAGATCGCGCGCCAGTCGTCGAAGGATGCCGAAGCTAGCGGAGTTGCGGTCGATCGGGCCGTCGGCGCGATGCGCACGATCGCCGCGAAGATCGGCATCGTCCAGGAAATCGCACGCCAGACCGATCTGCTCGCGCTCAATGCCGCGGTCGAAGCGGCCCGCGCGGGCGAACATGGCCGCGGCTTTGCGGTGGTTGCGTCCGAAGTGCGCAAGCTCGCCGAGCGTAGCCAGGCGGCCGCCGCCGAGATCGGCGACGTGTCGTGCGAGACCGTCAAAGCCGCCACTGAGGCGGGAGAGATGTTGACCAGGCTGGTGCCCGACATTCGCCGGACCGCCGAACTGGTCTCCGAGATCAGCTCGGCATGCCGCGAGCAAGATATCGGGGCGTCGCAGATCAACGAGGCGATCCAGCAGCTCGATCAGGTGACCCAGCAAAATGCCAGCGCGTCCGAGCAGATATCGACCACATCGATCCAGCTCGCCTCGCAGGCCGAGGAGCTTCAGGCGAGCATCGCCTATTTCCGCGTTGACGAAGACCCGGTCGGCCGGGCTGCACGCGCCGCGCCGCCCACATCACAACGCGCGTCCGCGAACGTGGCGCGCAAGCCTGCCGCGTCGTTCCGGCCAAAGCCGAATGCCAAGGTGAAGCCGCATTCGATCGCCAATCAAAAGGCGCGGGTGAAGGGGTTTGCGCTCGATCTTACCTCTGGCGGCCCGGACGCGGACGATATGGATTTCGGTAGCCAGGCCGCCTGACCCCGCACGCGCCTGCGGCTTGGGCTGATTGGTCAAGCCCGATCCTACATTTTCAAAGAAAGTTGCAGCAATGCGTGGAACGATAAAGCTAAAGCTAGGCGCCACCTTCGGCGTTTTGATCCTCATCATGCTGGGCGTGGTGCTGCTCGCCAATTCGCGAATGGCGGCACTCAACGCGGCGACCACAGACGTGATCAACGGACAGGCCAAGCGGCTCGAGATCGCTCAGTCGATCGAAAGCAAATTCAACTTTGTCCTGCGTATGGAAAAGAATCTGGCGCTTACAAACGATGATACGCTCTCGCGCAAGTTCGACACAGATCTCGTCAAGGCACGCAACGACGCAGAAGCCCTGATTGTGACGGGTATTTCCGGGGCCACCGAACAGGGGCGACCGATCTGGATGCAGCTTAAGGCGAAGTTCGAGGAGTTTGTTCCTGTCAATGATGAGGTTCGCCGTCTGGCGCTTGCAAACAGGGATGCCGAGGCAGGTGCCATCTCGATCACTCGTTCACGCGAAATCGCTGGCGCAGTTAGTGCGCTGAGCGGCCAACTTGTCGCCGTCGCTAAGGACCAGATGGCCCAGGCGCATAAGGATACCGAAGCGCTCTATGCATCTGCGACCATGGCGTTGTTCATCGCGGGCGCACTCGGCCTTGTGATCGCAATCGGTGGTGCACTGTGGATCTCGCGCCTGGTCTCGCGCGGCCTTGCGCAGATCGGGATTGCCATCGACGCAATGGCCATCGGCGATCTCGATCATGAGGTGAAGGTCACCAGCAACGACGAGATCAAGGATCTTGCCGATGCGATGAACGTCATGATGGCAAACCACCGCAAGGCGGCGGCGCTCGCCAATCTGATTTCACAGGGTGACCTCACCGTTGATCATCAGCCGGAATCCGACAAGGACAAGCTTGGCCATGCGCTTGTCGCAATGATCGAACGGTTGCGTACCGTCGTCGGCAACGCATTGGTGGCCTCCGACAATGTCTCGGCGGGAAGCCAGGAACTGTCGGCGAGTGCGGGACAGGTGTCGCAAGGCGCGTCCGAACAGGCCGCCGCCGCCGAGGAGGCCTCGGCGGCGATGGAGGAGATTGCCGCCAACATCAAACAGAACGCCGACAATGCCACGCAGACCGAACAGATCGCGCGCCAATCGTCGAAGGATGCTGAAGTCAGCGGTGTCGCTGTCCAGCGCGCCGTCGGCGCGATGCGGACGATCGCCGAGAAGATCGGGATCGTGCAGGAAATCGCGCGGCAGACCGATCTGCTGGCACTCAATGCGGCGGTCGAAGCGGCGCGTGCTGGCGAACACGGGCGGGGCTTCGCCGTGGTGGCGTCCGAAGTGCGCAAGCTGGCCGAGCGCAGCCAGATCGCCGCATCCGAAATTAGCGCGGTATCGTCCGAGACCGTCCTTGCTGCGAGCGAGGCGGGTGAAATGCTCACCCGACTGGTGCTCAACATTCGCCGGACCGCCGAACTGGTTTCGGAAATCAGTTCGGCATGCCGCGAACAGGATAGCGGCGCTGCCCAGATCAACGAGGCGATTCAGCAGCTAGATCAGGTCACCCAGCAGAACGCGGGCGCTTCCGACCAGATTTCGACCACGTCCGAAGAACTTGCGGCACAAGCCGAGCAGTTGCAGGCAAGCATCGCCTTCTTCCGGACAAGCAGTTCTACCGGAGCTGCGATCGCAAAGGTCGCGCCGCCGGCGTCGCAGAACGTTCGTACTCGTAAAATCGCCGTTGCCCAGACCAAGCCGAAGGCAAAGGTCAAGCTCAACTCGCTCGCTGATCAAAAGGCGCGTCTGGGCGGCTTCGCGCTCGATCTCACCGCTGGGGGCCCCGACCAAGACGACGCCGATTTCGGAGCACAGGCAGCATGACCCAAAGACAGGAAATACAAGCCGTTGCCTTCGGCCTCGGGGCCGAGATCTTCGCAGTGCCGGTGGCGCTCGTTCGAGAGATACTCGATTACCGCGCGCCGTTTCGTATTCCCAACGGTCCGGACTATCTGCTTGGCCTCACCGACATGCGTGGCGAGGGCATCGCGACGATTGATTTTCGGGTCCGTCTCGGGATGCCGTCCACCGCACCGACGCCGAGCACGCGCATTTTGGTAGTCGACGTGCCGGTCGCCGATCGCGTGCTGGTGCTCGGGCTCGTGGTCGATCGCGTGCTTGAAGTCAGCACCTTCCGCAGCGACCAGATCGGCGGCGCGCCGGACATCGGCGTACGCTGGCCGTCCGACTATATCGCGGGCGTGGTCAAGCGGGCGGAGGGCTTTGTCGTCTTGGTCGACGTCGCCCGCATTTTTTCGGCCGCGGAGGTCATCCATCTCGCCCCGGCCGCGCTTACCGCCTGATCCTCGCGCACGCCCTCTGACCGTCGGTATTCCCCGGCCACCGATATCGGATCCTGCAGTGTCCTTACCCGCCGCCAACCCGCTTCCCGGCATGTCCGACCAGATGAGCCACCGCCATTTCGATCGGATGGCGAGCTATATCTTCGACTATGCCGGCATAAAGATGCCCGTATCGAAGAAAACCATGCTCGAGGGCAGACTGCGCCGTCGTCAGCGCGATTTGGGTGCCAAGACACTCGACGCCTATTGCGACTATTTCTTCCGCGACGACAACGTTGCCGACGAAGGCATCCACCTGATCAACGCGGTCACCACCAACAAGACCGATTTCTTTCGCGAGCCCGTGCATTTCGAATATCTGCGGAACGTCGTCCTGCCCGCAGTCAGGGCCCGCGGCACACGCGCGGTGCGCGCATGGAGCGTCGCCTGTTCGACCGGGCCGGAGCCGTATACAATGGCGATGGTGCTCGACGATTGCGCCGATCGCCATGGCGGGCCATCGTTCAGGATCCTTGCGACCGACCTCGATACCGAGGTGCTGGAGACCGCGCTTGCCGGCATCTATCCCGCCGCCCTGGTCGCCCCGGTGCCGATGCCGCTGCGTCAGAAATACATCGTCGCCGCGCGCGACCCGAAGCGCCGTGAGGTCAGGATCGTGCCAGGGCTGCGCAGCGCGATCTGCTTCGCGCAGCTCAACCTGATGGATGACCGCTATCCGATCGGCGAGCCGATGGATGTGATCTTCTGCCGCAACGTGCTGATCTATTTCGACAAGCCCACCCAGCTGAAGGTGGTGGCGCAGCTCGCCGGATGCCTGGCACCGGGCGGCTATCTTTTCCTTGGCCATTCGGAATCCATCGCGGGGCTCGATCTGCCGTTGACCCAGGTCGCCAATACCGTCTTCCAGCGAGCAGATTCATGACCGTGAAAAAGAAGATCCGCGTCCTGATCGTCGATGATTCGGCGATCGTCCGCCAGACGATGACGGCGATCCTCGAGGAAGATCCCGAGATCGAGGTCATGGGCACGGCCGCCGATCCGTTCAGCGCCGCGCGCCGGATGCAGGAGGAAGTGCCCGACGTCATCACGCTCGATGTCGAGATGCCGCGCATGGATGGCATCACTTTCTTGCGCAAGCTGATGTCGCAATGCCCGGTGCCTGTGGTGATGTGCTCGTCGCTGACCGAGCAGGGTTCGGAAACCTTACTCCAGGCGATGGAGGCGGGTGCAGTCGATGTGATCCTGAAGCCGCGCGTCGGGGTCGCCGATCATCTGTCAGAGCATCATCTCCAGATCCGCGATGTGGTGAAGGCGGCGGCGCGGGCGCGACTGCGCGGCGGCGTGATGCGCGTACCAAGTCCGATCGTTCCCGAAAAGAAGCTCACTGCCGATGCGGTGCTGCCCCCGCCCAGCGGAAAACCGATGAGCCGCACGACCGAGATGGTCATCTGTCTCGGCGCATCGACCGGCGGGACCGAAGCGTTGCGCGAAGTGCTCGAAGTCTTGCCGGCCAGTTCCCCCGGCATCGTGATCGTCCAGCACATGCCGGAAAATTTCACCCGTGCCTTTGCGTCCCGGCTCAACACTTTGTGCGATGTCGACGTGAAGGAAGCGGTCGATGGCGATCCGGTGCTACGCGGGCACGTGCTGATCGCGCCGGGCGGCCGCCATATGATGCTCGAGCGGCGCGGCGCGCGATATTATGTCTCGGTCCGCGATGGACCGCTGGTTTCGCGCCACCGCCCCTCGGTCGACGTGCTGTTCCGCTCGGCGGCGCGCGCAGCGGGATC
Organism: Parasphingomonas frigoris; assembly: GCF_036663815.1. Lineage (NCBI taxonomy): Bacteria > Pseudomonadati > Pseudomonadota > Alphaproteobacteria > Sphingomonadales > Sphingomonadaceae > Parasphingomonas > Parasphingomonas frigoris. The sequence continues at coordinate 1,137,986 of NZ_JAXOJQ010000001.1, read as the reverse complement.
GAATGCGGTCGGCGTCATCATGACCGGAATGGGCGATGACGGCGCGCGCGGTCTGCTCGAGATGAAACAGGCCGGTGCCCATACGCTGGCGCAGGACGAAGCCAGTTCGATCGTGTTCGGTATGCCCAAGGAAGCCATCGCCCGCGGCGCTGCGGATCGGGTCATCCCGCTCGGCGCCATCGCCCGCGAGATGCTGGCGGCAGCGGCGCGATGATCGGGAACGCGATATGAAATACGAAACGATCGATCTTGCCCAAGCAGTCGCGCCGGTCACCGACGCCGGTGACCGGTCCGTCGATGTATCCATGGCCGACTTTCAAACGGCGCTTGCAGATGTTGCAACCGGAATCGATTCACGCTTCGTTGCTGCGGGCGAGGCATTGGCGCGCGCCTATGCGGTCGTCGAACGGTTGATCGCCTCGCTCGAAGGCGTATCGCAGGCGCTCGACGGAGAGGCCGTCTCGGCGGCTGTGATGGACATGCAGACCATTGCCGATCGCCTGACGTGCCTGCCGACGATGCAGCAAACCCGACGGGCCGCGCTCAGCACGATCGGCGGGGCCGGCAAAGCGGTCCAGAACCCTTTGGCGCAGTTCGACCGTACGCTTCGATTCCTCAGGATTTGCGGACTCAATATCAAGGTCGCGGCGGCCGGTGCCGACGGCTTCGGCGGTTTTGCCGATTTGATGATCAGTCGGCTTGATGTCGCTGAAGCTGAAATGCGCAGTTTCGCTGACCAGATCGACAGCATCGAGCGCGGCGTCGCAGCGGCGCTTGAAGCGGACCAGCGTCTAGTCCTGGAAAGCGCGCGGGTGATCCCCGAAGTGCCCCTCAGGCTGGCGCGCGACGCGTCGTCGCTCCAGGCCGAGCAAGCGAAGTCGCGCGAGGTCGCAGCCCGGATCGCCGCCGCCGCGAGCGCTATCCGCAGCCAGATCGGTATCGCCATCGGCGCGCTGCAGATCGGCGACATCACCCGCCAGCGGCTCGAGCATATCGTATCAGGCTTTGCCGAACTCCACGCGCTCGGTGCGCGCGACGCCAATGATCCGGTCGCCGCGCACACCATGGCTTTGCTCGCGGCGCAGGCAGCCGATACAAGCGAGGGTTTCCGGCGAGAGGCCGGGTTGCTTGCGAACACGCTTCGGGACCTCGGGCCGCACGCCACGGCGCTGATCGCGCTGACCGGAGGTCCGCAACCGTCCGAGGAAGGCGGCTCGGGATCTGGTCCGCTGGAGATGCTTGAGCAGAGTATCGACGAGGTCCGTTCGCTGGCGGGGCGACTGCAGGAAGCCGACGCCATCTCGGACCGTATCGGCAGCGCGACACTGACGACCGCCGAAGCGCTGGCGGCGCGCCTGATCGTTATCAAGCGGGTTACGCTCGACGTTCAGCAAATGGCCTGGAATACCGATTTGCGCAGCCGCCGGCTTGGCGATGCCGGGCGGGGGCTGGGCGCCGTCGCCACCGAGATCCGCAACTTCTCGCTCGAACTCGAAAGCTTTTCCCGCGATATCGCCGCAGTCTCCGGTCAAATTGCAACCGCCGCGCAGGCGATGCACGGTGCCGAGGGCGGCTTGCGGATCGACGTCAGTCGCGCGCTCGACGTCGCTCTGCGGTGCGTTCGCGATGGCGGTCGGGCTGTACGGGAAGGGATGAGCGGGCTGGATTGCGAAGCCGCCGAACTCAGCGACTTTCTGCGCCAGACAATGGGCGATGTCGATTGTGAAGCCGAGTTCGGTGCCGCGCTGGCCGAAGCGAGCAAGCAGATGTCGAGCCTCGCGGTTACCATCGAGACGCTGGACGATGCACCGCCCGAACTCGCCGACCTGCTCGCGCGGATTGCCGCCACCTATACAATGTCGCGCGAACGGGAAGTACATCGTGTCTTCGCGCCCCCCCTATCGGGGGATGAAGCGGGCGTCACGATGACCGCGGAGGAAGGGGATGCGGATGACGATGATGATGGACTATTCTAAGGCAACGAAAACTTTGGCTCTGAGTGGATCACTGTCACAGCCGCGAGTAGGAATAGGAATTCAGCACATGGATGACGCCCGGATGCTGACCTGCGTTTCAGCGATAAGCTGCCACTAAACAGAGCGCGCTCCCCCTGATCGACACCCGTGCCGGCTGAGGTCATCGACGAACGCATCGACGAACCGGACAGGATTGTTCGCGCCTACATAATCCTCGACCGACGCCGGCAGCAGCAGCGCTTGGTCGCGCGCATGACCGACGATGTACCCCATGGGTTCAAGACTACACCGTCTCCACACACCGTCGACTGCAGAATCCCGTTTTCGACCGGTCTCGATCATGTTTTGAGAACATGTCCGTCGGTACCGCCGCTTCCCTTTATTGTTCTATCATCCTCCGACGCCCGTAGAGCGGGCGTAACCCTCTATAATAAAAAGAGACGCGCCAATCCTGGCCTTCCTAACGTCGGTCGGAATAGCCTTCATGATATCTTTTAGCCGCGTCAGCATTGGTCCGAAATTATTGGGCATCGCTGGCATTCTGATCGCATCGCTTCTCCTTGTTGGTTTTACTGTGGTAATCATCGAAGCGAGGAGGACAGCCTCCAGCCTGTCCCAAGGGCTGGCGGAGGCTCAGGCCGATGCACTGGCGAAGCAGCTGGTTGGTGATATCGGTGTGGTCGATGCCACGGTTCGGTCCATGGTTGAATCGCTATCCACCCTTCATCAATCCGGTGTGCGGGATCGCGATATAGCGATGTCGGTTCTCAAGCCCAATGTCGAAGCGTCACCCTTGGCCCTAGCCAGTTGGTTCCTGGAGGAGCCGCTGGGTTTTGATGGGAAGGCCGCGCCTGGGCACCTCGGATCGAGACCGAACGGTGCGTTCATGCCTTATTGGATAAAGCGCGACGGGCAAATCAAGATGGAGCCGAATATGGATCCCGGTCTTTATTCGGCGGATTATTACAAATTGTCGCGCAATAGCGGGAAGGCGGCCCTGACTGAACCTTACCCCTATGAGACTGGCGGCAAGACAATAACGATGACGTCCCTCACGTATCCTGTCGTGTCGTCTGGACGGACGATCGGCGTTGCCGGGATCGACATCGCGTTAGGTGACATAACGGCTCGTCTTGGAAAGATGCATCCTTTCGGTACTGGCCGGGTCATGCTTCTTTCTCGATCGGCGCTCTGGGTCGCCCATCCCGACGCAGCAGCGAGAATGAAGCCTTACGCTGACGCGGGTGCGGACGAGGTCAAGCAGGCATTGGCAACGGGCGAGACCAAGTTGATCGCGCTCCCAGGAGTGGGCGGCGGTGTCATTCGGATTATATCGCCGATCAACTTGCCCACGCTCAATACCACTTGGGCAGTCGTCACGGATGTGCCTGCCGCGGCACTGACAGCGCCGGCCGCCCGGCTTGGATGGGAACTCATCCTTGTTGGCCTTCTTGTGCTGGGCACGGTGATCGTCGGCCTTTTCTTCGCGGTTCGGGCCGTGGTCGGGCGCCCGATCAGTGCTTTGAGTTTAGCCGTCGATGGTTTGGCAAAGGGCGAGTCACGGTCGATCCCTTACCTGGATCGCCCCGACGAGATCGAAACGCTTGCCCGCGCGGCCGACGTTTTCCGGCAGGCCAGCGCAGATCGCGCGGCATCCGATGCCCGATCCGCCGCCGAGCAGAAGCAGGTGGTGGCAACCGTCTCGGATCATCTGGAAGCTCTGGCGGAAGGCGATCTCACCAAAACGATCTCGGCCGAGTTCCCCCCCGCTTACGATGCGCTCAAGAGCAACTTTAACCAGGCCCTGTCCGCATTGCGCGGACTCATCGCGTCGGTGATGGAAAGCGCTGCATCGATCCGCACGGGCTCGAACGAAATTGCGCAGGCGTCAGAAGATCTGGCGCGCCGTACCGAGGGCAACGCGGCCAGCCTGGAGGAAACCAGCGCCGCGCTCGTGCAGATTGACACCAGGCTGCGCGCGACCGCCTTGTCCTCGAGTCAAACGGTATCGCGCGCCGATCAGGCAATCGCCACCGTCGGCAGCGGTCGCGCAACGGCAGACGAAGCGGTCGAAGCGATGGTCCGTGTCTCGGACAGCGCCAAGGGGATCGATAGCGTGATCGAGGGGCTCGACAAGATCGCCTTCCAGACACGCGTCCTGGCAATGAATGCAGCGGTCGAGGCGGGCCGCGCGGGAGATGCGGGACGCGGCTTTGCGGTTGTCGCCGATCTCGTCTCGGCACTCGCGATGCGCGCCGAGGAAGAGGCCAAGCGCGCACGCGACCAGTTGACCGTCACGCAGACCGAAGTCGGCACCGCCGTGCAGGCCGTGCAAAAGGTCGACGGCGCGCTTGCCACCATCTCGGGCGATGTCGACGAGGTTCACAAACTGCTCGGCACGATGGCAGCCGACGCCATCGCGCAATCCTCTGCGATCAGCCAGATCACCGCCGCGATCAGCGCGATGGATCAATCGACCCAGCAGAACGCGGCGATGGTCGAGGAGACGTCGGCTGCTGCGCGCAATCTTACCACCGAAGTCATATCCCTCGCCGAGCAGACCGAGATGTTCCAGACCCAGGAAGTCAAGACCGCGCGCCGTGCGCTGCCCGAGAAGATCGTGGCGGCACTGTCAGCGCCGGATATCAGCCGCAAAAATCCGGCTCCAGTTTATCGCTCGCCGGTCAAAATGCTGTCGACTGCGGGCGGCGAGCCAGACGACTGGAACACTTTCTGATGTTTGACGGCGCGCGCACGGCAGTCTGGATGACGCTGTCTGCAAGGGGGCGCGGCAAGCGCGAGCCCGAAGCTGCTCTCACGACGCGCTGACCCCTATCGACCGGGGCGTCTAAGCCTCGGTCGACCATCCAATCACGAAATCGGAGTTCAAATGAAGCATTGGAAACGTGCGGCTGCGCGCTTGACGCTTGCGGCGATCGTCGTGGTGGCTTCGCCGGCAGTAGCGCAGACGGTGCCGCACACGGATGCGGTGCAAGAGGATCGCGGGGCGGAGAAGCCTGCCGCACCGGCCAAGACAGCCACGACGTCTGCGCCAGCCGCGCACTGGAGCGACACAATCTCCTACGCGCTCCAGTTCGAAGGAAGCGTCGCCTTCAATCCCGAAAACCCGCCCAGCCACGTGAATTTCGGTCAGGAATTCAGCGACCGCGCCAATCGCCCGCTCTTCAACCAGGCGCTCGCCACCATCGCACGGCCGGTGGGTAGCGGGGACGCTTTCGACGTCGGCTTCAACCTGCAAGGGTTGTTCGGCAGCGATGCTCGCTACACGCCTACGATCGGCCTGCTCAATGGCACCTTCAAGGGCCGCCACCAGGTCATCATGACGCAGGCGAATGTCGTTCTCCACGCTCCCGTCTCGGGCACGGGCGGCATCGACTTCAAGATCGGCCTCGCCCCTGGTGCGATGGGATTCGAGGGCACCGATCCCAGCGGCCGGCCGCTCTACACGGTGTCGTACGTCACCAATTTTATGGTGCCGTTTCAGACGGTCGGCGTGATCGCGACAGCACACCTTACGCCGAAACTCGACATCTATGCCGGGATCGACGCTGGCAACGAGGTGCTGCCCGGCAAGTCCGACAACAATAGCGAACCTGCCGGCTATTTCGGCATCGGGCTGAACCATCTTATGGGTGATCGCCTCACGGTGTTGGCGATGGCCCGCATCGGCCCTGAGAACTCGCTGCGCATTCTGCCCAACGCCAATCGGGAGCTGCGCTACTGGAACGACATTACCGTCACATACAAGGCGTCGGACCGCACCACATTCGTCGCGGAAGCAAACTACATTCGGGATGATGGCCTCGATGCAAGCGCGTTCGGCTTCGCCGGCTATGTTACGCACAAGCTAAGCGACGCGGTAACCCTCAGCGGCAGAGTCGAAACCATGCGCGATTCGCAAGGTGCGTTTGTTGTCGGCTTCGCGTCCGACACAGCGTTCACCAATAGTATCATCGGCAGGCCTGACCAGTATATCATCGCCCCACCGACCACCTATGGAGAATTGACTGCGGGGCTTGCGTGGAAGCCGTCTTCAATCAATTCGAAGGCGATCGCGGTGACGGTTCGTCCAGAGGTGCGCTACGATCGCTCGCTCAACGGGACGCGGCCATTCAACGACCTTACGAAACGCGACCAGTTCGTTTTCGGTGGCGACCTGATCGTCGGTTTCTGAGATGGCCCGTATGCGTTATTCGGACACGTATGCGCGGTAGGCATGGGGAACGGATAGAATTAGCCCTCGCAGGGTCTCGATTTCGAGTTCGCTCCACATCCAGGTAAATCATAGGTGGGCATCTGGTCGTCCGTCTCCGTTCGTTCAGCGATTGATCAGAAAGACGACATAGCCCTGGAATTTCGGATTTTGGCCCAGTCCAGGCGGTGCGCTCCATTCGCCGCCCTGCAGGAGGCCTATACGGAACGGAATATTCAGGCGGCCGAGTTTGGCAAGGTAGACGCTGTACCCCGGTATGACGTGCCGGCCTTGATAGATCTGCAGGACCACTTCATCCACGACGCCCGAAAGCCGATCGAGGCCTTCGGGGTCGCCATTGGCGCTCCAGTCCAGCAGGCCGGTTATCCCCAGCTTGTACCGCGGCGGAAGGGTGTGGCGCAGCGTCTTCAAGAAGGCGGCATAGCTCGCAAGGTGGCGCGTTCGTGCGTCGAAATCGATCTGGACACCCGCCACCCGGTTGCCCGCCCGCTGCCAGCGTTCGAGGGCAGCGAGCACCTGCGCGTGGATCTGCGGCGTCCAGGCCAGCGTCTCGACCCGGAGCACCATCCACACTTCTGCATGAGCGACGTGGGGGGTGGCCGGCCGTTGTGCCACCAGCCGCGCCTTGTCGCCGCCGACGACCGCGCCCTGCAAAAGGTAGATCCGGCTGGCGCGGTCGAGCGCGGGCTGGGGGCGCACGCCAGCCCAGAGCCAAAAGGCATCGTAGCGGTTCGCATCGACGCGTGCACTGGGCGACGTCTGCGGTGGGGCCGCTGACAGCAGCAGCAGGGGCACCAAAAGCAGCGGCACCACCCGCCGCCACCCTGCGCGCCTACCAATAATATTGCAGCTCCTGCGCCCAGCGCGACTTGGGGTAATCGCGCTTCAGGCGCTGGAACCACGCCTTGCGCGTTACCTTCTCCACCTCCGCGCCGCCGCACGTGTTCGTCCCCCCCGGGGCGTAGCAATTGATGGCTCGGAAGAGCGCATAGGCCTTGTCGTCGGGCGACGCCTTGGGCGACGCCATCACCGCTTGATAGGTGACCAGCCGCGAATAGGGTGCGCCGGCGAAGAGCGACGGCGTTCCGCCAAGTGCATCGGCCGAAGGCTGGCCATCGAGGACAGACCCGTCGAAGCCGTTCGCCCGGACGAACTCACCGACGCAGAGCAGGGCCTTGGCATCGTCCGCGCTGTCGGTGAGCCGGCGTTCGGTCTCCAGCAGAGGTGGACAGCCATAGTCGCCCAGCTTCGTGCCCTTGGTGAAGAGCGCGGTGGCGAGGTGCTCGGACGCAAAGATGTCGTAATAGCGCGCGTCGCTGGGCGCACCGGCAGGAACGAGGCGCGCATCGCCGCCGAAATCGCGATGGGAACCGCGCGTCGCTTCCTTGTAGAGCAGGGTGAACAGCGCGACGTCGCGCTCGTGATCGGGCGCGGTCGCGGCCTGCGCCTGCTGGCGGAGCAGTTTCGCATCGGCGCCGTAGACGAGCAGCGTCTCGCGAATCTCCGGCGTCCGTATCGGCGAGTCCGGCGCGAAGACGCGTGCGAGGGCGTGGTTGCGCTCCTCGTGCATCGCCAACGCCAGCTCGACGAGCGGCCGCTGCCCAACGCGTTTGGCGCCCGACAGCAGATCGATCAAGAAACCCCGAGCGTTGCGATCGCCGCTTGCATCCAGTGCGATGCCGCGCAGCATCTGGCGGCTGAACTCGAGATAGCTGAAGTCCGCCTGTTTCGCCGCGTCGGGGAGGAGCCGGACGACTGCGCCCCGCTGCGGCGCGACGAAATGGGCGTGCACGGCCAGCAGATAGGCGAACAGCGCCGGCTTGCCAGTGAATTTCGCACGTTGCGCTTCCAGTGCCGCGCGCGAAATGGGGGTGCAACAAGGATCGCCATCATAGCTCTTGCTGCGCATGTGCATGAGGTCGAACACGGCCAGCAGCATCGGATCGTGCAACGTGTCCGCCGTGGCGGACGACAGCAGCTTGGCGTCGATTTCCTGCGCGAGCGAGGCGGCGTCGATGCCGCGTTGCGAATCCGGCAATGCCAGCAACGCGGCATATTCCGCCTCGAGCTTGGCACGATCCTGACCGAGCCAATAGACACGCCGGAGCAGCCCGCGCGCGGAGTAGAAAAACTCGCCCTTCGGATAGGCCTTCATATAGCCGCGCAGGGCCGCTTCTGCGTCTTCGAGCAGCTTCGGGGAGATTTTCATCGCCTCCTTGGGCGATCCATAGTCGTCGTAATAATCGACTTGCGCGCGGTTCACGGCAACCCGGCCGAGCATGTAGCGCGCCGTCTCGCGCAGCCACGGATCGCGGGCAGTCCCCAGCGCGGTGAACCGGGCGGTCGCAGCGTCGAAATCGGCGCCATAGAAGGCAGCCGCGCCTTCGAGATAGGCGGCGAAGGCCTTGCCTGCCTCGGATCTGATCCCGGCCATCGCGCCGAGCGTGCCGGTCTGCGCGCAGTCGGGCTGGAAGCCGCGCCGGGCGGCGATCAGCGCGGCGCGTTCCGGTTCGGGAACCTTGGCATTGCGACGCAAGGCGGTTTCGAAATCGGCTGTGCCGGTCGCGTTGCTTCGGCAGCGCGACCCTTCGCCGTCTGAGAAAAGGCTGTCCTGTTCTGCGGCGGGCGGTGCGAGCGACTCGGTGTCGAGGAAGACCGAAGGCTTGGCGGGCCCCCGTGCGCGCGAGGCGCCGGGCAAATCCGCCATCAGCAGCATCAGGTTGGTCCGGCTGTCGTTTCGGGGACCGATCATCGCGGTATCGTCGCACCCGCTGTAGCCCGCGAAGCTGAGTTTCCAGCTGGGGCTGCAGCCGACGTCGCTGCTGGCCTTTGCCGGCATCGACCAGAGCACGGTCGCGCACAGTAACAAGAACAGCGCTATCCTGATCATCGAGCAAGTCTCGCAACGGGATGTGACAAGAGCGTGGCCGTTCCCGCTAGGATCGGCGTCGACGGTCTTCAGGGCGCTGGTTCGACTGGTCGCGTTCAGCATGCTGCGCCCCAGATACCGCGCATGCTGGTTGCCACGCCGCCTCGATCGATCGTCAGGGCGGCGCGTCTGCTGCTGCTGTCCGATGCGAGGTTCGAGGTGGCTTTGCCGGACGATCGGATACGCAACCGATAGCCTGAACAGGAGACACTGCGGCGCCCAGTCTCCAGATCGTCGGTCGCGGCCTCCGTAAAGTGGCAGGCATGCAGCCCATGCTGATCGCGGAGGAGAAGTTCGGTGCCGACGAGTTGCAGATAGTCTTGCCTGCCTCGCGTGAACGTCGATGTGCAGCCGGTCTCCTGCGTAGACCGTTCGTCCTGATCGCTCAGCGGGAGAAGCGGCGCAGGCGCCTGGGCGCGGGGGTCGGCGTGGGTGCGCACGGGCGTCCAGACAGCGGCGGCAACGACGGCCGTGAACAGGAGTATGCGGGACACCAGCATTGTGCTTTCTCCTCTGCTACGCCGAACGTGGATGCCCCGGGCGTTTTCGCGCGACAGTTGCAGTCGGTAAACCCTGTGGCTGCAGCGACATTGAAACGCCACTGCTTAGTATGGCGCTTGCCGCCGAGCCGACCATTCATCGGCGCGGGCCGGCTTTGGTTGCTGCCCGATCGTCATGGCGATTTGCGGTCGCCGACGGCGTGGAGATGCCTTAACGCTGGGCTTCACGCCCACCCCATGGTTCGGTCTGCCCATGCATCGACTTCCTGCGCTCGCCGCTGCGTTCTGCGCTCTGATGCTGCCGGCAAGCTCCTTGGCTGCGCCGGAGACGGTGTTTGAAGGCGTGGCCGGTACCGCTCGCATCGTCGTCGCGATCACGGAGGACAAGGGCGAGGTCGATGGTCACTATTTCTACCAGACGTCGCGGCTCGACATCGATCTGTCCGGCACGGCTGCGGGTACGACGCTGACTCTGGAATCGCGAACGACCGGCGATCACCTGCTCCTGAAGCGAGTTGGATCGAACCTTGTCGGCACGCTGACCACGGCCAAGGACCGACGCCTGGCCGTAAGCCTGCATCCAGCAGCGGGTCCGGCCGGGCTTCCGGCCGACCTGCCGTCCAAACTCAGCATTTACGAGCGTTGGCATCTTGCAGGTCGTCATCTTGCCCCGCAGCAGGCCGAGACGATCAACGGCAAGACGATCCGGTGGTATCGGGAACCGCTGTCCGGCATCCGGCTGTTCCGGATCGAAAGCGGCTATGCCACGGCGGCGGTGGCGGCGGTCAACCACGCGCTTGCCCGCAACCAATGGCAGAACGTCTCCGGCTGGTTCGCGTGCACCGGATCGGACGGACAGCCCGGCACCGATGTCGCGCAGGCGGACAAGCCCTGGCTCGGGGTGAATTACATGAGCTATCGCTGGTCGGAGAGCTGGAGCTGCGCGGGCACCGCGCACCCGGACTTCGGCACCGAGGGCCATAGCTATGACATGGCGACCGGCCGGGAGTTGCTACTGGACGCGGTGCTCCCGTTCGGATCGCAACCGGTTCCGGCGGCGGATAGTGACCCGTGGTACACATACCGCAGCAAACGCTTCGCGCCGGGCGTCGTCGCGTTGCTGAAGCGCTTTCATCCGGACGAGATGGAGAAGCCGAGCAAGGGCGACGACGACGAATCCGAGTATTCCGATCCCGAAGTCTGGGATTTTCCGGCATGGGCGCTTTCCGAAAAGGGCCTTTGGCTGGGCGCCTATTTCCCGAGAGCGCAGCGTCCGTGCGACGCGCCGGATTGGGCGCTCATCCCGTGGTCATCGCTGCGTCTCCCACGTGCTAATCGACCGTAGCCGTATCCCACGGATGCGCGACGCAAAGCCCCAGGGCCGGCGAGGGTGCATTGCTAAGCCCGCCCCCTTCGGGCAGCGGATCGGCGCTCAGATATCCGAGACTGGAGGCCTATGATGTTAGCGATCTTTGCTTTGGCGTTAGCCGCTGCAGCCGCGCCAAGTGCCAGCCATTGCCCCGGATCGACCACGTCAGAAATCGACGCTTGCCTTGCCGGTCGTTTCGACAAGGCCGATGCCGAGCTGAACCGCTATTACAAGGCCGCGATCGAGCGCCTTCGAGACGAGCGTGAAATCGCATCGGAACAGAAGCTTGTTCAGGCCGAGCGGTCATGGGTGGCCTATCGAACATCCGAATGCGGCGCCGTCTATGAGAACTGGATCGGCGGCAGCATACGAGGGAGCATGGCCCTTGAGTGCCAGATCCGGCTGACACGCATGCGGACATACACAATCTGGCGACACTGGTTGACCTACATGGACAGCACGCCGCCGCTACTGCCGCGGCCTGACGTCGAAAGCGTTCTCTCGACCGCATCGGAGACTTGAATGCAGGGATTTCGCACCGCGCGCAGGACGACCGCCATTCTCGCTGGGGCGATGGCGCTTGGCCCCTTGCAGGCGCAGGACCTGCCGACCGACCAACAACTGCAGACGGCGTTCGGTTCGGTCTATAATCACCTGGGCCTGATCGAATATTGCAGGGACAAGGGGTTCGCCACCGCCGTCGACGTCGCCAATACGCGCAAGTCGGTCGTCGCGACGATCGCGGGCATGACCGTGACCCCGGCGGCACTTGCCCAGCAGGCGGTCGGTCGACGCGGCGACATCGTCGGGCCGCAGGTCGTCGGCCTGATGGATTCGAGCAACCCGGCCCGTCCCGAAGAGGTTCGCGAAGGACAGACGATGTCGCTGGCCGACAATGCCCGCGCGCAGCAGTCGTCCGAACGCGCGCTCTGCAGGCAGATGGCGGAACAGGCTTCGGCCGTCGTGGAGGCCGCAGCGAACGCCGCGTCCGATCGATAAGGTCAAGCAGATCACGCCAATGTCTCGCGATCAGCTGGGGCCGCCGTCCAGATCACCGACGCATTGCAGGTCGGGCTCCGTCTTCGCCATGCGTCGCAAGTCCGCGGTCCGCGCGACGATGCCCGGAAAGATCGCGTCGGGGGTGGCCGTGTAGGTCCGGAGAAGCTGCAACGCCCAGGCATAATGCCGCGCGCCGACCTCGCAGCTGTTGCTGCCGCCATCGCCTTCGCCCCACACCTTGCGCCATCCAGACTGGCCGTCGCGCTTCAGGATGGCCTGGAAGGTGCCGACCGGCCCTTCGGCGCGAACATAGGCAATCGCACGCGGGCCCGCCGAAAGGACGCGAAACGCGCGGAAGGTGAAACGCGATTGCGCGCCATCGGCGCCCGCGTGGAGCGTCTTGACGATCGCGGTGCGTTCCGGGCTTCCGGGAGCGGGCGTATGGACGGCGGGCGGCGCGGCGAGCGCCGCTGGCGCCAGCGCGAGTGCGACGATCGTCGTGATGCCCGATGAAGTGTACCGTGTCATATCGACCGACCCACGCGATAGATTGGCGGCTCGCGCCAGCCGACCGACATCAACGCAGACTCCCGGCAGTGAACAGCGCGATTCGACATCGGACGCTTGACGAACGGTGGAAGGGGGGGCGGAAAGAGCGACACGACTGGCTGGTTGGGTCCCTGCGCGCGCAGGACGTGTCGAGCGCATATCTTGCAGGCCGATAGCAACGCGGGTCGGACTGCTACCTCGATCCTCCCGATCTCTTCCGCCGTGCATCTCCTAGCAAAAGCTGACGGTGGGTTTATGAGGCGGGCATGATTTTTCTCTATGCCCTGACGTTGGCTCTGGCGCTTCAGCGCGCCGACACCCCGAATGCGGACCCTGCAAAGACATCCGAGGTCGACGCGATCAACTGCCGGCTCGACGTGCCGAGCTACATGCAGTTCGCGATGGCGATCGACGGCGAGGAGAAGCTCGCGCAGACGCGCCGCTGGAAACGGGTCGCTTCGCGCAATGCGTTCATGAACGAATATGAGCTGCCGAAAGCGATCACCGTCGGGGGATACAGCACCCGCCGGATCGCCTTCACGAGCAACGCGATCCTGGCCATCCTCGATCTTCCCGAACCCGCGACGCTCGCGCGGTCCGAGCAGATCGAGAACGCCATGGACGCAGCGCCGATGATCGACGCGCTTGTCGGCACCGGCAAGATGACCCGCGCGCAGGCGGAGGCGGCGGTCCCGTTCCGCAAGTTCATGGGCGAGCGGATCCTGAAGGACGTCACCGAGCCAGCAGGGCAGGGCGAAAGCTACGGCAGCCATAGCGTCGTCGCGCGGACTATCTCCAACGCCACGACGCATCCCGGCAAGACCTTTTACGGCTGCAGCTACCGGCTCGAGATGCTCGACAAGGACGGCGCGCCGCTTTGAGCATGCGTGCGCGCCGCGTTGCCGCCGCGTTGCTGGCGGTCGTCGCCCCGTCGGCCACGGTCGCACAGGAAGCCGGGCTGGACAGCTTCATCGGCACGCTGGCGGTCGAGCAGGGTGATGTCATCCTCACGCGGTGCGATATCGGCAACGCGCGCTATCTGCTCCGCGACGCGGCCGGCGCCGAGGCCGTGGCGCGCTATCGTCAGGACGGCACGCCCGCCTATGCGGAGGTGATCGCCCGCTACAGCGAAGAGGGCAGCCGCAACGTCCTGACGGTGACCGATCTTGCCGACCTCACGCCGGGCAAGAGCTGCCATCTTCTCGACGCGCTCGACGCGCTAAGCCAGCCCGACGCGCCCAAGCTGAAGGACGCCCCCGCCAACCGGCGGATCGCGGGAAGCACGACGACGCAGGGCGTGCTGGTCGGGCATTATTATCTGGTGGGCGTGATGGAAACCGGGTCGGAGCTTCTGCTGCGGCCCGACGGGCTGTTCGCCTGGTCGTTGAGCTACGGTGCGGTGGATCAGGACGCGCAGGGCGCATGGCACGTCGAGCGTGACGAGGTCGTGCTCGTCCCGTCCGCACCGAGCTTGCGGAGGCCGCTATTCTCCTATCTCTCGACCGGGCCGTGGACGGCCGAAGCCGAGCAGGAGCGTCGCGAGCGCGAGCGCGGCGCGATCGTAGCCGCCATTCGCGCGCGCTGCCCGATCTTTCCGGCACCAGAGGTCATGGCGACGCCCGCGGAGATCGGCGTCCCGGCTCTGCCGGTTCGTCGCGCGCGCGCGGCGACGGCGTTGCGAGCGGCGATCGCAGCGAGGTCGACGGTCGAAACGCTCGCGGCGCGCGTGATGGCGGAGCCTGCGACCCCGGGTACGGAACGGCCGGGTACGGAGCGCGTGCGACAGGCGATATCCGACTGGCTCAATACGCGCGAGGCAGCGCTTCAGGCGGCGAACGCTGCCGGCTTGCCGAACCCCGCGCTTGCCGATCCTATCCTGCCCGCACTGTGCACGATGCCGCCCGACGCGCCCGTCGGTAAGTCTCCTGCCGCGCCGCCGCCCGGGCTCGGTGTCCAGGTCCTCGACCCGGAGTCCGAAACGCCAGCCCGCGGCATCGCCGTGGCGTTGAAGTTTGCCGACGGCACCGAGCAACAACTGGTTACCGACAGGAATGGCCTGGCCCTCGTTTCCGGGAAAGCCGCTGCAAACGCGGTCGGTGCGACGATCCAAGCCAAGACAAAGACGAGTGCCGTGACGGTCAGCTTCGCGCCCGTCCGAAGCGGGATCATCCGCTTCGGCATGGACATGCGCCAATTGGCAGCACGCCCATTCGACACGCTGCGCCTGCACATCGTCGGCGGCGGGCTGGTCCCGGATACCTTCGCGAACGGCCGATACGAACGGCGGCCATAGCGAAAGCAAGAGCGCAATCTGCTGCGCGCTTAAGGTCGATGAAGCGCAGCATGCCGGTCGGTGTGACTCACGGCTCATGGATGACGAATCGCCGGTTCCGGAAGCACCGAACTGGGCATCGAATGTCGATGTGTTGGTCGTCGGGAATTGCTCAGTCGGATGCGTCACGGCGTTCGTTGGAGCGTTCAATCCTATAGACGCCCAAAAGCCCGACTCTGGTTGTCGCTGGCAAGACGAATTTGACCGAGATCGTCGACAGTTGGTGTGGCGCAGGCCCGCTTCCTGTAGACCGGCCCCGCCATATTCGACCCGCAAGGGTTAGGGCCATTGCGATGAGGATCACCACTGGCGCTGGGCGTTGAGGAAGCGAGGTCCGGTAGGACTGAGCCGACCCGGAGAAGACTCAGGGCGTTTTTTCGATCGTTGACAACGGCTCTGCTGCTGGCGCTGGCTGGTGCCGTGCCCGGCGCTCCGGCAGCAGCGCAGGATTTCACCGGCGTTTTCGACATGGGGTTGCTGACGGGCGGCCGGCAATTCGCCTTGAGCGTCCTAAAATTATTCGCAACAGATAAGGAGCTCGCGCCAGCCTCTGATCGAGGCCCGCCGGTGCGCCGGTCATTCGGCAAGCTGTTCTGCGAAGGCCACGACTGGCGGGCCGAAGCCGATCGGGCCAGTCAGCAACTGCAGCAGCGCCACCGTGCCCGCACCACATCGGTGGGTTGTGCCATCCCGCATGATTGCGCAGCCGGATCGCGGTAAAGATGAGCGCGGCGACTCCGAGGATACCTACGATCCATCGCCAGGATGATGTCGAGCGCAAACATGCCCGCGACATGGGTCGTGGCGCTGCGAGAGCGGTCCGTCCCCTAAAGGACGGACCGCCTGCTCGATCAGTAGTTCGACGTGTTGCCGTAGCGCGCGCGCTCGGCCGCGATGTCGGCGTCGGTATAGGCGGGCGCCTTGTCGTCGAAGCTGTTCCAGCCCGATTGGCGATAGGCGGCGCCGCGTGTGGTGGCCTCCACCGACTTGTTGCGCTGAAGCACGGCCTCGGCATCCGCAACAAGCACATCATCGACCCGAGCGCTGACCAAGGTGCCGCCGCGGCGTACGCCTTCGGAATAGACGTTCGCCTCTTCGTCGGTATGGCCCGCTTCCTTCAGCGCCCCGACGACCCCACCGGTTGCTGCGCCACCGGCCGCGCCGATGCCAGCGCCGACTGCGGTGGACGCGAGCCAGCCCGCCGCTACGATCGGACCCAGTCCAGGGATCGCGAGCAGACCCAAGCCGGCGAGCAAGCCGCCAACGCCGCCCAGCACCGCGCCGGTCGAAGCGCCGCGCGTCACGTCGCCGTCGTCATTGACGTCGTCGATGCCGCTCGTGCCGTCACGGTCATGATGGTCGCGCTTGTTGGCCATGATGCTGAGGTCGCCGTGGGGCACGCCCAGCCGTTCGAGTTCGTTCACCGCGTTGGTCGCGTCGGCATAGCTGTCGAACAGGCGTGTGATGGTCTTGGTCATTGAAAATCTCCTGAAATGGTCGTTCAGCGGGTCGTGACGTTGCCCTTGTAGTCGAGCCCGACCTGCACGCGCTTGCCATGGCGCATCGCCATGCCGCGCCAGACGCCATCGCGGTCCTTCGCCAGCTTGGAGACGCTGGCATAGCCTGCCTTGGCGATCCGACCGCGCGCCTGCGCTTCGCTGAACGAATTGCTGCCGCTCGCCGGCGTCGCGACATGACCGACGTCGCTGTCCTTGATGGCTGGGTTGTGCGATCCGGGATGCCCGGACTGAGCGAGTGCGCTCGACGACAATGCCGTAACCGCGGCTGCGGCCAAAATGATACGTTTCACGATTACTCTCCTATGGTCGGTGTCGACTGCACCGCGATCCTAAAAATTCCGCGGCGATCCGGAGCCGGATCGCCGCGCTGTCGCTCAGCGAACGGTGCCGCGACGAACGAGGTTGACGATCGCAAGCAGCACGACCGCGCCCAGCAGCGACACCAGGATCGACTGGATATTGATGGCGCCATCCATGATCGACGCGCCGCCGATGAGCGGGGTGATGATGAACCCGGCGAGCAGCGCGCCGACGATCCCGACGACGATGTTGAGGATGATCCCCTGCTGGCCGTCGGTCCGCATGATCATGCTGGCAACCCAGCCGATGAGGCCGCCGACGACGAGAAGAATGATAAGGTTCATAGGGAAAGCCCTCCAGTTTTGGTGATGCGACTAAAACCACGGGGAAGGCGTCGATGTTCCGGTTCCGCCATCCGCGGCCACCGCTCGGCTTGGTTGTTTCGCATCAGCACGATTGGTAGATTGCCGTGCTGCCGAGGGAACTTGCAGCGCTGTCTTGCGCTTCGACACGATGAACTCTTCCGCAATTAGCCCCGTTCACGGCCCCACGCTCCACCATCTCGAGCAGCTGATGGAAAGCCTGCTCGCCGGCGTCATTCTGATGGACCCGACCGGTGTAATCCTCAGCGCCAATGCCGCAGCGCTGGAGATGCACGGCATCGACACGGTCGAGGATCTGGGCGCGACGGCGGACGACTATGCGCAGCGATTCTGCCTGCGCTACCGCGACCAGCGCCGCCTGCCGCGCCGGGAATATCCGCTCGTGCGCTTGCTCGCGGGCGAGAGCTTCCCCGACCTGATCGTCGAAGTCGCACCGCTCGGCAGCAACACGCCGCGCTGGGTCCATCAGGTGCGCGACGTCGCGATGGACGACGACGGCGGCGAACCCGACTGCCTCGCGCTGGTCATCCACGACGTGTCGGAGCGCTTCGACGCCGAGGACCGCTTCGAGGCGATGTTCCAGGCCAATCCCGCACCCGCGATCATCGTCCGCGTGTCGGACCAGCGTTATGTCCGCGCCAATCAGGGCTTCCTCGATCTCGGCGGATATCATCGCGGCGACATCGTCGGGCGCAGCCTGTTCGAGCTCGACCTGCTGGCGAATGTCGATCGGCGCGAGCACGTCAAGGACTGCATCGCGGCGGGCAAGGTCATCCCGCAGCTCGAGGCGGAGTTGCCGCTCGCCGACGGGTCGACCAAGCTCGTCATCCTCGCCGGCCAGCCGATCGAGGTCGAAAACGATCCGTGCCTGTTGTTCACCTTCGCCGATCTGGAGCCGCGCCGCCGGGCGGAGCGGGCACTGGAGACCAGCGAACAGCATTTCGCGACGGTGTTCGACATGGCGCCCGTTGCGATGGTGGTGACCAAGGGCGACGACTATCGCATCATCAACGTCAACGACGCCTTCCGGCGCCTGACCGGCTATTCCGGGCACGATGCCATCGGCAAGGTCGCGGATGATCTGCAGCTCTGGAACGACGCCGCCCAGCGCGAGGGGCTGGAAGCGGAGATCGTGTCGCGCAGCGGCTTTCGCGGGCATGACGTCCGCGTGATCGGCAAGGACGGCGAGCCGGTCGATTGCATCGTCTCGGCCGAACGGATCAGCGTTCGCAGCGACGAGTGCGTGCTCTGGCTCTACCAGGACATCAGCGCACGCCGGCGAAGCGAGCTGGAACTGGTCGAGGCGATCGAGGCGGTGATGAAGGACGCCAACTGGCTCAGTCGCTCGATCATGGACAAGCTGGCGACGCTGCGAGGCCCGCGCGGCGCGGCACTGGTGAAAAAGGATGCTGCCGATATCAGCCCACGCGAGCGAGAGGTGCTCGAACTGATCTGCCAGGGCGTCGATGACAGCGGCATCGCGGAAAAGCTGGCGCTGTCGCGCAACACGGTGCGCAACCATGTGGCGCGGCTGTACGCGAAGATCGGCGTCAACCGTCGCAGTGCGGCGATCGTCTGGGCACGGGAACGGGGCATCGAGGGGTGATCAGGACGCGGTCTTTTGAGAGTCGCGACCTGCATTCGTACGGTGGGATCGGATGAACACCGCAGGGGCGCACGCCTTCGTCGATCAGCTCGCCAAGCTCCTCGAACTCGTCGGCGTCGGGATCATCATCGGCGGTGTCGCGCTGGCGGCGGTCCTGTTCGTGCGCTCGGGATTTCGTAGCGGCCAGTGGCAGGCCGCCTATCAGGACTGCCGATCCAACCTTGGTCGCGGCATCCTGCTCGGGCTCGAGTTGCTGGTCGGGGCGGACATCATCTCGACGATTACCGCACCGCTCACGGTGCAGAGCGTCGCGCTGCTCGGCGGTATCATCGTGATCCGGACCTTTCTCAGCTTCTCGCTGGAGACCGAGATCGAGGGGTGCTGGCCATGGCAGCGCGCCGGCCGCGACCGGAGTGACCGGGAGGGTTCGTGACGGGAGATCACGGCGCCGGCCTGACCGCGCAACGCCCGCGCAACGCCTATGACGCATCGCCTTCGGCTGCTGCCGGCGCCGCCGCCGGTTTCGCGTTCCATGCCGGCGTCGGCTCCCCCGCGAGGTTGCGGACGAAGAAATCGAATTGCCGCCGTGCGACATAATCGATCGGCCCGGTCGAACGCCCGACGCTGTGCTCGCCGCCGGGAACGACGAGCAATTCGAAATCCTTGTTCGCCTTGATCAGCGCGTTCGCGACCTGCATCGTCGAGGCGGGGTCGACGTTGCTGTCCTGTTCGCCGACGATCATCAGCAGCTTGCCGGTCAGTTGCGCGGCGTGATCGACGCCCGATGCCGCGGCATAGCTCGCGTCGACCGGCCAGCCGAGCCACTGTTCGTTCCAGCTGATCTTGTCCATCCGGTTGTCGTAGCAGCCGGCATAGGCGACACCGGCCTTGTAGAAATCGCCGTGGAATAAGAGCGCGTTGAGCGTGCTCTGCCCACCCGCCGACGCACCGTAGATGCCGACGCGGGTAATGTCATAAGCCGGATCGCGCTTCGCCAGCGCCTTGTGCCACAGGATTCGGTCGGGAAAGCCGCTGTCGGCGAGGTTCTTCCAGGCGACGTCCTGAAACGCCTTGGAACGGTTGGCGGTGCCCATCCCGTCGATCTGGACGACGATGAAGCCGAGATCGGCCTGCTCCTGCATCCCGATCACCTTGTCGCCGCCCGAATGGAAGCCGAACGGCCAATAGCCCTTGGGCACGAAGCTGTCGTGCGGGCCGGCGTAGATGTTCTCGATCACCGGATACTGCTTGCCGGGATCGTAATCGCGCGGCCGCACCACCACTCCCCAGATGTCGGTCACGCCGTCGCGGCCTTTGGCGACGAACACTTGCGGAGGGCGGAAACCGGCGGCGCGCAAGCGCGTGTCGTCACCGCGCGAGATCGTCGCGACCACCGCACCGTCGCTCGCGCGGTTGAGCGTGCTGATCGTCGGCAGATCGACCCGCGACCAGGTGTCGACATAGTGCGTCATGTCGGGCGAGAAGCGAACGTCGTGGTCCGCTTTCTCCGGGGTCAGCGCGGTGAGGTGCTTTCCGTCGAAATCGACGCGATAGGCGTGGCGGAAATACGGGTCCTCGCCCGGGGTCATCCCGCTCGCGGTGAACCACAGCTGGCGCTTGGCATCGTCGACATGCAGCACGTCGCGCACCACCCAGGCGCCAGTGGTGATCCGGTTGCGCACCCGCCCGGTTCGCCCGTCGACGAGATAGAGGTGGTTCCAGCCGTCGCGTTCGGACGCCCAGATGATCTCATCGCCCTTGCCGCCGACTTCATAGGCGTAGCGGCGGTCGGCGTAGACGAAGGTCTTTGCATCTTCGGTGACGGCGGAGTGCGGCGTGCCCGTGTCTGCGTCGACCGCGATGATGCGCGCCTGGCCGAAGCCGCGGCGGATGTAATCGAAGGCTACGCTCTTGCCGTCGCTGCGCCAGCGGGGGGGCGAGAGCTGGTAGGGGTTGGGGAAGAGCGTTGGGTCGATCACGGTTTGTTTGCCGGTCGTTACGTCGAACAGCACGGGTTGTTCCTGGTCGATCGCGTCGCCGGGTTTTGGGTAGAGCTGGGTGCGGAGTGCGGGTTGGAGCTGGCTGGCGGGGGACGTTTCTACGCGGAGGACGTGGCGCTGATAGCCGGGGCGGACGCGGTAGATCATGAGGTGGCGGCTGTCGGGGGACCAGCGGAGGGTTTCTGGGTCGTAGAAGTTTCCGGCGGAGCCGTCGGTGCTGAGGGGAGTGTCTTCTTTTAGCCCCTCCCCTTTAGGGGAGGGGTTGGGGGTGGGGCGTGTCTCATCGAGAGCTCGGCTTGCTGGACTTCCCCACCCCAACCCCTCCCCTGATGGGGAGGGGCTTTTCGGAAGCTTGCGCAGCACCAGATTATCGCCCCCGACGAACGCGGTGTAGCGTCCGTCGGGCGAGACCTGCGGCCTGTTCTCAGCCGGAACAGACAGATCGCGCACAACGCCGAACCCGCGCGGCTGTAAGGAAGAGGGGGCATCGGCGGAACAGCGGTACGCAACCACGTCGCACTGCCATCCCCCGTCGTCGAGCGCGAAGCTGATCGTCCCGACGTCCGCGCCGTGGTCGAACTCCGCAAACGGCAAGTGCAGCGGATCGAGTGCCTCCTTCCGCGCGGCCCCCAGCGCCGCGGCAAGCCGGACCGCATCGAACGACGGCCGCTTCGCCAAAGTCCGCGCATCCACCGTCTCGAACGCAAAGCCGCCCGCAACCGTCTTGCGGTACGAGAACGCCCGGCTGTCCGCCGTCCAGTGCGCCGGCCCGGCCACCTCGCGCGTGAGATCCTGCCAAGCGCGCCGAAGCCCGATCGAGCGCCGGAACGCCGCCTCGTCTGGTCCTGCCAGCGCCGTACCAGGCACCACGACCAGCAGCAGCGCAAGAACCGCGCGCGACGCGATCACGCCCGCGTCCCGATCAGCGGAAGCATCGCTGGCGCGAGTCCGTCACCGCGCGCTTCCAGCCGGATCGCTCCGCCACGCGGCCCCGCCTGGATCACCGCCGCGCACAGCCCGTTGAACGCCGACCGCTGCGGCGCGTGGTCGGGTTCGAGACTGCGCGGATCGCCATTGCCGACGCCGAGCAAGCGCGCATCGCCCGACAGTGCGAAATGGATCGCGTCGGTCGCGGTCGGCACCTCGCGGCGCTGCGCGTCGAGCACCGCCGCGCGCACCACCGCGACCTCACCCGGCGCAAGCCGTCGCCGATCGCTGCTGAGGCCGATGCGAGCGGCGGGCCCCGTCGTCGCGCGTTCGGCGGTCAGGATCTGGCGGCCGTCGCGATACCCCTGCGCCGTGATCGTGCCGGGTGCATAGGCCACGTCCCATTCGAGGTGGCGATTGCGCACCACCGGCTTGCGCCCGAGGCTCTTGCCGTTGAGCAGCAGTTCGACCTCGCCGCAGTTGCTGTGGACCCACACCGACACCGGCTTGCCCTCGCGCCCCGGCCAGTTCCAGTGCGGGAACAGGTGAAGCACCGGCGCGCTGCCCCACCACGCGCGGTAATAGTGATAATTGTCCTTGGGGAAGCCGCACAGGTCCATCTGGCCGAAGTTGGAGACATTCTCCGGCCAGCGTTCGAACGGCGTCGGCTCGCCGCGATAGTCGAACCCGGTCCACACGAACCCGCCGCTCAGGAAAGCGCGCTCGTCGTAGAAGCGCCACCAGGTTTCCGCGCTCGTCGCCCAGCGCGGGAAGTCGGTGTCATACGCCGGCACGAAGCCCTCGGCGTCGTTGCGGGCATATTCGCCGCGCGTCATCACCGTGCTGCCGGTCTCGGTGCCGATCATCGGGACGTTCGGGTGCGACGCGTGATAGCCGTCGATCGCGTCGAGGTAGTAATTGCATCCCATCACGTCGAGCACGCGCGACGCGCCCTCGCCGAACTTGCCGTTGAACGCTTCGGTCACCGGCCGCGTCCCGTCGAGTTGGTAGATCCGCCGCTTCATCGTCTCGGCGATGCGCGCGCCCGTCTCGGTGCCGCGGTGAATTTCCTCGTTGCCGATGCTCCACAGGAAGATGCTCGGATGGTTGCGCCCGCGCCGCACCATCCGCTCGAGCTGGCTCATCGCTTCGGCATTGCTCGACATCTGGCGGGTTTCCTCGAGCACGAGGATCCCCATCCGGTCGCATGCCGCGAGGATCGCGGGGGCGGCGGGGTGATGCGTCGAGCGATAGGCGTTGGCGCCCATCGCCTTGAGCTGCTCGAGCCGCCAGACATGGAGGCTGTCGGGCACCGCGAAGCCGACCCCGGCATGATCCTGATGGTTGCACGTGCCCTTGATCTTGACCGGCTGGCCGTTGAGGAAAAAGCCCTTGTCCGCGTCGAAGCGGAGCGTGCGGATGCCGAAGGTCGTCTGGTCGTTATCGACCACCGCGTTGCCAACGAGGATCTCGGTCGTAAGCGTGTAGAGGTGCGGGGCTTCCAGCGACCACAGGGTGGGCTGTGCGATCAGCGTCTGCTGGGTCGTCGTCAGCGTCGCCCATTCGGGGAGCGTGATGGGGTCCGACAGCAGCGTCGCGACCACGCGCCCGGTGGCGTCCGACACGGTGGAGCGGACTTGCGCGGTGGCGGCGGGTCCGTCGTTGATGATCTCGGTCAGCAGCTGCGCTTGGGCGCCGTCGGCCTCGACGGTGCAGCGCACGGTGGCGCCGTAGTGCCGGATATGGACCGGCGCGGTCTTGACGAGCCGAACCGAGCGATACAGCCCGGCGCCTTCATAGGACCATGCCTCGCCGAGGCTGACGTCGCAGCGGACGACGAGCACATTGTCCACGCCGGCCCGCGCGAAATCGGTGATGTCGAGCTCGAACGGGGCATAGCCGCTCTCGTTCGCGCCGACGAAGAAGCCGTTGAGGATCACCTGGCAGACGCGCGACACACCGTCGAACCGAAGCAACAAGCGCCGCCCGGCATCGGTCTTGGGAAGCGGCAGGATGCGGCGATACCAGCCGATGCTGGTCGCAGGCCACATCCGCCCGAGCGGCTTGAACCCCTGGAACGCGCCGGTCTTGTCGGCGTCGCTGCCCGCCGGACCGAAGCGTTCGAACGGCAGGTCGACCGCCCAGTCATGCGGCAGCATCACCGCTTCCCAGCCCGAGACGTCGAACTCCGGCGTGGTCACCGGGGTGCCGGCATCGCCCGATTTGGCGTAGCTGTCGTGCGACCGGCCAAAGCCGAAATCCTTCGCCGGATCGGCGGCGTGCCCGAGATGAAAGCGCCAGCCCGCATCGAGCGAGATCGTCTCGCGCGGACCGGGCGCGGCAGTGTCGCGGGACGCTGCGGCGGCGGCGAGTGGGGCAGGGGGAAGGATCGCGGCGAGCGCGGTCGCGCCGCTCGTCTTGAGCAGGTCGCGGCGGTGGAGCACGGTCATCTATCCTCTCCCGAATGCGGCAACGGACCGGACGCCGCGGCGTCCGATCCGTCGGTTCCCGTCCGCGCGGCGTCAGAAGGTGACGGTCGCGCCGACGAAGAGATACCGTCCGAGCGTGTCGTACACGCCGGGATAGGTATTGCCATTGCCGAACGAAGCCAGGGCTCCCGCCGCGATCGCCGGCGGATCCTTGTCGAGCAAATTGTTGACGCCGGCGCGGAGCTGGAACGCCTTGTCGATGCTGACCGTCACCGCCAGGTCGAAATAGTCGTAGGTCGGGATGCGCGCGTTGATGACGCTCGGCGTGCCGTTGAGGAAGGCATTGCTCGACAGCGACGACAAGGTCGTCCCCGCCAGATGCCGCCACGACAGCGACAGCGTCGAGCCCTGCCGGGTCAGCAAGGTGGTCCGCAGGACATGCCGCCAGACCGGGCTCGGCTGGCCGCAGGTGTAGCCGTACAGCCCCTTGCAGTTAAACGACCCGAGGCCCGGCAGCGGCTCAAGCGACTGGTCGAGCAGGCGCGTGCCGACCAGGTTGAGGTTGATCTTGCCGAGTGCACCGATCCCGAAGGTGAGATCGCTGGTGATATCGATCCCCGAGGTCTTGAGCGAGCCGGTGTTGTAGGTCGTCGCGACGATATAGCCGTTGGTGCCGAACAGCGCGCCCGAGCGCGGATCGCGCTTGAACAGGCCGCAATAATACGGGTCGGCGGTCGCGACGCACTGGCTGATCACCAGCGACGGGCTGACCGAGCTGATGTAATCCTTCACCTTGATGTTGAAATAGTCGACCGACAGCGTGAAGTTCTTGATCATCCGCGGGGTCAGCACGATCCCTGCGGTATAGGTATCGGCGGTCTCGGGCTTGACTGCGGTGTTGCCGCCGAATTGCGCCGAGCAGGTGTCCGACGGGCAGGAGATGATGCTGCCATATTGCGTCGCAGTGACGCCGGTCTTCTGGCACGCCGAGAGCGACGCGGTCGGCGAGGCGCCCGAGCACGGATCCTGCGCGGCGACGTTCCCGACGAATTGCGCGCCGAACAATTCGGCGACGTTCGGCGCACGGATCGCGCGGTTGTAGCTCAGCCGCAGCCGCGCGTCGCGCACCGGCGCCCAGCTGGCTTCGCCCTTGTACGTCCAGACGTTGTAGCTCGACTTGAGCCCGGTCGAGGCCTGGTCGTTGGTGTAGGCCGAGTAGCGCAAAGCGCCGTTGAGCGTCAGCGCGTGCGCGAAGGGCAGGTCCTGCAGGATCGGGATTTCGACCTCGCCATAGCCTTCATTGACGGCGATCCGCCCGTCGGCGTTCGACGTCCCGCCCTGTTGCGCGATCGCGTCGGCAGTGAAAGCGAGCGTCTCGACGCGGTGTTCGAAGCCGAGCGCGATGTTGACGCCGCGCGTCGCCCACGGGCTGGCGATGCCGAACGTGGCAAGGTCGCCGGTGACGTTGGCCGACACCACCGACAGCATGTTGCGCGAGGCGGTGTTGCTTTCCGAGAACATATAATTGGATTGCGCCGCGGTGATGCTGTTCGGGCTGAAGACGTTGACCGGAATACACGCCGGATCGGTGCCGTTGATAACCGAGCGGCAGGTTGCGACGCCGTTGACATTGACCACGTCGAGCGCGCGCTGCGCC
This sequence comes from Parasphingomonas frigoris, assembly GCF_036663815.1. NCBI lineage: Bacteria > Pseudomonadati > Pseudomonadota > Alphaproteobacteria > Sphingomonadales > Sphingomonadaceae > Parasphingomonas > Parasphingomonas frigoris. Next base: position 1,112,276 of record NZ_JAXOJQ010000001.1, on the reverse strand, counting down.
TTCACATTGTCGATGTTGTTCATGTACGTCTCGTCATATCGCACGAGCGAGCGCAGATAGTTGACGTCGTAGCTGAAGCCGCGTCCGAGATCGCCGCGGACGCCCGCGGTATAGCGGAAATCCTCGTGGCGCAGATTGTCCTGGCGCGATTGCTGGTCGCCCAGGCGGTAGCCGATCAGCGTGTCCTGCGTCGCTGCCGTTCCGGCTGTGGCGCCGCACAGCGATTGCTGCTGCGCTGCGCTCATCAGCGGGTTGTTGCAGGGTACGGTGAAGGCCGTGCCGAGGAACAGCGCAGACGGAGCGGCCTGCGACAGCGTCCGGTCGTTCATGTACATGAAGCTGCCGTACACTTCGGCGACCGGCGCGATCTTGAACTTGACGAACGCACCCGCGGTATAGCGTTCGTCCGACCGCTGGATGTAGTTGGTCGGGGCGTAGTTGTAGGCGTAGCTGGGATCGTACGGCACCCAGGTCTGCGTGCCGTTCTTGTTGTTGGTCAGCGTCTTGCCCTGGTTCGGGCCGCCGAGCGGGGCGAAGGTGCCATAGGTCGTGTTGCTCGATCCGCCACAGGTGAGGCCGGTGCCGGCATCGTCGACCTGATTGAGCGCGCAGGCCGAGACGTCGCGGGTCGACTGGAGGATCGGATCGGCATGGCGATAGCCGCCATAAACGGTGATGTTGCCGCGCCCGTCGGCAAAGTTTTTGCCATAAGCGGCGTTGAGATCCTGCTTCCCGCCATCGGCGACGCTGCGGTCGGCATTGGTGTAGCCGCGCTGCGAGATCAGGTTGCGGACGTAGCTGTTGCCGTTGGTGTGCTGGGCCAGGCTGCTCTGCGCATCGAGCCGCAGCCCGTCGAAATGATCCTTGAGGATAAAGTTGACCACGCCCGATACCGCGTCCGAGCCGTAGACCGCCGAGGCGCCACCGGTGAGCACGTCGACGCGGTCGATCAGCGTCGATGGGATGGCGTTGAGGTCGACCGCCTGCTGCGGCATCAGGCGCTGGCCGTTGACCAGCACGAGCACGCGGTTCGAGCCGAGATTGCGCAGGTTAATGTTCGACGTACCGTCCGATCCGTTCGAGACGTTGTCGTTCGCATCGGCGGTAAATTGCGGAAGGCGGTTGAGCACGCTCTCGACGTTGACCGCGCCCTGATATTTGAGTTCCTGGCTGCCAACCGAGGTAATCGGGCTGTTGCTCTCGAGATCGGGGCGCTTGATGCGCGTGCCGGTCACGACGATCGCATCGGCCGTTGCGTCACCCGACGTCGTCACCGGTCCTGCTTCGCCACCCGCCGGGCCCGGGACAGTCTGGGCGTAGGCGGTGGACGACATCAGCATTGCGATAAAGGCGCCCGCACATGCGCGCCGACCGACGATATCGAGTTTGTTTGCCATCGTTGTCACTCCCCTGGCCATTGACCCTGAGCGGTGCAATCGACCACTTTCTTGATCGTATGTCAAATACCTTATACGATCTTGATCAAGCTTGAAGTGTGATCGTTGCGTGATGATACCGCCAGCCAATGCTTTCCGAGCAAATCTTCGCGTCAAACCATTGGAATATTTCGTGAATAGGTATGTAGCGCGCATCGAGCCGATCTAAGTACCGCCACACGGAGCAGCGCGCGGCTTTGTTGCGCGACATGTCCATCGGCCGATGGACTTCGGGAAGCCGACTCCTATAGGCCAAGCGGGCAGCGCGCGACCGGCCGCGCTCGCGTCGCCGGTTGCGGAAGCGGCTGACGGGCGATAGGAACGTGCAACAAAGGTTGACGATGCAAGTGCCACCGACCGTTTCGACCTTGGCCGAGTTGGCCGACCTTGCCGGTGTTTCCGTCGCTACTGTTTCGCGCTCGCTGGCGGGGAACCCCGTGATCGCCAAGGCGACACGCGAGCGGATCGTCGCGCTGGCGAGCGAGCACGGCTTCAAGGTCAACCAGGCCGCGCGCAACCTCCGCCTCGGGCGGACCGGCGCGATCGGCGTGGTGTTGCCGCTCGGCCACGAAGCCGAGCAGCATCTGTCGGACCCGTTCTTCATGAGCCTGCTCGGGCCGCTCGCGGACGCGATCGCCGATCGCGGGCATGACCTGCTGCTGTCGCGGGTCATCCCGGCGAACGATCGCTGGCTCGATGCGATCGTCGATGCCGGGCGCGTCGACGGCGTCGTCGTGGTCGGCCAGTCGAACCAGATCGACGCGATCGAGCGCGTTGCCGCGCGCTACCGCCCGATCGTCGTGTGGGGCGCGGACGTGCCCGACAAGACGCAGACCACCGTCGGGACCGACAATGTCGCGGGCGGGCGACTCGCCGCCGAGCATCTGCTCGCGCAGGGGCGGCGGCGGCTGGCGTTCTTCGGCAATATCGAAGTGCCCGAATTCGCCGCGCGCTATGTCGGATTCCAGCAAGCGCTCGCCGCGTCGGGCAGCGGGCAGGCGACGCTGCTGCCGATGCATTTGACGAGCGAGGCGTCGTACGCCGCGATCGAAGCGTATCTCGCGGGGCATTCGTCGCCCGATGGCATCGTCGCCGCGTCGGACGTCATCGCGATGAGCGCGCTGCGCGCGCTCGCGGCGCACGGCAAGCGCGTGCCGCAGGACGTCAGCGTGGTCGGCTATGACGACGTCGTGATCGCGATGCACACCACCCCGCCGCTCACCACGGTGCGGCAGGATGTCGCGCGCGGGGCAGGGGTGCTCGTCGACCTGCTGTTCCGCCGGATGGAGGGCGCCGACGTCGAGTCGGTGACGATGGCGCCCGAACTGATCCTGCGCGGCTCGGCCTGATCAGGCGATATCGGGGCGTGCCGGCGTGCGGATCCGCCACGTCGCCATCGCCGCTGCTAGCATCATCGCGCCGCCCAGCATGAGCACGTGCCGCGGATCGCCGCCGAGCAGCGGGCGGTAGGCGAGCCACACGAACAGAATCTCCACCATCATCGGGATGACGATGAACATGTTGAAGATGCCCATATAGACGCCGGTCCGCTCGGGCGGGATGGCGTTTGCGAGCATCAGATAGGGGTTGCCCATCAAGCTGCCCCAGCCGATGCCGATGCCGACCATCGCGACGATCAGCAGCGGGATCGACCCGGTCGACGCGATCGTCAGCATGGCCGCACCCGACGCCACCATCGCGACGGCATGGATCGGCTTGGCGCCGAAGCGCCGCGCGAACGGCACCATCGCAAAGGCCGAGACGCACGCGATGATATTGTAGAAGGCGCCAAGCTGCCCATTGAGCAGCCCCGCGTCGCGAAAGCCGACGCTTGCCGGGTCGCTGGTGTGGAACACCCCGCGGGCAAGCGCGAGCACGACGTATTGCCAGTAGCAGAACATCCCGAACCACTGGAACAGCATCGCCACCGCGAGCTGGCGCATCGTCGGCGGCATGTCGCGGATCGCCTCGACCAGCCCGGTGATCGTCGAGCGGACCGACAGCGGATCGGCGGTGATCGCGGCGTCTTCTTCCGGCGTCAGCGGCAATTCGGGGACGCGCCACACCGACCACAGGATCGTCGTGATCGACAGGATCGCCCCGATCAGGAAGCTGATTCGCGTGATTTCGGGAATGCCGTTGCTGTCGAGCGCATCCTTGTTGATGCCCCACCACACCAGCAACGAGGGGGCGAGATACGACAGTGTCTGCGCGAGCCCGGTGAAGGCGCTCTGCGTCAGGAAGCCGAGCGGGCGCTGCTGCTCGACGAGCCGGTCGCTGACATAGGCGCGGTACGGCTCCATGGTCACGTTGTTGGCCGCGTCGAGCACCCACAACAGGCTCGCCGCCATCCACAGCGTGCGGCTGTACGGCATCGCCAGCAGCGAAAGGCTGCACAGGATCGCGCCGATCAGGAAATAGGGGGTGCGGCGCCCGAGCCGGGTGCGCGTGCGGTCGCTCATCGATCCGATCAGCGGCTGGATGATCAGCCCGGTCATCGGGCCCGCCAGCCATAGCAGTGGCATGCTGCCCTCGTCGGCGCCGAGATAGCTGTAAATCGGGCCCATGTTGCTTTGTTGCAGCCCGAAACTGAATTGCAGCCCGAGGAACCCGAGGTTCATCTGCAGGATACGCGCGAACGACAGGTGCACCTTGCCGACCGATCCTCTGGTCACAGTCTCACTCTCCCCTTGGACGGACTGTTGCCGCCCTGCAACGCGCTCTAGCTGTTTACGCAAACGATTGCAATTTCTGCTTGCAATCGTTTGCGTGAAAAGTTTAGGGCCGTTGCGAGCCGGATAAACGGCCATACCGTTTCAGGAGAGTGATATGTTGAAAGGGCGCACCCTTTTTCTCGCCACCACCGCAATGATGATCGGCACCCCAGCGTTCGCGCAGCAGGTGGCGCCGCCCGCGGCTGATGCCCCGGCCCCCGTTCAGACCGACGCCGAAGCGTCGAACAAGGACGACATCATCGTCACCGCCGTGGCGCGCGGGCAGAACCGCCTCAACAGCTCGGTCTCGGTCAGCTCGCTCAACGCCGACGCGATCGCCAACGCGGCACCGCGCTCTGCCGCAGAACTGTTCCGCAGCCTGCCGGGCATCCGTTCGGAATCGTCGGGCGGCGAGGGCAATGCCAACATCGCCGTGCGCGGCCTGCCGGTCGCATCGGGCGGCGCCAAGTTCCTGCAGCTGCAGGAAGACGGCCTGCCGATCCTCGAATATGGCGACATCGCCTTTGCCAACACCGACATCTTCCTCCGCACCGACTTCAACGTCGCCCGCGTCGAGGCGGTTCGCGGTGGTTCGGCCTCGACCTTCGCGTCGAATTCGCCCGGCGGCGTGATCAACCTCATTTCCAAGACTGGCGAGCAGGAAGGCGGCTCGATCCAGGGTACGGTCGGGCTCGACTATGGCGAATATCGCCTCGATGCCGATTACGGCGGCAAGCTGAGCGATACGCTGCGCTTCAACGTCGGCGGCTTCTACCGCGTCGGTGAAGGCCCGCGTCGCGCCGGCTATGACGGCAACAAGGGCGGGCAGATCCGCGGCAACATCACCAAAACCTTCGATCGCGGCTTCTTCCGCCTCAATGTCAAATATCTCGACGACCGCGCGATCGCCTATCTGCCGAGCCCGGTCCGCGTGACCGGCACCAACAGCGACCCGAAATATGCGTCGCTGCCGGGTCTCAGCGCCAATAACGACACGATCCACAGCATCTATTTCACGCGTGCGGTGACGCTCGACGGCGCGAACAATCGCGAGGTCGACGACATTCGCGACGGCATGCACCCGGTGGTCAAGGCGATCGGATTCGAAACCGAGTTCGAAGTCGCCGACGGCTGGAAGGTCAGCGACAAGTTCCGCTATTCGGACATTTCGGGCCGCTTCATCTCGCCTTTCCCGGCAACCGTCGACACCGCGCAGAACCTCGCCAACGCGATCGGTGGCCCAGGTGCGATCGTGAGCTATGCCAATGGCCCCAATGCCGGCCAGCTCTATGCCAACCCGACGACGTCGAACGCGATCGGCGTCGTGCTGTTCAACGCCAAGCTCAACAGCCTCAACAACATCACCAACGATCTGCGCGTCAATCGTCGCTTCAACGCGGGTGACGGGTCGATCGATTTCTCGGCTGGCTTCTACAAGTCGCGCCAGACGATCAATGTCGACTGGACCTGGTCGTCGTACCTGCTCGACGCGAAGGGCGATAACGCCGCGCTGCTCAACGTCCGCACGGCGGCTGGCGCATCGCGCACCGACAACGGTCTGGTCGCGTATGGCGCGTCCTATTTCGGCAATTGCTGCCGCCGCAGCTACAATGTCGATTACGACACCAACGCGCCGTTCGCCTCGATCGGCTATACCGGTGGCGGGTTCAATGTGGACGCGAGCGTCCGCTACGACACCGGTAGCGCGCGCGGCTTCGTCGTCGGCGATGGCCCGGTGACGAGCTTCGACGTCGATGGCAACGGGACGATTTCCTATCCCGAGACGCAGACCACGGTGCTTCCGCTCAACAGCCCGCAGCCGGTCAATTACAATTTCCATTATGCGTCCTATTCGTTCGGCGCGAACTACCGGCTGGCGAGCGATCTCTCGATCTTCGCACGCTACAGCCGCGGCGGCCGCGCCAATGCCGATCGCTTCCTGTTTAACGCCAACAATGTCAGCCCGACCTCGGGTCTGCTCCAGCCGGGCGCACGGCCGGTCGACTTCGTCCGCCAGGCCGAGGCCGGGGTGAAGTACAGCCATGGCGGGTTGAACCTCTACGGCACGGCGTTCTGGGCCAAGACCGCCGAGCAGAATTTCGAAGCGACCAGCCAGAAGTTCTTCGACCGCACCTATCGTGCGTACGGGCTCGAGCTCGAGGGCAATTATCGCATCGGCGGGTTCAGCCTCGCGGCGAACGGAACCTTCACCAAGGCGAAGATCATCAGCGACAACGTGACGCCCGCCGTCATCGGCAACCGTCCGCGCCGCCAGGCCGAGTTCGTCTACAAGATCACCCCGCAATACACGACCGGGCTGTTCACGCTCGGTGCGAGCGCGATCGGGACGACGTCGAGCTACACGCAGGACACCAACCAGCTGAAGCTGCCCGGCTTCACCCAAGTCAACGCTTTCCTGAGCGTGCGTCCGATCGCGCGGGTGCAGGTCTCGATCAACGCCAACAATGTGTTCAACACCAAGGGCTTTACCGAGGCGGAGGAAGCGTCGATCCCGGCGAACGGCATCGTCCGGGCGCGTTCGATTAATGGCCGCACGATCGCGGCTGCGGTCAAGCTCGACTTCTGAACCGATCGCCCCGCGCGCGCGCTGTGCGCCCGGGGCGTTTTTTGACTGACCTAATGGGTAGCGTTTTATGACAACGATCTGGTCTCGCGATGCCGTGGCGGCGATCGCGCTCCGCCCGATTCCCGAAGTCCCGCGCATTGCCGCGCAGAGCATGGCGCCGGTCCTGCCGGGCTATGACCTGTGGGATTACTGGCCGCTGCAGGAGCGCGACGGACGGACGGCCGAGATTGCCGGCGGTGCGCTGCAGATGCTGCTGTCCGCGCCCGTCTTGCCCGATCCTGAATCGCGCCACGGGCTCGCCCGCATCCGGTTGATGCACGAAACGCCGCACGGCTGGCGCGATCTCGGCGATCTGCTGCCCGACGGCTTCGCGCCGGGCAGTCGCGAATGGTCGGGGTCGGCGATCGTCACGCCGCAGCATGACCGCGTGACGCTCTATTTCACTGCGGCGGGGCATCGCGGGGAGGCCGAGCCGGGCTTCGACCAGCGCTTGTTCGAGACCAGCGCGACGCTGTCGATCGTGGATGTGCCGCGGCTGACGGACTGGTCGGTGCCGGTCGAATCGGTCGCGGCCGATGGCCAGATCTATGCGCGCGACATGACCGGCGGCGGCGCGATCGGCACGATCAAGGCGTTCCGCGATCCGGCATGGTTCTGCGATCCGGCCGATGGCGCCGAATATCTCATCTTCGCCGCCTCGCTCGCGCAGTCTTCCTCTCCATGGAACGGCGCGGTCGGGGTGGCGCGGCGAAGGGGCGGGCAATGGACGCTCGAGCCGCCGCTGATCACCGCGGACGGCGTCAATAACGAGCTCGAACGGCCGCATCTCGTCCATCACGATCAACGGTATTACTGCTTCTGGTCGACTCAGCGAAAGGTGTTTGCGGATGGCGGCCCGTCGGGGCCGACCGGGCTGTACGGCATGGTTGCCGAGAGCCTCGCCGGGCCGTGGGCGCCGCTCAACGGAACCGGGCTGGTGTGTGCCAATCCGCCGTCGGCGCCGATGCAGGCGTACAGCTGGCTGGTGCTCGGCGACCTCAGCGTGATCAGCTTCGTCGATCGGCCTGATCTGCCGACCGATCCGATCGATCCGGTCGCGGCGCGACGCGTGTTCGGCGGCACGCCGGCACGTCCTTTCCGGATCCTGCTCGCCGCCGATCGCGCCACAGTGGCGTAATCGTGCCGGGCGACGAGGACGCCGGCGCGCGCGGTTCCTCATACAGGCGAACGCAAGTTCTCACCGTGAAAAAAAGCCGACGCGGATGGCGGTTCTTCGGGGCTGATCCCCCGCATTGACGATCATTCGACCTATCACGCCTGATCTTGAGGGCGACCTTCGCCGAAAGATTGCTTGAGATAGATCAAGTCTACCCATTCCGGCGGAGCCAAACCGCGTTCCGCACCGTTACCGTATCCTGAAATCGAGCAGGAAATACGGTCAGCTTCATGCGAATAGCGATCATCGCCCATCTTAAACATGCGATTATCGAGCCTTTCGCTGGCGGCCTCGAGATGCACACGCACCTCCTGGCGAAGCGGCTGCGCGAGCGGGGCCATGACGTCACGCTCTTCGCATCGACTCATTCCGACCCGGCCACCGGGCTTCGCGCGATTTGCGACGAGACAACTCTCATGGCGGCCGGCGTTGCCGAGGCGTCGGACATCGTCTTCTTTCGCGAACATCATGCCTATCTCGGCCTGATGTCCGAGCTGCGGCGCGGCGACTTCGACATCGTGCACAACAATTCCCTGCATTACCTTCCCGTCACGCTGGCCGATACGCTGCCGATGCCGATGGTGACGAGCTTGCACACTCCGCCGTTCTGCTGGCTCGAGAGCGGCATTCGCCACTGTCGCGGCGAAGCGGCACGGTTCGTTGCAGTGTCGGAGGCAATCCGCACGATGTGGTCGCCGATCGTCGCGATCGACCGCGTCGTCGCCAACGGGATCGACCTCGATCGCTTTGCCTATCGCGCGGTAGCGGACGCCGACCCCTATCTCGTCTGGTACGGGCGGATCGTGCCCGAGAAAGGCACGCATCTGGCCATCGCCGCGGCACGACGGCTGGGATTGCCGTTGCGGATCGCCGGGCCGGTGTCGGACCCCGATTATTACGCGGCCGAGGTCGCCCCACAGCTCAGCGAAACGATCCGCTATGTCGGGCATCTCGATCATCAGGCGCTCTCGGCGCTGGTCGCGGGTGCCCGCGCATTCCTGTGCACCCCGCAGTGGGACGAGCCCTACGGGCTGGTGGTCGCCGAGGCGCTGGCCTGCGGGACGCCGGTCGCCGCCTTCGCGCGCGGGGCGATCCCGGGTCTGCTCGATGCGGAGAGCGGCGTGCTCGCCACGCCTGATGACGTCGCGTCGCTCGCCGATGCCGCGCGCCGCGCGATGACGCTCGACCGCGCCGCCTGTCGCGCCCGCGCCGATGCGATCTGCGATGCAGATACGATGATCGACGGCTATGAAGCGCTCTACGCCGAAATGACCGGGCAGGACCCGATCGCCGCGCCGCTTTGGCCGGTCGATTTCGCGGTCGCGGCGCAGGCCGCTGCCCGGTGAGCAGACCGCTGTTTTGCGTCTGCGTGCCGGCACGCAACGAGGCCGCACGCCTCCCGGTCCTGCTCGATGCCTTGGCGGCCCAGACGGTCGGTGGGCCTGTTCCGGTCGCGATCTGCATCAACAATAGCGATGACGGCAGCGTCGCCGTCGCGGAGGCTGCGGGTGCGCGCCACGCCGGACGGCTGGATCTGATGATCGACGATTGCAGGCTTGCGCCGTCCGTCGCGCACGCCGGGACCGCGCGGGGTCGTGCGATGGCGGCAGGCTATGATCGCATCGGGGGATCCGGCTTGCTCGTATCGACCGACGCCGACTGCCGTCCGCCGCGCGACTGGCTTGCCGCGACCATGACGGCATATGCCGGGGGCGCGACGCTCATCGGCGGCCGGATCGAGCTCGACGACGCGGAGCCGATCGCGCCCGCGATCACCGCGATGCGTGCGCGGTTCGATCAGTATTGGACGGCGGTGCGCGCGATCGAGGATGCGATCGATCCTGTCCCGCACGATCCGCCGGCGCGGCATGGCGATCATACCGGCGCGAGCCTTGCGATCGATGCCGCCTTGTACCGCGCCGCCGGTGGGGTGCCGGCGATACCGACCGGCGAAGATCGTGCGCTGGTGATTGCCGCACTCGGTGCAGGTGGCCGGCTCGTCCATCCGGTCGCGGTGTGGACGCGGGTGTCGGCGCGGACCGAGGGTCGCGCCGCAGGCGGCATGGCACTGGCCATGGCCGAGCTTGCCGATACGATCGACCGCGGGGATCATCCCACCGTCCCTGCCTTTGCCCACTGGGCCGAGCGTGCGCACTGGCGCCGCGCCACGCGAGCGACGCAGGGTGTCGCAGCCATGCTCGCGGCCGAGGAGGCGTTGCCGCCGATGCCCGCGGACATGCCGCTTCCGAACCTGCCGCAATGACGCGCGCGATCGGTTATTACGTGCATCACCACGGTGCCGGACATCGCGCCCGCGCGGCGATTGTCGCGGGTGCGGCCGGTGGGCGCGTCACGCTGCTCGGCACGGGGCTGGCCGGGAAGGTCGGACCGCATCGCTCCGTCGAGCTTCCCGACGACCGCCTCGAATCGACCTTTGACGGCAAGGATGCGACCGCCGAGCGACCCGCCGCGCTGCACTATGCGCCACTCGATCATGACGGTATCCGGCGGCGCGTCGCCGCGATCACGCGGTGGATTGCCGAGGCGCGACCGGCGGTGATGGTGATCGACGTATCGTGTGAGGTGGCGATGCTGGCGCGTCTCGCTTCAGTCGCGACCGTCTATGTCCGGCTCGGCGGGGTACGCGACGATGTGCCGCATCGCGAGGCGTTTCGCGGCGCCGCCATGCTGGTCAGCCCGTTCGCGCAAGCGCTCGACGCGCCGGATACCGCCGGCTGGGTGCGCGAGAAGACCCTTTATTGTCCGGGCCTGGTCGAACGACCAGCTATCCGTGCGGTCGAGCCGGGTTCGGTGCTGGTCGTCGTCGGACAGGGCGGCATGGCGAGCGACGGCGCCGCGTGGGTGCGCGCGGCGCGCGCTACGCCGGACCGACGGTGGACCGTGATTGGCCAATGTTCGGGACCGGACGAGCTGCCGGGCAATCTGACGCTGGCGGGGTGGGTCGACGATGCCCCCCGGCGGATCGCCGAAGCCGAAATCGTCGTCGGCAGTGCCGGCGACGGCGTCGTCGGCGCCGTGCTTGCCGCCGCTCGGCCCTTCATCTGCATGCCCGAGGCGCGTCCGTTCGACGAGCAACGCTGCAAGGCCGCCAGTCTTGTCGCGGCCGGCGCAGCGGTGCTCTGCGAGCAGGCGGAAAGCGCCGACTGGGCAGCCCTCATCGCCCAGGCGCATCAGCTGTGGCCCGAACACAGCGCCGCGCTCGACGATCCCGCGGGGGCCGCGCGGCTCGCCGACCATCTGCTCGCGCTTGCCGACAGGACGACACGATCATGACCTTGCCGGTACGCGAAGATCCGCTGGTCGCGGCATTGGCCAGCCTCGGCGCGCGCTACGATGCCGCGCCGGCCTTTCCGACGGAGAGCATCGACCTGCTAGCGCGTGCCGGCCTGCTGCGCCGCTTCGCCCCAGAGGCTGCGGGCGGCGACCGCTTCGCCGATGCGGAGACGCGGCATCTCGCGATGTTCGATGCGCTGCGCCAGGTCGGACGCGGCGATCTCAGCGTCGGTCGGCTGTTCGAGGGCCATGTCAACGCGCTCGCGCTGTTCGGCTGGTATGCCACGCCAGCCCAGCAGGCGTGGCTTGCGACGGCACTCCAACGCGATGCGATGTTCGGGGTGTGGGCGACCGAGCCACCGCCGGGCGTGGCGCTCGACACGTCGGCGGGCGCTGCTACCTTGCGGGGCGCGAAGAGCTTCGCCAGCGGCGCGGGCGGGATCGCCTACGCGATCGTCACGGTGCAGCCAGCCGCGGGCGATCGCCGGCTCGCGATCGTCGCCGCCGACGACCCGGTGCGCACCGACGCGAGCGCCTGGCGGGTGCGGGGGATGCGCGCCAGCGTGAGCGGAGGCTACGATCTCACCGGCTGCGGCGTTGCGGACGACGCCTTGCTGGGCGAGCCGGGCGATTATGACCGCGAACCGCGCTTCACCAGTGGCGCATGGCGCTTCGCCGCGGTGCAGCTCGGCGGGATCGAGGCGCTGCTTGCCGAGACGCGCGCGGCATTGTCCGGCGCGGCGCGCGCCGATCCGCTCGCCCGCGCGGCATTCGGGCAGGCGCTGGTCGCGACGCGCACGGCGTGGCTGTGGGTGCGACAGGCGGCGCTTCGCGCGGCGGACGAGACGGACGATGCGCCTGCCTTTGCGCGGATGACGCGGGGCGTGGTCGAGCGCGCCGGGCTCGACGTGATGGAACATGCGGCGCGGCTGATCGGCACGCGCAGCGCCTTTACCGGGCAGCGGATCGACAAGATCATCCGCGATCTCAGCCTGTATCTGCGGCAGGCGGGGCCCGACCAGGTGCGCGATACGGCGGTGGTCGAGTGGCTCGACCACGACTGTTTCGGTGAGGACCCGTTATGGTGAGCGGCGCGCTGCCACTGCACGCGAGCCGCTTCGCGACCGCGCGCTGGCTCGTGCTCGCACCGCACGCCGATGACGAGACGCTGGGGGCAGGGGCCCTCGTCACGCAGGCCGCTCGTGCGGGACGGCTGGCGGGTGTGGTCTATCTGACCGATGGCGCCGGGTCGCACGACGCGGGTGGCGCGCGGCTCGCACGGCTGCGGCAACGCGAGGCGCGGTTGGCGGTGCGGCGGCTGGCAGGTCGCGCTGCGCCGGCGCCGGTGTTTCTCGCCTGGCCCGATGCGCAGCCGTTCGCGGTGGGAAGTTCGGCATGGCGCGCAACCGTCAGGACGCTCGCGGCGGTGATCCGCTTGCGCCGCGTCGATGCGATCGCTGTCACCGGCGCGGAGGAACCGCATTGTGACCATGCCGCGTTCCACGCGCTGGCATGCGCTGCGATTGCGTCGGCCCATCGTGCGGTCGCTTTGTTCGCCTATCGCGTCTGGACCGACCCGGCCACGCCGCCCGCGCGCCATACCCTGCGCACGCGCAGCATGCCGCCCGGCCTGCGCCGACATGCCCTGCTGGCGCACCGCAGCCAGACCAGCGCAGCCTTCGGGCCGGGCTTTCGGCTCGCGCGGGCGACGTGGCGCATGCCGGCGAGCGACGTGCTGCATTTCAACCCGCGCCCAACGAGGACCCAGCCGGATGCCCGCTGACCAAAGCCTGCCCGCCGCCTATTTCGACGGCATCTTCGCGCAGGATGACGATCCCTGGTCGCTCGCGAGCAGCGCATATGAAGCGGCGAAGTTCGACCACACGATCGCCGTGCTGGCGGACCGCCGCTACGCGTCCGCGCTGGAGGTCGGTTGCGCGCATGGCGTGCTGACGCAGCGCGTGGCGCCGCTGTGCGACGCCCTGCTCGCGATCGACATCGCCGCCAAGGCGGTCGACCAGGCCCGCGCGCGCTGCCGCGATCTGCCGCAGGTGCGGGTCGAGCGCGTCGCCTTCCCCGGCGAAACGCCCGATAGCGCTGCGACCGACCTCGTCTTGATGTCCGAGGTCGTTTATTATTGGAACGACCGCGATATCGTCGCTGCGGCGGCCTGGGTGCGAGCGCATGTGACGAGCGGGGGTCGGATCCTACTGGTGCATTACACCGGCGAAACCGATTATCCGCAGACGGGCGACCAGGCGGTCGCCAAGCTCGCCGCCGCGCTGGGCGACACGGTCTGCGTCGAGCTCGCCGAACGGCGCGACCGCTACCGGCTGGATCTCTGGGCGCGCCGATGACGGGTCTGAGTGTCCTGACAATCGTCCGCAACCGCGCGGGCCATTTCGGCAATCTGGTCGAAGGCTTGCGGCGCTCCGCGATGGTGCCGTCGGAGCTGATCGTGATCGACATGAGCGATGCACCGATCGCAGCGCCGGTCGCCGACTTCGCGATCGAAATGCTGCGGCTCGAGACGAACGGCCTGCCGCTCGCGGCCGCGCGCAATCGCGCCGCCGCGGCGGCCTCGGGCGATCGCCTCCTGTTTCTCGACGTCGATTGTATTCCCCTGAGCGACTGCCTCGGTCGGCTGGACGCGGTGCTCGCCGAGCAGGATGCGCTGCTGTGCGCCGATGTCCGCTACCTGGGCCCCGATGATGCGCGCGGCACCTGGACCGAGCACGACCTGCTGACGGCGGGTGCGCCCCATCCGGTGCGCGCCTTCCCGACGACGGGCGTCCGCCGCGAGGACAACCCCGGTCTGTTCTGGTCGCTCGCCTTCGCGATCCGGCGGGCGCGGTTCGAGGCGCTCGGCGGGTTCGACGAACGCTTTTCGGGCTATGGCGCGGAGGATACCGACTTCGGCTTTCGCGCCCATGCCAAGGATGTGCCGCTGCTGTTCGTGGGGGGCGCTGTCGCCTGCCATCAACATCACACGGTGTTCGATCCGCCGCTCCAGCATTTTGCCGATATCCTGCGCAATGCCGCGCAATTCCGCCGCATCTGGGGCTTCTGGCCGATGCGCGGCTGGCTCGACGCCTTCGCCGCGCGGGGCTTGATCGCGATGACCGACGCGGAGCTTCGCGTGCTGCGCCACCCGACGCAAGACGACCTTCTGGCGGCGGAGCAGACCGGCTGATCACGGCACAGGAAAGCCGCTCAGTGATTTGCGCCTGCGGTCGTCCGCGGCGATCAGTCGTCGAAACCGACGAACACCGCAGCTTCGTCGACCGAGCGACGCTCGGACACCACGGCATTCGCCGGGAAGTCGGGATCGGGCCATCCCAGCGCGATGCTCTTCATGATGACCTGATCGGTGGGGATTCCGGCATGTTCGCGCACCACTGGCGATTGCATGATCCCCTGGCTGTTGATCACCGCGCCGAGCCCGCGCGACCAGGCGGCGTTGACCAGCGCGGTCGCCACCGCACCGCAGTCGAATGCGGTATCGTCGCTCTCCGCAAGATCGCGATCGTAGGTGATGATGACGCAGATCGGGGCGTCGAATTGCCGAAAGCCGCGCATCACCCAATCCTGCCGCGCGTCCTTGTCGTCGCGGGCAATCCCCATAGCGGCGAAGAGCTGTTTCGCGACGCCGATCTGCCGGTCGCGATGCGGGCCGGCGAAGGCGGTGCCGGTCCGGAATTCGCGCGACTGCGGTACGCCCGCGACCATCCGCTCGGTATTGCCGGCCCGGATCGCGTCGAGCGCGCTGCCGCCGATGACGTAAAAATGGTAGGGCTGGGTGTTCATCGACGACGGCGCGCGCATCGCCAGCCGCAGGATGTCCTCGATCAGCGCACGCGGCACCGGCGCCGGGCTATAGCCGCGGATGCTGCGCCGGCCGAGGATTACGTCGTCAAAGTCCATGCGAATTCCCTTCGTTGACCCGGGGATGCGACGTCACGATGCGGTGCCAATCTCGCGCAGCAGGACGATCGTCCCGGGATCCTTCGCGCGATATTTGAGCGCGGCCTCGGCTTCCCGGCGCGCGCCGGCGCGGTCGTGCATCGACAGCAGCGCTCGCGCGAGGTCGCGCCGGACGGGATAATACCAGGCTGGCGGATCGGATACGTCGGAGAACGCCTCGCCCTCCTGCATCTCGGCGGCGATCCGGAAGGCGATCGCGGCCTCCGCCGGGCGCTTGTCGAGCATCGCGGCGCGCCCGGTGAGGACGCTGCGCGCGATGAAGGTCAATTGCTGGGCCTGTGCCGACCCGTCTTCGGTGCTGAGCTTGCCCGCTATGCCGGTGATACCCGCCGCCTCCTGACGCACCGCGGCGGCATCGCCCTGTCGGGCGAACGCCTCGCCCCGCGCATAGTGCCATGCCGCGCGCAGGACCGATGCCTTGGGTGCGGGAAGCGCGAGCACGGCCGCGGGCTCGGCAAAGAGCGCCATTGCGAAATACCCATTGGCGGCGATCAGCTGGCTGTACGGATCGGCGGTGTCGCGGGCCTGCGACCGTTCGACCAGCGGCACCCCCAGGGCGAGCCCGATCTTCGCGTCGCCCGCCTCGAGCGCGCCGCCCAGGCCATAGGTCACGTTGTGGGCATGATAGGGCAGGCCCCACACACCGTTGGGCGGCGGCAGTCCAAGCGCCTTGGCGTTTTCGATCCCCAGCTCGACCGCCCGCATGTTCGCATTCGCCGCGTCCTGATATCGACCAACCCAATAGAAGGTATGACTCGGCATGTGGACGAGGTGGCTCGCGCGCGGCGCCAGCGCTGCGAGCGTGTCGGCATAGCGCTCGGCCTTGCCCGCCACGTCGGCGATCTCGGTCGCGTGGATGTAGAAATGGATCGCGGGCGTGTAGGTCGGATTGCGCCGCAACACGGTTTCCAGCAGCGGCATCGCCAGCTCGGCATTGAGCTTCGCGCCGTCATGACCGTTGGCCTTGGTCATCAGCCAGCCGTCCGCCGCCATCACCGCGATCTCGTCGTCGCTCGGATAGGTCGATGCGAGGACGGTCATCGCCTTGGCGAAATCGAGATCTCCGGCCTTCCCGCCACCGCCATCGACGTAGCGCAATTGCAGCGCGTGAATCAGCAGGCGTTCGCGCGCGGTACCGTGGGTCTCGGCAAGCGTTGCCGCGCGGTCCGTCTGCTCGGCCAGCGCCTTCACCGCGTCTTCCGACTTGCCATAATTGATCGTCGGGCCCGATGCCCAGGCTTGCCCCCACACGCACATCGCACAGGACGGGTCGGCGCGGACGGCCTCCGCCATTGCCGCGATCGCCGCTGTGTGCGCGAACGCGTGCGCAAGCTGCATGCCGTTGTCGAAGAAGGCCTGCGCGCGCGGCACGGTGGTCGTGATCGGGAAACCACCACTGCCATAGCCCGACAGGAGTTGCGGCGTCTTCGGCGCCGTCATGTCGTCGTGGCGCATGCCGGCATGCCCCATCTCCTGATGCGCCGTCGTCGCCGGCACGTCCTGCGCGGACAGGCCCGAACTCAAACACGTCAGCAGTAGAATGGCGATCGCTCGCATGGCATCTTCCCCCCGGTGCATACTGTATCGCTCGCGGTCATCGGAGGGAATGACCTTCCGCAGCGATTGCACCGCCGGCGCGCAGCAGCGTGCGCTATGCACAGCGCGTTGCCGAGCCGCCTATCCGCAGCAGCGCTTGAACTTCTTTTGCGAACCACACGGGCAAAGGGCATTCCTGCCGACCTTGACGGCCGACGCCTCCGCGGGTGCCGAGGCACCATTCGGGCGACACGCATGCAGCGCGACGATGCTGGTCGCGATCTCGTCCGCTGCGTTATCGTCGATCGCGTTGATTTCGATCGTGTCGAGCGCGCTCTCGTTGCGAGCGATCGCGATCAGCAGCGACAGGCGCGACAAGGCAGCCGCGGCGCTTGCGTCGCCGCTGCGGGCGATCGCCGCCCAGCTCTCGGGCCGCAGCGCCATCGCCTCGGCGAAGCCGTCGATCCACAGCTCCCACAGCACGTCGCCAGTGCGGTCGTCGACGTCGAAGATCGGCCTCGGCTTGCCCCGGCCGAGATCGCGGGCAATTTCGGCGTGGCGGGCCATCACGGCGTCGGTGAACCACTGCACGTCGAGGGGGTCGTCGAACGGCGCTGCGCCATGCTGCTCGCTGCCCCACACGATCGGGAGCCACTCGCCCGGCGCGACCAACTCGGGAGCGACGAGCAGACCGGTGAGGAAGCCGTCCAGCTCGGTCAGCAGCATCGGCTCGTCGAGCGGAAGGTCGGCGAGCGCGTCGTCAAGGCGGCGGTGACGGGAGGGCAATGGGCGCATGACGCGGCGGATAGCCGATCCGTCGGTGTTCCGCACCCATTGCGCGTCGAAAGATTCCATCGTCCGGGGAAAGGGGCCGCGTTTGTCCGCTGAACGCGCTTGGTCCGGACTGGCCTCGCGTTGCCGCGTCACACCTGTCCTTCGCCAAGGGGTATGCGTTCAATGCTGCCGCGGCGATCGCCAGCCATCCTGCCGCGCGCGCGCCTCGGTCGCCGCGTCGAACGGCTCCCCGGACATCGCGGCTTCGGCGTCGGCCATGAGCGCGGCGTCGTCCGAACCCGCCTGGCGATAGTCGGTCGCGGCCGGTGCGCGCCGCCCACGCGTTTCCTGGATCCGCCACGCGTCGCCGTCACGACAGGCGATACCGCCAAGCGCGGGGGTGGTGAACGTCCGGCAGATCGCGCCCGACCGATCGCGGAAACTGACGAGCATGCGCGTCGTCGTCGCGCTGCCCTGATTGGACGCGAGCTGCGTGTCGAGGGCGGACGCCAGCTTGCCCGACGCGACCAGTCGACCGTCGCGACTGGCGATCGGAGCGTCTTCCCCGAGCCGATCGCCCAGAAAGAGACCGAGCGCGAGGCTCGCCGCGATCACGCCGCCGATCGCCCACCCGCCGGTTGCGCGGGTCGGCCGCTGCCCTGCGCGCGCCGATGACAGATCGACCACATTCGGCGATATCGCTGCGGCGCGGAGCGACGGCGGGACGACCTCCGCGGCGATCGGATCGAACGCCCGACCGAGCGTTTCACGGAGCGCACGGTGGCGCCCCACCGTCGCCGCCGCCTCCGGATCGCCCGCGATGGCGCGCTCGACGCGCTTGGCCGAGAGCGGATCGAGCTCGCCATCGGCATAGGCCATCAGCATTTCGGGATCGATCGCACCGCTCATGCCGCTTCTCCCAGCGTTCGCGTCAAAGCCTCGCGTCCGCGCACGAGGCGCGAGGTGAGGGTGCCCATCGGAATCTCGAGCACCGCTGCCGCTTCCTTGTAGGCGAGCCCCTCGACCAGAACGAGCGCAACCGCTTCACGCTGTTCGAGCGGCAGTTTCGCCATCGCGCGGCCGACGTGCGCGAGCTCGACGCGCGCCTCGATCGCGCGGTCCCCCGCGTCGCCGACATGATCGCCGGCCGCTGCGTCTACGAAAGTCTCGCCGCGTCGTTTGGTTGCGCGGGCGGTGTCGATCCAGGCATTGCGCATGATACGGTACATCCAGCTGTCCAGTCGCGTTCCGGGCTGCCATTGATCGCGCGCCTTCAACGCCCGCTCGATGGTCGCCTGACATAAATCGTCCGCATCCGCGGGCGCGAAAGCCAGCGTGCGGGCGAACCGCCGCAAACGCGGCAGCAGTCCGATCAACGCCTCGTCGAATTCCACGCCTGCTCGCCCTTCCGTGCTGCGGATATGGATGAAACGGATGCCGAGATCCGTTTCATCCCTGGACATGACACAATCACCCGCCCCGACTAGGCTCGTTCGCACGATGCTCCAACGCGCCGCCATTCTCGTCTTGTTAGTGTGCGCCGTCCCCGCGGCCGCGCAACTGTTCCCCGCGCAAGTGCCCGATGTGGTGCGCGGTGCGGTCCGTGGCGTCACCGACACGGTCAGGGCGGCATCCGAACTGCCGTCGGCCGTAACGGCGCTGGCGCAGGATCGGCTCGATCGGATAGCGACCCTGTTGCGCGACCATCGCGGCGAGATCGCGCTGGACGACCATGGCGACCCCGCCCGCGCGGGTAGCGTCCTCGTCAGCGATCCCGATGACGCACTCGTCTCGGCGGCGACGCGGGCGGGCTTCGTGCTGGCGGATCGGGGGGACTTTGGCGGCCTCGGGATCGGCTACGCAGGTTTCGAGGTGCCGCGCGGCAGATCGCTGGCCGACGGACTGCGCGCGATGCGCAAGCTTGCCCGAGGGCACGATGTCTCGGCCGATCACCTGCATTTCGCAAGCGGCGCCACCGCAGCCGTTGCGACACCGAGCGTGCCCATCGCGCCGGCGAACGCGGCTGGCGCGATCGGGATGATCGATGGCGGGGTGGGTGGCGGCGAAGCGGGCGGCGATGGCAGGGTGGAGCAGCGCGGCTTCGCGATCGGCGCGCCGTCGCCGGGCAACCATGGCTCGGCGGTCGCATCGCTGTTGATCGGCGGCAGCGGGATCAGCGGCGCGGCGGCCGGTGCGCGGCTGTACGTCGCAGACGTGTTCGGCACCGATCCGGCAGGTGGCAACGCGCTCGCGATCGCCAAGGCGCTGGCGTGGCTCAGCGGCGAGCACGTCCCAGTGACGGTGATCAGCCTGATCGGACCCGCAAACCCCCTGCTCGCGCGCGTCGTGCAGGCGGTGCAGGCCCGCGGCATGATCGTTGTCGCCGCGGTCGGTAACGACGGTCCCGCCGCGCCGCCTTCCTATCCCGCGTCCTACCCCGGCGTGATCGCAGTGACGGGCGTCGATCGGCGCGGGCGCGTGCTGATCGAGGCGGGGCATGCGCTGCATCTCGATTATGCCGCCCCGGGTGCCGACATGCTTGCCGCCGATGTTCGTGGACGCGCGGTCGCGGTACGTGGCACGTCCTTCGCGGCGCCGCTTGCCGCCGCGCGGCTTTCGCGCTTCGCCGCCGGTGGTCGCGCGGCCGCGCTGCGGGCGGCGGATGGCGAAGCGCGCAAGGCCGGTCCGGCCAGCCGCTACGGCCGCGGCATCCTGTGCGAAGGCTGCAGGACGACCGCGAAATAATGAAGCAGCGGCGCGGATTAAACGCCACATCTCACCCGTTCTTCCTGTGAGGGCCCGCTGAGGCGCCCGCACGATCATAGGAAGGAACGACATCATGAAGGCTTTTCTTATCGGTACCGCCGCGATCGCACTCGCATGCGGCGCGGCGCCTGCGATGGCGCAGTTGCTGGGCGGCGGCGGCGGGCTCGGCGGCAACCTGGGAGGCTCGCTCGGAGGCGGTCTCGGCGGCCTGGGTGGCATCGCCGGAACCGGCGCGGGGACGCTCGGCGGCACGCTCAACGGGACCTCGACGCTCAGCCGCGACGTGCGCTCGACGACCACGGGCACGCTCGACAACCGCGCGTCGACCAGCGGGTCGACCAAGGTCGATCGCCGCAAGGGCAGCCTTTCGGCGAGCCGCTCGGTCGATGGCACGCTCGGCGGGAGCATCGCCCACGCGACCGGCCCGGCAGGCGGCGCGACGTCCGGCACTGCCAGCGGCGCCGCTTCTGGCAGCGGCACCGCGCAATTGATCGGCACGGATGCGCTTCAGAGCGCGGCCAGCAATGCCGTCGGCGCCGCGCGGACCACGACCGCTACGCTTCGCGACCGCGCCGGCACAAGCGTAGGGCGCGTGCGTGACGGCGTCGGAAACGTCGTCAGCACCGCGCGCGATCGCGCCGGGGCGCTGACATCTGGCAACGGTTCGGCGTCGGGCGCGGGTTCGGCCGATGGCAGCGCCGTCGGCGGTGCGACCGGCGGCGCGGACGATTTTTCGTCGGCGGCCAGCGGCGCCGCGAGCGGGTCGGGCGGCTTTACCGTCACGCGCGGCATGAAAGTGCGCGACACGGCCGGCACCGTGATCGGCCGGGTCCGCTCAGTGGCGACCGACGGCCAAGGCCGGATCGAGACGATCAGCATGAAGGTCGGTGATACGATTGCGACGCTTCCGGCGGCCAATTTCAGCGGCACGGGCGGCGTTCTCGTATCTGCCATGGGGCAAAGCGAGGTGCAGAAGACCGCGCAGTGAGCACGTCTTGAGCCATCCGGCGCAGGAACAGCCTCGGCCCGGGCGCAATGCGTTCGGGCCATGGCATGCCGCGGCCCGCCAGAGCGGTTGCCCGAACCGCGCTGGCGCGATCGACCGCTCGCTCAGGCCTCCGCCAAGTCCGACAGCGTCATGTGAAACGCCAGGCCGCGCCCACCGGGCCCCCGAGCGACGGTGAGCACGCCGCCATGCGCGCGGGCGATCCGGTCGACGATCGAAAGGCCGATGCCCGATCCTTCGACGCCGGTCGCGTCGCCGCGCCACCGGCGATCCTTCAGCCGGTCGAGTTGCGCCGCCGGGACGCCGTGGCCGTCGTCGATGACAGCGAGCTGCGCCCCCGGGCCGAGGCGGACGACGATCGCTGTTCCGCGCGGGGTATATTTGGCGGCATTGTCGACCAAATTTTCCAGCGCGAGCAGGATCGCCTCGCGATAGCCCGGCACCAGCCGTGTGTCGCTATCCGCCTCGAGCGCGATCGAGCGGCCGCCGGCGAAGATCGCCGGCGCGCGATCGGCGACGACCGTCTCGGCGAGCGTGGCGAGGTCGATCGGCAGCGCGTCGACCGCGAGCGGCTGCTCGAGTTCGGCCAGGGCGAGCAGCTGCGCGATGACCCGCGCGGCGCGATCGACCGCGCGCGTCATGTCCTGGCGCACGGCCGCATCCTCGATGCCATCGGCGCGCAGGCGGATCAGGGCGAGCGGCGTGCGCAGTTCGTGCGCGACGTCGGCCGCGAACGCGGCCTGGACGTGGAGCGCGTCGGCCAGCCGGTCGAGTGCGGCGTTGGTCGCCCGGGCGAGCGGCTCGGCCTCGAGCGGCAGCACGCCGAGCGGCAAGCGGGTGGTCGACGAACGCGGCCCGATCGTCGCGGCGATCGCCGAGACCTGCCGCATCCGCACCGTGAGCCGCCGCGTCAGCAGCACGCCGATCAACGGCACGAGTGCGGCGATCGGCAGGCTGACCAGCGCAAAGCGCTTGAGGAAGGTGCGGACGATATCGTCGGTCACCACTTCGGGATCGGTATCGTCCTGCGAGACGACGATCCATCCTGACGTGGTCGGCACGCTATACCCCTCGATCGCACCGCGCCGGAAGAAGTGCGCGGCGCGGTCGAGCGGGGCTGCGGCGAGGATCTCTTGGCGTTCGGGCCCGCTCACCTGCTCGATGCGGCGCGAGCGGCTGATCGTGGCGACGGCCATGCCGTCGGTCAGCAGTACGGGCAGAATGGCCGTCTCGCCGCGGGTCTGCGCGCCGGCGACCGAGTGCGCCTGCCGTCGCAGCAGGTCATGCTGGAAATGGTCTGCGGTCTGATGGAGCAGGGTGGTTGCACTCCACAGCAGGATGAGCGCGGCGGCGATGGCGACCGCGATGTGCAGGACGACGAACTGCGCGAGCAGCGAGCGCGCGGCGACGCGCCTCACGGCGTCGGCACGAGCATGTAGCCGACACCCCGCACCGTGACGATCTGCGTGCCGGTCGCGGCCTCGTCGAGCCGCTTGCGCAGGCGATGGACGTAGACCTCGATTGCGTTGGAGCCGAGATCGCCGTCTAGGCCGAACAGCTGGTCTTCGGCGATCCGCTTGGGCACGACGCGACCGGCACGGCGCAGCAACAGTTCGAGCAACTCGGTCTCGCGCATTGACAAGGCAAGAACGCGCTCGCCGACGGTGGCGATCCGCGTATCGACCGCGAAGCGCAACGCGCCGCAGCTGAGCAAGCGGCCGACATAGCCGTCGCGTCGGCGCAGCACCGCGAGCAGCCGCGCATGCAGTTCGTCGACGTCGAACGGCTTGACCATATATTCGTCCGCGCCCTCGTTGAGGCCGAGGATCCGCGCGTCGAGCGAGCCGCGCGCGGTCAGCAGCAGCACCGGTCGGGTATCCCCGCGCGCACGCATGCCGACCAGCAGATCCATGCCGTCGCCATCGGGAAGGCCCAGGTCGAGCAGGATTGCGGCGTAATCGATCGCGGCGAGATAGGCATCGGCCTCCGCGGCGTCCCGCGCGCGATCGACCGCCAGCCCACGACGCGACAAGGCCCCGATCAGGGCCTCGGCAACCGCCGCTTCGTCTTCGACCAGCAGGATCCGCATCCCATCCTTCCGCACTGCAACAGATTTCGCGGCGCATAGCCCGTTTGTAAGCGCGCTGTAAGCCAGGGCGCATAGCGGACCCAATTCCACCGGAACAGGGCACCCGATGCACGCTTCGTCACCTCCCCAATCGCTGCCACCCGCCAAGGTCCTGCCGCGCGCCGTCCAGGTCCGCTGGCTCTCGATCGTCGCGGGCGCGGCGATCCTGCTCTGCCTCGCGTGGATGGCGATCGCGGCCTTGACCGCGCGCGCACCCGTGGCGGTGGCGACGACCCCGCCGGGCACCTTCCGCCCGAGCGCCGAGCAGATGGCGGCGTTGAAAACGGTGCGGGTCGGGTATCGCGCGTCGGACACGCATTTGCTCGCGAGCGGGGCGATCACCGTCGACGGCGATCGCAGTACGCCCGTGCTGATGCCCTATGCCGGGCAGGTCGTCCGCGTGCTCGCCGATGCCGGGCAATATGTGACGCAGGGGCAGCCCCTCCTGCTGGTCAAGACCAGCGATTTCGTCGATGCGCGCAGTGGGCTGTTCGCGGCGCGCGCAGCGGCGCAGAATGCCCAGGCGCAGCTCGCCACCGCGACGCGGACGGCGGAGCGGCAGCGCCAGATCTTCGAGACCGCCGGCGGCGCGCAGAAGGACTATCAGCAGGCGCAGAGCGATCTCGCCGCGGCACAGGCGACCGCGCGGACCACCGCGGCGGCGCTCGGCGCGGCGCGCGACAAATTGGCGATCCTCGGCAAGTCGACGCGCGAGATCGGCGCGCTCGAGGGCGTCGGCGAGGTGTCGGGGATCCACGACCAGACGACGCTGCACGCCCCGATCGCCGGCCTGATCGCGTCGCGCGACGTCTCGGCCGGGCAATATGTCGCGCAGGGCGGCGACAAGCCGGTGATGACGATCACCGACCCGTCGCGCGTCTGGCTGATCGCGCAGCTCGCCGAGGGCGATGCCAGCAGCGTCCATGTCGGCGATGCCGTGACCGTGACGACGCCGGCGCTGCCGGGGCGCAGCTTCCACGCGACGATCGACCTGGTCGGCGCGGCGCTCGATCCGCAGACGCACCGCCTGCCGGTCCGCGCGACGATCGCCAACCCCGATCGCGCGCTGAAGCCGCAAATGTTCGCGAGCTTCTCGATCCAGCGCCCGCAGGCGGGGCAGGTGCTGCGCCTGCCGGCGGAGGCGGTGATCCATGAGGGCGATGCCGCGCGCGTCTGGGTGGTCCGCCCGGACGGCCTGCTGCAGGCGCGCAATGTCACTGCGGGCGACGAGCAGGATGGGCAGGTCGTCATCGTGCGCGGTCTGCAGCCGGGTGAGCGCGTCGTCACGGCGGGCGCGCTGTTCGTCAACGAAGCGGGGCTCGGCGCGTGAATCGCATCGTCGAATTCGCGCTGCGCCAGCGGCTGCTGATCGTCGGCATCTTCGCTGCGATGCTGGTGGCGGGCGCGGTCGGTTTCTGGAATCTCAATATCGAGGCCTATCCCGACCCCGTCCCGCCGATGGTCGAGGTGATCACGCAGACGCAAGGGCTGTCGGCCGAGGAGATGGAGCGCAACGTCACCATCCCGATCGAGGTCGGCATGGCGGGGATCCCGCATCTGACCGCAATCCGCGCGATCTCGCTGTTCGGCCTGTCCGACATCAAGATCCAGTTCAGCTACGATCTGACCAACGAGGCCGCCAAGCAGCAGGTTATCAACCGCCTGTCGCAGCTGCCGCCGCTGTCGGGCGGGGCGCAGCCGACGCTGTCGCCGACGAGCCCGGTGGGCGAAATCTATCGCTACAAGATCACCGCGCCGCCGGGCTATTCGGTGATGGATTTGAAGACGTTGCAGGACTGGGTGCTGCAGCGCCGCTTCAAGCGCATCCCGGGCGTGATCGACGTGACCGGCTGGGGCGGCAAGCTGCGCGCCTACGACGTGGTGATCGACAATGACAAGCTTGCCGCGCGCGGCGTCACCGTGGCGCAGGTGCTTGCGGCGCTGTCGAAGAGCGACGGCAATGTCGGCGGGCAGACGCTCAACTTCGGCGCGCAGGCGGCGATCGTGCGCGGCGTCGGGCTGATCCAGTCGGTCTCGGGGATCGAGAACGTGCTGGTCGGCACCGCCAATGGCCAGCCGATCCTGATCAAGGACGTCGCGCGGGTCGAGATCGGCAATGCGCCGCGGCTCGGCATCGCCGGGTACAACAATCAGGACGACATCGTGCAGGGCATCGTGCTGATGCAGCGCGGCGCGGAGTCGATGCCGACGATCCAAGCGGTGCAGAAGGAAGTCGCCGACATCAACGCCTCGGGCATCCTGCCGCCGGGCGTGCATCTCGACCGGATCTACGACCGGTCCGACCTGATCAAGCTGACGATCCACACCGTGCTCGAAAATCTCGTCGCCGGGATCGCGCTGATCTTCTTCCTGCAATGGGCGTTCCTCGGAAACCTGCGCAGCGCGATTATCGTCGCGGCGACGATCCCCTTCGCGCTCGCCTTCGCGATCCTGATCCTCGTGTTGCAGGGCGAGAGCGCGAACCTGCTGTCGGTCGGCGCGCTCGATTTCGGGCTGGTGGTCGATGCCAGCGTGATCATGGTCGAGAACATCTTCCGTCACATGGTCGAGCGCTCGGCGCGGGTCGAAACCGAGCAGGGCCACTACACGCTCGCGAGCCGTTTTTCGGCGGTGCTCGGCGCGAGCCACGAGGTCAGCCGCGGGATCTTCTTCGCCGCCGCGATCATCATCGCGAGCTTCCTGCCGCTGTTCACGCTGACCGGGGTGGAGGGCCACATCTTCGGCCCGATGGCGAAGACCTATGCCTACGCCATCAGCGGCGGGCTGATCGCGACCTTCACGGTCGCCCCGGTGCTGGCGACGCTGCTGCTGCCCGACCGCCTGTCCGAGGTCGAGACCTGGATCGTGGCGCGCCTGCGCCGGGCGTACGAGCCGGCCGCCGCCTTCGCGCTCGGCAACCGCGTGATCGCGGTCGGCGGGGCGGTGCTGCTGCTGTGCGCGGCGCTGCTCGGGATGCGCTCGCTCGGGATCGAGTTCCTGCCGCATCTCGAAGAGGGCAACATGTATATTCGCGCGAGCCTGCCGGGGTCGATCAGCCTCGAGGCCGGCCAACCCGTGGTCGACGGCGTGCGGCGGATGATCGCGGCCTATCCCGAGGTCGACTCGGTGCTCTCGGCGCATGGCCGGCCCGATGACGGGACCGACTCGACAGGCTTCTTCAACGCCGAATTCTTCGTGCCGCTCAAACCGTTCGACACCTGGCCTGCGGGCGTCACCAAGGAGACGCTGACCGCCGAACTGTCGAAGAAGCTCCAGGCGAAATATCCCGGCGTCGACTTCTCCTTCTCGCAATATATCGAGGACAATGTCGAGGAAGCCGCCTCGGGGGTGAAGGGCGCCAATTCGATCAAGCTGTTCGGCCCCGATCTCGCGACGCTCGAACACTATGCCGACCAGATCAAGGACCGGATGGCCAAGGTGCCGGGGATCGTCGATCTCGGCGTGTTCCAGTCGCTCGGCCAGCCGACGGTGCGGATCGACGTCGATCGCGCGCGGGCCTCGCGCTATGGCCTGACGCCCGACGACATCAACGCGACCGTCGCCGCGGCGATCGGCGGGCAGTCGACCGTCGACCTGTACGAAAAGGGCACCGACCGCCACTTCCCGATCGTCGTCCGCCTGCGCGCCGAACAGCGCGACAGCGTCGATGCGATCCGCCGCATCACCGTCGGCGCACCGGCGCCCAATGGCTCGGGCACGATCCAGGTGCCGCTGTCCGAAGTCGCCGACGTGCGGCTGACCTCGGGCGCATCGTTCATCTATCGCGAGCATCAGGAGCGCTACATCCCGATCAAATTCTCGGTCCGCGGGCGCGATCTCGGCGGTGCGGTCGAGCAGGCGCGGGCGGAGATCACGCGCAGCGTCCATCTGCCGTCGGGCTATCACCTCGAATGGGCGGGCGAGCTCGACAATCTCAACAATGCCGTCGCCCGGCTCGAGGTGGTGGTGCCGATCAGCCTGCTGCTGATCCTGCTGCTGCTCTACGCCAATTTCGGCTCGATCCGCGACAGTTTGCTGGCTTTCTCGGCGATCCCGATGGCGATCATCGGCGGCGTGCTCGCGCTCGCGGTGTCGGGGACGGCGTTCAGCATCTCCTCGGCGATCGGCTTCGTCGCGTTGTTCGGCATCGCGGTGATGGACGGCATCCTCGTCGTCACGACCTACAACCATGCGATCGACGAAGGCGCGCCGCGCGCCGGGGCGCTCGCGACGACGGTGCGGCACAGCCTGCGGCCGGTGGTGATGACCTGCCTGGTCGCGGCGATCGGCCTGCTCCCCGCGGCCTTCTCGAACGGCATCGGCAGCCAGGTGCAAAAGCCGCTGGCGCTGGTCGTGGTCGGCGGGATGACGCTCGCGCCGATCCTGATCCTGCTCGTCCTGCCGGTGCTGATCGACCTCTTCTCGCACCGCGTGCCGCCAGAGGATCGCGGGGCGCACGGCCGTGACGTCGGCCATCATCCGAAGTCCGGGGAGGTCGCGGCATGAAGCGCGCGCTTGGCTTGCTGATACTGCTGTCGACCACCGCCTGCACGCTCGGCCCCCGCAACCTCGTCCCGCCGATCGCGCTGCCGGCGCCGGTCGCGCCGCAGGCGTTCGCGCCCGCGCGTGGGCCCGGTCAGGCGACCCAGCTCGCGGCAGTGCCGGCGGCGTGGTGGCAGGGGTTCGGCAGCAGCGCGCTCGATGCGCTGGTGGCCGAGGCGCTGCAGCATGCGACCGACATTGCGAACGCCGAGGCGACGCTGCGCCAGGCGCGCGAGCAGGCCGCGGCGACCGCGGGCAGTGCCTTGCCGCAGGTCGACGCGAGCTATCAGGCCCAGCGCACGCGCATCTCGAACGCGCTGGCGCCGGCGGTCACCGATCCGAACCAGACGCTTTACACGCTCCACACCGCGCAGCTGACGGTCAGCTACAATCCCGACCTGTTCGGCGGCAACCGCGCGCATATCCGCTCGGCGCGGGCCGCCGCCGACGTGCAGCGCCACCGGCTCGATGCCGCGCGCACCACGGTGATCGCTAGCCTCGTCGAGGCGGTGATCCAGCGTGCCGCGCTCGCCGAGCAGATCGCGGCCGGGGAGACGAGCATCGCGGTCAATCGCGACATCCTCGCGGCGCTGGTCAAGCGCCAGCAGCTCGGCGCGGTCGGTGCGGCCGATGTCGCGACGCAGCAGACTGCGCTCGCTACCGCCGAGAGCACGCTGCCCGCGCTGGTCCGCGCCGAAGCGCATCAGCGCGTTGTCATCGCCACGCTGATCGGCCGGACCGCCGGCACGCCGCTCCCGGCGTTGCCCGCTCTGTCGGCGCTGGCCTTGCCGCACGACCTGCCGCTGTTGCTTCCTAGCGAACTCGTCGCGCGGCGGCCCGATGTCGCGGCGGCGCGGGCACAGCTCGAGGGGGCAGGGGCCGACGTTGGCACCGCGATCGCCGCGCGACTGCCCGCGATCACGCTGAGCGCCACCGGCGGCGGCACGGCGCAGCATTTGTTCGACATCTTGCAGAGCGGCAATCCCTTCTGGTCGCTGCTCGGCGGAGTGACGCAGCCGATCTTCCACGCCGGCGCGCTGCGCCACCAGCAGCACGCCGCCGAGGCCGCGCTCGATGGCGCCAAGGCGCAGTATCGCGCGACCGTACTCCAGGCGTTCGGCGACGTGTCCGATGCGCTGACCGGACTGCGCACCGATGCCGACGCCTACGACGCCGCCGCGCGCGCGGGCGATGCCGCGACGCGTGCGCTCGGCTTCATCCGCCGCCAGCTCGCGCTCGGCGACGTCGGCACGCTCGCCTTGCTCAACGCGACCGCGAGCGACGCGCAGGCGCGCGCGCAGATGATCCAGGCGCGCGCCGCACGGCTCGCCGACACCGTGGCTTTGTATCAGGCGCTCGGTGGCAGCGCGCAAGGAGAGTGAGCGATGCCTGTGATGGGAGGAAATGGCGGCCGGTTCGTGGTGGCGGGGGCGACGCTGCTGCTGCACGGCTGGGTCGACAATGGTGCGGCGCGGATCGCGATCGTGCCGGGCGCGCCGACCTCGGCGATGAGCACCGCGCTGGCCGAACGGACCGAGCGCTCGGGCAAACCCGACCTGAAGGTCGAGCTGCGGGCTGAGTCGTTTCGCATCCCGCGCGCAGCGGTCGAGCCGACGCCGGCGGGGGATGCCGATCTACGGATCGGCCAGGACGTGCTGGCCCGTCAACCGATCGCGATCGACTTCGCGCGGCATGCGCTGCAGCCGCTGTCGGCGGGCGAGGCGCGCACGGCCGAACGCTCGGCCAGCGCGATCGCGGTGACGCGGGCGCCGGACGGAACGCTGACGGTCCCGATTTCCACGGATGGCGGTGCGCCAATCGTCGCGCAGCTCGATCTGTCGAGCGCGACCGGCGTCGCCGCGCCGGGGCTGACCGCCCGCAGCGCGGTCTCGCTCGGCCCGGTCACGCTGCGCGGGGTGGAGGTCGCCGATGGCGCGCGGCCGATCGTCGGGCTTTACGCCTTTCGCCACATGCGCGTGATCTTCGACCTCGGGCATGATCGGATCTGGGTCCGTGGGTGATGTTGCCAGCCCCTCGCGATCACGCCCGGCCGATCCTTGGGCGCATTCCAAGAAAGGCACGATGAAACCGAGGATCAAGCCGCGGCGCAACTGTGCGCTGGGCCAGCATGACCCGGCGCCGGGCTTCGCGATCGACGCCAACGGCGTTGCGGTCGGACACTGTCGGCGCTGCCGTTGCGGCCTGAAGCGGCTGCCCTGGTCGCGTCAGTGGTTTTGCGCCGACCGCATGGGGTGACGCGCGGCGTATCACACCCGCTCGATTGCGAGGGCAACGCCCATCCCGACGCCGACGCACATCGTCGCCAGCCCCAGCCGCCCGCCGCTCTTCTCGAGCTGATGCACCAGCGTCAGCGCGAGGCGCGCCCCGCTCATGCCGAGCGGATGCCCGAGCGCGATCGCGCCGCCATTCGCGTTGACGTGCGCGGCATCGTCGGCAACGCCGAAATGGCGCAGCACGGCGAGCGCCTGGCTGGCAAACGCCTCGTTGAGCTCGATTGCGTCGAAGCGGTCGATCGTCACCCCCAGACGCGCGAGCAACGTTTCGATCGCCGGGATCGGCCCGATGCCCATCACCCGCGGCGCGACGCCGCCCGACGCGAAACCGAGGATGCGCGCGCGCGGCGTCAGCCCTTCGCGCGCGATCGTCGCCTCGTCGGCGATCAGCAGCGCGGCGGCGCCATCGTTGATACCAGACGCATTGCCCGCCGTCACCGAGCCGCCCGCGAACAGCGGCTTGAGCGCGGACAGCGCCGCGAGCGTCGTGTCGCCGCGCGGATGTTCGTCGACCTCGGCCTGAACGGACGGGGCGCCGCGTCGCGTCGGCAACGGTACCGCGACGATCTCCTCGGCAAAGAAGCCGCTCGCTTGCGCTGCCGCCGCGCGCTGCTGGCTGCGCAGCGCGAAGCCGTCCTGATCGGCGCGTGCGATGCCATGATCCTCGGCGACATTCTCGCCGGTGCGGGGCATCGTCTCGCTGCCATAAAGCGCGTCGAGCGCCGGGTTGACGAAGCGCCAGCCGAGCGTGGTGTCCTCGAGCGCCTGGCCGCGCCCGAACGCCGCGTCGGCCTTGCCGAGCACGAACGGTGCGCGCGTCATGCTCTCGACCCCGCCGGCGATCGCCAGCCCGATCTCGTCCGAGCGGATCGCCCGTGCCGCCGCGGCGACCGCGTCGAGCCCCGAGGCGCATAGCCGGTTGAGCGTCATGCCGGGGACGGTCGGCGGCAGCCCGGCGAGCAAAAGACTCATCCGTGCGACGTTGCGATTGTCCTCGCCGGCCTGGTTCGCGCAGCCGAAATAGACCTCTTCGATCCGAGCCGGGTCGAGCGCGGCGTTACGCGCCAGCAGCGCACGGATCGGCACCGCGCCGAGATCGTCGGCGCGGACGCCCGACAAGAGCCCGCCATAGCGCCCGATCGGGGTCCGCACGGCATCGCAGATAAAGGCTTCCGTCATTGCTACTTCCTGAGAGGTTCGGGCGATGCGGCATAGGCCTGGATCAGATCGAACAGATAATCACGCTCGGCATAAAGGCCCGCGACCGACTTGCGCTCGTTGAGGCCGTGGACGCCGTTGCCATCGGGATCGGAGAAGCGCCCCGGCACGCCATAGGTCGGGATGCCGGCGGCGTTGAGGAACCGGCCGTCGGTCGCGCCGGTCGTCATCGCCGGTAGCAGCGGGACGCCTGGGAAATGCTTGGCGGCGAGCGTGCGTGCGGTGCCATAGACGAGCGGCGTCAGCGGCGGGGCGGGCGGGGTCGGGCTGAGCTCGCCGACCGGGGTCACGCTGACCGTCTGGTCGCCGATCGCCGTGATCAGCTGCGCGCGGACATTGGCGATCGGATCGCCCGGGAACATCCGGCAATTGACGTTGGCACCCGCGCGCTGCGCCAGCGCATTGTTGGCGTGGCCGCCGTCGAGCCGCGTCGCGACGCAGGTGGTGCGCAGCATCGAATGGTAGGTGGCGTCGGTCGAGACGGTCGCGTTTGCGGCCTGGTCCCGCGGGTTGGCGAGCAGGCGCGTCATCGCAGCACCCATCGCGCCGCCGGTCAGCTTTGCAGTCTCGCGGAAATAGGCGCGCGTCGTGTCGCTCAGCTGGACCGGGAATTCGTAATGCCCGACGCGCACCAGCGCCTCGGCGAGGCTGGTGATGGCATTGTCGGGGCGCGGGCGGCTGCTGTGGCCGCCGGGGTTGGTCGCCTCGATGCGGAAATCCTGATAGACCTTCTCGCCCGCCTGCATGCCGAGCGACACCGGCTTGCCGGTCGCATCGCGGATCCCGACGCTGCCTTCGTTGAGCGCGAAGGCGGCGTCGATCCAGTCCTTATGCTCGGTGGCGAGCCACTGCGCGCCGTTGAACGCGCCGTCGCTCTCCTCGCCGCAGGTCAGCGCCAGCTTGAGCGGTCGGCGCAGCCGCGTGCCGGCGCTGCGCAGCCGCGCCATCGTATCGGTGAAGATCGCCGCATGCGCCTTGTCGTCGGACGCGCCGCGCGCATAGAAATAGCCCTTCTCCTCGACCAGCACGAACGGATCGCGCACCCAGTCGGCGCGGTTCGCCTCGACGACGTCGATATGCGCGAGCAGCAGGATCGCGCGCGCCGTCGGATCGGTGCCGGGCAGCACCGCAACCAGCCCGCCTTCCTTGGGGTGATCGGGCACGCTGAACAGCCGGATCTCGCCATCCTTGAAGCCGGCCGCCTTGAGTCGCGCGGCCATCCGCTCGGCGGCCAGCGTGCAACTCCCCGCCGACAGCGTCGTGTTGGTTTCGACCAGCTCCTTGTAGAGGCCGCGAAACGCCTGCTGGTCGGGGCGGCTTTGCGCCTGCGCGGCGGGGGCGGGAAGGCATGCGGCGAGCGCCAGAGCCGCCAAGAGTATACGCATCGCCATTCCCCCGTTTCGATCGATCGCGCGATCATAGGATGGCGCATCGCCAAAAAGCTAGCCGATGCGTGGCTGCACCCGCGCGCGCCGTCACACCGCTTCGTCAACCCACCCGCCGCGCAGCGGTCCGGCCGCGCGGAGCACCAGCACCGCCGCCAGCACGTAGAAACCGAGGCAGCCGACCGTAGCGTAGCGCAGCGATTCGGTGCCGTAGGCGGTCTTCAGATGATCCGACAGGCCGCCCATCAGGATCGGGCCGATGCCGAGCCCGATCAGATTGTTGATGAACAGGAAGCTGCCCGAGGCGGTCGCGCGCATTCGCGGCGGAACGAGGTGCTGGACCGCGGTCGTCACCGGACCGAGCCACAGGATGTTGAGCGCGTTCGGCACCAGCAGCAGCGGCCAGGCGAGCCACGGGCTCGGCGCGAGCAAACCGAGCGCATAGGTCGGCGCGGTGATCAGCCAGGCGATCGCCGGGAGCCGCGCATACCAGGCGCGATCGCGCTGCCCGAGCCGATCGGCGAGCCAGCCGCCGCCGAACACCCCGGCCACGCCGCCGATCAGCAGCAGTGAGCCCATGAACTGCCCGGTCTCGATCAGGCTGAAGTGGTAACTGCGGATCAGCACCGAGGGTGCCCATAGAGCAAGCCCATAGCCGCACAGCGAGCTGAACGACGCTCCGAAGGCGAGCAGCCAGAAAGCGGGCTTGCGCGCGAGGATCGCGAATACGGCGCTGACCGGCACCGCGTCTTGCGGCGTGACGACCGGGCGCGACACGTCGCGCACCAGCCAGCGGAACAGCGGCGCGACGACGATCCCCGCCACGCCGACCGCGATGAAGGCGGTCTGCCAATCGACCAAAGCGGCGATATAGCCGCCGAGCAGCACGCCCCCGGCAAGCCCGACCGGAATGCCGAGTGAGTAGATGGCGAGTGCGCGGGCGCGCCGCGCGGGCGGGAAATAGTCCGAGATCAGCGCATAGGACGGCGCGACGCCGCCGGCCTCACCGACGCCGACGCCAAGGCGATAGAAGAACAATTGCCAATAGCCGGTCGCGGTGCCGCACAAGGCGGTGAAGCCGCTCCACACCACCAGCGACCACATCACCACGCCGCTGCGGCTGGTGCGATCGGCGAGGAAGGCGAGCGGCACGCCGAGCACCGAATAGAGCAAGGCGAACGCCACCCCGCCGACCGCGCCGAACTGCGCGTCGCTCAGTTGCAGGTCGGCCTTGATCGGGGTGGCCAGGATGCTGAGGATCTGCCGGTCGAGGAAGTTGAAGGTATAGACCAGCAGCAGCATCGCCAGCACGAGATTTGCCCGTGCGGGCCGATGTGCGGTGGCGGCTGTGGTCATCATGGCATCCCGAACGAAAGCACCGGACGCTCGGTATCGGTGAGCGTCCGGTGGCTGGCAATGGTATGGTGCGCGTCTCAGAACTTGGCGGTGATCGTGCCGAACACTTGCCGCGGATTGCCGTAGAAGGCCGTGGCGATCCCCTCGCGCCCGAGCGTCGGGACATATGGGCCGTTGGGGACCGGCACGTTCGCCAGGCTGGTCGGGTTCCCCGCGAGATCGGTGCGGATATATTGATAGCCCGACGTCTTGTAATGCTTGTCGGTGATGTTCTTGGCGTGGACGCCGATCGAATAGCGCCCCTTGCCGAAGGTATAGGTCAGGTTCGCATCGAACAGCGCATAGCCGGGCTGGTCGAGGAACGGGCTGGCCGTCTCGAACTGGTGCGTCAGGCTGCGATACGACAGCGTGGTCGAGGCGTTGATGCGGCCGGGCCCGGCGGGAACCGTCGCCGACAGTGTGCCCGACGCGGTCCAGTCGGGCGTGTTCTGGAACACGCGGACGTTGGCGACATCGGTCCCGGTCGGCCCGATGAAGGTCTTGTACTTGGCGTCGATGTACCCGAGCGTGCCGGCGAGTGAGACGTTCGACCCGACGCCGGCGAAATCGCGCGCGAGCACCGCGGTCGATTCGAGCTCGATGCCCTTGATCGTCGCCTTGGCGGCGTTGGTGGTGATGCCGCAGAACGACTGCACCCCGCCGATGATGCAGCCGACCGAGCCGGGCACCTGGACGTTGCTGTAATCCGAATAGAAACCGTCGAGCGCGAAGGTGAGGCGCTTGTCGAACAGCGCGCCCTTCCAGCCGATCTCGTAGCTCTTCACCACTTCGGGCTTGAACAGCAGATAGTTGTAGATTTCCTGATAGCTGCGCACGCCGTCCTGGTTGACGTCGGGCGCCGAGGTGCCCGAGCCGCGCGGATCGAACCCGCCGCCCTTTAAGCCTTCCGAATAGGAGGCATAGAGCAGGTGGTCGGGCGTCGGCTTGAAGCTGAGCGACGCGCGCGGCGTGAAGCGCTTGAACTTCGCCGTGCCGTTGAAGTTGGTCGACGGCGCGCCGACGATCGTCGGGTTACCGCCAAATTCGGAGGTCACCCCGAAGTAGCTCGCCTTGAAGATGAACGACCGCCGCTCGTCCCACGTGTAGCGCCCGCCGAGCGACAGGCTCAGCTGCGGCGTGAAATCATAGGTGAAGTCGCCGAAGATCGAACTCGTCTCGGTCCGCACGTCGCCGGCGGTATAGGCGTTGAAATTGGGCAGCGTGGTCGACAGCAGCACGTCGAAGCCGGTCGAGGCCTTGGCGCCAAGATAGTAATAGCCGATCAGCCCGTTGAGCTTGTCGCTCTTATAGGCGAGCTGGAATTCCTGGCTGGTCTGCTCGTTGCGATAGACCGCGGGAACGTCGACATCGACCGCGGGCAGCGCGTCGAAATCGATCGGCGTGAACGAGCGGTCCTTGCGGAACGCGCTGATGCTCTTGAGCGTCAGATGGTCGGTCAGCTCGGCGCTCGCCACCATCGACAGGCCACCCGCCTGGATGTTCTGCCTGGGGGTGTTGAGCCCGGCGCGCGTGTCGAACGGGTTCGACTGGACCGGCGTCGCGCTCAGCAGGCTGGTGATCAGCCGCGAGCCGTTGCGCGCGTTCGACTTGTCCTCGGTATAGTCCCCGGTCAGGCGCACGTTCATCCGC
Organism: Parasphingomonas frigoris; assembly: GCF_036663815.1. Taxonomy (NCBI): domain Bacteria; kingdom Pseudomonadati; phylum Pseudomonadota; class Alphaproteobacteria; order Sphingomonadales; family Sphingomonadaceae; genus Parasphingomonas; species Parasphingomonas frigoris. The sequence continues at coordinate 1,076,351 of NZ_JAXOJQ010000001.1, read as the reverse complement.
CCGTCGGGCGAGGCGAACTCGATCGTGCCGCGGCCGGCCCAGATGTCCTTGTTGTAATTGTCGATGCCGAGGTTGGTGTTGCGCCCGAACCCGTCGCGCGTCAGCCGCGCGCCCGCCACGCCGACCTTGAACAGCGAGCCGATCGGGGTCGACAGGCTGACGATGCCGTCGGCCTGGTTGTACGAGCCATAGCTTGCCTTGAGCGTCGCCTCGGGGCTGTCGGGCAGGCGCTTGGTGACATATTTCACCGCGCCGCCGATCGTGTTGCGACCATAGAGCGTGCCCTGCGGCCCGCGCAGGATCTCGATCCGCTCGACGTCGTAAATGTCGAGCACCGCCGCCTGCGGGCGATTGAGATAGACGTCGTCGAGATAGATGCCGATCCCGGCCTCGAACCCAGGGACGGGATCCTGCTGGCCGACGCCGCGGATGAAGGCGGCGAGGGTCGAGTTGGTGCCGCGGGCATTCTTGAGCGTCGTGTTGGGCGTGACGTTCTGGATGTCGGTCAGGTCGACCGCGCCGGTCTTCTCGAGCCGGTCGGCCGAAAAAGCGGTGACCGCGATCGGCACGTTGAGCAACGTCTCGGCGCGGCGCCGGGCGGTGACGACGATGTCGCCGCTCGGGGTCTCATCGGCCGGTGCGGCGACCGGCGGCTGCGCGTCGGCAGCGACTTCGGTTGCGGTCTGGGCGAAGGCCGGCGCGGCCGACAGGGTGCTCAGCGCAGCACCTGCGAACAGCATCGCGCGCACGGATTTCGAGCGTAGCATCAGATTTCCCCTCCTTTGGCGCATCCATGAAGGCCCCGACATCGTCCGGGTTGTGCGCACGTTGCAGTCGTTATACTGAAAGCTGAACCGGGTTTCAACTTTGTAAATGGAGAGGCGGCAAAAATGGCAGACGACCAGGCCGCGGACGCACCGCCGGCGGAAGGCGATTCCGCGGCGAGCGTCGGCAAGACGCCGCGCACCGAGCGCGGACGCAAGACGTTACGGACGATCCTCGATGCGGCCGCGATCGAATTTGGCGAGCGCGGTTTCCACGAGGCGTCGATCAGCGGGATCACCCGCCGTGCCGGCGTCGCGCTCGGCAGTTTCTACACCTATTTCGATTCGAAGGACGCGGTGTTCCGGGCGCTGGTGCGCGACATGTCGGGGCAGGTGCGCGACCACGTCGCCCCGGCGATTCGCGATGCGGCCGACCAGATTGCGGCCGAACGCGCCGGCTTGCTCGAATTCATCGGCTTCGTGCGCGGCCACAAGGAGATCTATCGGATCATCGACGAAGCCGAATTCGTCGATCCGCCCTCCTTCAAGCTGCATTACGAGACCACCGCCAGCCGCATCGCGGCGCGCCTCGAGGCCGGCGCCGCCCGCGGCGAGATCCGGCGCGACGTGTCCGAGGTTCACGCCTGGGCGCTGATGGGGATGAACGTCTTTCTCGGGCTGCGCTACGGCGTGTGGGACCAGGATCTCGCGCCCGAGGCGGTCGCCGACGCCGTCGCCGACATGCTCGTCAACGGCCTCGTCCCGCCACGCTCGGCCTAGAGCTCGCGCAAGGCGCTGGCGGGGCGCGCGCGTAGCGCCGGGAGGCTGCCGGCCAGACCGGTGCCGAGCGTCAGCGCGACCGCGGCGGCGAGCGTTCCGCCGACGATGTCCCAACGTGGCGCCCAGCCGATGTGGAAGATCTGCGTCACGACATACCAGCCCGCCGCCGAGCCCATCACCAACGCCACGCCGACCAGCACCAGAGCGAGCACGCCATATTCGAGCGCCTGCGCGCCGAGCACCTGCCGCCGGCTGCCGCCGAGCAGTTTGAGGATTACCGCGTCGTAGCGGCGCGTATCGCCCGACGCCGAGACCGCGCCGACCAGCACCGCGATCCCCGCCGCGACCGTCACCGCCGCGGCGGCGCGGATCGCCAGCGCGATCTGGCCGAGCATCGCGCCGAGCTGCCCGATCACGTCGCCGACGCGGATCAGCGTCACCGAGGGGAGGGCGCTCGACACGCGCCGGGCGATCGCGCCGTCCTGCGCGGGCGGTGCATAGACGCTGGCGAGCAGGCCGTGCGGCGCTTCCTCGATATAGCCGGGCGAGAAGATGATCGCGAAATTGAGCCCGAGCCCGCCCCAGTCGATCTTGCGCAACGCCGCGATCCGCGCCGGCACGTCGACGCCGAGCACCGAGACGGTGATCGTGTCGCCGATCTTGAGTCCGAGTGCGGCCGCCGCCTTGTCCTCGAGCGAGACGAGCGGGGGGCCGTGATAGTCCGCCGGCCACCAGCGCCCGGCGACGACCGCGTTGCGCGGCGGCAGGCGCGCAGCCCAGGTGATCGTGCGATCGCCACGCAGCACCCAGGCGCCTTCGGGCAGCGTCTTCATGTCGGCCACGCGCACCCCGCGCAACGCGACGATCGATCCGCGCAGCGACGGTAGCGCCTCGATTTTGGCGGAAGGCGCGGCGGTCCTGACCGCGCGCGCGAAGGTCGGCGCGTCGCCGGGTTGCAGGTCGATCGCGAAGAAGCGCGGCGCCTTGGCCGGCGCGGCATCGGTCAGTTCGGCGGCAAGGCTCGAATCGATCACCGCCAAAGCGACGAACAGCGAGAAGCCGAGCCCGAGCGCGACCACCAGCCGGTCGGTCTGCGACCCAGGCCGATGCAGATTGGCGATTGCGAGGCGCAGCAGCGGTCTGCGCGCGCGCGGCAGTTTGGCTGCGAGGGAGCGGATCAGGACGCCGATGCCGCATAGCAACGCGATCAATCCGACGATCGCAGCGACGAAGCCGAGCGCGAGCAGGCGGTCCGACGCGGTCAGCACCGCCAGCGCGACCAAGGCGACGACGAGCCCCGCCATCGCCGCCAGCAGGCCGAGTGGCGGCACCCGGCGCGGGGCCAGCGCGCCACGCAGCAGGCTGGCGGCGGGCACCGAGCGCGCCCGCGCGAGCGCCGGCAGCGCGAACAGCAAGGCGACGAGCAGCGCCAGCGCCGCCGCGGTGGCGAGCGGCACGGGATAGAGCGCGAGCCGCGGCGGGACCGGCAGCGCGGCGCCCGCGACGGCGGTGACGATCCATGGCAGCGCCGCGCCGACGGAAAGCCCGGCGGTGATGCCGACCGCCGCGACCACCCCGAGCTGCGTCAGGAAGATCGCCGCGATCGTCCCCGAGCGCGCGCCGAGCACCTTGAGCGTCGCGATGATCCGCGTCTTGCCCGCGAGATAGGCTGCGACGCCGCTGCCGACACCGACGCCTGCAATGGCCAGTGCGGCAAGCCCGACGAGCACGAGGAACTGGCCGAGCTGCGCGATCCCGCGTCGGAAGCCGCCCGCCGACTGGTCGCTGAGCTTGCCCGACCAGCCCGCGCCCGGGAACCGGCGGAGCAGGCGGTTGCGCACGCTGGCGGCGTTGTCGGGGCGGGCCAGCGCGATCCGGTAATGGCTTTCGTAGAGGCTGCCCGGTTGGAGCAAGGCGGTCGCGTCGAGCCCGGCGAGATCGACCAGGACCGGCGGCCCGAGCGTGAAGCCAGCGCCGAGCCGGTCGGGCTCGTCAGCGATGATCCCGATCACGCGCAGCCGTGCCATCCCGAGCCCCAGCGTGTCGCCCGGCTTCACGCCGAGCCGCTCGGCGAGCGCGGGTGCGATCGCAATCTCGCGGCCATGCGGTCGCGGCGCGAGCGCACCGGGCGCGAGGCGCGCTTTGCCGACCAACGGCCACGCCGCATCGACGCCGCGCAGGTCGACCAGCGCGGTCGCGCCGCCGGCTTCGGCCATCGCGCGCAACGACACCGCCTCCGAGACCCGCCCGGCCTGCGCGAACGCCGCGAGCTCCTCGACCGTCGCGCGGCGCTGCGAGACGTTCAGCTCGAGGTCGCCGCCCAGGATCTGCCGCCCATTGGCGTCGAGCGCGGCGATCATGCTTGCCGCCAGGCTGCCGATCCCGGCGAGCCCCGCGGTGCCGAGGAACAGGCAGATCGCGAGCAGCAACAGCCCGCGCCCGCCGCGGCGCAGATCGCGCAGCGCCAGCCGCCAGGCGAGGCTCATGCGCTGCGCCGATCGCCGACGATGCGGCCGTCGGCCAGCTCGATCACGCGCGCGCAGCGTGCCGCCAGCGCCCGATCGTGCGTGATGACGAACAGCGTCGTGCCGCGCTCGGCATGGCGCGCGAAGAGCAGGTCCATGATCGCCGCGCCGGTGCTGGTGTCGAGATTGCCGGTCGGCTCGTCGGCGAAGATCAGCGCCGGGCGCCCGACCAATGCGCGGGCGATCGCGACACGCTGCTGCTCGCCGCCCGAGAGCTGTGCGGGATAATGGCCGGTGCGGTGCCCCAACCCGACCGCGGTGAGTTCGTCGGCGGCGCGCGTGAAGGCGTCGCTCTCGCCGGCAAGCTCGAGCGGCACCGCGACATTTTCGAGCGCGGTCATCGTCGGCAGCAGATGGAACGCCTGCAGCACGATGCCGATCCGCCCGCGCCGCGCAACCGCGAGCGCATCTTCGTCGAGCGCGGTGAAATCGAGTCCCGCCACCGCCACGGTCCCGCCGGTCGGGCGCTCGAGCCCGGCGAGCAGCGCCATCAGCGACGATTTGCCCGATCCCGACGGTCCCAGCAACGCGACGCTGTCGCCCGCGGTCACGTCGAGATCGACCCCGCGCAGGATCTCGACCGTGGCCGGCGCGCGGCCGAGCGAGAGCGAAACGTTGCGCGCGACGATCAACGCGCTATCGGCAGGGGATGACATCATCCTTCTTCCCTGGGCGATATCGCTGGCGACGGCAAATGGTCGCTGTCGCCGCGCTGGTTTTTGCAGCACTGCCGCTCGGCGCCGACGCATCGTCGCGCGCGCCGCTGATCTGGGCGTTCGGCGACAGCCTCACCGCGGGCTACGGCCTCGCGCCCGAACTGGGGTTCACCGCCAAGCTCCAGGCGGCGCTGCGCAAGGCCGGGATCGCCGCGACGGTGCGCAATGGCGGGATTGCGGGCGACACCGCGGCACAGGCGCGTGCGCGGCTGCGCTGGGGGTTGCGCGGGCTCGGCGTGACGCCCGATCTGGTGATCGTCGAGCTCGGCGCGAACGACATGCTGCGCGGGCTGCCCGTCGCGCAGGCCAGGGCCAATCTCGATGCGATCCTGACCGAATTGCAGGCGCGCCGCATTCCCGTGCTGCTCGCCGGAATGCGCGCCGCGCCCAATCTCGGGCCCGACTATGTCCGTGCGTTCGACGCGCTCTACCCGGCGCTCGCCGCCGCGCACCGCGTGCCGCGTTATCCCTTCTTCCTCGATGGCGTCGCGGGCAATCCGCGGCTGCTCCAGGGCGACGGGCTGCACCCTAATGCGCGCGGGGTCGACATCATCGTCGGGCGACTGTTGCCGAGCGTGCGCCAGGCGCTGCCGGCGGGGGCGCGGCGATGAATCTCGACGACCAGTTCCTGCGCTACTTCGGCACGAGCGACCTCGCCGAAGTGACGCCCGCCGCGCTGTCGGCCGGGATCGAGCAATTGCGCGTCGCCTTCGGGCTCGAGCGCGATCGGGAGCGGCGCTTCGGGCTGTGGACTTTGCTCCACATGCTCGGCGCCGCCCCCGCGCTCGACATCGCCTTTACGAACGAAGCGGACCGCGCGGCGGCGCGGCGCTTCATGGAAATGACCGAGCAACTCGACCCCGACTGAGGCCGCGCGTCAGTCGGCGACGTCGATCGCGTGCGTCTTGATGATCTCGGGCCGTCCCGCCGCCAGATCGCGCGCGGCCAGGCCGAACACCTTGAAATGGTCCGACGCCATATGCTGTCCGACGGCGGCGTCGTCGACATAGAGTTCGTTGAAGACGAAGCGCTGCGCGCCCTCGGTCTCGCGCCACAGGTCATAGTGCAGCACGCCCGGCTCGGCGCGCGAGGCGGCGACGCAGATCCGCGCGGCGGCGATGAACGCCTCGTCCGCATCGGGCTTGACGGTGATGAACGCGACGATCTTGACGGTCATGGCTTACTCCTGGGTTCTGGCGGCATTGGTGGCGGCTGCGCGGCTGCAACGCAAGCGCGGGCCGGCGCCAGGCGCGTCGTGGCGTGCGAGGAAAATCCCGGGCGCTTCAACAGCGCCCGGTCGCTGGTCGGCCCCCGTTACCAGACGCGGACGCGGTCGGCCGGCGCGAGATACAGCGCGTCGCCCGGCTGCGCGCCGAACGCCTGATACCACGCATCGACGTTGCGCACCTCGGCGGTGCGATAGCGGCCCGGCGAGTGCGGGTCGCTGAGCAGTTGCGAGCGCAAGGCGGGCTCGCGGAACTTGCTGCGCCAGACCTGCGCATAGCCGAGATAGAAGCGCTGGTCGCCGGTCATCCCGTCGATCACCGGCGCGGGCTTGCCGCCGAGCGAGCGGTGATAGGCGTCGTACGCGACGGCGAGACCCGCCAGATCGGCCATATTCTCGCCCAGCGTCAGCCCGCCCTGGATATGCTGGCCGGGGATCGGCTCATAGGCGTCATATTGCTTGACCAATTTGTCGGTCAGCGCGGTGAAGCGCGCGACGTCCTGCTTGGTCCACCATTCGGTCAGCTTGCCGGTCTTGTCATATTTGCGGCCCTGATCGTCGAAATGATGGCTCAGTTCGTGGCCGATGACGACGCCGATGCCGCCATAGTTGATCGCCGGATCGGCCTTGGCGTCGAAGAACGGCGCCTGCAGGATCGCGGCCGGGAAGACGATCTCGTTCATCACCGGGTTGGCGTAGGCGTTGATCGTCATCGGGGTCATGCCCCATTCGGTGCGGTCGATCGGCTTGTCGAGCTTGCCGAGGTTGCGACGATATTCGAACGCGTTGGCCGCCGCGACGTTGCCGACCAGATCGTCGCGCTTGATCGCCAGCGTCGAATAATCGCGCCAGACCGAGGGATAGCCGATCTTGGGGGTGAAGGCGGCGAGCTTCTCGTGCGCCTTGAGCTTGGTCTCGGGCGCCATCCATTCGAGCTTGTCGAGCCGCACGTTCATCGCCGCGATGACGTTCTTGACCAACTGGTCGATCGCCGCCTTCGATTCGGGCGGGAAGTAACGCGCGACATAGGTCTTCCCGATCTCCTCGCCGAGCGCGCCACTGGTCGCGGCGACACCGCGCTTCCAGCGCAATTGCTGCTGCGGCGTGCCGCTGAGCACGGTGCCGGTGAAGGCGAAGTTGGCGTCGACGATCGGCTTCGACAGGTAATTGGCGTAGGCGCGGATCACGCGCAGCGTCAGATAATCCTTGAGCACCGGCAGCGGCGTGTCGGCGAAGATCTTGGCCTCGCCGGCGATCGCGCTCGGCTGGCCGACGAGATAATACGCACGCCCCGCCATGCCGTTCTGCTGGACATAGGCGGCCCACGGGAAGCCCGGTGCCGTCGTCTCGATCTCGGCGAAGGTCAGCTTGTTGTAGCGCTTGTCGGCGTCGCGCGACTGGATCCGCGTCCAGTGCACCTGCGCGATGCTCTTCTCGAAATCGAAGATGGCGGCGGCGCGGGCGGCGGCGTCCGACGCCCCGCTGAAGCCCAGCATCGTCGCGATATAGGCCTTATACTTTTCGCGCGTGTCGGCGAGCTTGGGATCGTCCTTCAGATAATAATCGCGGTCGGGCAGCCCGAGCCCCGACTGGCCGAGATTGACGACATAGGTCTGCGGATCCTTGCTGTCCTGGCCGACGCCCATGCCGAACATGCCGCCGACGCCATATTGCGTCAGCTTGGCCATCTCGACCGCGAACGCGGTCTTGTCGGGCACAGCGGCGATTTCGGCGAGCCATGGCGTGATCGGCTTGATGCCCTTCGCGTCGGCGGCGGCCTCGTCCATGAAGCTTGCATACATGTCGCCGATCTTGCTGCCCGGGGTCTTGGCGGCCTCGTCGAGGATCGCGCGGGTCTGCTCGTTCGACACGTCCTGCAGCACGTTGAACATGCCCCAGGTCGCGCGGTCGGCGGGGATCTCGGTGGTCTTTTCCCACGTGCCGCCGGCAAAGGCCGCGAAATCGTCGCCCGGTTTCACGCTGCGATCCATTCCCGCGATATCAAAACCGAAGGTGCCGATCTTGGGCTTTTCGGCGCTGGTCTTTGGTGTCGCGGCCGGGCGAGCGGTTTTCTTTGCCGCGGGTGTGGTCTGGGCAACGGCCATTCCGGCCATGGCGACCGACAGACACAGCGACGAGGCAATAACCGATCTACGCATGACAATCCTCGAAAAAGACGGGTCTTGAAAAAACACGACGGGGTGTTTCGCTGTTCTATCCAAACGATACGCCTAGTCAAACGCCAACGCGCCGCTTAGCGGGCGGATCGAAACCGCGCGTGCGCGTCGCCGAGGAACCGTCATGCCCGACTCCGAACCGCTATCGCTGGCCGCCGGCACCTATGACGGCGGGGGCGGGCGTGGCGTCTCTTCGCTGAGCCGGACGCGGAGCGGCGCCTGGAGCGTCGGCGCGGTCTATCCCGACGCGCGCAACGCCTCGTTCAGCGTTTATTCGGCACGCCACCGGTTGCACTACATCGTCGACGAACGCGATGACGGTCGCCTCGGTGTCCACCGCCATGGCCCCGACGGATGGGAGCGACTCGCCACGATCGCGACCGAAGGCGGCGCGCCCTGTCACGTCGCGCTCGATCGCGCCGAAACGATGGTTGCGGTCGCCAATTATATGGGCGGCAGCATTGCGCTGTTCCGGCTCGATCCGCAGACCGGGCTGCCCGACGGCCCGGCACAGCTCTGGGCAAACAGCGGATCGGGCCCGAATGCGGCGCGCCAGCAGGCGCCGCACGCGCATTGGGTCGGCTTCGACGATGACGGGCGATGGCTGTATCAGACCGATCTCGGCACCGACGAGATCCTCGCGTTTCCGATCTACCAAGGGGGCCTCCAAGCGCCGCACCGCGCCTATGCCGCGCCGCCGGGCTCGGGCCCGCGCCACCTGCTGTTGCATCCGCACGTGCCGACGCGGGCCTATCTTGCCAGTGAATTGGCCAACACGCTCACGGTGCTCGACGGCGGGCAGGGGACGTTCAAGGCCGAGACGACGCTTTCGACGCTCCCGCCCGGCTGGCATGGAGACACGATCGTCGCGCATCTCGCGATCAATCGCGCAACGGACCGGCTCTACGTCTCGAACCGCGGGCATGACAGCATTGCGGTGTTCGCGCTCGACGCGACGGGCTACCCGACCTTGCTGCAGCACGTGGCAAGTGGCGGTGCCTCACCGCGCTTCTTCCTGCTGCTCGAGGACTGCGCGCTGATGATCGTCGCGCATGAAAAGGCGCAGACCGTCACCGCGCTCGCGATCGCCGCAGACGGGCGCCTGACACCGACCGGTGAATCGCGCGCGGTGCCGGGCGTGGGGTATCTCCTCGCGCCGTAGCCTATCCGGGCGTCATCCCTGCCGCATCCAGCGCTGGTGGCGCGCGCGTTTCGCCGCGTACAGCGCGGCGTCGGCGCTGCGCCACGCGTCGCTGAACGCCGGAACCGCATCGCGTGTCTCGGCCGGCTGCATCATCACCGTCCCGACGCTCGCATTGATCGGCACGATCGCGCCGGATACGCTCATCGCCTGGTTGAGCGCGGTTTCGATCCGCTGCTTGACCAGCGCCACCCGCTCCGCGGTCGATCCGGGCAGCAGCACGGCGAATTCGTCGCCACCCAGCCGGGCGACATGGTCGCTCGGCCGCACTGCGGCGTGCAGCCGCTCCGCCACTTCGACGAGGACCGCATCGCCAACCGAATGCCCCAGGCTGTCGTTGATCGTCTTGAACCGGTCGAGGTCGATCGCCAGCACGCCGATCGATACGGCTGGCTCGATCTGCGCCAGGCGGTGATCGAGGCCGCGGCGATTGAGCAGCCCGGTCAGCGGATCGGTCCCCGCCGCCGCCTCGGCGGCGAGATGGCGCTCATGATCCTCGGAAATGTCGAGCGACACACCGACGATCCGCCGCGGGGTCCCGTCTTCGGCGCGCAGCAGGCGGCGGTCGCAGCGCATCCACCGCGGACCATCCGTCGTCTGCAGCTCATATTCGACCGAGGTCATGTCGACCTCGCCGTCGAGCAGGGCCTGGACCGAGGCCGCGTCCTGTGTCGCCGGCAAAATGCGTGCGGCGTAATCCTCCAGATCGAGCGTGCCCCCGGCCGCACTGCCGACGACGAAGCGCAGGAAGGACGGCGACATCTCGAATTGCCGGGTCGCGACGTCGATGTGCCAGAAGCCGCCGCGCACCGCCTCCATCGCCAGCGTCAGCCGGGCGTTGATCTCCTGCTGCTCGCGCTCGGCGCGGCGCCGTTCCGTGATGTCCTCGATCTGCGCGACCGCGCGAACCGGCTCGCCATCGCTGCCGTGGACGGCCGACACCGCCAGCGTGGTCTCCACCGCCGCGCCGTCCGATCGCACGAAACGCTTGTCCATCCGGTAGCCCTTGCGCCGCCCCGCAGCGAGTTGGCGAAACTGCCGGTCGTCGGCGGCGATGTCGTCGGGATGCGTGATCGCATGAAACATCGTGCCGGCAAGTTGCTCGGTCGTCATGCCGAGCATCTTCGCGAACGCCTGGTTGACGCGTTCCATCCGCCCGTCGAGCGCGGTGACCGCCATCCCGATCGGGGCATTGTGAAAGGCATCGTTGAACATCAGCTCGGTCTCGGCGAGCCGCGCCGCGAGATCCTGGCGCACGCTGATGTCGGTCACCAGGACGATGACGCCGCGGACATTCCCCGTTTCGTCGCTGTCGGGCACGTAGCTGCCCTGCACCCGCCGTTCTTGCTCGTCCTCGAACAGCGTATATTCGTAGGTGACGCGCTGCCCTTGCAGCGCCTCTCGGAGCCGCGCCAGCACGGTGGGATAGTTGCGCGCGCCGACGATCTCGCGACATTCCCGCCCGACGATCTGCGCCGGATCGAGGCCACGCCATGCGGCATAGGTTGCGTTGGCGTAGCGATAGCGCAGATCGCGATCGAAATAGGCAACGAGCCCCGGCAGCAGGTCGAGCATTTGTGTCGCGGTCGGCAATCCGTCGATCCGGGCGGCGAACGACGGGCTGGGGGTGGCGGCAAAAGCGTCGGTCATGGCTTCCCATAGATTGATGTTAGTTAAGCGACCGTTCGCGCGGGCCGTCTTGCGCCGTAAAATGTCGCGGGGAGCCGCTTTACGCAGGCTATACGCGCGTGCCGATCAATCGCCATCGCGCCGTAACGGCGCGCGCGCCTATCGCGGTTTTGCGGACGACGCCGCAAACCGCTGCAAAGGCTCGGCTTGCGCCAAACGCCGCTGGATGCTTTTTCACGAGGATCGATCGCATGGCGATGTCACCCGAACCGGAATTGGAACCGGACCCGCAGGCGCCCGTCCTGAAGGTAGGCCAGGATTGCGCCGGCCACTGGCTGGTGCAGGAGAGCGGCGGGCGGCTCGAAGGGCGCTTCGTCTCGAAGACGGCGGCGTTGGGGTTCGCGCGCAGCGAGCGCCATTCGCTGCCGGGTGCGATCATCGAAATTGCCACCACCCCGCTGGTCCCGATCGTGGCGTTCACCCCGGTCGAACCGTGGGAAACAGCGCAGCATGTCCGGAAAGCGGCATGACCGCGGTGCAGGCGGTCGACCCGTGTCCAACCACCGCCTTCGCGCTGCACGACGGTGTCGTCCACGCCGAGTCTGTTCCGCTGCCGGCGATCGCAGCGGCGGTCGGCACACCGGCCTATGTCTATTCGGCCGCCGCGCTGCGGCGCGCGGCGCGCGCCTTCCGCGACGGGCTGGCGCCGGTCGGGCGCAAGCGCCTGGCGTTCGCGGTCAAGGCGAACCCGAATCTCGCCGTGCTTACCCTGCTGGCCGGCGAGGGCTATGGCGCCGACATCGTCTCGGGCGGCGAGTTGGCGCAGGCTCTGGCGGCGGGCATGCCGGCGCGTGACGTCATCTTCTCCGGTGTCGGCAAGGCGCGCCGCGAGCTTGCTGCCGCGCTCGACGCCGGGATCGGGCAGTTCAATCTCGAACTCGAGGAGGAAGGGCATGTGCTGGCGGCAATGGCCGCAGCGCGCGGCCTGCGGGCCCCGGCGGTGCTGCGGGTCAATCCCGATGTAGCCGCCGGAACGCACGCGAAGATCTCGACCGGCCAGCGCCAGAACAAGTTTGGCGTGGCCATCGCCGATGCGGCTGACATCTACGCACGTCTGGCGCGCTGCGACGGCCTAGATCTGCGCGGCATCGCGATTCATATCGGTAGCCAGCTGTCCGATCTGGCGCCGCTCGAGGCGGCCTATCGCCGTGTCGGGGCGCTCGTCGCCGATCTGCGTGCCGCCGGCCACGCGATCACGCATGTCGATCTCGGGGGCGGCCTCGGCCTGGCGTATCGCCCCGGCGATGTCGTGCCGACCCCGGCGGCCTATGGCGCGATGGTGGCGCGCGTGACGCGCGACTGGGACGTGACGCTGCTGTTCGAGCCTGGCCGCTACCTCGCGGGCGAGGCCGGCGTGCTGCTGACCGAAGTGCTGTGGGTAAAGCCCGGCGCGATCGCACCCTATGTGATTGTCGACGCCGCGATGAACGATCTCGCGCGGCCGGCACTCTACGATGCCTATCATGCGTTCGAGGCGGTGGTACCGAGCGGTGCGCGGATGACCGCCAACCTTGCCGGTCCAGTGTGCGAGAGCAGCGACACCTTCGCGATCGGGCGCGACATCGACCGGGTCGTCGCGGGCGATCTCGCGCTGTTCCGCACCGCTGGCGCGTATGGCGCGACGATGGCGTCGACCTACAATTGTCGCGCCTTGGTGCCCGAGGTGCTGGTCGATGGCGACCGCTTTGCAATCGTCGCCGATCGCATTCCGCCCGAGGCGCGGCTTGCGACGCAGCATCTGCCACCCTGGATGGGCCAGTCCGACGCCAAGCAGGCGGCGTGACGCACGGCCGGGGGCACGGGGTGTCCGCCGAGAAGCGGACACCCCGACCGGTCAGTTGCGCAGCGGCTTGCCCGTCGTCAGCATCGCGACGATCCGCGCCTGCGTGCGCTCGTCCTTGATGCTCTCGACGAACGCCGTGCGCTCGAGCTCTAGCATCTGCTGCTCGGTCACGGTGTCGACCAGATCGGCCTCGCCGCCGGTCAGCACTTCGGCCAGCCGGTGCGCGACGACGCGGTCATAGTCGGTCGCCATGCCCTTCTTGTGGAAATCGGCGACCGCCATGTCGAGCCCGGTGAGGCCGCTCTCGCCGGCGAGCCGGTAGGTCGGCGGCTCGGGCGCGACATAACCCTCGACCAGCGCCAGCGCCTTTTCCTTGGCGTCGGCGAGCAGGCGGTCGCGGTTCATCGTGATGCCGTCCTTGGCGCGCAGGATCATCATCTCGCGCGCTTCGGCCGCCGACTTGGCGACCTGCGCGGTCGAGATCATCTGGAACACCTTCGACAGCACCGGCATCGGGCCCTTGGGCATCATCCCCGACTTGGTCCAGCGATCGAGCATCTCGCCATTGCCGCCCCAGCCCGGGATCAGGCCGACGCCGCATTCGACCAGCCCGGTATAGGTCTCGGCATGTGCCTGGATCGCGTCCGAATGGAGCAGGATCTCGCACCCGCCACCGAGCGCGAGCCCGGCCGGTGCGCTGACGACGGGGAAGGACGCGTATTTGAGCGCCTTGTACGCCGCCTGCCCGCGCGACACGGTCGCCCCGATCATGTCCCACAGCTTGGCGCTGACGGCGAACATCGCCGCACCGAGATTGGCGCCCGCCGAGAAATTGCTCGCCTCGTTGTAGACGACCAGCGCCTTGAAGCGCGCCTCGACGAGCGGGATCGCTTCCTCGATCAGCGCGATGACCTGATCGTCGAGCGCGTTCATCTTGGTGTGGAACTCGAGCGCGGCGACACCGTCGCCGACATCCCACAGCGACGCCGAGCTGTTGGTCAGCAGCGGCTGCGCGCGCAGCTTGATGTCCTCGAGCAGGACGACGCCCGGCGCGCGCGGCACGTCGACATAGTCGCCTGCGACGGTGAGATACTGCCGCTGGCCGCCTTCGATCCGGTAGAAGGGACGATCGCTCGCGGTGGTCAGGATCGCCGGTACGCTGCGCCCCTCGGCGACGAGCCGCGCGGCGAGTTTGCCCGGACCCATCCGGTCGATCAGCTCGAACGGGCCATATTTCCAATTGTAGCCGAGCTTCATCGCATCATCGATCGCAACGATGTCGTCGGCGGCTTCCCCGACCAGCATCGCGGCGTAGGACAGCACGCTACCGAGGATCGTCCACGCATAGCTGCCGACCGCGCCGGGCGCGTCGATCAGCGTGGCGAGATCCTTGTCGGCCTTCGCGGGCAGGTCGGCGGGCTTCTGCTCGGGGCGATACTCGCCGGTCGCCAGGTCAAGCGACAGCTTCATCCGCGTCGCCTTGTCGAAGCGGTAGAAGCCGCCCTTGCCCTTGCGGCCAGTAAACCCTTCCGCGATCATCTTGTCGACGAGCGGCATCGGCCGGAGCGTATCGAAATAGGGATCGCCCGCGGGCAGCGTCGACGACAGGCTCTTCGACAGCAGCGGCATCAGATCGACACCAACGAGATCGACCAGCCCGAAGATCCCGGTCTTGGGAACGCCCATCGGACGGCCGCCGATCTGGTCGGCCTGCTCGATCGTGATTCCCTGGTCCATCGCCGCGTTGATCGCGACCGCCAGCCAGTAGGTGCCGATGCGGTTGGCGATGAAGCCCGGGGTGTCCTTCGCCCGCACGATCCGCTTGCCCATGAAGCGATCGACGAAATCCTCGACCTTGCCCGCGACGGCGGCATCGGTGTGGTCGCCGCGCACGATCTCGACCAGCCGCATGTAACGCGGCGGGTTGAAGAAGTGGGTGATCAGGAAGTCGGCCTTGAACTGATCGCTGCGCCCCTCGACCAGATGGCCGAGCGGGATCGTCGAGGTGTTCGACGAGACCGCGGTGCCGGGGCGCTTGAGCGCTTCGAGCTTGGCATAGAGCGCCTGCTTGATGTCGAGCCGCTCGACGATCGCCTCGACGATCCAGTCGCATTCGCTGACGCGCGCGAGATGGTCGTCGATATTGCCGGTCTCGACCAGCTTGGCCGCGCCCTTCGACATGAAGGGCGCGGGATCGGTCTTGAGCATCTTGGCGACCGCACCCTTGGCGACCGCGTCGCGGTCACCGCCCTCGGGCAGGTCGCGCGGGACGATGTCGAGCAGCAGCACCGGGATGCCGGCATTGGCGATGTGCGCCGCGATGCCAGCGCCCATCACGCCCGCGCCGATGACGCAGACCTTCTTCACAGCCGTGACGACCATCATGCCCGCTCCAGCACCGTGGCGATGCCCTGGCCGCCGCCGATGCACTGCGTGGCGAGCGCATAGCGGCCGCCCTCGCGCGCCAGCAACGCCGCCGCCTTGCCGACGATCCGCGCGCCGGTCGCGCCGAGCGGATGGCCGATCGCGATCGCGCCGCCGTCGAGGTTGATCGTCTCGTCCTTCAGGCCGAGGTCGCGGATGCAGGCGATCGCCTGGCTGGCGAAGGCTTCGTTGATCTCGACCACGTCGAGGTCGGCGACGGTGATGCCGGCGCGCTCGAGCGCCTTCTTCGACGCGTAGATCGGCCCGAGGCCCATCGTCTCGGGATCGTTGCCCGACACCGCGACCGACTTGATCCGCGCGAGGATCGTCAGGCCGTGCTTGGTCGCGAATTCCTCGGAAGTGACGAGCACCGCCGAGGCGCCGTCGGTGAGCGGCGACGAAGTGCCCGCCGTCACCGTGCCGTCGCTGCTGAACGCGGGCTTGAGCCCGGCGAGCGCCTCGGTCGTCGTGCCCGCGCGGATCGTGCCGTCCTGGCTGACCGGGCCGGCCTTGGTCTGGATCGTGACGATCTCGTCGGACAGCCGGCCATCGGCGCGCGCCGCGGCGGCCTTGTCCTGGCTCTTCACGGCGAACGCATCCTGCTCGCCGCGGGTGATCTGGTAGTTGCGCGCGACATTCTCGGCGGTCTCGCCCATGCCCATGTAAGCGCCGGCATTCTTCTTCGCGAGCTGCGGGTTGGGCAGGGGGTTGTAGCCGCCCATCGGCACGCGGCTCATCGATTCGAGCCCGGCGCAGATGAAGGCGTCGCCCGCGCCGATGTTAATCTGGCCGACCGCGATGTGGATCGCGCTCATCGACGAGCCGCAGAAGCGGTTGACCGTCATCCCGCCGACCGACAGCGGCAGGTCGGCCAGCAGGCCGATCATCCGCGCGACGTTGAGGCCCTGCTCGCCCTCGGGGAAGGCGCAGCCGAGGATGATGTCCTCGATTTCGGCCGCATCGACGCCGGTCTTCTCGAGCAGGCCGCGGATCGTCTGCGCGGCGAGATCGTCGGGGCGGACGCGGGCGAGGTCGCCCTTGCCGGCGAGGTGGAACGGCGACCGGGCATAGCCGGCGATAACGACGTTGGTCACGCAAATGTCTCCATCAGGTCGCCCGGCAGGGGTCGGGCGCGATCTAGTAGGCGACCCTATGGGTCCGCTACTTCACGTTTACGTCAACGATAAGCTGTCGGCAAGATGGCACTGCTGCGATCCATCGCTTTGGTGCGGCGGCGTGACGCACCGGCAGCGGCTTTTGCGGAGGTGCAGCCTTCCGTTGGCCCGGCATGCTGTCGCGATAGGGTGTTGTGAAGTCCGGCCAATCGCCGCATGCGACGGATGGCATTGACGCTGTCGCGCTACAGATATAGTCCGACAAATAACGTGCGTGAAAGCCGTGTGAACGGCACAGCAGACATGTAGCGACAACGGAGAGGGATGGACATGGCAATTATGCCGTCGACGACGGAACATCGGGGTGCGGCCACGGGGCAGACGGGGTTCAATTATGCCCCCGCGCTCAGCCTGCTCGCCACCCTGTTCTTCATGTGGGGCTTCATCACCGTCATCAACGGAACGCTGCTGCCGCATCTGCGCAGCGTGTTCGATCTCAGCTATACCCAGACGACGCTGATCGAAAGCGTCTGGTTCATCGCCTATTTCTTCGCATCGATCCCGTCGGCCAAACTGATCGAGCGGGTCGGCTACCAGAAGTCGATGGTGATCGGCCTCGCGATGATGGCTGGCGGCGCACTGATCATGGTGCCCGCTGCGCGCATCCCGTCCTATGAAGTGACGCTGTTTGCCTTGTTCGTCATCGCCAGCGGCATCACGCTGCTGCAGGTCGCGGCCAACCCCTATGTCGCGGTCGTCGGCAAGCCCGAGACCGCCTCGTCGCGGCTCAACCTCGTGCAGGCGTTCAACTCGGCCGGTGCGACGCTCGCGCCGCTGTTCGGCGGCTATCTGATCCTCGGGCGCACGACGTCGGGCACCGCCGCTGCCGGTGCTGCCGCGCTGACCCCGGCCGAGCGGCTTGCCGATGCGCAATCGGTGGTGTTGCCCTATCTGATCGTCGCCGGCGTGCTCGCGGTGCTCGCCGTCGTCATCGCCCGCTTCCCGCTCCCCGCGATGGGCGCTGCGACGCAACGCGCCGCCAAGGCCGACCGCAAGAGCCATTCGCTGTGGAAGCATCGCAACCTGGTGCTCGGCATCCCGGCGATCTTCATCTACCTGATCGCCGAGATCGGCGTCGGCAATCTCTTCATTAACTTCGTGTCGCAGCCCGAGATCGGCAATCTGACGCACGAGCAGGCCTCGCATTATCTGTTCCTGCTGTGGGGCGGGATGATGGTCGGCCGCCTGATCGGCGCGTTCGTGATGCAGAAGGTCGATGCCGGCCACGCGCTCGCCTTCGCCAGCGTCGGCGCGACGATCGTCATGCTGATCGCGAGCTTCACCACCGGTCACGTCGCGATGTGGGCGTTGATCTCGGTCGGGCTGTTCCACTCGATCATGTTTCCGACGATCTTCACGCTCGGCATCCGCGGCCTTGGGCCGCTGACCGAGGAAGGATCGGGGCTGCTGATCATGGCGATCGCCGGTGGCGCGCTGGTGATCGTGCAGGGCTGGCTCGCCGATTCGTACGGCCTGCAGGCCTCGTTCCTGCTGACCGCGGCGTGCGAGCTTTATGTCCTGTTCTACGCGCTGTGGGGCTCGCGCCCGACCGAGGTGCTGCCGGACCAGCAGATCGGGTGACACCGGCGCGGCGCCGCGCGCCGCGTCCGGACAAACTTGTCTGACTATTTGTTAGGGTGCCCAGCATGCCCGTGCGGTCTGGGAGTGCAGTGACGTCCTGAGGGCTGCGGTCGCCCGTGGCGGTCGCATGATCGTGCGACGCATTTGAGAGGAAAGCCTATGTCCCGCCTGTTGCGCGGCCTTGCCGCTGCCTTGCTGCTATCGACCAGCGCGATCGCGAATGCGCAGACCCAGCCGACCCCCGCCGCCGACCCGCGCGACGTCCCCGCGATCGTCACCGTGCATGGCGACACGCCCGGCCCGGTCTACGACAAGCGGATCTTCACCCAATTTGCCGAGCATCTCGGCACCGGCATCTATGGCGGCCTGTGGGTCGGGCGCGGCTCGAAGATTCCCAACACGCGCGGCTTCCGCAACGATGTCGTCGCGGCACTCAAGCGCATCGCGGTGCCGGTGGTGCGCTGGCCGGGCGGCTGCTTTGCCGACGAATATCATTGGCGCGAAGGCATCGGCACGAAGCGCCCGGTCAAGATCAACACGCATTGGGGCGGCGTGACCGAGCCCAACGCGGTCGGCACGCACGAATTCATGGATCTGGTCGAGCAGCTCGGTGCCGAGCCCTATATTGCGGGCAATGTCGGCAACGGCACGCCGCAGGAAATGGCCGAGTGGGTCGAATATATGACCGCGCCCGCCGGGACGCTCGCCGACGAGCGCGCCAGGAATGGTCACAAGGCGCCGTGGGCGGTGCCCTATTTCGGCGTCGGCAACGAATTGTGGGGCTGCGGCGGCAATATGCGGCCCGAATATGCCGCCGATTTGACGCGGCGCTATGCCACCTTCATCAAGCCGCCCAAGGGCATGCGTATCCTCAAGGTCGCCAGCGGCGCCAATGTCGACGATTATCGCTGGACCGAGACGATGATGCGCGAGGTCACCGGCCAGGTCGACGCGCTGTCGCTGCATTATTACACCGTTCCCGGCAGCTGGCCGCCGCGCGCCTCGGCCACCGTGTTCGACGAAGCCGGCTGGGCGGAGACGCTGTCCGAAACGCAGCGGATGGACGAGCTGATCACCAAGCACAGCGCGATCATGGACAAGGCCGATCCGCAGAAGAAGATCTGGCTGGCGGTCGACGAATGGGGCACCTGGTATGCCGGCGATCCCGGCACCAATCCGGGGTTCCTGCGCCAGCAGAACACGATGCGCGACGCGCTTGTCGCCGCGGTCAACCTCAACATCTTCGCCAAGCATGCCGACCGCGTGAAGATGACCGCGATCGCGCAGATGGTGAACGTGCTCCAGGCGATGATCCTGACCGACGGCAGCAAGATGGTGCTGACGCCGACCTATCACGTCTTTGCGCTGTACAAGGGCTATATGGACGGCACGGTGCTGCCGCTCGAGATCAGCTCGCCGCAGTACGGCAAGGACAAGTGGACGATGCCAGCGGTGAGCGCCTCGGCAGTCCGCGGCAAAGACGGCGTGGTGCGCGTCGCGCTGGCCAATCTCGATCCGAACCGCGCGCATGCCGTGTCCGCGACGCTTGCGGGCGTGGCGGCGCAACGCGTCTCCGGCCAGATCCTGACGGCGCCGCTGATGACCGCACACAACAGCTTCGACGCACCCAATGTGGTGGTTCCGCTCGCGTTCGACGGGGCACAGCTTGCGGGCGGAGCGCTGACGGTGACGCTGCCGCCGAAATCGGTGGTGATGCTCGAATTGAAATGATCAGTGTAAACCTCGGGCAAGGCGGGAGTTTGGTGTGAAGCGTTTAACCGCATATCGATTGGTGCTGGCGATGCTGGTCGCGGCTGCCGGCGGCGCCAGCGCGCAATCGACCGCGCCGCTCAACAGCCGCCTCAGCGGCGATCTGACGCCGACGCACGACCCGGTGATCGCGCGCGAGGGCGACACCTATTATGTGTTCGGCACTGGCCTGTCGTCGCGCACGTCGAAGGATCTCGTCCACTGGACGCAGGGCAAGCCATTGCTCGACAATCGGCTGCCGGCCTGGGCGACCGAGGCGGTGCCCGGCGCCGAGGGGATGTGGGCCCCCGATATCTCCTACGCCAACGGCCGGTGGCAGCTCTATTACGCCGTCTCGACCTTCGGTTCGAACCGCTCGGCGATCGGGCTGGCGACGAGCCCGACGCTCGACCCCGCGGCGCCCGGCTATGGCTGGCGCGACGAGGGGATGGTGCTGATGTCGACCGCGCAGGACGATTACAACGCGATCGACCCCAATTATATCGTCGACCGGCAGGGGCAGGCGTGGCTCTCGCTCGGCAGTTTCTGGAGTGGGCTCAAGCTGTTCCGGCTGGATGCGAAGACGGGCAAGCTGGCCGATCCGACCGCCAAACCCTATGCGATCGCACGTCGCCCGGTCCCGCGCGGCGCGCCCGCACCGGTCGAGGCGCCGTTCATCGTCGACCATGGCGGCTCTTACTGGCTGTTCGCCTCGTACGACTATTGCTGCAAGGGCGCCGCCAGCACCTATTACACCGTCGTCGGTCGCGCCAAGCAGATCACCGGGCCCTATCTCGGCAAGGATGGCAGCAGCTTGCTCGAGGGCGGCGGGACGATCTTCCTGCGCGCCGACCTGCCCGAGAAGCAGCGCTTCCGCGGGCCGGGGCATGTCGGCTTCCTGCACGACAAGGACGGGGCCGATTATGTCGCGTACCACGCTTATGATCGCGAGAACAAAGGCGCGCCGACGCTGCGGATCGCACAGGTGACATGGGGACCGGATGGCTGGCCCGTAGCGGAGAATGGATCATGACGGCAGTGACCAGACGCGGCTTCGTCGGGAGCGCCGCCGCGCTCGCCGCTATGCCGGCCATCGCGCGGAGCCCGCCGCGCGATGCGATCGTCAACCCGCTGGTGCGCCAGCGCGCCGACGCGCAGGTGTTTCGCCACACCGACGGCTGGTATTACATGACGGGGTCGGTGCCCGAATATGACCGGCTCGTGCTGCGCCGCGCGCGGACGATCGGCGAGCTGTCGAGTGCGCCCGAGCGGGTGTTGTGGCGGCACCAGGCGAGCGGGCCGATGTCGGGGTTCCTGTGGGCGCCCGAACTGCATCTGATCGACGGCAAGTGGATCGTCTATTTCGCGGCCGGCCCGAGCGGGGGCGGGCAGGACGTGTTCCGCATCCGTGGCTATGCGGTGGTGTGTGACGGGCCCGATCCGATGACCGGCAGCTGGTCGGTGCTCGGCCAGCTGCAGACCGGGTGGGACAGCTTCACGCTCGACATGACGAGCTTTGTCCACCGCGGCACGCGCTATCTCGCCTGGGCGCAGCGCGAGGATGGCATCGACACCAATTCGAACCTCTATCTCGCCCCGCTCGCCACCCCGCTGACGCTTGCGGCGAAGGCGACGCGGCTGACCGTGCCGACCCTCGACTGGGAAGTACGCGGGTTCAAGGTCGCCGAAGCGCCTGCGGTGCTGGTTCGCAACGGGCAGATTTTCCTCACCTATTCGGCGAGCGCGACCGATGCGCGCTATTGCCTGGGGATGCTGCGCGCAAAGGACGATGCCGATCTGATGGACCCGGCGGCGTGGAGCAAGTCGCCGCGCCCGGTGTTCGCCTCCTCGCCGAAGCACAAGGTGTGGGGGCCGGGGCATAACAGCTTCACCGTCGACAGCGGTGGGCGCGACATGCTGGTCTATCACGGGCGCGATTACGAGACGATCAAGGGGGACCCGCTGTTCGATCCCAACCGTCACACGCGTGTCCAGCCTTTCGGCTATCATCCCGATGGCAGCCCGGATTTCGGCGAGCCGCGGGCCAATGGCCGCTTGTGAAGGCCTGCGCGGCGAGCTTGCCGAACGAGTCGGGATGTCGCAGCGCGACAATAGTCCGACAACCGACTAGCATCTCGCCGATACTTTCAAGCGCCGTGAAGCCCCGGCCGCTGCGTCATGCATGCAAAACTTAGGTTCGTTGCACCTCCTAGAGTGATCTCGATTGTTTCCAGAATGTCACACTCGTTTATTTCTCCGACAAATGCATATTGCTTATCCGCCCGGTCCGGCTGTAACAGGCGATAAAAGCCGGTCCTAAAACCGGCGGTTCAGTAGGGGAGCGAGTATGAAGGCGAAAGCAATCTTGTGTGGTTCGGTGGCCGCGTTTGCGCTGGTCGGTCTGGCACCAGTGGCAGCGCAGACCGCGCCCGTCGGCGGTGCGCAGGATTCGCCAAAGCCGATCACCGCGTCCGACCAGTCGGCCAATCCGTCGGCGCCGGAGGATGCGATCCAGCAAACCCCGGTCGTAGACAAGGACATCGTCGTCACCGGTCTGCGCCGCAGCCTCGAATCGGCGCAGCAGATCAAGCGCAAGTCCGACGGCATCGTCGACGCGATCGTCTCCGAGGATATCGGCAAGCTCCCCGACACCTTCGCCTCGTCGGCGCTGCAGCGCGTCGCGGGCGTCACGGTGACGCGCGGCGGCGGCGAGGCGGCGGGCGTCACGGTGCGCGGATTGCCCGATCTGACCACCACCTACAACGGCCGCCAGATCTTCACCGCCGAAGGGCGCTTCGTCCAGATCCAGGATTTCCCCGCCGGCACGGTCGCCGCGCTCGAAGTCTACAAATCGGGCGTCGCCAACATGATCGAGGGCGGCATCGCCGGCACGATCAATGTGCGCGGACGCAAGCCGTTCGATTTCAAGGGCTTCGAACTGTCGGGCTCGCTCAACGGCGTGCTGTCGCAGCAATCCGAGAAGATCGTGCCCAACGGCAATTTGCTGATCAGCGATCGCTGGAACACCGGCATCGGTGAGATGGGGTTGCTGGTCAACGCCTCCTATGTCGGGATCAACTTCCTCGACTCCTCGCGCGAGCAGTCGGTGGTGATCGCCCGCACCAACCAGGTCGACCCCGCGACCGGAGCGGTCTCCAACGCTGCTCCCGGTCAGCCGGGGGGCCTGCGCTTCCCCGACGCACAGGGCAATTTCCTCGGCTACGGCGCGCGCTATCGCCCGTCGGCCAATGCAGCCTTCCAGTGGAAGCCGACGCCCGAGCTCGAAATCTACGCCGACGGCCTGTACCAGGGGTTCCGGTCGAAGGATTACAACCGCTGGATGTTCATCCCGAACTTCGGCAACATCACGCTGTCGAACGTCACGACGATCCCGGGCACCAACCAGATCAACAGCGCGACGGTGACCGGCGCGGTGCGTCCCGATGGCTATACCGGTTCGTTCAACGGCAAGACCGACACCTATCAGGGCGGCGCCGGGGTCAACTGGACGCGGGACCGGCTGCAGATGTCGGCGGACGTTGCGTATACCGACAGCACCTACACCGCGGATCTCGTCAACGTCGACTACGCGACCGTCGGCGTGCCGACCCACACATCCTACTTCAACGTCGCGCAGGATGGCGGGCCGTCGCAGGTCTTCAACAATTTCAACATCACCAATCCGGCGAATTTCATCAGCCGCGGCCTGTACCAGGAACTGACGGTGGTCAGCGGCAAGGACTGGCAGGCGCGGACGGACCTGGCCTACAATCTCGATGCAGGCTTCCTCAAGAAGCTGCAGTTCGGCGTGCGCTACGACAATCGCGACGCCGCACGCGATTTCGGCAGCATCTACAATAACAACGAAGGGCTCGGCATCCCGCTGACGTCGCTGCCGGGCGCGGTGGTCACGACCAGCCTGCCGGGCTTCACCTACAACAATGCGCAGCCCAACACCGCCTATGCCGCGCTCACTCGCGACAGCATCCGCAATAACCTGCCGGCGTTGCGCGCCTTCTTCAACGAGCCCGCCGGCACGGTGGCGTTCGATCCGACCCAGAACTTCCGCGCCAACGAGAAGTCGTATGCCGCTTATGGGCAGCTGAAATACGGTTTCGATCTGGGCTCCATCACGGTCGACGGCCTGGTCGGCCTGCGCGCGGTCCGGACCAAGACGCATATCCAGGCCTTCTCGAATATCGCCGGTGTCGTGGCGCCGACCACCGCGGATAGCCAGTATGACGACTATCTGCCGAACGGCAGCGCGCGGATCGCGTTCAACGACAAGCTGCAGCTCCGGCTTGCCTATACCAAGACCCGCACCCGGCCGAACTTCATCGATTTGCGACCGAACCTGACGCTTGGAACGCCGCTGACCTTCCCGGCCGACAGCCCTTGCCTCGACCCGACGAGCGCGACCTATAACAGCCGCTCCTGCGCGCGGGGTGGCTCGACCGGAAATCCGAACTTAAAACCGCTGACGTCCAACAACTACGATGCCAGTCTCGAATATTATTTCTCGCGGACCGGATCGTTCACCGCGGCGATTTTCCGCCACGACGTGACGGGCTTCCTGTCGACGACAAACACCGTCTATCGCGACCCGACCTACGGCCTGGTCTCGGTCGATCAGCCGGTGAATCTCGGCAACACGCGCTTGCAGGGCGCGGAAGTCCAGTTCACCACCTTCCTCGACATCGACGGGCTGCCGAATTGGGCGAAGGGCTTCGGCATCCAGGCCAACGGCACCTTCATCGATGCCAAGGGCGATCTCCAGCAGAATTTCGCGACGTCCTACAACAACCAGCAGCAAGCCTTCCCGGGCGTGTCGAAATGGTCCTACAACCTCGTCGCGCTCTACGAAAAGCCGCAATTCTCGGCGCGCGTCGCCTACAACTACCGGTCAGATTTCGTATCCTACTACACCTACGAAACCTTCGATCCGATCGCGCATCCGACGATTGAAAAGGGCCGCGGCCAGGTCGACGCGTCGATGACGGTCACGCCGGTGCCGAACATCACGCTGGCGTTCGATATCATCAACCTGCTCGGCAATCCGATCCAGCGCGATCGCGCCTACGATACCGGCGACGTCTACCGGCGGCAGGTGTTCTATATCGAGCGGGCTTACTCGCTCGGCGTGCGGTTCCGCTTCTGATCGGGGGACAGGCGATGAAGCTCTTTGGTCTTCTCGGTGCGGCGCTGGTCGCCGCACCGCTGGTCGCCGCAGCCGCGCAATCCGCGCCGCAACCCGCGCCCGCGCCGGGAGGCACGGTCGCCGATCGGCTGATCAACGATCCGCGGGCGGATGCGCTGCAGCCCTACGGCCAGCGCATCCCGCCCGAAACGCGCGCCGACAAGGGCGTGCAGTTCGGCAAGGCGCTGCGCGTGCCGATCAGCAGCGTGCTCAAGGAGTTCGGACTGGTCGGCGCGATCACGCCGACGCTCAAGCCGGTCAAGCAGGGCGATCGCATCGTCGTCGCCTTGTGGGCCCGCGCGCAGCGGACTGAGGCGGGCGTGCCGGGCGCGCTCTGCCGCGTCCAGCTCGAGGCGACGCCGGTGGTGCGGACGATCTTCGAGCAGAGCTTCGACGTCACCCCCGAATGGCAGATGTTCAAGCTGAGCGGCACCGCCGACCGCGCCTATCCCGCGGGCGGGCTCAATGCCGCGGTCCATCTCGCCTGCGCCAAGCAGACGATCGATCTGGGCCCGGTCTTCATCCTGGATTACGGCCAATGAAGCATCTCTTCCGCGCCGGCCTGGCGATCGCTGCCGCCGCGCTCGCGCCGAGTGCGGGGCTCGCCAAGAACCCGCAGTTCCAGGGCGCCGATCCGCACGCGATGTTCATCGGCGACGAATTGTGGGTGTTCCCGACCGGCGGCCCCGGCGGGAGCTGGGAGGCCGACCGCTTCGGCGCCTTTTCGTCGACCGACCGCAAGCATTGGAAGCCGCGCGGCGAGCTGATCCGGCGCGACCAGATAAAGTGGATCGGCGACGACGGCGCGAAGCAGCATTTCCTGTGGGCGCCCGGCGTCGCGACGCGCGACGGCAAATGGTATCTCTATTATTCGGTCGGTCCGCAAAACCCGACGCCGAGCCGGATCGGCGTGGCAGTCGCGTCAAAGCCGCAAGGGCCCTATGTCGACAGCGGCAAACCGCTGCTGACCGGCGGCAACGGCTTCGAGGCGATCGACCCGATGACCTTCGTCGATCCCAAGTCGGGCAAGGCCTATCTCTATGCCGGCGGCAGCGCGGGCGCCAAGCTGCGGGTGTTCGAGCTGACGCGCGACATGGTGTCGATCGACCATGAGGTCGCGATCGAGCAGCCGCCCGAATTCACCGAGGGCGCGTTCATGCATGAGCGCGACGGCATCTATTACCTGTCGTACAGCCACGGTCATTGGAACGGCCCCGATTATTCGGTGCACTATGCCACCGCGGCGTCACCGACCGGCCCGTGGGTGTATCGCGGGCCGATCCTGACGAGCGACGCCCGGCACAAGGGGCCGGGGCATCACAGCTTCACGCGCGATCCGCGGACCGGCGCGTGGCTGATCGTCTATCATCGCTGGGAAAATCCGAAGGGCGAGATGCCCTACAAGGGCGAGCGCCAGGTCGCGATCGAGCGCTTGCGCTATGCCCCCGATGGCAGGATCCTCCCGGTTCGAATGACCGACTAAATTTCGCGCCGCCAAGCCTTACGAAAGAGATCGCATCATGAATCGCACGTTGTTAGCCGCCGCCGCGCTCGGCACGATCGCCGTTACCCTTGCCGCCGCTCCCGCCAGCGCGAGCGAGGCCAAGAAATCGAGCTTCGGCAGGATGCCCGACGGGCGCGACGTTCCCGCGGTCACGCTGACCAACGGGCACGGCGTTTCCGCCACGGTGATTGCGCTCGGTGCCTCGCTCCAGGCGCTGCTGATGCCCGACAAGGCCGGCAAGATCGAGGACGTGCAGATCGGCTACGACACGCTCGAGGGCTATCTCGCCAAGCCCGAATTCTTCGGCGCGACGGTCGGCCGCGTTGCCAACCGCATCGCCAAGGGCCGCTTCACGCTCGACGGCAAGAGCTATTCGACCCCGACCAACGACGGCCCCAATTCGCTCCATGGGGGCACCAAGGGCTTCGACAAGGTGCTGTGGGAAGTGACCGCGGTGAAGAGCGGACCGGCGGCGTCGGTCACGCTGCGCTATGTCAGCCCCGATGGCGACATGGGCTATCCCGGCACCGTCACCACTTATGCGACCTATTCGCTCGACGAGCAGAACGAACTCACGATTGAATATCGCGCGACCACCGACAAGCCGACCGTCGTCAACATCTCGAACCACGCTTACTGGAACCTCGCCGGCGTCGGGAGCCCGCGCGGCGCGATGGGGCATGTCGTGACGATCCCGGCCGAGCTCTACACCCCGACCGATGCAACCGCGATCCCGACCGGGCGCAACGTGCCCGTCGCCAACACCGTGTTCGACTTCCGCACGCCGCGCGCGATCGGCGACCGGGTGCGCGACGCGCGTGACCCGCAGATCGCTTATGGCCGCGGCTACGATCACAATTGGGTCATCGGCAAGGCGGTGACGCCGACGACGCATCTGATGGCGCGCGTGGTCGAGCCGGTCTCCGGGCGCGGCTACGAATTGTGGTCGAACCAGCCCGGCCTGCAATTCTATTCGGGCAATTTCTTCAACGGCACGATCACCGGCAAGAAGGGCCAGATCTATCGCATGGGCGACGCGATCGTGATGGAGCCGCAGCTGTTCCCCGACGCGCCGAACCAGCCGAACTTCCCCTCGGTCCGGCTCGATCCCGGCCAGACCTACAAGAATGTGATCGTCTACAAGCTGACCGTGCAACGCTGATCGCATCTCCGGGAGAGAGAGAATGAAACTGTTCCTGACAGCGTTGCTCGCCACCGCCGCCGTGGTTGCGGCGAACCCCGCCGAGGCGCGCGAGCGCTGGAGCGAGGCGCAGGCAAATGGCTGGTACGCCAAGCAGCCGTGGCTGGTCGGCGCGAACTACACGCCGGCGACCGCGATCAACCAGCTCGAAATGTGGCAGGCGGCGACGTGGGATCCCAAGCGGATCGATTACGAGCTTGGTCTGGCGCAGGGCATCGGCATGAACACGATGCGCGTGTTCCTCCACGACCAGCTCTGGCAGCAGGACCCCGAGGGCTTCAAGCAGCGCATCGGCGAATTCCTGACGATCGCCAAGGCGCACGGCATCAAGCCGCTGTTCGTTCTGTTCGACAGCTGCTGGGATCCCGATCCCAAGCTCGGTCCGCAGCATCCGCCGATCCCGGGCGTCCATAATTCGGGGTGGGTGCAGGGGCCGGGGATGCCGGGCCTGCGCGATCGCAGCCGCTATCCGGCGTACAAGGCCTATGTCCAGGGCGTGATCGGCGCGTTCGCCAAGGATGACCGGATCCTCGGCTGGGACGTGTGGAACGAGCCCGACAATGGCGCCGACCAGTATAAGGGGCAGGAGGGCAAGGAGCCGCTGGTGCGCGCCCTGCTTGCGCAGGTGTTCGGCTGGGCGCGCGAGGCCGAGCCGAGCCAGCCGCTGACCTCGGGCGTGTGGCTCGGCAATGACTGGGCGCCGGGCGGCAAGGCCTCGGCGATGGAGAAGTTGCAGCTCGCCCAGTCGGACGTGGTGAGCTTCCACGACTATAACTGGCCCGAGACGTTCGAGGGCCGGATCAAGCAGTTGCTGCCGTATCACCGGCCGATCCTGTGCACCGAATATATGGCGCGCGGCAACGGTTCGACCTTCGACGGATCGCTGCCGGTCGCCAAGCGCTATAATGTCGCGGCGATGAACTGGGGCTTCGTCGACGGTCGCACGCAGACGCGGCTGCCGTGGGACAGCTGGCAGAAGCCGTACGTCACCGCCGAGCCGACGATCTGGTTCCACGAGGTGTTCCGCGCCGACGGCACGCCGTATCGCGCTGCCGAGACCGACCTGATCCGCCGCCTGGCGATGGCGCCGAAGGGTGTCGTGCCGCCAAGCGAACCGGCCGCCGTCGCACCGCGCAAGCGGGGCTGAGGATGCGCCGGATCGCCCGCGCCGTGGCGGGGCTGCTGCTGCTGGGGGCGCTCGCCGGCGGCAGTGGGGCGGGCGTGGCGCAGGCGCCGGGCGGGCCGGTCACGCCCTATGTCGATCCGGCCAAAGCCTATCTGTTCGCGCACATGACCAAGGAGCAGTATGGCGTGCTCTTTTATTCGGTCAGCCTCGACGGGCTGCACTGGACACGCGTCAATCGCGGCAAGCCCGTTTCGGCCGACTATCATGGCCACGCGTCGATCGCGCGCGGTGGGGACGGGCGCTACTATCTGGTCGGCAATAGGGGCGACGACGATCCGCTGATCCGCTTCTGGGTGTCGGACGATCTGGTGCGCTGGACGCCGTATGGCACCTATCGCCCCGACCTCGCCGCGGTGCCCGGGCATCCGCATCCGTTGCCGCGGATCGGCGCGCCCAAGCTGATGTACGATGCGCCCTCGCGGCAGTTCCTGCTGACGTGGCACACGCCCAATCTCGACGGCTCTGCGCAGGATCCAGAGCGCTATTGGGGCAGCCAGCGTACGCTCTACGTGCGCTCGCCCGATCTCAAGACCTTCGCCGCCCCGCCCCGACGGCTGTTCGCGTGGGACATGGCGACGATCGACACGGTCATCACGCCGAACGACAGCGGCGGCTATTGCGCGGTGATCAAGGACGAGCGCTATCCGTCTTATGCGTGGCCGACCGGCAAGACGGTCCGGATCAGCTGCGCCAAGGCGCTGCTCGGCCCATACCCGCTGCCGGGGCCACCGCTCAGCCCGAATTTTCGCGAGGCGCCGACGCTGGTCCGCGCGCCGAACGGCGCGGACTGGCTGCTTTACTATGAGCAATATGCGGGCATGGGCTACGGCCTGTCGATGGCGCCGCGGCTGGGTGGGCCGTGGTATCAGGTGTCGGGCAACACCGGCGTGCCCGAGTGGAACCGCTATGAGATGCCGGCGGGAACGCGGCATGGGTCCATGATCGGGATCACCCGGCGCGACTATGATCGGATCGTGGCGGCGTTTCCCAACGAGTAGCGTGCTTCGGCCAAAATCTACGGGAGGGTGGCCCCACGACACCTCGCCCCCCGCCTAGCGCCTCACTCCGCGCGCTGCATCGCGTCGCGCGTATCCTGCAGCGCGAGATCGACCAGCACGCGCATGCTGTCGCCCGCGGCGGCGACGTCTCCCGCCAGGATCGCCTCATAGACGCGCAGATGATCGGGCATCGGGTTGCGCGGCAGCGTTCGGCTGCGCTGCTTGAACTGCGTCGTCCAGGCGACCGCCGCGCCGATGCTCGCGCTCAGCGTCAGCAGCGCATCGTTGCGCGTCGCCTGCAGGATCGCGGTGTGGAAATCGCGATCGGCGGCGCGGCCGATTTCGGTTGCGACGGTGTGGCGCCGCATCACCGCGAGCGCGTCCTTCATCGTCTTGAGATCGGCCTTGTCGCGCCGCTCCGCCGCCAGCCGTGCCGCTGCCGGCTCGACGATCGCGCGCAGCTCGAACAGGTTGCGGACGAATTCGATATCGGGTTCGCCGGCAAACGCCCAGGCGAGCACTTCGGGGTCGAGCAGGTTCCAGCGGCTGCGCGGCAGCACGCGCGTGCCGGTCTTGGGGCGGCTCTCGACCAGGCCCTTGGCCATCAGCACTTGCACCGCCTCGCGATAGGCACTGCGCGACACCTTGAGTTCCTCGGCAAAGGCGACCTCGCCCGACAGCGTGTCGCCCGGCGCATATTCGCCCGACAGGATCGCCAGCCCGAGCTTGTGCGCGACCGCGCCCTTCAGCCTGCGCCCGGTGCCGCGCTGCTCGCGCACCGGCGCCACAGCATCGTCACGCGTCCCGCCTTCGACCAACCCGTCTTCGCCCATCAGTCAACTCTCCGCTTATCGCGCTATCATGGCACTCGCTGCGCCCAAACGGCAAGGATTGCGATACGGGGTCTGGCGCAATAAGTCGGAGTAATACAAGTGCCATCGCGCCTGTAGGAGAGATCGCCATGGTACGCGCCGCGCGCCGCGGTTCCGGCGCGTCGCCTGGTCGGCGGCGGGAACACCGATCTTCGCCCGGCCCTCGAACGCAAAGCTCGCGGCGCCCGGATCGACGGGCACGCGCTAAGCGCGCTGGAGGCACAATTTTACGGATCGCTTATGCAATCGCCGCGCAATCGGCGGCGAGACTTTACGCGCGCGCATGGCAGGGCCGCTGGCGGAAGGTGGCAGCATGCAGCAGCGTTCGTGGCGGGGATATGACCTCAGGGTCCGGTTGGTCGGGGGCGCGTTGGTCGCGCTGGCGGTGGTGTGCGTCGCGCTCCTGCCGGGTCATCGCGGCAATCCGGCGGTGCCGCCCGGCACGGTCGAGCTGTGGCTCGCGCTGATCGCGGTCGCGGCGGGAAGCGTCGGCGCGAGCCTGGTGGCGGTCGGCCGCCAGATGTTCGAACCGGTCGCCGATCCGCGATCGGTGCGCGCCGCGCGCGGCGACACGGGGCGAGACGCGTGATGACGACGCTGGCGCTGGCCGCGCTGGTCTTGCTGTCGTGGGCGGTCAGCTGTGGCGGCGCATTGTGGCTCGGCCTGCGCCCGCGCCGCCGCAGCGGTCAGCGCGCACGCCCGACCGCGCGCCGCTCCGATCTAACGCGCAACCGCGGCATCAGCGAACCTTGAGCGCGGCTGCCTGGTGGTTGACGACGATCCGGATCGGACGACCGGTCGCGCCGACGTGGAGGCCGTCGTCGGCGAAGCGCGCGCGGCGACCGTCGATCGTCGTCGGGCCCGGTCGGCCGGCTGACACCCACGGCAGGACGAATCCGCCCGGCGGCCGCGCCGTCCCGGCGATATCGATCGTCAGCGCGCGATCGTCACTGCGCACGCTCAGATCGAGCGTACCATAAGCGGTGCGCAACCCGCGAATCGCGCTGCCTGCGCCGCTTTGCCAGCGTTCGGTGAGCCCGGCGCCGAGCACCAGCGCTTGGTCGCGCTGCCGCTCGTAGGCGAACAGGTCGAGCGCGGCACGGATGAAGTCGGACGCGACCCAGGCGTGCGGCATGTCGCCGATGAAGCGCTGTTCGCGCGGCAGGCGGCCGACCACCTCGGCCCAGCCGTTCCACGCCGCCGGGCGCCGCGCCGCCATGTAGAAATCGAGCAGATGGTTGGCCCGCTCGGCCCAGCCGAGCCGGACGAAGGCGGAGACGTTGCGCAATTCGTACGGCGTGTAATCGGCCCAGTCGGCGCCAGGCGCGGTGCGCGCGACGACGCGGTCCCATTGCTTTTCGAAGGTCCGTCGCAACTTCCGGGAATCGAGCGCGTCCTGTTCGCCCGCGGGGTCGAGCGCAATCGTGGTCGATGTCGCGTCGAAATCGCCGAGGCTGGTCGCGCCGGGGATAAAGTCGATCCCGAAGCGCTGTGTCGAGGCGGCGATCGCGGCGTGGATGTCACCGGCGAACTGGTCGCGCCCTGCGGCGATGCTCGCGGCCTCGGGCCGACCGAGCACGGTCGCGGCGAAATGGGCGTCGCGATAGCCGGTCAACGCCCAGAAATCGTCCCACAGGCTGTATTGCGGCTCGGCCGAATAGGCTTCGTGGCTGATCGAGCGCGGCATCAGTCCGCGGCTGATCGGGGCACTCGCCGACCCGCGTTCGGATGCGCGCAATTGGTCCATGTAGCGCCGTGCCGCATCGACGCGCGGCCAGTCGCGCGCGAGCGCCGCCCGGTCGCCGGTGAAGCGGTAGAGCTGCGTGACGAGGTGGATATACTCGCCGTTCGAGTCATTTTCGGGCACGGGGTCGGCGCCGCGCGGATCGACGCAGCAGGGCACTTTGCCATCGGCGAACAGCTTGGTCCCGTACCAGTCGGCGAAGGTCCGCGCGGGCTCGACCAGGCCGAGCCGGAGCAGCGTGTCCGACATCATCGCGCCATCGCGGATCCAGCTGCGGTCATACGAGCGCGTGCCGGGCTGCAGCGCGGGGCCGGTGCGGCTCATCAGGATCTGCGCGAGCGCCGATTTGACGGTGTCGGCGACGGGCTGCTGCGCCGTCGGCACCGTGATCGTCACGCCGCCGAGCAGGCTGCGCCAGCGGGTCAGCGCGGCGGCATGGATGCGGTCGAAGCCGGCGCGGTCGAGCGGCGGGCTTGCGGCACCGTCGGGGAGCACCATCGGCACGTCCGCGCTCGCCCCCGGCTCGAGCGTCAGGTCGTAGCCCAGCGTCGCCGACGCCAGCCCGGTCGGGTCGTCGACCTGCCGCGCGCCCGGCGTGGTCCGGACGGCGAGCGCGCCCTGGTCGAACGGCGCGGTGGCGATCAGGTCGGGACGCCGCAGTGGCGCGATCCGGCGGGTGAGCGCGGGGTCGCCGGCAATCGCCGCTGGGCTCGTCACCCCGAGCGTCGCGCCGTCCCACGCGATCCGCGCGATCGGGCTGACCCCGCCGGGCTGGCCGAGGAATTGCGTCGGCGCGTTGACCTGCACCGGCCGCACCGCGAGCAGCAGCCGCAGCGTGCGCCGCGTGCTGCCGGTGTTGGTCACCCGCCAGCGCGCCAGCAGGCGCGGCGCCTGCGGGTCGGCAAAGACCGAGGTGTCGAGCGTCCAGCCCGGCGCATCCCAGCGCACGTGCGGGATCGGCACGGCGCCGTCCTCGAGCGACTGCTGCGCGGTGACATCGGCCCAGCTGAAGGTCGTGCCGTCGGTGACGACGAACGGTTCGATCGAGAAGCCGCCCTTGGCCACTTCGATCGCGCCATCCTCGCCGATCAGCCCGGAATGGCCGCCCGTATCGCGACCGACCAGCGTCCAATAGGGCTGCTCGCCGGTGAAACCGCGCGGGAAGCTGCCGCGCGGCGCATCCTTGGCGAGCGCGGCGACGAAGGCGTTGGGCGTCTCGCCATATTCGGGCGGGCGCGTCTCGATTTCGGCGAGTGCGGCCGGCGGTGCCCCCTGCGGGAGGCTGACGCGCAGATAGCGCAGGTCGGCCTGCGGCAGCGCGATCGGGTCGGTGCCGCCATCGCCAGCGGTGACGCTGCGCAGCGTCTGCCAGCGGCGCGCATCGTCCGAGCCCTCGATCGCATAGCGCGTAGCGCCCTGGCCGGACATCCAGCGCAACACCAGCCCGCCGAGCGCCTTTGTCCCGCCGAAATCGAGCGTGACGGCCTGGCCGCCGCGTCCGGTCCACGCCGTCGCGCGATTGCCGTCGAGCACGCGGGAATCGCTCGCTCGAGGCGCGGGGAGGGGGCCCGCCACGGCAAGCGGCTCGAAGCTTAGATCGTCGATCGCGATCTCGCCCGCGCCACCGTCGCGCCCGCGCACGACGACGACTTCCATCGCCGCGGTCTTGCGCAAGCTCTTGTCGGCGCTCGGCCCCCAGGCGAAGCTGAAATCGCGCGGCCGCAGCACCAGCGTCTGCCATTCGCCGACGGGGCGGAAGTTGCGCCGCTGCACCCACCACACGTTCGCGCCGGTCGCGTCGGTGAACTTGATTTGCAGGTCGTTGACCCCGCCGGTCCCGCGGATCTTGAGCCGCAGCACGAAGTTGGCCGGCCAGTCGATCGGCAGCGTGCGGCGCGCGAAGGCGTAGCCCGCCACCGCGTGGAAATCGTAGCGGAGCCGCAGCGCCTTGCCGGTCGCGCCGGGGACGCTGTCGATCTGCGCGTCGACGCCGTTCGAAGCATTGGCGCTCCACGGCTGCGGGGTCTCGAACCCATCGAGCAACGGCGCCTGCGCGGCGCCCGCCAACAGCATTGCGGCGAGCATCATGCCAGCCACCCGCCGCTGAACCCGGCGCGCTGCAACCCGCGCCGCAAATGTGCGTTCCTGTGCATCGTCCGCCAGATCAGCCCGCTGCGCCGGTTTTCGATCATCGCGAGGATCGGCCCCTGGTCGATCCCGATATAATCGCGATCGATCCAACCGATCCCGGGCTCGACGCGCCCCTGGTTGATCTCGGGACGCGCGGTGGTGAGCGTCGGGTTGAACGAATCGAGGAAGCCGTAGCGCTGGTAGATCGCGCTGCCGTAGCGCTTGTGCATCGCCGCGGCGGCTGGGAGCACGATCTCGGGCGCGAAGGCGATCGACCCGAGCGCCGCGGTCGGCGCGATCGTGCCGTCGTCGCGGTCGCCGGGGCCGCGCGCCGAATAACTGTAGAAGCTGCGTTCGACGCCGTCGATCGTCGCCTTGAAATCGCCGGGCCCGTCGCAGGCGGTCAGCCCCCAGATTTCCGGACCGTAGGCTGCGAACTTGCCGGTATTGGCGATCGCATAGTCGCGCTGCGCATAGGTCGCGCGACGGCTATTCTCGAAATAGTCGATCCCCTTGCTCGCGATGAAGCGATCGTGGATGCCGCGGAAATCGACCCAGGTCTGGCTGTACTGGTGGCCGAACAGCGGCGGGAAGGCGAGGTGCGGTTGCCCCCAGCGGTCGCTCCACGACGGCGCGAAGCGTTCGGTCCAGGCGTTCCACGTCTCGGGCGGGAGCGGGTGCGTCGGCGATCCCAGCGCGAGCAGGTACATCATCAGCGATTCGTTGTAGATGTTCCAGTCGCTCGGGATGTAGCCGCTCTCGGGATGCCAGCCCATCGACACGAACGGCGCGCGCGGGGTGAACCAGCTCCAGTCGACCGCCGCATAGATCTGGTCGGCAAAGGCGCGGATCTGCTTTTCGTCGGGATGCTCGCTGTCGAACCAGCTCTGCGCGAACAGCACCCCGCCGAGCAGCAGCGCGGTGTCGATCGTCGACAGCTCGGTCTGGCGGAAGCGGGTGCCGCTCTTCATGTCGAGGAAATGGTAGAAGAAGCCTTTATGGCCGGCGGTGCCGCTCGGGGCCGGCCCTTGCGGCGCCGTGGCGAAGAAGCGCAGCGTCGCCAGCGTCCGCACGCGCGCCTGGTCGCGGCTGATCCAGCCATTGGCGACGCCGATCGGGTAAGCGGTGAGCGCGAAGCCGGTTGCGGCGATGCTGGCGAAGGACGGCGTCGGCCAGCGATCGGGCGCGAGGCCCGTCACCGGATCGGTCGTGTCCCAGAAATAGCGGAAGGTGCGCTGCTGGAGGTCGTCGATCAGCGCATCCTGCGGCGCAGGCCGCCGCACGACGCGACGCGCCCGGCGCGGCGTGGCGGCGAAGCTGCCACCCGCCAACCCGACGAGCGCCAGCCCGCCGGAGCCGAGGAAGAGACGCCGGTCGATCATCGGGAAAGCCTCGTGGTACGCGAACAAAAAGGGCGGACGGCCCATGGGGGGTGGGGGGAGGCCGTCCGCCAAGGCAGGGAGCGTTAGAAGCGATACCCCAAGCGGAACTGGATCCGCCGCGGCAGCGTCAGCAGGTTGTTGCCGATCCGGGCCGGATCGAGCGGATCGGTGATCCGTCCGGTCGAGGGGTCGATCGTGTTGTTGAAGAAATCGTCGAAGCCCGAGAAGTTGTTGTTGGCGAACAGGTTCAACACGTCGACCGAAGCCTCGAGCGAATCCTTGCCGAGGATCGGGATTTTCTTCGACAGCGTCACGTTGACCTCGCAGAAGGCGAACACACCGCCGAGGCAGTTCTTCTGCGGATAGCGCGCGCTGAAGTCGTTGAAGCCCGAGGTCGAACCGTTGGTGCCGTCGGTCACGCGGAACGCCTGGCCGCTGCCGAGCGTGGTGAGCGTGGCGAACTGGAAGCCGAGCGGCAGATCGACCAGCCCCGACAGGACGAGCCGGTGGCGCTCGTCGCCATCGCGCGGGCGCCAGCCATAGGCATCTGGCGTGATGTTATCGAGGCTGAACAGGTCGCCGCCATTCTGCTCGCCCTTCGACAGCGTGTAGGCGAGGTTGAAGCCCCAGCCCGACGCCTTGGTGTAATTCTTGTCGAGCGTGAAGTAGAGCGCCTTGTAGCGCGTATCGAGCCCGTCATATCCGATCAGGACGTTCGAATAACCGAGCGGCACTACTGTGCCGGTGTTGCAGCAGCCGCCCAGGCCGTTGTTGTTCCGCGTGGCGAACAGGTTGGTGTAGCCATTGCGGCCGCGCTGGTACGACGCGGTGAGCGAGGCCTCGAAGATGCCGAGACGCTGGCGCACGCCAAGGCTGATCTGGTCGTTGACCGGCGGCTTGGCATTGTTCTTGACCGCGAACAGCTCGGGTAGGCCGGCGCTGGTCGAGCTTGCCCGCAGCGCGAGCAGGCCATCGCGGGTGGAATAGGACGGGTCCCACTTGATCGTCGGCAGGCCGTTGCGCGGCAGCCCGTCCGCCGAGAAGCGGAAGACGCCGATCGGGTTGATCGAGCGCGACAGCTCGTCGACCGTGTTGTTGAAATTGTTCCGGTCGTAATACCGCCCGAACCCGCCGAAGATCACCGTCGAGCGATCCCCCTTGAGATCCCACGAGAAGCCGACGCGCGGCGCAACCGCCCCGGCGAACGGCTTGCGGTTGGTGCCGGTCGAAATATAGTCGGTGGGGTTGAAATACGACGTTCGCGGCAGCGACTGCAGCGCCGCGACGGCGGCCGGCGGTGTACGATACTCGTTGTTCACCGCATTGGTCTCATAATCCCAGCGAATGCCGAGATTGAGCTGCAGGCGGCTGGTGATGTTCCAGTCGTCCTGCGCATAGAGGCCGACCTGCGTGTTCGAGCTCTGGATCAGGCCATTGCCCAGGCCGAGGCGCGCTTCTGCCGGGAAGCTGAAGTTGAGGTTGTTCTGCGGCTCGCGCAGGAAGGTGTAGCGCGGCAGGACGTAGGTCTGGTTGTCGAATACGATATCGGTGATCTCGACACGCGCGCCGATCTTGATCGCATGCCCGTTGAAGCCGGAATAGGTGAAGTCGTCGCGCAGCGTATAGCCTTGCTGGACCTGGCGCCGCGTCGAATCCTTGCCACCGAAGATGATGACGCCGGAATAGTCGTAGGTCGGCAGGTTGGGGTTCACCGAGGTCGGGTTGAACGTGTAGTTGATGTAGTTGGCGTTGAATTCGTTGACGAACGTGTCGCCCTTATACGCCCACTTGAACAGATAGGTGTCGACCTTGTTGCGCTTGTTCTCGGCATTTTCGTACGACACGTTGCCGCCGAAGTTTTGGATGTCGGTTTCCTGGCGACGGCTGAACGACACGTCGAAGGTCTGCCGGTCATCGGGGGTCAGCGTCAGCTTGCCGAAGAAGAAATCACCGCGGAACGGGCTGATGAACGCGCCCTGGAAGTCGCTCAGCTTGCGGCCCGAAACCTGCTCGAACTCGGTGATCGCGTCCGCTCCGCCGGTGCTGCGGACGTTGAGCGCGCGGTTCTGGTCGTTGCCTTCATAGGCGCCGAAGAAGAACAGCCGGTCCTTGATGATCGGCCCGCCGAGCGAAACGCCATATTGCTTGCGCGTGAAATCGGGCTTGCGGTTGCCGTCGCGCTTGTCGAGGAACGAGGTCTCGCTGAGCGCCTTGCCGGTATATTGGCCGAACACCTCGCCGTGGAACTCGTTGGTGCCCGACTTGGTCACCGCGGTCACGATCGCCGAACCGGCCTGCTCATATTCCGCCTTGTAATTCTGCGTCAGCACGCGGAATTCCTGCACGGCGAGCTGGCCGAACGGGTTGCCGCGGCTGTTCTGCTGGCCGGCGATGCCGCCTTCGCTCAGCTTGTTCTTGAGGCTGACGCCGTCGATGAAGACGTTGACCTGGCTGGCGGTCGACGCGCCTGCCTGGATGCCCTTGCTGTTCTCGCCGTCATTGTAGCGCACGCCCGGCGCAAGTGCCGCAAACGACAGGAAGTTGCGGTCGGTCTGCGGCAGCGAGCGGATCTGCTGCTGGGTGACGTTGGTGGCGATTTCGCTGGTGCGCGTCTCGGTCAGGCGGCGACCGGTGACGACGATGTCCTTGCCCGACGCCGCGGGTGTCGCGCCGGCGGCCTCGACGGTGCCGTCGAGCGAGGCGGTCTGGCCGATCGCGACGGTGACGAGCTGAGTCGACGTGTCGCCGTTGGTTGCGGTGAAGGTCACCTGGTAGGATCCGGGGCGGAGGCCGTTGAGCACGTAACCACCCGCTGCGTCGGTCGTCGCGCGCAGCGTCTGGTTGGTGTCGCTGCTGACTGCGGCAACCGTTGCACCCGCCACGGCCGAGCCGGCGGCGTCGGTCACCTTGCCGCGGATCGCTGCGGTCGACGTCTGGGCAGAGGCCGGCGCGAGCGCCACGCCGGTGGTGGCGATCGCGGCGCTGGCGAGCAGTAGCCGGAGGTAGGGGGTGGTTCGCATGATCATGTCGGTGTTCCCTGCGTGACGCCCGGCTGACGCGGGCTGTTGGCGGTTGTGTCGCGTATCATCAGCTCGGGTATCGAGACCTCGAGGCTGTGATCTGTTGCGCCGGCGATGGCCTCGGTCAGCCGGGCAACCGCCCGTGCTCCGATCCCGGCAATGTCGACGCGCATCGTGGTGAGCGATGGCGAGATCAGCCGTGCCAGCGGAATATCGTCGAACCCGGCGATCGCGACCTGCCCGGGGACGTCGACCCCGGCGGCGCGCAGCGCGGTGAGCAGGCCGATCGCCATCATGTCGTTGGCGGCGAAGATCGCGTCGACCTGTGGATGATCGCGCAGGATCTGCGCAGCGAGCGCGGCGCCAGTTTCCTGCATGAAGTCGCCCGCGACGATCTGCGGCACCAGCCCGGCGCCGCACATCGCGGTCTCATAGCCGTCGATGCGCTCGCGCGCCTCGAGGTTGCTGAGCGGTCCCGACAAATGGACGATATGGCGCCGCCCACTGGCGACGAGATGCGCGACCATCGCGGCGGCGCCGGCGGCATTGTCGACGCGCAGGCTCGGCCGGTCGCCGCGCGGTGCGGTGCAATTGACCAGCACCGCTGGGATGCTCGGCGGCAGGCCGGCGAAGAGCAGGTCGGAGTCGAGGTGCGGCGCCATGATGATCAGCCCGTCGACCCGGCCGCGCATCGTGTGGAGCATGGTGACCGCGCGGTCGCTGTCCTGGAGGTTGGAGAGCAGCAGATGCAGCCCGCGCTCGGACGCGGCGCGATCCATCCCGCGCAGCGTCTCGGAAAAGAACTCGCCGTGCAGGTCGGGGAGGACGACGCCGATCGCGTTGGCGCGGGCGAGGCTCAGGTTGCGCGCGCCGGCATGCGGCACGTAGCCGAGCGCGGCGGCGACCGTCTCGATATGCTCGCGCATTTCGGGTCGGACATTGCTGTGCCCGTTCAGCGCGCGCGACACCGACGCGACCGACACGTCTGCCTCACGGGCGACATCGCGGATCGTGGCCTGCGCCATCTGTCGAAAACATCCTTCCCGTTGAGCATCCGAAGCGACCTTCGAAATGCGGTCCGCCGACTGGGACAGTGGCCCTGCCGATCTCCCTGCTTGATGTAACCGGTTACATCATTCAAAAGCGCTGTTCAAGACCGAGTGTTTCGGTAGAGGGCAGCGCCGGCGGAGGTGCCGCCATGGGGAGTAGAAACGATGGATTCGTCGACCATTTCACGGCGCGCGATGCTGCTCGGTGCTGGTGCCGTGACCGCCTGGGCGGCGAGCCCGGCACGCGCCTTGCTGGCCGCGGCGGACCAGGCCGCCGCGTCGCCGATGATCGAGTCGCTGCTCGCGAAGATGACGGTCGTTGAAAAGGCCGGGCAGCTCACCCTCAACGCCGCAGCCTGGGCCGGCGGCGCGGCCAACGCGCTCAACCCGATCAAGGCCGGCGCGAGCTTCGACACGCAATTGGCCGAGGTGCGCGACGGGCATCTCACCGGCGTGTTCAACGGCCATGGCACTGACATGGCGCAGCGGATGCAGACCGTCGCGGTGCGCGAATCGCGGCTGAAAATCCCGCTGATCTTTGCCGCCGACGTGATCCACGGCTTCCGCACCGTCTTCCCGGTGCCGCTCGGCGAGGCCGGCAGCTTCGACCCCGATCTCGCCGAGCGCACCGCGCGGGTGGCCGCGGTCGAGGCGGCGGCGGCGGGGATCGACTGGACCTTCGCGCCGATGGTCGACATCGCGCGCGACCAGCGCTGGGGCCGCGGCGTCGAGGGCGCGGGCGAGGACGTGCTGCTCGGCCGGTTGATGGCGGCGGCGCGCGTGCGCGGCTTCCAGGGCCGCAAGGGGCTCGCCGCCGACGATGCGGTGATGGCCTGCGCCAAGCATTTCGCGGCCTATGGCGCGGCCGAAAGCGGGCTCGACTATAACAGCGTCGACCTGTCCGAGCGGACCTTGCGCGAGGTCTATTTCCCGCCGTTCCAGGCGGCGTTCGATGCCGGCGTGCTGTCGACGATGGCGTCGTTCAACGAGATTTCGGGCGTCCCGGCGACCGCCAATCCGTGGCTGCTCGATACCGTGCTGCGTCAGGAATGGGGCTTCGGCGGGCTGGTCGTGTCGGATTACACCGGCGACGAAGAACTGATCGCGCACGGCTTCGCCGCCGATGCGCGCGAGGCGACGCGGCTCGCCTTCATGGCCGGCGTCGACATGAGCATGCAGAGCAACTTCTATCGCGACCATCTGCCCGATCTGGTCGCGTCCGGCGCGGTGCCGATGGCGCGGCTCGACCAGGCGGTGCGGCGCGTGCTGCGCGTCAAGCTCGCGCTCGGCCTGTTCGACGATCCGTTCCGCCGGATCGACGCGAAGCGCGAGCGCACGCGCGTGCGGACCAAGGCCAATCTCGCGCTGGCGCGCGATGCCGGGCGGCGCTCGATCGTGCTGCTCAAGAATGACGGCGACCTGCTGCCGCTGCCGCGCTCGGGCAAGCGGATCGCGCTGATCGGGCCGTTCGCGCAGGGGCAGCAGGATCTGATCGGTCCGTGGAATGTCTATGGCGCGGACAGCGAGGCGGTCGATCTGCTGACCGGCGTGCGCGGCGTGGTGGCCGATCCCGCGCTGGTGACCGCAGTCGCGGGCTCGGGGATCGAGCAGGCGCTGCCCGGCGGGATCGAGGCGGCGGTCGCCGCGGCACAGGCCGCCGACATCGTCGTGCTGGCGATCGGCGAGGGGCAGAAGATGTCGGGCGAGGCGCAGTCGCGCGACGACATCGTCATCCCGGCGCCGCAAATGGCGCTCGCCGCCGCGGTCGCCGCGACGGGCAAGCCGATCGTGGTCGCGCTGCGCAACGGGCGCGCGCTGGTGCTGTCGGGCGCGGTGCTCGACGCGCCGGCGATCCTGGTGACGTGGTTCCTCGGCTCGGAATCGGGACCGGCGATCGCCGATATCCTGTTCGGGCAGGCGTCACCTTCGGCGCGACTGCCGGTCAGCTTCCCCTTCTCGACCGGGCAGGAGCCCTATCATTATGCGCACAAGTCGACCGGGCGGCCCAATCCGGCCGGTGCCCCACTCGAATACAAGGCGCATTATCGCGAGGCGCCCAATGCCGCGCAATTCGCCTTCGGCCACGGCCTGACCTACGGCAAGATCGCCTATTCCAACCTCCAGTTGGGCGCCGCGACGCTCGGCTGGGACGGCGACCTGACCGTGCGCGCGACGGTGACCAACAGCGGCACGCGTGCCGCCGACGAGGTCGTCCAGCTCTACATTCACGACGTCGCCGCGAGCATCACGCGGCCGGTCCGCGAGTTGAAGGCGTTCCGTCGCGTCCGGCTCGCACCGGGGGCGTCGCAGGAGGTGGTGTTCGCGCTGAAGCGCGCCGACCTGCAGTTCATCGGCACGGCGCTCAAGCCGACCGTCGAGCCCGGCCAGTTTCGTCTCTGGGTCGCCCCCTCGGCGCAGGCCGAAGGCGTCAGCGGGAGCTTCGCGCTGGTCGCGGCCTGACGATCAGGCGTCGGCGCGGGTGGCGAGTTGCTCGACCAGCGCGGCATGGACGCCGCGCTTGAGCGGGTTCCCCAGCATCACCAGCGCCGATGCCACCAGTCCGGCCGATCCGGCATAGACCATCAGGTCGCGGATCCCCGCGATCGTCGTGCTGCTCTGCGCGGCACCGGCGACATAGCCGATGTGGCGGTAGAACAGGCCGAGCAGCCCCGCCGCCGCCGCCAGCCCGATCTTCTGCAGCAACGCGGCGACCCCGAACGCGAGCGCCTCGACCCGCGCCCCGCCCTTGGCTTCGCCATATTCGACGGTGTTGGGGAGCATCGACCAGAAGATCAGGTTGAACCCGGTAAACGCCGCCTGGAGCAAGGCGAGGATAGCGATCGCCGCGATGCCTCCTCCGATGAAGCCGAACAAAGCCAGGCAGCCAAGCCCCCAGACCACCGCGACGAACCATGCGGCGCGCAACCCGATCTGCCGGGTGACGAGCATCCACAGCGGCACCGCGATCGTCCCGGCGACCGCCATCGCCGCGAGCGCCTGCGGCCCTTGCGCGGGCTGGGCGGCGACATGCTTGAAGAAATAGAGCACCGACTGCGTGAGCACCGCCGCCGCCAGCCCGGCGACCATCGCCGCCAGATTGAGCGTAACGAAGGCGCGATTGCGCAGCAGCACGTGCAGGCACGTCAGGATCGGTGCATCGGCGCGGACGCTGTGCGCGGGCCGTGTCTCGCGCACGCCGGCGACCAGCGCGAGCAACAGGCCCGT
This sequence comes from Parasphingomonas frigoris, assembly GCF_036663815.1. NCBI lineage: Bacteria > Pseudomonadati > Pseudomonadota > Alphaproteobacteria > Sphingomonadales > Sphingomonadaceae > Parasphingomonas > Parasphingomonas frigoris. The sequence goes on along the minus strand of NZ_JAXOJQ010000001.1, from coordinate 1,033,054 downwards.
GCCGACCACGCCGTAGACGATCGCCGCCGCGGCATAGCCCGGCTGAAGCGTCGTGCTCCCGGTCGCGTGCAGCGCGATCCACGGCGTGCCGATCGTCACCAGCAGCGCGGCGGCCGTCCCGAACAGCATCCGCACCCCGGCGAGCGTCGTGCGATCGCGGCTGTCGGGGCTGAAGCGCGCGCTCCACGCGGCATAGGGCACGTTGACCACGGCATAGAGCGTGCGGAACAGGATCTGCGTCGCGCCGATCGCCACGGCGAGCGCAGTGCCCGTCAACGACGGCGTCGCATAGAGCAACACGAACGCCGCGCCGAGCGGCAGCGCGCCGATTGCGATGAAGCGGCGATAGCGCACACCGGGGCGCTGCGCGGCAATCCCGACGAGCAGATCGGCGATCCCGTCCCACAGCGCGCCCGCCATGTAGAGCGTCCCCGCCAGCGCCGCCGACAGACCGAGCACGTCGGTGTAGAAGAACAGCAGGTAGAGCGAGACGCTCTGCCAGTAGAGATTGCACGCGAAATCGCCCGCGCCGAACAGCGCGAACTGCGCGACGCCGGGACGCCGGTGGTCCCGCTCGAGGGAGTTTGGTCGCGTCATGCGGCGCTCGATATGGGCACGTCGCCTAGCCGCGCCGGCCATCGCCGAATTTCGGGCGCTCGATCGCGGCCTTCTCGGCCTCCTCGTCGGCACGCCGTTCGGCGGCGGCATTGACGAACAGCAGGACTAGGCGGACGCCGCTGTCCTTGCCGAGCAGCTGGGTGGTGAGCTTGGGCGGACGGGTCTCGCGCGATGTCTCGAGCCAGTCGCGCGGCTCGGCCGGGTGCCACACCGGCTTGCCCTTCGTGCTCACCGCCGGCGGCAGCGGCGGGGCAGGGGCGCCCACGCGGATCGCGAGCGGCGGAAAGGCCCGGGACGCGCGCGCATAGCGCACCACGCCGTCCTTGACGAAGACCAGCGCGCACATCGCCTGCGAGAGATCGAGGTAGCGGCTCGCGGCCGCTTCCTGCGTGACGTCGAAGGCGGCGGCGATCGTCGGGAGATGCGCGACCGCCGGCTTGCCGAGCGCGGCGACGAACGGCACGAACAGCGGCTTGGGCATCAGCAGCCCGGCGGCGAAGCGGTTGGCCTGCATCTCGGCCTTGCGCTCCGGCGTGTCGCGCCGGTTCTCGCCAAGATCGCGCGCGGTACAGCTTTGATCGCCTCGGCCGTGCGACAGCAGGAAATGGCCGAGCTGGTGCGCGATCGCGAACCGGCGGCGCTGCGGCGACAGGGTTGCGGCATACAGGATCGTCCCGGCGCCGGTGGCGGAGACCTGCAACGCGCTGGCGGCGGGGGGCTGGGGGTCAGCGTCGAACGCGCGAAGGTCGGCGATTCCCATCCGCTGCGCGAGCGCGGCGATGTCGACCGGCGCGGACAGGTCGGGATGGTGCTTCAGGATCGCGGCGACCAATGTCTCGGGCGAGGCGGCGGCGGCGAGATCCTGCAGGAGGGGATCGGTCTGCATCGGCGCGCTCATAGCGCAGACGTGGCGGCAGCGCGATGCTGCCGCCAAGCTATCCGCTCAGAACTCGCCGTGGAGCCGCACGCCCATGGTCTGCGGCCGGATCGGGACGATGTACGGCCGCTGGCCGCAGCTGCCGCATTCCTGGAAGCGCGACAGCTGCCCGCGCGTATCGAACGCATTCTGCAGGAACAGCTCGATGCTGTAACGGCTGAACTGCGCGCCGACCGCGAAGTCGGCGGTGGTGAAGGCGGCGAGCCGCCCCAGCGTGGCCGCAGGGTTGTAGACGATTCCGCCGGGCAGGAGGCTGGCGGTGCGGATGTCGGACGCTGCCGAACTCTGATGCGTCACGACGCCCTGCGCATAGGCCTTCGCCACCCCGACCGGCACGGTGTAGCGCGCCGACGCGCTCCCCTTGAAGCGCGGCGTGATCGGCAGGCGCGTACCCGCCGGCGCCGAGACGATGTTGCCGTTGCCGGTATCGGCGCAGGTGTAGGTCGGATCGTCGATCAGGCAGAGATTCTTGCGCGTCTTGGCGTCGTTATACGATCCCGCCGCGCTGAGTACCAAACCCCCGAGCGTGAGGTTGCTGGTCAGCTCGACCCCGCGGACGCGGGCATTGGGGCCATTGTGGATCTCGGTGAAGCTGTTCGCACCGAGGAAGGAGAATTGGAACTTGTCCCAATCCTGCTGGTAGATCGCGCCGTTGAGCCGCAATTTGCCGCCGAGCAGCGTGGTCTTTGCGCCCAGTTCGTAATTGGTGAGGAAGTCGGCGGCATAGGATGCGACGTCGGCGCGCCGGTTGATCCCGCCCGGGCGGAAGCCGCGCGACGCGGTCGCATAAAGCAAGACGCCGGTCGCCGGCTTCCAGCTCAGGTTGAAGCGATAGGTCGCGCCCTGGCCCGACGCGGTGACCGGATCGACGCTGCCGGTCGCGCCGTTGTAGACGCCCAGATTGGTGCACGGCCCGCCCGCCACCGCGGCCGGCAACAGTGTCGTCGATCCGCCCGCCGCGACCGCGTCGCGCAGCCGCGTGCCGGTGTTGGTGAAGCAGCCGGCAACGCCGGTGCGCGAGCTGCCCGCGGCATTATAGGGCGTCGTGTTGTAGCCATTGGCCGGATCGCGCCCGAAGCCGAAGAATCCGATCAGCGAATTGTCGTAGATGAAGGCGCGGCCGCCGACCGTCGCGGTCAGCTGCGGGGTGATGTCGTAGCTCGCCTCGCCGAACATCGCATAATCCTTGTCGACGCGATGCTGCTCGGTCAGCCACAAGGTGCCGGGATGGCCGTTGACCGAGAGCGTCGTGGCGAGGCCGGGAACCTGATAATCCTGGTGGATCGCGTTGCTCTGGCGCTGATAGAAGGCGCCGGCGACGAGCCGGAAGCGATCGCCCGACGGGCTGGCGATGCGCAATTCCTGGCTCATCTTCTTGAAATGGTCCGACGCCACGATCCGCTGGCGGGAATCGATCGGATTGCCGGCATTGTCCTTGAAGTAGAAATAGCCCGCTATGCCGCCGGCCTTCGAATACAGATTGTCATAGGCTTCGGCATAGTCGGTGTAATCCTGCGACTGCGCGGCCTTGCGGTCGAGATAGGCGCCGGCATAGGTCAGGTCCCAATTACCGATCTTGCCGGTGATCGTCAGCCCCGCCTGGATGAAGCGGTCGCGGCGATATTCGGGGTAGAAATGCTGGACCTGCAGGTCGCCGACCTTGGCGTCGTAGCCATAGGCGCCGTGGCTGCGGGTATCCTGGTACATCACCGTCGGCGTGACGGTCCAGTTGCTGTCGAGATCGACCTTCAGCGCGGCGCGGCCACCGGCGATCTCGGTGTCGTTATAGTCCTTCTTGACGAAGGCGGCGTTGTTGACGGTGATGCCGTCCTTCACGCAATTGCCGGCCGCATCGAAGGTGCTGCCGCCGCAGAACTGCCGCGTGCCGGGCACGTTGTCGATATAGCCCGCGTCGCGCTGGTAGAAACCGACGACGCGCAACGCGGCGAACGGGGTAAGCGGGAAGTTGATCATCCCCTCCGCCTTGCCGCCATAGCCGCCCTTGCTGACCTTGTTGCCCTCGATGTCGGCACGGCCGTAGGTGTGCGTCAGGTCGGGCTGGTTGGTGATGATGCGGATCGTGCCCGCTTCCGACGATGCGCCGTAGAGCGTGCCCTGCGGCCCCGACAGGCTCTCGATCCGCGCGATGTCGTAGATGTGGACGTCGAGATTGCCGCCGATCGTCGTCACCGGCTGCTCGTCGAGATAGACGCCGACCGAGGGAAGCGACCCCGAATGGTTGCCGTCGCCGCCCGACGCCACGCCGCGCATGTAGATCACGTTGGTGCCCGGCGTCCCGCCGAGTGCCTGGAACGAGACCGACGGCAATTGCTGCGCATATTGCGCGAAGTTCGAGATGTTGAGTTCGTCGAGCCGCTTGGTCGACAGCGCCTGGACGCTGATCGGCACGCTCTGCAACGTCTCGGAGCGCTTGGTCGCGGTGACGATGATGTCGCCATTGTCGCTCGGGGTGGCGACGGGCTCGGGCGGCGCGGTCTGGGCCAGCGCGGGTGCGGCGAGCGCGGCGGACGACAAGAGCGCAAGCACGACAGTTCGATACCCGACCGACTTCATCACCACGTCCCCCTTTATGTTTCAACAAGGTGTTCGCGGTCGCAGCATCCGTCAAGCGCGCTGCAACGCGGGCGTAACAATCGAACAAGACCGTGGCGAAATTACAACGTCGTGACGGGGATGTAAGGATAATCCGCGAGAGTGGAGCCAAGCGCGGCCTTGAGCGGATCGAGCCACGGCTCGAACAGTTTCCACGCATCGGTGCCGTCGCGGAAGATCGGCTGGCGGACCTGCTCGGAGCTCGCCGTGCGCACCGCGCGCGCGGTTTCGTGGAAGGTGAGACAGGCCGGTTCGAACGCCAGCCCGCAGGCGTCGAGCAGGGCCCGCACCGTCGCCTCGGTCGAGTCGACCATCTCTTCGTACAGCACGCGGTGGACGCGCCCGGGCAGCACGGCGTCGACATGATCCATCAGCCGGACATAGTCGCGATAGTAGCGGCCCATGTCGTCGAGCGCGTAGCTGAAGCCCTGGCCACGCGCGAAATGCTGCTTGAAGTTGGAAAAGCAGCAGCCGAGCGGATGGCGCCGCGCGTCGATGATCCGCGCATTCGGCAGGATCAGGTGGATGAAGGGCACATGCGCCCAATTGTTGGGCAATTTGTCGATGAAGAAGGGACGATCGGTGCGCCGCTGGATCCGCGTGCGCTCGAGATACGCCTCGCCCGCCGCCCGCAGGCGGTCGGGCGACCAGTCTGCCATGCTCTCGGGATAGCCGCCGTCCTGTCGCGCCAGCGCCGGAATGTCGGGGAGCTCGCTGGTCCCCTCGACCTGGCTGTGGCTCGCCAGGATCTGCTCGATCAGCGTCGATCCGGCGCGCGGCATGCCGACGATGAAGATCGGGTCGGGCGCCGGGCAGCCCTGCTGTGCGCGCGTGGCGAAGAAATCCGGCGTGCCCAGCGCTATGCTGCGATCGACCAAACCCGTGGTTTCGTCGGCGCTGTAGCGGATGTGCCTGCGGCGGCGCGCGTTGCCCGCGGCATAATGCGCGAAGGCGGCTTCGGCCTGGCGCAGATCCTCGAATGCCTTGCCCAGCGCGAAATCGAGGTGGAAGCTGTCTTCGTCCGCAATATCCGACTGCGCGACCGCGGCCTCCATCGCGGCGATGTCGTCGGCGGTGAAGCGCACCGTCTTGAGGTTGGCCAGGCTCCACCACGCTTCGCCCAGCGTCGGCAGCAGCGTGATCGCGCGGCGATAGGCGGCGACGCCGTCGGCCTGCCGCCCCACCGTCTTGAGCATATGGCCAAAGCTCATCCACACGCGCGGCTGCGCCGGGGCATCGGCGAGAACGCGCTCGTACAGCGCGATCGCGTCGTCGAACTGGCCGATCCGCCCGAACGCGGCGGCCTGGAGGTTGGCGTGGCCGGGGTTGTCGGGATCCTCCGCGGCGACGATGTCGAGTTCGGCGATCGCCTCGGCCGGGCGGTTGAGGCGGTACAGCACCAGCGCGAGATTGGCGCGCGCCGCGGTGAAGGCGGGCGACAGCTCGACCGCGCGGCGCAGCAGCGTCTCGGCATCACGATAGCGTCCGATCCGCCCGGCAAGCTCGGCAAGCATGCGGATCGCGGCGACGTCGAACGGATCGTCCTTGAGGTGCGCCTTGAGCAGCGGCTCGGCCGCGCCGAGGCGATTGTCGTGCAGCGCCAGCGCCGCCTCGACCAGTCGCGCCGGATAGCGCCCGCTCGCCGCCATCCAGCCGGTTTCGCCGCTCGCTTCGCTGCTCGTCGTCTGCATCATCGCGCGGTGGTAGCGCAGTGCCGCGCAAAAGGAACTATGGCGTTGCGCCGCGGCGCGTGCTGCATAGGCGAGGGGATCGATCCGGTCCCGGGGGACCAGCATGGAGTCGCCACCGCAACGCCCGTTCGGCTTCTGGACCGCGACCGCGCTGGTGGTCGGCGGGATGGTCGGATCGGGCATCTTCGTTCTTCCGGCGCAACTCGCGCCTTATGGCTGGACGAGCGTGGCGGCATGGGGTGCCGGGGTCGGCGGTGCGCTGTTGATCGCCTGGGTGCTGACCAAGCTGACCGCGGCGATGCCGGCGGCGACCGGCGTTGTGGCGATCTGCGGGGCGGGGCTCGGCCCCTTGCCCGGCGTGTTGGTCGGGTGGAGCTATTGGGTCAGCGTGTGGTCAGCCAACGCAGTGATCGCGCTCACCGCGATCCGCTATCTCGCGCAGTTCGTGCCCGCGCTCGCGGCGACGTCGCTGTCGCTCGCGCTGTCGGCGACGGTGCTGCTCTGGCTGCTGACGCTCCTCAATCTGGGCGGCGCGCGGTTGGCCGGGGCGTTCCAGGTCGCGACGACCGCGCTCAAGCTGCTGCCGCTCGCTGCGATCGTGCTGATCCTCGCCGCGCTCGCGTTCGGCGGCGGTGCCGCCTTCCGCGCGGAGCCGCATCCGCCCTTCGCCTGGGGAGAGCTGACCCCGGCGCTGACGCTCGCCTTCTTCGCGATCGTCGGGTTCGAGGCGGCGAGCGTCGCGGCGGAGCGGGTGCGCGATCCCGCGCGCAATGTCGTGCGCGCGACGCTGTTCGGGCTGGCGTTGACGGGCGTGCTCTACGTCATCGTGTGCAGCGGGATCATCTTCGCCCTGCCAGGCGCCGAGGTCGCCGCCGCGCAGGCGCCGTTCGCACTGTTCGTCGAGCGCTTCTGGGGACATCAGGCGGGGCTCGCCACCGCCGCCTTCGCGGCGATCGCGGCGATTGGTGCGCTGAATGGCTGGACGCTGCTACAGGGCGAGGTGCCGCTCGGCATGGCGCGCTCCGGCCTGCTGCCGCGCTGGATCGGGCGGACCAGCGCGCGCGACGTGCCGATCCCGGTATTGCTGCTCGCAACGACGCTCGCGAGCGTGCTGGTGCTGTCGAACGCGACCCGCTCGCTCGGCGGGCTGCTCGACTTCATGCTGCGGCTGACCGCGGCGGCGTCGATCTGGCTCTACGCCGGGGCGTGCCTGACCGCGCTGCTGCTGCGCATCGCGCCGATCGCCGCGGTCGCCGGGCTGGCGTTTGCGGGCTGGGCGATGTGGGGGGCAGGCGCCGAGGCGGCAGGCGCGAGCGTCGGGCTGATGCTGACCGCGCTGCCGCTCTATTGGCTGCGGTTCGGGGGACGCACCGTTCGATCGTAGGCCCTCGCCGCCGTTCGTTTCGAGCGAAGTCGAGAAACCCTGCGGACCGCGTGTTGCCTGTTTCTCGACTTCGCTCGAAACGAACGGGGCTGGGGTTGAGCCTTTCTCAGCCGAACAGCCGCCCCACGAAACTCCGGTCGCGCAGGATCTCGTGCGCTGCATTGTGCCCCGGCGCACCGGTCACTCCGCCACCGGGATGCGTGCCCGATCCGCACATATAGAGCCCCTTGATCGGCCCGCGATAATCGCCGTGGCCGAGCATCGGGCGCGCCGCCCACAATTGGTCGAGCCCCATCGTCCCGTGGAAGATGTCGCCGCCGACCAGCCCGAACTTGCGTTCGAGATCGAGCGGCGAATGGATCTGCCGCGCGATCACCGAGGCCTTGAAGTTGGGGGCATGTTCGGTGACCGTGTCGATGATCAGGTCGGCGACCGCCTCGCGGTGCGCGTCCCAATCGACCTTGGGGTCGAATTGCTGGCAGAACAGGCTGGCGATGTGCTGCCCCGGCGGGGCGAGGCTGTCGTCGACCGTCGTCGGCAGCTTCATCTCGACGATCGGCTTCTTCGACCAGCCATGCTGCTGCGCGTCGATGAAGGCCCGGTCCATATAGTCCATTCCCGGCGCGATGATGATCCCGGCGGTGTGATGCTCGGCCTTGGCCTTGCCGGGGAGCACGCTGAAATCGGGCAGTTCGGAGAGAGCGACGTTCATGCGGAAGGTGCCGCTGCCGGTCTTGAAGCCATCGATCCGGCGCTTGAAGTCGGCGGGCATGTCGGCGGCGTCGACCATCTGGCGGTACAGCAAAGCCGGGCCGACATTGGCTGCGACGGTGGTCGCGGCGATTTCCTCGCCCGTTTCCAGCCGCACGCCGGCGACCTTGCCGCCTTCGGTCAGCACTTTGGCGACGGGCGCTTCGAGGCTGATCTCGACCCCGGCATCCTCGCACGCGCGCGCCATCGCCTGCGTGATCGCGCCCATCCCGCCGACCGAATGCCCCCACGCGCCATATTTGCCGTTCACCTCGCCGAACACGTGGTGGAGCAGGACGTAGGCACTGCCCGGGGTCGACACGCCGGCGTAGTTGCCGACCACCGCGTCGAACGCGAAAGCCGATTTGACATGATCGTCCTCGAACCAGCCATCGAGAAAGTCGCGTGCCGATTTGGTGAAGACGTCGAGCAGGTCGCGCTGCGCGGCGATGTCCATCTTCGCGATCGGCCAGCCCTGCGTTGCGCCCGCGAGCAACGCCTGCAGGCCGCCACCGGCATTGGGCGGCGTCTTCAGCGCGAGATCGCGCAGCACTTGCGCGACCTTTTCGAGCGCGGCGTCGTAGGCGGGATAGGCGTCGGCATCCTTCTGGCTAAAGCGCGCGAACTGCTCTCGCGTCCGCGCGGTGCCGCCGCCGAGCGTGAGATAAGTGTCGGGAAAGGGGAAGAAGTTGCTGATCGTCCGCTCGATGATGCGATAGCCACGATCGTGCAGCTTCATGTCGGCGATCACCTTGGGGCGCAGCAGGCTGACGGTGTAGCTCGCGGTGGAGTTGCGGAAGCCGGGGTGGAACTCCTCGGTCACCGCCGCGCCGCCGACGACGTGACGCCGCTCGAGCACGCGGACCTTGAGGCCGGCGCGCGCCAGATAGAAGGCGCAGACCAGGCCGTTATGGCCACCGCCGATGATGAGGGCGTCGTAGCGTTTCGTCATGCGGTCTCCAGCCTCCTTGGTTCGCTCATTCTTCTTTCTTTTACCCCCTCCCGCTTTCGCGGGAGGGGTAGGGGAGGGTCTTCTTCTTCTACGATGCGCTACCCAGAAGAAGGCCCTCACCGACTGCGACTAGGCCCACATGAAGAATGTGGAACAAGTCTCCGTTGCCTCTCCCGCAGGCGGGAGAGGGTTAAGCGCGTGACCATCCCAGCGCCGGCGCGCGATGGTGGCGAGCCTCGGGGATCCGCTCGCGTATCTTCCGCGCAAAGCTGCGCAGGCACACCTCGCTCGTCCCGATCGGCCCGGCCGTATAGCTCTGCGACGCCATCCCCTGCTGGACGCGGTCGATCAGCCACGTATCTTCGGCATTGACGACGCGGTTGATCCGCCAGTTGGCGTAGCGCACCAGCTTCATCTCGCGCCGCGCGTCCGGCAGCGCGAACGCCATCTCGCGCAGCACGCAACTGGTCGGCGAGGTCGGCAGCCACTGCATGAAGTCGATCTGGTCGGCATACAGATCGAACGCCATGTTGGGCCACAGCTTGAAATAGAGCCACAGCCGCTGGTTCTCGGCGGGCAGATGCGGCACCGGCGGCAGATGCGCCTGGTAGAACCGCTCCCATGGATTATCCGAGGGGCGATCGACGAGCCGCCCCGACATCTTGTCGACCCACGGCTGCGCCTCGATCGCATAGCTCTTGCCGAACAGCCGGGTCAGGCCGTCATGCGCGACCGGAATGTGGAGATTGTCCGAATAATTGTCGCCGACATTCTTCCAGTTGACCGCCCGGTCGCGCAGCCGGACCGGGCTGAGCGTCTGCATATCCTCGAAGCGGTAGGGCGCGATCTCGGCATCGTAGGGCGCCATCATTGTCGCGACCGATGGACCGTCGCCCTCGAGCCGGACAAACACGAAGCCGCGCCAGATTTCGAGATCGACGCGCGCCAGGCCATTCTCGGCGAGCACCAGCGCCGGATAGTCGCGCCGCATCGGCACGCCCGTCAACCGCCCGTCGGTCTCGTAGGTCCAGGCATGATAGGGGCAGACCAGTTTGCGCGCACAACCGTGCGGCCCCTCGACCAGCCGCATCGCGCGGTGGCGGCAGACGTTGGCGAAAGCGCGCACCGCGCCATCCTCGCCGCGCACGACGACGATGCTCTCGCCGATATAATCTAGCGTGTGGAACGCGCCGGGCTCGGCGAGGTCGTTCTGGTGGCACACGATCTGCCACGACGGGCGGATCACCCGCGCCATCTCGACCGCATGATATTCGGGATCGGTGTAGAGCCAGCCGGGCAAGCTCCAGTCGGCATCGGGATCGTGCTCCGCTTGCTCGACGTTGAGGGGCATGGGCGGCTCCGATTGCTTGTTGGACGATCGTATAATAAGAATGCGCCAATCGCAACAGGGGCCGATGACCGCCAAGCCAGCCTTTTCCCGCGCCGAGCCCGACGCGCGCCGCCAGTCGCTGATCGCCGCGACCGCGCGCGTGCTCGCGCGCGACGGCGCGACCGGCGCCTCGGTGCGCGCGATCGCGGTCGAGGCGGGGGTGTCGCCGGGGCTGGTCGGGCATTACTTCGCCGGGGTCGATGCACTGGTCGCCGAGACCTATGCCGCGGTCGGGCAGCAGGTGCATGTCGCGCTCGCCGCCGCCGTCGAGGCGGCGGGAGACGATCCGCGCGACCGCGTCGCCGCCTATGTCACCGCCAGCTTCGCCCCGCCGATCGCCGACCGCGGCCTGTTCGCGACGTGGATCGCCTTCTGGAGCCTGTCGGCCAAGCCGATCATCGCCGCGCGCCACGACGCGCTCTACCAGGCGTATCGCGACGATCTCGAGGCCCTGCTCGCGGCGTGCGAGTTGCCCGCCGCCGAGCGGCGGTTGGCGGCGATCGCGATCACCGCTTTGGTCGACGGTCTATGGCTCGAACTGTGCCTGTCGCCCGGCGCCTTCACGCCCGACGAGGCAAGCCGCCTCGCCGAGCGCCAGCTCGAAACCTACTTCGACAGATCGGCGAACAGCAGCCGATAATAGCGGATCCCCGGCTCGATCGTCGAGATCGGCGTGCGCTCGTTGAGGCCGTGGCTGAAATCTTCCGACGGCTTGATGAAGGTCGGGCTCGCGCCATAGCTCGGCACGTGATGATAGCGGAACCACATGCTGTCGCTCGCGCCCGAGGCCATCGCCGGGAAGACCGGAACGCCGGGATAGACCTGGCCCATCGCGCGATCGATCGCGGCGATGAAATCGGGGCGCATCGGCGAGGCGTCGTTGGCGACCGAGCCCTCGCTGACATCCTCGAGCTTGACTGCCGGGTCGCCGATCGCGCGGCCCAGTTCGGCCATGATGTCGGCGGGCTTGTGGCCGGGGAAGATGCGGCAGTTGATGTTGGCGGTGGCGCGCTGCGGCAGGGCGTTCTCGGCGTGGCCGCCGCTCACCAGCGTCGGCACGCAGGTCGTGCTGATCTTGCCGACCGTCGCGGGGTTGGCAGTCAGCGTCGCGATCGCCGCCGCGTCGTTCGGGTTGGCGACGAACGCCTTCAGCGCTGCGCCGATCGCGGGCTCCTCGAACGGTGCCGCCTTGGCGAGCGCCTCGCGCGTCAGCGGGCTGAGTTCGGGCTTGAACTGATAGGCGCCGACCTTTTCGAGCGCCTTCGACAGCTGCACGATCGCATTGACCGGGCGCGGCATCGACGAGTGGCCGCCGGGGTTGGTGACGGTCAGGCGGAAATCGGCATAGGTCTTTTCGGCGCCGTTCCACGTCCAATATTTGGGCTTGCCGGTTGCCTCGTCGAGCACGCCGCCGCCACCATCGATGTTGAGGACGAGCTCGGCATTCTTCAGCCGCTCGGCGATCAGCGTCGAAGTCTTCATCGCCGTCTCTTCGTCACCCGAGAACTCGATGACGATCGTCCGCTTGGGCTTGTAGCCGGTGCGGCGCAGGTCGGTCAGCGCGGCGATCGCGATCGTCCCGTCGAGCTTCATGTCGGTCGCGCCGCGGCCGTAGAGATAGCCATTCTCGACCACCGGCGTGAACGGGTCGCGCTGCCAGTCGGCGGGCTTGGCCTCGACCACGTCCATATGGCCCGAAATCACCAGCGGCTTGAGCGCCGGATCGCTGCCGCGCCACGTGCCGAGCAGATAGGCAGTATCCTCGACCGGCACGATCTCGACATCGCCATCGGCAAAACCGCCTGCGACGAGCGCCGCCTTGTAGAGGGCTGCGACCTGCGGGGTCTGGTTGCCCGGGCCCTTCACCGAGCGCAACGCGATCGCCTTCTTGGCGAGATCGAGCGCCTGGTCCGCCGCTGCCTGCGCCGAGGATGGCGCCGCCGCCTGCGCCGCGCTGGTCAGGATCGAGGCGGCAAGCAGCGAGACAACGAATGGGCGCATGTACAAATCCTTGGCGGCGAAAGCGCAGAGCCTAACGCGCGCTGCGATCCACGCAAGGCCGGCCCGCCGCGATCAGCGCGCCAGGGCCTCGCCGAGCAGGGCATCGAACCGAGCAATCGGGCACAGAGTCCCGCAGCCGCCGATCGTCAGCGCGGCGCGATAGATCGGGCCGTCCACACCGCGGCGCAGCTGCTCGAGCGTCTGCGAGCGATAGAAAGCGCGGACGAAGCGCGCGCCCGAGCGATCGACGACGCGTTCGAACAGGATCGCGCCGCCCGGCGAGGGATCGTCGCGCGCCAGCCCCGGCACCTGCCAGTGCAGGTCGAGCAGGCCCGCCAGGCTGGCGATGTTGGTGTCGTGCCCCGACACCATCGTCAGCGCCGGCGCGGTGCCGTCGACGATCGCGTCGCGCAGCAGCGGGCCGAGCCCGGCCATGTTGCGCGCGGCGATGTAGCGCGGGCGCGCGAGCAGTTCGAATTCGACCGCGTGCAGTTCGGACGCGGCGGCGACGTCGGCGGCGGTGGCGCGGCCCCAGCCGACGTCGCGCTTAGGCTTGCCGTCGGCATATTCGAGCAGCAGGATCTGCCCGACGGTCGATCCTAGGTCGAGCGCGCCGGTCAGCTTGGGGCGTTTGCCGGGCTTTGCCGCGGCCAGCCCCGACGGTGTCTTCGCGACCCCGCAGCCACCCTTCGCGCTGCCGCACAGGATCGCATCGAGCCGCGCCAGCACCGGCGCGAGCTTCGCTTCCCGCGCGGCGATGCCGCCCGGCCCCGCGGCGTCGAGCACCGCAGCCCGCGCCGCGTCGGTGTCGAGCGTGGCTACGCCCTCATCGATCGGCGAGAAGAGCGGGTCGGCGACGTCCTGCGGCTTGTGGACCAGCGCGACGGTGCAACCCGGCGCGACGCCTGCGGCATAGGCCTGCGCGGTCGCAATCGTGCGCTGGTCGCTGTCGGCGACGATGCGGATCGCGCCCGTCGGCGCGCAGCCCTTCGCCGGCAGCAAGCCCGCGGCGGTGAAGCCGGCGCGGTCGCTCCGCGCGACGCGTGCGATCGCCGCGGTGCCGTGCGGCGTCAGCCAGCCCGGCGCGACCGGCCAGCGCGGCCACGCCTCGGCAGCGACGCCGTCGGGCATCGCCGGCGCCTTGGTCGGTGGGCGGATGCCGTGGCGCATCAGCATCACCACGCGCTCGACCCGCAGCGGCGCACCGGGCGCGGTCGGTGGCGCGGCGCCCGCGCCGGTCGCGCTGACGAGCAGGAAAGCGGCGAGCGCGCGCAGCATCGATCGGGTCATTCGGCCAGTCCTAGAAGTGCAGCTGCGCGCCCCAGCGGAAGCTCGGGCCATATTGCTCGCGCTCGACCAGATGCGTCTTGATTCCGATATAGCGCCGCCACGGCGCATCGGTAAGGTTCGACGCGCTGCCGAAGAAGGTCAGCTGCGGCGCGACCTGATAGCTGACATTGACGTCGAGCTGGCCGTTCTTGTCGGTATATTGGTCGAGTGCGGCGGTCGCCCCCAGCGTGTCGAGATAGGCCGAGCGATACGAATAGGCCGCGCGCACCGCGACGCCATATTTCTCGTAGAAGACCTGCGCCGATCCGGTGTCGCGCGATTGCTGGAACAGCGGGATGTCGCCGGTCCGCGGCGTCGCGCCGAGCACCGTGCCGCTGCCATGCCCGGTCACGCGCGAATAGTTCACCGCCACGCCCAGGCCGTCGAACGGCGCGGGCAGGAAGGTGAAGCGCGTCTGGATGTTCGCCTCGAGCCCGCGGACATAGGCGACGTCGATGTTGAGCGGTTTGACCACGTCGACCGCGCTGAAGGTCTGGCCGGCATAGGTGCCCGCCGTGTTGATCTGCGTCTGCGTATAGATCGGATTGTCGATCTTCTTGTAGAAGGCGCCGAACGAGATCACGCCCTGGCCCGGCAGATAATATTCGATCGCCGCGTCGAGGTTGATCGCCTTGTACGGCGTGATGTCGGGGTTGCCGAGCGTCACCGTCGGGCGCGGGCTGGTGGTCAGGTCGACCGAGACGTAGGGCGAGAGATCGGGATAATTGGGTCGGCCGATCGCAGTCGTCGCGGCGGCGCGGACGACGAGGTTGCGTGTCGCGTCGAAGCGCGCGTTGAGCCCCGGAAACACGTCGGTATAGTCCTTCGCGCCGAACGCATTGTAGCCCTGGTCGAGCGTCGAGGCGGCGGTGATCAGCTTGGCCTTGCTGCGATCGCGCGTATGCTCGACGCGGACGCCGGGGACGAGCGTCAGCTTGTCGAACGTCAGCGTCGCCATCGCATAGCCCGCGGCGATCTGCTCGCTCACGTCATAATCGTTGGCGAGGCTGTTGTTGAGCGAGCTCGCCGTGTTGAGCGTGAGCAGGCCGGGATTGGCGGCGACATAGGCTTGCGCGGTCGCATAGTTGATCCGTGACCCGAAGGTGTAGTCGTTGCCGTAGAAGCTGGTGTCACCGAGGTAGGAGACGCTGGCGAGGTTGAAAGTCCGCCCCGTCGTCAGCGTATAGGTCGTGAAGTCGCGATTGTTGGTCTTGTGCCGGTCGAGGAACTTGCCGCCGAGCTTGAGGCTCGAATCGCTCCCGAACGACAGCGGCACGGTCAGATCGGCGCGCCCCTGGACCAGCGTCTCGACCGCGAGGCGCCGGTCGTAATTGACCGCGTTGAAGCCGTAGGCGGTCTGCGCGACGCTGTTGGTCTGGGTGAAGACATAGGGCGTGTCGGACACGTCGTAACGCACCTGCAGCGCCGACCCGCCGGTGCGGAAAGTGTATTCGGAGCGCAGCGGATCCCTCTTCTCGGCGCGGGTATAGCCCGCCGCGAGCTCGAGCTTGGCGCCGCCGCCGAGCGTGAAGCTGCCGCCGCCGGTAACGCCCTTGGTATTGTCCTTCTCGTTGCGCAGCCGCACGCGGACGATGCCGCGGCCGACGAAGGTGCCGCTCGTCGCGGTCTGGTTGGCGAAGCCCGACTGGTTGTCGATGATGTTCTGGTCGCGCACCTCATTGTCATCGAAGGTCGAATAGGTGCCGCGCAGATACAATTTGGTGGTGTCGCTCGGCCGCCAGTCGAGGTTGAGCACGGCGCCGGTGCGCTTGCGCGTGAGGTTGTAGTCGCGCAGGCCGTACCCGTCGGGAACGACGAAGCCGTTCGCCGCGGTCGGCACGCGCCAGCTGGTCGCGCCCTGGAAATTTTCCGATTCAATCGGCCGTTCGGAATGGTTGAGCGAGAAGACCGCGCCGAACTGCTGCTCGGGGCCGAACCGGCCGCCGATCTGCGCATCGGCCTCATAGGGGTGGCCGTCGTTCAACTTCGACCAGCCGAGCGCGGCGCGCGCATCGAGGAAGAAGGGCGCCTTGCGATCGAACGCCGAGAGCGTGCGGATATCGACCGCGCCGCCGATCGCATTGGCGTCCTGGTCGGCGGTGAGCGACTTGGTGACGACCACCGCGTTGATCAGCGCCGAGGGGATGTCGTCGAGCTTGACCTGGCGGCCGTCGGGTTCGGGCGCGGGGAGCGTCATGCCGTTGAGCGTGACGTTGATCAGATTGGGGTTGATCCCGCGGATCACGACGTAGCGGCCTTCGCCCTGATCGTTGGCGACCGTGACGCCGGGGAGGCGGCGGACGGCTTCGGCGACGTTCTGGTCGGGCAATTTGCCGACGTCGTTGGCGTAGAGCGCCTCGACGAAATTGTTCGAGCGGCGCTTTTCCTCGATCGCGCGGCGTTCGCCCGCGGCGGTACCGGTGACGACGATGTCGGCTGGTTCTTCGGTTTCGGGGGCGGCCTGTGCGGGCGGTGGCGTCTGCGCTGCGGCGATGGCGGGGGCCTGCGCGAGCAGGCTCGCCACGGCGACGCCCGCGAGGAGCGCGCCGTTCGATCGGAATGTCATGATGTGTGCCCCGTGATGTCTTGAGCGGGGCGCTAAACCTGTGAAGTTACAGCTGCATGACGGTGGCCAGATCAATTCACCGCCCAGCGGCTATTCCGCCACTGCGACCCGCGCTCCGGCAAAATCCTCGGTGACGACCTGGTCGATCTGGCGGACGATTCCCCGGGTAAGTCGGGACGGCACCATGACCGCAAAGCCGCGCTCCACCAGCCCGTCGATCGCCCAGCGGACGCAATAATCGGCCGCGACCCCGATGACGATCGCGTCGCTGATCCCGGCCGCACGCAGATCGGCGAAATAGCCGTCGCGCTCGATCGTCGGCTGCGCGGGGTCGCGCGCATCCTCGATCCGCAGGCCCGGCTCGGCCCACATCGCAAAGACGCCCTTTTCCAGCCGGTGCACCGGGATGGCGGGGTCGATCAGATCGGGCGCGAGCAGGTTGCGCCAGCCCGGCGTCTCGCGCACGCAGTGGATCGGAAACTCTTTCGCCTCGGCCGAAAGCGGATAGGTATCGGCAAAATGCGTGTCGAAGGTGAACAGCACGCCGGCCGTCGTCTCGGGCCGCAGCGTGCCGAGCCACGCCGCCATCGGCGCGACCAGCGCCTCGGCGCCGGCGACCGCCAGCGCCCCGTCGGGCAGCAGGAAATCCGCCTGGGTGTCGATGACGAGGACGATGCTGCGCATGATCAATCTCCTGAACCGATTTGCCCTATAGGCAAGTCCCCGCCGCCCGACCTATTGCAATCGTCCGAACGCCCGAAGGACTGCCATGGCCGTTACCGATATCGCGACACGCACCTACGATCACAATTGGCGGCTCGATCCGATCGTGCGCTCGCTGCTCGACACCGATTTCTACAAGCTGCTGATGCTGCAGATGATCCGGCACCTGCATCCCGATGTCGCGGCGACCTTTTCGGTGATCAACCGCACGCACGCGGTGCGGCTGGCCGAAGTGGTCGACGAGGCGGCGCTGCGCGCGCAGCTCGACCATGCGCGCACGCTGCGCTTCGCCAAGAAGGAGCTGATCTGGCTCGCCGGCAACACCTTCTACGGCAAGGCGCGGATGTTCTCGGCGGATTTCATCGCGTGGCTCGCCGAGTTCCAGCTGCCGCCGTACGAACTGACGGTCGTCGACGGGCAATACGAACTGCATTTCGACGGGCCATGGACGCACACGACGATGTGGGAGATCCCGGCGCTCACCATCCTCAACGAACTGCGCTCGCGCGCCGCGCTCAAGCATCGCGGGCGCTTCGCGCTCGACGTCGTCTATGCCCGCGCCAAGGCCAAGCTGTGGCAGAAGGTCGAGCGGCTGCGCGACCTGCCCGATCTCGTCATCTCCGATTTCGGGACGCGGCGGCGGCACAGCTTCCTGTGGCAGCGCTGGTGCGTCGAGGCGCTCAAGGAGGGGCTCGGACGCCGCTTCATTGGTACGTCCAACGTGCTGCTCGCGATGGACAGCGACCTCGAGGCGATCGGTACCAACGCGCACGAACTGCCGATGGTCGCCGCTGCGCTCGCTGATCACGATGCCGCCGTCGCCGCCGCGCCGTATCGCGTGCTGGAGGAGTGGAGCGCGCATTATGGCGGCAATTTGCTGATCGCCTTGCCCGATGCGTTCGGCACCACCGCCTTCCTCGCCGGCGCACCGGCCTGGCTTGCCGACTGGACCGGCTTCCGCCCCGACAGTGCGCCGCCGATCGAGGGGGGCGAGCAGATCATCGCCTGGTGGCAAAAGCAGGGTCGCGACCCGCGCAGCAAGCTGCTGATCTTCTCCGACGGCATGGACGTCGACACGATCGAAGCGACCTATCGCCATTTTGCGGGGCGAGTGCGGACGAGCTTCGGCTGGGGCACCAACCTCACCAACGATTTCCGCGGCTGCGACCCCGATGGTGCCGCCGGACTCGAGCCGATCTCGCTTGTATGCAAGGTGACGCGCGTAAACGGCCGCCCTGCGGTCAAGCTGTCCGATAATCCTGCCAAGGCGACCGGCGAGCCGAGCGAGATCGCGCGCTACCTGCGGATCTTCGGCGAAGCCGGGCGGGCCGAGGCGCTGGTCGCGGTCTAATCGGTCGGGCTGCGGAGGTGCGCGGCGGAATCGAGCAAGGGCGAGGGGGCGCCGGGCGTCAGGTCCATCGCGCTCGCGCGGATCGGGATGCGCACGCCGGGGATCGTCGCGGCGTCCTCGGCGCGCGTCATCGTGCAGGCGATCGCACGATGCTGCAGCTGCGGGTCGGCCAGGGCCTGGTCGACGCTGTTGATCGGACCGGCCGGTACCACCGCCGCCGCAAGCCGCAAGAGCAGGTCGTCGCGGTCGAAGTGTTGCGTCGCCGCCGCAATCGCCGCGCTCAGTTCGATGCGATTGGCCACGCGCAGCGCGTTGCTGGCAAAGGCGGCATCCTGTGAGAGCGCGTCGAGCCCGACGACCGCGCAGAAGCGGCGGAACTGGTCGTCCGATCCGACCGCGAGGATGAACCAGCCGTCGCGCGTCGGGAAGGCCTCGTATGGCGCGATGTTGGGATGCGCGTTGCCGATCCGGTGCGGCGCCGTGCCCGAGACGAGATAGTTGAGCGCCTGGTTGGCGAGCATCCCGGTCATCACGTCGAGCAAGGCCATGTCGATCTGCTGGCCGAGCCCGGTCTTCGCACGCTGGATCAGCGCGGCCTGGATCGCGATCGCGGCATAGAGGCCGGTGGCGATGTCGGCGAAGGCGACGCCGATCTTCTGTGGTGCGCCTGCCGGATCGCCGGTCAGGTCCATGATCCCGCTCATCCCCTGGATCACGAAATCGTAGCCGGCGCGCGGGGCATAGGGCCCGTCCTGCCCGAAGCCGGTGATCGAGCAATAGATCAGCGCCGGATTGGTCGCGCTGAGCGAGGCGTAGTCGAGCCCATATTTGGCGAGCCCGCCGACCTTGAAATTCTCGATCACGATATCGGCGTCGGCGATCAGCCGGAGCGTATCGGCGCGGCCCTGCTCGGTGGTGAAATCGAGCACCACCGACTGCTTGCCGCGATTGGTCGCGTGGAAATAGGCGGCGTCGCGGCTGCCGTCGGGATTGTCGATAAAGGGCGGGCCCCAGCGCCGCGTCTCGTCGCCGCCGGGGGCTTCGACCTTGATCACCTCGGCGCCCAGATCGGCGAGGATCTGCCCGCACCACGGCCCGGCGAGGATCCGCGCGAGCTCGACCACCTTGAGGCCGGCGAGCGGGCGATCCACGCCCGGTTCCATCGCCGCCATATCCGTTTCGCTGCCTGTCATCGGTCGGGGCTACCGCATGCGGCCGATCCGATCAAACTGCCGGCTTCAAGCGACCCGCATCAACTGCGAGGGGTAGGGCTGCGCCAGCGCGACCGCAGCCTCGAACGGGCAGGTCAGCCAGCGCTCCTCGTCGTCGGGCAGCAGCAGGACGGGCATCGCCTTGGGATGGATCGGCGCGACCAGCGGGTTCGGGTCGGTCGTCAGGAAGGCGAAGACCGGTCCGCTCGCGGTCGGTTGCCACACGCCGGCGAAGCTGACGATCGGCTGATCCGGCACGTCGAACCAGTGCAGCGGCAGCTTGCCATCCGCCCCGCGGATCTGGCCATATTCGCTGAAGGCGGTGAACGGCACCAGGCATCGGCGATCGGGATCGACCAGCGCCGACCGCCAGAAGGGCGAGGTGTAATTGCGGACGTTGGTCACCTCCTTGTTGATCAGCGCGGGCCGCCCCGTCGCCGGGTCGATCCGCTTGCCGGGAACCCGATGCGGAAACCCCCACGCCATCGCGTCGAGCGTTCGTGCGCCATCGCGATGCCGGACGATCCACGACGCGGTCTTGGGAAAGAGCTCGGGCGGCGGGATGCGCTCGGGTTCGGGGCCATAGGGCGCGACGATGCCGTAGCGCGCGGCGAGCTCGACCTGGTTGGCCGTCATGCGATAGCGATTGCACACCGTTCGAACCTCCCTGCGCCGCGACGCTAGACCAGCCGCCGCGCGGTGACAAACACGCACGGCCGGTCGGCGTGGCGCTCCTTCCCGCGCAACAAAAGTCAGCCGAAGTTTCGTGGACCGCTGCCCCGCGACGCGGCATAAGAGCGCCGCCGCAACAGGAGCTGCTTCATGACCTTCTCGCTTTACGATGCTGTCGTCCCGTCCAACCTGCAGATCCTCGGGGCGATCGATGCGCTGATCGACAAGGCCGCGGCCTACTGCACCGAGCACGGCAAGGTCGACGCCGACCTGATCGACGCGCGCCTCGCGCCCGACATGCTGCCGTTCGGCTATCAGGTGAAATCCTGCGCGGCACACTCGGTCGGCGGGATCGAAGGCGTGCGCGCCGGCAGCTTTTCGCCCGACATGACGCCATGGCCGACCGACTTTGCCGGCCTGCACGGCGTCATCCAGGCGGCGGTCGCCAGCCTGAAGGCGATCGATCGCGACGCGTTCGATCAGCTTGCGGATAACGACACCCATTTCGTGTTCGGCGAGACCCGCATGCCCTTCACCGGCGCGAACTTCCTGCTCTCTTTCTCGCAGCCGAACTTCTATTTCCACGCCACCACCGCCTACGCGATCCTGCGCGCGCAGGGGGTCAAGCTCGGCAAGCGCGATTTTCTCGGCATGCCGCGCATGAAGCGGTAACGCGATCCAGCGGCGCGGTGTCGGGCGGTGCGGCGGCCCCGCGTGACATGCCGAACCGACGACAATCGACCGCGCCGCGGCGTGTAGCGCGCAAATCCGTGGCCGCGGCGCGGCGGAGGCCGTAAGCAGGCACGGCATGACCGTCGCTCCAGACCGCTTCCGCTCCGCCCGCCAGGCCGGGCCCTCGACCATTCTGGTCCCGGTGCTCGGCGCGCTCGGCTATGCCGGATGCGTCGTCGCCTACCTTCCGCTGCTGACGTTGCTGCTGCCGCTGCGGATCGAAGAGCTGGCCGGCGGCGCGCGATTCGGAATGCTCGCGGCGGCGATGATGACGGGAGCGGTGATGGCCAGCGTCTCGGGCGTGCTCTTCGGCTGGCTGAGCGATCGTGCGCTCGAGCGCGGCATCGGGCGCCGCCGCTGGATCGCGGCGGGGCTGGTCGCGACCGTCCTGTCCTACGCGGGCGTTGCCAGCGCCGGCTCGCCGTGGCTGCTCGTCGTGGCGATCATGGTCTTTCAGGTCGCGCTCAATGCGGTGCTGGCCCCGCTGGTCGCCTTGCTCGCAGAGGAGAGCCTCGACCGGCAGAAGGGCGTGATGAGCGGCCTGCTGGCGGGAGCCCAGCCCGCAGCCGCGGCGATCGGACCGGTGCTGGTGGCATGGACCGCCCCCGACCTCGGCATCCGGCTGGCAGCGATCGCGGCGATCGTCGTCGTCTGCCTCGTCCCGTTGCTGGCGACGACGGCGCGGCCGGCGGTGCAGCCGATCGAACAACGGACGGTGGCGGCATCGTCGCGCGATCTCGCGCTCGCCTGGCTGTCGCGCCTGCTCGTCCAGGTCGCGGGCACGATGCTGTTCGCCTATCTTTTATTCTACATGGAGCAGTTCGCAGCGCCGGGCGGGCGGGGCGCGGTGGCGGTCCAGGTCGGCACGCTGATCTTCTTCGCCAACGTCATCCCGCTGCCGCTGGCAATTCTGCTCGGTCGCTGGTCGGACCGGATCGGGCGGCGCAAGCCCTTCCTGGTCGCCGCGGCGGCGCTCGACGCGGCAGGCCTCGCGGTGATGGCCGGTGCGCACGACTGGAATGCGGCGGCGGTCGGGTTCGGTCTCTATTCGATCGGGTGCTCGCTCTTCCTGACGCTGCAGATCGGCTTCGTGATGCAATTGCTGCCCAACCCGCGGCGGCGCGGGCGCGACCTCGGGCTGATCAACCTGTCGAACACCGCGCCGATGCTGATCGGACCGGCGCTCGCGTGGTGGCTGTCGACGCCGCGCAATTTCACCCCCTTGCTCTTGTGCCTCGCGGTGATGACGCTCGCAGGGGGGCTCACGATGCTCGGCGTGAAGGGACGTCGCTGACGCGGCGCCTCAGGCGTCCGAATAATAATCCTTGGCGAAAGCTTCCCCGGCAAAGGCGCGCTTGGCGGTCCAGGGCTGCACCGCGTCGGTCCAGTACGTTGCATCGGCGGGAAGCCCCAGCGCGACGAGGCTCTCGGCCGCAAGATACATGCTGCCGGCGTTCGAATACCAGTCCCCAAGCGCGGGCTGGTGGCCGGTGAAGCCGATCGTCAAATAGCCGTTCGCATCGAAATTGCTCGGGAAGCGGAAGATCGCGCGTTGTGCCGCCAACGTCGCGCCGCGCACCTGGCCCGGCGGCAGAGACTTGGGCAGGCGATTGCGCCAGGCAAGCAGGCCGAGCGGCTGGAACACCGCGGTACGGTAGGTAAGCGAGCGACCGATCGGCGGATAGCTGCCGTCGGGCCCGACCATCCGCTCGAGATTCTCGCCGAACCGCTGCATCCGGCGATAGGCTTGCTCGAGCAGATCCTTGGTCGCCAGGCTGTTGAACTTCGCACCCGTCGCGACGAGCACTTCCAGGATTTCGACAAGCATCGGATGGATGACATAGGCGCCGTAAAAGTCGAAATGGAAGTGTGGCCCGTCGCCATACCAGCCATCGCCGACATACCATTCGTTGACCTTGCGGATTGCGAGATCGATCCGCACCGGATCCCATTGCTCGCCGATCGACAGCAGGAACGCCTCGTTCATCGCCGCAAACAGCAGCCAGTTGGTGTAGGGCGGCGAGACGTCGCGCAGGCCCTTGATCACGCCGACGATGCGCTGCTTGGTCGTCGTGTCGAGCGGCTCCCACAATTGTTTCGGCGCGCGCATCAAGGCGTTGGTGAAATAGGCCGAGTCCACCAGCGCCTGTGCCTGGCCGTGCCACAACAGGCAATCGGGGCTGCGCGGGTCGACCGAATGCGCATAGCTCGCCACCGCCTGCTGGCGCAGCGTCTCGCGCAGGCGGCCCTCGGGCGTGGTATCGGCGGGGAGCGACAGCCACGGCGCGATCCCTGCGATCAGGCGGCCGAAGCATTCGAGATAGGCGACGCCCGGATCGCGCCCGTCCCAGGTCGGACTGAGCTCGGGCTTGAAGCGCGCGTGGAGCTCGCCGGCCGCCATCGGGCCGAGCACGGGCTTCGCCATCCGCGCGAGCAGATCGACCATATAGGCGCGGTCCGACGTTCCGGCGCGCGCGCGGGGCGCAGCCTCCGCGCTGGTGCCGACGATTGTGTCGGCAACGAACCCGGTCGCGAGCGCGGCCGCCATGAAATCGCGGCGCTTCATCGTGTCTTCCCCTGGCGGTCGGTCGGCACGCGGAAATCGACGGGCGCTGATAGGACGTAGCGGTCCCACTCGGCGCGCGTGCGGAAGCCGCCGACGCCCTTGTCCCACGCAGAACCCGAATAATAGACGAACGGCTTGCCCGGCTCGACCTTGAGCAGGACGAGGTAATTGTCGAAGTCGTTCTTCACATCGACGATCATCGCCGGATCGACCTTCAGCGCGATCGCCATGCGGCCGTGCGCGCCATCCTCGGTGCTCCAGAAGGAGAGGATGCCGTGCGCGCGATCGACCGTCAGCGCGCCGTCGCTCGAGCCGATCGTGTGGCGGCCGATGCCGATGCCCACGATCAGCGGACCCGGCTTGTCCGACGACAGCGTCGAGACCATCCGCGTGAACTGCGTGCCGAGCGGCAGCGTGAAGCGGCGCGTTTCCCACACACGGCGGTCGACCTCGACCGGCCACGGCGCGTAATCGACCACGAAATCGGCGGCGTCAGGGCCGTTCTTGAGGATGCGGTAGCGGGTGTAATTGCGCGAGGTCCACAGCTTGTTGTCGTGCCAGATGCCGAGCCCGCCGGCGCCGCGGCCGGTGCCGACATTGTAGAAATCGAGCCCCTCACCGTGATACGAATGCTGGTCGCCGCTGCGCAGCTGGCGGTCGGTGAACGGCCAGATGACGTTCTTGCCCCACGAATCGATCCCCGATCCCGACGGTGGCTCGGCCGCCTCGAGCGCATGGCCGTAGATCCGGTGCGCGGTGCGATCGTTTTCCCACAACAGATCGTCGTAACGATAGTCGGCGAGCTTGACCGCGGCGTGCGGCTCGCGGTCGGGCGCAGGCGGCAGCGGGGTGCTGATCGGCGGCATCGTCGGCGTCGCGGCCTCCTGCGCGACGGCAGCGCCGGCGAGGAGCAGCAGCGCGCCGGCGAGCAGGCACGAGGGCAGGCACGAGGGCAGGCGCGAGGGCAGGCGCGCGCTCACTGAATCACCGCCGCGACGCCGGTCGCCGAGGCGGGGCGGGCGAGCGTCGGCGTGGTGCCGGCGCCGCTGAACGGGCTCAGCCGGAAGCTGAAGCTGCGCGGTGCGAGCGCGATCCGGTACCGCGGCAGCGGGCGCCCGGTCTGGTCCCATTGCGTGTCGCCCCCGATCCCGGACTGGACTGCATCGATCATCAGCGAAACCTCATCATGGGGAACGATATCCGAGCTGCGGCGCGTGCCCGGCGCGCGGTGCGACAGATCGTCGTACGGAAAGGCGAGCGCATTCATCGACAGCGGCGTGTCGCCCTGGACGCGCAGGCCGCCGGTGGCGTGATCCGACAGCTCCATCCAGCGGACGTCGACCTTGTTGCCGGTTTCCTGCGGTCGCATGTAATCGTGATTCTGCTCGGCGATCGCCCCGCGCCACAAGCCGATCGGCGCGCTGGTCTTGCGATCCGAATAGCTTTCGTGCGGGCCGCGGCCATACCATTCGAGCGTGTCGAAGCTGGCGGGCATGGCATAGGCCAGCCCGATCCGCAGCGGATCGGGGAGGTCGGTGCGCAGCGGGGTGAAGCTGCCCTCGACCACCACCGTGCCGTCGCCCGCCATCGCGTAGCGCGTGACGAAGCGCGCGACGTCCTTGCCGATGCGATAGCGGATCGTGACGTCGGCGCCGCCGGCCGTGGCGTGCTGCTCGACCGCTTCGACGGTGCGGTCGCTCGATGCGGTCTTCCACACCGCATGGGTGCGCTCGACGCCGACGCCGACGTCGTTGTCGGTCAAGGCGCGGTAGAAATCGGGCGTACCACCGCGCAGCAGCGTGCGGCCGCTCGCCGCGTAACGGACGAGCAGCCCGGTCTTGCGATCGAGCACCAGTTCGGCGCCAGCGGCCCGCAGCGTGACCATCCCGCCTGCCTGCGAGAGCTCGACCTTGCCCGAGGGGGCAGGTTTGGCGACCGCCACGGCGGCGCCGAGCGGGAACTGCTCCCAGCCAATCACCTGACCCGCGGCGATCGCGGGGGTGCCCGCGTCCTTTGCGCGGGCGACGACATTGAGCAGATATTCGGCACCCGGCTTGCGCGCGATCGCGGGCAGAGCGAGCGTGGTGGTCTCGTGACCATGCGCTGCGGTGGCGAGCGCGGGCCTCGTCCCGCGTGCGACGACGACGCCGTCCTCGAGCATCTGCCAGCCGAGATCGAGCCCGGCGAGGCTGGCGAAATCATAATGGTTTGCGACGCGCAGCGCGCCGCTGGCGGGGTCGAAACTCTCGAACTGGATCGGCGCATAGACCTTGGTCAGTTCGAACAGCTGCGGGTTCGGCGTGCGGTCGGACTGGATCAGGCCATCGCCAAATTCCAATTCGCCGCCGGGATTGGGACCATATTCGCCGCCCATGCCCCAATAGCGCCGCCCGTCCTTGGTGGTGCGATACATCGACTGATCCACCCAGTCCCAGATGAAGCCGCCCTGGAGCTTGTCGGGATGCGCATAGATCGCATCCCAATATTCCTTCAGGTCGCCGCCCGAATTGCCCATCATGTGGGCATATTCGCACATGATCAGTGGCTGGCGGAACGACCAGTTGGTCGCATAGTCGACCAGCTTGGCGGCGGTGTCGTACATCGGCGCATAGATGTCGGCGAAGTCGTTGGGGTGGTGCTCGAACCGCCCGTCCCACGTGCCCCAGCCGAGATAGCTGACGAGCCGCGAAGGATCGCGCTGCTTGGCGGCGGCCGCGGCGGCGGCGAAGTTCGGGCCGATCCCGGCCTCGTTGCCGAGCGACCAGAAGATGATCGAGGGATGGTTCTTGTCGCGCTCGATCATGTTGGTGACGCGCGTAACGTGCGCAGCCTTCCACGCCGGATCGAAGCCGAGCTGATATTGCCCGCGCTGCTCGGGATGCTTGTTGGCGAAGTCCATATAGGCGTGGCTCTCGATATCGGCCTCGTCCATGACATAGAGGCCATAGCGGTCGGCGAGCTCGTAGAGCCGTGGGTCGTTGGGGTAATGCGAAGTGCGGATCGCGTTGATGTTGGCGCGCTTCATCAGCTGGATGTCGCGCTCCATCGATTCGAGCGAGATGACGTGGAAGGTCTCGGGATCATGCTCGTGGCGGTTGACGCCGCGGATCGTGATCGGCTGGCCGTTGACGGTGACGAGCCCGTTCTGGATCGCCACGCTGCGGAAGCCGATCCGGCTATAGGTCGACTGCACGATCGCGCCCTTCGCGTCGTACAGTTCGACCAGCAGCATGTAGAGATTGGGCGTCTCGGCGGTCCAGCGCTTTACCTCTGGGATCGTCGTCGCGATCGAGACGGTGCGTTCGGCCGAGCCTGCGGCGATCGCGGTCGACTTCTCGGTAACCACGCGGTCGCCGTCGAGCAGCACGATCCGCGCGCTGGTCGCCGCCTTGGTGGGCGTCACCGCGAGATCGACCACGATCTTGCCATCACGGTACCGCTCGTCGAGCCCGGCATGGACGAAAAAGTCCCGGATCCGCGTCTTCGGCGCCGCCATTAGGAACACTTCGCGCTCGATCCCCGAGACGCGCCAGAAATCCTGGTCCTCGAGATAGCTGCCGTCGGACCAGCGATAGACTTGGATCGCGATCACGTTGTGGCCGGGCTTGAGGTAGCGGCTCACGTCGTATTCCGACGGCAGCTTGCTGTCCTCGGAATAGCCGACTTTCGCGCCGTTGACCCAGACGTAATGGGCCGACCCAGCCGCACCGATGTGCAGGATCACGTCGCTCTCCGACCAACCCGCCGGCACCACGACGTCACGGCGGTACGACCCGACCGGGTTGGTCGCATGCGGAATCAGCGGGCGGTTGGCGGGGAAGGGGTAGGTGATGTTGTTGTAGCGGGCCTGGTCGAAGCCCTCGGCCTGCCAGTCGGCGGGAACCTTGATCGTCTTCCACTGCGAAACGTCGTAGTCGGGCTTCTCGAACCCCGCCGGCAGCTGATCGGCGTTGGGCGAGAGCGCGAACGACCATTGCCCGCTCAGCAGCACGAAGCGATCGGACTTGGTGCGGTGCCCGGCGATCGCCTTCTCGCGGCTCTCGAACGGGAAGCCGGTCGCGCGCGGCGGCTCCTTGCCGATGGCGAAGACGGCGGGATTTTCCCAATCGGGCCGATCGGGCGACACTTGCGGCTGGATCGGCGGCACGGGTGCGCTCTGCGCTACCGCTCCCATTGGCGCGAGACACGCGAAACCGCTAAGTAAAAGGGGGAATGCCGACCGCACGATGACGCCTCTCCGTTGACCGTAGCGCTCAGCGCTCTTCGATGTTAGCAGTTATGCTACAACTGCCAAATTCGTATGACAAGCAGCTAGCGCTCCGGTGTATTGGAGCCGTTGAGAAGGAAATGTCGATGGCCCGAAATTCCGCGTCGCTGACCGATGGGTTGTTCGCCAAGCTCGAGGAACGCATCCGCACCGGTGCGATGCCGCCAGGGTCGCGCTTCCCTACCCAGCTCGAAATCTCGGCCGCCGAGAATGTCAGCCGCACAGTGGTGCGCGAGGCGGTCGCGCGGCTGTCGGCGCAGGGGCTGACGACGTCGCGCCAGGGGTCGGGCGTGTTCGTCGCCGCAACCGCGCAATACCGCGCATTCCAGGTGACGCGCGACGAGATGAGCGAGCTTACCGACGTCATCAAATTGCTCGAGATGCGGCTCGCGCTCGAGACCGAGATGGCGGCGCTCGCGGCGGCGCGGCGCACCACCGCCGACATCGGCGCGATCCGCGATGCGCTTGCGCAGATGGAGGCGGTGATCGACGATCCCGAGGCCGCCGCGCGCGCCGACAGCGGCTTCCACCTCTCGATCGCGCGCGCTACGCAGAACCATTATTACGAGCGGCTGATCGAATTTCTGGGCCTGCGCCTGGTCCCACCGCGCAATCTCTATCTGCGCGATCAGTCGGAGGCGGCGCATCGCGCGTATGCCGCGAAGGTGCAGGGCGAGCATGAGGCGATCCTCGATGCGATCGTGCGGATGGATTCGGCGCGGGCGCGCGAAGCGGCGCGGCATCACATGCAGGAAAGCCTCAGCCGCCACTCGCAGTTGAGCGAGACGACGAGCCTGCGCCCGAAGGTCGACGACAGCGCCGCGAGCGATTGACGAGCGCTTTTCGGTTGTACTACAAGTAGCGGGATCCCGGCGTCAGACTACGGGGCAGCCGGGAAGGTGAGTGGCCTGAATGCGTAGACTATGCCGATCGGGCGAGCGACCATCGCGCACTATGAAGCGACTCCCGTCGTGACCGCCAGCGAAGCCACGATCACCGATGCCGCGCGGCGCGCCGGATCGTATCGCTGGGTGATCTGCGGGCTGCTGTTTGCCGCCACCGCTATCAACTATGTCGACCGGCAGATGATCGGCGTGCTCAAGCCCTTGCTGCAGGCCGATCTCGGCTGGCGCGAGAGCCAATATGCCGACATCGTCTTCTGGTTCCAGGCAGCCTACGCGATCGGCTTCCTCGCCGTCGGGCGGATGATCGACGTAGCCGGCGCGCGCGTCGGCTATGCGATCGCCTTTACTTTCTGGACGCTGGCGCATGTCGCCCACGGCTTCGTCGGCGGCGTTACGCAATTCGCGATCGCGCGCTTTGCGCTGGGGCTTGGGGAATCGGGCAATTTCCCGGCGGGGCTCAAGGCCGTCGCCGAATGGTTTCCGCAGCGCGAGCGCGCCTTTGCGGTCGGCATCTTCAACGCCGGCGCCAATGTCGGCGCGATCGTCACCCCTTTGCTCGTGCCCGCGATCGCGCTCGCGTATGGCTGGCGCGCGGCGTTCATCGCGACCGGCGCGTTCAGCGTCATCTGGCTGGTCGCATGGCTCGCCATCTATCGCCGCCCGACCGAGCATCCGCGCTTGTCGCCCGCCGAACTCGCGCTGATCCAGAGCGATCCGGTGCAGCCGAGCGCGCCGCTGCCGTGGCGGCGGCTGTTCGGCATCCGCGCGACCTGGGGCTATGCGGTGCCGAAATTCCTCACCGACCCGATCTGGTGGATGTTCCTGTTCTGGCTGCCCGACTTCCTCGGCAAACGCTACGGGCTCGATCTCAAGAGCTTCGGCCCGCCGTTGATCGTCATCTACGTGATGTCCGATGTGGGGAGCATCGCGGGCGGCTGGGCATCGTCGCGGATGATCCGCGCCGGGGTCAGTGTCAACGCCGCGCGGAAGCTGACGATGCTCGTCTGCGCCTTCGCCGTGCTGCCGATCGTGACGGTGCAATATATCGATTCGCTGTGGACCGCGGTGCTGCTGATCGGGCTGGCGACGGCGGGGCATCAAGCCTTCTCCGCGAACCTGCTGACCTTGCCGTCGGATCTCTTCCCGGGCGCGGCGGTCGGGTCGGTCGTCGGGATCGGGGGCACCGCTGGCGCGATCGGCGGGATGCTGATCGCCAAGTTCGTCGGCTATGTGCTCGATCTGTCGGGCAGCTACGCGCCGATCTTCGCGGTGGCGGGCGGCGCCTATTTCGTCGCGCTGATCGCGCTCCACTTGCTCAGTCCCACGCTCGCGCGGGTCGCTGTCGACCCGGCCGGCACGCCCCTTCCGGAAGGTTCGTCATGATCGCTCGCTCGCTCGTCCTGCTCGCCAGCACTGCGCTGCTGTCGGCACCTTTGCTCGCCGCGCCTGCGCCACAGGCGGCTGCGGCGTCCCAGGCGAGTGACGCGGTTGCGCTCGCCACCAAGCTTGCGGAGTGGCAGCTCGCGCACATGACCGATACCGGCCATGTCTCGCGGATCACCACTGAGACGCGCAATCCGCGCGCCTGGGAGCAAGCGGTGTTCTGGGTGGGGATGACCGCGCTCGCCGATGCGGGTGCCCCACCAGAGATCGGCCAGGCGGTGGTCGCGATGGGGCGCGCCAACGGCTGGACGCCGGCGAAGCGACCCTATCATGCCGACGATCTGGTCATCACCCAATCCTATCTGTGGGCGGCAAAGCATGGCGCGGGCGCGGCGGCGATAGCCCCGACGCGCGCACGCTTCGACTATATCGTCGCCAACCCGCCGCGCGTCGGGCTGGCTTTCTACCAGCCGCCGTCGGGCTATGACGGCACCGAATGCCTGACGCGCTATTGCTGGTGCGACGCTTTGTTCATGGCGCCGCCGGCGATGATCGAGCTGTCGCGGCAGACCGGCGACCGCCGCTATCGCGACTACGCCTTGCGTGAGTTCTGGGCGACGACCGACTTCCTGTTCGATCCCGCGGCGCACCTCTTCTACCGCGACAGCCGCTTCTTCGAGCGGCGCGACGAGAGCCAGCGCAAGCAGTTCTGGAGCCGCGGCAATGGCTGGGTGTTCGCGGCGATGGCGCGGATCATCCCGCTCCTGCCGAAGCGCGATGCCGACCGGGTGCGGATGGAAAAGCTGTTCGTCGAAATGGCGGGGACGCTGAAAGGGCTGCAGAAGCCCGACGGCTATTGGGCCCCGTCGCTGCTCGCGCCCGAGGACTCGCCGCCGGAGTCGAGCGGGACCGGCTTCTACACCTATGGCATGGCGTGGGGCGTCAAGGCGGGCCTGCTCGACCGCGCGGCCTATACGCCGGTGGTGCGTAAGGGCTGGGACGCGCTGGTCCGCAGCCTGCAGCCCGACGGCCGGCTCGGATGGGTCCAGCAGGTCAGCGATCGCCCCGAACGCGTGGCGGCCGACGACACGCAATTCTACGGCGTCGGCGCCTTCCTGCTCGCGGCAACCGCCGTCGCCGAGCTCGACCGCGCGCCGTCGAAGCGCTGATCCTCCCCGGAGTTACCCCAAGTGTTCGAAAAGACCTACTACGCGACGCACCCCGACATGATGGCGTGCGCGTCGAACGACGAGCTGCGCGATCGCTATCGCGTCGGCGGTCTGTTTCGAACGGGCGAGATCGTGCTGACCTATTCGCATGGCGAGCGCTTCATTATCGGTGGCGCGGTGCCGGGCGCGGCGACGCTCGCGCTGCCGCACCAGACCGAGCCGGCGAGTGCGGCGGGGCATCCCTTGCTCGAGCGGCGCGAGCTCGGGATCGTCAATATCGGCGGGCCGGGCGTGGTGACCGTCGACGGGCAGGCGTTCGCGCTCGACCGGTGCGAGGCATTGTACGTGCCGATGGGGTCGGCCGACGTGACCTTCGCCGGCGAAGGCGCGCGCTATTATCTGCTGAGCGTGCCCGCGCACCGCGCCTTCCCGTTGCGCAAGCTGGCGATGGCCGACGTCACGCCGCTCGAGCGCGGTAGCCTCGCGGAATCGAATGACCGGACGATCTATCAGCTGCTCCTACCGCATACCTGCGGGAGTGCGTCGCTTTGCCTCGGCATGACGCTGCTCAAGCCCGGCAGCGTGTGGAACACGATGCCGCCGCACATTCATGAGCGGCGTTCGGAAATCTATCTCTACTTCGACCTCGGCCCCGACGACCGCGTGTTCCATTACATGGGGCAAGAGGATGCGCTGCGGCACATCGTGCTGGCGAACGAGGAAGCGGTGATCTCGCCGCCTTGGTCGGTGCATATGGGCGCCGGGACGCGCGCTTATGGGTTCATCTGGGCGATGGCGGGTGAGAATCTGGATTATAACGACATGAACGTGCTGGATATCTGCCAGCTACGCTGAGCGGTTTGGGGCGGGGCTGCACTTCCAACCGTCACCCCGGCCTTGTGCCGGGGCCCACCGTGCCGCGCGTGCTTCACCGGCAGGACGCGCGTCCCGGTGGACCCCGGGGCGAGCCCGGGGTGACGACTGGGGCCCGCTTGAAAACACAAAAGGCCGGGGGCTCAACGGAGCGCCCGGCCTTTCGTTTGTCCCACAGCCTCAGAAGGTGTGGCTCGCCCGCACCCCTGCATAGCGGTTGAAGTCGCGCGGCAAATTGCTCTGCGTCGCCTGCGCGTTGCCCTGGTTACCGTACGAATTGTTGACGTTGAAGAAATAGTGCTTGTCGAACACGTTGTTGACGAAGCCGACCAGCTCCCACTTGCGATCAGCACCGCGGATGCCGAACGACAGATTGAGGATGCCGTAGCCCTTCTGGCGGGTTTCGGGATCGTTGTTGATGCCGAAGTTGAACGAACTCTGATAGTTGTATGCCGCCTGGAACACGCCATCGAGCGTCGGGGTCAGGCTCGGCGTGTAATCGGCGCTGACCGACAATTTCCATTCGGGCGCCTGGGCGGGGCGATAGCCCGCCAGGTTCTGGAACGTTGGGGTCGCGGGAACCGATGGCGGTACCTTCGGCAAGCAGGTAACCGGTACGACTTGCCCGGGATAGCATTGCGCCAGCGGGAAGGAGAGGATCTTCGCGTCGACATAGGTCACGCCGCCGCTGAGGTTGAACGCGCGGTTGAAGCGCACGCCACCCTCGAGCTCGACGCCCCGCGTGCGCAGCTTGCCGACATTGGCGAGGCGGAAGTTGATCGTGCCGTCGGACAGCGTCTCGATCCCCTGCGCCTGGAAATTGTCGAAGGTCGTGTTGAACAGCGTGACGTTGAGCGTGACCTTGCGATCGAGGAACTGCGACTTCACGCCGAGCTGCCAATCCTGCGAGGTTTCGGGACGAACCGGCCCCGAATTCTGCCGCGTTAGGTTGAAGCCGGTGCCGATGTCATAGGCCTGGCCCTTGTGCCCGGTGGCATAGGTGGCGAACGCCATCACGTCCGTGCCGAGGCGCTGCTGGATGCCGACCTTGTAGGTCTGATAATCCTCTGTGTTCTGCCCTGAGAACTTCGCATTGTTCGCGGCATAGTCGAGGAAGGTATAGTCAATCTTGCCATGCCCGGCGCGAATGCCGCCGATCAGCGAGGTGCCGTCGATTATCTCATACTCGGCTTGGCCGAACGCGGCATACTGCTTGTTGCCGTTGGTCGCATACCAGCGCGCGACCGAGAAGAACGGCCCCCGCGTGAAATCGCGCGTCAGGTTGAGGTTCGAGTAGAACAGGCCGAGCGTGTAGCGCAGCCGCGTCTTGCCCGACGAGACCAGCCGCAGCTCCTGCGAGAAGGCGTGCGTGTTGAACGTGCCGAACTGGCGATTGTCGAGTGCGGCGATCGCCGATTCATCCTGGTCGAGAATGTCGAACTGCTTGAAGTGATCCCAGGCGGTGATCGACACGAGCGAAGCGAAGCCGAGGTCGAGCGAGGCGCGCAGCGACTGCGAGAAGTCGCTGTAATCGGTGCCCGAAGTCACGTTGTTGACGACATTGGTGTTGTCGTCTGTAAAGGTCACGCCCGGCGCGAACACCGCCGGCGTATAGGCCGCGACCCCGCGCAGCCGCGCATTGGGCGAGACGCGGGCGAACGGACGACCGATCGTGGTGTGACCATCGATATAGCCGATCTGCGCGGTCAGGTTGAGGTTCGGCGTCGGGTTCCAAACGAGCTTGCCGCGCGTCGACAGCGTGCGGAAGCCGTTGACGCGCTCGCCGTTGAACAGGTTGCGGACGTTGCCCGCGAAATTGTCGTAATTGACGCTGGTGCGGAAGCCGAGCGTGTCGGTGATCGGCCCCGACAGGGCAGCGTTGCCGCTATATTCACGGTCGGTCGTGATGAGCCCGCCGATGCGTCCGGTGAGATGCGCGCTCGGACCTTGGGTCACGATGTTGAGCAGGCCGGCCGACGCCGAGCGGCCGTAGAGCGTGCTCTGCGGGCCGCGCAGCACTTCGATCCGCTCGATGTCCGACAGATCGGCGAAGGCGCGTGCGAGGAACTGGACGGGGACGTCGTCGATCTGCACCGCGACGCTCGGCTCGACGCTCGGCGAGAAGGCGAAAGTGCCGATCCCGCGGATCGAGACCGACGCGTTGACCGGCTGCTCGGCCGGTCGGATGATCAGCGACGGCGCCGCCTTGGTGAGGTCGGAGAATTGCCGCACGCCCTGCGCCTGGAGTGCGTCGCCGGTCAGCACCTGTACGGCGAGCGGCACGTCCTGGACACGCTCGGCGCGCTTCTGGGCGGTGACGATAATATCGGTGCCGGTGGTGTCGGGCGGCGTGGCCTGCTCGGCAAGCGTCGGGGCGGGGGCGCTCGGTGGAGCCGGCACGGCCTGTGCGAAAGCGCCGGCGCTGGCGGTGGCCGCGATGCCGCAGGCGAGAATGCGTCCCAACGCGGTCGTCGTGAACAGGCTCATGATCTTCCCTCCCATTGGTTCGGTTTTTGTCCGATTGGGAGGAGGCGTATCAGCCGATCTCACGTCGCGCAAGGCTTGTACTACAAATTACAAGCCTTGCCGCCTAAGCGCCTAGATCTTTGCTTTAACCTGCGACGTATTTGTCACCAAATCCATGTTCAGGCGATACGCGGCAGGCGCAGCGAGACAGATTTCACGCGCCGAGGCGCACCTCGATCTCGTCGAAGCGTTTCCAGCGATAGACCGCCCAGCTCACGATCCAGCACAGCGCGAACACGCCGATGATGCCGAACCCCAGCAGGTTGAAGCGTCCGCCGAGGTCGCTCGCGACCGACCAGACCCCACCGGTGAAGCCGAGCTTGTCCGCGATCAGCGCAAGCGTCTCGATCCCGCCGATCACGATCGCGACGAACGCCGACACCGCGGTGATCGTGATGTTGTAATAGAGCTTGCGGATCGGCTTGACGAACGCCCACTCATACGCGCCGAGCATCAGGATGCCGTCGGTCGTATCGATCAGCGCCATCCCCGCCGCGAACAAGGCCGGGAGCACCAGGATTGGTCCCAGCGCGAAGTCGTGCGCCGCCTGCGCCGCCGAGAGGCCGAGGATCGCCACCTCGGTCGCGGTGTCGAACCCAAGTCCGAACAGGAAGCCAAGCGGCGCCATGTGCCAGCTGGTCGAGACCAGGCGGAACAGCGGACGGAACAGCCGCGACAGCAGTCCGCGGCCGCCGAGCAGGATGTCGAGATCCTCGTCGACATAGCTGCCGCCAGCGCGGACATGCTGGAAGGTACGCCAGACCGAGCGCAGGATCACCAGGTTCATCGCCGCGATCGTGAACAGGAACGCCGCCGACACGATCGTCGCAACCACCCCGCCGGTCGCTTTCAGCGCCGCGAAATCGGACAGCGCCGAGGCGGTGAAGGCGATCGCGACCGACGCCAGCAGGATGATCGTACTGTGCCCGATCGCGAACCAGAAACCGACCGTCATGGGCCGCTGTCCGTCCTGCATCAGCTTGCGCGTGACATTGTCGATCGCCGCGATGTGATCCGCGTCGACCGCGTGGCGCAGCCCCAGCCCCCAGGCGAGCAGGGCGGTGCCGAGCATCAGCGGCTGCGCGTGGAACAGCGCGAGCGCCCAGATCCACGCGCCGACGTTCGCGCCGATCAACAGCGCGTAGAGCAGGCTGATCCGCTTGCGCAGCGTGGGAACGGTTGGGGCGAGCAGGCGATCAGCTTTCGACAAGGAAATTCTCCGGTGGCGTGCGCGCGATGAAATGGCCCTTGATTCCCTGCGGCCACTGCTTGAACGGCACCCGGCCGTGCTCGCTGTCGGCATAGTGGACCGCGTAATCGAGGATCGCTTGCGCGGCCTCGGCATCGGGCGTGAAGCGGCCGAGCAGATAGCCGACCTTGCCGGGCGCGCGCAGGTGGATCGAGCAATGTTCGGTGCAGGAGAACAGGCACGGCATCTGCTGGATCGCGACGTCGGCATAGCGCGGATCGCTGGCCTTGGCGGCTTCGAGCGCGGCGACGAGCAGCGCGCCGCCACGCGTGCCGTCGGCATCCTCGCGTTGGTCGGCCGACAGGCGACAGGTGTTGCACGCGATGACGGCGAGGCCGCTGTCGACGGGGGTCAGCATGGGTTCGGTTCCAATATGCGGGGGAGAGGGTGTGTCATCGCTCGAGGATCCGGTCGGCGATCGGTTCGCGGGCTTGCCAGCCGCGCCGTTCGAGCTCGGGGGTGTCGGACGGCGCGGTCGGGTAGCCGAGGCTGAGCAACGCGATCAGCGTCCAACCGGGGGGCACGTCGAGCAGTTCGGTCACCACTGCGGGGTCGAGGATCGAGACCCAGCCGACCCCGATGTTGCGCGCGCGCGCCGCCAGCCACAGCGTGTGGATCGCCATGACGGTCGAATAGCGCAGCATCTCGGGCATCGTCGCGCGACCGAGGCCGTGTCCTGCATCCGGTGCCTCGTCGCAGAAGACCGCGAGCAGCTCCGGTGCCTCGCGGATGCCGTGCAGCTTGAGCGCCTGGTAGCGCGTGCGCAGCGCTTCGTCCGGGATCGCACGGGCGGCGTCCGCCGACATGGCATCGACATGATCGGCGAGCTGCGTGCGCAAGGCCTCCGAGCGGATCCGGACGAAGCGCCATGGCTGCGCATTGCCGACCGACGGCGCGAGCGCGGCGCTGTCGAGCAACGCACGCATGTCATCCTCTGAGATCGCGCGCGCCCCGAAATGCCGCACGTCGCGCCGCCAGCGCAGCAGCGTCTCGAGCTGATCTCCGAACGCCGGATCGAAGTCTGGCGCGGTCATGTCGCGGGCTCCGACTGGCGCAGGAGATACGTGTCCATGATCCAGCCATGCGCCGCGCGCAGCCGTGCCCGCTCGGCGACGATCGCGGCGGCCACCTCCGAAAGCGGACCGGTTACCAGCGTCTGCTGCGGCATGCCGAGATATGCACCCCACCAGATCGTCACACCGCGTGGGTCGAGCGTCGTGAACGCGCACCCGCCGTCGAGCATCACCGCAAGCGTGTCGGCCACGGCGGGCCAGCCATCGGCGCGCAGGCGCCGTCCGGTCGTGACAAGCACGGGGGCGGCGAGCGTGTTGAGCGGAATGGCATGCGCCGCGGTCAGCGCCTGGAGGCTGGTGATACCGGGCACGACCTGGACGCGGAGCGCCATGCCGCCATCGCGCAGCCGGTCGGCGATCCGCAGGCTGCTGTCATAGAGCGACGGGTCGCCCCAGACGAGCAAGGCGAGCCGGCCGCCGCTCGGCAGATGCGTCGCGATCTGCGTTGCCCAGCACGCCGCGATCGCGTCGTGCCAGTCGCCGACCGCGGCGAGATACGCGTCGCTGTCCGCGCGTTCGGGCAGGTCGAACTCGACCACGCGGGTTTCGCCGCGCAGCACGGCGGCGCAGAGACCCCTGCGCAAATCGATCAGGTCCGATGCCGCGTCGCGCTTGCGCGGGAGCAGGATCAGGTCGGCGGCGTTCATCGCCGCCTCTGCCGCACGCGTCAGGTGGTCGGGATTGCCCGTGCCGATGCCGATGAGGTGCAGGTCGATCATGGCTCGAGCAGCGGGCCATAGAGGATCAGGGCTGGCGCGGTGTTCGAGGGCCCGAGGTCGCGGGCGAGATCGCCGATCGTCGAGCGCGTCAGCCGCTGGTCGGGATAGCTGACATTCTCGGCGAGCAAGGCGGGCGTATCCGGCGCCATACCGTGCGCGACGAGCATCTCGACCAGCGCGGCGAAGGTCCGCTTGGGCATGAACACCACGGTCGTCGCGGCGGGATCGGCGAGCGCGGCCAGGTTGAGACCCTCGGGCAGGCCGCCGGTGACGTCATGTCCGGTGACGAACTGCACCCGCCGCGCGCTCAGCCGCCGCGTGAGCGGGATAGCCGCGGCGGCGGCCGCGGCGCTGGCCGAGGTAACGCCGGGGATGATCTCGAACGCGATGCCGGCTGTGCGCAGCGCCACGATCTCCTCCTCGAGCCGCCCGAAGATCGCCGGGTCGCCCGATTTCAGCCGAACCACGCGGACTCCGGTCAGGGCATGATCGACCAGCAGTTGCGAGACATGCGCTTGCGACGGCGACGGGCGGCCCGCGCGCTTGCCGACCGCGACCAGTTCGGCGCCGGCGCGGACGTGCTGCAGGATCGGGCCCGACGACAGATCGTCGAACAGCACGACATCCGCCGCCTGCAACCGTGCGACGGCTTTGAGCGTCAGCAGCTCGGGGTCGCCAGGCCCCGAGCCGACGAAGGAGACCAGGCCGCTCATTGCGCGGGGGCGATCAGGTGGAAGAAGGTGCCCGAGACCCGCCCGCGATACGAGCCGGTCTCGGCCACGGGCGTGCCCTCAGCGTCGACGACGTGAGCGAGCGGGGCGTCGGGCTGCTCGAGGATCGTCGAGTAATGGAATTCGTGGCCGCGCAGCATCGTGCCGGTCGCCGCGCCCGCCATCGGCGCCAGCAGCGTCGCATGGCGATACCCCAGATGCATCCGCCGCTTTTCGTAGCTGGTGACGAGCCCCAGCAGCCCCGCCATCCGGTGGCGTGTGCCGTCGGCGTCGATCAGGCCCTCGCCGAGCGCCATGTAGCCGCCGCATTCGCCGTGGACCGGGCGGGTGCTGGCATGCTCGACGAGCGCGGCGCGGAAGCGTTCGGCGGCGGCGAGGCGTCCGGCATGGAGTTCGGGGTAGCCGCCGGGCAGCCACAGGAGGTCGGCGCTCGCGTCGGGCGCTTCATCGGCGAGCGGCGAGAAAGGCAGGATCTCCGCACCCGCGCTACGCCAGCCGGCGAGCATGTGCGGATACGCGAAGGAGAAAGCCGCATCCTGCGCGAGCGCGATCCGCTGCGCGGGCGGTGCGAAGGCGTGGACGGCTGGGGCGGCGGCGGTGGCGACGCTCGCCGTCGCGCGGATCGCCGCCAGATCGACATGCTCACGCAGGAAGACCGCATATTCGGCGATCCGCGCGTCGAGGTCGGGATGCTCGGACGCCTGGACCAGCCCGAGATGGCGTTCGGGCAATTTGAGGTCGCCGCGCCGCGGCAGCGCGCCGAACACGCGGATCCCCACCGCCGCCATCCCGCTGCGTGCGAGCCGTTCGTGCCGCGGGCTCGCGACCCGGTTGAGGATCACGCCCGCGACCTGCACCTCAGGGTCGTAGCGCGAAAAGCCGAGCGCGGTGGCGGCGGCTGATTGCGCCTGGCCCGACACATCGATCACCAGCACAACCGGCCAGCCCATCCGCCGCGCGACGTCGGCGCTCGCGCCGTTGCCGGTCGCGCCCGGCTTGGCGACGCCGTCGAAGAGGCCCATCGACCCCTCCGCCAGCACCAGATCGGCATCGCGTGCCTCCGCGACGAGGCCGTGGAGCATCGGCTCGGCCATCGCCCAGCTGTCGAGGTTGAACGACGGCCGTCCGCTCGCAGCGCGGTGGAAGGCGGGGTCGATATAGTCGGGGCCGCTCTTGAACGGCTGGACGCGCAGGCCTTTGTCGCGGAACGCGCGCAGCAGGCCGAGCATCACGGTGGTCTTGCCGGTCCCCGAGGCGGGGGCGGCGATCATCAGCCCCGCGATCATTCGCCAATCTCCGCGAAGGGGGAAGCGGCGCTCTGCGGGCGGAAGCGGCGGTCGTAGCCGGCGGCGTACAGGCTGCTCTCGCCGAAATCCTCCGCCGCGAGGACAGGGCCCACGAGGATCAGCGCGGTGCGATCCGGACCGCCCGCCGCCGCGGCGACGATCGTGGCGAGCGTCGCTCGGACGATGCGCTCGTCGGGCCAGCTCGCTCGCCACACGATCGCTACGGGGCATTCGTCGCCATAAGCCGGGGTCAGCTCGGCGACGACGCGGTCGAGCGCGTGGATCGAAAGGTGGATCGCCAGCGTCGCCTTGGTCGCGGCAAAGGCGGGGAGCGTTTCCGCGCTCGGCATCGCGCTGGCGCGGCCGGAAGTGCGCGTCAGGACGACCGATTGCGCCAGGCCGGGGAGGGTGAGCTCGGCCTCGAGCGTGGCCGCGGCGGCGGCGAAGGCGGGCACGCCCGGCGTGACGGTGAACGGGATGTCGAGCGCGCGGAGCCGCCGGAGCTGCTCGCCCATCGCCGACCAGATCGACAGGTCGCCCGAATGCAGCCGCGCGATATTGTGGCCCGCCGCATGCGCCGTTGCGATCTCGTCGATGATCTGATCGAGCGAAAGCGGCGCGGTGTTCACGATCCGCGCGCCCGGCGGGCAATGGTCGAGCAGCGCAGCGGGAATGAGCGACCCGGCATACAGGCACACCGGCGACGCGGCGATCAAGTCGCGGCCGCGCAGCGTGAGCAGATCGGGTGCGCCGGGGCCCGCGCCGATGAAGTGAACGGTCATGTCGAAGGTCCTTGGGCGATGGCGCAGGTCGCCATGCGATCGGGGGAGATGTGGCGGCACGAGAGCAGCCGGGCGCCTTTGCCGGCGGCCACGAGCGCGGCGGCTTCGGCAACGCTGCCGGTGCCGCGCGCCTTGAGGCTGGGCGGCGAGGTGGTTGGTGTCGCGATGCCGGCCACCGCGTCGGCCGGAATGGCGAGCAGCGCCAGACCGCGCCGTTCGGCCAGCGGTGCGAGCAGGGCGATCTTGTCGTCCGGCGCCGCCAGCGCGGTAACTGGGGGATGCCCGTGCTGCGCCAGCGCCAGCGCGGCCTCGCACGACGAGAGCGCGGTGCCACCGCGATAGCCGAAGCCCGCGACGATCACAGCGCCACGCTCCACTGGACGATCGGATAATGCGACCGCCAGCCGCGGCGCGTGCCGATCGGCGCGGCGTCGGACAATTCAATCCGCAGCAGGTCGCCGCCCTTCGCGTGATGCCACGCCGCCAGCAGGCCTTCGGATTCGAGCGTCACCGCATTGGCGACGATCCGCGTGCCGGGCGGCAGATGCGTCCAAAGCCAGCCGAGCAGCGCTTCGGAAAGTCCGCCACCGATGAACACCGCCTCCGGCATAGGCTGATCGGCCAGCCCGTCGGGTGCGCGCCCGTCGATCACGCGGAGCCGGTCGACCCCCAGCGCGCCGGCATTGGCGCGCGCGCGTTCGGCACGCGTGGGATCGGCCTCGAACGCCAGCGCCTGGGTGGTGGAATGCGCGAGCAGCCACTCGATCGCGATCGATCCCGAGCCCGTCCCGATGTCCCACAAGGTCTCGAACGGTTTCGGCGCGAGCGCGGACAGCGTGAGCGCGCGGACCGGGCGTTTGGTGATCTGCCCGTCATGCTCGAACCAGCTGTCGGGGCGGCCTGCGGCTGAGGGGAGGACCGCACCCTCGCCTCCGACGGCAATGCCGACCGCGACCGGATGCGTGATATCGGTGAAATCGATCGCGGCGGCGGTGGTCTGGCGAACGCGCTCGCGCGAACCGCCGAGCGCTTCGAGCACCCACAGCGGGCTGTACCCGAAGCCCTGCTCGAACAGGTATCGCGCCAGCGTGCCGACGGCGGCCCCATCGCGCACCAGCACGATCGCACG
Source organism: Parasphingomonas frigoris (assembly GCF_036663815.1). NCBI lineage: Bacteria > Pseudomonadati > Pseudomonadota > Alphaproteobacteria > Sphingomonadales > Sphingomonadaceae > Parasphingomonas > Parasphingomonas frigoris. The sequence goes on along the minus strand of NZ_JAXOJQ010000001.1, from coordinate 991,476 downwards.
GACATTTGTGGCGAGGATCGGGCGCAGCCGCGCGAAGGGCGCGGCGTGCAGGCCGACGCAATGGGTCGTGTCGATCGGCCAGCCCAGCCGCGCCGCGGCGAGGCTGAAGGTCGAGGGCGCCGGATGCGCGACCCATTCGCCGGGCTCGAGTTGGCGCGTCACGACCGAGCCTGCGCCGAACCAGAACGGATCGCCCGAGACCAGCATCACGACCCGGCGTCCGCGCTGCGCCAGAAGCGGCGCGATCCCATCCTCGAATGGCACCGGCCACGCCGCGGTCTCGCACGCCAGATCGGGCAGCAGCGCGAGGTGGCGGGCAGCCCCGGTCACCCACTCGGCGTTCGCGAGAGCATCGCGGCTTGCGGTGGACAGGCCGGCTGGTCCATCCTCGCCGATCCCGACGATCGTCAGCCATGCCTTGCCGAGTTCATCCGCCATGCCGAATATCCTGATCCTCGGCGGCACGACCGAGGCGAGCGCGCTCGCGCAGGCGCTGGCGGTGCGCGGCGACCGTGCCGTGCTGAGCTACGCTGGCCGCGTGGCGCATCCGAAGGTGCAGCCCGTGCCGACGCGGATCGGCGGCTTCGGCGGCGCGGCGGGGCTGGCCGACTATCTCCGCAAGGAGAGCGTCACGCATCTGGTCGACGCCACGCATCCGTTCGCGGCACAGATGAGCGGCAACGCGGTCGAAGCCGCCGCGGCAACCGGTACGCCGCTGATCGCCCTGACGCGACCGGGGTGGAGCGCGGAGCCCGGCGACGACTGGCGTCATGTCGAAAGTGTCGAAGCGGCGGTCGCCATGCTCGCGGGCCCGCGCCGCAAGGTCATGCTGGCACTCGGGCGGATGCACGTCGCGGCGTTCGTGGCGCAACCGCAGCATCGCTACCTGCTGCGCTTCGTCGATGCGCCCGACGGCCACCCGGAACTGCCCGACCACCATCTCGTCGTCGATCGCGGTCCGTTCGATGTGGCCGGCGATGTCGCGCTGATGCGGGAGCATGCGATCGACCTCGTCGTCTGCAAGAATGCCGGCGGCACGGGTGCGCAGGCCAAGCTGATCGCCGCCCGCCAGCTGGCGATTCCGGTCCTGATGATCGACCGCCCGATCCTGGCCGAGCGCCCCCGGGTGGATGCGGTCCCCGACGTGCTGCGCTGGATCGATCATGCCGCCGACCGCGGGGTGTAGAGGATCGGCGCGCCGCTGCGGATAATCGTCCGCGTGGTGCTCGACCCGACGATGACGACCGTCCGCATGTCGGCCATCTCGGGCCGCGCATCGGGCAGCGGAACTACGCGCAGCGTCTCCTCTGGCGTCGAGACCGCGCGGGCGAACAGCACGGGACGATCATCGGCGCAGACGTCGCGGAGGATTTCCAAGGCGCGCCCGAACCCGTCGGGCCTGCTCTTGGAGCGCGGGTTGTAGAAGGCGATCGCGAAATCGGCCTCGGCGGCTAGGCGGATGCGACGCTCGATCAGGGTTTGCGGCTTGAGATTGTCCGACAGGTTGATCGCGCAGAAATCGTGGCCGAGCGGTGCGCCCGCGCGGGCCGCTGCCGCCAGCATCGCGGTAATGCCGGGCAGCACGCGAATGTCGAGCTCGCGCCATGCAAGCGGGCCGTGCTCGACCGCCTCGAACACCGCCGCCGCCATCGCGAACACGCCGGGATCGCCCGACGATACCACGACGACGCGGTGTCCGGCCATCGCCAGCTCCAGCGCATGCCGCGCGCGATCGAGTTCGACGCGGTTGTCGCTGGCGTGGAGCGTCAGCCCCACGCGCGGGGCGACGCGCGCGACATAGGGGATGTAGCCGATCACGTCTGACGCCGCGTCGAGCGCGGCGGTGACTTCGGGCGTCACCAGCGCCGCATCGCCCGGCCCGAGCCCCGCAATCGCGATCCAGCCGCTCATGGCCGCCGCCCCTGGCCGTGGATCAGCAGGATCGAGAAATAGGGCGCGATGCCGTCCGCCTCGCACAGCCGTGTCACGCGCTGGTCGGGCATCGCGGCATATTCGACCAGCCACGCCGCTTCGTCGCGCCCGGCGGCGGCGACTGCGCGGCGCAGCTTGGCGAAGTGGCGGCCGATCTTCATCACCACCAGCGCATCGGTGTCGCGGATCCGGCGGGTCAGCTCATCCTCGGCTATCGTCGCGGTGAGGACGGTCAGCACGTCCTCGCCCCATGTGATCGGCGTGCCGCTCGCGGTCCACGCGCCCGACATGCCGGTGATGCCGGGAACGACCCGCACCGGCGCGATCCCCGCCAGCCGGCTGTGGAGATGCATGAACGAGCCGTAGAAGAACGGGTCGCCCTCGCACAGCACGACCACATCCTCGCCGGCCGCCGACAGCGCGGCGAGGTGGTCGGTGCAATCAGCATAGAAGCCGCAGAGACGGTCGTGGTAGCGCGGGTCGGCGACCGGGATCTCGGTCGTGACGGGATATTCCATCGCGAACTCGATCGCATCGGCACGCAGCATGCCCTCGACGATCCGCCGCGCCTGGCCCGGCTTGCCCGCCTTGCGGAAGAAGGCGATGTGACGCGCACCGCGAACGAGCCGGTCGGCGCGGACGCTCATCAGGTCCTGCGCGCCCGGGCCGAGGCCGACGCCGTGGATCGTGCCTTGGGAGGGAGGGAACGTCATTCGGCGCGGCTTGCGAGCGCGTTGATCGCGGCGACGGTGATCGCGCTGCCGCCCATGCGGCCCTCGACGACGACGCATGGGACGGGCAGTTCCGCCCACAACGCCGCCTTGGACTCGACCGCGCCGACGAAACCGACCGGGCAGCCGATGATCGCGGCCGGGCGCGGGCAGTCGGGGTCCTCGAGCATATTGAGCAGGTGGAACAAGGCGGTCGGCGCATTGCCGATCGCGACCAGTGCGCCCGCCAGATGCGGCCGCCACAGTTCGAGCGCGGCAGCTGAGCGCGTGTTGCCCATCGCGCGCGCCAGTTCGGGCGTTTCCGCCGCATGGAGCGTGCAGATGACCGGATTGTCCGCGGGAAGCCGACCGAGCGTGATCCCCTCGGTGACCATCCGCGCATCGCACAGGATCGGTGCGCCGGCCGCGAGCGCCCGCCGGGCGACCACGGCGAAGTCGGGCGAAAAGCGGATGTGCGTGGCTAGCTCGACGAGACCGGCGGCGTGGATCATCCGGACCGCGACCGGCTCCTCCTCGGGCGTGAAGCGTGCGAGGTCGGCCTCGGCGCGGATCGTCGCGAACGACTGGCGGTAGATGGCGGCGCCGTCGGTTTGATAGATATGCGGCATCAGGCGGCTCCGAAACGGGCGAGGATCTGGGCGGCGTCGAGCCCGGACAGGACGGGTGGGTCACCGGCGCGGGCGGCGATGGCGAGATCGAAGCGGCCGTCGCGTCCGGTGAGCACCACGTGGGCGGGCCGCGCGCGCGCGCAGCCCTTGGCGCAGCCCGAGACGTGTAGTTGGCCCTCGACATGCGGCGCGAGGCAGCGCGCGAGGTCGCGCGTCGCGACGCTCGCCTGCGGGCAGGCGGGGGCGCCGACGCAGGCGTCGGTGTGGAGAAGCGCGGGTTCGGGCTGCTCGGTGGCGGTGCTGCCCTCGACGATCAGCCGCCGCCACGGGGTGACGCGGATCCCGCCACCGTCCGCCACCAGACGGGCGAGGCCCGCCGCCTCGATCCGCCCGAACGGGAGGCCGACCACCGCGCCGAGCGGGTGCGGGCCGGTCGCGATCGCGACACCCGCCGGAGACGGGAAACTTTCGCGATCCGCCCAGGCGGGCAGGGGGGCGATGTGGCGCGCCATGCGACCGGCGGCGCTCCCGCCGCTCGCGACGAACCAATGTGCCAACGCAATCACCGCATCGACCTCGGCGCCATCCGACAGCGGCATGCCGCCCGTTCGTCCATCTGCGCGGAGGATCAGGCCTCCGATCGAATCCCGTTCGATGCGGATGTCGGCGGGTGCTTCCCGGAGCAGCGGTGCGGCCCCTGCGTCGATGGCGAACCCGAATTTGCCGGGCAGTTCGGGAAGCTCCGACAGACGCGCGGTGAGGTCGCTGGCGATGCGGTGCGTATCGTCGCCCTCCTGCCAGTCGGGCGCTACCAGCATGGTGCGCTTCGCCTCGAGCCCCGGATCGGTGTCGACGAGCTCGAGCGCGCACAAGGCCGCGATCAACGACGCCCAGCGGTCTTCGCGGACGCCACGGATTTGCAGGTTGGCGCGGTTGGTGACGTCGATCGCGCCGTTGCCGTGATCGGCCGCCGCTTCCGCCAGCCCGATCACCTGCAAGCGCGTCATGTGTGCGAGGCGCGGGCGCACGCGAACGAGCAGGCCGTCGCCGGCCGCCATCGGACGGTGGGCCGTCGGGCACCAGCCGCGGACCACGCTCATGCGCTCGCCCCCAGCTGCGCGAGGATCGAATTGCGCCGCGTCGGCCACAGTCCCGCTGCGTGGAGCGCACGGAACCGCGCCTCCAGCGCCGCCAGCGCCTGCGGATTGGCGTCGGCCATGAACGCGTGGACATCGTCGCGCGCGAGCGTCGCGTCGTAATAGAGATCGATCGACTCGGGCGTCACGACGTCGGCGAGATGCGCGAACGTGCCGAGATGATCGAGCGTCGCCGCAAGCTCCGCCGCGCCGCGAAATCCGTGCCGCATCATGCCCGCAACCCAGCCCGGATGCGCGGCGCGGGCGCGTACGACGCGCGCGATCTCTTCGCCGAGCGGGCGGGCGCGTGGGCGGGTCGGATCGGTCGCGTCGAGGTGATACAGCGTGGCGCTGCCACCGGTGATCGCCTGCGCCGCAGCAAAGGCGGCCTCGTGGGCGGCATAATCGGCGGCGAGCAGCAGGTCGGTTTCGGGCAGGTCCTGGACGTGGACGAAGGCGTCGGCCGCCGCGACGCGCGCCGCGATCCCCGCCGGGTCGGCGCGCGCGTTGCCATCGTCGAGCGCGTGAGAAGAGGCGGCGAGCCACGCCGCGCCCGCTGCCTGGCGTGCCTCGGGCGTGTAGGTGTCGGCGCTGTCGCCAAGCCCGATGCCATAGCTGCCCGCCCGCGGCCCGAACACGCGCGCGCCGGGGGCTGACCCGACGAACGGATTGCGGTCCGCCGGCTCGTCGCGCGCCGCCAGCGCGCGCACCGTTTGCCCGAACATTGCGCACAGCGTCGGGAAGGCATCGCGGAACAGCCCCGACACGCGCACCGTCACGTCGATCCGCGGACGGTCGAACTGCATAAGCGGCAGGATCTCGACCCCGGTGACGCGATCGGACTGATGGTCCCACACCGGTTCGGCGCCAAGCAGATGCAGCGCCATGGCGAACTCCTCGCCCGCGGTGCGCATCGTCGCCGAGCCCCACAGGTCGACCACCAGCCCGCGCGGATAGTCGCCATGATCCTGCAGATGGCGTCGGATCAGTTCGTCGGCGAGGCGCACCCCCTGCGCGTGCGCCGACCGCGACGGCACCGCGCGCGGGTCGGTGGTGTAGAGGTTGCGCCCGGTGGGCAGCACGTCGTTTCGCCCGCGCCAAGGCGACCCCGATGGCCCGGGCGCGACCCGCCGTCCGGCGAGTGCCGCGAGCAGACCGTCACGTTCCGCCGGGCCCTGTGCGCCGCGCCCGAAGACGTGGAGTCCGTCGCCATATTGGCTGTCCTTGACGTCGCAGACGAAGGTGTCGATCCGGGTGATCGCCTCCGCACTCGACCGCGCCTGGTCGAGGCCGAGTACGTCGCCCAGCCCAAGCGCGATCGCTTCGTCGCTGATGTCGCTTTGGAGGCGATCGCGGCGCGCCGGATCGAGCCCGTCGGCATTGGAGAATTCGTCGAGCAGCGCCTCGAGCCGCCCCAGCCCGGTACCGCTGCCCGACGCGACCAGCGGCGGCGGGACATGGCCGATCGTGACCGCGCCGATCCGCCGCTTGGCCTGCGCCGCCTCGCCGGGATCGTTGACGATGAACGGATAGATCACCGGCATCGCGCCGGTAAGCGCCTCGGGCCAGCACGCATCGGACAGCGCGACCGCCTTGCCCGGCAGCCATTCGAGGGTGCCATGCGCGCCGACATGGACCAGCGCGTCGATGCCCCGCGTCCGCAACCACAGGTAGAAGGCGACATAGCCGTGCCGCGGGCAGCGCGCGAGATCGTGATACTCGTCCGCCCGCACCGCGACGCTGCCCCGTTCCGGCTGGAGCGCGACGATACTGTCCCCCGCGGCGACCGCAGCGAAGTGGAAGGCGCCGTCCACGGCCGCTGGGTCATCTTCGGGCGCGCCCCATGCAGCCGTCACATCGGCCTGCAGCGTGGCGGGGAGCATCGCCAGCGCGGCCCGATAAGCGGACAGGGACCAGGCGATGGTCTGCTCTGCCAACGCAACCGTCAGATCTGCTGCTTTCGGCAATGCCGTCGCATAGCCCGCCTCCGCCAGATCGCCGAGCATCGCCGCGACCGAGGCCAGCGCATCGAGCCCAACCGCATGCGCCACCTGGTGTGCCTTGCCCGGATAGGTCGACAGCACGATCGCCAGCCGTCGCTCCGCCGCCGGCTTGGCGCCGAGCGCGATCCAGCCGTGCACCCGCTCCGCGATCGCCGCGATCCGCTCGGGTTCGGCGCGGTGTTCGCGGCGGGAGAATTGCAGGTCGGAGTCGCGCGCGGCGGCGTCCTTGAAGCTCGCCACGCCCGCGAAGAGCCGGCCGTCGACTTCTGGCAACACGACGTGCATCGCGAGATCGGCGGGGGACAGGCCGCGCGCCGCGTCGGCCCAGGCGGCACGGTCCGAGGTTGCCAGTGCGACCTGGAACACGGGGACCCCGGCGGCGTCGAGCGGAGTCGTCCCCGCGCCATCGCGCGCCGAAAAAGCCGTCGCATTGATGATCGCGACCGGCGCCAGCGCCGACACCCAGCGTGCCAGCCACCCGCTCGCCGCAGGGTCCTTGAGCGAGGGCGCGAACAGCGCGAACACGTCATAGCCGCGCGCCACGAACGCCGCATGAAGCGCCGCGACCGGGTCGAGGTCCGCAGCCATCAGATAGGATCGGTAGAAGACCAGCACGATTCGTGGCCGCACCGACGTCAGCGCGAACGCGGCCGGGCACACCACGCCGTCCCCCGGCTGCCAGCCGCCGACCGCCGCGATCGCGCGCGCTGCCGGAGCGGGCTTGACGTACAGCCCCGCCGCCAGCGCGAATTGCGCGATCGCCGCGCGCGCCGCGGTTGCGCCGCCGATGTCGCACAGCTGCGTCAGGCGGCGCAGCGTCGACACCGGCACCGTCGATGCCGCATCGAGCCGCGCGTCCATGCGGCCATCCGCAGGGATGATCGCCAGCGCGATCCCCTGCCGCCGGGCGAGCGCTTCGACCTGCTGCACGCCGTAAGGCCAATAGGCCGTCCCGCCGATCAGCCGGATCAGGATCCCCTTGGCCGCGCCCAGCGTGCGCTCGACATAGGTATCGACCGACAGCGGATGCGTCAGCTCGGCGAGATTGGCGAGCCGCAGGCTCGGCATCGCGGTACCGCCCGCGCGCCACCCCGCGGCGAACGCGCCGAGATCGCTGTCGGAGAAGGACAGCAGCACGAGATCCGCGGCATCCTGCCCCAGATCGCGCGGCGTGGCGCTTTCCTCCAGCCCGTGGCTTTCGCGGAAGACGACGTGCATGGCGGATCAGGCCGCCAGCGCCGCCCTGATCGTCGGCGGGTCGAGCCGGTCGCGCTCGGCGATCACGACCAGCTGCGTGCCGCGCGCTTCGTCACCGTGCCATGGCCGGTCGTACTGCACGCGCACCCGCGACCCCACCGCCTGGACGAGCAAGCGCATCGGCTTGCCCGCGACCGCGGCATAACCCTTCACGCGCAGCACGTCGCCGCCCGCCGCGAGCGTCTCGATCCGGCGCGCGAGATCGTCCGGTTCGCTGATCTCGCCCCACGCGAGGACGATGCTGTCGAAATCGTCATGCTCATGCTCGTCCTCGCCATCATGGTGCGAGGGGCGGGCGGCGATGTCGTCCTCCGCCGCCGCGCCGAGCCCGAGCACGACGCGCGGATCGACCACGCCGTCGACCAGCTCGACGACCGGGAGCGGCCGCGGCGTCTCGGCGGCGATGACTGCGCGGGCAGCGGCGATCCCGGCGGGGCCGGCGAGGTCGCATTTGGTGAGCAGCACGAGATCGGCGCAGGCGAGCTGATCCTCGAACACTTCGGACAGCGGGGTTTCATGGTCGATGCTCGGATCGGCGGCGCGCTGCGCGTCGACCGCGGCAAGATCGGGCGCGAACCGCCCCGCGGCGACCGCTTCGGCATCGGCCAGCGTGATCACCCCGTCGACCGTGATGCGCGAGCGGATCGCGGGCCAGTCGAACGCCTTGAGCAGCGGCTTTGGCAGCGCCAGCCCCGAGGTCTCGATCAGGATATGGTCGGGCCGCGGGTCCATCGCCAGCAGCGTCTCGACGGTCGGGATGAAATCGTCCGCGACGGTGCAGCAGATGCAGCCGTTGGCGAGCTCGACGATGTTTTCGGCCGGGCAATCCGGGATTGCGCAGCCCTTCAATATGTCGCCATCGACGCCCAACGTGCCGAATTCGTTGACCACCACCGCGAGCCGGCGCCCGCCCGCATTGCGGATCAGGTGGCTGATGAGGGTCGTCTTGCCGGCCCCCAGGAAGCCGGTGACAATGGTGACGGGAACCTTCGATAGATCGGACATGCTCTTCCCCGCGGCGCGACAGCAACGAACGGAAGGGGCCGAATTCGGACGGCGCGCGACGAAGGACGAGCGCCGCTTGCCGCCCAGCCACGCACCGATGCAGCCCCAGCCGCATAGGCTCGTCGCTCAGACGGAGAACCGTGCCGCGGCCATCCCCTGGGCCAAGGCAAGAGCGACCTTATCGCCGGCAGGTCTCCTGGCTCGCGGGTCGCAGCTCGAGCATCGCCTTCCCAGGTCGCCGGTCCGAGGACCGCCGCATTCCAGTGGCCGCTCCCGTTGCCAGGAGCATGACGCTTTCGCTCACCGCTTACAGTTGCAGGGACAGCCGCGGATTTGGGGGCGAACCCCCGCACCGCATTCCCATTCAAGCCCCTTGCGGGGCACCGGCGCGATCAACGAGAACCCCAAGGGCTCTCCGCTATGTCTTTAGCGCAGCGCCGATCGCTTGCCAATTCCGGAATCGATCGCGGCCGCCGGGAGCCCAGCCGCGCCCGATTGGCGGCTATCGCACAAACGCAGACGGATGGCCTTATTTCTGTTCGACCGGCTCGTCGGAGGAGCTCGGCTCAGCCGCTGGCGCCCCGCGCGACGTGCGCGCGGTCATCCCGGTCGCCGACGCGTCGTCCATCAGCTGTTCGTCGGGGGCCGGCGGCGGTGCCCGCTCGGGGACCACGATCGCGGTCGCGTTGCTCTCGGCGGCGGGCGCCGGCGCCGCGACGGGAAGCTCGGTCGCGTTGGCCGCGGGCGTCTCGTCGTCGCTCGGCTGCGTCCGGGTGTCGGTATAGGTCGCGTCGTGCTTCGGCGCCTCGGCCGACGGCGAGCAGCCGCCAAGACCGGCGATCAGGAGCGCCACGGCGCCGGCGAGCTTGGGCTTGTAGGTCATTCTGTCGTCTCCTCAGCGTGCGGCGAGCGCCTGGCGCGCGGAGCGCGCCGCAATCTTGTCGGCCAGCGTGCCGTCCCAATGATACGGATCCTCGCGAAAGCTCATCTGCCCGTTCGCACTGCCGAACGCCGTCCAGTAGAGCAGATACACCGCCACCGGCTGCGCCAGCTTCGCCCGCACCGTCTTGCCTTCGGACACGGTCGCATCGATCGTCTCCGCCGGCCATTCGGGCGTCGCGTCGAGCAGCCGCTTGGCGAGCGCGTCGGGCTTCTCGAGCCGCACGCAGCCATGGCTCGCCAGCCGGTCGAACCGCGCGAACCCGGCCTGCGCCGGCGTGTCGTGCAGATAGACCGAGAACGGGTTGGCGAAATCGAACTTATACTTGCCCAGCGCGCTATGCTCCGACGCCTGCTGGAGCCGCTTGCCGCCGTCCCCGGTATCGATCACGCGGAAGCCGTTGCGCGCGAAATAGCCGGGATGCGCCTTTTCCTTGGGCCACAGCTCGCGCGTGGCGATCGTCGAGGGCACGTTCCACGGCGGATTGAGCACGATGCTGTGGATCTGCGAGGTCAGCATCGGCGTCTCGTCGCCGGGGCGCCCGGTCACCGCCTTCATCGACATCACCGGCACGTCGCCGTCGAACAGCGTGAGCACGGCGGCGGCGATATTCACCTGGACGCGGTCGCGCGCGAGTTCGGGCGGCAGCCAGCGCCACCGCTCCATATTCGCCTTGATCTGCCGAATCCGCGCGGCGACCGGCACGTTGAGTGCGGCGAGCGTCTGCGCGCCGACGGTCCCCGCCGGGTTGAGCCCGTAGCGACGCTGCGCGCGCTGCACCGCCGCGACCAGATCGGCATCGAAGCGTTCGCCCGATGTCGCCACCTGCGAATCCTCGAGCGCCAGCCGCGCGCGCAGCGCCACGACGCTCGCGCCGCTCTTGCCGACCGCGAGGTCGGCGCTCGCCGCCAATGGTGCCCAGCCGCCGGACGCGGCAATGGTCCGATATTTCGCGAGCCCCACGACCAGCGCATCGTAGCCGGCATACGGCGGCGGCAGCGATGCGATCCACGCGGCCAAGCGATCCTGCGCGACCGCGTCGCGGAACGACGGCAGCGGATCGTAGGCCACCGGCCGCATCGCCCAGTTGCGCTCGAAATCGGCCTCGGCCAGCCGCCCGGCATGGACCGCGCGCGCATGATCCAGCGCCGCGCGCACCAGGCTGTCGGTGTCCGGGGCGGCAGGCGGCGGCACGTCGCTCAGCCCCTGCGCGACGATGTCCTTGCTCAGCAGCGCCGCGAGCAGGCTGGCCTGCGCGCTGCTCAGCTGCGGCAGCACGACGGGCGCCGACGGTGTCGGCTGGATCGGCGGGGCGGGCAGCGTCTGCGTCGGTATCGCAGGCGCGGTCTGCGCCATGGCGGGCGCTACGGGCAGGCAGGCGAGCAGGATGGCGCAGCGTGCGGCGCTGCGAAGCGAGCGGGGGAAGGTGTGCTGTGCGGGGCGTTTGAGCATCATGCGCGCAGCCCTACACGCCCGCGTGGCGGACTGCATCGGATATCTGCTGGGCAGGCGACTTATTCCGCGACGGGGCGGTGCGGCGCTCGAGCGGCAGGACACCGTCTGGATTCTCGATTTCCGCCGGGCTAGCGGTGCCGCCTCGGCCGGTATCCCGGCCGCCAACCCCCACCGGTGCGGCACCGTACGGCCGCCAACGGAGCAAACAGCGATGCGCGCGATCTCGATTTCCCTTCCTTTGCTGGGGGGGCTCATGGCGACGCCCGCGCTTGCCGATCCGCTGGTCCTCACCCCGCTGATCGACGCGCAACTGCGCTTCGAACATGTCGAACAGGCGCCGCTGACCAAGGACGCCAATGCCGTCACGCTCCGGCTGCGCAGCGGCATCGAGGCGAAGCGCGGCGACTTCGCCTTGATCGCCGAATCCGAAGCCAGCCTGGCGATCGATCCGAGCTACAATAGCGGGCTCAACGGCAAGACCGCCTTTCCCATGGTCAGCGACCCGCAGACGATCGAACTCAACCGGCTCCAGCTGCAATATCGCGGCCTGCGCGACACGATCGTCACGGTCGGCCGCCAGGTGATCAACCTCGACGACCAGCGCTTCGTCAGCGCGGCGGCATGGCGCAACAACGAGCAGACCTACGATGCGGTCCGCGTCGAATGGTCGGGGGTCGCGAACCTCAAGGCCGACGTGAGCTTCGTTAACAAGATCAACACGATCTGGGGGATCAACGGCGGCAATCGCTTCGGCCCGGCGCGGCTGGGCCATATCGGCGGCGACACTGTTCTCGCCAATCTTGGCTACACGACCCGCTTCGGCACGCTGAGCGGCTTTGCCTATCTGATCGATCAGGATCGGGCGCCGGTCTTCGCCGGATCGAACCAGACCTATGGCGCGCGCTTCGTCGGGGCCTATCCGCTCAGCAAAGCCGTGACGCTCACCTACCTCGCGAGCTACGCGGCGCAGAGCGACTATCACCGTAGCCCGAACCGCTATCATGCCGACTATTACGCGGGAGAAGTCGGGGTTCTTGTGTCGGCGCTTTCGCTGACGGCGGGCTATGAAGGGCTCGGTGCGGACCGGGGCGGGGCGGCTACCGGCTTCCAGACGCCGCTCGCCGCGCTCCACAAGTTCAACGGCTGGGCTGACAAGTTTCTGGTGACCCCGCCGAACGGCCTGCGCGATGCCTATGGTTCGATCGGCTATGGCTGGAAACAGGTCGCCGGGCTCGACACAATCGCGCTGACCGCGGTCTATCACCGCTTCGACAGCGATCGCGTCGACCAGCATTACGGCGACGAGGTGGATGCGCAGGTCAGCGTCCGGAAGGGTCGGTACACCGCGCTCGTCAAATATGCCGACTATCGCGCCGATCGTTTCGCGACCGACACCAAAAAGGTCTGGCTCTCGCTAAACTGGGTCTATTGAGCTGAGCTCGGCCCCCGCCGCCATGTCTGACGCCGCCGTTTCTGTCGCCCGCATTTCTACGGGCGCCGTGCAACCAATTGCCGGGATGGGGTTTTTGAAACGGTTCGGGACCGAGTGGTGCTGCCGACGCCGGTGCGCGCACGCGGCTGGACGGCTGGCGGGATCGCAACGGGTTGCAGGTTGATGAGCGTAAACGATGCCGCAGAATGGTGATCATGATCCGGGGGCTGCCGCGATCCCGTCCTTCCTGGCCGGCGGTGGCGAGTGCGGTCGGCTGATCGCGGCGAAGGACTGGGCCGATACCGACCTGGGGCCGATCGCGGGCTGGCCGCAGAGCCTGCGAACCGCGACCGCGCTCCTGCTGCGCTCGCCGGTCCCGATCGTGATGCTGTGGGGCGTCGACGGCATCATGCTCTACAACGATGGCTATTCGCTGTTCGCCGGCCTGCGGCATCCCCAGCTGCTCGGCGCGCGCGTGCGCGAGGGCTGGCCCGAGGTCGCCGAGTTTAACGATCATGTGATGACGGTCGGTCTCGCCGGCGGGACGCTGCAGTACAAGGATCAGGAGCTGACGCTCTACCGGCACGGGCGGGCCGAACAGGTGTTCATGAACCTCGATTATTCGCCCGTTCTGTCGGACGACGGCGAACCCGCCGGGGTGATCTGCTTCCTTGCCGACACCACCGAGCGCCTGCGAAGCGAGCAGGCGCTCCGCGCACGCGAGGCGCAATTGCGCGAGCTCAACGAGACGCTCGAGGCGCAGGTCGCGGCGCGCGCGGCGGAGCGCGACCAGTTGTGGAAGCTGTCGCAGGACATGCTCGCCCGCGCGGATTATAGCGGGATGATGTCGGCGGTCAGCCCGGCCTGGACGCAAGTGCTCGGGTGGCACGAGCGCGACCTGCTCGCTCGCGGTTATGATACCTTCATGCATCCCGACGACATGGCACCGACGCTCGCGGCGATCGGACGGATGGCCGAGACGCATCTGCCGACGCGCTTCGAAAACCGCATCAGCACCCGCGACGGTGGCTGGAGGCATATCGAATGGACCGTCGCGCCCGAGCCCGACGGCGTGAACTTCATCGCCGTCGGGCGCGACCTCAGCCCCGCCAAGGCACGCGAGGCCGAACTGGCGATGGCGCAGGAGGCGCTGCTGCAGAGCCAGAAGATGGAGGCGATGGGCAGCCTCACCGGCGGCGTCGCGCACGATTTCAACAATCTGCTCACCCCGATCATCGGCTCGCTCGACATGCTGCTGCGCAAGCAGGTCGGCACCGAGCGCGAGCGGCGGCTGATCGACGGTGCACTGCAATCGGCCGAGCGCGCCAAGACGCTCGTCCAGCGGCTGCTCGCCTTTGCGCGTCGCCAGCCGCTGCAACCGACCGCGGTCGATCTTACCCGGCTGGTCGACGGCTTGGTCGCGCTGCTCGGTTCGACGCTCGGCCCGATGATCGACCTCCGCGTCGATCTCTCGGCCGACTTGCCGCCCGCCAGGGCCGATCCGAACCAGCTCGAGATGGCGCTGCTCAACCTCGCGGTCAACGCGCGCGACGCGATGCCGCACGGCGGCACGCTGACGCTGTCGGCAACGCCCGAGAGCGTGCGCGCGGACCATCCGGCCGGGGTCAAGCCGGGGCACTATGTTTGCCTGCGCGTGGTCGATACGGGCGCCGGCATGGACGCGGCGACGCTGGCCCGCGCGACCGAGCCGTTCTTCTCGACCAAGGGCATCGGCAAGGGCACCGGGCTCGGCCTGTCGATGGTGCATGGTCTCGCCGCGCAGCTCGGCGGCGGGCTGGCCATGGAGAGCGCGCCCGGCGCCGGCACGACCATCGCGTTGTGGCTGCCGATCGGCATTGCCGCGATGGATCGCACCGACACGGCTTGCGAAGCACCGGTCGCGGTTTCGGCGGCCGGCGTCGCGCTGCTGGTCGACGACGAGGACCTGGTGCGGATGAGCACCGCCGACATGCTGACCGATCTCGGCTACGCGGTGGTCGAGGCGAGCACCGCCGAGGCGGCGCTGCAGCTGATCGAGGAGGGACTGGCGCCCGACGTGGTCGTGACCGACCATCTGATGCCGGGGATGAGCGGCGCGCAGCTCGCCCGCACGCTCCGCGCCGACCGTCCCACCCTACCGGTGTTGATAGTATCAGCCTACGCCGAAACAGAAACCATCCACCCCGGCATTGCGCGGCTGACCAAGCCGTTTCGTAATGCGGAGCTCGCCGCCAGCCTGTCTGCGTTGGTGCCTGCCTCATCCGACTAGCGCGTGGGCGTTCCGAGGCGGCGGAGGCTGGCAAGCCCGTCCGCAGTGCCGCATAAGGGAGCGATGGTTCGCTCGCTCATCCCGCTCCTTGCCGCGGTGCCGCTCATGGCCTGTTCGACGCTGCCCGCTCCGACCTCGGTGCGCGTCGCGTTCGACCGCGACGGTGTTCGCCAGACTCGCGCCACGGGTATGGCGGATCTCGCCGCCCGCCGGCGGGTGACGGTATCGGATCCGGTGCGAATTGCCTCGATCTCGAAGCTCGTTACCGCGATCGGGGTGATGCGGCTGGTCGAGGCGCACCTGCTCGACCGCGACGCCGACGTGTCGGTTGCGCTGGGGTACCGCGTTCGCAATCCGGCCTATCCGGATACCCCGATCACGCTGCGGCTGCTGCTGTCGCACCGCTCGTCGCTGCGCGACGACGCGGGATATGTGGTGCCGCTGGGACACCGCCTGTCGGCAACGCTCGCCGACCCGCGGGCGTGGGATCAGGCGCATTCGCCCGGCACCTGGTTCCACTATACCAACCTCAACTTTCCGGTGATCGCGTCGGTCATGGAGCGCGCGACCGGCGAACGCTTCGATCGGCTGATGCAGCGTCTGGTGCTGGCGCCGCTCCGGCTCGATGCCTGCTTCAACTGGACGACCTGCTCCGACCGCGCCGTCGGGCATGCCGTTGTCCTGCGCGATGCAAAGGGTGTCGCGGTGCGTGACGATCTGCGCGGGCGCTGGCCGGATTGCGACGTCGCCGTCGATCCGGGCGCGCCATGCGATCTCGCCACGTGGCGAGCGGGCGAGAATGGCGGGCTGTTCTCGCCGCAGGGCGGGTTGCGGATCTCGATGCGCGATCTTGCGACGATCGGTCGGCTCATCGCCCGCGGCGGGGACCTCGACGGTGTGCGCCTGCTGTCGCGGGAATCGATCGCGCTGCTCGCCCGTCCCGAATGGACCTTCGACGGCAGCAATGGCGACACCGACCAGGGGTTTAGTGTCGGTACGGCTTGGCAATGCAGACGCTCGCGACACCGCAGGCCGGTTGCCGCGACGATCCGTTCGGCGACGCGGTGCCGCGTATCGGGCATGCCGGCGAAGCCTATGGGCTACGCTCCGGGCTGTGGGTCGATCCGGTCAGCGGGAAGGGCGTCGCCTATTTCACGACGATGGTGCCCGACGGTGCCCGTGCCACGCGCTCGGGTTTCTCGCCGAACGAAGAGGCGATGGCGCGCGACTGACATCGGCGCTTCCCCAAGATGACCGTTATGGCTAACCGACCGGCATGACCAGATCTGCAGCCAGGGGGCGCACGCTCGTCGTGATATTCGGTGCGGCCGTACGCCCCGACGGAAGCGCCAGTCCGGCCTTGGCGCGCCGCGTCGGCTATGCGGCGGCGTTCGCGCAAGGCGATCCGAGCGTCGACCTGTTCCTGTCCGGCGGGATCGGTGCCCATCCGCCCTCGGAGGCGCGCGTCATGGCAGACATGCTGGAAGGCGCGGTTTCCGCGGAGCGACTGATTCTCGACGAGGCCAGCGGCGATACGCTGCAGACGGTCCAGGCCGCTGCTTCCTATGCCCGCGCACACGGTTACGCCAAGGTGCAGACTAGCACCGATGCCTATCATCAGCCGCGCGTGCGAATGCTGTTCCGGTTCATGGGTTTCGGGACCCGCCCGGTCCGGATGGTCGCGCGCGGCCCGAAGCGATTGCAGGCCAAGATGTGGGCGCGGGAATTTGCGGCGATTCCGTACGACGCCGTGGCGGGGCTCAACGCCGTGTGGCGCGCTCGCCGGAAATAGGCCATTGCTCGCGAGTGGCCGTTTGGCCGGCTGGCGCAGCGCCATGCTGGCCGGCACAGATGTCGCTCGCGGCCCGGGGACCACGACAAATCTACCCATCGATGGGTAGTTCCGCACGATATCGCGCGCTCCGTCGCACTGATAGCGACCCGGTATGACAAATCCTCTGCATTCCGACCCCGTCCAGCGATTTGGCCCTGGGGAACGTGAGTATCTGTTGCGCCGTGCCGACGCGCATCATCACCTCTCGGCAAAGGCGAGCGAACCCGGGCCGCGCGGGATCCATCTGCGCCTCGCGAAGCTCTACTCTGAGCGGGCGGCTCGGGTCGGCATGGTAGGTTCCGACCATGGATTTCGGCAAAAAGACTAGGAACCGAAGCAGCGGCTGGCGGTTAATGCGCCCAAACCGGCCCTATCTCCTGGCCGGTCGGACGGAGCCGACGATGACCCTTTGTGCGATGTGCGCCCAGACACTCTGACGGCTGCCTTCCGCTTTGCCCATCCCGGGCGGAGTTTAGGATCCCCTCCAGTGCAATAAGGAAACGATCATGAACAAGGACGAATTTCAGGGCGGTACCCGCTATGTTGGCGGCAAGATCGAGAAAGCGATTGGCGACGTCGCCGACAGCCGCACGTGGAAGGTCGACGGTGTCGTCGATCAGGTCGCGGGCGGCGCGCAGCACACGTATGGTCGCGCCAAGTCGATCATCGGCGACGCGATCGATAGCGCGCCCGAGCTCGCCGACGAAGCGCGCGATCGGCTGAAGGCCGCAGGCGAGCGGGTTGCCGACAGCGCACAGCGCGGCGGTAAGGTCGCGGTACAGACCGTGCAGGATCAGCCGGTCGTGTGGGCGATCGCCGCAGCGCTCGCCGGATATGGTCTGGCGTGGTTCGTCCACGGACGTCGCGCCTGAGTTCGTCATGGCCGAGGCAGCGTTCAAATCTCTCCGCGAGACGGCGGATCTGCGGCATCTGCGCCAGATCATCGTCGGTCTCGACGAGGGCGTGATCCTGATCGATCCCGACCAGAGCCTGCTTTGGGCGAACGACGCTGCCTTGGCGATGCACGGCGTGACCGAGATCGCGCAGCTCGGCGCTACGGTCGACGACTATCGCAACCGGTTCCAGCTGCGCTATCGCAACAATCACCGCGTCGCGGCCGATGCCTATCCGATCGAGCGCGTCGTCGCGGGCGACCGTTTTTCGGAAGTCGTGGTCGAGGTGACCGTCGCCGGGGAAGACAGCCCGCGCTGGGTCCATCAGGTGCGCAGTCTGGTGCTCAACGATGCCGACGATGCCGAGCCGGCATGCCTGGTGCTCGTCATTCAGGACGTGTCGGAGCGGTTTGAGGCCGAGGATCGCTTCGAGCAGTCGTTCAACGCCAATCCCGCCCCGGCGGTGATCTGTCGGCTGAGCGACCTTCGCTTCGTCAAGGTCAACCAGGGGTTCCTCGAAATGACCGGCCATCAGCGCGACCAGGTGCTGTGCAAGACCGTCTACGACGTCGACGTCCTGCGCAAGGCCGAGCGGCGCGATCTGGCCAAGGAGCGCCTGTCCGAGGGGCGGACGATCCCGCAGATGGAGGCCGAACTCGAACTCGTCGATGGTGGCACCAAGCTCGTGATCGTCGCCGGCCAGCCGATCGACATGGGCGATCAGCCCTGCATGCTGTTCACCTTCGCCGATCTCGAGCCTCGCCGGCGGGCGCAGGATGCGCTGCGCCATAGCGAGGAGCGCTTCACCCGCACCTTCCAGATGGCGCCGGTGCCGATGGCGATCGGCGCGCGCGACGGCCATGTGCTATGCGAGATCAACGCCAGCTTCACCGCCCTGACCGGCTATGGGCAAAGCGAGATTATCGGCCGTCCGCTCGGCGAGGTCGAGCTGTGGGAAAGCGGCGCGATGCGGGAGCGGATCGAGCAAGCGATCGATGGCGGCCACGACTTGCGCGGCCACGAGGCGCGCATTCTCGCCAAGGACGGGACCCCGATCGACTGCATCGTCTCGACCGAGGCGATCCGGCTGGGCGACGATGCGTGCGTCCTGTGGGCGTTTCAGGACATCACCCAGCGCAAGGCGACCGAGCTCGAACTGGTCGAAGCGATCGAGGCGGTGATGAAGGATACGAGCTGGTTCAGCCGCTCGATCATGGACAAGCTGGCCCGGTTGCGGGCGCCCGAACCCGCGCTCGCCGGCCCCGGTCTCGACGACCTGACGGCACGCGAACGCGAGGTGCTTGCCCTGATCTGCCGCGGTTACGACGACAAGACGATCGCGCGGACGCTCGATGTCACCGGCAACACCGTGCGCAACCACGTCGCGCGGATCTACGCCAAGATCGGCGTCAACCGTCGCATTGCCGCAGTCGCGTGGGCGCGTGCGCGCGGTTTCGACGGGCAGGGCGTCGCGATCCAGAAGCAGGACCAAGGGGTGGCTGCATGACGACGCAGCGCCCCGGCAAGCGAACATCGGCCACCGACCCGGCCAAGGCCGCCGCAACCCGCGAAGCCAAAGGCTCGGTGCAGGAAGCGATCGGCAAGCTGATCGGCGACGATTCCGCCCGCGCGCGCGGTGCCGCCGAAAAGGAAGCCGGCGCTGCCGCCGCTTCCGAAATCGAGAAATCCACGCGGCGCTGACCGCGGCGATACAGTCATCCAAACAGGAGTTACCATGGCGACCCACGCAAATAGCGGCCTCGCGCCGATCGATGAAGCATATCTCGGGAAGAGCCCGACCCGAATTTCCTGGGGCGCGATCTTCGCCGGCGTGGTGATCGCGGTCGCGGTGCAACTCGTCCTCGGCATCCTCGGTGCGGGGATCGGCCTGACGCTGGTCGATCCGGTCGAGGGGACGACGCCCGGGGCCGCCGGGTTCGGCATCGGTGCCGGTATCTACTGGCTGATCACCACGATCGTGGCGCTCGGTGCGGGCGGCTATGCCGCGGCGCGCGTGGCCGGCATCCACGATCGCTTCGACGCGCTGGTCCATGGGCTGGTCGTCTGGGGCGTGACGCTGATCCTCACGCTGTATCTGCTGACCTCGGCCGTCGGCGGGATCATCGGCGGTGCGTTCCGCACGGTCGGCGCGGTTGCCGGTGCTGCAGGCAGCACGGTCGGTGCGGTCGCGCCGAAGGCCGCTTCGGTTGCGGGGCTGGATGAGGGCGATATTCGGAGCGAAGCCGCAGCCTATCTGTCCGACGCGCCCAGCGATCCGGCCCAGATGACGCCCGAGCAGGCGCAGAAGGAAATCGCCAAGCAGCTGCCCGCGCTGGCGCGTGGCGGCACCGATGGTCAGAAGGCCGAGAGCCGCATCGTCGATATCGTCGCCGCGCAGCGCAGGATCAGCCGTCCCGAGGCGCAGGCCCAGGTGACGCGCGCCAAGCAGCATTTCGTCCGCACCAAGAACGAGACGATCGCGTCCGCCAAGTCCGCCACGGACACGGCAGCCGGCGCGGCTGCGGGGACGTCGTTCGTCCTCGTGCTCGCCCTGCTGATCGGCGCGGCAGCTTCCGGTTTCGGTGCAACCGCGGCAACCCGCCGCCGGCTGCGCTGAGTGTCAGCGGCGGGTCCAGCGTATCGGGCTCGCCGCACCTTTTCTACCAAGGAGACCACGATGCCAGCACGTCGAACGCCTGCTTGCGCTGGTGCGTCTCCGAGATCGGCCCCTTTGCTTCCAGCCTTGCTGGAAGTCCGGATTCTGTCGCCGCGGCGAACGAAAATCCTTCAGTATCCACGGTGACAAAAAATTGAATGGCGTGACCAGAGGTGAGGGGTTGTCTGACCTGTGTGCCAACCTCTCTGGTCATTTGTAGCGAGGTCGGACAGCATGCACCGCGCGACCGGGTGCGCTCAAGGTTTTGCTCGCCGGGCGGTGACGAGCGTCACCGGTGCCACCGGCACTTCGCCCTTGAAAACACCGCGCTGTGTGGCGGTCGGCGAGATCGGCGCGTCCATTATGCCGACGATCACCGCCATCCCTTCGACGACGTGGCCGAACGCCGCATAGCCGAGATTGTCCGCGGGCTGCCCCTGACCGGCGTCGAGCGAGTGGGTCTGGTCGCCGACGCTGATCGTGAATTCGCTGCGTCCGGTGCCCGGATCGAGCCGGGCGAGCGAGATCGTGCCATCGGTGTGGTGCAGGCCGGTTTGCGTCGTCGGTTCGTGCGCGATCGGCGGGAGCAGGCGCTTGGGTTCACCTTTCGCACCGAACTGCACGAAGCCGAAATGATCGGCGGCTTTCACCGTTCGGTAGAATTCGGTGCCGTCGAGCTTCTTCTGGTCGACATATTTGAGGAAGTTGCCGGCGGAAAGCGGCGCCTTTACCGTTTCCAGTTCGATCACCACCCGCCCGGCGCTCGTCTCCAGCACGACGCGCGGGAGGGCCGGGGATGGGGTGGCAACCGGAACGGGCACGGCAGCCGGTCCCTGCGCAAAGCTGGGCGCGGCGAGCAGCAGCGCAAGCGTGGATAGACAGACCTTCATCGCACTCCCCTCGCTGGTGCGAACCCTGTCGGCCAGCTGCTCTTCGCGGCGCGCCCGCGATGCGCCGGGTGTCGCTCACACCCGTGCGGCGGGCGATCGGATCCGTCCGAAGGCAAGCGGTAACGAACAACCATGGGGTTACAGTAAGCCCGTCGCCCGACCGGTCAACGGCGGCCAGATCATCATCTGGCGCCGTAGCGCATCGGGATCGCCGTCGAACGGCGCTCGCCCGGTTGCCCGATGCGGGGCACGCTGGGCCGCTTTCTCTGGAGGCAAGCTTGGAAAGCGTAGGGGCGCTCCGACGCCCCTACACGCATGCGTCAGAAGTTGGCGGTGAAGCCGATTGCGATGTTGCGGCCCAGGCTGTCGTAACGCGCCGGGATGGTGTTGCTGCGCGCGAGGCTGATGTCGTACGAATTTGGCAGGATCGGCGCCGACTTGTCGAGCAGGTTGTTCGAGATGAGACGCAGGCTGTAGCGCTTGGCGATGTTGAAGGTCAGCGCAAGATCGAAATAGCTGATTGGAGCGATCCGATAGAAGGTCGTCTGCGCGCGGTCGGGCGTGCCGCCGATTGCAGGATCGCCTGAATTGTTGGCACTCGTCAATGAACCCACATAGCGCCAGTTGAACGAGGCATTGAACACGCCGTTGGGCGTCGTGTAGGTCGTGCGCAGCCCGTGGCTCCACTTCGGCAGCAGCTGGCTGCAGCCATTGCCATAATAGCCCGCGCAGTTGCGCTGCGGCTGCAGCGGCGAATCCTGGCCACCGGCAAAGGTGGTGAGCGAGCCGTTGAAGCTCATGTCGAGCTTGCCGACCGAGCCCAGACGCACGCCATACTGTCCCTGGAAATCATAGCCGCGCGAGATCGAGAAGTAATAATTGGTCGTGCCGGCGCGGATGAAGCCGCTAGTCGGGTTGGTGTTGGCGGTCGCGTACAACGTCCCGTTGGCGGCACGGACGATCCCCGAGCAGAAGAACGGGTCGCCATTCGAGCGCATGCAGCCATCGGTGTAATAGCTGTCGTCATTGTAGCCGAGCGAGTTGTTGATCTTGATCCGGTAGCGATCGACCGACAGCACCAGGCCAGGAATGAAGCTCGGCTTGAGTATGATGCCATAGGTCTGTGTGTAAGCAGTCTCGGGGGCAGCGGTGAAGCCGCCCGACCGCACGGTGCACTGGTTGTCCGGGCACAGCAGCAGCGCGCTACCATACATCGCGTCGGACAGGCCGGTCGCGCGGCACACCGCCTGCGACGCGAGCGGCGCAGTGGTGGTGATCGTCTGGCCGGGGTTGGCCGGATCGGCGATCAGGCGCGGGACGGGGGCGCAGAAATCGTTCTGCGAGCCGCCCTGCTTGCTGAAGTTGATGTTGGTCGCCTGATAGGTCTCGGTCACCGTCGGAGCGCGCTGCGCCTTGTTGAACGAGGCCCGCAGGACGATATCGCGGACCGGCGAATAGAGACCCTCGAGCTTCCAGGTGTTGAATTTGTCGGGATTGGTATTGTACTTCGACAGGCGGAAGCCGCCATTGACCTGCAACTGCTCGATGAAGGGCTTGTGCTGGACGAGCGGCGCCTGGAGCTCGATATTGCCTTCCCAGACATGCTGGCTCAGGTTCGAATCCGACCCACCATAATCGGCGCGGAACGCCGCGTTGCCGACCGAGGTCAGGCGGTCCTCGCGATATTCGACGCCTGCCGCGAAGGCGAGGCCCTGCTCGGCGAAGGGCGAGATGATGCCGTATTTGCCAAGGTCGCCGGTCACGTTGGCGAGCACGTTGGTCAGGGTATTGACCGTGCGCTGCTTTTCGGGAGCGACGCCACCCGAGATGAAGTTGACGAACGCCTGGTTGGCGTTGCCCGCGCTGAACGCGTCGAACGGAACGCAGCCGGCCGCCGCGCCAACCGCGCAGGTCGGCGTGCCGCCGACGTTGACGACGTTGAGCGCCTGGTTGATGCGATCGAAGCTCGGCAGCGTTGCCGGCATCCAGTCCTGCTGGTTGCGCGCGTAGACGCCACCGACATCATAGGTCCACGCCGTACCGATCTTGCCGCGGACGCCGCCCGTCGCGCGGACGCCAGTGTTGATATAGGTGTCGACCAAGTCGGGTGCGTTGAGACGATAGCGAATTTCGAGCGGGACCATCGCGCTGGTGCCCGCCGCGGCGCCGCACAGCGCAGTTGCCTGAGAGCCCGACAGATACGGGTTGTTGCAGTTCACCTGATACGGCGTCGAGCCATAGCTGGTGTAGGCGAACACGCGCGCCGGCACGTTGTTGGTCGACTTGTCGCGGAACCACAGGCCCGAACCGTACAGCTCGATCTCGGGCGACAGCTTGAGCGACGCGAAGCCGCCGGCATTCACGCGCTCGTCGGCGCGCTGATACGAGTAATTGTCATATGGGTTCGCGGCGTTGTTGGGGCCCGGGCCATAGGGCACGAAGGTCCGCGAGCCATCGGGATTGTTGATATAGGCGGTGCCGTTGTTCGCGCCCGAGCGCGGCGAGATATAGCCGCTCTTAGAATAGCTCGACAGCGAGCAGCTGAGCGGGCCGTCCTTGCCGGTCTGGATGAGCTGGCACGCCGAGGTCGAACGATTGCCATAGGGTACCAGATCGGCGTGCTTGTAGTTGACGAAGCCCGAGACCTTGAGCTTGTCGTCGAACAAGGCGGTGCCGGCGGTCAACGTCACGTCGGCGCGGCCGCCATCGGTGACCATGCCGGTGTTGTACGGAAAGCCGTTTTTCTGCGCCTGCTGGGTGACGATGTTGGTGCGGTTGATATGGTTGTAGAAATTGTAGTTGGCGTCGACCCGAATACCCTTGAAGTCGGGCTTGAGGATGAAGTTGACCACGCCCGCGACCGCGTCCGAGCCATAGACCGACGAGGCGCCGCCGGTCAGCACGTCGACGCGCTCGATCAGCGAGACCGGGATGATGCCGGCGTCTTCGCCGTTCTGCGTGCCGAGCCGCTTGCCGTCGACCAGCACCAGCGTGCGCTCGAAACCGAGGCTGCGCAGCTTGATCCGCTGGCGACCGTCCGAATCCTGATAGTTCTGCTGACTGTCGGGCGCGATCTGCGGGAGGCGGTTGAGCACTTCCTCGATGTTGCTTGGCGACTGCGCCTTGATGTCGGCGGAGGTCACCGACGTGATCGGCGCGGCGGAGGCGATGTTGGGGCGCGAGGGAATGCGCGTGCCGGTGACCATGATGTCGGCGCCGGTCTCTTGTGGCGCGGTCTGGCCGGTGATTGCCGCGGCGCGGGTCGCCGATGCCTGGTCTGCGCTAGATGTCGGATCGACCGGGGCCTGCTGCGCGAACGCGGGGGTAGCAAAGGCGAGCGCCGCTCCGAGTGCGCCCAACGATACGGAATGTCGAAACATCATGCAATTTCCCCTAATTCGCGCTGCGGGCCGCATTTGGCGTGCCCCCATCCTGCTCATAGGTTCTATTCAATTTTCGCGACGGTCAATACCTAAATGATACCAGAGCGAACCTCTTTTGACATTTGTGCCGCATGTGTCATGATCGCCACGTTCCGACAGAGGCAGGGGATGAAATGACCAGTAGAAGATCGCTGCTCGCGATGCTTGGCGCCGCGGCAGGCGCCGTGCCGGCCGCGAAGGCTCTGGCTGCGACCGGCGCCGGTGCGCCAGCGGGCGCGCAGGTCGTGTCGACCTGGGATTTTGGCGCCGCCGCCAATGACGCGGCGTTCGCGCGGCTGCGGAGTGGCGGCTCGCTGCTCGATGCGGTCGAGGCGGGTGCGATGGTGCCCGAGGCCGACCCCAACAATCACTCGGTCGGCTATAGCGGCTATCCCGACCGTGACGGGCATGTGACGCTCGACGCGGTCATCATGGACGACACCGGGCAAGTCGGCGCGGTCGCCGCGCTCGAGGATACGATGCACGCCATTTCGGTCGCGCGACGGGTGATGGAGAAGACGCCGCACACGCTGCTGGTCGGCGCCGGCGCGACGCGCTTCGCCAAGGATCAGGGTTTTCCGCAACAGACGCTGCTGACCCCCGAATCCGAGAAGGCGTGGCGAGAGTGGCTCAAGACCGCGCATTATAGCCCGCAGGCGAACAGCGAGAATGCGCCCTTCCATACGCCCGGCGGGGCGCTCGATCATGACACGATCGGCTTGCTCGCGCGCGATGCGCGTGGCCGGCTGGCGGGCGCCTGCACCACCTCGGGCATGGCATTCAAGATGCGCGGGCGAGTCGGCGATTCGCCGCAGGTCGGTAGCGGGCTGTTCGTCGAGGCGGGCGTCGGCGGCGCGACGTCGACGGGTCTCGGCGAAGAAGTGACCCGTGTCGCGGGCAGTGCGCGCGTGATCGCCTCGATGCGCGCGGGGCGCTCGCCGCAAGCGGCATGCGAGGAAGTGGTACGCCACATCGCGACGATGCGCGGCGCCGCGATCCGCGGCGTGCAGGTCGGATTCCTCGCGCTCGATCCGCGCGGGAATGTTGGGGCCTTTTGTTTGCTGCCGGGGTTCACCTATGCCGTGACCGACGTGGCCGGACATACGGTGATCCACAAAGCGGCGTCGCTGTTCCAGGCTTAGGCTGCAAAGGGTGAAGGACCGGGTCATGCTCGAAGTGTGCGTCGAGACCGTCGCCGGGATCGGCGCGTCGATCGCGGGTGGTGCTGATCGGATCGAACTGTGCGCGGCGCTTTCGGTAGGGGGGCTCACACCGCCAGGCTCGCTGATCCGTGCGGCTGCGGAGGCGCCCTTGCCGGCGCATCTCCTGGCGCGGCCGCGTGCGGGCGGGTTCGTCTATGGTCCGGCCGAGCAGGCGCTGATTGCCGATGATATTCGCGATGCTGCCGAGGCCGGGCTTGCGGGGGTGGTGATCGGCGCGTCGACCCCCGACTATCGCCTCGATACGACCGTGCTGGCGAAGTGGATCGCACAGGCTCGCGCGCTTGGCGCGGCGCGGGGCGTACCGCTATCGCTCACACTGCATCGCGCGTTCGATCTGGTGCCTGATCCGGCGGCGGCGCTCGAGCAAGCGATCGCGCTGGGGTTCGAGCGGATTCTCACTTCGGGCTGCGCGCCGCGCGCGATCGACGGCGTGGCGACGCTCGCCGCACTGCATATGCGAGCGGCCGGGCGGATAATCTTGCTCGCCGGGAGCGGGGTTACGCCCGCTGTCGTGCCGGCGATCCTCGCCACCGGAATCCGCGAAATCCACGCCTCGGCGCGTACGCTCTACGATGTCGTCGAGGACCTCCCCGAACGCCGCTTCGGCTTCCTTGGTCCGCAAGCAGGCGACACCGATGTCGCGCAGGTCTCGGCGCTCGCGGAAAAGTTACGGTCCGCCCCTTGAGTAATACCAATATACAACCTATCCAGCCTGGCCTTGCAGATGGATCGGCCATGCACGAAACCAATTCTCCACCGCCTGCGGGCGTTACTTTGATGTTCCAGGAAGCCGCCGACGCGGGCAACGCCGTCGCGCGGATGCTCTCGGCCAATGCAGCGACCTTTGCCGCGCTCGGCGCGCGGCTGCGCGCTGCGCCGCCGGCGGTCGTGGTGACGTGCGCGCGCGGCTCGTCCGACCATGCCGCGACCTACGGCAAATATCTGATCGAGACCTATCTCGGCGTGCCCGTTGCCTCGGCCGCACCCTCGGTCGCCTCGGTCTATCACGCGCCGGCGGCGGCGGGGCGGGCGCTGTGCATCGCGATCTCGCAGAGCGGGCGGAGCACTGACCTGTTGACCACTGTGGCGGCACAGCAGGCAGCCGGCGGCCACGTCGTGGCGCTGGTCAACGATGTCGACTCGCCGCTCGCCAAAATGGCGGATACGCTGGTGCCGCTATCGGCCTGGGTCGAGCGGTCTGTCGCGGCGACCAAATCGTATATCTCCGCGCTTGCCGCGCTCGCCGCTCTGGTGGCGGCGTGGCGCGAGGATGCGGCGTTGCAGGACGCGGTCGCGCGGCTTCCGGAGACGCTGTCGCACGCCTGGACGCTCGACTGGGCGGAGGCCGTGGCGATGCTGCGGCCAGCGACCAACCTGTTCGTGATCGGTCGCGGGCTGGGGCTCGGCATCGCGCAGGAGGCTGCGCTCAAGCTCAAGGAAACCTGCGGGCTGCACGCCGAGGCGTTCAGCGCGGCAGAAGTGCGGCACGGTCCAATGGCAATCGTCGGCGCGGGGTTCCCGATCCTGGCCTTCGCCACATCCGACCGGGCGGGCGATGACGTCCGGGCGGTCGCGGCCGAATTTGCCGCGCGCGGCGCGAACGTCGCGCTGTGCGATGCCGCCGCGGCGCCAGCGCTGCACGGCCATCCCGCAATCGAGCCGATCCTGATGATCCAGCGCTGCTATCGCATGGTCGATGCGCTCGCGCGGGCGCGCGGCTATGATCCCGACGCGCCAAGCCACCTCAGCAAGGTAACCATTACGCTATGAGCTCGCATTCGTTCGTCAACGGTCATATCGTCACGTCGCGCGGAGTGCTCCGCGACGCGATGGTCGACGTCGAGGGCGGTGTCATCGTCGCGATCGTCGACCGCGCCGGTCCTGGTGCGATCGATCTCGACGGTGGTTGGCTGATGCCCGGCTTCGTCGACACGCAGGTCAACGGCGGCGGCGGGGTGCTGTTCAACGATGCGCTGAGCGTCGAGGGCATCGCCGCGATCGGCGACGCGCATCGCCCGTTCGGCACCACCGCATTCCTGCCGACGCTGATCAGCGACACGCACGAAGCGATCGCGCAGGCGCTCGAAGCGACCGATGCGGCGATCGTCGCCGGCGTGCCCGGCGTGCTCGGCACGCATATTGAAGGGCCGGTGATCAATATCGCGCGCAAGGGGATCCACGATCCCAAGCATTTCGGTGCGCTCGACGATGCGCTGATGGACTTGCTGCTCGCGCCGCGGCGCGGGCAGGTGATGGTGACGCTCGCGCCCGAGCTCGCGCCGGCCGAGCGCATTACCGCGCTGGCGCGGGCCGGCGTGCTGGTCAGCCTGGGGCATAGCGACGCGACCTATGCCGAGGCGACCACCGGGTTCGCCGCCGGGGTGACCGGGGTGACCCATCTGTTCAACGCGATGTCCCCGCTCGTCCACCGCGCGCCGGGCGTGGTCGGTGCCGCGCTCGACGACAGCGAAGTGTATTGCGGGCTGATCGTGGACGGCTTCCATGTCGACGATGCCGTGCTGCGGATCGCGCTGCGCGCGCGGCCGGGCGACCGGATGATGCTGGTGTCCGACGCGATGCCGTGCGTCAACGCGGCGTCCAAGAGCTTCGTGCTGCAAGGGCGCGAGATCCACGTCGAGGGTGGACGTTGCGTCGGCGCCGACGGTACGCTCGCCGGATCGGACCTCGATATGGCGGGCGCGGTGCGCAACACGGTAAGGCGTCTCGGCGTGCCCGCGGAACAGGCCGCAGCGATGGCGGCGACCAATCCGTCGGCGTTCCTCGGCCTGTCGCGCGAACGCGGCACGATCGCCACCGGGCGGCGCGCCGATTGGGTGCAACTCGATGCCGACTTCCACGCGGTGGCGACGGTGATCGCCGGCGAGACCGCTGCACACGCGCCGCGCGAACCCGTTTCGGCCTGACCGCGATTCACCGTTCTAGGAGAGACCATGGCGCCGATCCTGCTGTCCGCACCGCTGCAAGGCTGGGTCACCGCGCTGGAGGACGTTCCCGACGCGGTGTTCGCCGGCCGGATGCTCGGCGATGGGATCGCGATCGATCCGACCGGCTCTTGCCTGTTCGCGCCGTGCGCCGGGCGCATCGTCGGCTTGCAGGCGACGCACCATGCGGTGACGCTGGAAGCCGATAACGGCGCGCAGATCTTGATCCATCTCGGGATCGACAGCGTAGCGCTGGGCGGGCGCGGCTTTACCCCGCATGTCGCGGTCGGCGATGTGGTCGCCGAGGGCGATCCGCTGATCGACTTCGATCTCGACCTGCTGGTGCGCGAGGCGCGCGCGGTGGTGACGCCGATCCTGCTCGTCGAGGGCGCCGGGATCACGGTCGAGCGCAACGCCGATATCGGCCTGATCGAAGTCGGTGCGCCGTTGATGACGTTGAGCGGCGGCGGTGACGCGGCGCCACTTGCGGATATGGCGGGGCCGACCGAGATGCGCCTGCTCCAGATCGCGCTGCCGCACGGCATTCACGCGCGCCCCGCTGGACGGATCGCGATGCTCGCGCGCAGTTTCGCGGCGACTATTACACTCGAGAAAGACGGGCAGCGGGCTCAGGCCACGAGCCCGACCGCGCTGCTCGCGCTCGCCATCGCGCAGGGTGACACCGTGCGGCTGATCGCGAGCGGGCAGGATTCGCTGGCGGCGCTCGATGCGCTGGTCGGCCTTATCGAGAGTGGGATGGATGAGCCGGTAGCGGCACCGTCGGCGCCGGCCGTGGTCATGCCCCGCGACGTGCCCGACGGTGCGCTGGCCGGTGTCACTGCGGCGCCCGGCATCGCCATCGGGACGGTGCGGCATCACCGTGCGATCGACCGCGAGGTTGCCGTCGAAGGCGTCGGTATTGCTGCCGAGGAAGCCGCATTCCGCGCCGCACATGCCGCGCTGACCGGCGAGATCGCCGATCGGTCGGTCGCGGCGAGCGGCGCGGCGCGCGCCATTCTTGACGCGCATGCCGCGCTACTTGGCGACCCGGCGTTGCTCGATGCGACACACGCCGGGATCGCGCGCGGCGAAAGCGCCGGCCATGCGTGGCGCAGCGCGATCCGGCCGCAGGCCGACGCATTGCGCCGCGGCGGCGATCCCCGCCTCGCCGAGCGCGCCGATGATTTGCTCGATCTTGAACGACAATTGCTGGCCCGGCTCGCCGGGGCTGAGTCGGGCATGGTCGAATACCCCGCCGGGACGATCCTGCTTGCCGACGATCTGATGCCCTCCGACTTTCTGGCGGCCGGCGCGGGGCTGGCCGGTCTGTGCGTGGCCAAGGGCGGGCCGACCTCGCATGTCGCGATCCTCGCTGCGGCGACCGGCGTGCCCGCGCTGGTCGCGATCGGTGCGGGTTTGCAGGGCGTGGCCGAGGGCACGCGCGTGATCCTCGATGCCTCGGCCGGCCTGTTGCACACCGCACCCTCGGCCGAGCACGTCGCCGAAGCGGAACGGGCACAGGCCGTTGCCGCGACGCGTCGCGCCGACGCGCTCGCGCGTGCGCATACGCTGTGCCACACCGCCGATGGCGTCCGGATCGAAGTGGTCGCCAACCTCGGCAATCGCGCCGAGGCCGCTCCGGCAGTGGCGAACGGCGCCGAAGGCTGCGGGTTGCTGCGCACCGAATTCCTGTTCCTCGAGCGCGCAACGCCGCCGAGCGTGTCCGAACAGACCGCCGAGTATCAGGCGATCGCCGATGCGCTCGAGGGGCGGCCCTTGATCGTGCGGTTGCTCGACATCGGCGGCGACAAGCCCGCGCCCTATCTGTCGATCGCGCCCGAGGAGAATCCGGCGCTCGGCCTGCGCGGTATCCGCGTCGGATTGGCGCATCCCGACCTGCTCGAAGACCAGCTGCGCGCGATCCTGGCGGTGCGGCCGATCGGCCAGTGCCGGATCATGCTGCCGATGGTGGCGCGGATTGAGGAGCTCCGCGTGGTGCGTGGCGTGGTCGACCGGCTCTGCCATGAACTGGGGATCACCGAGCCCGTTGCGCTGGGTATCATGGTCGAAACCCCGGCGGCGGCAATCACCGCCGACCTGCTCGCGCGCGAGGCGGATTTCCTGTCGATCGGCACCAACGACCTGACGCAATATACGCTGGCGATGGACCGCGCCAATCCGGCGGTTGCGAGTGCGCTCGACGGGCTCCACCCCGCCGTCCTGCGGCTGATCGGCGAGACGTGTCGGGGTGGCGCGCGCCATGCGCGCTGGACCGGGGTGTGCGGCGGGCTCGCCTCCGATCCGCTCACGGTGCCGATCCTGCTCGGGCTCGGCGTGACCGAATTGTCCGCTACGCCGGGGATGATTCCGACGATCAAGGCGCTGGTCGCCGGCCTCACGCTCGCCGCATGCCGCACCCACGCGGCGCAGGCGCTTGAGTGCAGTTCGGCCGATCACGTCCGCGCCTTGGCGCGCGCCTTCGCCCCCCAGGAGATGCCCGCATGAAATCGATCCTCGGCGCGCTCCAGCCACTCGGTCGGGCGCTGATGCTGCCGATCGCCGTTCTGCCGATTGCCGGGCTCCTGCTGCGGCTCGGCCAGCCCGATCTCCACGGCCTGCCGTTCGTCGGCGCGGCGGGGCAGGCGATCTTCGAGCATCTCGGCCTGCTGTTCGCGATCGGCGTGGCGACCGGTTTTGCGCGCGACGGCAATGGCGCGGCATGCCTCGCCGGCGTGACCTGCTTCCTGGTGACGACCGAGGCGGGCAAGACCTTGCTGACCATCCCGCCAGAGGCCGCCGCCGGGTTCACCGGCGCGTCGATCGATCTCGCGGTCACGGCGTGGAAGGCCAAGGTGATGGCGCGGCTCGACGTTCCGATCGGCATTCTCTCGGGGCTGGTGGGTGGCCTGTTCTACAATCGGTTCGCGACGATCAAGCTGCCCGAATATCTCGCTTTCTTCGGTGGGCGCCGTTTCGTGCCGATCGTGGCGGGGCTCGCCGGGCTAGCGCTGGCGATGGTGGTCGGCTTCGGCTTCCAGACGATCAGCGGCGGGATCGACGCGCTGAGTTTTGCCGCGACCAGCGCCGGGGCGCCCGGCGTGTTCGCGTTCGGCGTGCTGAACCGGCTGCTGCTGGTGACCGGGCTGCACCACGTCCTTAACAACGTCGCCTGGTTCGTCGTCGGCGACTGGCATGGCACGACCGGCGATTTGCGGCGCTTCTTCGCAGGCGACCCGAGCGCGGGGAGCTTCATGGCGGGGTTCTTCCCGGTGATGATGTTCGGGCTGCCCGCCGCGTGTCTGGCAATGTATCACGCCGCCGCGCCCGACCGGCGCAAGGCCGTCGGCGGGATGCTGTTCAGCCTGGCGCTGACCTCGGCGTTGACCGGGGTGACCGAGCCGATCGAGTTCAGCTTCATGTTCCTCGCGCCGGTGCTGTACGTCCTCCACGCGCTGCTCACCGGGCTGTCGATGGCGGTGATGGATCTGCTCGGCGTGAAACTCGGCTTCGGTTTCTCGGCCGGGTTGCTCGATTATGTGCTCAATTACGGCAAGGCGACGCGGCCGCTGCTGCTGTTGCCGGTCGGGGCGGTGTATTTCCTGCTCTATTACGGGCTGTTCCGCTTCTTCATCCGGCGCTTCGACTTGCCGACGCCGGGGCGCGAGCCACGGCTCGATACGGCAGTCAGTGCGCGGCCTGTGGCTGCGGGGGGGCGCGGCGGCGCGTTTGCGCAGGCGCTCGGCGGTAGCGCGAACCTCACCACGGTCAGCGCCTGCACGACGCGCCTGCGGCTGGTGGTGCGCGATCAGGCCGCGGTCGACGAGGCGGCGTTGAAGGCGCTGGGCGCGCGTGGGGTGATCCGCCCCTCTGCGACCGCGCTGCAAGTCGTGCTGGGCCCGATCGCCGATCTGGTGGCGGTCGAGATCCGCGATGCGCTGGCGATGGGCGACATCGCTGTGGCGACGCCGGTGGCGCAAGCGGCAGCGCCGCTGGTGCTGTCCGAGCGCTTGATCGCGGCGCTCGGCGGTGCGGGCAATGTCGCTGGCTGTTCACGGCATCATGGCCGGTTGCGGATCGCACTGCGCGACGACGCAGCGGCGAATGCTGCGGCGCTCGGCGCGCTTGGGCGGCACGGGATCGCGCGACCGGCGCCCGGGCTCGTGCATCTGCTTGGCGATGAGACCGCACTGGCCGCGCTGGTGGTCGGCTGACCTAATCGGCGGCGAGCGTCACCGGGCCGAGCAGACCCGATGCGGTGTCACGCTCGGCCTGGACCAGCAGCACGATATGTCGCCGCCCCGCGCCTGCGGGCATCTGCCCCGTGAGCGCAGCGGTTCCCGGGCCCTTCTCAGCGACGCGCTGCCCGTCGATCCACAGCTCGGCGCGCCCGGCGACGGACGCGAAGCGCAATGTGCCGCCGCCGGCCGCCACCGCGCGCCATGGCTCGACCGTCGCGCGATAGAGCTGCCAGCCGCCGGCCGTATCGGGCGGGGTCGGCGTGCCTGCGCGGACGAACGCCCAGCTGTTATTATCACCATCTGTAGGCGCCAGATCGGGCGATGGGCGGTCCGAAAAGCGCATCGAGCGACGCCACTGAGAGATCCGCTGCACGCGGACCGTCACCGCGACTTGCGGCGGTGGCGCGATGGCGAGGCGGTCTATCGACAGCCGCGCGGGCTTCAGGCCGTCGGCGCGTGCCTCGACCAGCACCCGCCCGCGCCCGACATCGCCGCGGACGATCAGCTGCGCCAGCCCGTTGAACAGCGATCGTGCGCCGGCATGCGCGGCGGACTGCTCGGGCTCGTGGCAGTTGGGGTCGCCATTACCGAGCCCGATGATCGCCGCACCCGACACCGCAAGTTGCACCGCAAGATTGGCGGTCGGGACATGCCGTCCGCGCGCATCGACCGCGTCGATCGTGATCGGCTGCGCATCCTCGCCATCGCCCGCCATCACGCTGCGCGCCGGGGTGAGCCGCAGCGCGACCGGCGGCCCGACCGTCTCGTGCGCCGCGCGCGCGACGATCCGCCCGGCGCGGCGCGCGACGACTTCGATCCGGCCGGGCGCATACGGCACCGTCCAGCTATTGCCCATCAGCCGATCGACCGCTTGCGTGCCGAGAGCGAGGCCGTTGAGCGTAAGCGTCACCTGCTCGGCATTGCTCATCACGAGCACCGCGATCGGATTGCCCTCGCGGCCCGGCCAGCTCCAGTGCGGGGTCAGGCTGACCACCGGTGCATCGTCGACCCACACCGCGCGATGGATGTCGAACGCGGTCTTGGGAAAGCCGCACAGATCCATGATACCGAACACGCTGCTGATCGTCGGCCAGCTGAACGGCGTGGGCTCGCCGTGATAATCGAACCCGGTCCAGGTGAAGCCGCCGGCGACGAAGGGCCGATCGGCGATCTTCTTCCACGATCCACGATGCGTGTCGCCCCAGCTCGCGGCGGCGACATCGTAGGATGAGGCGACATGCGCGGCGGGATCGTCGGCGAAGGCGCCGCGCGTCTCATAGGCGCTGGTGTCCTCGGAGCTCGTCATAGCGCGCGTGGGGAAGCGCTTGTGATAGCGGTCGTAATCGTCCTGATAATAATTGAAGCCGGTGACATCGACGACGTTCGCCACCGTGACGGGATCGAAAAACGACCCGTTCAGCGCGGCGGTGACGGGCCGGCTGTCGTCGAGCGCGCGCACGGCGTGGACCATGCGGCGCAGCATCGCCACCCCGGCCTCGCTCGCCTGCATCGGCTCCTCGTTGAACACCGACCACAGGATGACGCTGGGATGGTTGCGGTCGCGCCGCACCAGCCATTCGAGCTGCGCGAGATAGTCGGGGGCAGGATTGAACAGGCGGTTCTCGTCCATCACTAGGAAGCCCATCCGGTCGGCGAGATCGAGCAGTTCGGCGGCGGGGGCGCCGTGCGAGCAGCGGATTGCATTGCAGCCCATCGCCTTCAGCCGCCCGAGCCGCCAGCGCAGCAGCGTATCGGGCACGGCCACACCGACGCCGGCATGGTCCTGGTGGAGGCAGACGCCTTTGAGTTTGACCGACCGATCGTTGAGGAAGAAGCCGCGGTCGGGATCGAAGCGGATGCTGCGGAAGCCGATCGCGATGCGGCGTTCGTCCAGCATCAGGCCATTTTGGCGGAGCCGGACATGGAGGGTGTAGAGTTGCGGCTGCTCCACCGACCACAAAGAAGGGGCGACGACATTGAGCGTGAGCGCGGCGCTGTCGGTGTCGAGCGGCGCGACCGATGTGTCTGCCGATGCCTGCGCGACCGTCGCGCCGGCCGCATCGAGCAGCTGGACTTCGACCGTGACCGCCGCGGTGTCTGCCGCAACGCTGTCGAGCGAGACCGCGACCGGAAGCTGCCAGCGATCGCCATCGGTGCGCCGCGGATCGGCATGGACGCCATCGGTGGCGATCGCCACGGCGGCGCGGCGCACCAGCCAGGCATGGCGGTAGATGCCGGCGCCCTCGTACCACCAGCCTTCCATCGCGTCGGCGTCGACGCGCACCGCGATCACATTCTCCTCGTCGCCGAAGCGCGCGAACGGCGTCATGTCGATGATCACGCTGCTATAGCCCGACCAGCTATGCGCGACGACGCTGCCATTGACCCAGATCGTCGCGTGCGTCGCGATGCCGTCGAAGTGCAGCTCGATCCGCTTGCCGCGATCCCCGGGCGCGAGCGTCAGGGTGCGGCGGTACCATCCGATCCCACGCGCGCGATAGCCTTGCGAGATGTTGGCGCTCGCGAGGAACGGCTGTGCGGCCGCCCAGTCGTGGGGGAGCCGCACGGCGGGCCAGTCCGAATCGTCATACGCCATCGCCGCGGCGCCCTGCGCATTGCCGGCCTTGACGCTGAGATAGGTCGCCTCGTGCGTCGTCAGCGGCGGCGCGGCGACATCGCCCTCATGGAAGCGCCAGCCGCGTTCGAGCCGGATGCGGCTCGGATCGGGGTTTGGCAGCAGATCGGGCAGCGACGTGCCCGGCGCCGGCATCGGCAGCGCACCCGCGGCACCGAGCACCGGCAAGCGCGCGAAGGCGGTGGCGGGAAGGCCAGCGCTCGCGACCCCGGCGGCGCTGCCGAGCAGGAGTTGGCGACGGTTCATACGGGCGGTGCGCGCGTGGCTCAGATGTCGGACAGTTCGGCGACGAAATCATAGGCGTCGCCGCGATAGTAAGAGCGAGTGAATTCTGCGGCGCGGCCGTCCTTGAGGAACCCGCGGCGCTCGATCAGAAGACCGGGTTGCCCTGGATCGACACCGAGCATCCGCGCATGTTCCGTGCCGAACGGCACGGCGCGCAGCCGCTGCAACGCGCGCACCGGGCGGCTGCCGGCCTTTTCCAGCGCGGTGTAGAGCGAATCCTCGACCGCACCGATATTGGGCAGGCAATAGCCGGCGATGGTCGAGAATTCGAGCGCCATCGGCTGGTCGTCGGCAAGCCGGATGCGGTGGAAGCGATAGACCGGCGTACCGGGCGACAGGCCGAGCGACATCGCTTCCTCGGGATCGACGGTGCCGGCGGCGCGGCTGATCCAATTGGTCGAGGCGGTCTTGCCGCGCGCCGCCATGTCCTCGGAGAAAGACGACAGTTTTGAGAAGTTCTTCTCGACGCGGCCGGTGACGAAAGTGCCCGCGCCACGTCGGCGCGTGAGCAATCCCTCTTCGACCAACCCGCCGATCGCCTTGCGCACGGTGATGCGCGAGATCGCATATTCGGTGGCGAGATCGCGCTCGGCGGGGATCGCGTCGCCTTGCGCCAACAGGTCCTGGCCGATCGCTTCGCGGATGAGATGCTGCAGCTGGAGGTAGAGCGGCGCGGGATTGCCCTTGCGGAAATGGCCGATCTGTTGCGAAAATTCCAAAGTCCGTCCCTCATGCCCCGTGCCGGCCCCCGCCTGCGTGACGGGCCGCGGCGCAGGCGTAGAGGCGAGCCTAATGCGTCGATGGCTGCTGAGCAATCGGGTTTGGTCCGAATCCAGATTGGTATTCTTGCTCAGGCGTAGCGCACTGCCGGGATTGCGCAAACGGAGCCACTTCGGCTGTTTTGTCGCGCTTGCAAGTGGACTTATATTGGTTACACTTCACCATAAGAGCACGCGCTGTCGCGTCGCAATGGGGGACGGTCGATGACGAACGGGACGCGCAGCAAGAGCCAGCGCGCCATGCGACGGATCGCTCGTCTCGCCGTCGCGGCGGTCGCGGTCACCCCGGCGCTGCTCGCGGCCCAGCAAGCAGCGTTGCCGCTCCTTCCCATGCCCGCCAGCATTGTTCGCGGCGCTGGCAGTTTCACGGTGGCTGCTGGGGCGGGAATCACCGTTCCGGCGGGCGACGCGGATGCCGCAGGCGCCGCGCAACTGCTGGTCGCGCAGGTCGCCAACACACGCGGCCTCGCGCTGCGCATTACGCGCGACGCAGCACCGATCCGGTTCGAGCGAGACCCCGCAGTGGTCGGCGCTGAGGGCTATCGGCTGACGGTCGACGCGCGGGGCATCCGCATCGCCGCGGCGACGCATGCCGGTCTGGTCTACGGCGCGATGACGCTGGCGCAATTGCTCAGCCCCGATGGCGCGCGCGGCGGTGCGGTCGCGGTGCCGCTGCTCGACATTCGCGATGCGCCGCGCTTTGCCTGGCGCGGGTTGATGATCGATCCCGCACGGCACTTCCAGCCGCTGCCGTCGCTCTACCGGATCGTCGACCAGATGGCGGCGGTGAAGCTCAACACGCTCCATCTGCATCTCACCGACGACCAGGGCTGGCGCTTCGAGGTCAAGCGCTATCCCAAGCTGACCGAGATCGGCGCGTGGAGGAAGGGCCCCAGCACCGGCGGACCGGCGCCGACGACGCGCGTCGGCGGCTTCTACACCCAGGCAGAGCTACGCGCGCTGGTGCGTTACGCCGCCGAGCGCAGCATCACGATCGTTCCCGAGATCGACTTGCCTGGCCACGCGCAAGCGCTCGTCGCGGCCTATCCCGAAATGGGCGTGCTCGGCGACCGGCCCGCGGTGAGCCACGATTGGGGCGTCAATCCGTATCTGTTCGATCCCGGTCCCAAGGGCGTGGCCTTTGTCGAGAACGTGCTCGACGAACTGATCGCCGTCTTCCCCGGTAGCTTCGTCCATCTCGGTGGCGACGAAGCGGTCAAGGATCAATGGCAGCGCTCGCCACGCGTCCAGGCGCAAATGAAGACGCTTGGTCTCAAGGACGAGAATGCGCTGCAGAGCTGGATGATCGACACCTTCGGTCGCTATCTCGCGAGCAAGGGGCGGCGGCTGATCGGTTGGGACGAGATCCTCGAAGGCGGCCTGCCGCCATCGGCCTCGGTGATGTCGTGGCGGGGCGAGAAGGGCGCGGTCGATGCCGCGAACCAGGGGCATGACGTCGTGCTGACGCCTGCGCCGACGCTGTATTTCGACAGCCTGCAAAGCGATCAGGCCGACGAGCCGCCCGGCCGCCTGTCGATCCAGACGCTCGCCGATGTCTATGCCTATGAGCCGATGCCCGCCGGGATCGATGCCGCCAAGGCCAAGCATGTGCTCGGGGCGCAGGGCAATGCGTGGAGCGAGTATCTCGTCACGCCGTATCAGGTGCAGCACGCCATCTTCCCGCGCGCCGCCGCGCTGGCCGAGACGACCTGGTCGACCGCGCCGCGCGACTTTCCCGGCTTCGTCGCGCGCCTGCAACCGCAGGTGCTGCGCTGGCGGCAGGGCGGGGTCGAGGTGGCCGACAGCGCCTTTGCCGTGACCTATCGCCTGCAGGGGACGCGCGGCGATGCGCTGCGGAGCGGCAAGCTGAGCGTCGCGCTGGCGACGCAGGCACCCGCCGGCACGATCCGCTACACGCTCGACGGCAGCGCGCCGACGGCCCGCTCGCCCGCCTATGCCGCGCCGCTGGCGCTCGCGTCCGGCGCGACGATCCGCGCTGCGGCGTTCGGCGAGGACGGCGTCGCGATCGCCGGCGCGCGGGCGTTTGCGACCGACCGTGCGGCGCTGCTCCATCGTTCGGCGTCCGATCTTGTGGCGTGCCCGCGCGGCGCGCTCGGCCTGCGCGTGCCGTTGACGTCGGAGGCGCAGGGCAATGCGCCGGTGTTCAACATCAACCTGTTCGATACATGCAGCGCATATCCGGCGGCACCGCTCGACGTGGCGAAGGGCTTCACGGTGCAGGTCGCGCGGCTCGCCCGGCATTACGGGCTGGCGCACGAAGCGTCGGCGGTGCGCGAGCATTACAATGTGACCGCGCATGGCGAGTTGGTCGTGCTCGCCGGTTGCCAGGCCGGGCGCAAGGGCCCGCCCGACAAGGACGCGCCCGCGCCGGTGGTGGCGGCGAGCTTCCCCTTGCCCGATCCGGCGACGGCGCCGACACTGCTGACCTTCTCGGGCGCGCTGCCGCCGATGGCGGGGGATCGCGACCTGTGCTTCCAGTTCACCTCGCCGGTCGCCGAACCCTATTATGCGGTCGCCGATGTTCAGCTGCGGGAGACGCGCTGATGCGCGCGCTCCTCCACGGCATGGCGCTGGCGGCGTTGCTGTCGAGCGCGAGCTTCGTCGGCGCAGCACCCCGTCAGGCGATCACGCTCGACAGCGGATGGCAGGCGCGGATCGCACCCGGCGATACCGACGCGGTCGCCGCACACCGGCGCGAGGCGCGCTGGTTCGCGGTGCATGTGCCCGGCAGCATCCAGCAGGATCTGATCGCGCAGCGCCGCGTGCCCGATCCGTTTTTGGCGACGAACGAAGCCGCGATCCAATGGGTCGGGCGGACCGACTGGCAGTATCGCCATACCCTCGTCGCGACGCCGGCCTTGCTGGCGCGCGATCATCTCGATCTCGTGTTCGACGGGCTCGACACCTTCGCGACGGTGACGATCAACGGGCAGGCCGTGCTCCGCGTCGATAATGCGCATCGCCGTTGGCGGATCGACGCCAAGCGCTATCTCAAGCCCGGCGCGAACACGATCCTGATCACCATCGCCGCGCCGATCCGCGCGCTCGCGCCGGTCGTGCTGGCGGCGAAGCGGCCGCTGCCGGGCGAATATGACTCGGCGTTTGGCGATGATCCCGGCGGGCGCCAGACGTCGCCCTATATCCGCAAGCCGAAATACAATTACGGGTGGGACTGGGGTCCGCGGATCATCACGATCGGGCCGTGGCGTCCGGTCCGGCTCGAGGCGTGGGACAGCGCGCGGATCGACACGCTGCGCGTCGACCAGGATGCGCTGAACGACGCCGAGGCGCGGTTGTCGGCGCGCGCGACGGTGCAGGCGGATCGTGCCGGAGCGGCGACGCTGCGCGTGGTGCTGACGGGGCCGGACGGTGCCCGGCAGGAGGTGACCCAGCGCGTCACGCTGGCGGCGGGGGACAATGCGGTGACGCTGCCGCTTACCGTCGCGCAGCCGCAGCGCTGGCAGCCGGTGGGCTATGGGGCGCAACCGCTCTACCGCGTGGCGGCGACGCTCGAACAGGACGGCGCTGCGACCGACACGGCCGAACGGCGGATCGGCCTGCGCACGGTCGAGCTGATCCGCGAGCGCGGCGCGATGGGGTTTCGCGTCAACGGCACGCCGATCTTCGCCAAGGGCGCCAACCTGATCCCGTTCGACAGCTTGCCGACGCGCACCAATGCCGCGACGATGCGCCCGCTGCTGCTCGCCGCGCGCGACGCCAACATGAACATGCTGCGCGTCTGGGGCGGTGGCTATTATCTCGACGACGCCTTTTACGACATGGCCGACGAGCTCGGGCTGATGGTGTGGCAGGACTTCATGTTCGGCGGCGCCGTCACGCCGCCCGACGCCGCGTTCCGCGACAACGTCCGCATCGAGGCGGAGCAGCAGGTCGAGCGGCTCGGCACTCACCCCTCGATCGTCTTGTGGGCGGGCGGCAACGAGGTGCTGTCGGGCTGGGAGAATTGGTCCGACCGCAAGGCCTATAAGCGCGCCGTCGGGCCCGACGAGCAGGAGCGCGTCGGCGCCGGGATGGCGGTGCTGTTCGATCGCGTGCTGCGCGACGCGGTGCTGACCCGCTCGCCGGGGACGCCCTATTGGCCGGGCTCGCCGTCGACCGATTACGAAGGGCCGGTCGATACCGATGCGGCGGGCGACCGCCATTTCTGGGACGTGTGGTCGGGCTCGAAGCCGGTCGAGCTCTATCTCGATGCGTGCCCGCGCTTCATGTCGGAATATGGCTTCCAGGCGATGCCCGACATGGCGACGATCCGCGACTTCGCCGGGCCGGGCGTGCTGACCCCGGACAGTCCGGTGCTGAAGGCGCACCAAAAGTTCCTGGCGGGCGAGGGCAACTCGCGGCTGCGGCTCTACATCCACGACCGGCTCGGCGAGCCCAGGGATCTCGGCGATTTCGTCTATCTCAGCCAGGTCAACCAGGCCGAGGCGATCGCGCTGGCGGCGCTGCATCACCGCGCGTGCCGCCCGGTGACGATGGGCTCGCTCTACTGGCAGCTCAACGATGTCTGGCCGGCGATTTCCTGGTCGAGCATCGATCATGCCGGCCGCTGGAAACTGCTCCACTATGCCGCGCGTCGGTTCTTCGCGCCGCAGGTGATCGTCGCCGAGCATGTCGGCGGGGCGACCCGGCTTGCCCTCGTGTCCGACGCGACCGCGCCGACGCCCGCGCGCTGGCGCATCCGGGCGTTCGACATGGCCGGCCGGCTGCTCGCCGAGCAAGGCGCTGCCGTCACGCTGCCGCCGCTCTCCGCCACCGAGGCGGCGCGGATCGACGATGCCACGCTGTTCGCCGGGGCCGACGCCAAAACGAGCTATGCGGTGGCCGAATTGCTGGTCGGCGACGCCCCGGTCAGCCGCGCAATTATCGAGCGCGGGGTGCCCAAGGACATGGCTTATCCCGATCCCGGATTGCACGCGACCTGGCATGGGCGCGACCTTACCGTCACCGCGACGGCGCTCGCCCGCGCAGTGATGCTCGATTTCGGCGCGGTCGGCGCGCAGCCGTCCGATGACGGGTTCGACCTGCTCCCCGGCGAAAGCCGCACCGTCAGCGTCGCGTCGGCGGCCTCGCCTGCTGCGTTGGCACGGGCGCTGACGCTGCGCTCTTTGGGGTCGCGCCGATGATCTGGTTGTTGCTCGCGGCACAAGCCGCACAGCTCGATCCCGCGGCGATGACGCCCGAGGACAAAGCGGCGCAGCTGCAAAGCAGCGCGCCCGCCGATCCCAAGGCCGGGCTGCCGGCCTATGACTGGTGGAGCGAAGGGCTGCATGGCCTGGCGCGAGATGGCCATGCGACCGTCTTCCCGCAGGCGATCGGCATGGCGGCAACGTGGGACGCGCCGCTCGTCAAGCGCATCGGCGACGTGGTCGCGACCGAGGCGCGCGCCAAGTTCAACGCGCGACCGGTCGATGCCGAGCGGCGGATCTACGAGGGGCTGACGATCTGGTCGCCCAACATCAACATCTTCCGCGATCCGCGCTGGGGGCGGGGGCAGGAGACCTATGGCGAGGACCCGTATCTGACCGGGCGGCTCGGCGTCGCCTTCGTCACCGGCCTGCAGGGGCCCGACCCGGCGCACCCCAAGGTCATCGCCACGCCCAAGCATTTCGCGGTCCATAGCGGCCCCGAAGCGGGGCGCGACGGCTTCGACGTCGATCCCTCGCCGCAGGACCTCGAGGCGACCTATTTCCCCGCGTTCCGCGCGGCGATCACCGAGGGCAAGGCGGGGTCGCTGATGTGTGCGTACAATGCGATCCACGGCGTTCCGGCCTGCGCCAGCGCTCCGCTGCTGGTCGAGCGGTTGCGGCACGACTGGGGGTTTACCGGCTTCACCGTGTCGGACTGCGATGCGGTCGGCAACGTCCAGCTGTTCCATCATTACCGGCTCGATGCGGCGGGTGCCGCGGCGGCGTCGCTCAGGGGCGGGACCGATCTCAACTGCGGCTCGACCTATGCCGCGCTGCCGGCGGCGCTGCGGCGCGGACTGGTGAGCGAAAGCGAGATCGACACCGCGCTGGCGCGCACCCAGGCGGCACGGCGCGCGCTTGGCATCGCTTATGGCGCGACCAGCCCGTGGTCGCGGATCGCACCCGATCAGGTCGCGACCCCCGCGCATCAGGCGACCGCACTCGAGGCGGCGCGCAAGTCGATCGTGCTGCTGCAGAATCGTGGCGACCGCCTCCCGCTCAAACCCGGAGTGCGGATCGCGGTGATCGGCGCCGATGCCGATGATCTCGGCGTGTTGCAGGGCAATTACCACGGCACTGCGATCGCCCCCGTCACCCCGCTCGACGGCATCCGTCGCGCGTTCGGCGCGGGGAATGTGCGCTATGCCCAGGGGTCGGTGCTCGCCGATGGCGCGCCGGTGCTGGTGCCCGAGACGGCGCTTCGGGCGGACGAGGCCGCAGGCCTGCGGGCAGACTATTTCGCGACGCATGATCTCACCGGCCCGCCGCTGGTGACGCGGCACGAACGGCGGATCGATCTCGACTTCAATCGCGCGGCGCCCGTCGCGGGGCTCGGCGCGACGTGGAGCGCGCGCTGGTCGGGCGAGCTCGTCCCGTCGGGGCCGGGGGCGTACCGTCTCGTCGTCGACGTGCCGGCCTGCTGGAAATATTGCAAGGCGCACGATGCCGTGCGGCTGTGGATCGACGGACGTCCGCTCGCGACGGGTGCGGTAGCGAAGGGTCGGATCGAAATACCGCTGACCAGCGACGGCCGCGCGCTGTCGTTCAAGCTCGAGCTCGATCACAGCAGTGAGGATGAAGGCATCCGCTTGCT
The DNA here is from genome assembly GCF_036663815.1 of Parasphingomonas frigoris. Lineage (NCBI taxonomy): Bacteria > Pseudomonadati > Pseudomonadota > Alphaproteobacteria > Sphingomonadales > Sphingomonadaceae > Parasphingomonas > Parasphingomonas frigoris. The sequence goes on along the minus strand of NZ_JAXOJQ010000001.1, from coordinate 948,089 downwards.
GTGGGAGCCACCGGCCGACGCGTTGCGCAGCGAGGCGGTTGCCGCGGCGAAGGACGCCGACGTGGTGGTGGCGGTGGTCGGCCTTTCGCCCGATCTCGAAGGCGAAGCGCTGTCGGTCAGCGTGCCGGGCTTCGTCGGCGGCGACCGCACCGACATTGCGCTGCCGTTTGCGCAGCGCCGCCTGCTCGACGCGCTCAAGGCGACGGGCAAGCCGCTGGTAATCGTCCTGACCAGCGGCAGCGCGGTTGCGCTCGACCCGCAGGCCGCCGATGCGATCCTCGCCGCCTGGTATCCGGGCGAAGCGGGCGGCACCGCGATCGCCGAGACCCTCGCCGGGCGCAACAACCCCTCGGGGCGGCTGCCGGTGACCTTCTACGCCAGCACCAACGACCTGCCGGCGTTCGTCGATTACGGGATGAAGGAGCGCACCTATCGCTATTTCACCGGCACCCCGCTGTGGGGCTTCGGCCACGGCTTGAGCTACACGCGCTTCGCCTATGCCGCGCCGGTCGCGCGCGTCAGCGTCGTCGCCGGGCAGAGCACGTCGATCCGCATCCGCGTCCGCAACGTCGGCGCGCGGGCGGGCGAGGAGGTGGTGCAGGCCTATCTCGTCCCGCCGGCCGGGGCAGGGGGCGGGCTGACCACGCCGGTCCTGCAGCGCCAACTCGTCGGCTTCACCCGCCTCGCGCTCGCACCCGGCAAGCAAGGCGAGGCCAGCTTCACGCTCGATCCGCGCCGCCTCAGCCTGGTCGCACGCGACGGGACGCGCGCGGTCGAGCCGGGCGCGTATCGCCTGTTCCTCGGCGGCGGGCAGCCGGGCAGTCAGCCAAATGGGGCGCCCGGCGTGTGGGTCGATCTCGTGATCACCGGCACGCGCCAGGTCTTGCCGAAGTGACGCTCACCCGCCGCGATGCGCTGGGCGTGGGATTGGGCGGCGTCGCGCTGGCGGCGGCGCCCGCCCGCGCCGCGCCGGCTTTCGCGAGCCTGCGTCCCGCCGCTGCCGCGCGCTCGTTCGTCAGCCCCGCGGTCGAGCGCGAGATCGTGCGCGTCAGCACGCTGATCGCCGACCCCAAGCTGCGCTGGATGTTCGCCAACTGTTACCCCAACACGCTCGACACGACGGTGCGGATGGGCGTGGTCGACGGCGCACCCGACGCGTTCGTCATCACCGGCGACATACCCTGTCTGTGGCTGCGCGATTCCTCGGCGCAGCTGACGCCCTATCTCCATCTCGTGCGCGGCGACCCCGCTCTCGCTACGCTGTTCCGCGGCCTGATCGCGCGGCAGGCGCGTTCGATCCTGATCGACCCCTATGCCAATGCCTTCCTCGAAGATCCGGGCGCGAAGACCGATCTCGACTGGGCGCTGCACGACCGCACCGAGATGAAGCCGGGCGTCGCCGAGCGCAAATGGGAGATCGACTCGCTCTGCTACCCGATGCGGCTCGCGCACGGCTATTGGCAGGCGACGCACGATCCGGCGCCGTTCGATGCGCAGTGGGCCGCCGCTGCCCGGTTGAGCGTCGCCACCTTCCGCGCGCAGCAGCGCAAGGACGGGCCGGGACCGTACCGCTTCCTGCGCGCCTCGGATCGCAATATCGAGACGGTGCCGCTCGAGGGGTGGGGCAATCCGTCGCGTGCCGTGGGGCTGATCCACAGCGCGTTCCGGCCCTCGGACGATGCCTGTGTCTATCCGTTCCTCATCCCGTCCAACCTGTTCGCCGTCACCGCCTTGCGCGAGCTGGCGACGGTGGCGACCGGCGCGCGACGGGACGCAAAGCTCGCCGCCGATGCGCGCGCGCTGGCGGACGAAGTCGAGCATGCGCTGCGGGCGTATGGCCGGATGCGGCTGCGCGACGGGCGCGAGGTCTGGGCATATGAAGTCGACGGCTTCGGCAACGCGCTGTTCATGGACGATGCCAATGTCCCGTCGCTGTCGGGGCTCGCCTATCTCGGCTGCGCTGCTCCGCGCGATCCGCTGTGGCGGCGCACGCGCGATGCGGCATGGAGCGATGCCAACCCCTATTTCTTCCGCGGCTCGGCCGGCGAGGGGATCGGCGGCCCGCATGTCGGCCTGCGCCAGATCTGGCCGATGTCGCTGATCGTCCGCGCCCTGTCGAGCGACGATCCGGCGGTCATCCTGCGCTGCCTCAAGACGTTGCGCGACAGCGACGCCGGCACCGGCTTCATCCACGAAAGCTTCGACCAGGACGATCCCGCGCGCTTCACGCGGCGCTGGTTCGCCTGGGCCAATGGCCTGTTCGGCGAACTGATCGTGCGGCTCGCCACCGCCCGACCCGCGTTGCTGGGGCAGCTGCTATGACGATCGACCGACGGACCCTGCTCGGGAGCTCCGCGCTGGCGCTTTTCGCGAGCACGCTGCCCGGGCGCGGCGCGGCGCGTAGCACCGGAGATGCGCCCAATCTGCTGATCGGCACCGGCGGCGACGGGCATACCTATCCCGGCCCGACGCTGCCGTTCGGCATGGTCCAGCTCGGCCCCGATACCGATGTCGAGCGCTGGGCGACCTGCTCGGGCTATCACCATGGCGACGGCTCGATCATGGGGTTCAGCCATACCCATCTGTCGGGCACCGGGATCGGTGACATGCTCGACGTGCTGGTGATGCCGGGGACCGAGCCGGTGCAGCTCGAGCCGGGGCCGTTGTCCGACCCCGACGCGGGCTATCGCCAGCGCTTCTCGGACGAGCGGGCGGAGCCCGGCTTCTACCGCGTCGCGCTCGAATCGGGCGTGCGGGCCGAGCTGACGGTGACCGAGCGCACCGGCTGGCACCGCTATACCTTCCCCAAGGGGGCAGGGCATGTCCTGATCGACTTGTCGCATCTCATCGGCGATGCGACCGGCGCCGCGCCGCTGATTGACGAGGCCAGCCTCGCGATCGACGGCGACGGGACGATCACCGGCGGGCGCCGGGTGTTCCGCTGGGCGAAGGGGCGGCGCATCCACTTCGCGCTGCAAGCTTCGCGCCGGCCCGACCGCGTCAGTTTCTTCGGCGATGCCGATGTCGCGCAGCCCGATGGCACGCGGCAGGTCGCGGGCAAGCGGCTGAAGATGGTGCTGCACTGGGACGATGCCGGCGCCGCACCGATCGTGCTGCGCTGCGCGATTTCGGGCGTGGACGTCGCCGGCGCGCGGGCGAACCTGGCCAGCGAGGCCAGGGACTGGAATTTCGATGCTGTCGCCCATGCCGCCCGCGCAAAGTGGGCGAAGGCGCTCGATGCGGTGCGCGTCACCGGTGGCAGCGCCGACCAGCGCGCGATCCTGGCGACCGCGCTGTATCACGCGCAGCTCGCGCCGACGCTCTTCTCCGATGTCGACGGGCGCTATGCCGGGCTCGACGGGCAAGTCCACACCGTGCCCGCCGGCGGTGCGGCCTATAGCAGCTGGTCGCTATGGGACACGTATCGCGCGCTGCATCCGCTGCTCACGCTGATCGACCCAGCGCGCACCAAGAGCCTGATCGACGACCTGATCCGCCAGACCACGCAATCGCGCTATGGCCCGTTGGTCTGGCCGTTGCAGGGCAAGGAGACGGGGACGATGATCGGCTGGCACGGCGTCGTCCCGCTCGCCGAAGCGCGGGCCAAGGGCGTGCCCGCCGACTATGCCGCCGCCTGGCCCGCGATCGCCAAGCGCAGCTTCGACTTCACCGCGCCCGATCGCAACAACAGCCGCGGCCGCGAGCTGTACGACCGGCTCGGCTATGTGCCCGCCGACGCGGTCGACGAGAGCGTCAGCCGCACCCAGGAATATGCCTATGACGACTGGGCCTCGTCGCACATCGCGCGCGCGGCCGGGGCAGGCGAAGACGCCGACCGGCTGCTGCGGCGATCGGGCAATTGGAAGAACGTCATCGACACCGGCACGGGCTTTGCGCGGCCGCGCTTTGCCGATGGCAGCTGGTGGTCGCCCTACGATCCGATCCAGCTCGGCCACACGACGGACTATCGCGACTATACCGAGGCCAATGGCTGGCAGGCGACCTTTCTCAACCAGCACGACATCTATGGCCGGATCGCGCAGGGCGGCGGCGATGCGGCGTTTGCGGCGAAGCTCGACGCGCTCTTCTCCGCGCCGTCGACCTTGCCCGCCAACGCCCCGCCCGACATTTCCGGCCTGGTCGGCCAATATGCGCATGGCAACGAGCCCGATCAGCACGCCCCCTATCTCTATGCCTATGTCGGCCAGCCGTGGAAGACGCAGCGCCTGGTGCGGCGGCTCTGCACCGAGATGTATCGCAACGACCCCGACGGCATCATCGGCAATGACGATTGCGGGCAGATGAGCGCGTGGTTCGTCTTCTCGGCGCTGGGCTTCTATCCGGTCGACCCGGTCGAGGCGGCCTATGTCTTCGGTTCGCCCTTGTTCGAGCGCGCGGTCATGCGGCTCGGCGACAAATGGCTGGTGATCGAGGCGCCCGGCAACCGCGCCGACAGGCCCTATGTCGCCGCGGTCGCGTGGAACGGCGTGCCGTGGCGCAAAAGCTGGATCGACCATCGCACGCTGGCGGGGGGCGGCACGCTGCGCTTCACCATGTCGGCGAAGCCCAATCCGCGCTTCGGCGAAGCGCGCGCCGATCGCCCGCCCTCGTTTGGCCACCCTGCCTGATTTTGGAGATACCCGTGATCCGTCCTTCGCGCCGCGGCGTGCTTGCCTCCGGCCTTGCCGCCACTGCCACCGCCACTGCCGTCCCCGCGCTCGCCAAGGGTGCGGTGGCACCGCCGCAGCCGTGGGGCGCGACGCCGTCGAAGCGTCAGCTCGCCTGGCACGCACGCGGGCAATATGCCTTCGTCCATTTCTCGATCAACACCTTCACCGACAAGGAATGGGGGTATGGCGACGAAGATCCGGCGCTGTTCGACCCGACCGACTTTTCGCCCGACCAGATCGTCGCGGCGGCCAAGGCGGCCGGCATGACGGGCATCATCCTCACCGCCAAGCATCATGACGGCTTCTGCCTGTGGCCGACGCATCTGACCGAGCGCTGCATCCGCAACACGCCCTACAAGCAGGGCAAGGGCGACGTGGTCGGCGAGATGGCGGCGGCGACCCGCCGCGCCGGGCTCGCTTTCGGCCTCTATCTCTCGCCGTGGGACCGGCATCATCCCGAATACGGCCGGCCGGCCTATGTCGACTATTTCCGCAAGCAGATCGTCGAGCTCTGCACGCGCTATGGCGAGCTGTTCGAATTCTGGTTCGACGGCGCCAATGGCGGCGACGGCTATTATGGGGGCGCGCGCGAGACCCGCAAGATCGATGCGCCGGCCTATTACGACTGGCCCAAAACAGTCGCGCTGGTGCATCAGTATCAGCCGATGGCGTGTACCTTCGACCCGCTCGGCGCCGACCTGCGCTGGGTCGGCAACGAGGACGGCGTCGCGGGCGATCCGTGCTGGCCGACGATGCCGAACCATCCCTACGTCCAGTCCGATGGCAATAGCGGCGTGCGCGGCGGCGCCTTGTGGTGGCCGGCCGAGACCGACGTGTCGATCCGCCCCGGCTGGTTCTACCACGCCGACGAGGATGCCAAGGTCAAGACGCCCGCGGAGTTGCTGCAACTTTACGACACCTCGGTCGGGCGCGGCACCAACCTCAACCTCAATTTGCCGCCCGATCGGCGCGGGCGTTTGGCCGATGGCGACGTCGCGGTGCTGCGCGCCTTCGGTGCGGCGCAGGCGGCGACCTATGCGCGCGACCTCGCACACGGCGCGATCGCGACCGCGAGCGACACGCGCGGCCCGGCCTTCGCCGCCGCGCGCGTGCTCGACGGCCGGCGCGAAAGCTATTGGTCGAGCGGCGACGCGGTGACGACCCCGAGCCTGACGCTCGATCTGCCGCCGGGGCGGCGCTTCGACCTGATCCGGCTCAGCGAATATCTGCCACTCGGCGCGCGCGTCACGCGCTTTGCGGTCGATGCCGAGGTCGACGGCGCATGGCGGACGCTTGCCGAGCATGAGGCGATCGGACCGCAGCGCATCATCCGGCTGCCGCAGCCGATCACGGCGCGGCGGGTACGTCTCCGCATCGTCGCGGCGCCGGTCTGCCCGGCGATCAGCGAGGTCGCGCTGTTTCTGCAAGTCCAGCCGGCCGCGGTCGTGCCGGTGCGCGCGCACGATGCGACGACGCTGTCGAGCGCGGGCTGGCGGGTCGTGACCGCCTCAAGCCCTGGCGCCGAGGCGTTGCTCGATGACGACGCGGCGACGCGCTGGACGGTGCCGGCGCCGGTGCCGGGCCGGCCCGCCAGCGTGACGATCGACATGGGCGCGGTGGCAGCGCTCGCCGGGATAAGCGTAACGCCATCGCGGACGATCGCCAAAGGCGTGGCGCCGCCGCGCGATTATCGTTGCGAGACCAGCCTCGATGGTGAGCGCTGGGAGCTCGCGGCGGCGGGCGAACTTCCGAATATCGCCTATGCGCTGGCGACGCAGCGGATCGCGTTCGGCACAGCGCGGTCGGCGCGGTGGATTCGCCTGAGCTTCACGCAGACCGCGGTTCCGGCCGACTCGCTTGCGCTCGCGGGCATCGGTGCGTTTCTCAAGCGATAGGGCTGGTCGTCAGGCGTTCCGAGCGTCGGGGCTGGCCGCAACGCCGCGGTCGTCCGCGCGCTGGCCGAAGCGGGCGTACAGCGTCGGCAACACGAACAGCGTCAGCAGCGTCGCCGAGATCAGCCCGCCGATGACGACCGTCGCCAGCGGCTTCTGCACTTCCGCGCCGGCGCCGGTCGCGAACGCCATCGGGACGAAGCCAAGGCTGGCGACGAGCGCGGTCATGACGACCGGGCGCAACCGCTGGAGCGCGCCTGTCCGCGCGGCCTCGGCACGGTCCATGCCCGCGCGGACCAGATCCTGCACCGCGCTGACCATCACGAGGCCGTTCAGCCCTGCTATCCCGGACAAAGCGATGAAGCCCACCGCGGCCGAGATCGAGAAATCCATGCCGCGGGCGAACAGCAGGAGGATGCCGCCGACCAGCGCGAACGGCACGCCGGTAAAGACGATCGCGGCATCGCGCACCGACCGCAAGGCGCCGTAGAGCAACAGCAGGATCAGCGCGAAGCAGGCGGGTATGACGAGCCGGAGCCGCTGGCTGGCGGATGCGAGCGATTCGAACTGACCGCCCCATTCGAGATAGGTGCCGGCGGGCAGGCGGACCCCGCGCGCCACCGCGGCCTGCGCCTCGGCCACGACGCCGCCGACGTCGCGGCCGCGCACGTTCGCCTGCACGACGACACGGCGCTTGCCGTTCTCGCGGCTGATCTGGTTCGGGCCGTCGACGACCCGGATCGCGGCGACGCTCGACAGCGGCACATAGCCACCGCCGGCGACCGGCACCTGCACCTGTTCGAGCAGCCCGAGATCGGCCCGTTCCGCGTCGGTAAGGCGGATGACGACCGGAAAGCGCCGATCGCCCTCGAAGATGACGCCCGCCGCGCGACCGCCGAGCGTGGCGGTGATCGTGTCCTGGACATCCTGCGCGGTGACGCCGACGCGCGCCATCGCGTCGCGATCGACGCGAATGTCGAGCATCGGGAGGCCGGTCGTCTGTTCCACCTTCACGTCGGCCGCGCCGCGTGTCGCGCGCAGGATGTCGGCGATCTGGTCCGCGGTGCGGTTCATCGCGGTGACGTCGTCGCCGAACACCTTGACCGCGACGTCGCCGCGCACGCCGGCGATCAGCTCGTTGAAGCGCATCTGGATCGGTTGCGTGATCTCGTAGGCGTTGCCGGGGAATGTCCCGAGCTTGGTTTCCAGCCGCGCGACTAGGTCGGCCTTGGCGAGCTTGGGGTCGGGCCATTGGTTACGCGGTTTGAGGATCACGAACATGTCGGTCGCGTTGGGTGGCATCGGGTCCGAGGCGAGCTCGGCCGTGCCCGTCTTCGAAAAGACGAACCGCACCTCGGGCTGTTTCGCTACCATCCGCTCGAGGGGCGCCTGCATCGTCTGGCTTTGCTCGACCGACGTCGCCGGGATACGCAGCGCCTGAATGAGCAGATCGCCCTCGTCGAGCTGCGGCAGGAACACCCGCCCCAGCGTCGTGAAGGCCAGCGCCGCCAGCACCAGGCTGGCCAGCCCCGCGCCGATCGTGAGCGACGGCCGCTGCATCGCCCGCGCGAGCCCAGGCGCGTAGCGCCGCTTGAGCCACGCGACGACCCGGCCGTCCTCCTCGTTCACCCTGCGCGACAGCAGACAGGCGATCGCTGCGGGCACGAAAGTCAGCGAGAGGAGGAAGGCGAACAGCAAGGCGATGATGACGGTCAGCGCCATCGGCACGAACGTCTTTCCCTCGACCCCGGAGAGCGTGAGCAGCGGCACATAGACGAGGATGATGATCGCCTGGCCATAAACCGAAGGGCGGATCATCTCGCGGGCTGCGGTCGCGACCGCGTCCAGCCGTTCCTCTAGCCCCAGCAGGCGGCCCGCGCGATGCTGTCGCTCGGCGAGCCGCCTCAGGGCATTCTCGACGATGATCACCGCGCCATCGACGATCAGCCCGAAGTCGAGTGCGCCCAGGCTCATCAAATTGGCCGAAACACCGAGGTGCAACATGCCGAACCCGGTCAGCACCATCGTGACCGGGATGACCGCTGCCGCGATCGCGGCAGCGCGGACATTGCCGAGCAGCAGGAACAGCACGACGACGACCAGCAGCGCGCCCTCGGAGAGGTTCCTGGCAACGGTCCCGATCGTTGCGTTGACCAGCGCGGTGCGATCGAGCACCGGCTGGACCACCACGTCGGGCGGCAGCGAGGCATTGATTGCCTTGAGCCGATCGGCGACCGCGGTCGCGACGGTCCGGCTGTTCTGGCCGATCCGCATGATCGCGGTGCCGACGACGACCTCGGTCCCGTTCTCCGACGCCGAGCCCATCCGGATCGCCTGGCCCGTTCGGACGGTCGCGACCTGATCGAGCGGAATCGGCACGCCCTCGCGTGTCGCGACGACGGTGCGCGCGAGGTCCGCCGCGTTGCGGATCAGCGCGTCGGATCGGACCGCCAGGCCTTCGCCGTTGCGGTTGACGAAGCCGCCGCCGATACTCCTATTGTTCTTTTCGAGTGCGGTGCCGAGATCGCTCAGCGAGATGCCGAGCGCCGCGAGCTGCTGCGTGTCGGGCACGACGAGATACTGCTTGGCATAGCCACCGATCGCATCGACCCCGGCGAGACCGGGCGTGTTCTTCAACAGCGGCGTGACGATCCAGTCCTGCGTGGTCCGCAGATAGGTCGCCTTGTCCGCTTCGCTGGTCAGCCGTTCGCCTTCGGGCGTGATGTAGCTGCCGTCGGGCTGCTGCCCCGGTTCGCCGGGACGGTGCCGGTCGTCGGCGCGATGGTCGAGCCGTACGGTCCACATATAGACTTCGCCAAGCCCCGTCGCGATCGGCCCCATCTCCGGGTTCACGCCATCGGGCAGGCTTTCGGAGACGCCCTGCAATCGCTCGCCGACCTGCTGGCGGGCGAAGTAGATGTCGGTCGAATCCTCGAACACAGCGGTGATTTGCGCAAAGCCGTTGCGGCTGAGCGAGCGCGTGTTGGCGAGACCGGGGATGCCGGCGAGCGCGGTCTCGATCGGGAATGAGACCTGCTTCTCGACCAGTTCGGGCGAGAGCGCGGGCGCGCGGACGTTGATTTGCACCTGGTTGTTGGTGATGTCGGGCACCGCGTCGATCGGCAGCCGATAGAGCGAATAGCCGCCGATGATGGCGACGATGGCGGTGAGGAGCAGGACGAGCCAGCGCTTCTCGACCGCCCAGGTGACGATATGACCGATCACGCCATCACTCCTCGTGCGCCGCTTCGCCCTTGCCGAGATCGGCCTTGAGCGTGAAGCTGCCGGTGGTGGCGATCCGCTCCTGGCCGGTCAGGCCGGAGCGGACGATGACGGTATCGCCCGCGGCATCGCCGAGCGTGACCCGGGTCGCCTGAAACCCACCACGCGTGCGGACGAACACGACCGACGCCCCCGCGATCGTCTGAACCGCCGTGGTCGGCACCCGGACTGCGCTGTTCGCACCGCTGTCGCCGAGCGCGATCGCGGCGGTGACGGGTTCGCCGACGCGCCACTGACCGGCGGTGTTGTCGAGCGTCGCGATGACCGGCACCTGCCGCGTTCGTGGATCGAGCGCGGGGGATATGAAGCTGATCCGGGCGCGTGCCTGTCGCCCCGGCGCCGTAACCGTGACGAGCGCGCCCGGTTTCACCCGGCCCGCATCCTGCGGCTTTAGATTGAGCGAGAGCGAGACGCGGGCGAGGTTGGCGATGCGATAGAGTTCGCTTTCCGCCGCCACGGTCTGCCCCAGCACGACCGGTCGGGCGATGATCTGCCCCGCGATCGGCGCAGCGATGCCGAGCCGGTTGAGCCCACCGCCGCCGCCGCCCGCCGCCGATAGCTGGCTCTGCGCCTGCCGGTAGGCGATCCGCGCCTCGATCGCCGCGGTTCGGGCGGCGATGAGGTCCTGTTCGGGCGATACCGATTGCGCGAACAGCCGCTGCTCGCGCGCGAGATTGGAGGTGGCGAGCGCGAGCCGGGCCCGAGACGCCTCGACCTCGCCCTTGAGCTGCGCGGCCTCGCGGCTTTCGATCACCGCGATCGTCTCGCCGCGCCCGACCGACTGGCCGAGATTGCGCGTCAGTGCGACGACGCGCCCGCCGATCGCCGCAGATACGACCTGCATGCCCTGCGGATCGCCTTCGATCGTCGCGGGCAGGTCGATCGTGCCCGCGCCGCCGGTCAGCGGGCGGCCGATCTGGATACCCGCCGCGGCGATCTGGTCCGCCGACAGCATCACGGCGCCCTCGTCGGCATGCGCGGCGGCGTTGCCGTCGGGTTCGGCACGCGCTGCATCCCTCGTGTCGGCGCCGCCGCCACACGCGGCGAGCGACAGCGCGAGGAGGAGCGGCAGGAAACCCCGCGTCGAAACGGTCGTCATTGGTCGGATCCCCCGGACAGGACGGCCGGTGCAGGCGCGGTCAGGCGTTCGAGCTGCGCACGGGCGAGGTGATAGGTGGCAAGCGCGTCGATCACCGCGATGCGGGTCTCGGCGAGCGTGCGTTCGGCATCGAGCAGATCGAGCTGGCCGAACTTGCCCTCGCGATAGCCGATCCGCGCGATGCGGGCAGCTTCGTTCGCGGCCGCGAGCGCTGGGCCAGCCGTCGCGCGTGCCGAGGTCGCGGCATTCTCGACGTCGACCTGCGCATCGGCGATCGCTTGCTCGACATCCAGCGCGGTCACGCGCCGCACCGCCTCGGCGCGGGTCCGTTCCGCGGTCGCCTGCGTGATGGCGGCACGACCGGTGTTGAACATCGGGATGGGGATCGAGATCGCGAACACCGCTGCCGTGTCGTTGGTCGCCGCCAGCCGCCGCAACCCGGGTCCGACAGTGATGTCCGGGACGCGGTTGGCGCGCGCGAGCCGGATGCCGGCGCTCGCGATCGACAGATCGGCGTCGGCCGCGGCGAGCGCCAACGTGCCGTCGATCCGGGGCGGCTCGGCGGGTCCGACGGCGACCGCCGGAACACGATCGAGGAGTCCGGCATCGAGCGGCGCGTCGATCGGGCGTCCGAGGCGCCGTGCGAGGTTGGTCCGCGCCGCCGCGCTGAGCCGGGCCAGCCGTTCGACCATGGCTTCGGCGTTGATTCGGGCGACGTCGGCGCGCTGCCGCTCGAGCGGCGATGCGCGCCCCGCCTGAACGCGAACCGCGGCGCCGCGGAGCACGTCCCCGGCAATGCGCGCCTGGTCGCGCGCAGTCGCAAGCCGGCGCTCGCCCGCGATCGCCGCGACATAGAGCTGCGTCACCTGCAACCGGGTATCGGCCGCGACGATCGCTGCGTGCAGCTCGGCCCGTGAGAGCTGCGCGCTCGCGGCGGCCATGCGGGCGCTGCGCTTGCCGCCCAGCTCGATCGGGAGGGCGACACCGATCGTCGTCTCGGCGCTGCGCAGCCCGCGATACGGGCCCGAACCGACGATGTTCTCGACCTGTCCCTGGAGGACGGGGTTGGGCCGCAGCCCGGCCATCGTGCGCCCGGCCTGCGCCTCCGCGATCGCAGCCTGCGCAGCGGCGCCGGCGGGCGCCACGCCGCCGGCGACGGCGACGGCCTGGTCCAGCGTGAAGATCGGCTGCTCCGCCCGCGGTGTAGCCCCAACCGGTGCCGACGCTGGTCGTGCCGGTACCTGCTGCGCCTGCGCCATCGCAGCGGAGCATGCCGCGGCCACTACGGCCGCGAACCTCTTTTTCATGGAAGGATGATCCTGACAGAAACGGTCGGACCGGCGAATGCCGGCCGGCGGATGTCGTCAGGCGGTGGCGGGGGGCCTCAGCGCCGGGTCGACCGCACGCGACGCCGGCGCGTTGTCCGGCGCGTAGGCCGCCCGCAGGCCGTTCGCAGGCATCAGCGTCGGAAGCGTCCCGGTCGCCGGCACGTCCAGCGATGCGCCATGGCACGTGCCATGATGGTGCGAGATCGCAGTGTCGCTATCGCCCGGCGACTGATCGGTGTCGCCGTCGCTATGCACGGTACCGCTGCACTCGATCGACACCGGCCCGGGAAGTTCGCGCGCGTGAACGGTCGCGCTGATCATCAGCGATGACGCGATCATGACGAGGACCAGGGACCAGAGCGTTCGAAGCATTGCGAATCCTCTAGGGGAAAAGCCGTCGCCTGTCATCTGGCTCCATGTCGCATCGCCGCGGTGCAGCGCGCGCCTAGCCGCGAGCGTTTGAGTCGTGTAGCCAGGGGAGGAGGCCAGGGCAGAGCGCCGTGCTCGCGCTCGCCTCGGACGACTGGAGCGACGGACATACCACGCAAGCCAAATTATGATTTCGAGCGCCGCGAGCGCGAAAAGACCAAGGCGGCGGAATCCGCCAAGAAGGCGCAGGCCAAATCGGACAAGCGCGCGGCCGAACAGGGTGCGCCGGCTGCCGATCGAACGGACGATCTTTGAGTCTCCTGCAGCGATGACGGAAACGCCCGACGGCACGCTCGCGCGGCTTGGCTGGAAACCCTTCTTCAGCGTGCAGGTCTCGGCCGAAGAGCGCGATCATTGCCAGCCCGCACGCGTCCTGTCGGTTCATCGCGGCCGGGTGACGGTGTCGGGCGAGGCGTTCGACGGCTCGATCGCGTCGAGCCTTCCGGTGCCGGGCGGAGCGGAGGATCGGCCGACCGTCGGCGACTGGCTGCTGATCGACCGGAGCAGCCAGACGCTGGTACGCATTCTCGCGCGGACGAGCCTGTTCAAGCGGCCTGCACCGGGGAACGACCGTCGCACGCAGCTGCTCGCCGCCAACGTCGACACGCTGTTCATCGTCACGTCGTGCAACCAGGATTTCAACGTCGCGCGGATCGAACGCTATCTCGTGCTCGCGCGCGAGGTCGGCGTCCGGCCGGTCGTCGTCCTGACGAAAGCCGATCTTTGCGCCGAGCCCGAACAGTTCGTGGCGGCGGCGCGCGCGCTCCAGTCGGGGTTGCAGGTCGAATGTGTCGACGGGCGCGACCTGACGATCGCCACGCGGCTTGCCCGCTATTGCGGATTGGGCGAGACGGTGGCGCTGGTCGGCTCTTCGGGTGTCGGCAAGTCGACTCTCGTCAACACGCTGACGGGGTCGGACAAGGCCGCGACACAGGCGGTCCGTGCCGACGACGGCAAGGGCCGGCACACCACGACCGTCCGCGAAATGCATCGGCTTGCCGGGGAGTGCGGGGACGCGGACGGGGGCGGCTGGCTCGTCGACACGCCCGGAATGCGCGAACTCGGCATGGCTGAGGTGGCCGCCGGCGTGACCGAGGTGTTCGACGACGTTACGGCGGTGGCGCTCACCTGCCGGTTCACCAATTGCGCGCATGCCGACGAGCCCGGCTGCGCGATCCAGGCCGCGATGGGGCAGGGCGATCTGGATCCCGCGCGGTTCGAGCGGTGGCGCAAGCTCGTGCGCGAGGATATCGTCAACAGCGGTGCGCTGGCCGTGCGCCGCGCACGTTCCGGAAAAGCGGGAAGCAGGCGCTGACGCTCTCCAATCCTTACTGTATTAGTATAATAATACAGTAGGGATTGGAGAGCGAAATGGGGTATCTCGGGATTATCGCCGCACTGGCCGCTCGCGTGACCTCACCCGCGCCTCCGCCCCTTGCCGAGCAAGCGGTCAGGGCGGCGGACACCGCTTTCTGGGCGGCGTTCAACGCCTGCGATCGGACGCGAATGGGGCGGATGTTCACGCCGGATGTCGAATTCTATCATGACAAGACGGGCGCGACGATCAGCCGCGCCGCGGTGGTGAAATCGCTCATGGACGGCCCCTGTGGCACGCCGGGCTTGCGCGTCCGTCGCGAGGCCGTTGCTGGCTCGCTGTCGTACGACCCGATTCCCGGCTTCGGCGCGATTTCGACCGGGCGGCATCGCTTCTATGCCCAGATGCAAGGCCAAGCCGAGCATCTCGACGGGGAAGCGCGGTTTGCCGTCGTCTGGCAATTTGCCGCAGGGCAGGTGCGGATCCGGCGCGTGCTCAGCTTCGCGCACGGTCCAGCGCTATAGCCGTCCGCGCGGTAGCGCTCCGTCGGCTGATGCGCGCTCGGCGGCGTGCAGCGCCGCCCGTACCGGGGCGCGTCAGCCGATGACCGCGGAAAGGTCGGTCCGCCCGGCATCGCGCTCCACCGCACCCCGCCCGTCGCCACGTTCCAGCGTTGGCGCTGCGGCGCTGCTCAATCCGCCAGCCCCAACGCCGCGCGATCGGCGGTCGCCGCTGCCAGCTCCGCGCGCGCCGCCGCGATCCGCGCCTGCGCGTCGATCAGCCGGACGCGTGCGTCGGTCGCGGTTTCCTCGCGTTGATTGACGAGAAAGAAGTCGCCCGATCCGAGCTCGAAGCGCCGGCGCTCGGCGGCGGCGAGGCGCTCGGCGAGGCGCTGCTCCTCGTCGGCGATCGCCGCGAGGCGTTCGGTCGCGCCCACCGCGATGACGATCCCTTCGACCTCGATGGCGATCTGGTCGCGCAGGAAGCGGCTGCGGTGCGTCAGCGCGTCGATCTCGGCGCGGGCTTCGGCAACGCGCCCCTTGGCGGCGCGGTTCTGCAACGGCACGCTGAAGCGGAAGCCGACCGCGGCATCGAGCGGGGTCCGGCTCGGCCCGCCGAGCCCGACCGCGCCGAAATCCTTGCCCACCTCTCCGCGTAGATCGAGCCGCGGCGACAGGTCGTTCTCCGCGAGCATCAGCCGGGCAGTCGACTGGTCGATCCGCGTCAGGATCGCGCGATAGTCCGGCCGACGCAGCGGCTCGGTGCGGTTGCCCGCCAAGGCAATTCCGGCGAGCGCGCTGGCATCGGTCGGCAGCCGCTCGGCTGACACCAGTAGCGGCGCGCCGGCGTCATCGCGCAGGTGGAAGGAGAGGGCGTTGGCCGCCGTCGCAAGATCCTGTTCCGCCCGCACGGTGAGCGCGCGGCGCCGGACGAGGTTCTGGTCGTTCTCGACGAGCAGGATCTCGGGCCGCGCGCCCAGCGTAATCTGGCGCGAGATCGCGCTGCGACGGCGTTCGGCGAAATCGAGCAAGTCGCGATACGCGCGCAGCCGCAAGCCCGCCGCGACCCATGCCTGATAGGTGTCAACCGCGCGCCGTTGTACCCCGATCGCGACCATCGCCGCCTCGAACCGCGCGATGTCGATATCGCCGCCCGCGACGCTGCGCCGCGTCCGCCGCTCGTCGACGACGCGATCGCGCAGCAAGGCGAACAGCGCGCCGACCTTCGCTTCGCCCAGCCGATTGGTGTAGGCCTGGTCCTCATAGACCGGGAAGCTCCCGCGTGAGGCGCGGTAGCCGCCATAGACATAGCCGCCATTGGCGGTGAGCGGCCGCGTCGCGCGGCCTTCGACGACGCTGCCGTCATAATATCCCGCCACGCGCGACCGGCCGTCGACCTCGAACACCGTATCGAACGCGCCCTCCGCCGTCAGCGAACGACCTTCCGCCTGCCGCACCCGCGCGAGCGCCTCGACAATCTGCGGAGCCGACCGCGCGGACGACCGCAGAACCTCGTCCAGCGTCAGCGGCGCGACCTGGGCCATCGCTGCGAGCGGGCACAGCAGAGCGAACAGGGACAGGAACAGGCGGATCATTTCTTGCCACCTTCCTCGCCGGCCGCATCCTTCGACGGCTCTGCCTTGGCCGCACCCTTCGGGTCGCCCTTCGAAGGCGCAGCGGGTCGACGCCCGAACTCGAGCGGGAAGTCGTTTAGCTGGCGCCAGAGCTCGTACCCGACGAGCACCGTCTCGCCCTGCACCCAGCCGCGCACCTTGCCGCCGGGCCGGACATAGTCGCGGGTCGGCCAGGCGGGCTTGCCCGGCGCGGGTTCGATCAGGATGCGGAACAGGCCATCGGGCGCGGCATTGGGATCGATCGCGCGGACGCGGCCGTCGAACATGCCCTGCGCGACCGACGGCCAGCCGCTGAACTGGATCGCCGGCCACCCTTCGAATTCGAGCCGGACCGGATGGCCGGCGCGCACCAGCGGCATGTCGCGGCCATCGACGTAGAGCTCGACCGCGCGCTCGACGCGTTCGGGCGCGATCACCGCGAGCACCGTGCCGGGCGACACCATCGCCCCGCCGGTCGCGGCGTTGAGCTGTTGCACGCGGCCATCGCGCGGCGCGCGCACCAGCTGCGCCGACTGGCGGTTGAGCTGGATGTCGATCCGGTTGAGCTTAGCACGCGCCTCGGCGAGCTTGGCGCCGGCGTCGGCGACCTTGATCTGCGTCTGTTCATAGTCGCGGCGTGACGCGAGTCCTTCGGTGAACAACTGGCCGGTGCGGCGCACGTCGATTCCGGCGACCGCACGGCCCTGCTCGATCGCGGCGATCTCGGCCTGGACCTGCGCGCGCTCGGCGCCGAGACGCGACAGCAGGTCGGGATCGAGATCGACGACGCGCGCGATCGGGTCGCCCTTGGCGACATGCTGCCCGTCCTGGACGTACCAGCGCTCGACGCGGCCGGGGACGAACGCGGTCACCTGCTGCTGGCGGTCGTCGGGATCGAGCGCGACGACTTGGCCCGTGCCGCTGGCGGTCTGCACCCACGGCACCAGCGCCATGATCGCCACAGCGATGCCGATCCCGAGCAGGAGCATCCAGGCGAGCGCGACCGCCACACGCGGCGCGCGCATCGCCGCCAGTGTCGGGAAGTGCGCGATGCGGTCAGGCCGATACGGCATTGTCGCTCCCCGTCTGCGCAGCACTCCGCGTATCGGCGATCAGCGCCTCGCGCGTCGCGAAGCGTCGCTGTCGGTGCGGTTCGAGGCGGAACCAGCCGTCGAGCGTGATGTCCTCAGGACGGCCGGTGCACAGCAGGACCGTCGTGTTCGCCGCCTTCAGCCGACGCAGCACGTCGGTCAGCCGTGTCGCCGGGATCAGATCGTAGAGTTGCGACAACATCAGTACGCGCGGGCGGACGAGCAGCGCGTTGGCGAGCTTCAGCGCCATCACCTCGCCGATCGACAGCGGATAGCCCGATCCCGCGAGCGGCGTGTCGAGACCGTGCGGGAACCGCGCGATCCGCTCGCGCAGGCCGACCGCCTCGAGCGCGTAGAGCATCGTGTCCGACAGCGGCGGTGCGATGCCGAGCGAAAGATACTCGCGGATCGTCACCTCGACGATGGTCGGGCGATCGAGCACCATTACCTCGGAGCGCAGGAGATACATGTCGAACGTCGCGAGGTCCGCGCCGCCGACCGTGACCAGCCCGCGCCCGGGCATGCTGTGGCGCTTGAGCACCATTGCCAGCAGGCGCTCGGCACCGCCATCGGCCACCGTCACGAGCTGCTCCCCCGCCGCCAGCGCAAAGTCGAAACGCGCCTCCTCGATCTCGACACCCTCGAGCCGGACCGCGCCGTCGGCCGGGGCCTGCCCCGCCGCTGCGACGGCCTGCTCCTGCGGAATCGCAAACAGCTGCGACAGTTCCTCGGCGCTGGCGACGAAGTCGTACAGCGTGTCGAGATACCAGCCGAGCTGCGAAATGCCGTAGAACACCCCGCTGAGGATCAGCTCGGCAGCCACCAGCTGGCCGATCGACAATTCGCCGGCAAGGATCAGATTGCCCCCGAGCGCGAGCAGGGCCGCACTGGCAAAGGCGTAGAGCAGCAGGAAGGCGACGGTCTGCGTGAAACTGTAGCGGAAATAGCGCTGGTGGCGGTCGACATAAGTCGCGGTGACGGCTTCGGAGCGATCCATCGCGAAATCGAGGTGGCGGCTCGATTTGTAGAAGCCGTTCGAGGCGCCGACGCTTTCGAGCCAGCGCGCTGCGTCGTGCTTGGCATGGCTCAGCGCGACCGCCGAGCGGATCGACCCGCGCGACCAGAGCAGCCAGATCGTCAGGACGAGCAGCAGCAGCAGGGCGTTGAACGCGAGGAAGAAGGGATGGTAGAAACTCGTGACGACCAGCCCAACGGCGGATTGTAGCAGGATGGTGAAGGCACCGATGACCAGGCTCGGCACCGCCTTCTGCACCACCACCAGGTCGAAATAGCGGTTGAACAGGTCGCCGCGATTCTGGTCGACGAAGAACGGGTTTTGCGCGTGCACCGCGCGCACCGTGATCTCGGCGACGACGCGGGCGAAGAAGCGGCGCTCGAACAGCGCCATCACCCAGAAGCGCAGCGCACTGAGACCCGCGACCAACAGGAGCAGCAGTAGCAGCAACCCTGCCAGCGTCCACAGCGGTGCAGGGAGCGCGGTATTCGCCACGCTGTTGATCAGCAGTTGCACCGAAATCGGCGTGGCGAGCGACAAGAGGCTGATCGCGACGCCGTAGACCATCGCCAGCCGCAGGTACGGCACATCGGGTCCCACAATCTCCGACAGCCAGGCCGCAGCTTCGCGCCAACCGATCGCCTTACCTGCCATGTCCTCATCCGTCCTGATTGAGCCCGGGGCCCAGGGCGGCCGCGACGGGTCATTGGCGCAAATATGGGTAAGCCTTACTGTCGATATTTATAGCAATCCGGCGGCGGCGCGCAACATGTCGGCGATCAGCTTGCCCGCGCGGGCGATCTTGATTAATTCCGTCCCAGGCGACGTGATCGATGCGGCCGCCTCGCTGGAGGCGCCGAGTACGGACGCATCGCCGGTGCGAGACTGGCGTGTTCGTCGGGGAGCCTAGCGTGTCGCGACGGTCGCGTGATGTGCCCAACACCGTCCTGCTCGCGCAGCTCGGCAGCGTCACGCGTGCACCGCGCCACGCGATGGGCCCGCGCGCGATCGCCGATGTCGGGGATTGGCAGGCGGGGCGCGAACCGCGGGAGCACTTTGGATGAACAGCGCACTGGACGCGCTCATCGCTGCCGAGCAGCTGCCGCCGGCCTATGCCATGATCGTCGAGCGCTGGTGGCGGCCGCTGGCGCAGCAGATCGCGGGATGGCGCGCGGAGGCCGGGCGTCCCTTGATCGTCGGCATCAACGGCGCGCAGGGCAGCGGCAAGTCCACTGTGTGCCGATTCCTCGAGGCGGCGCTACTGCCCGAAGTGGGGCTCTCCGCGGTCACGGTATCCCTCGACGATCTGTATCTGACCCGGCCGGAGCGCCTCCGGCTGGCGCGCGAGGTTCACCCGCTGCTCGGGACCCGCGGCGTGCCGGGTACGCACGATGCGCGGCTCGGCATGTCGGTGATCGATCATCTGGCGGCGGGGCACGACACGCTGGTGCCCCACTTCAGCAAGGCGCTCGACGATCGCCTGCCGCAGGCCGAATGGAGCCGCCATCACGGGGCGGTGGATATCGTGCTGTTCGAAGGCTGGTGCGTCGGCGCCACGCCACAGACGCCGCAAGCACTGGCCGCGCCGATCAACGCGCTCGAACGCGAATGCGACGGGGACGGGGTTTGGCGCCGCCACGTCAACGACGCCCTGGGTGGCGCCTATGCGGAATGGTTCGCGCGGATCGACCGCTTGGTGATGCTCCTGCCCCCGACGTTTGGCTGCGTCGTGCGCAATCGCCTGCTGCAGGAACACAAGCTGCGCGCGCGCGCACCGGATGCGGCGAAGGTAATGGACGACGCCGAAGTGCGGCGCTTCGTCAGCCATTACGAACGCTTGACGCGGTCCATGTTCGTCGCGTTGCCCGAGCGGGCGGATGTGGTGTTCGCGCTGGACGAGGCACAGGACGTCGTGTCGATGCGGCAGAATAGGCGGACCCGCGCCACGTCGCAGGCTTAGGCGGGCGCCGCCACGGGGATTAACGCCCGCCCGCCGGTCGATGGCGACGCCGGCTACGCCTTCAACGCGATCGCAACGCGACCGATCTACGAGCGGATAGCCTGGGTCGCGCGCACCGGCTGGATCGAGCAGGACATCCCGAACGGTTGAGGGCCGTCGCCCGGGCTCAATGCGCGGCGGCGGGCACCGCCGCGATCACCGGCGCGGTCGCGGCGATGTGCTTGCGCTCCAGCGTCGCCTTTTCGAACAGTTCGCCGGCGAGGCCCACCAGATGGCCCGCGGCATGTCCGCCCGGAATCTGGAGCGCGGCATGACCGACGGCGAAGGCCGCACGCGCGCTGCCTTCCGGCAGGTAATAGACCGGCGCGTCGAGCACCTTTTCCTGGCCGCGCAAACGGAAGATGAAGTGTTCGAGGATCGTCGCCGGATTCTCGTAGATCGACATGTCGTCAGGCGTGCATTTGCTGCAGTCGATGATGCAACAGGTGATGTCGATGATGCATACGGAATTGTCACCGACCGGCGACAGCTTGGCCGCCGTGTCGAGCCGCGCCCGGATGTCCGAAATATGTGCGTCGATCACGGTCAATTCGCGCACGAGACCGGGGATCGTCTTGGCCTCGATCTTCCGGGCGGGGGTAGTGAAGCGGGCCATACGTCTCCCCGATGCAGTTTGCCGGGCATGATGAACGGCGCGTCCTTGCGTCGCTGTCGAAGCGATCGCGCGGCGTCGTGCGTCACGATATCCCACGCGCCGCTGTAGCCGTGCAGAAGCAAGGTTTCGGCATGATCGAGATCCGCCATGATCGTGTAATTGCTGATCCGCGACATCGACGTCTCCCGGATCGCAGTTCACAACCCAAGGGCATCGCGACAAATTCACGATCGACCAAAGCAGCCTCGCTCCGCTGTTCTTGCAAATAGCGTGAGGGCCGCAGCATACCAACCGTATGCCTCTGTTATGGATGAGATTTTCCGCACCGGTTACCGGACGGTTCTTGGGTCTCCCAAAGGAATCGGTCGTCTGATCACGGCGTATCGCGCCACCGCACGCCGATTGAGCAGCTCATTCACCGCGAAGAAGCTCGGCCGTCACGGTCTTGCCGGTGCGGATCGGGTCGGGGGTCAGGATGACGGTCGTTCCCGGCGTCAGCACCGGCCCAAGGCGCTGGCGAAAGGCCTCGTCGATATGGAACGTCTCGGGCAACGGTGGCGTCGGCGGGTCGCCATCCTGGCCGGGGAGCGCCACCCGCTCCCAATGCCGCCCCAATGAATCGACCGTCTGAAGCAAGAACAGCCACGGCCGCGTGAGCGGGACGTCGAACAGCGTTACTGCCGATCCGATCACCTTGCCGTTGCGCAGGACGAGCATCGTTTGATCGGCCGAACTCACGATGATCGAAACGGGCCCGGCCGGCGATGTCGCCGGGTGCCAGACGTAGGCATTTGCGGCGGTCGGGGCAGCCGCCGGCTCGGCTGCGCCCAGTGGATCGTCGATCGGCGAGACCATCGGCAAGAGGTCTGCGTCGACAATCATCACCGTCATGCCCAGCCGGGTTTCGCCATATAGCAAATGCGCCAAAACCTTGGGCAGGCGGATGCAGCCGTGGGACGCGGGATAGCCCGGGAGGCTCCCGCCGTGCAGTGCGACGCCGTCCCAGGTCAGGCGCTGCATATAGGGCATCGGCGCAGCGTCGTAGAGGCTCGAAAAATGCTTCACCTGCTTTTGCAGGACTGTAAACACGCCGGTCGGGGTGCGATGCCCGGGCTTGCCGGTCGAGACCGTCGTCACCGCGATCGGCAGGCCATTGCGATAGAGCACGGCGCGTTGCGTCGCGATATTGACGATCAGCAGCGCCGGGCCAGCCGGCGCGACCTGCGGCGCCCAGATGAATTCGCCGGGCTTGAGCTGCCTGACCGCGTCGAGCACCGACCCCGCGTTGAGCGGACCGGTCGCGGGTACCGACTGCCCGTGCGCGACGGAAGCCGTCCAGATCGCCAGCGCCGCGACCTGCATCGCCGCGCGCGCCAGGACAGTCGCGCCGATCCGGGCCCGGGGCGTATGCGCGCTCAATCCGAGCGACCTTGCCGCATCGGCGGGCACCGGCTCTTCAGCAACAATGTCAGCGCGATGTCGGTCTGATCCGTGTCGCGCCAGGGATTGTCGCTTGCGACCGTCCGCAGCGCGCTGACCAGGTCGAGACCTTCGACATAGCCCTTGGCGCGCGCCGCATCGGTGCAGGCGCGTAGGAGCTGCGTCACCGCCGGGTCGCCGGCAAGGTTGTCGAAATCGAGATAGAGGCGGTGGCTGCCGGCGCGGGGGAGGGCGGTCTCGAAATAGCGCGCGGCGACCTCGGCCAGCGCCGCATGGGGGGCGCTCGAGGCGGGATCGAACATCGCCGTCCGGTCGGACAGACACCCCGCATTACCGAACACGTGCGGAAACCGCATGAGCGCATAGAGCGCGAGATTGCCCGCCGCGCCTCTGCCGAGGATTGCGGTGTCGGCTGCACCCGGCAAGGCGCGAAAGGTGCGGTCGACCAGTGGCTTCAATTCAGCCGTGACGAAGTGCAGATAGGCGTCCGAAAGCGGCATCCCGCCAAGACTGGCGATCGCCTTCGTGCGGAGCGGAGCCGGCAGCAGCGCCAAGGGTGCGGCGGGGGCATATTCGCGAGCATGCTGCGGCGAGCGACCGATTGCGACGACGATCGGCGTGCGGATCTCCCCCGCGAAGGCGAGGCCGACGATATGCTCGTCGATACCGGCGTCGCCGATCCTTGGACCGGGTGCCTGCGCGAACAGGCTCTCCGCATCGGGCACGTAGAGGACGGGATAGGCCCAGGCGCTGTGATCATAGCCGTCGGGCAGCCACACCCGCACGCTGCGCGATGCAAGGACGCTTGAGCGGATCGGCAGTTCGATCAAGCGCCCCAGCGCGGCCGTCGGTACCGCCGCCCGCGCCAGCGACGTGGCGAGCAGGGCGGCCAGGCCGGCGATCGCGACGAAGGTCCGCCGCGTTCCGCTATCCGGGCCGCGAGCGCCTTGGTCCCGATCTCGACGCTGGAATGGCAATGGGGGTCGACCGCTCATCATCGTCTCGGTTGTCGGCGCCATGCGGGTCTGGCCTGCACAATCGCCCTGCAGCGCGGCCGCCACCATTCGTGTTACCCCGTATACGGTTGGAACCTGACGGCGCTATGCAAGCACTGCGGCGACCGGGCGGCGTAGCGAAAAGGGCCTGTCGGGACCGTAGCCGAAACGCATTACGATGTCGGGCCGATGTCCCGCCGCGCCGACGCATTTCGCCAGTTCGGCGCGCAGAAACGCCACTTCGACCGGCTGGTTGAGGAATGCGTGCTTGAGGCCGAGGCTGGTGGCGGTCAGGGCGAAGCGCTGGCAAGCCCGTCCCACCGCGATCCAATGCGCGGGGTCCGCGCGGTCGCCGAAGAACACCGCCAGCCCGGCTGACGACGGGATTTGTTGCGCGTAGGTTGCGTTTTCGGCGTCTGCGGAAAGCAGCAGATCGACCGCCGGGCCGCCGAGCCAAGTTGGCAGGACGGGGTTGCCGCTCGTGCGCGAAAACAAGCCGTCGCGGTGCCGCAACGCCGCGCGCGGATTGAAGCGCAGCCATGCCTTCAGTTCGCGCATGAAAGCCTGGTCCTGCATCTGCACGCGATTGCCGGCGAGCACGAGATCCCGCACCGGATCGATCCTGGCGCGCTCGGTCAGCAAAACGAGATTCACCTCGGGCGCCGTGCCGGCGGCGTCGAGGCGCGCGAGATCACCCGGTGGCACCGCGCGTCCGTCGTACAGCGCGCGGGTCGATTGCCGTCGCGTGATCGCGCCGTGCAAGGGACTTGGCTCCGCGCGGCCGAGCGTGAAATCGTAGCGCAGCGCCGGGCCGTCGCCGGTGCTTCCCAGATCGCCCGGTCGGCCCGATGCCCGCGCGGCGAGCACGAGATTTTCGGCGGCACAGCCAAGGCTGACATACAGATGATGATCGTCGGGATCGACCACGGGCGTGCGCCGCGCGAAGTCGGGAAGAATGGCGATCGTGCGCGCTTCGGTGCGGAAGCGCCAGGGCTGCGCATTGTGACCGTTCGCCGCGAGTGTCGCCGCGCGAATCAGCGGCGCATGGCCGGGCTCGGCGATCAGCGGGGTGCGGCTTTGCGCGGCGGCCGCATCGTAGTCCGCCATCGATCCTTCGCCGCAGATGATGGCGCCGAATCCGATGCCCGCCGCGGCCACCGCGCTCCCCGCGCCGGTCAACAATGTCCGCCTGTTCATGCTCCGCCCTCCGCCGTGCCCGCGCAGCAGCGCGGTGATGAACGATCCAAGCAAGTCGTCCGCCTTTTCGCCATCGGTAGCTTCACGAGCAGGGCATCGCCCGTGCGGCCCGGAACCCTCACGCTGGATTTGCCACATGCCGGGAGCTGCGGCGATGATCAGCGATAGCCAGGGCATCGTGAGTGTCGGGTCCGGCTTCGCCGGCCTGTGCGCGGGGGTGTTCGGGCGCGTCTGCGCACCGGCTGTCGAGTTTCACGCCCGTCGGCGGCTGCACGCGCTGCGAGGCGAAGGTTGCGCCATCGAAGCGCTGCGCGTCGTTTACCAAGAGGAATTCGTCGGATTCGAAACCGAACGGGGTGCCCCTCCGCGCGTCTTTGCGGATCGCGATCGGCTCGAATCCGACGTCGGCCGGATCGCGCGCGCGGATGCCGGTGAAATCGGCGCAAAGCGCTCGATCATCTGGCGGACCAGCGGCTTGCACGTTTCGAGCAGCATCAACAGTACGACGCCCATGCCAAGCGCCAGCGCCATGTCGCTCCATGCGATCGCGCCGAACTTCAGCAGCGCTTGCGCACGCGGCAGGAAGAGGATCAGCCCGGTCACGCCGACGATGGCGGCAACGACATAGCGGAGCGCTGCATTGTGCCGCAGCAGCGCCTCGCGCAGCGACGCGGCGAACGACCGATTGACCAGGATCAATGCGAGAAGTTCGGCGACCAAGGCGAAAAAGATCAAGGCGCGGAGCTCTTGCTCGGCCATTCCGGATCGCACCTCGACGAACAACACCGTCGCCAGCATGGCAAAGGCAAGCCCGCCCTGAAACACGCTCCACACGATCATCGGCAGTGAGAACAGCGCTTCGGACGGCGCGCGCGGCGGTCGCAGCATCACGTCGTTCTCGTCGCGCTCGGCTTCGAACACCAGCGCGCAGACCGGATCGACCACCATTTCGAGCAGGGCGATATGGATCGGTCCGAACAGGATCGGCATGCCGAAGACCAGCGGCAGCAGCGCGAGCCCCGCGATCGGCACGTGAACCGCGAAGATGAACGCCATTGCCTTGCGGATATTGTCGTAGATCCGCCGCCCCAGCCGCACGGATTGGACGATCGACCCGAAATCGTCCTCGAGCAGCACGATCGCAGCGGCTTCGCGCGCCACGTCCGTCCCGCGCTTGCCCATCGCCACGCCGATGTGCGCCGCCTTGAGCGAGGGTGCGTCGTTGACGCCGTCCCCGGTCATCGCGACGGTCTCGCCCGCGGCCTTGAAGGCTTCGACGATGCGCAGCTTTTGCTCGGGCAGGATCCGCGCAAACACCGTCACCGACGGCAGCCGCGCCGCCAACCGGGTGTCGTCGAGCGTCGCCAGCTCGGCGCCGGTCAGGACGTCGCCCTCTGCAATCCCGGCCTGCCGCGCGATCGACCGCGCGGTGGCGGCATAGTCGCCGGTGATCATCACCACCCGGATTCCCGCCCGGCGGCACTCGGCAACCGCGTGCGGCACGCTCGCGCGGATCGGATCGGCCAGCCCGACCAGCCCGAGCAGCGTTTAGTAATAGCCGTGCTGGCTTGCCGCCCAGTCGCGGTCCGGCGGGGTGGCGGTGGCGACGGCGAGGACGCGAATGCCGCGCACCGCCATTGCCTCGACCGCGGCCGTCATCGCCGCGTGCTCATCTGGAGCGAGGCGACACAATTTGGCGATTGCCTCGGGCGCACCCTTCGCCGCGATCCGCAGCGCGCCGCGATCCTCCCACACGTTCGACATCGCCAGCAGCTCTGGACGCAGCGCATAAGCGTGCTTCAGCGCTCCGGTCGGGGGCGACAGCGCGGTGACGGCAGACCGCGCCGCGTGCAGTGCGATTTCCATCGGGTCGCCCGGCTCGACCGCGCTGGCGAGCGCGGCGGTGGCGAGC
Organism: Parasphingomonas frigoris; assembly: GCF_036663815.1. Classification (NCBI taxonomy): domain Bacteria; kingdom Pseudomonadati; phylum Pseudomonadota; class Alphaproteobacteria; order Sphingomonadales; family Sphingomonadaceae; genus Parasphingomonas; species Parasphingomonas frigoris. The sequence goes on along the minus strand of NZ_JAXOJQ010000001.1, from coordinate 921,696 downwards.
AGGTCGTGATAGGGCGGCATTACCGGGGTGTCGGAGAGCGCGAGTGTCGCGCCCGACGGCAGCCAGAGCTCGGCGACCGACATGCGATTTTCGGTGAGCGTGCCGGTCTTGTCGGTGCACAACACCGTCGCCGATCCGAGCGTTTCGATCGCGGCGGCGCGGCGCGTGAGCACGCCGACCGCGCCGATCCGCCACGCGCCCATCGCGAGGAAGACCGTCAGCACGACCGGAAATTCCTCGGGCAGCATCGCCATGCCGATCGCGATCCCTGCCAGCAACGCCTCGATCCAGCCGCCGCGCAGCAGCCCGACCAACAGCACCACCAGCAGCGCGACCGCGCCGCCCCCGATACCGCACCACATCACGATTCTGCTCGTCTCACGGCGCAGGCGTGGCGCCTCGGTCTCGAGCATCGCCAGCGACTGGCCGATCCGGCCGATCTCGCTGCGCGGCCCCGTCGCCAGCACGCGCGCGAGGCCGCTGCCGCGCGCGACGAGCGACCCCGAATAGACGAGCGGCGATCCGTCTCCCCCGGGGCGGCGCGGCTCGGCGGTTGCCGCATCGGGCGCGGCGACCTTGCCGACGGGCATCGATTCTCCGGTGAGGAGCGATTCATCGGTCTGGAGGTCGGCCGCCTCGAGCAGCAGTGCGTCGGCGGCGATCCTGTCGCCCTGGTCGAGCACGAGTAGATCGTCGCGCACCACGTCGCGACTGGCGATGCGCTGCCGCGCGCCATCGCGGACGACACGCGCGCGCGGGGCAGAGAGATCGCGCAACGCATCGAGCACATGCTCGGTGCGGCTTTCCTGGACCACCGTCACCACGATCGAGAAGGTGGCGAAGGCGAGCAGGATCAGCGCTTCGGTGCGATCGCCGAGCAGCAGATAGGTGACGCCGCCGGCGAGCAGCAGCGCCAGCATCGGCTCGCGCAGGACTTCCAAGACGATGCGCAGCACCGAGCGTTGGCCGGCGCTCGGCAGTTCGTTCGGACCGTCGTGCGCCAGCCGTTCGGCAGCGGCCGTCGCGGACAGCCCGCTGCGGTCGCTCTTGACCGGTGGCGACGCGGCGATGAGCATTCAGTGCACCATGAGGACGGGGAGGCGGGGATCTCCGATCAGGCTGCGCGTGACGCCGCCGAGCAGGATTTCGCGCACTCGGGAATGCGCAAAGCCGCCGACGACCAGCAGATCGGCACCGCGATCGAGCGCGAAGCTGGTCAGCCGCTCCTGCGGCGTTTCGCTCCGGTCGAGCGCATGCCCCTTGACGCTGAAGCCGTGACGGGACAGGAGCGCGACGACCGGGTCGAGCACGGTTTCCGGGAGATCGTCGAGCCCATGCTTGACCGCGACGACATCGATGCGCGCGCCGGGGGCAGCAAGCGCGACGAGATGATGCAGCGCCCGCATCGCGGCTGGTTCGGGCTTCCAGCCGAGCACGGCGTGCTCGACCGAGCGCAGCGAGCGCCCAGGCGGCAGCAGCAGCACTGGGGTGCCCGAGGCCACCAACACGGTCTCGATCGTGCGACGGCGCAACCAGTCGATCGACCAGGCATCGCCCGGACCGATGACGATCATGTCCGCGAGCGGCGCGGTCGCCCGAAGGTCGCCCGGAATCCAGCCGACATCGTCGCAATGCGAAACCACCTCGGCCTGGCTGCCGGGCGGCAGCAGCGTGCGGAGGCTGCTGGCATGCTCGCGGGTCAACTGCCGGAGCTCGCCCGGCAATGTGTAGAGTGTGCCGAGCGGGGCAAGGTTTGCCGACAGCAGGGGCGCTGCGGTCAGGATATCGAATATCACATGCGCCTGGCGATATTCGGCGAGGCCGAGGACCGCATCGATAAAGCCGGTACCGCGAACCGGGCCTTCGACGATCGCGAGAATTGTCTTGATCATGCCTACCTCCTCCTGTCGGAAAGCATGCAGCGCGCGTGACGGTTGGGCTTTACGTAGATTTACGAGGCGAGCGACCGCGGCATCGACAGCTGTCCCCGCGCGGGTCCGGTGCCGGTCTGGCTCCAGGGAGGCGCGCACCGTATTCCACTGCTTGCATGCCGAAGACCGCGACGCGCTCGCGAGCAAGCTGAGCGGACCCCCAGCCCATCTTCGCGCGCGTCGCGCCACCGAACTCTAGGAGTAAAGTCAGACGAGGCGGCCGTCTGCCGGGCTAGGCGCACAAGAGAAACCCACATACGATCCGCATTTCTGCTACGCCGGTTGTCGCGCAAAACACGCGCGGAGGACAATCGCTATGACGAACGGTGCATCACGCCCGGCTGATCCTCCCACCGCGACGGTTTCGGCGATGGCAATTGAGCGTCCACTTTCCGAGGACATGCTCCGTCGAATGGATGGGTACTGGCGAGCGGCGAACTATTTGTCGGTCGGACAGATTTATCTGCGCAGCAATCCGCTGCTCGATGAACCGCTCGCGATCGACCACGTGAAGGCCCGGCTGCTTGGCCATTGGGGTACGACGCCGGGGCTGAATATGCTCTACGTCCACCTCAACCGGGTGATTGTCGAACGCGACCTCGATATGATCGCGATCATCGGCCCGGGGCATGGCGGTCCGGGGCTGGTTGCCAACACCTATCTCGAAGGGTCCTACACCGAGCGCTATCCTGCGATCGAACGCAGCCGCGGCGGGATGAACCGGCTCTTCCGGCAATTCTCCTGGCCGGGGGGCATCCCCAGCCACGTCGCCCCCGAAACGCCGGGATCGATCCACGAGGGCGGCGAACTCGGCTATTCGCTCGCCCACGCGTTTGGCGCGGTGTTCGACAATCCGGGGTTGATTGCCGCCTGCGTGGTTGGTGACGGCGAGGCGGAAACCGGCGCGCTGGCGACCAGCTGGCACAGCAACAAGTTCCTCAATCCCGCGCGCGACGGCGCGGTGCTGCCGATCCTGCATCTCAACGGCTTCAAGATCGCCAATCCCACTGTGTTGGCGCGGATCGGTCGCGAGGAATTGACCGACCTGATGCGCGGCTATGGTTATGAGCCGCACTACGTCGAGGGCGACGATCCGGCCGAGGTGCATCAGCTGCTGGCCGCTACGCTCGACACGGTGTTCGATCGCATCGCTGCGATCCAGTCCGCGGCGCGAGCGGGCGGGGAAGTCGGCGGGCGACCGCGCTGGCCGATGATCGTGCTGAAGACACCCAAGGGCTGGACCGGACCGAAGGTGGTCGATGGCAAGCCCGTCGAGGGCACGTGGCGGGCGCATCAGGTGCCGATCGCGGACTTCAAGGATCCCGAGCATCTCCACAAGCTCGAAGCATGGATGCGCAGCTACCGCCCCGAAGAGCTGTTCGATGCGGCCGGCAAGTTCCGCGAGGAATTTGCCACGCTCGCGCCGACGGGCCATCGGCGCATGGGATCGAACCCGCATGCCAATGGCGGCGAGATGATGCGGCCGCTCTCGCTGCCGGATTTTCGAGATTACGCGATTGCACAGTCGGCGCCGGGCACGGTGAAGGCCGCGGCGACCGCAGCGTTGGGCGGGTATCTGCGCGACGTCATGGCGCTCAACGCCGACGCCGGCAATTTCCGCCTGTTCGGCCCCGACGAGACTGCGTCGAACCGCTTGCAGGCGGTGTATGAAGTGACGGGCAAGGCGTGGATGGCCGACACGCAGCCGAACGACACCGATCTCAGCCGCGAAGGCCGCGTGATGGAGGTGTTGAGCGAGCATCTTTGCCAGGGCTGGCTCGAGGGCTATCTGCTCACCGGCCGTCACGGCCTGTTCTCGTGTTACGAGGCGTTCGTGCACATCGTCGACTCGATGTTCAACCAGCACGCGAAGTGGCTGAAGGTCACGCGCACCATCGCGTGGCGCAAGCCGATCGCGTCGCTCAATTATCTGCTGACCTCGCATGTCTGGCGGCAGGACCACAACGGCCTGTCGCACCAGGACCCCGGCTTCCTCGACCATGTCGCGAGCAAGAAGGCCGACGTGGTGCGGATCTACCTGCCACCCGACGCCAATTGCTTGTTGTCGGTGGCGGATCACTGCCTGCGCAGCCGGAATTACGTGAACGTGATCGTGGCCGGCAAGCAGCCCGAGGCAAATTGGCTGGGCATCGATGATGCCATCCGCCACTGCACCGCCGGTGCCGGGATCTGGGAATGGGCCAGCGATGAAGGCGAGCCCGATGTCGTGATGGCCTGTTCTGGCGACGTGCCGACGCTGGAGACGATGGCGGCGGTGATGCTGCTGCGCACCTACGCGCCCGATATCCGCATCCGCGTGGTCAACGTCGTCGATCTGATGGTGCTCCAGCCGCGGTCCGAGCATCCGCATGGGCTCGACGAGCGCGCGTTCGATGCGCTGTTCACGACCGACAAGCCGGTGATCTTCGCCTTCCACGGCTATCCCGCGCTGATCCACAAACTCACGTACCGCCGGACCAACCATCACAACATCCATGTTCGCGGGTACAAGGACGAGGGTACGACAACGACGCCGTTCGACATGGTCGTGCTCAACGATCTCGACCGCTACCGCCTGGCGCTCGACGCGATCGAGCGCATCCCCCGGTTGCGCGACCGCGTGCCTGATGAGACGGCACGCTATTGGGCGCTGATCGAACGGCACAAGCTGCATGTCTATGAAGCGGGAGACGACCTGCCGGAGATCCGCGACTGGCAATGGCGGCGGTGAGCGCGGTGGAGGGCATGGGGCGGACCGGCATCCTCACGCTCAACGAGGGGTCTTCCTCGCTCAAGTTCGGCTTCTACGCGGCCGGACCGGACGGGGTCGAGGAGCGCACGTCGGGGGAAGTGGAGGGTGCGCAGCCCACCGATATGGTCGAGCGGATCGATGCCGCTCTGGACGGCGCGCGGCCCACGGCGATCGGGCACCGCATCGTCCATGGTGGGACGGACCTGTTCGATCCTGTCGCGATCGATGCCGACGTCCTCGCACGGCTGGAGCGGGCAACGGCGTTCGCGCCGCTGCACGGCCCGGCGGCGCTTGCGCTGATCCGCGCGGCCCAGGCACGGTATCCGGACGTACCGCAGATCGCCTGTTTCGACACCGGCTTCCACAAGGGGCTGGAGGCGGTTGCCGCAGTTCTGCCGATCCCGAAGATGTTCCGGGCGAGTGGCGTACGGCGCTATGGCTTCCATGGCCTGTCCTGCCAATCGATCGTCCACCAGCTCGGGCGGGAGCTGCCCGAGCGGCTTGTCATTGCTCACCTCGGAAGCGGTGCCAGCATAACCGCCGTCCGGTCCGGGAGATCGATCGATACCAGCATGGGCCTGACGCCGTCGGGCGGCATCGTCATGGCGACGCGTTCCGGGGATCTCGACCCTGGCCTGCTGCTGTATCTGATGCGCGAGCGGGGCATGGATGCGGTCGGCATCGAGGATATGGTCGATCGCCACTCGGGGTTGCTCGGTATCTCCAACGTGTCGGGCGACCTGCGCGAGCTGCACGCTGTCGCCGCGACCAACGCCGATGCAGCCTTGGCGATCGCCGCTTTCTGCCGCTCGGTTGCAAAGCAGATTGCCGCTATGATCGCCTCCTTGGGCGGCGCGGACATGATCGTCTTCACCGGCGGGATTGGTGAAAACGACGCCGTCGTCCGCTCCATGATCTGCGCGGACCTCGGTTGGGCGGGTGTTTCGCTGGATTCTGCCGTCACAAACGGACCTGTCGTCGTACGGATCTTGGCGTCGCAGGAAGGGGCGGAGATGGCGCGCGCTGTTTCTGTTCTCACAAACGGCGCGAACGGCCTTCGCTAGGAAAGGTCGACAGCGGTGCGTCGATGCTGTGGCGTACCGGCATTGCCGGAAGGATGGTCTCAGCCGTCGGCTCAAGCGGCCGATATCGTGTGCGCATACTTTCGCGGCGCCGCCACGATCGGCCTCGCTAGATGTTTAGCCGACGCTCGTCTCGAGGATTACCGTGCCCCGCACATTGACAAGAGAAACGCCCTCAACGTCGTCTCAGAACACAGCGTGATCGCCGCGTTCCGGCGCGGCCTCGCCATCCAACACTGCGCGGTAATAGTCGAACAAGGTCTGGCTGCCGGTCGATGGCGTGGCCGCTGGGTCGTATCGGCCGGTCGCGGAATCCAGCACCAGCATGGATTCGGTCGCGTAATATCGCCCGATCCGGGCCAGCTCGGCCTTGGCCGCGACCGGCGGGGCAACGCGGCCAATCGCGGACAGGCCGCCGACAATAGCGTCGAGCAACGTGACGGGAACCGAGCGAAAGCGGGGCGTGCGCCCGAGCAGCGCGAACAGCGCCTCGCCTTGCTGCCGCGGCGTGATCGCGTCGCCCGGGCCACCGATCGGCAGTATCCGGTTCCAGCGCTCCTCGACCTCCAGGCACGCCGCGATGTAGGCGCCCAAATCTTGGTCGCTGATCGGCTTGCAGGCCGTCAGAGTGCCGTCGCCGAAGATCAGAAAGGGCCGCCCATTGCGCACGCGTTCGATCTGGCCCGACAGGGATTTGAAATAGGCGGTGGGCCGCACGATCGAATAGCGCAGGCCGGATTCGATCAGCGCCGCTTCGAATGCCAACTTGGCATTCTGGAAAGCAAGTAGCGGCTTTTGCACGCAAATGGCCGACAGCAGCACGAAGTGGGTGACGCCGGCCTGCTGCGCCGCCTCCAGGGCGGTCAGATGTGCGCGATGATCGATCGCCCAGGCGTCGTTGGGCTCGCCTGTGCGCGAGGCCATGCACGACACCACTGCGTCGAATTGCTCGCCGCCAAACCCGGCATGAAACAGCGATGCGGGATTGGCGTAGTCCACGATCCTCACCGTGACGCCATCGAACGAGCTGGCGCGGTCTGCTGAAGCAAGCGTCCGGTCGCGGCTTTTGGCACGGACGAAAGCAACCACATCGTGCCCCTGCTTCACGAGGGCGGCGGCAGTCGCGCGACCGATTGTACCGGTCGCACCGAGCAGACAGACACGGCGCCGTACCGTAGGCTGGGGCGTACGGGATGCCAGCGTCTCCGTCTCCGTCTCCATCAGCGAGCGCTTGCATCCCACGAACCGCGGTGAGACCGAGCGGTCCTTAGCGTCGGCTTACAATCCATGCGCTCAACCTGCCTCCAGCAGACGGCGAAACAAAGCAGAATCTTCAACGGGGCCGCATGGCCGCTATCGTGGGGCGAGCCGGTCCTTCCGAGCGTCGGTTCTTGGGTCGTCGCGTGGCGAAGTCACTCTCAGCTGGCGGCCGGATCGCAAACCAGCCCAACTTGGGACCGTTCCATGTCTCATGCTTGACATCGCGCGATGCCACGGTCCGGCTTGAATAGATTGGACCGGTGAAGCAACGGTTTGCGTTCGTAGGTCATGGTCAACAATTCGAGTGCCACACCATCGCGCCGCCGGTATGCAGGTCGATATGGATCAGACTCGCAGCTGACATGGCACAACAGACCGATTTCCTTCCCTCGCGGGACCGTCATCTGCGTTTGGTCGCCGATAGCCCAATCCCTTCGGTAATCAGCGATCCGCGGTTGCCCGACAATCCGATCGTCGCGTGCAACGATGCGTTCTGTGAGCTTACCGGGTATCCGGTCGAGGATGTCGTCGGGCGCAACTGTCGCTTCCTGTCGGGGCCGGCGACCGAACCTTGGCTGACCGAGGAGATCCGGCGTGGCGTGCGCGAGCATCGTCCGGTTTTGGTCGAGATCTTGAACTACAAGCGCAACGGCCAGCCGTTTCGCAATGCCGTTCTCGTCGCGCCGATCTACGACGAGAATGACGCATTGCTGTATTTCCTGGGATCGCAGATCGAGATCGATACCGCCGCGGCGACGCCGTCGAGCATGCGCCGCATTCGCGCGGCGGAGATGGTCAAGGCGTTGTCGCCACGCCAGGGGCAGGTGCTGAAGCTCGTCGCGAACGGCCTGCTCAACAAGCAGATCGCGGCCGAGCTCAACCTCTCGGAAAAGACCGTCAAGATGCACCGGGCTATCCTGATGAGCCGCCTCGAGCTCAATACGACCGCCGACCTTATCCGGCTCGCCGTCGAAGCCGGCCTATAAAGGCCCACGACTTCGATACGGCCCAAAGCCCGTATCGGCGGAAAACCGGCGTCAGCCTAGAAGGTAGGGGTCGCCACAGCGGCATTGCCGTACGTCTTCAGCCATTCGCGTGCGGTTAGGCTCACCCTCGCCCTTCTGGTGCTGCTGTGGCGACATATTCGGGGAGATACAGGTCCGTCTCAGCGGATTTGAGCGAGGGACCGGATCTTCCCTGCCCGGCGCATTCGTGCCGCGGATCAATGCGACGGAGACTTCGATGGATATCGTCACGCCCTTCCAATTCTCGCTCGTCTACAATGCGTTTTCCTTCACCTTCGCGGCGATGGGCGCCGCCACTGCCTTCCTCTGGCTCAGTCGCGGACAGGTTGCCCCTGCCTATCGGACTGCGCTCACCATCTCGGGGCTGGTCACCGGGATCGCCGCTTATCACTACTTCCGGATCTTCGAGAGCTGGAACGCTGCCTATACCTTCAAGGATGGTGTTGTCACCGCGACGGGTTTCGCGTTCAACGATGCCTATCGCTACGTCGACTGGCTGTTGACCGTTCCGCTGCTGCTGATCGAGCTGGTGCTCGTGATGCGGCTGTCGCGCGAGGAGACGTCGTCCAAGGCGATCCGCCTCGGGTCGGCGGCAGCGCTGATGATCGTGCTCGGCTACCCCGGTGAAATCGCCAGCGACATTCCGACGCGCGCGATCTGGGGTACGCTGTCGGCGATCCCGTTCCTCTACATCGTGTGGGAATTGTTCAGCGGCCTCGGTGCGTCGATCAAGCAGCAGCCTGCGGGCGCGCAGGACCTCGTGCGGAAGGCACGCTTGCTGACCTTCGCGTCGTGGGGTTTCTACCCGATCGTCTATATGGCGCCCTATGCCGGGCTGACCGGCGGCACCGCGTCCACGACGATCCAGATCGGTTATACGATCGCTGATATCGTCGCCAAGGCCGGCCTCGGAATCCTGATCTTCCTGATCGCGGTCCGCAAGTCCGAAGCCGAGACCGACGGCCATAAGGGCTATGCCGCCTGATACGATGACTGCGCTTACCTACCACCCAGCGCCCCTGCGTCGCCGTGTCCCTGTGGGGCGCGGCGATGTCGTGTATCCGGCCTATTGGCTCGCGGCGACGGCGCTGATCGTCGCGGCGCTGCTCGGGGTGCCCCTCGGGCAGCCGGCGGCTGTGGCGGCCGCGACACTCGTGTTCATCGGCGGCGGGCTGCCGCACGGGGCGTATGACATCGCGCTGTTGCGGCGTTCGGTCGCGCTTGGCGGATTGGGCGTCGGACTCGCGGTCTGTGGCTATGCTTCGATCGCGCTGCTGATGGCGTTGCTATGGTTGACCGTGCCGCTGGTGGCACTGATCCTTTTCTTGGCGGTCGCCGCAGTGCATTTCGGCGAGGATTGGCAGATGCTCGAGGAGCCGCTGCTGCGGTTCGCAGCGGGAGCGGCGGTGATCGCGGCCACCGCGATCGGCCACCCCGCTGAGGTATCGGAGCTGTTCGTCGCGATGAGCGATCCGCGCGCGACCGTGATCGCGCAGATCATCGTCGCGGCGGCACCTGTTGCGTTGCTGGTGACCGCGGTGGGGATTGCGGCTGCGTGGCGCAATGGGAGCCGGCACTGGGCGCTGGCTATGGCACTGTGCTTCGGTCTGTTGCTGGTTTTGCCGCCGGTGGCGGGCTTCGCGCTGTTCTTTGTTTTCCTGCATTCGCCGCGGCACCTCAAGCAGACCCGCGCGATGTTGCGCGACATGCCCCTCGGGCAGTGGCTTGGCACCGGTGCGCTGCTGTCGGGCCTCGCCATTCTCGGCTGGTGGGCGGTGCGATCGATGGCGCCGTCGAGCGTCGCGCCAATACTCGTGGCCGAAGCTTTTCAGCTGTTGGCATCGGTCGCGGTGCCGCATTTGATGCTCTCGCACTGGCTCGAAGGACGGCTGCCTGCCGTTGCTTTCACTCAAGAAGAGACCCTGATCCCATGACCCGACGTACCGCCATCGTGATCGGCTCCGGCATCGGCGGCATCGCCTGCGCGATCCGCTTGCAGAGCCTCGGCTTCGACACCCGCATCGTCGAGCAGCTCGACGATGTCGGCGGGCGCGCCTACGTCCGGCGCGCCGAGGGGTTCACCTTCGACATGGGGCCGACGGTGCTGACCGTGCCGCATTTCATCGAGGAACTGTTCTCGCTCGAGCGCGACGTGGCGATGCTGACCGCGCCCGATTTCCCCGACGACGTGCTGGGCGATGGCCAGCGGATCGTGTCGGGCATCAGCGGCGGGCCCAATACCAGCCGCTATCTCGACATCGTCCCGGTGCTGCCCTTCTACCGCATCTATTTCGACGACGGCACCTTCTTCGATTACGACGCCGACCCGGTGAACGTGCGCGCGCAGATCGCGCGGCTCGCGCCCGAGGACCTCGACGGCTACGACCGCTTCCACGAGGCGGCGCGCGCGATCTTCCAGCGCGGGTTCCTCGAGCTGGGGTATACCTATTTCGGCAGCCTCGGGTCGATGCTCAAGGTGGTGCCCGACCTGCTCAAGCTCGGCGCCGTCCAGCCGCTCTTCTCGCTCATCAAGACCTATTTCAAGAGCGACAAGATGCGGCAGGTGTTCAGTTTCGAGCCGCTGCTGATCGGCGGCAATCCGCTCAAGGTGCCCGCCATCTATGCGATGATCCACTTCGTCGAGAAGACCTGGGGCGTCCATTACGCGATGGGCGGCACCGGCGCGCTGGTGAAGGCGCTGGTCGTCAAGTTCGAGGAACTGGGCGGCACGGTGCAGCTGGGTGCAAAGGTCGCGCGGATCGATGTCGAGAAGCGCGGGCGTCAGCGCGTCGCGACCGGCGTGACGCTCGAATCGGGCGAGACGCTGAAAGCCGATCTCGTCGTCTCGAACGCCGATTATGCGACGACCTATCTCAAGCTGATCGACACGGCGCACCGCCGGATCAATCGCGATGCCGTGGTCAAGTTCCGCAAGCAGAGCATGTCGCTGATGGTCATCTATTTCGGCTATGAGAAGCGCGAGGGCGACCCCGACGTCCGGCACCACAACATCATCCTCGGGCCGCGCTACGAGGAACTGCTGACCGACATCTTCGAACGCAAGATCCTCGCCGAGGACTTCTCGCAATATCTGCATGTCCCGACGCTGACCGACCCGAGCCTGGCCCCTGAAGGGTATCACGCCGCCTATACGCTGATCCCGGTGCCCAACACGCTGGGCGACATCGACTGGGATGCGGTCGGCGAAGGGTTTGCCGAGAAGGTGCTCAATTTCCTCGATGACCGCGGCTATATTCCGGGCCTGCGCGAGCGGCTGGTCTATCGCAGCTTCGTCACCCCCGACTATTTCGAGCAGACGCTCGGCGCCTATGCCGGCAACGGCTTCGGGGTCGAGCCGCGACTGACGCAGACCGCCTTCTTCCGTCCGCACAACCGCAGCGAGGATATCACCAACCTGTACCTCGTCGGGCAGGGGACGCAGCCGGGCGGGGGGACGCCGTCAGTGATGATGTCGGCCAAGATGACCGCCCGCGAAATCGCGCGCGACTATGCCGTCGATCCGCGGATCGTCGCGGGGATGCCCGCCTAACGACCGGCCGAGAGGATCCGGTCGGCCAGCATCCGTCCGGACAGCCATGCGCTTTCGATCCGCGGGGCGAGCAGCCAGTCGCCGACCGCGCCGATCCGCGTGGCATCGTTCCACAGCACGCCGTGCTGCGTGGCTTTCACGCGCGCATAGCGCCAGCGATGGCCGATCCGCACGACGGGCGCGGGCAGCGCCCGCGTCGCGTGCGCCGCCAAGGCTGAGAGCAGCGCATCGACCACGCTGGTCTCGTCGTCTTCGAGATGCTCGCGCGACCAGTCCGCCGTTGCCTGGATGACCCACGCCTCGGTACCACTTCGGCCGGGTTTGGCGCTGTTGCGCGCCGCCCAGCCGATGATGCCGGTGTCGCGCAGGATATCCTCGGTAATGGCGATCCGTTCGTCGAACGCGACCATTGCCGTCCAGCATGGCGCAGACGGAGACGCTTGCGCCATCGCGGCCATTGCCGGGTCGTGCGCCACCAGCAACGGCGCCGCCTGCTCGGCTGGGGTCGCGACGATCAGCGCGTCGAATGGATCGTCGGCGACGGAATCGAGGAACCATGCGCGGTCGGAGCGGCGCAGCGCGTCGACGCGAGTGTTCCACTGGATATCCAACGGCTGCGACAGCGCTTTTACGACCGTGCTCATTCCCGGCGTTCCAACCCAGGCGTCGTCCCCTGCGCTTGGCCAGCGGGCCACGACCCCGGACGCTTGCCAGCCCGTCACCGCCGCCGCGAAGCCCGGGTCGCGCGCCGTGAAATATTGTGCGCCATGGTCGAACGCGACGTCGCCGGAGGGCGATGCGACACGCCGCGTCGCCATCCGCCCGCCAGGCCCGCGGCCCTTGTCGAATACCCTGACCGCGTGGCCCGCGACCTGGAGCAGCTCGGCGCAGGAAAGCCCTGCAATCCCTGCGCCGACGATGCCGATCCTCATGGCGGGGGTGATCATGCGTAGTCCAGTTCGGTTCGATGGCGACCTTGCCAGCGACCGGGGGCGTTGCTTCCCCCGGTCGCTGGGCTCCGAGATCAACCCTTGGGCAGCAGCACGGTGTCGATGACGTGGATGACGCCGTTCGTGCAGTCGATGTCCGCGGTCAAGACCTTGGCACCATCGACGGTGACACCGTCGGTGCCGTCGACATGCACCGTCGCGCCGCCGGCGGTGGCGGGGTCGAGCACCTTGCCCGCGACATCGGCTGCCATCACCTTGCCCGGAAGCACGTGCAGCAGCAGGATTGCGGTCAGCTTGTCCTTATTCTCTGGCTTCACCAAATTGTCGACGGTGCCCGCGGGCAACGCTGCGAACGCGTCGTCCGACGGCGCGAACACGGTGAACGGCCCGTCGCCCTTCAGCGTATCGACCAGGCCGGCGGCCGTGACGGCCGCGACCAGCGTCTTGAAGGAACCTGCGGCTACGGCGGTATCGACGATGTCATGGGTCGTATGTGTCATGTCTGTTCCTCGAGGTGGGCAGGGTCCAGGCCGCAACACACGGTGTCGCATGACCTGAAATGGGCGAATCCTGCACGCGCTGCTTCTCCCACGCGAGGGCCGTCGCATCGCCCAAGCATGTCCTCAATACGGGCTTTGAGCCATCTTGCGCCTGGTTCACCGATGCCCATGATCGCCTTGGCCGCGCAGGCCGTGGCACCCTGCGCCGGCACCGTCTTCCTTGATCAGCCCGCGCAGTCCTGGTCGGTCGTGGGCGCTACGATGGTCGTGCAAGCCTCAGGGCTTTACGGGGTTGCAAAGTGCCGCGTCCTGCTGCGCGATATAGCTGTCGAGCGCGCTGGCGGCGTTGAGCATGTGTGCGCGCATCCGGCGCGCGGCTTCGTCGCCATCGCCTTGCGCGATCGCATGCATCACCGCGTCATGCTCGTCGCGCGAAACCGAGAGGCGACGCGCCTGGCGCAACTGCATGCGACGGAAGGCGTTGAGCCGGGTGCGCACCGCCATCGTCTGTTCGGCGAGGAAGTCGTTATGCGCGGCGCGGTAGATCGCTTCGTGAAACTCGCGGTTGAGCGCGTCATAGGCATCGACATCGCCGCTCTCGACCGCGGCCTCGCTGGCTTCGTGGATGCGCAGCAACCGGCTGCGCTCGAGCGGGGTGATGCGGTAGGTCGCGAGGCGCACGCACGTCGCCTCCAGCTCGGCCATCGTCTCGAACATGTCCATCACCTCGTCCGACGTGACGTGGCGGACGATGACCCCGCGGCGCGGGCGGACTTCGACCATCCCGCTCGTCGCGAGCTGGCGCAGCGCTTCGCGCACCGGGGTGCGCGACGCGCCGTAGCGGGCGGCGAGCTGCTGCTCGTCGAGCATCGTGCCGGGGGCAAGCTCGCCCGACGAAATCGCGTCGGTCAGCGCGTTGCGGATCCGGTCGGAAAGCAATCCGGTATCGTCGAGGTCGGTGTCAGCCATGCTCAGCCCCCGACGATTGCACGGACGATCAAGTATAGCAGCGACGGCGCGATCAGGCATCCGAGCCCGGTATGGAAGGTCGCGGTCAGCGCGCCGTACGGCACCAGCCGGCGATCGGTCGCGGCAAGCCCGCCCGACACGCCGCTGACGGTGCCCATCAGGCCGCCGAACACCATCGCGCTGCGCGGGTTGTTGAGCCCGATCAGCCCCGCAACGAGCGGCGTGCCGACCATCACCATCACCGCCTTGAACACGCCGGTCGCGATCGACAGCGCGATGACCGGCGACGACGCCCCGATCGCCGCGCCCGTCACGGGGCCGACGATATAGGTCACGGCACCGGCGCCGATCGTCGTCATCGAAACGGCGTCGGTATAGCCGAACGCGGCTGCGACGACCGCGCCGACGATGAACGGCAACAGCGTGCCGAGCAGCAACGCGACGATACCGATCAGGCCGGCTTTCTTCGCCTGCGCGACGTCCACCTCGCACGCCGTCGCCACGATCGCGAAGTCGCGCAGCATCGCGCCGCCCATCAGGCCGATCCCGGCGAGCATCGGCAGATCCGCCAGCCCCTTGTGTCCGCCCGTCGCCAAGCCGCCCCAGAAGGCGAGCGCGAGACCGATCAGGATCGCGATCGCCGACCCGTGGACGCGCCCCATCGTGAGTTTGGCCGAGAGCTGGTTCGACAGCCACATGACGATGCCGATGACCGCAAACGCGGTGACCAGCGCATTGGCGGTGAGGACCTTGGTGATCATGTCCATGGCGTGGTCCTCAGCGCTGCGGGGCGGGGGCGGGGGCGACTGCGACCGCGGCAAGCTCGGCCTCGCGGGCTTCGCGCGCCTCGATCTCGTCCATCGTTTCCGATGGGCCCGACATCCGGCTGATCAGCGCGACCGCGCTGAAGCAGACGAGCAGCGCACCGACGCCGGCGATGAGGACGACCGGCCCGCCTTCGACGGCGGCGACGACATCCTGTTGCGCCGCCATCGCGACGACGATCGGGATATAGAGCGCGGCCCAGAAGCCGATGCCGCGCGACACGCCGTCCTGATACCGGCCACGGCTCTTCAGCCACATCCGCGCGACGATGAGCAGGATCATCGCGATACCGACGCCTCCGACATTGGCCTTTACGCCCAGTAGTACGCCGAACCATTCGCCGAGCAGCTGGCCGATCAGCGTGCAGATCGCGAGCAAGGCTACGCCGGCGATCATGCGCCGCCATCCGTTGCGGCGCGGGAAGAGGGTAGCGGGGCGGCCATTGCGGATCCTCTCAATGTATTCGGTCTATCGCCGTTTCATGTGCTAAGTATGCACACGCTTGCATTCAGGGCAATAGCGAATACAAGAAGCCCAAAGAATGCGGATCAGGAGGCGTTGCGATGCGGCAGTGGAATACGCGCAAGACGCTGCGCGAGGAGCGGATCGCGGCCGGCAGCGCCTTCGCCACGGGCAAGACGATCGACCCAGCGCGTCTCGTCGATTTCCTCGAGGCCATACTGCGACCGAGCGACCGCGTCTGCATCGAGGGCGACAACCAGAAACAGGCCGACGTGCTCGCGCGTGGCCTTGCTGCCGTCGATCCGGCGCGGATCCATGATCTCCACATGGTGCAGTCGGGCGTCGTGCTGCCCGAACATCTCGACATCTTCGAAAGCGGCATCGCGAAGCGGCTCGACTTCTCCTATTCGGGGCCGCAATCGGCGCGGATCGCCAAGATGCTGTTCGGCGGCAAGATCGAGCTCGGCGCGATCCACACCTACCTCGAGCTGTTCGCACGCTATTTCGTCGACCTGACGCCGCAGGTCGCGCTGATCGCCGCGGTCAGCGCCGATCGCCACGGCAATCTCTATACGGGCCCCAATACCGAGGACACGCCGACTGTGGTCGAGGCGACGAGCTTCGGCAGCGGCCTCGTGATCGCGCAGGTCGGCGAGATCGTCGATACGCTCCCGCGCATCGATATCCCCGGCGACCAGGTCCATTTCGTGCTCGACGCGGGGCGGCCCTTCTATGTCGAGCCGCTGTTCACGCGCGACCCCGCCGCGATGACCGAAACGCAGATCCTGACCGCGATGATGGCGATCAAGGGGTTGTACGAACCTTACGGCGTGCGCCGCCTCAACCACGGGATCGGCTTCAATACCGCGGCAATCGAGCTGCTGCTGCCGACCTATGGCGAAAAGCTCGGGCTCAAGGGCAAGATCTGCACGCATTGGGCGCTCAACCCGCACCCGACGCTGATCCCCGCGATCGAGGCGGGGTGGGTCGAGCAAGTGCACTGCTTCGGGTCCGAGGTCGGGATGGAGGATTATCTCGCCGCGCGGCCCGATATCTTCTTTACCGGCCCCGATGGATCGCTGCGCTCGAACCGCGCCTTCAGCCAGACCGCCGGGCTGTACGCATGCGACATGTTCATCGGCTCGACGCTGCAGATCGACCTGGCGGGCCATAGCTCGACGATCACCGCAAACCGCATTGCGGGCTTTGGCGGCGCGCCCAACATGGGGTCCGATGCGCGCGGTCGGCGCCACCCGAGCGCGCCGTGGCTGCAGGCGGGCGCAGAAGCCGACCCCGACACACCCGCACCGCTCCGGCGCGGACGCAAGCTCGTCGTGCAGATCGGCGAGACCTTCGGCGAGGGTAATGCCCCGCTGTTCGTCGAGAAGCTCGGCGCGCTCGAACTGGCCGAAAAGCTCGATCTCGATCTGGCGCCGATCATGGTCTATGCCGACGACACCACGCACATCGTGACCGAGGAAGGCATCGCCAACCTGCTGCTGTGTCGCACTGCGGACGAGCGCGAACAGGCGATCCGCGGGGTCGCCGGGTTCACCGAGATCGGCCGCGGACGCGACAAGGCAATGGTCGAGCGGTTGCGCGCGCGGAAAATCATCCAGCGGCCCGAGGATCTCGGCATCGATCCGCTCGACGCGAACCGCAACATGCTGGCGGCGCGCTCGATCAAGGATCTCATGCTCGCGTCTGGCGGGCTGTACCGGCCGCCGAGCCGGTTCCGGAACTGGTAAGGAGACTAGCCCATGGAAATTCTCCATTTCGATATCGCCGCGCCGACGCCGGCGATCGGCACGCGCGCAATGGCGCTGGTCGGCGTCGTCGCCTCGGGCAATCTCGAGGTTTTGCTCGAACGCAGCGACGTGAGCGACCGGTGCGTCATCGAGGTCACCACCGCGGCGCACGGCTTTCGCGATCTGTGGGATGCGGTCACCGCGGATTTCGTCGCGCGGCGTGCCGCGGGCGGCTTGCGGATCGCGATTAACGATGGCGGCGCGCGGCCCGACACGGTGTCGCTGCGTCTGGCGCAGGGCGTGCGGATGATCGAGGAGCCCGAGGCATGAGCAACGCCCGCCAAAGCTGGTATGAAGCCAGTGCGCGCGAGCGGATCGCCGCGCTGGTCGACGCTGCGAGCTTCGCCGAGTTCATCGGCCCCGAACGCCGCGAGATCAGCCCGCATCTGAGCATCTTCGACCTGCCCGCGCAGTTCGACGACGGCATCGTGGTCGGCGCAGCGACGATCGACGGTACGCCCGTGCTGGTCGCCGCGCAGGAGGGCCGCTTCATGGGCGGCGCGTTCGGCGAGGTGCACGGCGCAAAGCTGACCGGGCTGCTCCGCGCCGCCAAGGCGTTGCAGCGCGACGTCGTGATCGCGTTCGATACCGGCGGCGTTCGGTTGCAGGAGGCCAATGCCGGCGAGATCGCGATCGCCGAGATCATGCGCGCGGTTGCGGAGGCGCGTATGGCAGGGGTGCGCGTCGTCGGGCTGATCGGCGGGCGCGCCGGCTGCTATGGCGGCGGCGGACTGATCGCGGGCTGCTGTTCGACACTGATCGTGTCGGAACAGGGGCGGATCAGCGTCAGCGGGCCCGAGGTGATCGAGACCAACAAGGGTGTCGAGGAATTCGATTCGCGCGACCGTGGTTTCGTGTGGCGGACGATGGGGGGCAAGCACCGCACGCTGATCGGCGGCGCGGACGTGTTCGTCGACGACGATGCCGCGGCGTTCCGCGCTGCTGCGCTTTCGGCGCTGGCGCGTCCGGCAAGGCTCGACGCGGACACGCTGATGGCCGAACAGGCCCGGCTCGAACGCCGGATCGCGCGGTTCGGCGAGGCGCCTGATGCGACCGACATCTGGCAGGCGCTCGGCATCGACGATTGGCAGGCGATCCCCGACATGTCCGCCGCCAGCTTCGAGGCGCTGGCCGCCATATATCGGGAGAGCGCCGATGACGCCCGCTGAGAGTCTCACTTCGCTGTTCCCCGCTGGCCACGCTGTCACAGCGGAAGGCGACCTGCTGTTCGGGCGTGGTACGCTGGAGGGCGGTATTGTGCACGTCATCGGCGCGACCGGAGGCGCGCCGATCGGTATCGACCAGGCGATCCGGCTGTCTGCCGCAGTGCTCGAGATTGCGGCGACCGACGATGCGGCGCCGATCCTGTTCCTCGTCGACACCGCCAGTCAGCGAATGAGCCGGCGCGACGAACTGCTCGGCCTCAGCGAATATCTTGCGCATCTCGCCAAGTCGCTGTTGCTCGCCGAGGCGCAGGGCCACCGCACGGTCGGGCTATTGTACGGCGGCAGCGCGGCGGGCGCGTTCATCGCGACCGCGCTCGCCTGCGGCACGCTCGTCGCACTGCCCGGCGCGAATCCCGAGGTCATGGACCTGCCCTCGATGGCGCGCGTCACGAAGCTGCCGATAGAATTACTGGAGGAAAAGGCGAAGGCGACGCCGGTCTTCGCGCCGGGCCTCGACAATCTCGTCAGCGTCGGCGGTATCGCCGAGGTCTGGGACCCCGGGCGGAGCCTGAGCGACCAGCTGACGGTGCTGCTGGCGACCCCGCGCACCGGCGACGACCGCGCCACGCTGGGCGCGGCGCGGCAGGGGCGGTCCAAGGCGGCGGTGATCGCCGGCGAGGTTCTCGCGATCGCGGATCGCTGATGCGCCTCGATCGCCACCGCTTGGTCTATCTCGACGCAGCGCACTGGCCGGACATTCTCGCGGCGCATCTCGTGTGGGATAAGGTCCCGGAGATCGTCGATTGGATCGCGGCGGGGCGTCCGCTGATCGCGCGCCGTCCGCTATGCGACGACGGCGCAGGATTGGTGCCGCTTGGCCTGCCGCTGCCGCCATCGCTCGGCAAACAGCGCCTGGCGTTCGCCGTGCCGCCCGCGGCGATCTTGTCCGACGGTCCGCCGCCCCTGCTGGTCGATGCGGCCGCACACGCGCCGGCCGAGTGGCAATCAGCAATCGCGGAAATCGTCGCGCTCGACCACGCGACGCGATGCTTCGGCAGCCTCGCGTGGGCGTATCTTACGGGTCTCTCCTATCTCTCTGCGACATCGGATCTCGACCTGCTGTGGGAGGTGGCCGATGCAAGGGCCGCCGCGCGGCTGGCACCGATCGCGCAGATCGACGCGGCAGCGCCGATGCGGCTGGATGGTGAGTTCGTCACGCCGGCCGGCCTCGCGATCCAGTGGCGCGAGTGGGGGGCGGGCGGACCCGAACTGCTGGTCAAGGCGATGGACGGCCACCGGATCATCGCGCGTGCGGCGGTGTTCGCATGATCGCGCTCGTCCGTCCGGCATCGGTCGCATTAGGCGCGGAGATCGCCCACGTCGCCACCGCCTGCCTCAAGCTCGAGATCGCGACCTATCCAAAGCCTGGCCTCGTCAGCCCGGTCGACAGCGGTGCGCATGACGATATGGACGCCGCGATGATGAACCACAGCGCGGATGCGCTGCGACCGTTCCTTGCGGACTTGGCGGAGGCGGGCGCGGCGGGCGCGGACATGGACCGCCTGCGCGCGATCGGAATCGCTGCCGAACACGCGATGATGGCGGCGACCGGCGGCGTGAATACGCATCGCGGCGCGATCTTCGGGATGGGGTTGCTCTGCGCGGCCGCCGGGTTCCACGCGCGCTATGGCGTCGCCGGCACGCTGGGCGGGATCGTCGCGCATCGCTGGGGCACGGCGATCCTGCGCGGACCGGTGCCGCTGCACAGCCATGGCAGCACCGTCGCGCGCCGTCATGCGACCGGCGGTGCGCGCGCCGAGGCGGCGGCTGGCTTCCCGTCGCTCTACAGCACAGCGTTGCCGGCACTGGCGGCGGCGCGTCATCTGACCGACGTCCCGGAGGCCCAGCGCGTCCATGCCTTGATGGCGCTGATCGTCGGCGTGGACGACACCAATCTCCTCTATCGTGGCGGCGCGGATGGACTGGCGTTTGCGCAGGCGGCGGCGCGCGCGTTCTTGGATGCCGGAAGTGTTCAGACCACTGACTGGCGCGCGCGGGCGATCGCGGTTCACCGTGCATTCGTCGAGCGTCGGCTGAGCCCGGGTGGTTGCGCGGACCTGCTGGCGATGGCGCTGTTCGTCGAGGCTCGTCGATGACGCTCGCGCTGCTGTGTTCCGGACAGGGGCGCCAGGATCGCACTATGTTCGACCTGTTCGTCGATCGGCCGGCCGCCGCCCCGATCCTTGCTGAGGCCAGTGCGCTGTTGGGAGGGGACGTCCGGACCCTCCCGCGCACCGTCGACGACGCCGCGCTGTACGACAACCGGACGAGCCAGATCCTGTGCGTCGCGCGCGGGCTGGCCGCCGCCGCGTGCCTTCCGCCGATCGAAGCGATGCTGATCGCGGGGTACAGCGTCGGCGAGATGACCGCGTGGGGCGTGGCCGGAATCTGGCCGGCGCAACGCACGTTGCTGCTCACCGCCGTTCGCGCCGAAGCCATGAATGCGGCGGGCGGCAGCGATGACGGCCTTGGCTTCGTGCGCGGCCTGTCGCGCGGTCAGGTGGAGGCGCTGGTGGACCAATGCGATTGCGCCATCGCGATCGTCAATCCGGGCTTGCTGTTCGTCTTCGGCGGTGCGCGCGGCGATGTCGCACGCTGCTGCGACGCGGCGCTGGAACACGGTGCGCTGGCCGCGCGACCGATCGCCGTGCACGTCGCATCGCACACGCCGCGCCTGTCGCGCGCGGTCGCGCCGTTCCGCGCGGCGTTGGATGTATCGACGCCAGGGCGCCCCCAGCCGGGCCGAACCGTCATCGGCGCAGCCGACGCGTCGATCGTCAGCGGTGGCCGCGGCGTGCCCGGCCTCGCGGCGCAGATCGACACGACGATCGATTGGGCGGCGACATTGGAGGCGCTGATCGAACGCGGAGTCCGCCGGGTTCTCGAACTCGGTCCGGGAACCGCGCTCGCCGATATGGTGCGGGTGGCCTATCCGCTGGTCGACGTGCGTAGCGTAGACGACTTTCGGGGTCTTGACGGCATTGCGGCGTGGATAGCGCTCAGCCAACGTCACGAGCGCTGAAGTGCCGTAGCGCGGATCGCGTGGAGAATGGCAAGATATCTGGGATCGTGGAGTTTGCATCGCCTGCGCGGCTGATCGACGCTCGGAGCGGTTAGGCGCGCTTACCGCTTTCGAGCTTGGGATTCGTGAGCTGGGCGAAAACCTCCCGCAACTCGTCAAGGTCCGCCGGCTTGGACAGCACGTAATCGACGTGCGCGGGGTTCTGGTCACCGGTCGCCATGCGCTGTCCCCATCCGGTCAACAGCACGACCGGCGTATCGGGAAATATCTCCTTGGCGGCAAGCGCGACCTGGTTGCCCCCGACATAGGGCATGCCGAGATCGGTGACGATCACATCGAAGCACTCACCGGCTTTCAAAGCGCTGCGCAGCGCATCGATACCCGCTTGGCCGCCATCGGCCACGGTAATGGCGTGACCATAAAGCCCGAGGATGGTCGCTGTCGCGGAGAGCACGGCGGGATCGTCGTCAATCAGCAGGAGGCGTAACGGTCTCGTTTCTGCCCGCGGCGGAGCGGACGCCTTGCCGGCACTTCCTTCAGCTGCGGCAAAAAAGTCGAGCTGTATGCGCGTGCCAGCGCCGGGCGTCGTGATGATATCGAGCCGCGCCTTATGGCGCTGTGCTGCGTGCTGGACCATTGCGAGCCCCAGTCCCGTGCCGCGTTCGCCCTTGGTGGTGAAGAAGGCCTCTAGGCAGCGCGTGCGGGTCTCTGCGTCCATTCCAACGCCAGTGTCGCCGATCTCGAGCCGCACCATCGGTTTCGCGCCAACCGCAGGACGTAACGCTTCGGTTCGGATCGTGATGGTGCCGCCTTCGGGTAGCGCGTCAACGGCGTTGAAGATCAAGTTCGTCATCGCCTCACGCAATTCCGAAGGATTCCCCATGATCGGGGGCAGATCAGTTTCGAGCGCGGTCGAGACTTTGATCACGGCGCCGCGCTGCTGGGGCATGTCACTCCAGCGTGCCCTGGTCAGTTCGACGACCTGAGGCACCAATGCGTTTAAATCGACCAACTCCAGCTCGGCCGCAGCATCTTCCGGACGGTAGAATTCGCGAAGACGACCGACGGTCGCCGAAATGTCCTTGATGACTCGTCCGACCAGCTGAAGGTGATCGCGCACCTTCGGCGCAAGCTCGGCCTCATCTTCCAGCAGCAAGTGATTGTAGATCGAAACGGGTGAGATCGCATTGTTGATGTCGTGCGCAATGCCACTCGCCATTTGTCCGATCGCCCGCAGCCGCTCCCGCTCGACCACCATTTGCTGCGATTGTTTCAGGTCATCATAAGCCTGTTGAAGACTGTCATGGAGCTGGGACTGATGGGCGGCCAAGCCGACATGTTCACCGACCTGCCGTAAAAACTCGCAATCGACGCCGAGAAGGTCGTCACTCTTACGGCGCGCCACCACCAAAATCCCAAACACAGTCCCTTCATTCATCAGCGGCGCCAACACCATGGATCGCAGCCCTTTTCGCGAAAGGAGTGTCGCGAACGGGAAATCAACATCCGAGATATCTGGCTGATAAACCACTTCGCCTGCTACGCAGCGGGACAGGTCGCTATGATCGACGGCAATGGAAGCACCTTCGGCGACTTCAAGCTGATTGCTGGAAAAATTACTCTTGGAGCCGATATGAGAAACGGTGAGCAATTTTCTCACTCGGTCGTAACGGCAAACGCACACGAAGTCGGCGGGCAACCGATCCTGGAGCGTGAGCACCACCACCTGAAGAATGCTCTCGACATCCTGGCGCTGGCCGATTGCCTGCGTTATCTGGTCTAGCAGTTGCAGGCGCTCGTTACTCTCCCGTAACCGCGCGGTTCGTTCGTTGACGCGTATGTCCAAGTCGCGGTTGAGCTGTCTCAGTTCCTCCTGCGCTTCTTGCCTCGACGCCTGCTCAGCGGCCAGCGCGGCGGTACGGAGCGCGACACGCTCCTCAAGCGTCTCATTCAAAGCATACAGTTCGGCCTCTCTGGACACGAGCGTGGCCTGTGTCACGTGCGTTTCACCTGCCACGCGCAGGCGGTCGACCGCGGCCGCGATCAAGTTCGCGTAGCCACGCAGGAAACGGGTATCCCGTTCGCTGAAATGCCGCGGCACCTTGCTGTCGACTTGGAGAATGCCGAACGGTGGCTTGTTCTCGGCGCCAAGAATGATGACGCTGACGATGGCCCTCACGCCGTTGTTTTTGATGAAATCTGCGTATTCGAACCGCGTTTCGGTTGCGATGTCATCGGAAATGGCCGGATGGCCGGTGCTCAGCGCGAACCCTTCCGATGAGCCTGGCGAAGCCTCGACGATCACCTGGCCAATCACGTCCGATTTCCAACCGACGCCGGCCCGCACGAGGAGCGTTTCGCCGCCTGCTTGTAGCTCCATCACTTTCGCAAGGTCGGTTTCGAGCGCCTCGCCGACTAGCCTGCATGCCTCGGTCAGGATCTGATCAAGGCTCTCTGATCGCAACGCCAGTTCACCAAACTCGGCAAGGATCTCCTGCTGGCGCAGGAGATCGCGTTCCCCTGACTGGCCCGACACATCAGTCCCAGCCAGCCAGGAAGAAACCATGATCAACGCCGCGGGTAAGGTCATTGGATACACTTTTCTCGAGACTTATGCCGCCGCCGGCAATGGTGCGTCGGGGATCAACCGCGCGAACGCAGCGTACAGCGCCGCTCGGGTGTAGGGCTTTCGAAGCACGGGACGGTCTTCAAGATCGATACGAACGCCATGATCGCTGTAACCGGTCGAGAAGACGAAAGGCACGCCAAGCCGGACCAGCGCATCAGCGACCTGATAGCTTTTCTCCCCGCCCAAATTGACGTCGAGGATCGCCGCGTCAAAGCTTTGTCTCGCGAGGAGTGCGAGCGCCTCGACGACGCTGCTGGCGGAGCAGATTGTCGAGCAGCCGAAATCCTTGAGCGCGGTCTCTATGTTCATGAGGACGAGCATCTCGTCCTCCACCGCCAGGATGCGTCGACCGGTGAGGAGGTCCGTCATTCGTCCACAGCCGCTGGCATGGGGATGTCGATTGTACACGCCACGCCGTGGCGCAGATAGTCGAGGGTCACTTCGCCACCCAGCTCGTGCGCTAATCCACGCTCGATCACCCAAGACCCAAACCCTCTATGGGCTGGCGGGCTCACCTCCGGTCCGTCGCATTCCCGCCATCGAAGCAAAAGTCGTTTCCCTTTGGCCGCTGGTGTCACAGTCCAGGAAATATCGACCTTCCCTGCGTCGTTCGAGAAGGCACCATATTTGACAGCGTTGGTGGCAAGCTCGTGAAAGGCGATGGCCAGGGAGAGCGTGGCCTTTGGCGAAAGATGGACGTTCTCGCCGCTGATCGTGAAACGCTCGGCGTGTCCGGCAACGACCTCGAACGGATGGAGAGCCGTGTTGACCAGATCAAGCAGGCCAGCACCTTCCCAATTGGCACTTGTGAGCAGGTCATGGGACCTTGACAATGCGAGGACGCGCAACTCGATCGCTTCGCCAATCGCGGCAGGGTCGGCTGGCTTGCGGAGTGCCTGTGTAACAATTGATTGTACCGTGGACAGCGTGTTCTTCACCCGATGATTAAGTTCATCGATCAACATTTTGCACCGCGCGTTATCTTGTCGGTGTTTGGTCAGGTCGACCAGCGAAACGAATTGCTGCACAACGGTTCCGCTTTCGTTGCACACCGGGCTGATGAACAGCGAGGCCCAGAACTCACTGTCATCTTTGCGCTTGTAGTGAATTTCGGGTTGACCTTCGCACTCACCGCGAAAGGCCGATTCTATGATCGGCATGGTTTCCGCATCGACACATGCGGCCAGCAGCGATTGAAAGCTCTTGCCGAGCAACTCCTCGCGGGCGTAGCCCGTGAGCAATAGAAAGGCGTCATTTGCGAAGATGATGGGATGGCCCGGCTCTTCGTCTGTAAAAACCATCGGCATACGAGTCTTTTCGGCGGCAACGACGAACGGGCCAAGATTCTGCCGAAATACGTCGACCGCTTCTTCGCCATCTTTTTGGGCTTCGGACTCGGCCAATACATCGGTCATTTTGTTTCCCCTGATTGGCGACCCTACTCGTCAATTTCCAGTAAACCTAGATTTAGTTTCTGGTAATTAAGCAGTATCATAGTCGTCAGCCTCCTTAGGCTGCTCGTGGCGTCCTGTCCGGGCGCTTTTGACACTGTAGGCCGGGACACCCCGTCGGATTGAGAAAGTGCGGCGGGGTCACGCGTCACGGAAAGCGCCAAGCGTGGGCGAGCGTCGCCAGAAGCACCAAGCGACCGGCTGGACCGAGCGGAGCGGCCAGCCCAAGAGGCGACAGAAGATCGGCGCCGGTCGCGACACCGGTGAAGACCGCTACGGTTGCACCGATCCGTCGCTGCCAATTGGCGGTGACGCCGCCCGCTGAACGCGAATCCGCACCAAGGCCCATCGGCGGGCGCGTGAGGAGGGTGGTCGGGAGAACGGTGACCTTCAACCGGCGGATGGTCGCGTTGCGATCCACCTTACGGTGCCTCGATCGTAGCGACTTATCTCTTGGGCCAGGTGGTCACTTTGGCTTGATGAACTTCAGGGTCATCCTGTCGCTCTCGCCGATGGCAGCGTAACGCGCCCGATCTTTATCCCCCTCCGCGAAGCCCGGGGGCAGTGTCCACACCCCCTTGGGGTAGTTGTGCGTGTCCCGCGAATTGGCGTTGATCGCGCTCTCGCCGGCAAGCCTGAAGCCGGCTTTGGTGGCATAGGCGATGACCGACGACCGTTTCATGTAACCGCTGCGGGCTTCCTCGATCGCGCCGGACGCCTCGGGCAAATGATGTTCGACAACGCCCAGCGTGCCGCCGGGTTTGAGCATCGCGAACATCTGGTCGAAAGCCGCCTGTGTCTGGTCGGTCGCGCCGAAGCGCCAGTTATGGACGTTGCGAAAGGTCAGGACGACGTCGGCGCTGCCGGCGGGCACCGGGGTCGTGCCCGGCCCGGCTGGGAAGGTGGCGAACTTCAGGGAGCGGTAAGCAGCCGGCGAGGCAGACTGCTTGGCCTTGACGGCAGCGAGCCCCTTGTCGTTCGGCCCGGCCGCATAGAGCGTCCCGCGCGCGGCCAGATAGGGACCGAGGATCTCGGTGTACCAGCCACCGCTCGGCCAGATCTCGACCACCGTGTCCGTCG
This sequence comes from Parasphingomonas frigoris, assembly GCF_036663815.1. Taxonomy (NCBI): domain Bacteria; kingdom Pseudomonadati; phylum Pseudomonadota; class Alphaproteobacteria; order Sphingomonadales; family Sphingomonadaceae; genus Parasphingomonas; species Parasphingomonas frigoris. Next base: position 895,174 of record NZ_JAXOJQ010000001.1, on the reverse strand, counting down.
GCTTGACGCGGAAGAAGCCCAGCGTTTCGACGGGGTGGCGATAGCGATCGCGCGCGATGTTGGCAGGCGAGCGCGTCGACGCCTTGACTGCTGCTGTCAGGGCTGGCGTCGATGCAGGCTGAGCGGCAGCACCGGAGCCGGCGACGAGCATCAGGGCGAGCAGGGCAGGGGTAGGACGCATGAAGTGCCTTTCGCGAAGAAGGTGCAGTGCTAACAGGACGCGGAACGGAACAGAAGCCTGCTATCCGATGACCTTCAGGCCGCGCAGAGCTTTTCGCGGCCCCTGCCAGTCCATCAGCTGCGCCTGACCAGGGCAATCGGCCGCCGCCGCGGATAAACGAGTGGCCGAGGTTGGGGAGCGAGAAATGCGCTCGGACTGACCGCCTATGGGTCAATCCTGCCAATCTCAAACGGACATATCACGGAAGGGATGCTAAGCGCGAGCGCGGCGGCGAGCGTGGCGGTGCTCTTGGTCATCGCGTGGTCCTTCGAATATCGGCGAATATCGGCCCCGACGTGCGGCGGTCCGAGGGGCGGCCGCCGCACGGTGACCCTGGGAGCCGATGAGGGCGGGTCACGAATTAAGGTTCGCCGACGATCGCGACACGGTTACAGCAGCGTTCCGATCTTCTGTCTTTGGGACGCCGGCACTGCTCGGTGTAACCAATCGCGCGATCGCCACGAATGCCTGTTCGGGAGTGCACGTGAGGGCGAGCGAAGATCAGCTCAGGACATGGATGATCGGGGGGCTCGATGGAGATTCCCGGGCCTATGCCGCCTTGCTCGAAGCGCTCGTACCGATGTTGCGCTCGTTTTTCTCGCGGCGCCTTCGCGGTGCCGACGCCGACGTCGAGGATCTGGTGCAAGATACGATGATAGCGCTCCACACCCGCCGCGCGAGCTATGACCGGGACCGTGTCTTCACGGCCTGGGCCTATGCGATCGCGCGCTACAAGATGATCGACCATTTCCGCCGGACGCGCGCTACCGTGCCGCTCGAGGGGCTCGAGGACATTCTCGTCAGCGAAGGGTTCGAGGCGGTGATCTCAGCGCGGATGGATGTCGATCGTCTGCTCCGCGAACTCTCGCCCAAGCAGGCGCGGATCATCCGCCAGACGAAGCTCGAGGGCTTGAGTGTCACCGAAGCGGCCGAGCGCGGCGCGATTGGCGAGTCTGACGTGAAGGTTTCGGTACATCGCGGCTTGCTGGCGCTAGCCAAGCGCCTCAAGGGCAGCAACTGATGCGCACCGAGGACCTCATTGCATCGCTTTCGGGCAATCTTCGTGCGGTACCGCGGGGCGCCGCGGCGCGCCGGGTCGGGTTGGGCATTGCCGGTGGGGCAATCATCACGATGGCGCTGGTGGCGGGCTGGCTCGGGCTGAGGCCCGATCTGGGCGGTGCGATACACGGCTTCGCTTTCTGGATGAAGGCGGGATACACGATCGCGATCGGCGCGATCGCCGTGCTGGCAATTTTGCATCTCGCGCATCCCGAGGCGACGCGACCGCGCTGGCTGGCATGGTTGGCGCCGCTAGTGGGACTTCTCGCGATGCTGGCGATGATCGAACTCGCCACCACCCCGGGCGGCGACTGGACAGCGCTGTGGCAGGGGCAGAGCTGGCACGTCTGCACGCGCAACATAACGATCCTTTCGGCGCCAGTGTTTGCCGGACTGATCGTCGCCTTCCGCCAGCTTGCGCCGACGCGGCTGCGCTTGACCGGCGCCGTCGCGGGGCTTGCAGCGGGTGGCTGGGCGGCGACGCTGTACGGTCTGCATTGTCCCGAGGTCTCGGCGTTGTTCGTCCTGATCTGGTATTCGCTCGGCATGCTCGTCGCCACGGCGATCGGTGCGCTGACGGGGCCGCGCTTGCTGCGCTGGTAATGTATTCGGGCGCGATGTAACCGCGCGCAGAGCCCGCCCGAATGGATTGAGAGCCGCTTCCGGCCACGACCTTTCGGAGACTGTTCCGTGCGCACTCGCACCCTACACGCACGAAGCGATGGACGTGGTAGCGCGCAGGCCGGCGCGACGCTCCGCCGATGGTTCGCCGACGGATTGATTGCTCACGTCACGACAAAGGATATGCCATGCGTATGATACTGCCGCTCTGCGGACTCGTGCTCGCGTCGCCGACACTCGCAGCAGCGCCTCAACAACCGCCGGTGGTGGTCGAACTGTTCCAAAGCCAGGGTTGTTCGTCATGCCCAGCGGCCGACGTCGTGCTCAACGCACTGGCCGCGCGCCCGGACGTGATCGCGCTCAACTTCGCGGTGACCTATTGGGATCAGCTCGGCTGGAAAGACACGTTCGCCAAGCCAGCCTTCACCGCACGGCAGTGGGAGTATGCGCGCAGTGGCGGGCGCTCCAACGTCTCGACCCCGCAGATGATCGTCGGCGGCCGGACTGCGATCGTGGGCAGCCGCGCCGCCGAAGTCGATGCGGTGATCGCCCGCGCACACGCGGCGCCAAGCGGTCCGGCGATCCTGATCGATGGGGCAAACGTCACGATTCCGGCGGGCAAGGTCGCGGCGCCTGCCACACTATGGCTCGTCCGCTACGATCCGCGGACGATCCAGGTTGCGATCCGCGCGGGCGAGAATGGCGGGCGGACGTTGCCCCACCGCAACATCGTTCGCGAGCTGATCCCGCTTGGAACATGGACCGGCACCGCCGCGCGCTTCCGGCTGCCGCCCACCGTCGCGGGGACGAACGTCGCACTGCTGCTCCAGGCGGGCCGCGGCGGTCCGATCGTCGCGGCGCGGCGGGGTTGAGCTAGGGCGATGTGTGCGGGGCCTGGCTGAGCCATTCTGCCAACGGCTCTCAAGGTGTACGAGGCAGCTAAGGCGTCGAGCGCCCCGAGCCGGCAACGCCGTTGAACGCCCTGATTGCGAACGCCGGCTTCTGTCGGAAGTTGTCATTGAGCCGAGGCGGCAGCATCGACGAGAATCCGCTTCGCACAGCATTCTCCTGAGGTTCGCTCGACGGCCGCGAGAACAGCCGGGGTTGGGTCAATGTGCGTGCCCGCTATCGACCGCGATGACACCATCCCGATATGCCGGACGCGCCTTGATCGCGAGTGTGCCGTGATCGGCATCATAGAGAATGTCATAGGCGAAATAGGTCAGCAGGCCCGATCGGATCCGCACCCCATCCACCCGCGGATCGGTTACGGCAGAGAACCGGGATGCTTGCGTCCGGCGACCGACGGTGAAGCGGACTCCCATCGACTCCGTATCGGCAGTGTCCCCAAAGGTCAGCTGCGCGGCCGTGCCCTCGGTCCAGCCGCGGTCGGCGCTGTGATTGACGAGTTCGAGCCCTGGCGCCCCGCTGTCGATCAGCGTCGGCGCGCAAATGGGCTTTCCGCCATCGTGCTGCAAACAGGCTCGCACGGCATCATTTACTCGTGTTCGGTGCGTGTCCGCCAACGCGAGCGGCGCGAACCCGACACTCTGTTCGTCGCTCGGATTGAGGATCAAGCGCCCGCTCGACGGCTCCCCCGGTCTGGGAAGTTCGATAATCCAGCGGTGCGCGCCAATCTCCTGGAAGGGATTGGGCACGTCGGCGCGTCCCAAGCCGACACCGAGTATGGCGCGAAACCCCTCGCCGGGGAGGCCATTGCCCTGGATCCCGAACCTGCGCCGATCGACGTGCGCAGCAGGGCAATCGGGACGGGCAGCACTACATCCGATCGCACGTATCGCTTGCCAGCGGCCGGCTGCGCGCAGGCCGCCGACCGAAACCTCTGTGCGAACCACGGGACCCTCGAGGGTCGTGCCAACGCCGTAACCATATCGTTGGACCGGTCCCACTTCCTTCGTCGCGGCAGGATCGACAACGCCGGGCAGCACGCGCAGGCCAACCGAGCCGGTATCGAGACCAGCGTCGATGGGATGCGCATCCACCTCGATCGCGACCACGTAGCGCCGCGTTCCGTCGGATAGATCGACCTCGCGGATGGGAACCTCAGCGGAGGCCGTTGGGGTCTGGGCGGCGGCAGGCGGCGCTGCAAGAGGGGGACCGACGGCGAGGCAGCTCAAAAGGATTGCGGTTTTGTGTCGAACCATACGGCTCTCCTCGGGGCTATCAGCACGGCGGGATCAGGCAGGCTTGATCCCGTACCTGGCATAGGTTTCGTCGATACGCGGGGCCAGCAGACGGGCGGCCGCAAGATCGCTGGCGGCGCCCGCGCGATTGCCCAATCGGGCCCGCACCACGCTGCGCATGAACAGACTCGCGGCCGCCGCCGGACGCAGGGCAAGCGCGGCGTCGAGATCGGCCAGCGCCGCGTCGAAGCGCGACAGGCGGAAGTAGATCATCGCGCGGCTGTCGAGCGCCGTCCCGGTATCGGCACCGCTGAGCTCGATTGACCGCGTACAGTCTGCCAATCCGGTGTCGAGCGCGGTGTTGAGCGTTCCTTTGATCCAGCATCGCTGATTGAAGAACGGCGCGCTGGCGGGCTTGATCGCGATTGCCGCATCCATCAGTGCGATCGCGCCAGCCTTGTCGCCGCTGTTCGCGAGGATCTCGGCCTTGGTTTCCAGGAAGTCGGGCTTCTCCACGCCGCCCTGGTCGATATGCTCCTGCACCAGCTGAAGCGCTTGATCCTTGCCACCGTGTTGGGACAGCAGTCGCGCCAGTTGCGCGACGATCGGATGCGATCCGGGGTCGAGTTCGAGCGCCGCCCGAAGGTCGGAGACGGCCTCCGTGTCCTGCCCGAGCTGCTCGCGCACGAAGGCGCGCATGCGATACGAAGGGCCCGATGCCTCGATGCCGATCGCCTTGTCGAGATCCGCCAGCGCTTTTGATCGCTCGAAGATCGAGGCGAAGAACGCCGCGCGCGCGACATAGCGGCCGGCCTCGTCGGGCCGGTCGGCGACATAGGTGGCGTACAGCGCCTCGGCCCGGTCGAACCGGTGCCCGCGCCTGGATGCTTCCACCGCCGCCCATGGCGCGGGATAGTCTTGCGCTGTGCTGACCCGCAGCGCTCGGTTTTGCGCCACCGCGAGCCGCGCGCGCGTGGCCGGAATGTCCTTGGCCGCAATCTCCGCGCCCGACGAGGCGACTCTCCGCTCGACGAGCACCGTGCCACCCGCCAGCGTGGCCTGTCCGTGGATTTGACGTCCGGCAATGTCGAGATCGACCGCCTGGTCCCCTTCGAGCGTGAACGGCTTGCCGCCGTCGGGCAAGCGGAGCCGGAAGGTGCTGAGCTGCGTGTTGGGCTCGCCCGTGGAAGCCGGCAGATCACGCCAGGCAGGGCGCGAGCGATCAGGGGCGAATTCGACGTTCCCGACCCCATCGACGAGATTCAATCGGTAAAGACGATCCTCGCGGCGCCATTGCGGCACCGCGACGCCCTCGAGCGTCACCGTCGCGGATCCTGTCGCCTGATCGAAAGTAAACCGGTGGGTGGCTACGATCCGGACCCCGGGCACCTTGCCGGCCATTCCGTCGAGCAATTTGTCGCGGTTCTCCTTGGCAGCTTGCGCGACCGCGGTGCGGAGTGCGTCGGCGAGCCCGCCGTGAAAGGTGATGGTCGTCGTGAAGGGCGCGGGCAGGTCGATGCCGGCGCTCGCATCGAGGTCGAGCGTGGCCGTCTGGTCGGCACGCGCATGTGCGACGGCGGGCACGGGCAAGAGATCCGACCCTCCGGCGCGCACCGGCAGGACCCAGTGGAGAGCCGGCACATCGGCGATGTCTTCGCTCGTCGTGCCGCGCCCGGTTCCGTCGAGCCATAGCGTGCGACCGGCGATCGTCGCGCGCACCAGCACATGATTGAACGCACCGGCCGAGGGCAGCCGCTCGGCGATCAGGCCGCCCGCGCCGAGGTTCGCCAGCACCGGTTCCGCTTCGATGCCGAGCCCGCGCAGCACGGCGAGGAGCAGCAGCGTCTTCGCCTTGCAGTCGCCATAGCGCAGCTCCCAGGTCCGTGCCGGCGATTGCGGGACATAGTTGCCGTTGTCCATGCCGCGGAACAGGTAGCGCACCTTGCCCTGCACCAACGCGAGCGCGAGCGTCGCGCGACGCATTGGATCGGCATCGGCGGAGGCGATGGCGGCGATTTCACCGGCCAGCGCGCTGCCGGGGGCGACCAGTCCGCCGGTGGCGTAGAGCGGCGCCATGACGCGCGATACCGCGGCCCAATCCGTGAAGCTGCTGGCCTCGACGATCGGCGGGTGGATGTAGCGCGCCGGCACATCGCGCGGCAGCTCGGGCTGCTTGGGCAACGGCAGTGCGAAGACCAGCTCGGTCCAGCCGCCCGCAGTGCTCACGGTAGGATCAGCCCCGACCGGATACGCCTTCCAATGGACCGGCGCGCCAGCGGGCCAGAGCAAGCGCGTGCGGGCGAAGCCGACCTTGACCGGCTGGCTGATCACCGGCGCCACCGTCTGTACATTGCCGCGCAGCGACGGATCGCGGGTCGTGACCGAATAGGCGACGTCGAGCACGTCGCCGATCTGCAGGCCTTCGACGGCCATGGTAGCGGTGAGCAGGCCGTTGATCTGCATCTGCTCGAGTTGCTGCTCGCGGCGCAGCACGGTGAAGCGGCTGCCCCCCTTGAGTACATCGATCCGCGCGCCATTCCGCAGGATGTCGACGCGGTGGACGACGAGATCGCCATGGTCAGGCAGCCACGTCAGCTTCACCGTGCCGATCTGCGCCAGCGCCTGGGCGGAAATCGCGCGGCTTGCGATTTCCCGATAGTCCCACACCGTGCCATCGGCGAACCGCTGCTGGTTATCCGCGATCAGCAGCACGGGTGCGTCCTCCCCCGAGGCGGCGATGGTCGGCGTCGGCGCAGGCTTCACCCATGCCGGGGCAGGTTGGTACGATGGCGTTTCGGACGCCTGCGCCCGACCCACGATGCCGATCAGCGCGCCCACCACGATCCAACGCTTCATAACTGCTCCCCGATGACGCGCGCTTACCGCGCCATATCCCTGTCGAAACGCCGGTTGATATGGCCCTGTCGTGCGGTCCGCAAAGCTCGAGCATCTCGATCTACGATCGGGCGTCTGGTCTTCGAAAACCGTGGGTCTGCCTCAAGCCACCGCACAGCCTCCAATACTGGCTTCTAATTTATAAGCACATGAAAAAAATGACATTTGTTATCGAGCCGCTGCGCGCGGTAGTGTCGGAACACCCAATCTGGCGCGAGGACCGGATGCCCGCACTGGCGGATATCATCCGTGTCGGCGTGCTGGCGTTTTGCGGGCTGAGGCCAATGTGCGGACGCAAAAAATGGCGGCCTATGCCGATCTCGAATTTCCGCTTTCGCCGCCAAGCTTTACGCTCGGAGGCGTCGCCCGCTCGGTCGATCCGGACACAGTGGACCAGGTGTATCCTTCCCCGATTTTGCCTGCTGCCGTCAGGTCGAGTGCTCCCCGATTTGTCATCGACGCGCCGCAGAAGGGTGGCGCCGAGGATCGGGTAGGTGAACACGAAACACTGGCGAGCTGCACTCACACTTGCAGGGACCACCAACGTTCGCTGGCACCACCTGCGGCATGCCTGGGCTAGGTCGCTCTGGCAAACGGCGTACCCACCTGGGTGCTGCAGGAGCTGGGAGGGTGAAAATTGGAGCCGATGGTGCGCGGCTACGCGCCTATCGGGACGCCCTGCGCGATGACGTGCCTGCTCTCCACAATCACTCGGGCGCCGCGCGGGGTCCGCAATGGCCGGATCCGGTCTGCGGTCATCGACACGAGATCCATGTTGTCGTTGAGCCAGCGCTTGCGATCTTCGAGCTGCATTGCCCGCCCGGTCGTGCCTTCGATCGCTTCGCGTGGAACGACGACCGTAAAATCGATGCCTTTTCGCAGCATTGGAAACTCGAAAGCGTCGTTCGATTCGTTCATGGCTGACCCCTCAATTATTATTTTCAGGCAGGTTGATCCTCGGTTAAGCCTTTTGCAAGGAATGTCCGTTCCGGACGTGTGCCAATTGCGTACACCTGAAGTGTCGCCACGACGGCCGCCATGGGATCGCGGCATGATGGCACCGGCGTGCCGGCGTTCGCCTGCTTCAATGCGAAGGCAATCTGCTCATCAGTATACGTCGACGTCCTCATATCCAGCTCCTCGCCCGCAGGCTCTAAAGGGCCGGAAAACTCTCGCTCAAACTGGAGGAAAAAACCGGAGGGACGTCAAAAGCACGATAGATCAGAAGAGCGTCGGCACGCGGGGCATATCGCCCAACGATTATGGCCGCTATTCAAAATCTTAGGACGAAGATGCCGAGAGAAACGCTCCAAGCGCGGAGCCGCTAGGAAGCGGCATGGAAATGGAGGCGCTCCCGCAACCACACCAATCCGCCGTCGGCGGCACGGGATCGGTGCGTTTGCAAGAGTTCGCGCATCGGCGGGATTGCGAAGGGCGGGTCGGCAATCGCCAGTTCGAGCTTATCGACGAACAAGCGCGCCAGTCGCTCGTGCACTAGCGCGATGCGGTTGGTGCCCGGGAGAAGCCACGGCACAATCGTGAAGGACGAGGCGACGACCTCGATTCGACGATGATCGCCCAATGCCCGCACCTGTTCCTCGACAAACGCACGCGCATTCGACAATTCGACCGTAACGTGGCCGGCCTGATCATAGGCTTCCTGCGTGATCGGCGCGGCGAAGATCGGGTTGCGTGACCAGCCGAGCAGCACGTGGCGTTCGGTAAAGAGAAGTTCCTGCGGTTGTCCTTGGCTCTGAAACTGTTCGGGCGAGATGACGCAGTCGATCGCACCGCGGTCCATTTCGGCTTCGACCCCCGGGCCGAGCGGCACGATCTGGATGCGGACGTGCGGTGCTACATCGGCGAGCTCGCTGAGCAGCGGCCGCAGGACGATCGCGGTGATATAGTCCGAAGCGGCGATACGGAATACGCGGTGCGAGGTCACCGGGTCGAACAGGGTCGAGCTTGAGATCAGGGCCTGCGCCGCGACGATGAGCTGGGCAACCATCGGTGCCAGGCTTTGCGCGTGCGGAGTCGGCACCATGCGCTTGCCGTTGGCGACCAGCAGGTCGTCGTTGAACGACTCGCGCAGCCGCCGCAACGCCGCGCTCATCGCCGGCTGGGTGAGGCTAAGCCGCTGCGCAGCGCGCGTCACGCTGTTTTCCTCGAGCAAGACGTTGAGGGCGACGAGCAGGTTCAGGTCGAAGCGTTCCAGTCTCATCCATTCACCACGCAACTGATTTTATATCAAATCAAGTGATTTCTATTTATGGTCCGCGTGTGTCAATTCTCTTCTCGCGCCCGCTAGCGGCGTAAACGGGAGAGAATGTGTGGCAGGGTTTCGCCAAGACCAGGGCGCCGGCGCGACCGCGGTTGCCGGATCGATCGCAGCGTGTCGGGCGCTCGCGTGAAGAGCGCGCATATCCTTGTGATCGGCGGTGGGATCGGGGGCCTGACCGCCGCGATAGCTCTGCGCGGCAAGGGCTTCGAGGTCGACGTGATCGAGCGCGATGCGACCTGGTCGGTCTATGGCGTCGGCATTATCCAGCAGTCGAACGTCGTGCGGGCGATGAAGCAGCTCGATCTGCTCGACGACTATGTCGCGGCGGGGTTTGGCTTCGATCACGTATCGGTACGGATCCCGACCGGGGTCGAGGTCGCGCGTATTCCGACGCCGGGGTTGGTCCCGGGCTATCCCCCCAATGTCGGGATCGGGCGTCCCGCGTTGCACAAGGTGCTCGGCGACCGCACGATCGGCGCCGGGGCGACCGTCCGGCTCGGGGTGACCGCGACCAGCCTTGTCGATGATGGCGCAGGCGTCGATGCCACATTCAGCGACGGGACGACCGGGCGCTACGATCTCGTCGTCGGCGCCGACGGGCTCTATTCGCAGACCCGCCAGTCGATCTTTCCAGACGCTCCGGTGCCGGTCTTCACCGGTCAGGCGGTATGGCGCTACAATCTGCCGCGGCACCCTGACGTCGCCGGACTATGGGCATATGAGGGGCCGACCGGCGTGGGTCTCGTGCCGCTGTCGGACGCGCTGATGTACATGTACGTCACCACGCCCGAACCCGACAATCCGTGGCTCGACACCGAAGGGCTCGCCGCGGCGATGCGCGAGCGTCTCGCCAAGATCCCGGCGCCCGACCTGCGCGCGCTGGTCGAGCATATCACCGACGATGCGGCGGTGGTGTACAAGCCGCTCGAGTGGCTGTTCATCGACGGGCCGTGGCACAAGGGCCGTATCGTCCTGATCGGCGATGCCGTCCACGCGACCACGCCGCATCTCGGACAGGGCGCCGGCATGGCGATCGAGGATGCGATCGTGCTGTCGGAGGAGCTGGTCGCGGCCGATGATCCGGTCGCGGCGTTTGAGGCGTTCGAGGACCGCCGTCTCGATCGCTGCCGCTACATCGTCGAGGCGTCGCTCGCGATCTGCCTCGGCCAGATCGGCAAGGGTCCGCTGATGGACAATGCCGCCGCGACGCGCGCGATGTTCGTCGAAGTTTCGCAGCCGATCTGAGCCACACGTAGAATTTCAGGAGAATCCCAATGAGCAGAGTGACCGAAATCCGCTACGTCGGCTACGGCGTCCCCGACCTTGCTGCCGAGCGCGCTTTCTATCGCGACGACTGGAAGCTGGTCGAAGTCGCCGATGCCGACGGAATGGTCCATTTCGCCGCGGCCGGCCATGACGAGCGCTATGTCGTGCGGTTGCGCGAGAATGCGGTCGAGCGGATCGACGTGATCGCGCTCGCCGCCGACAGCGATGGCGATGTCGATGCGCTGCACGACAAGGTCGTCGCGGCCGGTTGTCGCATCATCTTCGCCCCGCGCGCGCTCAGCAGCCTGGGCGGCGGCTATGGCTTCCGCTTCTTCTCGCCCGATGGCCTTCCGTTCGAGATTTCGGCCGGGGTCGAGCGCCGTGAACCGCGCACGCTCGTCCGCTGGGAAGGCATTCCGCAGAAGATCAGCCATATCGTGCTGCATTCGCCCGATCATAAGGCGATGGTGCGGTTCTTCGTCGAGGTGCTCGGGTTCAAGGTGTCCGACTGGCTCGGCGACTTCATGTGCTTCCTGCGCTGCAATACGGTGCATCATCGCCTCGCGATCCTGCCGGGGCCGCCCTGCCTCAACCATGTGGCCTATGACATGCTGACGGTGGACGACATGATGGCGGGCATCCGTCGGCTTAAGGCGGCGGGGACCGACCTGCGCTGGGGGCCCGGCCGCCACACCGCCGGCAACAACACGTTCAGCTATTTCACTACGCCGGGCGGCTTCGCGGTCGAATATACCTCCGAGGTCGAAGAGGTCGATTTCGAGACGCATGTGGACAAGGTGCATGCGCCGGGGCCCGGCACGATGGACCAATGGGGTATCGGCGTCGGCGGCCCGCAGACGATGCCGCATCCCAAGGCCGATGCCGGGCTGTTCCAGCCAGCGGACGCCTGAGCGATGGCGCTCTTCGAATATTTTCCGAACTACATCTGGAACCTTTCGGTCGCGATCGCGATGGAATCGGGCGGGCAGATCGGCGAGATCATCGACATGTGCCAGCCGATCCGCGATGCCGCGGCATCGGGGGCCGACGCGAATACGCCGCAGTTCATGAAGCAATGGGCGGCGATGGGCGAGAAGCTCGTCGCGCTGGCCGAGGAGGACCTCGCCAAGGGGCGGTCCTTGTCCGCGTCGAACAAGCTCGAGCGGGCCGCGCTCTATCTGTTCACCGCCGAGCGGATGCAGGGGCACGGTGCGCCCGATCGGGCCAAGACCTATGCGCGGGCGCGCGAGACCTTCGATCGCTCGACTGCGCTCGGCGGGCTCAATCGCGAACGCGTGGAGGTGCCGTTGGCGCAGGGCACGATGCCGGCCTTGTGGACGCGCGCGCCGGGTGCCGGCCGCAAGCCCGCGGTGGTGTTCTGCAACGGGCTCGACAGCTGCAAGGAGCTGCTGTGGTGGACGCGGCTCCCGCATGAACTCGCGCGCCGCGGCATCTCCACCTTGTCCGTCGACCAGCCCGGATCGGGCGAGGCGCTGCGGCTGCAGCATCTCCCGGTCGATCCGCACAGCGAGAGCTGGGCGAGCGCCGCGGTCGACTGGCTCGAACAGCAGGACGCGGTCGATCCAGCGCGGATCGGCATGACCGGCATTTCGCTCGGCGGCCATTTCGCGCCGCGCGCGGTCGCCTATGAGCCGCGCTTCGCGAGCGGCGCGGTGTGGGGCGCGAACCACAATTGGCGCGAGGTGCAGGACAAGCGCATGGCGCGCGAGGGCGAAAATCCAATCCCGCATTATTGGGCGCACGTGCACTGGGCGTTCGGCGCGAAGGATCAGGACGATTTCCTGGCGCGCTCGGCGGAGATGAACCTCAACGGCCATATCGACCGCATCCGCGTGCCCTTTCTCGTGACGCACGGTGCCAACGACCGGCAGATCAGCCCGAAATATGCCGACGATCTCTACGACCAACTGGTCAATTCGCCGCGCCGCGAAAAGGTGATCTTCACTGCGCGCGAGGGCGGCGTCGAACATGTCGGCGCGGACAACATGGCCTATGGGCGCGACCTCCTTTCCGACTGGTTCGCCGAAACCCTCGGAGGGCATGCCGCATGACCCGTCGGTTCCTCGATCTCTCGATCACGCTCGATCCCGATGTGGTGACCGATCCGCCGTTCATGCGCCCCACGATCGCGTACCAGACGCATGGCCAGACCGTCGCCGAACTGCAGACCTTCTTCCCCGGGGTGACGGCGGAGCAAGTGCCCGGCGGCCTGGGCTTCGCAGCGTCCGAAACGCTGACGCTCACCACGCACAACGGCACGCACCTCGACGCGCCGTGGCATTATCATCCGACGATGGACGGCGGCAAACCTGCGATCACGATCGACGAGGTGCCGCTCGACTGGTGCTTTCGGCCGGGCGTGAAGCTCGATTTCCGCGATGCGCCCGACGGCCATGTCGTGACCGCCGCGGAAATGGCCGCCGAATTCGACCGGATCGGCTATACGCTCCAGCCGCTCGACATCGTTCTGGTCAACACCGCCGCCGGCGCGGCGCTCGGCGGCCCCGATTTCCTCGGGCGCGGGTGCGGGATCGGCTATGAAGCGACGATGTGGCTGACCAGCCGCGGCGTGCGCGTCTCCGGAACCGACGCGTGGAGCTGGGACGCGCCGTTCGCGCACACCGCGCGCAAGGTCGCGGAGACCGGGGACACGTCGCTGATCTGGGAGGGGCACAAGGCGGGTCGCGATATCGGCTATTGCCATATGGAGAAGCTGACCAACCTCGACCAGCTGCCCGACTTCGGCTTCACCGTCTCGTGTTTCCCCGCGAAGATCAAGCGCGGGTCGGCAGGCTGGACCCGCGCGGTCGCGCTGTTCGAGGACGACGCATGAAGCTTGCGAGCTATGAGGACGGCAGCCGCGACGGCAGGCTCGTCGTTATTTCGCGTGATGGACGGCGTCTGCTGCGCGCGAGCGAGATCGCACCGACCCTGCAAGCCGCGCTCGATGCGTGGGACGCGGTCGAGCCGGCGCTGCGGGCCTTGTCCCATCGTCTCGAGGCCGGTCAGGGCGATACGTTCGCCGCGGGTTCGCTCGCCGCGCCGCTCCCGCGGGCGTGGCAGTGGCTCGACGGATCGGCCTTCCCGACGCATGGCGCGCTGATGCAGCAGGCGTTCGGCTTGCCGCCGATCGAAAGCGATCGTCCCTTGATGTATCAGGGCATGTCGCATCGCTTCCTGGCGGCGACCGCCGACGTGCCGTTCGCGTCCGAGGCGGACGGTATCGACTTCGAAGGCGAGTTCGGCGTCATCACGGGCGACGTGCCGATGGGGTGTTCGCCCGACGATGCGCTCGCCCACGTCCGGCTCATCGTGCTGATCAACGACTGGTCGCTCCGCGCGATCGCGCCGGTCGAGATGAAGACGGGGTTCGGCTGGATCAACGCCAAGCCCGCGTGCAGCATGGCGCCGTTCGCCGTCACGCCCGACGCACTCGGCGACGCGTGGCGCGATGGCCGGGTTTGCCTGCCGCTCACGGTCGCGGTGAACGGCGCGTGGTTCGGCAGCCCGGTCGGCGATGCGATGGCCTACGGCTTCCACGACCTGATCGCGCATGCCGCGCGCACGCGTGATCTGCCGGCGGGGACGATCATCGGATCCGGCACGGTGTCCAATGAAGACCATGAGACAGTCGGTTCGACCTGTCTGTCCGAGCGGCGCGCGATCGACCGGATCGCCGCGCGCGACATCACGCCGTTCCTGCGGTTCGGCGACACGGTGCGGATGACCGCGCGGCAGGCGGATAGCGACCTGTTCGGCATAATCGACCAGCGCGTCACGCGGGCCCATCAACGATAGCGTGCGGCGAGCGGGGATCCATTCATCAGATTGATGATCGAGGATCAAAAGGTTCAATTTCCGTTATTGCTCACGCTCTCATAAATTCGTCAATAACGCTGCGGCCCAGAGCATCGGCGATTCCCATGGAGGGGTTGGAATGAAAGCATTTTTCCTGGCATCCGCGAGCGTGTTGTGCGCGGTATCGGCGTCCCCCGGCTGGGCGCAGGCGACTACCTCCCCGGCCGCACCGCCCGTTGCCAACGCACCCGAAGCGACGGCGCAGGCGGAAGGCGCGGTTCAGGATATCGTCGTCACCGCGCAGCGTCGCCCCGAGCGGTTGCAGAACGTTCCGGTCAGCGTGACGGTGCTCGGCGGTGATACGCTGCGCAGCCAGGCGCTCAACGACGCGACGCAGATCACCATCGCGACTCCGAGCTTGCAGCTCGGCAAGGAAAACAGCTTCGCGATCCGCGGCATCGGGACGCTCGCCTTCTCGACGACGATCGATCCGAGCGTTGCGACTGCGATCGATGAGGTGAACATCGGCCGCCCGCTTGCCGGGGGTAATAGCTTCCTCGACGTGGCGCAGGTCGAAGTGCTCAACGGACCGCAAGGTCTGCTGTTCGGCAAGAATGCGTCCGCGGGTCTCATCAACATCACGACGCGCGCGCCCGAACTCAACCATGTCGGCGCCGATTTCGACGTCGAGCTCGATTCCCGGCCGCGCTCGGGGCAGGGGGCGATCGTCCGCACGACACTTAACCTGCCGGTGTCGGAGAATTCCGCGCTCCGCGTGAGCGGGTTGTACAATTATCAGGATTCGCTGACGCGCCACGTCGACGTCGCCACCGGCCGCTACGAGGACGATGTGCGGCAATATGGCGTGCGCGCCAAATATCTGCTCAAGCCGACCAACAACCTCTCGATCTATCTCATCGGCGATTATAACGAGCAGCATGGCGTTTCGGGTTTCTCCGACGCGAGCTATGCCACGCTGGCGCCAGGCAGTACCGATGCGCCCGCGCTCGCGGCGGACGGCATCAAGCCGGGCCGCAACAATTTCGACGTCGGCTCGGATGCCGCGGGATATCGCGATCTGCGGAACGGCGGCGCGCAGGGCAAGGTCAGCTTTACCACCGACGGCGGGGTCGAGATCTCGAACATCGCAGCGTGGCGCTTCTACAATTTTGCGCTCCAGGCCGACGGTGATTCGACCGGTGCCGATGGTCTCAACCAGAACACCAGCACCTCGAAGTACAATCAATATTCGAACGAGCTTCGCGTGGCGTTGCCGAGCGGGTCGCGGCTCAGCGGCCAGGCGGGTCTGTTCTTCTTCCGCTCGACCGTCGATGGCACCGCCGCCCGCGGGGGCTCGAACTTCCTGCCTGGCTTCTTGTTGCCGCAATTCCCGTTCTGCGTCGGCGCTACGGTGCGGCCGGGCGGGCCGCCGAATTGCTCGGTGAACAACGCCTATTTCCTGGGCACCGACAAGCAATATTCGCTCGGGACGACGAGCTACGCCGGCTTCGGGCAGCTGACCTACGAAGTGACCAACGGCTTGCGGCTGATCGCCGGCGGCCGCGTGACGCACGACAAGGTGACGATCGACCTGCTGCAGAACCAGCGGTCCTATTTCTTCGCGTTCGGTGCATCCGGCCGCTTCGCGCAGGAGTATAGCAACACCAATTTCAGCTGGCGCGGCGGGGTGCAGTACAATCCTACCCAGCAGATCATGCTGTATGCGACCTATGCGCGAGGCTACAAGGGCCCCGGGTTCAACGACACGCCGCCAACTGTGACGTCGGACCTGACGATCCGGCCCGAAACATCGGGCAGCTTCGAGGCGGGTGTGAAGTCGACGCTGTTCGACCGCAAGCTCACGCTTAACATCAGCGCGTTCCGCAACAAGTTGCGTAACTATCAGGCGCAGGCGTTCGATACGGTGCTGCGCACCTTCTTGACGAAGAATGCGGCGAGCGTGACTAATCAAGGCGTCGAAGTGACCGCTGTCGCGCGTCCTGTCCCGGCGCTCACGCTCAACGGGTCGGCGACCTTCCTCGATTCGCAGTTCGACTCCTTCGCCGGGGCGCAATGCTATCCCGGTCAGGCGAATTGCGGCGCGGACGGGACGTTCAACGCTGGCGGGCTGACGACCCCCAGTTCGCCGAAATTTTCGGCGACCGCCGGCGCGACGTTGCAGCGGCCGATCGCTAACGGGCTTTCGGCGTTCATCGAGGGCAATTACTATCACCGCTCGTCGATCAACTTCACCGTGAGCGGCGCCCCCGGCGCGGGCACTGCGGCGATCGATCTGCTCGGCGGCAGCATCGGCGTTCGCGGGGATCACTGGAACGCGGCGATCTTCTGCAAGAACTGCACGAACGTCGTTTACCCGAACTACAAGGATCTCGAGGCCGGCGATGCCACCGTCGGAATTGCCTCCTACATCCAGCAGTTCGGCTATAATTCGGTCCGCACGATCGGCGCGCGCTTCGGCTTCAACTTCTGAATGCTCGGGTCGTCCACGCCTTCGGACCCGCGATGTGAGGTCGCATCATGCGCCGCTTGAGAATGGGCATGGTCGGCGGCGGGCCGGGGGCGTTCATCGGCCCCGTCCACCGCATCGCCGCCGAGCTCGACCGCGAGATCGAGCTTGTCGCGGGGGCGTTCAGCCGTGATGCGGCGCGTTCGCGCGCGGCGGGGGAGGCGTATCGCATCGACTCGTCTCGCGCTTACCCCGACGTCGCGACGATGCTGGCCGGGGAGCGCGCACGCGCCGACGGGATCGACTTCGTCACCATCTGTTCGCCCAATCATCACCATCTTCCGGCCGCGCGCGCCGCGCTCGAAGCCGGTATCGCGGTGATCTGCGACAAGCCCGCGACGGCGACCTTCGCGGAAGCGCGCGAGCTCGCGGGCGTTGTCGCGGCGTGCAATCGGCCGTTCGGGCTGACCTATACCTATTCGGGGTACCCGCTGGTCCGCGAGGCACGCGCGCGCGTGGCGGCTGGCGCGCTCGGCACGATCCGCAAGGTGGTCGTCGAATATCCGCAAGGATGGCTCGCGGGTGAAGCGACTGGCAAGCAGGCCGAGTGGCGTGTCGATCCGGCGCGTGCGGGCGAGGGCGGGGCGATCGCCGATATCGGGGTTCATGCCTTCCACCTCGCGGAATTCGTCACCGGCTTGCGCGTCGTGCGGCTGCTGGCGGATCTGGCGAGCGTGGTGCCGGGGCGTTTGCTCGACGACGATTGTCAAATCCTGCTCGGGTTCGACAATGGCGCGCGCGGGCTTCTGCTCGCCTCGCAGGTCATGCTGGGCGAACGCAACGGGCTTCGGCTGCGCGTCTATGGCGATCGCGGCGCGCTCGATTGGGCGCAGGAGCGGCCCAACACCCTGACGCTGCATCACGCTGATGGCCGGACCGAGCTCGTCCAGGCGGGCGACGCGACGCTCGGGCCAGACGCACGCTCCGCGACGCGCACGCCGGGTGGTCATCCCGAGGGATATCTCGAGGCCTTCGCCAACCTGTATCGCGATTTCGCGCGCGAGTTGCGGGGCGAGCGCGGTAGCTTGCTGCCGGGCATAGCCGACGGCATGCGCGGCATGGCGCTGATCCATCTGGCCGTCACCTCCAGCCGTGCAAACGCCGGTTGGATCGAATTCGAGGTCTGACACACATGCGCACGATCAAGGGCCCGGGCATCTTCCTGGCGCAGTTCGCCGGCGACGCCGCGCCGTTTAATTCGCTCGCCGCGATGGCCGATTGGGCGGCGGGGCTCGGTTATAAGGGCGTGCAAATTCCGACCTGGGACGCGCGCCTGTTCGATCTCGCACGCGCCGCCGACAGCAAGGCGTATTGCGACGATATCGCCGGGATGCTCGCCGAAAAGGGACTGGCGGTCACCGAGCTTTCGACGCACCTCCAGGGCCAGTTGGTCGCGGTCCATCCCGCCTATGACGCGCAGTTCGACGCCTTTGCCGCCCCCGAGGTTCGCGGCAATCCTGCGGCGCGTCAGGCGTGGGCGGTCGATCAGCTCAGGTTCGCCGCGCGCGCCAGCCGCCACCTCGGACTGGCCGCGCATGCGACTTTTTCGGGCGCGCTCGCCTGGCCGTATCTGTACCCGTGGCCGCAGCGCCCGACCGGACTGGTCGAGGATGCGTTCGCCGAACTGGCGCGACGCTGGCGGCCGATCCTGGACACATTCGAAGAAAATGGCGTCGATCTCGCCTATGAAATCCATCCGGGCGAGGATCTGCACGACGGCGTGACGTTCGAGCGCTTCATCGATGCGGTGGATGGCCACGCTCGCGCGACGATGCTGTACGATCCGAGCCATTTGGTCCTGCAACAGCTCGACTATCTCGCCTTTCTCGACATCTATCACGCGCGAATCCGCTGCTTCCACGTCAAGGACGCTGAATACCGGCCGAACGGGCGCTCGGGGGTGTATGGCGGGTATCAGTCGTGGGTCGATCGCCCGGGGCGCTTTCGCTCGCTTGGCGACGGGCAGGTCGATTTCGCGCAGATCTTCTCGAAGATGGCGCAATATGACTTCGCCGGGTGGGCCGTGCTCGAATGGGAATGCGCGCTGAAGCATCCCGAACAGGGCGCCGCCGAGGGAGCGCCGTTCATCGATCGGCACATCATCCGCGTGACCGATCACGCATTCGACGATTTCGCCGCGGCGAGCAGCGATCGTGCGCTCAATGCACGGCTGATGGGAATCGATATGAAGATTTCGGCATGAGCGCGACCCGCGGCTATGGCACCACCGCCAAAGGCATCACGCTCGTCTACGCGCAGATCCTGCCGGTGATGGCGATCGTCTCGCTATTTCCCGCGATCCCAAAGCTGTTTGCGCAGTTCGGCGGCGTGCCCAATGCCGCGTGGCTCGTTCCGATGATCGTCACGATCCCGGCGCTGATGGTCGCGCTGACCTCGCCCTTTGCCGGGGCTCTGGCCGACCGTATCGGGCGCCGTCGTACTTTCCAGGGCGGCATGCTGCTCTACGTGCTGGCCGGCATGGTGCCGGTTATCGTCACCGACCTTACGCTGATCGTCGCCAGTCGCGCGGTGCTCGGCATCGCCGAGGCGTTCGTCGTCACCGTCTCAAGCGCGCTGATCGGCGATTATTTCGGCGAGCAGCGTCACCGCTGGGTGGCCTGGGTCGGCGTCTCGATTTCGATCGCGGGAACTGTGCTGATCGCGGCGGGCGGTGCGCTGGCCGACATCGGCTGGCGTGGTCCGTTCTTCATCTACGCGGCGGCGATCCCGGGCCTGATCATGGCGATGCTGTTCATCGACGAACCTGCCGTCCTGCGGCACGGAGACGACGCGGCGGCGCCGCGTCTGGGGTATCCCGTGCGGCAGGCGCTGCTGATCGGCGCGGTGACACTCGTCACGTCGGTGCTCTATTATGCCGAACCGCTGCACGTCGCACAGGTCCTGACCGATCGCGGCGCGGGGTCCGCGACGCGGGTCGGGATCATCCAGTCGGCGACGAGCATCGCCTTCATCTTCGGCGCGATCGCTTATCGCCGCCTGCACCGCCTGCCGATCGCACGACATCTCGGCATCGCCGCCGCATTCATCGGTGCGGGCCAGGTCGTGATCGGGCTGGCGCAGGGCTATGGCATGGTCGCGCTCGGTGCCACGATCCAGCAATTCGGCGCGGGCATCATCATCCCTTCGCTGCTCGCCTGGGGCCAGGCGATCCTGCCGCCCGAACAGCGTGGACGCGGCCTTGGCATCTGGGTCACCGCCTTCTTTGCCGGCACCTTCCTCTGCCCGCCGCTCATCACCGCGCTGTCGCAGGTGAGCGGCGGGCTCCAGCCGGCGATGGTCGTGGTGGGCATCATCACCCTGGCGATGTTCGCCGTGACGCTTCTCCCGGCGATGGGCGCTCGCGCGCCGCGTCCAGCACAGGTTTGAGTACATGACGACATCCGACACGACCCATTTCGACTATATCATCGTCGGCGCCGGCTCGTCGGGCTGCGTGCTCGCCGACCGGCTTAGCGCCGACGGCCGCAGCCGCGTCCTGCTGATTGAGGCGGGCGGTCGCAATGACACCGAACTCGTCAACATGCCGCGCGCCTTCATGAAGATGTGGGGCAAGCCTGGCTATTTCTGGCACTTCCCGGTCAAGGCGCAGGACGATCGCCCCGCCAACGAAGTCTGGTCCTACGGGCGCGGGCTCGGCGGATCGAGTTCTACCAACGGCACTTGGTATCTGCGCGGGATGCCCGCGGATTACGATTCGTGGCGCGACCTCGGACTTGCCGAGTGGTCGTGGAGCGAAGTCGAGCGCTGCTATGGCGAGATGGAAAGCTATCGCTACCGCCATGCGGATCGATCACGCGGGCGCGGGGGGCCGCTCCAGATCACCGAACTGCCGTATCGCACGCCTGTGCTCGACGCTTCGCTCAAGGCGGCGGTCGAGATGGGCATCCCGGTGCTGCCCGATATCAACACGCCGGGCACGCAGGGCATCGGCTATACCCAGGCGACGGTCGATCGCCGCGGACGCCGCGCCTCGGCCTATCGCGCGTTCCTCAAGCCAGCGATGCGGCGTGCGAACCTGACGGTGCTGACCGACGCGCTGGTCGAGCGCATCCTGTTCGACGGGCGCCGCGCGACGGGGGTGCGCTATCGCATCGACGATGTCGTGCACGAAGCAACCGCAAACGAGACGATCGTCTCCGCCGGCGTCCTGCAGAGCCCAAAGCTGCTCCAGGTGTCGGGCGTCGGCCCAGCCGACGTCCTGGCCGCGGCGGGCGTTCCGCTGGTCGCCGAGTCGCCTGCGGTCGGGCGCAACATGGTCGATCACGTGATGTTCTCGATCTCGTTCCGGATGAAGAACGATCGCGGCTTCAACCACGAGTTCCACGGCTGGCGGCTGATGCGCCATGTCGCGCAATATTACACCACGCGGACCGGGCTGATGGCCTACACCTCGCCCGAACTGACCGCTTTGGTATCGATGCAAGCGCCGGCCGACTGGCCCGACGTGCAGTTCGGCGTCGGCCCGTTCTCGATGCGCTCGAGCGCCGAGATCAAGGCCGACCCCGGCCGCGGTGCGCTCGAGGACAAGCCGGGACTCACGCTCAACGGCTATTATCTTCGGCCCAAGACGCGCGGCAGCGTAGCGATCACCTCGGGCGACATCGCCGATCCGGTGCATATCGACGCGAACTGGTGGGGTGATCCGGGCGATCGCGTGTTGCTCGTCGAGATGTTGCGCTTGATGCGGCGTTTTGCCGCGCAGCCTGCGCTCAGCCATTTCATCGAGCATGAGGTCGTGCCCGGCGAAGACTGCCAGAGCGACGAGGAGATCGGCGAGGCGCTGAAGCGGCTGGTCAGCCCCGGCGTCCACGCGACCGGCACGTGCCGGATGGGTACGGGCGACGACGCCGTGCTCGACACGCGGCTGCGCGTGCGGGGCGTCGCGGGGCTTCGCGTCGTCGATTGCTCGGCGATGCCGACGCCGCCATCGGGCAACACCAACGGCCCGGCGATGATGCTGGGCTGGCGCGCCGCCGAGCTGATCCTCGCCGATCGCGACGCGGCACCACATCAGAACCACCGAAAGGCGAACGCATAATGCCAGGCACGATCAAACGGGGCGTCAGCCTCTACAGCTTCCAGGAGGAGTTGTTTCTCAAGCAGATGACGGTCGAGGACGCGATCGCCTTCGCTGCCTCGATCGGCGCGACGGGCATCGAGGTGCTGCCCGAGCAGAACATGCCGAGCTTCCCCAATGTCACCGACGCCGAAGTCGCCTGGTGGCAGGAGACTGCCGCCAAGCACAGCTGCGAGCTCAGCTGCTACGACATGTTCCTCGACACCAAGCGGCGCAAGGACCGCATGATGACCGACGACGAGCAGGTCGAGTCGATCCGTCGCGACCTGACGCTGTGCCACCGGCTCGGCATCCGCAACATGCGCATCCTGGTGTTCGTGCGCCCCGACATCCTCGAACGCTGCGTGCCCTACGCCGAGGACCTCGACGTGCATATGGGGGTCGAGGTCCATGCGCCGTGGCACCTCGAACATGCCTGGATCCTGCGCACGATCGATGTCGCCGACAAGCTTGGCACCAAGCATCTCGGCATCCTGCCCGACATGGGCATCTTCATGAAGCACTACCCCCCGGTGTTCCGTGGCCGGTTCGAACGTCAGGGCGCGCGGCCTGAGGTCACGCAGTTCATCGTTGATCAGCACGACCAGAAGATCATGGCGGAATACACGATCTACGAAGTCGCGGTGAAGATGGGCGGCAACAAGGCCGAGATCGCGATGGCCGAGACGCTGCGCCACGCGCCCTACGCCAACCCCAAGCGGCTGGCGGAATATGCGCCCTATTTCCGGCACATCCAGGCCAAGTTCTACGAGATGAATGCCGACGCGACCGATCCGTCGATCGCCTATGACGAGGTCATTCCGGTGCTTCAGAAGGCCGGCTGGTCTGGTTATCTGTCGAGCGAATATGAGGGCAATCGCTGGATCCAGGACGTCATGCCGGTCGACAGCCGCGAGCAGGTCCGCCGCCAGCACGCCATGTTCACGAGATTGATCGCCAACGGCGGGGAGCGCTGACATGTTCGACAAATATCTGATCGTTGACGACAGTCTTCGCGCGACCCCGGATGGTTTCGCCTTCGATGCAAGGCTCGGCTATTATCGCGGTCTCGGGCTTTCGATGGTCGAGGATCTGGCGATCACGATCGACGACACGCCCGTCCCGCGCGAGGCGGTGCGCTTCGACGAAGGCGGCGGCCCGCTGACGCTCGACCAAATGGAGCAGGCGTTCGAGCGCCGCTGGAACTTTGGTGCGGTGGCGACGATTTCGGTCGTCTGGCCCGACGCACTCGGTGCGGGCGAGCATGCCGTGACTCTATCCCAACGGCTGCGCGTGTCATATCTGCCGTTCCCGGCGATCAACACCGATGCGAAGACGCTGAGCCTCGCGGCATGACGACGCGCCGGGCGTTGTTGGCCGGGAGCGCAGTGCTGCCGGTCGTCGCTCGGGCGGGCCTGTCTTGGCCCAAGGGTCTCGAGGGCCAGCGCAAGGCCGATCGCGGGGACGGCACCTTCCTCAACCCGATCCTCGCGGGGGACCATCCCGATCCGACCATCCTCAAGGATGGCGACGATTATTGGATGACGCACTCTTCGTTCGATGCCGCCCCCGGGCTGCTCATCTGGCACTCGCGCGATCTGGTGAACTGGCGCCCGGTCGGTCCCGCGCTGATGAAACCGCTCGGTACGGTCTTCGCGGTCGATCTCGTTAAGCATGCCGGGCGCTATTACATCTACATCCCGTTCATGAAGGCGCCGTGGTCACGAGACCTCAAGAGCTTCGCCAACATCTATGTGATCCATGCGGAGTCGATGCTGGGGCCGTGGAGCGAGCCGATCGACCTCGGCATTGGCGGGTTGATCGATCCCGGCCATGTCGTCGGCGAGGATGGCGTGCGATATCTCTTCCTGTCGGGGATCAATCGGGTCAAGCTCCGCGCTGATGGTCTCGCCACCGCGGGGCCGATCGAGAAAGTCTATGGCGGGTGGCGCTATCCCGACGACTGGATCGTCGAGAGCTATGCGCTCGAGGGGCCTAAACTGGTTCGGCGCGGCGACTATTTCTATCTGGTGAGCGCGGTCGGCGGGACCGGCGGCCCGCCGACCGGACATATGGTGATCGTCGCGCGCTCGCGGTCAGTGAATGGGCCGTGGGAGAACTGCCCGCACAATCCGATCGTCCGCACCGCCGACGCGCGCGAGCGCTGGTGGTCGCGCGGACATGCTACTGCAGTCGAGGGACCCGGCGGGCAATGGTATCTGGTCTATCACGGCTATGAGAACGGCTTTCCCGGGCTTGGCCGGCAGACGCTGCTCGACCCGATCGAATGGACCGACGACGGCTGGTTCCGCGCAACGGGCGGCGATCTCGCGCGCCCCTTGCCGCGCCCGCGCGCACTCGCCGTGCCGCATGGCCTCCCCGGCTCGGACGACTTCCGCACGTTGGCGCTCGGCACGCGCTGGACCTTCTATGGCGCACCCGAAAATGTCGCGCGCGCGCGGCTGGATGCGGGAGCGCTCGTCATCACGGGGAAAGGGAGCGACCCGCGCGATTGCGCGCCACTCACGCAGATCGTCGGCGATCACGCGTATGAGATCGCCGTCGACTGCGAGATCGTCGGGGCGGCGCAGGGTGGGCTGCTGCTCTTCTTCGACGATCGCCTGTTTCTCGGCATGGGAATCGACGGCATGCGGATGACGAGCTGGCGTGGCGGCAAGGCGAGCTATTGGCAGGAGCCCGCGCCGGCCACGCGTCGGCTGCATCTTCGCATCGTCAACGATCGGCACATCGTCACCTTCTCTTACAGTCTTGATGGCGCGACCTGGACGCGCCACGGCGTTCGCAGCGAAGTCTCGGGCTATCAGGCCAATACCGTCGATGATCTCGCGCAGCTGCGGCCGGCGCTTTATTCGGCGGGCGCGGGGGAGGTCCGTTTCCGATCCTTTCGCTATCGTGCCCTCGCATGAGGCGCGACGTGCTGAGATCGTCCCATGCTCGGTTGCTGCTACTGGCGACGTGCCTTGCCGGCGTGGCGTCTAGCGCAGCGATGTCGGCAGCGCCGGACCAGCCGAAACTGTCGTCGCAGGGCGTCCCGCTACTGCAGGTCGATGGTCGCAGCTTCCGCGACCTCGACCGCAACGGCCGGCTCCATCCGTATGAGGATTGGCGCCTCGCGCCGTCGGTGCGCGCCGCGGATCTGGTAACGCGCATGACGCTCGCCGAAAAGGCCGGGCTGATGGTCATCCCCGTATTGGCGGGCAATGCGCCGTTCGGGCAGATCTCGACCGGCTACGACATGCTGGCGGCGCACGCCTTCGTGACCGCCAAGCACGTCTCGGCATTCAGCGCGATGACGGCGATGTCGATCCATGATTTGGCCGAATCCGCCAACGCGCTGCAGCGGGAGACCGAGGCCAGCCGGCTCGGCATCCCCGCGCTGATCGTCACCGATCCGCGCCACGGCTTCCAGAAGACCTTCGGTGCCAGCGTCGGCACCGGCGGCTTTAGCCAGTGGCCCGACTTTACCGGGCTCGGCGCGCTCGGCGATCCCGCGGTTGTGCGGGAATATGGCGACATCGTCCGCCGCGATTATCGCGCGGTAGGCTTCGCGCTGGCGCTGTCGCCCCAGGCCGATCTCGCCACCGAGCCGCGCTGGCCGCGCATCAACGGCACGTTCGGGGAGGATCCGGCCACAGCATCGGCGATGGTGGCGGCCTATATCACCGGCGTGCAGGGGAGTGCGAGCGGCGTCACGAAGGACGGCGTCGCAAGCGTCGTCAAGCATTGGGTCGGCTATGGCGCGCAACGCGACGGGCTGGATTCACACAATTACTACGGTCGCTTCTCGGCCCTCAAACCGAGCGAACTCGCCACGCACGTAAGGCCGTTCGAGGCCGCCTTTGCCGTCCATGTGTCGGGTGTGATGCCAGCCTATTCGATCTTCAGCGATCTGAAGATCGGCGGACGCCCCGCGGGCGCGTTCGGCGCAGGTTTCAGCGACGTCATGATCGATGGGTTGTTGCGGCTGCAGCACCGCTTCGACGGGGTAGTGCTGTCCGATTGGGCGATCACCGCCGACTGCGCCGCCTTGTGCCATGACGGCTATCCCGCCGGTCAGCGCCCCGGCGTCGAGAGCATCTCGACTGCGTGGGGTGTCGAGCGGCTGACGCGTCCGCAGCGGTTCGCCAAGACGATCCTCGCGGGCGTCGATCAGATCGGCGGCGAGCCCGATCCGGCGCCGATCGTCGCGGCGGTCGAGCAGGGGCTCGTGCCCGTGCGTCGCATCGACACGGCGGTGACGCGTATCCTCATCCAGCGGTTCGAGCTCGGGCTGTTCGAACGCCCGTTCGTCGACGTCGCCGACGCCGAGCGCATCGCGGGCGCGCCCGCGAGCCACGTTGCCGGGCGCCGCGCCCAGGCGCGCTCGATGGTGATGCTAGAGGATCGCTCGCCAGTCCGGCTGATCCCGGGCCGAACGCGGCTGTTCCTTCGGGGGATGGAAGCAAACGCCGCTCGCACTGCCGGGTTCGAGGTGGTGTCGCGTATCGAGGATGCCGATGTCGCCGTGATCCGTCTCGCTGCCCCCTATCAGACACTGCATCCCGGCTATTTCTTCGGGAGCATGCAGCACGAGGGCAGTCTTGCTTTCCCGGCTGATTCCGCCGACCTCGCAACGGTGCGCGCCGCCGCGTCGAAGAAGCCGACGATTGTCGACGTCTATCTCGACCGTCCGGCGATTCTCGCGCCGTTGGGTGATCTGGGCGTCACGCTCTTCGCGAGTTTCGGGACATCGGACGCGGCATTGCTCGACGTGCTGAGCGGCAAGGTCCGCGCGGAAGGCCGGCTGCCGTTCGAATTGCCATCGAGCATGGCCGCGGTCGAAACGCAGGACCCAGGCAGACCGGCGGATTCGCGCGCGCCGCTGTATCCGCTTCATTACCGCTGGCGCGGCGTGCCCGCACGCGGCGTCGCGCCGGCGGATCGCAATCGCAAGGGTCGGCATCAATGATCAATCGTCGGACGGCGATCTCGGCATCGCTTGCTACGCTGGCGACCTCGGCGGTCCGAGCCGAATCCCTTGCGGCCGGCGTCGCACGCTTCCCGGCGGGGTTTCTCTGGGGCGCCGCCACCGCCGGGCACCAGGTCGAAGGCAACAATGTCAACGCCGACCAATGGCTGCTCGAAACCGTCAAGCCGTCGCTGGCGGCGGCGCCTTCGGGGGACGCGTGCAACAGCTTCGAGCTGTGGCGAACCGATCTCGATCTCGTCAAAAGCCTCGGCCTCAACAGCTATCGCTTCTCGATCGAATGGCCGCGCATCGAGCCCGAAGACGGGCAGTTCTCGCTGGCGATGCTCGACCATTACAAAGCGATGATCGAAGGGTGCCACGTGCGCGGGTTGAGCCCGGTGGTGACGCTGTCCCATTTCACCACGCCGCGTTGGTTCGCGGCGCGAGGCGGTTGGCTGAACCCCGACGCCCCTGCGCTGTTCGCCCGCTATTGCGACCGTGCGATCCGACATCTGGGCGACGGCCTCCGCTATGTCGCGACCTTGAACGAGCCCAATAACGCGCTGTTGCTGCAATCGGTATTGCCAGCCCCCTTTTGGGCAGCGCTCCGCGCGAGCCTGCAGGCCTGCGCCAAAGCGAGCGGCACCGAGCGTTTCACTGTCGGCAATACCGTACTGCCCGAAGACGTCGCGTCGATAACGCAAGGTCTGCTCGCTGCGCACAAACTCGGGCGGGACGCGATCAAGGCACTTCGGCCGAGCCTTCGGGTCGGGGTCACATTGGCGGTGCTCGACGATCAGGCGGTCGGGGTCGACAGCGTGCGCGACGCGCGGCGCGAGACGTTTTACGGTCCTTGGCTCAGGGCGGCCCGCAACGACGACTATGTCGGTGTCCAGAATTACGAACGCGCGGTGTGGGATGGTCACGGCAAGCTGCCGTCGCCCAGCGGTACTCCGCGCACCTATGGCGGCGCGGAAATCTATCCCGCATCGTTGGCCAACGCAGTCCGCTACGTCCATGCGCAGACCAATCTCCCGATCCTCGTGACCGAACACGGGCTAGGGACGACCGACGATCGCCTGCGCGCAAACCTCATCCCCGCGGCGTTGACGCACCTGCGGGCCGCCATCGCCGACGGCATTCCGGTCGAGGGCTACATCCACTGGTCCCTGCTCGACAATTACGAGTGGGGTGGCAGCGATAAAGCGAGGTTTGGCTTGGTTGCCGTTGATCGCGCTACATTCCGAAGAACGCCGAAGCCGAGCGCGAGCGTCCTGACCCGCATCGTCGCGCGCGAAAGCAGATAGATCGCCATAGGGTGAAGAGCGGCGGCACCGCTGCTTGACCGGACTACGAAAGTGAAAGCTTTATGACGAGCATCCCGAAACGCTCCAGCCTGCTTTTGTGGGCTCTTGCGGCCGCTTCACCCGCTGCCGCAGGCGACCTTCCGGTCATCAAGAATCGGCAGCTCATCGTCGACGGGAAACCCTATCTGGCGCTTGGTGGGGAGTTGCATAACTCTAGCGCTTCCAGCGTCGCCTATATGGAACCGATCTGGGACAAGCTTCAGCGTATGCATGTCCGGACCGTGATCGGAACGGTCAGCTGGGAGGACTTTGAACCGAGCGAAGGCCGATTTGATTACACCGCGGTCGACGCCCAGATCGCCCAAGCGCGCCGCCACGACATGCGCCTGGTGCTGATCTGGTTCGGGGCGTTCAAGAACGCCAGTTCGACCTATGCTCCGATATGGGTGCGACGCGACACGAGTCGGTTCCCGCGTGCGATCGCCAACGCGCAGATGAAGGAGGCCTTCACTTATGAAGGAGCGATGCCGAAGCCGGTGCTGTCGGTTTTCTCACCCGATTTGATGAAGGCCGATCGCACCGCGTTCGTCGCGCTGATGGCGCATCTGGCGAAGGTCGACACCGATCACCGTGTTGTCATGGTGCAGGTGAACAACGAAAGCGGGCTGCTGCGCGACAGTCGGGATCGATCGCCGTTGGCGCAAGCGGCGTGGAAGCAACCGGTCCCCTCGGCGCTGATGCGGTACTTGTCCGCCCACAAGGCCGACCTCAAACCCGAGCTCGCCGCACTGTGGGCGCGCGGCGGCAATCGCTCGGCGGGAAGCTGGGCGGAAGTCTTCGGCACCGATTGGGAGGCCGACGAGGTCTTCATGGCGTGGCATTTCGGACAGTATATGGAGGCTTTGGCCGGCGCGGGAAAACAAGCGCTCAATCTCCCCATGTATGTCAACGCGTGGCTCGGCCCGCAGCAGAATCAGGATCGTGCCGGTCTTTATCCAAGCGGCGGCCCTGCAAAGCGTGTTCTCGACGTCTGGAAGGCGGCCGCGCCGTCGATCGACATGCTCGCGCCCGATATCTACGTCCCCGACGCAAAGGGACCGCTTGCCGATTATGATCACGCCGGCAACCCACTGTTCGTTCCGGAAAGCCAGTTCAAGACCGGCGACCTGTTCTGGGCGGTGGGTGCGCATCGCGCGCTCGGCTACTCGATCTTCGGAATCGAAGATGGGCGGGTCGATGGGCAATTATCCCAGGCACTGGCGCTCCTCAACCCGATGGACGCCGTCATTACCAAGGCGCAGTCCGAGGGACGTATCGCGGGTGTTCTTCTGGACGACGGCAAGCCGTCCGAGATCAAGCTCGGCGGGTATTCGATCATTGTCCAGCAGACGCAGTCGCTGCTGAAGCGAATGCTGCTGGATGTTGGTCTGCAGCCACCGCCCCCGCCTCAGCCACTGCCGAGTGAAACGGAAGGCCCTTCGAGCCGTCCCGCTCCCGGTGACGCACGGCCGTTCGGGCTCGTCATCTATGAGGGCAACGACACCTTCCTCTTGGTGGGCAAGGGGTTCACCGCCGATTTTTCGAAGAACGGCCACCTTTCAGAAGTAGATCACGTCGAAGAGGGAAGCTTCATCGATGCGCACTGGCAAGCGACTCGGATCATCAACGGCGATGAACGTCTCGGCATTATTCCGGACGATCGCTTGGCGATGGTCCGTATCCGGCTGCTCCCAGTGCAACCTCGCTAACGGTAAGGTGGGGCCGGGAGTTCGGTTCGATAGCTAACCAAAACGGTGACAGGGACGTTCCGTTCCTGGCTTTCATAAACCGGTTGCCCTGAACCCGTACGGCAACCGGTCTACAAAAGCCTACCGGACTCTGTGGCCCCATAATGTACAGGGGCCAGAACACGCGTGCGATCAGAAGTTGCGGCGGAGAACGACTCCCAAGTAGCGATCGGAATCGCGTGGGATCTGGTAAAGGTACGATCCGCCCGGCCCGCCGGCAACGATCGTCGAGGCATAGTGCGCGTCGAGCAAGTTGGTGACGACGAACCCGAGGCGATAGCGCTTGGCCAGATCAACCGCCGCCAGGGTGATATCGACCTGGGTATGGGGTCTGAGAGTGAGGTTCTCGAATGCCACCATCTGGGCAGCGGTATTTCTCGGCGCCAACGTCGAAACCTGCTTGTCGGTGTAGGATACCAGTCCGCTGAATTCGAGCGCGAACGGCAGGTTTCGGGGCAGGGCGGTATAGGTCGCCCCAAAATTCCCCTTGTTCTTGGGGGCAAACGCCAGTGGCGTACCGGATGTGATGGTATTGGCTGCCTGCGCCGCTGGCGGCACTAGAAACTGGTCCACCTGGGCGTCGGTATAGCTGTATCCGCCGCTGATGGTCAGTTGGCGATTCGGCCGGTACAACAAGCCGATCTCTGCTCCGCGCGTAGAGACATCACCTGCATTGATGATCGTGGAGATGACGGCACCATTGAATGTGGTCGGGTAATTCGCCTGGTAGTTTTTGACCTTGGTATAAAATCCATCAACGTAGAAAATGAGACGACCGTTATTGAAGTTGCTCTTGAGCCCTACCTCGAAAGCCTTTGACGTTTCAGGCGATATCGGCGCGGTATTGCCAGCGCTCATGTTGAAAAAGGTATTGAACGCGGGGCCTTTGTAGCCAAGTCCGAAACTTCCGTAGAGCATGTTGCCAGGCGTCACGTAATATTGCAGCGCTGCCTTACCCGAAAGGTTCTTTGCGCTCGTCTTGCCGGTCCACGGCGTGCCATTGAACACCCCACCGGTGGCGACATTCGCATCGAAACTGCTGCCGATTCCTGCCGGGACGCCGACACCGGGAAAGCTGCTGCCGCTGTAGTTATTGGTCCGCGTATGATAGGCTTCCACCTTGTCATAAGTGTAGCGCAGACCCGTGACCGCATGTAGCCGCGGGGTGAAATGCCAGTTCGCCTGGCCGTACGCGGCTGCGTTGTAAAACTTAGAGCCGAACGCAGCGACACCGACGGGGTTGAGGATCGTCGATTGATCGGTCGGACACGGCGTCAGGCCGTTCGCCTGCCGAATGGCGGTTGTAGCGGTGCAATAGGTGTTGGAGCGGGTATAGGTACGGTCTGCGACCGCCTGATAATAGAATGCGCCGACCACGTAATCGATGAAGCCACCGGTGGGGGAGGTCAGGCGCAATTCCTGCGTGAACGTCTTCGAGCGTTGCGGACCCAGGTCGCGGATCAGCGGCACATTGAGGTACAGTTGGTCGACCCAATCGCCGTTGCGGACTTCCGTGTTGTTCCACTGGCGCCCCGACGTGATAGACGTCAGTGTATGCGCGCCAACGGTCAGATCAGCCTGCAACGAAGCGCCATAGGTCACCTCCTTGGTTCGATTGGGCGTCACCTGAACGCTTTCGCGGGTAGCTCCCCCGAGTGCAGGGGCTAGAATGCTTTGCACCGCCGCTTGGGAGGCCGATGGGGCAGCGTTGAGCGCGCCGATGACGAACCCGCAGCAATCGTCGTCAGCCCTGCGATAGTCCGCGATCAGCTTGACGTGCAGCTTCTCGGTAACATCGCCGATCACCATAGCACGCGCGCCATAATGCGTGTAGCCATTGATCTTGCCGCCGACGGTCTTGTCCGAGATGTTGCCCTTATAATCGCTAAAGAACCCGCTGACACCGGCCCGCCAATTGTCGCCGATCGGGCCACCGATACTGGCCTTTGTCTTATACTCTCCGCCCTGGAACGCGCCCACCTCACCATAGCCACCAAACGTCTTGCCGGGTTCTCTGGTCACGATGTTGAGCGCTCCCGCAGACGCATTCTTGCCGAACAGCGTACCCTGCGGCCCACGCAGGACCTCGATCCGGTCCAGATCATACAGATCGCCGAAGCTTTCACCGGCACGCGCAAGCACGACGCCGTCGACCACGGTGGTCACGCTCGGTTCGGCGGCAATCGAGCTGCTGACCGTACCAAGCCCGCGCAGAAACAGTGCGGAATTGAGGCTGGTAGCGCCCTTGACGTACGTCAACGCCGCGATGAGCTTTTGTGTGTCTTCGATAGTATTGGTCGACAGACGTGTCATGGCATCGCTGCGGACGACGGTGATCGCGACCGGCACCTTTTCAAGCGGCTCGGATCGTTTTTGCGCTGCGACCATCAATCCCCCAGGTCCGTCGTCTGCAACAACAGACTCAGTTGCCGGAAGCTTGACGGGAGTTGAAACGGTTTCCGAGGCCCGAGCTTCTGCATGGGCTTGTACAGCTGCAAAACCGGAAACGATGATCGCAAGATGGCAGGCCGAATTAAAGAGTCGCGTCATGAAAATACCCCTGAGTGACCTGCAGGAGCTTCATCGCTCGCCCTTTGCATATCCCTATCCTAGAAGGGCGATCGGCCATTCACTTGTATTGCCAGAATATATTTATTCAGTGGCCCATCTCGGGAGGGGGGGCTGCTGCAACTTGGTAGGTCAGATAGTACGGCCATTTTCGCGCAATCATGATGCGGAATTCACGGGTTTGCATGGCAAGAGAACGGCAGCGAAACCGGAGATCGGCCGATGCAAAATAACCTGCTCCCTGTGCGCAGGCCGCTGATATCGTAACTCCATCGCAAGGATGTCCGCGCTTGGACGCGAGCGGCTCGGCCGCTTCATGGCTGATACCGCCCGATTTCAGATATTTACGGCGGATAAGCCGCCTCCCCGAACCGGACGTTGGTTCAGGTCCCCTCGGTGGCTGTGGTGGGCCGTGATGGGCAGCCGCTTTTGGCGTGCAACGGGCAAAGGTGGACGATCCTTTAGATAATCTTGCCGGAAGTACCTACGATCCGTCCCCTAAATGCCCGTGTACCTGCCAAGCCAGCTTATTTTCGCCCACATACGACGGTTCTGTTCTGAGCGTCACGTGACCAAGCGAGCAGAGGGTATGTGCCAGGTTCGGTTTCAAAGCCGGCGCGACGTTCAGATGATTCTAATGGTCCCACGTCGACGGCCGACCGATGCCTTGTATACTGGTTCGAGACGCGTTTATCCGCGGGATTTCCATTCCAGCCAAACAATGAGGATCGAACGACTAACACTCGTTCTTGAGCAGTTTTGGCCCGCACGCCTCTGATCGCCCTCTGTCGAGTCAGATGCCTCCAGCAAGTCGCAATCTTTTGCCAAACGTAGATCAGCTACAATTTTCTATTACGTAACACTTTACAGCCGCCCGATAAAAAGTATCGTATACCGAATACTGTGGGAAAAAAGGGGGGTGTTATGCGAT
Source organism: Parasphingomonas frigoris (assembly GCF_036663815.1). Lineage (NCBI taxonomy): Bacteria > Pseudomonadati > Pseudomonadota > Alphaproteobacteria > Sphingomonadales > Sphingomonadaceae > Parasphingomonas > Parasphingomonas frigoris. The sequence goes on along the minus strand of NZ_JAXOJQ010000001.1, from coordinate 861,703 downwards.
CCATGTGGGGCATAGGTGTCAGCGTATTGGCGATCATGACCAGCACGCCGGCGTGGTCACAATCCAGTGTAAGCGATGCGTCGGACGCGCAGAAGACGACGTCAAAGGAACGGCCAGACATCGTCACCGTCGCTGACGATAGGGTTCCCCCGCAGCTTCCCGAAGTCATCCTCGTTACCGGTTCGCGGATCCGCCGCACGAACATGACGACCGCCGCCCCGATCGCGGTGATCGACAAGGACATGATCGGCGAGCGCGGCCTCGGACGCCTGAGCGATACACTGAGCGCGATGCCGCAGATCACACCGATGATCGGCGACCGCGGCAGCAGCAGCGATCCGCGCGCCGGACCTGCCCGGATCAGCCTGCGTGGGCTCGGCTCGGGCAGAACGCTGGTGCTGCTCAACGGCGATCGCATGGACAATGATGCCAACGTCATTCCAGCCCCGTTGATCGAGCGTGTCGATGTCCTCACCGGCGGCGCCTCAGCGGTCTACGGGTCGGACGCGGTGGCCGGTGTCGTCAACTACATCGTGAAGCGGCGCTTCACGGGCATCCAGCTCAATTTCGAAGCAAGCGCGCAGCAGAGCACGAACGACAACACGTTCATGCTCAACCTGCTCGACGAGGCCGGCTATGCGCGTCCACCGCGCCACGTGTTCGGCGGCGAGGCCTATTTCGGAAGCCTGGCGGCAGGTCAGAATTTCGCCGCGGGCCGCGGCAACATCAGCGTCTTTGCGACCTATAACCGTCTGCAGCCCATTGAGATCGGGATGTTCGACCACACCGCTTGCCCGATGTTCCAGAACCCACAGCCCGCCTCGGGCTTCCAGACCAACGACCAGTGGTCGTGCGGTTTTAACGAAGCGAACCCGTACAATTGGTTCTTCGTCAACGGCGGCGAATATACCAACGCCAAGGACGGCTCTCGCAACTGGCGTCCCTATGACACTGCTGACATCAAGCGCACACCGCAGAAGGATTGGCTGCAGCGCGATGTCCGCCGGGTAAACACGGGCGGGTTCTTCAGCTTCGATATCGCCCCGACGGTGAAGTTCGACAGCAGCTTCCTCTACAGTTACGACCAGTCGGGCGGCGAGGTGCAGTTCAACGACTGGTTCTACTCGCCTGACTTCCAGATGCCTTGCGACAACCCGTTCATGAGCGCGCAACAACAGCAGCTCGCTTGCGGTGCCGATGCGGGCGTGGCCGGCAAATCGGCTCAGATGTGGATGAACGTCTATCGGCCGGACAATACCGGCGAGTATCGCTACCAGACCAACACCTGGCGCGCGGCGGGCCATCTGTCCGGCACGCTGGTCGATGACCTGCATTTCGACATAGGCTTGCAGCGCTCAAAGCGCGTCGAGAAATATACCGGCACCAACATCTTCGACGGCGGCAAGACCGAGCTGTTCAAGCGGGCGATGCAGGTCGTAAGCGTCAACGGCGTGCCGACCTGCCAATCGGTCGTCGACGGTACCGATCCGAGCTGCGTCCCGCTCGACGGCTTCAGCTCCAAGGGCCCCAATCCGGCGGTATGGTCCTATCTGACGTCGACCGGTGAGAGCCGAGTGTTGCAGGAACAGATCGTCGCCAATGCCTCGGTTTCGGGATCGCTCGCGCGCTACGGCATCAAGAGCCCGTGGGCGGAGGAGGGCATCGGCGTCGCCCTCGTGGTGGAGCACCGCTGGAACCGTATTACCGAGCAGGGCTCCGGCGCGTTTGCCTGGTGGTCCAAATATGCGGGCACCGACGTCGTCGACGAATTGGGCGGCGAGCTGTCGGTGCCGATCGTCCAGAAAAAGCCGTTGCTGGAGGACCTGACGATCAGCGGCGCCTATCGCCTGTCGCGCTACCGTTCGCTGGACGATCTGGTGAAGACCTGGAAGGCCGATATCGTCTATCGGCCCTACGCCGGCCTCGGCTTCCGGGCGAGCGTCAATCGTGCGGTCCGCCGCGGCTACCTGGAACGACTGCAGGGGTCTGTGCCGTATCAGATGGGATTCGAGGATCGCTGCGCTACGGCCGCCACGCCGAGCAACGGCGACCCGCGCCGCGAACGACTGAGCTTCGAGCAATGCGCCGGGACCGGGATGACCCGGACGCAGTATGACAATCTTGCCGTCCCGGGCAATTGTGACGCGGCCGGCTACTGCCAGACCCAGTTCCGCCCCGGCGGCAATCCGGATCTCAAGCCGGAGACATCGACCAGCATCACCGCCGGCGTGGTGATGCAGCCTAAGTTCCTCCCCGGCTTCAACGCGTCGGTCGATTATTTCTCGATCAAGATAGACGGCGCGTTCGAATGGGTCCGCACCGACCTGATCGCGGATCAGTGCTTCAACCAGCAGACGGCCTTTTTCTGTGGCCTGATCACCCGTGATCCGACGTCGGGGAGGGTCACCGAGATTAATGCCCGCTACAACAATTCAGGCTTCCTCAAGACCCAGGGCATCGATTTCTCGCTTTATTATCCGATCCATCTGTCGAAGCGCATATTCGGCATGGAGCTGGGCCGTCTCAACCTCGGGCTGAACGGCACCTTCAACCTCGCGAACGACCGGCAGTTCGCGCCGGGTACCCAGGTCTACTCCTGCCTCGGCTATTTCGGATTCTTCTGCCGCGACCTGACCCCCAGGTACCGCCACTTCGCGAACATCGGCTGGGACATGCCGTGGAAAGGAACGATCAGCCTGGCGTGGCGCTATGCCGCGCCGACGAAGAACGCCAAGCTCTCGAGCAATCCAGTGCTGGGCCCCAAGCCGGACTCGGGCACCACGGACACCTATCCGCTGATTCCGCGCCTGGCCGCACAGAGCCTGTTCGACCTGTCGATCAGCTATCCGGTCACCGATCGCGTGCGCGTGTGGTTCAACACCCAGAACCTGTTCGACAAGGACCCGCCGATCATCGGTCAGGGGGCCAGGGACACCACCGCGTTCCAGAACACCTATCCCTGGTACTACAACTCCTGGGGTCGCACCCTCCGCGCCGGCATCAGCGCCAAACTCTGGTAACGGCAATGGAGCATCGCGGCGGCGCTGCGATGCTCCCCACCATCAGGCTGAAGGTGTTGCGCGTGCTGGTGCCAATCCTCGGCGGACCGAAGCGCAGGTTCGCAGGAGAGTAGCCGATCCTGCTCGTGGCTGATCGCACAGGCTGCCCCGCTCAGGTCGACGCCAAGCTTATGGGTAGCGCACTTAGCCCACTGCTCGTCGAACCGCGTGAGGGGCTGGTTCGGTAACTTCTGCGACCAGAAAAGCCGATCAGATCACCGCGGCGGGCGATAGATCGGCCAGCCGCTGGTCGGCGACGCGGGCAGGGACGACGATTGGTAGCGCAACGTCCGGGCACGGGTTGTGAGGTATCGTCGCTCCCCCAATGCATTGGATCCGCCTTCCAGACGCGCCAACGGGCTGAGAAACAGACGATCGGCGCGTAGCCGTCTCGCATGCGTGCGTTATGGCAAGGTGCCGTGGAACCCGACAGGTATCCTAAGATCCGATGACCGTGACCTGGAGACGGTTGCGATCGGCGGTTCTTTTCGGCCTCATAGTTCGACAGCGCTAATGTCTGGCGGCGCGCCAGGAAGGATCTTGGATCGCCACTCGCTGGCGCTTGAACTTTGCAAAACTTTACCCGGCGCACATCCTGGAACCAAGGCGCGTCGCCATTGCAGAGCGGCCGACGAAAATTTCGTCGGCCGACTTGGATGGAGCGCAGCACGATGAACCGATATTTCAACCAACGCCCGATACTTGCTGGGCTGCTGGCCACCGCGGCCGGCGCCGCAGCGATCACCGGTGCTGGTCTCGCCTGGGCGGGGCCGGCCCTACACGGATTGCATGGCCATTCGGCGACAGCGGATCCTGCGGTCATCGAGGCGCATTTCGACAAACTCTTCACGGAAATCTTGCCCGACGGCACGCCTAAGCAAAGGGCCCAGCTGAAGGTCATCGCACATTCGGTCCATACCGATCTCGGCACCTTCCATGCGCAGTTCCGGACTGCACACAAACGGGCACACGTCCTGTTGATGCAGTCGACGGTCGATCGCGCCGGGTTGGAGGTGCTGCGCCAGGAGCAGATGCAGCAGGCGGACCGTGTCTCGCAACGGATCGTCCGGGGGCTGGCCGACGCCGCCGACGTGCTGACACCAGCACAGCGCGTCCGATTGGCCGCTCATCTCGCGGCCCGTAACACGGGCGCGGGACTGTGAGCCCCTTCTCGGTCGGGGTGTGCATCCTGGCTGTTTCGGCCCAAGCCAGTGCCGCTCCGCTGAAGCTTTCGCCCAGCCAAACCTCGATAGAACGCGTTAGCTTTGCCGATCTCGACCTGCTCGGCCAAGCCGGCAAGGCAACGCTTCAGCGGCGCATCCGCGCGGCAGCGCGTCGGGTATGCGACACCCAAGGTGTTCCGTCATTGGCGGTGAAGCTGGACGCTATGCGCTGCAATCGAAGGGCGATCGCCCGCGCGGCAGCGCAAATCGACCGGATTGCCGCCGCCCATGCGACAAAAGCGGTTGAGATCGCTTACCTCTCGGTCGACGCGGGTCGCTGACGGCAATCAATCGCCGGACCTGGCCTTCAGGCTTCGCGCGGTGCGCGAAGCCTGTATGGTCTGCTGGACTTTTGCATCATCCTCAAGGCCAAGGCCATTTTTCAGCACATCCTGATGATCGAAGACGATCACCGCCTGGCGGCGATGGTGGAGACCTATCTCGCCCAGCACGGCTATGTCGTCGCGCACGCCCCGACCGGGGCGGCCGGGTTGGCCGCCTTGCGCGATCGCGAGCGTGACGAGTTCGCGGCAGTTCTGCTGGACCTGATGCTCCCCGACAGCGACGGGCTCGACATCTGCCGGCGCGTTCGCGCACTCCCGTCGCCGGTAGGCGCGGTGCCGATCGTGATGCTCACGGCCAAGGGCGATCCGTTTGACCGCGTGATCGGCCTGGAATTGGGCGCTGATGACTATCTTCCCAAACCGTTCGAACCGCGCGAGCTACTGGCCAGGCTGCGCGCGGTGCTGCGCCGACCGGCTTTGGCGGCCGCGGACAGTCTGCCGCGGTTGCGGTTCGGGAGGCTCGAGATAGACCGCGATGCGCGCTTGGCGCAGCTGGATGGCCAGCGGTGCATGCTGACCGGCTATCAGTTCGATCTGCTTGCGGTGCTCGCCGAACGCGCCGGTCGCGTACTGTCGCGCGACCAGCTTATCGACGCGCTGAAGGGTGGCAGCCATGAGCCATTCGACCGATCGATCGATGTTCATATCGGACGGCTGCGTGCCGCCATCGAAGATGATCCCAGGCAGCCCCGGCGGATCATCACCGTGCGCGGGTCGGGCTACGTTTTCGCACGGGTGCAGGATGGTTGAGTCTGACGGGCTGCATGGTAGCAACGGCCGCCCCCGCCTGATGCAGCGCCTGTATTGGCGGATCTATCTCGCGCTGCTGGCGAGCCTCACCGTGGCGGCTATTCTCTTTGGACTGGCGCACCTGCGCTACGGCGCGGCGCCGGCGGCCATGCTGGGCTTCCGCGGCCATCTCGCCATGCTAGCGTTGCTGCTGGCGATTGCGGTGGTCGTGGCGGTCGCTGCGTTCCCCGTGGTGCGCCGGCTCACCCGCCGGCTGGAGCGGCTTCAGGCCAGCGTCGATGCTTGGGGGGCGGGTGACCTATCGAGCCGGGTCGCCGTCGAGGGGCGCGACGAGGTTGCGCAACTGGCCATGAGCTTCAACCAATCGGCTGGGCGTATCGAGGCGTTGATGCGCGCACAGCGGATCTTGCTGGCCAATGCCTCCCACGAACTGCGATCTCCGCTGGCGCGGATCCGCATGGCGATCGAGCTGTTGGCCGAGGCACCGTCCGCCGCAGTCCGCGCCGAGCTGGCGCGCAACGTGGTAGAGCTCGACCAGTTGGTCGAGGAAGTCCTGCTGGCAAGCCGCCTCGATGGCATGTCACACCGGGAGCATCGGCCAACGGCCGTGGACCTGACCGCGCTCGTTGCCGAAGAGTGCGCGCGGGCAAGCGCGCAGTTCGCTGGAGAGCGGCTGGAGATGTCCGGCGACACGGTTCTCCTCCGGCGGATGGTCCGCAATCTCCTCGAAAACGCGCAGCGCCACGGCGGAGGGACGCCGATCCACGTCACGCTGAGCGCCTCTGCAACGGAGATCGCGCTCGAGGTCCGCGATAGTGGTGCAGGCGTCCCGCCGAGCGAATGTGAGGCCATCTTCGCGCCGTTCTACAGGGTATGCGGGGCCAGCGAGTCTGATGGCGGATATGGCCTCGGTCTCAGCCTCGTCCGTCAGATTGCACGGCAACACGGTGGCGACGTGCGCTGCATTGCAAACGAGGCGGGCGGTGGTCGGTTCAGGGTTGCATTGCCGATATGAACGGTTCTGCTGCAATGTCGGATGTACCAGCACCGCCGGGCCGTCGAACCGCTTGCGCATATCCGTGGTGCCGCACCTCAGCAATATCCGCGTCGAAGGGGCAAGTGGGATCATCGCGGAAGGACGCCGGACGGCAGCTCGATCCTTATTCGATCGAAAAAAGGATGGACGACAGTTGGCACCGACATCGTCGCTGCGGGCTCGGCGACCCGGACCTCGGCGAGGCTCGGTTGAGACCGCACAGCCAAGCCGCTCAGCCGGCCCGATAGCGCCTGCCGGCGCCAAATAGTGGGGTCATGTCCATCATGGGAACAAATACAAAACATTTTTGCAGGCGATGATGGTGTGTCAGCGCAATCGTTATCTGCTCCGAACCCCGCCAGGCGTTCCCGTGGCACTACCTGACCAGCCACGCGCGCACTCGCGCTCTCGACTCGGCCCCGTCGAACGGTTTCGATAGATAATCGTCGGCGCCTTCATCAAGGCCTCGAACTCGATCCGCTATAGCGTCGCGAGCAGTCAGGACGAGGATTGGCAAGCCTGCTTTCGAGGATCGCAACGCCCGTGGAACCTCCATTCCCAGACGCGGTCGTTCACGTCAGCCACCACGAGCGTCTGCTTTTGTGCTCAAGCGTGGGTGATCAGCGGAGCACGGCCTCCGCGTCGACTACCGTCATGTCGTGCATCTGGTTTAAATAGTTTTCGAGATACGGCTTGTGCGAGGCGCCGACGACCACGAGGCCACGAATGCCTGGTTGCACTCCGAACATATCGCGGATGTTCGACGCCATACGCAAGTTGCGCGTCTCCCAATAACCAACATAGCCACGGCCGAAGCGTTCCTTCGACGATTCTTCCAGCGCGGCACCGAAGTCGCTGGCGAAAATCTGCTTCGCCTGGTCGGCGCGATTGAAGGCGCGGTACATGGCAAGCATGGTGCCCGGTTGCCCGAGCCTGGCGGTCAGCGCTGCATCCATTGCCTTGCGCTTGGCGCTGGCGGGATTGTCCCAGGCCTTCGTGATCACGGCTTCGTAGCCTTTTTCATCGGTAACGGGCGCGTCGGCGGTGTGGTCGTCCATCGCGTAAACGCGTTCGAGTCCGAGCCGGGCGGCCAATGCGGCTGCGATCGACAGGCTTTCGTCATTCCGCGTGCGTAGCCGCTCAAGCCGTGCGACCAGGGTCGCATCCAGGCCCTCGCCGACATGGCGTTCGTTCTCCGGGAGGCGCAGCCATTGGACCAGCGCGCTAGCCCCTTCGCCGCCGGCGAGGAACAATGCGGCGAGGCGTCGACGGTCGGCCGCCGACGGCGTCGCGGGCCAGGCGGCGAGCAGGCGGCTCCAGGCGGCTGTCGCCGACGGCACGTCGAGCCCCGTCGCCTTGGCGGCGGGGGCGGGGTCCCAGCAGTAGCTTTCGACGCTGTCCTTGTAGTGGTCGGGGTAGTGCCGCATGAAATCGCATTGCGAGCCGGACACTGCCTCGATGGCGATCGCCTGGGGGCGCCAGGCCGTCAGCTTGTCGAGGACAGGGTCTAGTTGTTCGGGCCGGAAGGCCGCGGGCATACCCGATAGATGCATGCTGCCGAGCACCAGCAACTGGTTTTGCGGTCCGGAATGCGGCCCCTTCAGCCGGCCCGTATCAAACGGACGATAGGCTTGAGCCGTTGCGGTCGACGCGCCTGCGACCGCAGCGATCATCGCCGCCAACCTCCATAACCGCACCATATATCGTCCCTCAGATTACAACCGTACTAGTGGCATAATACAGCAAGTATGCCGATGGAAGTGGCTAACTTTTCGTGTGCCGGCGGCACGCGAGCAAGACAGGGCAGCCTATACTCGGCCGGACGCCCGCTGGCCGAAGCGCCACGCGTGGGCGAGCGTCGATAGAAGCACCAAGCTACCGGCTAGAGCGAGCGGGGCGGCGAGCCCGCTATGCGACAGGAGATAGGCGCCGATCGCGGCACCGGTGAAGACCGCTACAACGGCACCGATCCGTCGTCGCCAATTCGCATTACCCCCGCCCGCTGGACTCGAATCCGCACCAAGGCCCGTCAGCGTGAGCGTGAGGACCGTGGTCGTGAGATCGGCGACCTTCAATTGCCGGATGGTGGCGTTGCGATAGCCCATCGCGAGGCCGGTGAGCGCGATGATCGCGAACAGCCGTGGTTCGGGTGATTGCGTCGCGATATCGAACCCGATCGCGGCCGCTGCGGCGAGCCACAACAAGAGCGTCTCGATTATCGCCGAGGTCATCAACCAGCGGCGTTCGGAGCCGCGGGTATCAGGCCGGCCGATCCGACCCGCGATGGCGGCGCCCAGCATGAAGCTCGCCAGCGCCACGACGAAGGGCGCCACCCGAAATCCCGGCGCGCCCGATGCCGCGAACCCTAAAAACACAACATTGCCGGTCATGTTGGCGGTGAAGACCTTGCCGAGCCCGAGCACGCTGGCGGCGTCGACCAGCCCGGTCGTGACCGACAGCAGCAGGAGCAAGGGCACGCGAGGATCGCGAAGAGGTGTCGGCGTATCTGCCATCTGGGGCTCCATGATGCGGATCAGAAACGGAAATTAGCTTCGAGGCCGAGCAGCGCAATGGTTCTGGCGGGGCCGGTGTCGCGGATGAAACCGCCGGGTCCGAACGCCGAGAGCGAGGTCGACAGCTCGAGTTCGGGCGTTGCTTGCCAGGCCAGCGTGGCCTCGACTTCCTTGCCGATGAAGCTGGCGCGCGAAGTGCCGGGCGCGCGCAGGAGGTTTCCGGGAATGTCGTACACGCCGTCGCCGCGCGAATAGCGCCAATAGGCCATCGCGGCGAGGCTGGCGGAGACCGTCTTGCCGAGCGCGACGGCAACGCGCGGATTGGCGCTGATGATGTTGTAGGGGCCGACGGGGGACAGCTCGCCGAAATATTTGCCTTTGGGGAACAGCGCGTTGAACGTGCCGAGCCGGGTGTCGTCGGGGTGGCGATCGCCGCTGACGACATTGACGCGCAGGACCGCGTCGGGGGCGAGTGGCGTGTGCGGAAAGCGGCGACCGAGTTCGGCGCCGAGCGTCCACGCCGCGATCGGTCCGCCGGCGAAGCTGCCGAATTGCGCAACGCCCTCGACGTTCCAATGCCAGTCGGCCGCACTGCCGAAGCTGCGAACGCCCAGGCTGTGCCGCCGCTCGCGTCCGGTCCGCAGGCCGAAATGCGCGGCGCTGTTGCGATACCCGAGATAATAGAGGTCGAGCCCGGGTCGCGTCAGGTACATCCCCCAGAGCGACTTGGTGCGCGAGATGCGATCGTCGAGCGAGGCGAGGCCGGGCTGGACGGGCTTGACCGCAAGCAGACTGATGGTCGCTCCGTTGATGGTCGCCAGCGCGCGAAAGCCGTCGAAGGCGAGCGGCACGTTCGGGCCGTAGCGCGTACCGACCAGCCGTTCGCTCCCGAGCGAAAGCATTTGCCGGCCACCGCGCAGCGTCACGCCGGTCCCCGTAAAGGATCCCGTCTCCGCATCGCCCAGGCGGATGTCGGCAAATCCCTGGAGCAGGTCGGCGCCGGTCTGGTCGATCGGGCCGGCGGACGGACGCACGCCGACGGCATAGGCGGCGATGGCTTGCACGAACCCGCGAACCCGGCCGACGTGGAGATCGGCATAGGGCACCGCGCGCGCCCACAGATAGCCGTCGTCTGGCGCGGCGGCGGCGCCCCACAGGTTCGCCCGATAGTCCTCGTTGCGCAGGCGCAGTTCGATCCCCGTGGTGAGATAGGCGTCGGGCGCGAGCGGGATATATTTGAACCGTTCGGTCCATCGCCCGGTACGCTCTGCGGGATCCGCGAGCGTCGACCATTGTTCGTCGTAGCGGGTCGTGGTGAGCGTCGGCGGCTGCCACGGTTCGCCGTCCTGCGCCGCCGCCGGCGCAGCGGTGAGCGCGAGGGCGAGGCTCCATCTACGCACCGGGCAAAGGCGCGGGGCGCGCGACGAGCACGAAGCCGGCGATCAGCCCGAGATGCTCGAAGAAGGCGTTCGTCGCCATGAAGCGGTCCGGTCCCGCGGGCATCCCCCAGAAGGCGTTGGCGGTGATCGCCGCGAGCAGCGTGAAGATGCCCAACATTCCCGCGCCCAGCCAGACGCACCGGCCCGACAGGATCAGGACCGCGCCGACGAGCTCGACCGCGATCGTTATGCCCGCCCAGAGCGCGGGCGGATGCAGCCCGAAATGCGCTTGCTCGGCGACCGCGCCCGGCCAGTCGCCGAGCTTCACGACGGCCCCCAGGAGATACGCACTCACCAGCGCAAGGCGCGCAACCAGGCTCGTCCAGCGCCAGTTCAGGATGGCGGTCACGAAGGCGGGGGAGGGGGTGCGCATCCGGCTAGCGGGCCGCGCTGCCGTGGATCTCGGCGATATAGCCGCCCGGGAAGCGCACGATCGCGGCCTGCCGGTCGCCGTCGGGGTGCGTGGGGACCAGCGTTTCCGCACCCGCAGCACTCGCCTTGGCCAGCGTCGCGCTCAGGTCGGCGACCTCGTAGCCGGTCATGTCGTGGCCATAGGGCCAGGGCAGTTGCCCGTCCGAGACGATCACCGCCATCTTGCCATAGCCCGATGCGATCCGGATGCGGCGATACGACTTCGCCAGCTGGCCGATCGCAGCGCCAGGCGCGGTCGTGTCGTCGGAGACGATCCGGCCTTTGGAATAACCGAGCCACGCCTTCACGAACGCGTCTGCGGCGTCCGGGGTAAGATAGATGCGGTTTTCCGGCACTGTTGCAAGCGCCGGATAGTTCGGCGTCGCGGTGTGCCAATAGAGCTGCATGTTGACGCCCCCCGGCCACTGCACGAGCACATCGCGACCGATCGGGTCGGGGAAGACCGACACAAGCCGGGTCGCGCCATGCTTGCGCGCGGCGGCGGTGGCGACATCCAGATCGCGCACGAGATAGCCCGTCCGCTCATGCCCGAAGGGGTAGGGGATCGACGTCTTGAACCCGAACACCGATACGGTGCCGGCGGGCGTGAGGATCAGTTGCGACATCGTCTGGCTTGGCGTCGGCGTCACCTGGAACACACCCTGCTTGCTGGTCGTGCCGCCGAATGTCGCGACGAAGCTCGCCACGAAACGGTCGAAATCCTCCGGCGCGACATAGACGTGCGTGGTGTCATATTGCGGGCCGACGGCTTGGTCGGTGCTGGCGGGTGCCTGGCGCGCGCCGGCAGGCGCCGCGGCGACCAGCGCCGCTGCAAACAGTATCGCGAAACGTCGCATCGTTGTTCTCCCTTTCATGATCACACCGCCCAGCAGCCGCAGCCGAACGCACCCCAGAAGCTCTGCACATCGGCGACCGGCACCTCGCGGCCGAGCGCGGCGGCATGGTCGTGGCCGTGGACCGAGCAGCCGCTGGCGCAGCCACAGGCCGCGGCGAGCTTGGCCGAGGCCTCGGGCGTGCGGTGGTAGCCGCCGAACGTCGCGACCGGCGACCAGTCGGGCATCGGCTTGGGCAGCGACGGGGCAAGCGGCGCATAGTCGCCCTCGCCGAACACCACCTTTCCACCGAGCAGCGTGAGGACCGAGCGCAGATGCGGAATCTCGCTTTCGGGGACGCTCAGATAGTCGCCCGACAGGATGGCGAGATCGGCGAGTTGCCCTGCCTTGATCCGCCCCTTCTTGCCGACCTCGTTCGAGAACCAGGTGTTCTGGTGTGTCCACATCGCCAGCGCCTTCTCGCGGCTGACGCGGTTCGCGCCGGGGTAGAGGCCAAGGCCGCCGACGGTCTTGCCCGTCACCAGCCAGTTGAGCGAGACCCACGGATTGTAGCTCGCGACACGCGTCGCATCGGTGCCGGCGCCGACATGCAGCCCGGCAGCGAGCATCTTGGCGATCGGCGGCGTGCGTTCGGCCGCTTTGGCGCCATAGCGCTCGACGAAATCCTCGCCCTGATAGGCCATGCGGTGCTGCACCGCGATGCCGCCGCCGAGCGCTGCGATCCGGTCGATGTTGCGGTCGCTGATCGTCTCGGCATGGTCGAAGAACCAGTTGATCCCGTCGAACGGAATGTCCTTCGCGACCTTCTCGTACACATCGAGCGCGCGGCCGATCGTCTGGTCGTAGGTCGCGTGCAGCCGCCACGGCCATTTATGCTCAGCCAGCAGCCGGATGACGGGTTCGAGATCGCCCTCCATGCTCGGTGGCATATCGGGGCGCTCGACCCGGAAATCCTCGAAGTCGGCGGCGGAATAGACGAGCATCTCGCCCGCACCGTTGTGGCGATACGTATCGTCGCCCTGGCCCGGCGTGACCTGCTTCACCCAGCCCTGGAAGTCGGCGAGCTCCTCCTTCGGCTTCTGCGTGAAGAGGTTGTAGCTGATCCGCAGCGTCAGCTGGTCGTCGGCGTGCAACTTCTCGATGATCTCGTAATCATCGGGATAGTTCTGGAACCCGCCACCGGCATCGATCACGCCGGTAACACCGAGCGAATTCATCTCGCGCATGAAGTGGCGCGTCGAATTGAGCTGGTACTCGGGCGGCAGCTTCGGCCCCTTGGCAAGCGTCGCATAGAGGATCGTCGCGTTGGGATGCGCGAGCAGCAGCCCGGTCGGATTACCCGCCGCATCGCGGACGATCTCGCCACCGGGCGGGTTGGGCGTGTCCTTGGTATAGCCGACGACCCGCAAGGCCGCGGCGTTGAGCAGCGCGCGATCGTACAAATGCAGGATGAACACCGGCGTGTCGGGCGCGACCGCGTTGAGCTCGGCGATCGTCGGCAGGCGCTTCTCGGCGAACTGGTGCTCGGTGAAGCCTCCCACCACGCGCACCCATTGCGGGGCAGGGGTATTGTCGACCTGCCGCTTGAGCATCGCCATCGCATCGGCGAGGCTTGGCACGCCGTCCCAGCGCAGCTCGAGATTATAGTTCAGCCCGCCGCGGATGATGTGCATGTGGCTGTCGATCAGCCCCGGAATCACCCGCCGCCCGCCGGCATCGATGATCGTCGCATCGGGAGCGGCGGCGCGAACCTCCTGCTCGGATCCGACCGCGAGGAACGCGCCGTTGCGGATGGCGACGGCCTGCGCTTGCGGGTTCTCGCGGTCGAGCGTCGTCACCTTCGCATTGAGGATAATCAGGTCGGACATGCTGGGTCTCCGGTTGCCGGCAAGCAGCGGGGCGAGCGTTGCGGCTGCCCCGCCGAGGATGGTCGTGCGGCGGTCAAGGATCATGCGAGGATCACGCCGCGTCGTCGTGCTGGTGGCCGGGCAGCATCCCGAACACATGGTCGGTGCACGCCGCCCGGATCGCGGCGGCCTTGTCGCGGCTCGCCCAAAGGCTTTTCGCAAGCGGCACCGCCTGCTCGCCGAGCAATATGCCGGCGAGCCCGATCAGCGCGATCGTCGGCGGGGCCGGCGACCGTACCTTCAACAGCGCATAGATCACGCCGACGAACAGGCCGGCGGCGAGCGAGATCAGATACGGCCGCACGACCTCAATGCCCGCCTTCGGAGGCGCCGAACATCGTCTTGGCGTAGGTAATACCGAGCCCATAAGCACCGCCGAACTTGCGCGCGATCCCGGTCACCGAGTCGTAGGTTTCGGTCCGCGCCCAATCGCGCTGCAACTCGAGCAGATACTGGATCGATGTCATCGGCACCGCACCGAGCTGGATCATCCGCTGCACCGCGCGCTCATGCGCCTCGACCGAGACGTCGCCGCACGCATCGGCGATGAAATACGCCTCGAACCCCTGCGCGATCGCCGACGCGACCGGGCCGACGATGCACACGCCAGTCCACAGCCCCGCGAACACGATCCGCGCCTTGCCGATCTTGTTCACCTCGGCGATCACCGCGGCGTCTTCCCAGGTGTTCATCGAAGTGCGGTCGAGCAGCGGCTCGCCCGGGAAAGCGTCGGTGATTTCGCTGAACATCGGCCCGGAAAAGCTGTCGACCGCGACCGTCGTCAGGATCGTCGGCACGTCGAACACCGCCGCGGCATGGCTGATCAGCGCTGCATTGTTGCGCAGCAATTCGGTCGAGATCGACTTGGTCGCAAACGCCATCTGCGACTGGAAATCTATCAGCACGAGCAGGTGATCGGTTGGCGACAGCAGCGACGCACCCGGTGTCGCGGCGGCAGTGATAGTCATGGTCAGTCTCCCGTTGGAAAAATCGGTCAGCGCGCCTGCCAGGTGCGGCGCCAGGTGAGCGGGGTCACGCCGACCACGCGGCGGAACAGCCGGCTCAGGTGCGCCTGGTCGGTAAGCCCGCAGGCGTAGGCGATATGGCTGAGCGTATCGTCGGTCTGCAGCATCAGCGTCTGTGCGCGGCGGACACGCTGGCGGATCAGGAATGCGTGCGGGGTCTCGCCCGTCGTCACCTTGAAGGCGCGGCAGAAATGCCCGGTGCTGAGTCGCGCGACGTCGGCGAGCGCATCCACCCCGATCGTCGAACCCAGGTGAGCGTCGATATGCTGGACAACGCCGCGAAGCTGCCATGCGGCGAGCCCGCCCTTGACCGGCGCCGCGTTCGGGACCGGGGTGTGGGCGCCAGGCGCGGGATCGTACGCAAACATCGCCGCAAGCCGCTCGAGATACTGTCGCGCCACATCCGGGTTATGATCGAGCGTGCTGACCGCGTTGGCGAGCAGGCTGGCAGCGACGGTTGGCACGAATCCGCGCGTGACGGCGGTCGCCGGAGGAAGGGTATGCAGCATCGCCTGGGGTCTCCGTCGCAGTCTGTGCGAAGGAGCATAACGGAAGCGTATCAATCGGCTGCGCCCCGGCCGGGGCGGTTGGCGCCCCCTCTTTAGTGGGGCGGCCTTGCGCTTCCGATCAGAGCTCGATGATCCCGCGCTTGGCTGCGATCGTCACCGCATGCGTGCGATCGGAAGCGCCGAGTTTTGCAAAGATCAGCTTCATGTGGCCCTTCACGGTTTCCTCCGTGACGGCCAGCTTGGCGGCGATCTGCTTGTTCGAATTGCCCGCTGCCGCCAGCGACAGTACGCCGATCTCGCGTTCTGTGAGTGCGTCCTCGACGACGTGGAACGCGATGCTCGACGCAACCTGCGCGTTCATATGCTTGCCGCCGGCATGTACCGAGCGGATCGTGTCGAGCAATTCCTTGCGCAACGTGCTCTTGAGCAGATAGCCGGCTGCCCCCGCGCGGAGCGCGCGCAACGCCTGCGCGTCGCCCGAATACGTCGTCAGCACGACGATCCGCGCCTGGGGCCAGTTGCTCCGCATCGCGGCGATCGTGTCGACGCCGCCGATGCCCGGCATCTGCAAATCCATCAGGACGATATCGGGAAAATGCGTTGGATAAAGCGCAAGCGCCTGTTCGCCAGACTCGGCCTCGGCGACGACCGCCAGATCGGCCTGCGTTTCGATCACGGCTTTGACGCCTTCGCGGAGGAAGGGATGATCGTCGACGATCATGATCCGGATTGGCGGGGAGGGTTGCAAGGCGAACTCCTGAAGGTGACGGGACGGAGTGCTGCTACCCTGCGCCGCGGGCACTGCGGATGGCAAGCGCGCCCTGCGTCAGGGCAAGCTAAGCCGTTCGTACGCTGTTCGAAACGTCTCGGACATCGCCTCGAACCGCGCCGCGCCGACGCAAAAAACCCAGCGTGAAAGAACCTGCGGCCGATCGTCGGCCAGCGCATCGAGAAGGCCAGCGAGCATGGCATCGGGCGTTCCGGCGAGGCCGTCCGGAGCTAGGCCGCTGTCGAGCAGGCTCGGCGCAAAGGCCGCCGATGCCGCCTCGAGCCGGATCGCTTCGCGCACTGCGGTCGCCACCGCGTGGCGCATCGTCGCGGGCATCCAGAGTGCGGGATCGCCGAGGCCGATGGCGAGCACGGTCGTCGCATGAATAGGGTGCGCCGGCGCCGAAAGGGTGAGCACCTCGCCCAGGTCGCCGCGGAAGATCCCGTCCGCGCGCAACCGCGTGATTGCGCCGCCCAGCGCTGTATCGAGATTTCCCAGCCCGCCATCGGGCCGGGTGCGCCCGATCTCGCGCATGAAGACCCCCGCGCTGGCGATCGCCACATCGACGCTCACCGCATCGCGCGGCGCAACGTCGATGCGGACACCCCGCCAAACCCCGATCGTCGCCGCGTCGTCGGCACGGCTGTCCATCGGCGGCATCCTGTTCTCCCGTGGATCCGATGCGGACCTACGCCAGCGGCTATCACAATCCTGGCGATGTCTCGTGGACAGGGCTGACAGAATTTGGACTATTGCGACGTTTACGGCTCCACGTCTCGACCCGTTCGCATGCCGAGAGGCCGGCTGGCAGGTAGCGAGGCGATGAGCGCTTGCATTTAAACGTTTCCCAGGCGCAACGGTGATCGACATGGCTCTGCTGAGTAAAGTCTCCGTGATCGTGCATTCGGGCCTGCTCCGCTTCGCGAGCGGCCGAGCGGTCGCCCGCACGCTGTTTGGCATGCTGTGCTGTTTCCTGATCGTCAGCAGCGCATCTGCGCTCAATCCGGCTAGCGGCATCGCGCAGATGCGGCATTCGCGCTGGACCCTCGGCGACGGTGCTCCGGGCAATATCCGTGCGATCGTGCAGGGCCATGACGGCTATCTCTGGCTCGGGACGGCGACGGGTCTGTGCCGGTTCGACGGGATCGTTTTCGAACGCATCGTGCCGATCGACCAGAACCGCTATCGTTCGCCCCAGGTCACCGCGCTGCTGGCGGCGCGCAACGGCGATATCTGGGTCGGCTATGACTTCGGGGGCATTTCCGTGGTCCGCGGCGGCGTTTTGCAGGATGCGAACCCCTGGGCGCCCGTGGGTGGCGTCAACAGCATCGTCGAGGGGCAGGACGGGGCGATCTGGGTGGCGTCGGATTCGATGGGGAAGCTGGTCCTCAATCGATTGCTGGCGGGCAAATGGACCGCGTTCGGCCCCAAGCAGGGCGTGCCGCCAAGCGCGATGGGCGATATTCTCAGCACGCCTGGCGGCATTTATCTGTCGCTCGTTCCCCGACTGCTGCGCCTCAGACCGGGCGGCACCCGCTTCGAGGATACCGGCGTGGCGATCGCCGGGTCCAGCACGCTTTCGCAGGATCGCGCGGGCGGGGTGTGGGTTCGCTCGGGCACGCAGATCGGATCGGTCGGTCACCACAAATCCGCATTCCCGCTCGGCAGGGTAACGACGCCCTATATTGTCGAGCGTGCGATCTTCGATCACGGCGGTAACCTCTGGATCACCGGGCAGGATGCGGGATTGGGTCGCATATCGGCTGCGGCGTTGCAGCGCCCCGCGGCAACCGACAGCGTCGAACTGTTCACCGCCAAGCAGGGCCTGACCGCGGCCCTGACGATGGCAGTGCTCGAGGATCGCGAAGGCAATATCTGGATCGGGACCGAGTCGGGGCTCGACCGGTTCTCGCCGAGCAACATCGTCCAGCCCGCGCAGACCGAGGCGATCGTTTCGGGTTTCGTCGGAAGCGCCAAGTCTCGCAATCTGTTCGTGGCCGGGCTTTCCGGCGTGTACCGGATCGGCCGAGCCGGGACACCCGACCTGATCTTTCGCGAGCCCGATATCGGCGTGCTGTGCGGCGACGATCGCCGCCTGCTCGTCATCGGAATGCAAGGCAAATATCTGCTCGACCTCGATCCGGCGGGCAAGCTCGCAAAGGCGAGTCCGGTCTCGGGCCCGCTGTCGATCACCTGCACTCTGGACACTGCTGGCGTGTTCCAGACGGGGTTCGACCAGCTCTATCGCCTTGTCGGATCGCGGTTGCAGACGGTCCCAGCACCGCCCGGAACGCCCGGCGGATCGATCCACCGCATCCGGTCGGATGGCGCGGGCGGCGTCATCTTCGGGCGGATCGCGCAAGGGGTTTCCCGCCTGCGCGACGGCGTCGAGACGCTGCTGTGGCGCAGCAAGGACCAGGTCACCGGGAGGACCGCGACATGGATACCCAGTCGCAAGGGGTTGCTGGTGGTCGGCGATCAGGGGCTGGCGCGGTATGACGGCCGGCGGCTCGCGTCGCTTCGGGACAGAACCTATCCGTTTCTGGCCGGCCTGACCGGGCTCGTGCAAACGGCGGACGGATCGACCTGGGTGATCGGGGCGGACGGCATCATCCGGATGTCGACCGTGTCGCTCGATCGGGCGTTTGCGCATCCCGGCGTGCCGATCGCCTACGAGCGGTTCGGCTATCAGGAGGATTTCCGCGCCCGCTCGAACATGGTCGAGACGAACGATATCGGCCAGGACGCCGCGGGACGGCTCTGGTTCGCGACCAACAAAGGTCTGGCGATCATCGACCCTGGCCATCTGTCGCGAAACCGGTTGCCGCCGACGGTTCAGATCCGTTCGCTCGACGCGGGTGGGCAGGAACACGCACCGGGTAAGCGGGCGCTGGTGTTCCCGCCGGGCACCAATCATGTCCGGATCCGCTACACTGCGCTCAGCCTCACCAACGCGACCGCCAACCGCTTTCGCTACCGGATGGAGGGTGTCGATCGCGACTGGATCGACGCCGGCGCAGCGCGCGAGGCGCTCTACACCAACCTTGGCCCCGGCTCGTATCGGTTCCACGTGATAGCCGCCAACAATGACGGCGTCTGGAATCGCGAGGGCGACACGCTCACCTTCAAGATCGCACCACATCTTTACCAAACCCATGCGTTTCTGTTCGTCTGCATCGCGATTGCCTTGGTCCTGCTGTGGCTGCTGTATCGCCGCCGCGTTCGAGCCATCGCCGATCGGGCACGCGGTCGCTTCGAGGTCCAGCTGGCCGAGCGCGAGCGGATCGCCCGCGAGCTGCACGATACATTGCTGCAAGGATTCCAGGGCCTGATGCTGCGGTTCCAGACGGTGGTCGAACTGCTGCCGCATGGGGACCGCGCGAGGACAAGCCTCGAAGGCGCGCTGGAACGTGCCGACGATGTGCTGGTGGACGGCCGCGATCGTGTCCGATCGCTGCGCGAGACGATGGAGCCGGTCGTA
The DNA here is from genome assembly GCF_036663815.1 of Parasphingomonas frigoris. Classification (NCBI taxonomy): domain Bacteria; kingdom Pseudomonadati; phylum Pseudomonadota; class Alphaproteobacteria; order Sphingomonadales; family Sphingomonadaceae; genus Parasphingomonas; species Parasphingomonas frigoris. The sequence continues at coordinate 842,383 of NZ_JAXOJQ010000001.1, read as the reverse complement.
CTGCCTGCCGTGCTCACCGCGATCGCCGAGACCATCGTGCCTCCGCCGCTGGCCTGGACTGTCGACGTAGACGGTGGCTTGAGTCCGGTATGCGCGCCGGTGGCGGACGAGATCGCCCAGATCGTCCGCGAAGCGCTCGCCAATGCGGTGCGGCATGCGTCTGCCGATCATCTGATCGTCGCGATCCGATCGAGCTCCGACAAGCTCCTCATTACCGTGTCCGACGACGGTGTGGGTCTCCCGTCCGACGTCCGCGAAACGGGCCACCGCCCGGGACATTACGGGCTGGTCGGCATGCGCGAGCGAGCCTCGGCGCTTGGTGGGGCGCTGGTGATACAGTCCGACCCGGGCTCCGGCACGCAGATCAAGCTGACGATCCCGGCGCGCGTCGCGTTTCGCTGAGCGGGAGGGCGACGATCGTCCCTCCCGCGCGTCCGATCGAGGCGATCAGCCCTTCACGAACGTCAGCAAATCGGGATTGATGACATCGGCATGCGTCGTCAGCATGCCGTGCGGATAGCCCTTGTAGATTTTCAGCGTGGCGTTCTTGAGCAGCTTGGCCTGCAACACCGCAGCGTTTTCGTAGGGCACAATCTGGTCGTCGTCGCCCTGCAGCACGAGCGTCGGCACGGTGATCGCCTTGAGGTCGGCGGTCTGGTCGGTTTCGGAAAAAGCCTTGATGCCGTCATAGTGCGCCAGCGCACCGCCCATCATCCCCTGACGCCACCAATTCTGGACGATGCCCGGCGACACGGTCTCGCTCGGCCGGTTGAAGCCGTAAAACGGCCCCGAGGCGAGATCGAGATAGAATTGCGAGCGGTTCGCGGCGAGCGCCTTGCGCAGCCCGTCGAATACCGAGATCGGCAGGCCGCCCGGATTGCTCGCGGTCTTGAGCATCATCGGCGGAACCGCGCTGACCAGCACCGCCTTGGCGACGCGCCCCTGCGGCTGGCCATACTGCGCGACATAGCGCGCAACTTCGCCGCCCCCCGTCGAATGGCCGATATGCACTGCGTTCTTCAGGTCGAGATGCTCGGCCACGGCAGAGGCATCGGCGGCGTAATGGTCCATGTCGTTGCCGGTATCGGCCTGCAACGAGCGACCATGGCCGCGGCGATCGTGCGCGACGACGCGGTAGCCCTCGGCAAGAAAGAACAGCATCTGCGTGTCCCAGTCGTCCGACGATAACGGCCAGCCATGGTGAAACACGATCGGCTGGGCGGTCTTGGGACCCCAGTCCTTGTAGAAGATGTCGATGCCGTCCTTGGTCTTGATGAATCCGCTGCTCATTTTGAATACTCCGTTGGGGTGGGGGGCTTGCGAGGATCGGGCAAAGGCCGTGGCTGGCAGCAGGCTTGCCGCAGCCGCGGTTGCCGTGCCGATGACGACAGCTCGCCGCGAAACATCGCGCATCATGTCTGGCATGGACTGGTCCTAATCCTTTGCGGTTGCGACAGGGGAGGTTGCAACGATGGGGAATGGACGCCCTGCTTCTGGCGCGATTGGCGAACCGAAACGCTATTTGTGCAGAACGAACATATTCGGACGGGGTGGTCCGCCGCCGGTGGGACTTCCGAAAATCGAGCTGTTATGCGGTTCGCATCACCAAGATCGGCAGGGAGCGAATATGGGCGTACGTCGCATGGGACCGGCAAGGCTCGAGGCTTTTACCGATGGCGTCGTGGCGATCATCATCACGATCATGGTGCTTGAGCTGAAAGTCCCCGAAACGGGCGATCTGAGCGCGCTGGCGGGGAGCGCACCCATCCTGCTGGCGTATCTGCTGAGCTTCGTGAACGTCGGGCTCTATTGGAACAACCATCACCACATGTTCCATGCGGTCGAGCGCATCGACGGTCGGGTGTTGTGGGCCAATTTGTTCCTGTTGTTCTGGCTGAGCCTGGTGCCGTTCGTCATCCGCTGGCTCGACGAGAGCGAGTTCGCCGCCGGTGCGACCGCCGCCTATGGAATCGTCCTCGGGCTCGCCGCTATCGGTTATTCGCTGACCGAACGGGCAATCATCGCTTGCAACGGCAAAAGCTCCGCGGTCGCAAGGGCGATCGGTTCCGACTGGAAGGGGTGGGGGAGCATCGCGCTCTATGCGCTGGCGGTGCCGTTGGCCTTCGTCAGCCGTTGGCTTGCGATTGGACTGTACGTCGCGGTCATCGCCTTGTGGCTGATCCCGGATCGGCGGATCAGCCGCGTGCTCGGCGGCATTGATTGAAGGTTGCCTTTTCCAGCCACGTTTTTGCTTTTCGGGGCGGCTTAGATGGGGGCGGTTTTGGCGACGGCTACTCAATTCGCCACGTTCGCCTGCGCTGGAGGGGCGCGAATGTCGCCTTGTGGGTCGAGCCGCGCCTGTCAGCCTCGCAGCCGGCTCAGGCTCACGGCAAGCTCGTCCCTACGGAACGGTTTCGTCAGCCGGGGAAGGGTGGCGTCGATCCCGTTGTTTCCGCGTAGCCCGACACGGTGAGCACGGCACGCTCGGGGGCTTGGTCTCGCACTGCGTAAGCGAGTTCGGTGGCCGTGATCCCCGGCATCAGGTGGTCCGTCACGAGCACATCGAATCGAAAGCCCTCGCCGATCGATCGCATCGCCGCTTCGCCCGCGCTTGCCTACTGCGAAACGGCCTTCTCGACGACCATGTCGACCGGCGTTTCCTCCGCCCTCACCGGAAGCCAAAGCTCTACGGTCGCCGTCGCGATCGACGTCCGCGTAGGCGTAGGCGTAGGCGTAGGCGCAGCGCTACGGTCCAGAGTGCGCCCGCGCAGTTCCGAGGCACGCGCATCGCATGCCAGGTGTCTGACGACCGCAATAGTCGGTCGTTGAGCTCGCTGAAGAAGTGCAGGCGCTCCTCGCGCTCGGCGCCTGTCCGCAAAAGATGCTCGATCCAAACCGCCCCAGCCCAAGCAGCAGAACGAGCTCTCTGAGCGGCAATTTCAGGCAAGTGGATATTTCTGACGGCTGCTAGAACGACCTATGAGGGCAACTGTCCCGCTATGGGCTCTGTTCGGGAAAGCCGACCTACGTGCTCATGATATGCTTGAGCCGATCGTGTTCACGTCGGCGAGCGGTCGCTACCCTGCGCCGCTGCAATCCATCCCGCAGCCTTGAGGTGCGTAATGGCGGATCGGGCGACAGGTGCGACCACACCGTTCGATAGCAAGAGGCGCATGGAACGAGCGTTACCCTCCACGGCCGCGACGGCATGGCTCGCGACCCACCACGACCGATGCGTTCGCAGGCCTTGCGCATGCACCGACTCGATCGCACGAGCCAAGGGCATCAGGATCAGCTCTGAGCCGCCGAGCCGATGCACGCGGACGTAATGGTCTTCCATTTGTAGCGCCAACACATCTCCGCCCAACGGCGTCGCAACCGTTGCAGCTGCCGAGATTGTCGCGACGGCCGATGACGGCACAGGGTCATCTTCTGACACGTATTTGGCGCTACGCAGAACTATGCTCACGCCAGCCATGGCAATGAGGCCGATCGCTGTCGTCTGCGCGAACCACAGTGGCAGCGGCAGGTTAAAACGCGCCAGATCGGGCCACAGCCAGAATGCCGCAACCCGCGTCGCCAAGGCTTCGGGAACGCTGGCGAGCAGCGTTGCCCCGATCAAGGCCATCAACCATTGCCCGGACCGTGGCCGCGTTGCGGTACTGACGATCCTGTATGCCGAGCCATACAGCAGCAGGCCGAGCAGCGTGGCGCCGATCCAGTAGCAAAAAAGTCGGCCGGGACCGCCGTTCATGTAGCTGCCGAACGGTCCCAGAACAGCCAGCAGACCACCAACGGCGACGGTTGGGCCGATCCAGCGCACCGTCGGCATTGCCCGGTCGCTGATCGCGCGAAGGAAGGGAATGGAGCGCGTCACGTCCTCTCTTACCGCGAGGACGCTCGCGAGCGAAGCCCATTTGCCGACTGGCGAACCCGTTCGCCCATTGGCGAAAGCCGGCTTCCAGCGGAGCTTGGGTCAGATCATCAGAACCCAATCCACCACGGAGTCCGCCATGTCTTTACGTCTAGTCTTTGCCGCACTTTGTCTCACCGCCGCAGCGCCGGCAGCGGAGGCCCAATCGACACAAGCTGGTTTCGAGCGCGTGGTGACCTCGGACGGCAACGAGGTTGGCGTCTGGTATCCCGCATCGGGCACATCCTCTCATCAACGGCTGGGCCTCTACACTCAAAACGTAGTGATCGGGGCTCCCGTGCCGGTCGGCAAATATCCGTTAGTGGTCATATCGCACGGAACCGGTGGCGATTTCGCCGGCCACGTCGATACCGCCGTGGCGCTCGCTCGTGCCGGCTTCATCGTTGCGGCTTTAACCCACCCCGGCGATAACTGGCGCGACAACAGCAGGGCGACCCGTATCGAGGAACGCCCCGCCGCACTTAGCGCCACGATCTCCTACATGGTACGGGCATGGCCGGGTCATGCCGCGATCGACCCGGGTCGTATCGGTGCGTTCGGTTTTTCATCCGGTGGTTTCACGGTGCTGGCCGCGGCCGGTGGGCGCCCGGACCTAAGCCGCCTCTCCGATCATTGCGCCGCACATCCGAACTTCTTCGATTGTACGCTTTTAAAGGCACAGCCACGCCGGGTTACCGCGCCGTGGCCGGACCTACGGGATGCGCGCCTAAAGGCTATTGTCGTTGCCGCTCCTGCCCTTGGCTTTGCCTTCGACCATGCCGGCCTCGCCGCCATTCGAATGCCGGTCCAGCTTTGGCGCGCTGACGATGATCATATTCTCCCGGCGCCATTCTATGCGGATGCGGTCAAGGCAGCATTGCCGAACCGGCCCGAGTTCCATGCCGTACCGGGCGCCGGTCACTTCGACTTCCTGGCACCCTGTGCCGATCCTGGCTCAATGCCGCAGATCTGCGTAAGCGGATCGGGGTTCGACCGGGCAGCATTTCACGAGAGCTTTGATAACGCCGTGGTCCAGTTCTTTTCGAACAAGCTGGCTACAATGCGGCGTGACTAGGGCGCTCCTCAAAGAGGCGCGCTTTTGCCCGTATCTCGATTAACGATCGGTATGTGGGGGAGCTGCCACGTTCTTGATCAACCATCCTCTTCGAGAAGCTCGGTATTCCGAGCTGGCGCGAGCGATCCTTCCGCTATGCCCAAATGTCGGTGAAACACCTCTCGCCTTATGCCGCTCAGCTGATTTTCAGGCCGCATCCGGGGCCTCAAGAGAAGGCGCAGAATGCGTCCGAAATCAACGACACAAAATCACCCGCACGGCCGGGTAAACCCACGCGGTATGTGGTGAAATATGCCCCGCAAGGCACTGGCATACGAAGAGGAAAATGGTGGATGCACTTGGCCTCGAACCAAAGACCCGCTGATTAAGAGTGCGTCATTATACTAACAAAATAGAACACTTATTTGCATTCGCGTTCGATCATTATAAACAACTAAGCAGCTTAAGCGACGGGTAAACCCAACTAACGCCGGCCCAAAATAGCTCCATCGCAACTGGCTGTCATGAGCTCATGTTGCATCCACATCCACGTCTGGGACGACCGGCTTTGGGACTTAGCCGCCAATCAAGTCGGCGCCCTGAGACGGCAGCTCCCGGCAGAAGCACAACTTCAGGCGTTCGCTCGTGCCACGGATGAGAAAATCAATGCCGCGATTTCAGCATCCCGCCCATCTTCGTATCGCTTGATATCGCACAGCCTCGCCTCTCCTCGCTCAACAGGATCGCAAACCGCCGCGTCCACTTAAGCGGCGCTGGACAAGGGGCGTTGAAGTTTAGTGACGAGATCCACCACGTTGTCCGCACCGCTCAGACCTCTGTTGAACAGTGCAGATGGATCGAGCCCCCGGTCGCGGACGGCATCCGCGAAATGCTGGATGTCTTTACGCATTAGACCCCGGAGATGCCCCGCCGCGTGCGTATCGATTTGCGTGCCGATCGCTTGAAGGATGGCGCTTGAGCCGCTGCTCACGGCGATCACATCCTGAAACAAGGGAAGATCGATCCCGAGCCGGCGCGCAAGATCGAAGACGTCTGCTGCATTTTTGAGATTCGTCATCGTGAGGGCGTTGTTTAGCAGCTTTGTAAGTTGACCAGTTCCGACCGGCCCCATGTGGGCTACCTTGCGGGAGAAGCTTTCGAAGACCGGTTTGCATCGTTCGAATGCCGCCTGGTCGCCACCTACGATCGTCGTCAGTGCGTGCGCTATGGCACCGAGCCGCCCGCCACTGACCGGTGCATCGAGATAGGCCACATCTCGCCCAGCAAATAACACGCCAAAACGTTCGTTCTGCTTTGGATCGCCGGTACCGTGATTTACGACGACCGAACCTGGCCGAACCGCCTCGACCAATCGGTTGTGCTCGATCAGATCGTCGATGTCCTGATCGTCGCGTAGGCACAGCGCCAGCACATCCACGTTGGCCGCCAGTGATGCGAGATCGGCATGCCGTTCGAATGGGACGTCGGAGATAGCGTCGTAGGAGCGCGGGCTTCTTGCCCAGGCATGGAGCGAGAAGCCAGCTCCGGTGATCGCTACCGCCATTGGACCACCTTGGTCGCCCAATCCGACGAAACCGACCCGATGCACCACGTCCCCGTTCATCGGCGCGCGTCCTCGATCAGGCGCTGGGAAACACGCCATAGTCTTGCGGCATTGTCTGTATCGAGCGCGTAACCGGCATATCCGCCGGTGAAGTCGGTTGGACGTTTGGCAACTCGCTCCGCTTCGTTGCAGTCCTCGAAATAGCGGCCGCCTACATCATGCAGGAGTGGAGAAGCGGCGAGCAGCACGGTCGTCGCGGCCCCTTGTTCGACCGTTTTACGGCGCTCCACGGGCGTTTTTAGGCCCCCGGTGTGTTTCTGTAACCCCGTCGCAATGGCACCAGGGTTAAGTGCGTTCGAAAGGATGCCATCGTTGGCCCAATGCTGGGTGATACCGACCGACAGCAGCGCGGCCGCCGACTTGGATTGTCCGTAAGCGCCGATCGGGGTGTAAGGCACAAAGTCGAAGCCCAGATCATCGAAAATGACCGGGGAGAAGAAGTGCCCACTGGAGCTGACGGAGACCACCCGCGAGCCTTTCGCCGCAGCCAGAGAGCGGTGTAACCCAAGTGCCAGCGCGAAGTGGCCCAGATAGTTCGTGCCGAATTGAAGTTCGAACCCTTGCGGCGTTCGCTCGAGTTCCGGGACGGCCATGATACCTGCATTGTTAATAAGGACATGGAGCGGGCCATCCCAGCCCTCCACGAAGTCGCGGACCGAGCGGAGATCGGACACATCGAGCGGTCGTACGGCGATCGCCACATTACCGGTTTGCTGACGCAGGTCTTCAGCGACACGCTCTGCTGCGGATGGGCGCCGCACCGCCAACGTTATCTCGGCGCCGGCCAGCGCGAGCACGCGAGCTGTTTCAAGGCCGATCCCGGCCGCGCCGCCGGTAATCACGATCCGCTTCCCCATAAGGTCGACGTCACCGGCGACTTCCGCAGCGGTCGAATGAAATCCGAAGGGTGTGATGAGACGCTGCATGACTTCCTCGTAAGCTGATTGCGTTGACGCGATTTTGCGCCGCGATGATGACGATATAATTCCCTGGATTGTAATGATAACATGTCTGTTGTTGCATGATCTGGTGAGCGAGATCGAACAATGTCGACGGCAGGATTGACCGAGCTAAACGCAGTAGCGGCGGTAGCGACGCACAAGAACTTTCGGGCGGCGGCCCGGGAGTTGGGCGTATCGGCATCCGCGCTTAGCCATGCTGTGGCGGGCCTGGAGCAGCGTCTCGGCGTCCGGCTGTTCAACCGCACGACGAGGAGCGTGTCGACCACGGATGCAGGCCAGCAATTCCTGACCCGCATCATTCCCGCGATGCGCGAGATTGCCGACGCGATGGCAGAGGCCAATGATCAGCGTAGTCGGCCAACGGGCTTGCTTCGGATCAACACGTCGGAGGGAGCAGGGGAGCAGATAATCGAGCCAATAGTCCTCGCCTTCATGCGACAGTATCCCGAGATGCGTGTCGAGATCGTCACCGATGGACGACTGGTGGATATCGTGTCCGATGGGTTCGACGCAGGTTTGCGGCTGCGCGACATGGTGCCACAGGACATGATCGCAGTTCCTGTCGGGCCGGCTCAGCGACACGTCGTGGTCGCGGCACCGACTTATTTGGAAGGAAGGTCGCCACCAAAGTCTCCCTCTGATCTTAAGGAGCATAGCTGCATTCGATACCGTCTTCCGGGCGGAACACTCTATCGGTGGGAGTTCGAACGCCACCAGGAGGTCGTGACCGTAGAAGTTGAAGGTCCGCTCACGCTGACGAGCGACCGGCTGATCCTGCGTGCAGTCGTGGCCGGCGCTGGCATCGCCTATGTTAACGAATGGAATGCTCGCGAGGCGCTGCGCGACGGACGACTTATCCAACTCCTTGACCAGTGGACGCCGGAATATCCAGGCCTCTACTTCTACTACCCCCCGTCCCGCCATATGAGAGCGGGAATGCGGGCGTTCATTGATCTACTCCGGGATCACTCCAAGTAGCCGCACTAGTCCAGCGCCCGAGGTAGGCCGCAGATTCTTGGCTGCCGCTTTAAATTGCAACAACGAACGTCCGCTTCCCGCAATCCCCCGTCCCAAAGCAGACCAGCCGCTTTCTACCCGAATGACCATGAAAGCAGCCCGTCCGCCCACGACCAGATGTCGACCGCAGCCGGCCCGCCCGCAGGTAGCATCGAAACGCCCGGCGCAAGGAATGCGCTCAGCTCAACCCTCGCCATCTCCGAAGACACCGTAAAGGCGCATATGCGTAGCATCTCTGGCAAGCTTGGCGTCACCGACCGCACACACGCCCTCACGATCGCGATCAAGCGGGGTATCATCAACCTCTGACCTTCTGCGACTGTCTCTGATCCTCGCCGCGCCTCATGCGATCTAACTCGCGCGGCGCAACTGGCGGCGGTAGCCAAGCATCATCCCCTAAGCTTCAAGCGAGATGATGTGATGAGCGACCGGGCCGGATACCAATCTCAAAGCGGACATCTGCGGCGCAAGCATGGGGCCGCTGGCCATGCAGCGCATGACTTATGCAATCAACTTCAAGTGGTCGAAAGCGCCTTGAACGTCATTCGCCGTTCTATCCAAGGCGATACCGCAACACGGCTAGATGAGGTTTTCGGCTACGCAATATTAGCGGTCGAACGCGCAAGCCGCCTAAGCCGTGCGATCGTGGATACTAAAACGCATCGGGAAGTGACGGAACGTCTAGTGTCGATCGCCGAACAGCTTGCCATGCTGTCTGGTCCAGCCTTGTTGTCGGCCGGCTCCAACATCGTCATCGAGCATCGCGTCGCCGAAGACGTGCCGGACGTTTATTGCGATCCGGATGCCCTAGACGACGCCATCTTGAACATCATCGTAAATGCAAAGCGAGCGATGCCAAGTGGCGGGCTCATTCGGATCAGCGCCACGCGCGACGCCCAGACTCTGCACGATCTCCCATGGGCCGTTCTTCGGATCGTCGACAGTGGGTGTGGCATGTCCCCTGAAATTGCGGCGAGGGCGTTCGAGCCGAGATTCACGACAGGCGCGCCGGGGCAGAGCTCAGGCCTTGGTCTGGCAATGGTCGCCGAGTTCGCCCGCGAGGCTGGCGGATCGGCCGAACTCCAAAGCCGCGTCGGTGCGGGTACCGTCGTTACGATCCGCTTGCCGGGCGCCATCAAGCAGGTTCGGCATCGATGCGGGCCACTGACATAGGTAAAACGGGCAAGCAGGGCAGCGCGATTCCTTCGATGTCTGCGTCCCCAAAGGGCGTCAGCGGGAATAGTCGGTGAAAATAAAATCCTCTGACCGTGGCAATTTAGTGTGGCAGGCGAAACACGTTCGCATCAGGGCCATGTCGGGATTGGCCTTTCCGTTTTCGAACTGGCCATAGCCCCAGCCGCCGGTCGCCGCATACTTCCTTGAATTCTTGACGACGATTTGAACGTTGGTCGCATCGCCAGCGACGAACGACTGCGGCTTTCCGAAGATCGCGTTGTTGCGATCGGACGCAACGAGTTTCCACGCCACGCGCGCGATCGTCGTTCCGTCCGGGAAGGGCCGTCGGCCTTCCCGAAAGGCCTTCATCGCCACGTCGTTGCCAAGGATCACGCGGACATCGTTCAGGCCACCGGCCTCATGGGCGACGCTGACCACTTGCCATTGGCGGTACCCAGCCGGCAACGAAACGCCGAACACGGGCGACACATTCCTAGGTGCCTGCGATGACGCGGTCGAAGCCGCGCCGGTTATAGCGCCTGTCAGCACAATCGTCGCTGCGACCGCTGCGAGCCATTTGTGAGACGCTCTCATATCAATACTCCTTGAACGGGTCAGGCTCGGTCGTTCGATGGCGATGGATATAGACGCCCGACCGAGTGGGTGGCGGCCTCAGTCGCGTGCGCGCGGGGATCAGACCTGGGCCGCCCCGCCATCCGCGAACAGCTCGGCGCCGTTCACGAAGCTTGCATCGTCCGAAGCGAGGAAGAGGGCAGCCTTTGCGATCTCCTCAGCTTCACCAACTCGCCCCAGCGGGATGAGCGTTGCGAAATGATCGAGCAAATCCTGCTGGCGCGCGGCATCCTCGCCAGCGAGCTCAACCAGGCCAGGAGTCCGCACCGGGCCGGGGCTGATAACGTTGACGCGGATCCCGCTGCCCTTGAGATCGAGTGCCCAACTGCGCGCCAAATTGCGGACCGCCGCCTTCGATGCCGAGTAGACGCTGAAGGCGGCCGTGCCACCCGATCCCGCAGTCGAGCCGGTCAGGAGGATTGAGCCACCTTCGCCCATCAACGGCAGTGCCTTTTGGACGGTGAAGATCACGCCCTTAACGTTGCGGCCGAAAGTATCATCGACTTGTTCCTCGGTGATCTGGCCGAGCGGAAGCAGACCGCCGCCGCCGGCATTGGCGAACAGGATGTCGATGCGGCCCACCTCCGCTTTCACGCGACCGTACAGTCGGTCCAGATCGTCGAGGTTGGCAGAGTCGGCTTGAATACTCGTCGCGTTGTGACCAATTTCATCGACCGCGCGATCGAGCGCCGCTTTGCGTCGACCGGTGATGAAAATCCGTGCGCCCTCGGCCGCAAATACCTTCGCGGTGGCGAGGCCGATACCGGTCGACGCGCCGGTAATCACCGCGACCTTGCCGTTGAGACGATCGGGCATTGGAGCGTTCCTTCTTTGGCCCGCGCAAGCCGAGCGCTCGCCGGGATCAGGGGTGGAAAGATGCAATTTAGGGCAGACCTTCTACCGGCCGAAGGTAGCTGTCGTTAGAAGACATTTGACGATGCCAGCATACGGCTGGACGGCCTGATGACGCTGCCGTCGCTTCGTCAGCGGAGGTGGATCGCGCCGCGCCGAAGGGCCACGGTCACCGCATGTGTTCGGTCATTTACGTCGAGTTTCGCAAAGATGCTGCGGAGATGTGCTTTGACGGTGTCGTCAGAGATGGCCAGCTCCCAAGCGATGACCTTGTTCGATTTACCCTCGGCGACGAGTTGCAGGACGCCCAATTCACGTTGCGTCAGCACATTGTCGGCCGAATGCAACGCGATCTCCTGGGCGATGTGGTCTGGCAGATATCGCCGCCCGGCGTGCACCGCGCGGATCGCATCCAGCAGCTCGCGTCGTAAAGTGCTTTTCAGCAGGTAGCTTGCAGCCCCGGCTTTCAACGCCTGCACCGCCTGCACGTCACCGGCATAGGTCGTGAGGACGATGATCCGGGCGGTCGGAGCCAATGCACGAATTCGCCGGATCGCCTCGACCCCGTCCATGACGGGCATCTGGAGGTCCATAAGCGTCACGTCGGGTCGCGCTTCCTCGAACATTGCGACCCCCTCGGCGCCGTTCTCCGCCTCCGCGACGACGACCATGTCCGTCTCATGCTGCAGCATCGTCGCGACACCGTCGCGCAAGGCCGGATGATCATCGACCGTCATGACCCGGATGGGGCGCATCTGCAGACTGGTCGGCATGGTTGCGCTACTCTCGGGTACGGCGGGCATGATAGGCGAGCCGCCCCGGCACGGTCACATAAACTTCGGTGCCCTGGCGCGGTAGGCTGACGATCGTGAACTTGCCGCCGGTCCGTTCCGCGCGTTCACGCATGCCGACCAAGCCGAAATGGCCCGGGCGGCTGCCCGCGGTGGCGACTTCCGCCGGCAGGCCCCTGCCGTTGTCCTTCACGCTCAACTGGACTTGGCGGCCATATTGGACCGCGACCTCGATGCGCGACGCGCTGGAATGCTGGACTGCGTTGCGGACCGCCTCCTGCGAAATTCGCAACAATTCCTCGCGAACGATTGAAACCAGCGGGCGGACCCGTCCCTTTATCATGACAGAAATGGGCGGGGCGGGGCCCCCTGCAGGCTGCGAAGTGGCCTCAACGATCTCACTCGCCAAATCTGCATCATTGTCCGCAAAGCGCAAGTCGATCACACGGTTTCGACCCTCCGTGATGATGGTTTCCGCGTGCTGCAGCGCGTCATCAATCGATGCTCGCAAGGCGCTGTCGGATGACATGCGATTTGCCACGGCTTGGAAACGGAGGACCAGACCCTGAAATCCTTGGAGCAGTGTGTCATGAAGCTCGCGCGCGATCCGTTCGCGCTCGTTCAGCTGAACCGCCAGTCTGTCGCGCACACGGGCTGTCAACTGGCGCGTGCGAATGACGTATGCCAGCCACAGGAGGCATAATCCCGCAGCGACGCAAAGTGCCGTAAAGATTTGCGATTCGAAGAAGGTCGGCAGGACGACCAGTTTAAGCGTCGCTCCCCTTTGATTCCAAACGCCGTCTTCATTGGCGGCGATCACATGGAAACGGTACTGACCTGGGCGAAGATTGGTGTAGGTCGCATTCCGCAGCTTGCCGGCCTCGACCCATCCGGCATCGGCGCCTTCCAAGTGATAGCGAACGCGCACCCGTTGCGGAATGCTCAGGCTCAGCGCGCTGAAGTCGAGGGTCAGGCGCTTGATACCGGGGCGAATTTCGACCGACTGCGGATCGTGATATGTCCGACCGTCAACATGTACCGCACTGATCGCAACGGGCGGCGGCCGCGGGTTGTGCGGCAAGCGGGCTGGATCAATCCAAACGATCCCGGCGGTCGTCGAGAACCAGATGCGGCCGTCCCCGCCGCGCACCGCGTCGCGCTTCCCGTCGCGAACGCCGATACCCGGCAGCCCATCGAAATAATCGAGCGCAAGGACCGGAGGGATCCAGTTTGGGTCAGCGAACGCGTGGTCAAGGTCGGCGGTGGCAATTCGGACGATATGGCGGCGCGCCATCAACCAGGTGTAGCCATCGGGCGTGGGGGCGATGCCGAAGACGTTTCTGAGCGCTGGGACACGCCGACTCGTCAGGAAATCGAAGCGTTTCCCGTGCCACTTGGCCAAGCCGAATGCGCCGCCCAACAGGATCGCATCCGGTCGCTGATAAAGTGTCTTGAGATTGCGGAGTGCCGCGGGCCTGTGCAACACGATGTCGGTCATGTTCGGCGGATCGTAGAGCCTGAGCGATCGGTTCGAGACGTAGGTCAGCAATTTGCCGTCTGTCCTCGAGATGATGGGCATCGCTCCGTCGGTGAGGTCGCCCCGATCGGCCGCAAATAGTCGCCATCCACCCCTTGTCCGTTCAAAAGCTCCTTCTGCCGAGGTGACGTACAGATGGCCGCGATGGTCGACCGCGCAGTCGATCAGCGCTTGTCGGCTGGCAGGTTTGCGAATGTTTTCCAACGGCCGCGTGCCGAAACGGACGATCCGCTGCTGCATGACAAACCACAGCATTCCGTCCTCCCCTTGGCACATCGCTTCCGCTTCGCCCGCACCGAGCAGTACCGGTTCCGGCTTTTCCCCGGGGCGGGCACGGTAAACGCCGTCGTGCTGGCCTAAATAGACGTCGCCATTGGCCGCACCCAGCAGCACATCACCCCATTGGGGAACCAGCGTCAGCAGCGCTTCCGACACGATCGGGACCGATCGAAAGCGGTCGAGCCCGACTTGCGTGCCGACCCACAGACTGCCTTCGCGATCTTCCAGAATCGCGTTAGCTTGGTCCGAAGTCAGCGAATCCTTTTCTCTGAAGCGGTCCAGTCGCGAGGCGGCCGCCTGCGACGAGCTTTCCCCGACCACATTTGGCGAGCTTACCTTGTAGATGCCACCGACCGACGTGTTGCCCCACAAAGCACCTTCGCGGTCAAACAATGCATGCCGCCTGCGTGGACCATAGGGGACGGGATAGAAATGCCGCGTCGAAATCGGACTCGATAGCGCGCGCGCCGTTGTTTGGTCCGAGACCCAAATCCTACCATCGCGGTCCTGTGCCAGGGCCCCGTACCCAACAGGATGGAAGGATGCTTCGACGAATCTGGTCGTGCCCGTACGCAGAAAATAGATCGCTTTGGGCGAACTGATCCAAAGCGAGCCGTCGCGGGCAGTCATTAAATCTGCTCCTTGCTTATCCGGTAGTCCCCAATCGCGACCGATTTCGGCCCATCGTCCCCGGAAAAACCGTACCAGGGGCCGCTCGGTTCGGCCGAGAAGCGCCCAGATCGCGCCGTCACTGGTCTGCGCCAGTCGCATCACGTCGATCGGGTGCGGGACATTGGTGTCGCGCAACGCTCCCGCCGCATAGCGTGCGACGCCGCCAGCGCCATAACCGACCCAAATGCTCCCGTCCTTCGCGGCGAGCAACGCCATGACGCTGCCGCGGTCGCGATGCTCTTTGTCCGGAGGGATCATCTCGAAGCTGTTGCCGTCGAAGCGGTACAGGCCCTCACCCGCGCCGATATAAAGGTAGCCGTCTCGGCCCTGGGCAAGGGCGTTGATCGGCGACGGCGCGCCGTCGTCGACAGTCCAGCGCGTATGTTTGTATTGCGAGACGAGCAAATCGCCGCCAAGCGAACGCGAGGGCATGACGGAGGCCATCCCAAACACTGCAATGAACGTGGTCAAGACCCGTCCAATCCGCATTACCACCCTTCTCTTAAGCCTGTCAGGTGATGACGTTAAGTCGCGAGGGTAAACTCGCAGCCCCCAAATGGACTATGTACACCTAGCCCAAATGGCGTTGAAATCCACTGGATTTGCTTGCGCCTTGCAAGTGGATCGGCAAAATCTTCCCTAGTGACGGGCATTTCGCGCGGTGGACGGCGGATTGGAGAGCAAGCGCGTTGCCCCACCCCGGCGGCTCGACCCGCACGAAAGTGTAGCGGGTGTGTCCCCCCGATAGACTTTCTCCATTACGGATCATTGGCCATCTTTTGCCACATCAGGCAGGAGCAAGCAGATGGCACAGGTAGCGATCGACGGCGTTGACTTCGACACCATCCCACCGGCCGTGCGACCCACGGAGGATTTCGTCGACACCGCTGAAGCGCGAACAATGCAGTTCGGCGCCTTCACCGTGTGTCCTGGAGCGCGCGCCTTGAAACTTGGTTTAACCGCTGTGCCGCTCGGCAGCCGGGCGTTCGATCTGCTGGTCGTCCTGCTTCGCTCGCGCGGCAAGCTCGTCACCAAAGAGGAGATCGTTCGAGAAGTGTGGCCGTCCACCTTCGTCGACGAGAGCAACCTGCGCTTCCAAATGGGCGTGCTGCGCAAGGCACTCGGACCCGAACGTGACCGGATAAAGACCATTCCTGGCCGGGGCTACATCTTCGCCGATGACGAGGATGCCCTGCTGGCGCCGACCTTGCCGCAGAAGAGGATCGCCGTTGCGCCTGAATCGACGCTGGGCGCGACAGCGGCAAGTTTCATTTTCATCGTCGAGCCGGATGCCGCGGAGCGCAACGCGATGACCACGCTGTTGCGCGCTTTGAAGATCAGCGTGCTCAGCTTCAAGTCGGTCGAGGAAGTGGCGGCGTTTACGGTCGCCCCAGCCCGACTGGCCGCCGCCTAGGCATGCCGAGGCGCGGGAGGACAGCCCACGCTGGACCGAGAAGGGATCTGACCATGGTCGACGCTAATGCAACGCCCGCCTTTCTGATCGTCGCGAATTATGTCCTCGATCCCGCCGACGCCGAAGCCTTCCAGCGGATTGCGGCGCGCATGGCCGAACAAGCGAAGCGTCGCCCGGGCAACGTCTTTCTCAACGCCGCACGCGACGTTGCCGACCCGAACATCTTTCACCTCACCGAGGGATGGGCCAGCCAGGAAGCACTCGACGAGCATTTCCGCAGCGATGCCTTCCAAGCCGTGCTCAGCGAGGCACTGGCCTTGCGAATCGTCGCGCGTTCGGGTTCGATCTTCTTCATCTCCGGCGCGCAGGCGCTCGACATGCCATCCTAGTCGGCTGATGGCCGCCAACCCAGAGGACGAGATCATGCCCGATAGCATTGCAGACCTTCTGCGACGCAATCTCCACGAGGTGTTCGGCGAAGGCGACCCGGTCCGGCGCCGCGCGGCGATCGCCGAGCTTTATACCGAGAATGCCGTTTTTCAGGCGCCCGACGGAGTCTATTCGGGCCGCGACGCGATCGACCGTGTCGCCGGCGACGTCCGCGCCACGCATCCCGACTATCGCTACGCGGAGATTGCCGAGCCGGCGACGCTGAACGGCGCGGCCGGCCGCATTAGTTGGGTGTCGGGCCCGCCCGGCCAAGCGCCGGTTTACGCCGGTACCGACTTTGTCGTGGTGGAGGATGGCCGGATCGCCTCGCTCTTTCTGTTCTTCGATCCCTTGCCCAAATAATCGCCTCAGGCGGGCGGCGCGGCCGTGCCCTGGAGCATGGCGGACAGGAACGACCATGTCCGTTGATTGGCAAGCGCGGCGGCTTTCGCGTCGTAATGCGCGCCGTTGTGGCGCGAAAACGCATTGTGGCTCCCCGTATAGGTGAACACGCGCACGTTGGCGTGCATCGCCAGCGCGGACGCAATCGCTTGTCGCGCCGATTCGGGCATGAACTCATCCTCGCCCGCCAGGTGAAGCAGCATCGGCGCGGTGATGGCGGGGGCTTCGTCGAGATATTTCTCGGTCTCGGCGCCGTGGAAGGCGACCGCTGCATCGACGTGCGTACGCGCTGCGGCAAGGAAGGTCATCAACCCGCCCAGGCAATATCCAAGCACGCCGACCTTGCCTGACGCGCCATCGATCGACGCAGCGACGCGTATCGTAGCGGCGATATCGCCGACGCCGAGATCGCGATCATAGGCTCGGTATAGCGCGAGGCCGGTGTTCCAGTCGGCTTCCGAACGGACGTCCAGATCGACGTCGGGCTGCTGTCGCCAGAATAGATCCGGGGCGATCGCGAGGAAGCCATGCGTTGCGAGCTCGTCGCAGGTTTGTCGGATGTCGGCGTTCACGCCGAACACCTCGTGCAGCACCACCACGGCGGGCGCCGGCAAATTCGCGGGCGCGGCGCGATACGCAGCGAACGCACCGTCCGGCGTCGAGACTTGGATAGAGTCACCCACACGCGGTCTCCTCATCAATTGCGCTATCGCGTGCGCGCCGCGCCGCCTGGGGCTACCCGACGGCGCGGCGGCTGGATCAGCCCTTCAGGAACTCGAGCAAATCGGCATTGAAGCGGTCACGGTGCGTGACCATCAGGCCGTGCGGGGCGCCGGGATAAACCTTCAGCACCGCACCCTTAACGAGGTCGACCGTCATGCGCCCGGCATCGTCGATCGGCACGATCTGGTCGTCGTCGCCGTGGATGATCAACGTCGGCACGTCGAACTTCGCCAGGTCGTCGTAGAACACGCTTTCGGAGAACTGCTTGACGCAGTCATACGACCCCTTCAGTCCGGCCTGCATCGATTGCAGCCAGAACGCGTCCTTGATTCCTTGCGTCACGGTCGAGCCGGGGCGGTTGGCGCTGAAGAACGGCTCGGCGAGGTCGCGATAGAATTGCGAGCGGTCGGTGGCTACACCTTTGCGGATGTCATCGAACACGCCGATCGGCAAGCCCCCGGGGTTGCGCTCGGTCTTGAGCATCGTCGGCGGGATCGCCGAGACCAGCACCGCCGCCTTGACGCGCGCCGTCCCGTGCCGGCCGATATAGCGCGTCACTTCGCCGCCGCCGGTCGAATGGCCGACATGCGTCACGTCGTGCAGATCGAGTGTTTGCACTACCGCCGCCATGTCGTCGGCATAGGTGTCCATGTCGTTCCCGTCCCACGTCTGGCTCGACCGGCCATGACCGCGACGGTCATGCGCGATCGCGCGGTAGCCGTGCGAGGCGAGGGTGAAGAGCTGGTCCTCCCACGCGTCTGCGCTGAGCGGCCATCCATGCGAAAACATCACGACCGGGCCCTGACCCCAATCCTTGTAGAAGATCTCGGCACCGTCGTTGGTGGTCACTGTAGGCATGGGTCTTCCTTCACTCTTGATGTGATCAGTGGCGTGGGATGGTCGGTCGCCCGGGAACGCGGAAGCGGACGAGCTGACGATCAATGACTCGGTGGGTCGGGTCGGCAAGTTCTACCAGCACCTGATGCTCGCCGGGTGCCAGGCCGACCACGACGATCGTCTCGCCGCTCGCATCGATGAAGTGCCAGGGCGCCTCGTCGACCGTCACGTGGACATGGCCGATCCGCGGCGACACATCCAGCGCGCCGACGCCGAACACGGGCACGACGCGCAGATGTTCGGCGCGATACTGGATGAACACGCGTCCCTCGGCGAGGGGTGCGGCGAGCGGCGGATCGATGATCAGCCGCGGCGCCGGCTCGTCGTCGATCGCGATCAGAGCGGAGGGTAACGACCTGGTCATGCCTTCACGGTCGCGGGCGAAGCGGCCTCCACCGGCCGGCTGATGGGAAGGGCCGAGCGCGGGGCCGCTGTTGCGGCGCTATAGGCTTGCGACACGATATCGAGCGCACCCATGGCGAGCAGGCCGGTCGCGCCGACCAATGCCCGTTTACGAGATGTCGCCGGAAAGGCGCGCGGGTCGGGTGCCATGAGCAACTCCATCGACGACTGGTCGGTCAGCCATTACCTGGAGATTATGCCGGGCGAGGGCGGTGCGACAGGAAGACGCCACCAGCAGCCGTGAGTTGCTGCGAGGTCGAGCGGCGGCCTACCCTAAGGCGCGCGCTTTACCGTCGATGCGGCGTAGATCTGATCGATCGCGGCACCCAGCGCACCGTCGAACGCTGAGTCGTCCATCCCGTGATCGAGATCTTCGAGCAGCGCGCGTGAGAAGCTCGCAATGACGCCGTGGTTGTGCGCCAGGCGCTCGCAAGCTTCGTCGCGCGACAGGCCGCCCGACAATGCGACGACGCGGGCGACGCGGTGATGGCCGACCAGCGGTGCATAGGTGTCGGGGATTGCCGGAATGGTCAGTTTCAGCATCACCTGTTGGTCAGCGGTCAACGTTTCGAGGTGCCTGGTGATCTCGGCCATCAAGCTTCGCTCGGCTGCAGTACGGTCGAGCGCGTCGATCGATATCTCGGGCTCGAGGATCGGCATCAGCCCAGCTTCGGCGACCTGTCGGGCGAGCTGGAATTGCTGGGCGACGATCGCGGCGATCCCGGCTGTTTCCGCTCGATTGACGACCGATCGCATTTTGGTTCCGAACACGCCGAGCGATTTGGCGCGAGCGAGCAGATCGGCAAGTCCGGGGATCGGCTTCATCAAGCGGACGCCATCGGCTTCAAGCTCGAGCCCTTGGTCGATCTTGAGGAACGGCACGACCCCGCGATTGCGCAAATATGCCGGGATAGGCTGGCCCTCAGCGAGCCCGTCCATCGTGCGTTCGAACAGGATCGCGCCCAGCACGTGGCGGCCGTCGAAGCTCGGTGCGGTCATGATGCGCACGCGCATTGCGTGGATCAGCGCGAACATGTCCTCGTCGCCCGACCAACTGCCCGCCGCTAATCCGTAAGCCTCGAGCGCGCCGGCCGTGGACCCGCCGCTTTGATCGAGCGCGGCGAATATCCCGGCCCCGCCTTTGACGTGCGCCAGCATGACGGGGTCGGTCACTTTCGCTCTCCACTGCAGCGCTCGTCAAACCCCGTGGTACACCAACCGCGTGAAAAGCGCGCCGTTGATGACCCCGCCGCCCCATTTCGCGTCGAGCGCCGCGGTCGGCCGTGCGGCGACCGTTTGGTCTTCCGACAACCCGCGCTTCTTGAGCGCGGCGACCTTGGCGCGGACCGTCACCAGCATGTCGCGAAAGGCGATCAATTGCGCGTGGTTGCCGAGCGGACCGTGTCCGGGGACGACCTGTGTACCGGGCTTGGAAAGCACGAGATTTGCATTCGCCGCGCGGATCGCGCCGTCGATGCTGCCGCCGCCGACATAATCGATGAAGGGATAGATGCCGTTCCAGAACGTGTCGCCGGTCGACAAGACGTCGGCGCGCCGGAAGTAGACCGACATGTCGTCATCGGTATGCCCTAGGCCGTACTGGCGGATCGCGATGCTTTCGGTGCCGAAGCGCAGCACCGTATCACGCGAGAGGATATGGCTGGGCAAATCGGCCGGCGCGATCGGGGTGAAGGTGTGTTCCCATTCCACCACTCGAAGCGTCTCGGTCAAGCGATGGCGCGCCTGTCGGTCGGCGATGATCGTCGCGCCGGCGCGGCGCAGCCAGGCGTTGCCGTCGGTATGGTCCCAATGCCAATGCGTATTGATGACATAGCGGACCGGCCCCTTGCCGGCCCTGCGCAGTGCGGCCTCGATCTTGGGCTTGGACACGGCAATCCCGGCATCGACCAGGAGCATTCCCCTAGGCCCGGTCAGAACAGTGATATTCCCCCCCGATCCCGATAGCATCGACATGCCCCCGCGCAGCTTCGTCGTGACGATCGGGTCGGCAGCCGCAGCGGCATTGATCATCGAATAGGGGCTGGCCCAGACTGCGGCGGAGGTGAGTGTCGTGGCCGCCAATACGGCCAACGCTTTTCCTACCGACGATTGCGAGGTCGTTTTCATAAAGATCCTCCTGTCTGCCGAAATTGTTCGGCCACGACAGTAAGGTCGAGGGTCGCCTCTGTTACAGTGAAGCGTCGTGAGCGGTCGTTAGAAGGGGCCAGTCCCGATTTACTGCCGGAATCTGGTAACAATTCATGCCGATTATGAGCGATTTGCCCTATGCTCGGCGCGATGATTAGCAATAGGAACGGCTGGCATGCCCTCACCAGAAATTGTGCCGTCCGATGCCGAAACGCCCGGGCTCGATCCAGCCCAGGTCGAAGGCGACGCGCGGGCGGAGGCCGCTTTGGACGAAGCGCTCGAGGAGACATTTTCGGCCAGCGACCCTGCCGCATCAAACCTGTTCGACTGACGCTTGCGGGGCACCCACAACGGCGCTCCGATCGGGCACTTCTGACGCGTTCGCCCTCACGGCCTGCGTTTTGTCTGCTCGCGAACGGAGCGCCCGGACAGGATCGTTTCGACCGAGAATGCGGTGAGCGCCAGGATCAAGCAGGCCAACGCGCCGCCGAACAAGCCGAACAGCAGCTTGCCATCGCCAGCGTTGCGCAGGGCCCCCAGGAATAGCGTCAGCGCCGCGCAACACGTCAAAACACCGGCAAGTGCCGCTAGCAACACGGCGGCGTCGAGGATTCGTGACCTTAGTCGCAATCGCTGCAACTGCCGCTGCGTGGAATCGTCAGCGGGCAGGTCGGCACGATCCGCCACTCGGCCCAGCCGCGTGGTGAACACGTTGAGCATCGTCGCCAAGCCACTGAGCAGAAACACCGGCGTTAGCGCGAGCTGAACCACATGCGCAACGCCATCGAGCGGGGACAGGGGCATGCCGCTATGGGTCAAAGGTTCAAGGCGGTCAGGCCCGGGTAATAGTCGGGCCGCCGGCCGAGCGGCCAATCGAAAAGCCGTTCGCGCTCGCTAATGGCGAGATCGTTGATGCTGGCGTGGCGCCGACGCATCAGGCCGTGCTCGTCGAATTCCCAAAGCTCGTTGCCGTACGATCGTGACCAGGCCCCGTCGGCATCTTGCCATTCATAGGCGAAGCGCACTGCCATCCGATTGCCGTGATAGCCCCACAGCTCCTTGATCAGTCGATACTGATGTTCGGTCTCCCATTTGCGCGCGAGGAACGCGATGATCGCCGGACGGCCGGTGAGAAACTCGGTCCGGTTCCGCCAATGGGAGTCCGGCGTGTACGCGGTCGCCACGAACTCGGGGTCACGCGTGTTCCAGGCGTCCTCGGCAAGGCGCACTTTCTGCTCCGCATCCTCGACGGTCGTGAAAGGCGGAAGTGGGGGGCGGTCGTGCATCATCATCTCCAGATCTGACGGTGGATTCACCTATCGCCACGATCGACGCAGCGAGGCGAATGAGCATCCGTTAGGCGATGCGAGATGGTGTCGGGCCGATTGGAGCGCGGGCGGACGCCGCCGTTCCGGCCCATCTTCTCACCTCGCATAGGCTTGCGGCGACACACGGCAACTTACTGGATCATGGGAAGGCATCTCCGCAGAATCGGCGGCGTCGAAGAAGCCAGCCTATTACGACCGATGGATCGTCGCTTTCGCTAATATTTTATTCACCAAGGACTTCTTTACGCCGACCTATCTGGCGATGAAGATGGCCGACGTGGAAGCGCGCTTCGCCGACGAATACATAGCGTGACCACAGTCGCGGCCATGACCGCCGACGGGATGATCGCGGTCTTCAGCCGCCGGCGCATGGCAGGAAACCCCTGCGATCGCACAGCTATCCAGATGCAAGGCGCGCAGGTCGGGAGACAGGCGCGCAACCGCAATTCCCACCCCGACGATGTCGTCAGGGCGCGAGCGCAGCGCGCCCGTCAAAGTCAGCCCGGCATCGCCGTACAGATCGATCACGTTGCGGTTCCCGGGGCTTGCCGCGACGCGCGCGAAGCCGTGCAGATCGCGCCGTTGCGGATCGCCGTCCCCCGGCCCGGCCGGGTCTCCCACGAACGCCGCCAGGCGCATGGCCGTGTGCTTGGCGACGGTCACCGACAGCGACGCGCCTGGGGCGGCAAGCGGATAGGCCGGCCCGCCGCTCGACAAGTCGGCCGCGAAGCTGCCCGGCCAGCCGAAGCTGGATTTGACGAACAGGCTGGCGGTGGCGCTGATCGCAAAGCTTTGATCGGCGTTGAACTGCCCCACGCGAAGCGTCATCCGGTCGCCTGGTTTCTGGTCGATCCACAGGTTGAACAGCCGCAGGGCGGGCTCTGCATCGATCCCGCTGACGGTCAGAACATTGCCGACGCGATACGCCGACGGCCCAGTGCCGATGATCGAATGCACGCTGACATGCGCGCGCGCGCCGCGCCAGCCGAACGCGGATTGCACGTCGATATCGCCGATCAGTCCAATCCGATGCAGATAGGCGGTTCCGGTCGCTGCTCCGCCGCTGATATCGGCATTGGCATCGCCGGTGTAGATCGCGCTCACGGCTACGGGCCGGCTGCTTCGGATGGTGCTTTCGGCTTGAGGCGACGTCGTCGATTGTGCCGTACACGGCGCAACCCATAGCGCCACAGCAATGGTGAGCAAGGAAACGCCGGATATGCCCGCCCCAAGCGCATCCTATGGCCCCTTAGGCCATGCCCGCGGTGGCCCGTCGCCACCCATCCTTCATCGCCGCTTTTGGCCGCGACGAACAAGAATTTAGAATATGTTGGCGTGAGGCGTTCGCGCAGGCGATGCTCGCTTTGTAGGATCAACCCGCTATCCGGCACATCCTAGCGCCGGGAGCGGGTCAGCCCGGCAGATGGACCGTTCGCCGCCCGAATAAGAAGGCATCGACCGAATAGGCCCCGGGTCCGATCAACGCCAATGCCAGCATGCTCAGGATGAACGCCACCGAGTACGCGATCGGATAGATTTGCACGCTCGAGGCGATGACGGCGGCGAGGATCGCGCACGCGACCGCAATCAGGCGCATCGGAAATCCCGCCATCATGCCGAGCGATATGAGATACGCCAACGCGGCGACTTTTGTATCGTCGTGCGGCATTTTGGCACCCGCCGAAGCGATGCACACTGCGGCCGATAGGCGAAACAACACGAGCGCCACGCCAGCGGCACCGGCGGGAAAGGCGAAAAGGATGTGTTTCATCCCCATCCGCTACTCCATGCGGCATCGCTTTCGTAAACTGCCAAAGAGGTAGCGCGCGCTCACCCTTTCGGGGGCGACACGCGACAAGCCTCCCAGCAGATAGACATGTGTGGGAGGGTGCCGAGCGATATGCGTCTGATACTACTGGCCTATCGTATGGTCGCTATGTGCAGCGCTCTGCTGATGTCGGCGTCGGTCCACGCGCAAAAGATCGAGGGATACAAACACAGCAGCTGGACAGTGGACGACGGTGCCCCATCGTCTGTACGGAGTTTAGCACAATCGTCCGATGGCTTCATCTGGATGACCGGCGTCGATGGCTTGTACCGTTTCGACGGCATCTCTTTTGAAAAAATGCCGGCCCTGAGCGATCCTGAACTCGGCGAATTCGAACCGCTGATCGTGCATGCTTCGCCCAATGGCGACGTGTGGATCGGCTATCGCCCCGGTGCCGTCGCGCTGTATCGAAAGGGGCGGCTTTACGATCTGCACATGCCCAATCCCCCCGAATTTGTCACCGCCATTACCGAGGATCGTAGGGGCGGCATGTGGGTTGTAAGCGGGCGCAGCACGCAAGCGCTGTCGCTATACAAGGCCGGCAAATGGCAGGAGGTCGGGGAAGAGCAGGGAGTCCGCGGGCAAATCTTCCACTTGTTCGTCGATCGGCAGGGCATAACCTGGATTGCCCAAGAGGGCCGGATTTCATACCGTCCGCTTGGTAGCCAGCGCTTCATACCGACCCCCGCCATCGTAGCGCCCGGCCGGTACCGGATCGGGCAAGGTCCGGACGGACGACGCTGGCTGAGTGATCAATTGGGTTTGCGCCCCCTGCCAGATTATCCCGGCGGCGCAACCGACCCAGCGAGACCGCTCGGCGGAGCGAGCACCGGAAGATCACCGCGGTTTTCGTTCGATCAGAGCGGTAATTTTTGGGGATTGAGCGCCTTGCGAGGCATCTTCAAGGTCTCGGCAACACAGTTGAACGACCCATCTGCGCGCTCGCATCTCGCTTCTTATGAGGCCGCCGACGGCCTGACATCTGACTCCACGGTCGCGATTCTGGTCGATCGGGAAGACAATGTGTGGGTCGGGACGAATGGCGGCCTGGACAAGATGCGCAAGGCCGTCGTGCGGACGCAAGGCGGGTTGGGTCCGCTCTCGTCTGGGTATGGCGGTGAAACCGATGCGGGTGGCACCACCTTTATCGAAGACGATATCGGGATTCACGCGATCGGGCCCGACGGCAAGGTCAAGCAAATCTCGAAGCTTTCCGGCGAAATCACTCCTCCTTGTCGACGGTTCGATGGTTCGGTGATCACCATGATACCCGGGACTTTGCTGCGGCTTGGGCCGAACCGTGTGACGCCCTTTGGGCTGGCCCCCAAAGGGGAGCTTGGCGGCTGTGCCGGTGATGCACGGGGCCGCTTGTGGACATATAGTAACAGCCTGTCTTGGCGAGACGATGTCGGATGGCACGATAAGACGGTTCCCGGTCCGCCATTGACGCCGGGTGGTATCAGCTCCACCCCTTGGGGCGTTGCCATCCTCCGGCTTGGTGGCACAGGGCTCATGCTGCTCGATCCGCAAAAACTGACAATGCTAAAGGCCTCGGCCTTTCGCGTCGGTACAATTTACAGCGTCAACAGTGGCACACGGGACCTGCTCATCAGCGGGTCGCGCGGCCTGGCTAGGGTTCGTGGAAACGCGCTCCGGACGATCGATGCCAGTCGCTTCCCGTGGCTGACAAAGCTGCGAGCGCTCGCGCAGACTCGCAGCGGTGATACGTGGATGCAGTCACCCGCGGGCATCGTTCGCGTCAGGACCAGCGACCTCGACCATGCGTTTGAAGATTCAGCCGCACAACTCCCCTATGACTTGATTGACGCCGCCGAGGGATTGGTGGGCAAAGGGCAAAAGAACGGAATCTGGGGCCAACAGATCTTAGAAGGGGGCGACGGTGTCATTCGGTTCCTCACCAGTGACGGCGTGGTAGTAATCGATCCGAAGGAGATTAAGCGTAGCAATACGCCGCCGCCAGTCGTCATTTCTTCGCTGACAAGCGGCGCCACCAAATATTTCGACCCGGTCGCTATCGATCTTCCAGCGGGGCGCGCGAATATCACGATCGACTATTCCGCACCCGGCGTGTCGGTCGCAGAGCGCGTGCGCTTTCGCTACAAACTCGAGGGCTATGACGACAATTGGGTCGACCCGGGCCGGCGCCGCGAAGCCGTCTACGGCAACCTCGCGCCCGGCCAATATCGCTTCACCGTGATCGCGGCCAACACCGACGGCGTATGGAGCCGCAAGGGTGCGACCTTGCTCATCACCGTTGCGCCGGCCTTCTACCAGACAGGATGGTTCAAGGCGCTTTGCCTGTTGCTTGGCTTAATCCTGTTGTGGTGGGCCTACAGGGTTAGAGTCCAGCAGCTGACCGCGCGAATGCAAACCACGATGGGCGTGCGGCTAGCCGAGCGAGAGCGCATTGCGCGCGAGTTGCACGACACATTGCTGCAAACCTTTCAAGGGTTGGTCCTGCAGTTTCAGGCCGCCGCCAACCGAATGACACCCGGGGACACCGCGCGCGCCGTCTTGGAGCGCGCGCTTTCGAGTGCCGATGGCGCGCTGGTCGAGGGGCGTAACCGGGTTCGCGAACTGCGGATCGACAATCCTGACGAGGATTTTACAGAGGGCTGGGTGGCACTGGCGGACAAGCTCGGTGCATCGCGCGCAACCCGTTTCAAGCTGACCGTGGAGGGAAGGCCGCGGGCGCTCCATGCGCTGGCGCAGGACGAACTCCAGCGGCTTGGCGACGAGGCATTGCGCAATGCGTTCGAGCACGCCCATGCCTCGGTGATTGAAATTATCGTCAGCTATCGTGCGAATCTTATCCGGCTCGGCATACGCGACAACGGCGTCGGCTTGTCGCGTGAGGTCGCGTCGCAGGGCAAACGGCCGGGCCATTACGGCCTTGTCGGCATGCGCGAGCGTGCGCGTCGCATCGGCGGTACTTTCTCGGTGGTTAGCCGCGAAGGCGACGGGACCGAGGTGCTGGTATCGGTGCCGGCAAAGACCGCTTATTCTCGGCCGCGGCGGCGATGGGCTCTCGCCTTCTGGCGTTGAGAAAGGATCATCGTGAACACCTCCACAGCCGATCTGATCCGCATCCTCAGCGTCGATGATCATCCGGCGTTGCGCCAGGGTATCGCCGCGATCGTCGAGCTGGAAAGCGACATGGAGATGGTGGGGGAGGCCTCGAGCGGGACCGAGGCGATCGAGGCGTTCGAGCGATTGCGGCCGCATGTGACGTTGATGGATCTGCAAATGCCGGGGATGGGCGGGCTCGAGGCGATTAACGCGATCCGCGCCGGTTGGCGCGACGCGCGGATCATCGTGCTCACGACCTATCAGGGCGATGTCCAGGCGGCACGCGCGATCAAATCTGGCGCGATGGCCTATCTTCTGAAGAGCTCGCTTCGCACCGAACTGCTTGCTGCGATCCGCGCCGTCCATGTCGGCAGGCGTTATATCTCTGCCGAAATTGCGCAGGAAATGGCGCTTCGCGCCGGCGAAGAGTCCTTGACCGAGCGTGAAACCGCGGTGCTGCGCCTTGCGGCGGAAGGTAATGCGAACAAGGCGATCGCCTGGCAATTGTCGATCACTGAGGACACTGTGAAAACGCACATGCGCAGCATCTTCGGCAAGCTTGGCGTCGACGATCGAACGCGGGCCGTGATGGAGGCACTCAGACGCGGCATTATCGACCTGTAGCTTCTTTGCGCGTGCTCAGGCTCGTCAAGGGCGCCGGTCCGATGCATCTCGCGCACTGGTCGGCCGCGTCGAAATCAAGCGGCCGCCGAATGTAGTGTCGACGGCGCCTCGGCTGATTACTGCGCTTCGGCCGCCCGTTCGATCATTTTCGCGACCTCATGCGGATGCGAGATCATCACAACGTGCGACGCGCCGGCAATTTCGACGGCTTCGCGGGCGCTAGCGCGCTTCGCCATGAAGGCATGGAGCGCAGCCGGAATATTGCGATCGAGCGCTCCCCACACGAACCATGACGGCACGTCGCGCCAGGACCGCGCCGCGACCGGCTCGCCAAGCGCCTCCTGCGTCACGGGGCGCTGGGTCACCGCCATGGCGACCGCATCGGCCTGGGGGACGTCGGCGGCGAATTGCTTCCAGTAGCGGCTTTGATCGCTGTACAAGTCGCTGGTTCCGTCCGCCAGCTTGACCGGCGGGGCAAGGGTCTCGCCCAACGTGCCGGTTGGAAATTTGGTGCTGAGCGAAACCCCGCTTTCCCCTACCTCGGGCGCGTAACCGGCCACGAACACCAGCGCCTTTACGTTGGGCCGCCCGGCCGCCGCCACCGAGATGACTTCGCCGCCGTACGAGTGACCGACCAGCACCACCGGCCCTTTGACGTTCGCGACGATCATCGCGACATATTCTGCATCACCTTTCACGCTGCGCAGCGGATTGGCGGCGGCGATGACCGGGTAATGGTCGCGCTTGAGGTCGGCGACCACGCCGTTCCAGCTCGACGATCCCGCAAACGCACCATGCACGAGCACGATCGTCGGTTTGGAGCCCGTCTCCTTCTCGGCTGCCAACGCCGGTGCGGTGGCCTGCATCGAAAGCATGGCGATAAGGGACACTGTCATTAGCCAAGGGCGCATCGGTCGATTCCTTTTGGTGAGCATGGTCTGGTAGCGTGGCTGGCCAGCCGCAGCGGTGGCCCCGATATGGCCGCAGCGCCCAGCGGCGTCTTGTTAGAGGATATGAGCCGACGGCAAATCGCGTAGATCCGGGCCAAGCCGCGGTGCCGTGAAAGCGTAACTCGCGAGCGATGGGCGCTCGTGCAGCGCGCATCTTCTAACGACGCCTCACGCATCTTCTCTCGCCCCACCTCGCTTTCTTGGGCCTAGCTTGGCCGCGACCCAAGCCAGAGGACAGACAGGATGACCGACGAGATTCGTACCGTTGCCGAGGATTTGCTGACTGCGATCGGGACGGGTGCGTCCGCCGATGCGATTGCAGAGATGTTTCATCACGACGTCATATTCGAGGTCCCTGGCGACGATGATGCGCTGCCTTGGATCGGCCGGAAGGTCGG
The DNA here is from genome assembly GCF_036663815.1 of Parasphingomonas frigoris. Classification (NCBI taxonomy): domain Bacteria; kingdom Pseudomonadati; phylum Pseudomonadota; class Alphaproteobacteria; order Sphingomonadales; family Sphingomonadaceae; genus Parasphingomonas; species Parasphingomonas frigoris. The sequence goes on along the minus strand of NZ_JAXOJQ010000001.1, from coordinate 813,240 downwards.
GCTCAGTGCCGTCCGCCAATTCATCGATGAAAGCCGCCGATTGCTGAAACCCCGGCAGTTCGAAGTGCGCGACATTGTCACAAACGGCAGCAAGGCTGTGATCCTCGGAGCGCTGGCAAGTGTCGTCAGCGCAACCGATCACCTTATCGAGACGCAGTTCGCGATTGTCCTCACAGTTTCCGACCGTCGAATTTCCCATTTTCTGATGTTCGAGGACAGCTTCCGTGTCTCGGTCGCTACCCGGGCTTGAGCATCGACGCGAGTTGCAGGCGGGGGTTTGATGTACGAAATTCTAGGATATTTCGGCGGTCGCGACCACGAGATTGCCGCGCTTATCCTCTCGATTCAAAACTACGAGGCGGGGCTCGACCTCTCTATCGCGGACCAGCCGGACCTCCTCGACGTCGCGACCTCGTATCGCAGTGGCGGGTTCTGGATCGCACTTTGCGACGGCAAAGTGGTTGGCACCATCGGGTTACTCGATCACGGCCGGCGGGGGGCATTGAAGAAATTTTTCGTATCGAAAAGTCACCGGGGGGCGGGCGGACCAGCAAAGGCCTTGTTTGATGCGCTCCTTGGCGCAGCCATCGCGCGGGATTATGAGGACATCTTTCTCGATACGCCGTCAATCGCAACGCGTTCGCATGCCTTTTACCGCCGGGCTGGGTTCGAGCCGTGCGCACGAGCGGATTTGCCGCCGGGCTATGCATTCCCCGATCGAGACAGTCTGATCTTCCGGCTTCGGCTCTGAAAGCCCTAAAGTAAATCGCCCCTCCGCGACCGCCGTGTTGCCAGAGGGCGTACCGGCACGCCCGTCCCGTCAACGACGCTCGCGACATCTAACGACCGCTGGCTGGTGCTCACGGGCGCCACTTCGGCATCATGCCTATCCTCTAGCCACCGGCCAGGCGATGCTTCGCGAACGTCTTTCGCGCGGCCCAGCCCACTGCCCCCGGCTTTGAAATTCGGCTCGTTTGGCGTCCTGCGCCTTCCCTCAAGCTAGAACGAAAGAGAGACTTGTCATGAAAAATCTACGATATCCCGGCTTGGCGATCAGTGCCGTTGCGCTGCTGGTTTCCGGCGCCGCGCCGTTCGCTCCCGCCGCGCAGGCAAGGCCCACCGCCACGGCAAGCATGGCGCCGGTCGTCATGACCAAGTATCACACTACCAAAGTCGATGGCGTCGACGTCTTCTATCGCGAGGCGGGGCCCGCGAACGCGCCGGTCGTGTTGCTCCTGCACGGCTTCCCGACGTCGTCGCACATGTTCCGCAACTTGATCCCGCTGCTCGCCGACAAATATCATGTGATCGCGCCCGACTATCCCGGCTACGGCGAGAGCGGGGCACCCGACCACAAGGCATTCGCCTATACCTTCGCGCATTACGCCGAGATCGTCGACGGCTTGCTCGCGCAGAAGGGGATCAAGCGCTACGCGCTCTACGTCATGGATTACGGCGCGCCGGTCGGCTATCGGCTCGCGCTGAAGCATCCCGAGCGCGTCAGCGCGCTGATAGTCCAGAACGGCAATGCTTATGAAGAGGGGCTCGGCCTGTTCTGGAATCCGATCAAGGCCTATTGGGGCGGCGACACGCCCGAGCACCGGAAGGCGCTCGAAGGGCTGATGACGCTCAAGACGACCAAGTTCCAATATACCGACGGCATGAGCGACCTGTCTCACATCGACCCGGATAATTGGAGCCACGACCAGGCCTTGCTCGATCGGCCAGGCAATCTCGACATCCAGCTCGACCTGTTCAAGGATTACGGTACCAACGTGCCGCTCTATCCGCAATTCCAGGCCTTTTTCCGCCAGTATAAGCCGCCGACGATCATTGTCTGGGGGAAAAACGACAAGATCTTCCCGGCAACTGGCGCAACGCCCTACCTCCGCGACTTGCCGAAGGCAGAGCTGCATATGATCGATTCGGGGCACTTCGCGCTCGAGGACAAGCTCGATGAAATGGCGCCGTTGATCCACGATTTCCTCGATCGCAACGTCACCAAACGCTGAAGCTGCCAACCCGCACGCCGCCACGGTCGGAACGGCGTGCGGGGGCTCCGATAAAGGATCGTATGATGCCGATGCTCGACTGGAACATGTACCGCGAACAGATCATCGCCGGTGTCGGCGATCTCGCGAAGCTCAGCCCGGATACGGTCCGCGGCTACGGGACGCTGAGCGGCGCGGGTGCCAAGACCGGCCATCTCGATGCGAAGACGCGCGAGCTCATCGCTATCGCCGTCGCCATCAGCCTGCGGTGCGACGGATGCATCACCAGCCATGTCGATGCCGCGCTCAAGCTCGGGGCGACGCGCGAGGAAATCGCGGAAGCGCTCGGTGTCGCGGTCGCGATCAACGCCGGAGCGGCGATCATCTACTCCACGCGGACGCTCGATGCCGTCGCCGCGCATCCGCCGGCTTGAACGATCGGAGCGCGGGCTCACTCGACCACGCCGGCTTCGTCTAATCGGTACGGGCTCGCAGCATTGTGACCTCGGCTTTGAGCGCCTGCATCTTCTGCCGTAACGGTGCCAAGGCTTCCTCGAGTTCGACGTCGGTAAAGCGTGGCGTGATGTGTTGCGGGCAATCTATAAGAAACAGGTAAGCTCGGTCGTTCGCGTGCGGCGGGTGATTAGCGTCGCCCTCCATCGTGAGCCTTCGCGATTCGGCGAACGGTGCCGGCGTTTCCGATGCCGGTAGATGTGCGGGATCGGGAGTGAAGGCGGCGGTGTCGGCAGTAACGCCCAGCGGCGCCGCGCCGATCGAAAGCGTCGCCACTTCCCGGAATCGCCTGCGGTCACGATCGATCATTTTTCGGCATCATTGGCTGAGAGCCTTCAGTTCGCCTCGAGCGATGCCGACGACGGTCCGGATGGCGAGCGCGGCGATCACGGTAGTGGCCAACGCCAGCAACCCCCAGGCGATCGAATCTGCGACGAGACTCGGCCGGGCCATGGCGAAGCGAACTGCGCTCGCGGCAGCGGCGGCGAGCGGGAAACTGACGGACCACCAAGCGACACGGAACGGGCAGCAGTGCAAAAGCTGGCGCAGCCTGCCCAGCAGGACCGCGAGCAGGAACAGCATGATCCAGTACAGCCCCTCGGCGAAGAGGTCGACCTGTCCGTTGGTCGCGACGTAGGAGGAGAATCCGACCGCGAACGGCGCAACCAGGATCAGCAACATCGGCTGGAGCGGCAACAACAGGGGCTCCTCGAACAGCAACCGAGAAAACAGGATCGTGAAGAGCGGAATGGCGAAGAACAGGCCAATCGCCATGCAGGCGACTGTCACGCCATGTGCCGCGGGCAGGTTCAGGCTCGGGACGGCGAGCGGCACGTCGATCAGCCCGACGACCGGGACGATCCACGCGGGGGTGGCCTGCGCGACTTGCTGGCGCTCGCCCATCCAGCGATCGACCATCAGCCAGGCGAATCCCACCATGCCCACTGCGCCGACGCACCAAATAATCTGGGCCGCCGACCGAAAGACGGGCGCCAGCACGATGGGCAGCAGCAGCAGGCTGACGAGGATCGTGCCGAACAGGTTTCCCGCGACCGGATGGCGGAATTCGCCGCGCACCACATCGAAGGCGGTGAGCGCCTTGATGCCATAGGCGGTCGCCAGCACGATGAACCACACCATTGCCAACAGGGCGATGCCGCCCGAAATCCATTCCGACACCTGATAGGCTTGTGACGCCAGCTTCCACGCGATGCTGAGACCGGTCAGACCCATGACCGAGCCGAAGAAGCCGACCGGAAGATATTCGAAATACCTTGGCTTTGGCCGGGGGGCGGGCGCCTCTGTCGCCCAGCAGTCCTTGAGTGCCGCGCGACGCGACCGCCGCGCTGGAGCGCCGAACGATCTCATGGCTTGCGAGCGGGGGTTTGCCCTGCTGGCGCGGGATCGGGAACCACCCGGATGTCGAAACTACCGTGCGATGTAACGAAGATCAGGCACTCTTCCCGGGACAGGCATTTCGTCGTGTGGGGCTCGCCACCGCGTTGAAACCAGTAGGAGCCCGGCCGCAGCGGCCGATCTGGCTGAGCGCGACGTTCGTTCGTCACGACGCCCGACACGACGACGCCATAATAGTCCGACGTATGCACGTGCAGCGGGCTGGCGTAGCTGCCGGGGAGCATGATGTAGTTGCTGTGCGGCCCGGCGGCAGGATCGCCCCAGGCTTTGGCGAAAGTCAGCCCTTCCTTGGACTGATAGAAGTGAAGCCGTTCGACCGGAATATTCTCGGACGCCCGCGTCGCAGGAAAAGAAGACGCGCTGCTGGTGACCGCGATCAGGCTAACGGTGGCACCCAGCAGGATGATCCTTGAAAGGGGAAGACGCGCTCGATGTGGCCATGAGGTGTTCGGGTATTCCACCTGCGCTTCGATCCTGAGCGTCCGCATGATCCGTGTCCTCACGTGGAGTTGCCGTCGACGACATCCCAGCGCTCGTTCGGCGCTGAGGCCGGGACGCCCATTTGCATCCGCGATGTTAGCATTCATTAGCGCGGGCGCGGGGCGTTGCGGAGAGAGTTGCCGTTAGCAAAAGTGAGAGCCAGGCACGGCGGGGTCGTGCATCGACCGAATGGTCTTCGACCAAACGTTGGTCAGGCAGGGTATGATCGCTTCGCGGCAATTACTCGCGATCGAACACCGTCTTACGCGACATCGTCTCGGCATTGATCGAGTGGTGAGTCACGCGCCTCATATCGTTCCAGGAGCAATCATGCTGCAGAAGCATACCGGCCGGCTAAAACGCCCGTCGTGCGTCGACGGGCACCTGAGCAGGGGGCCGCAACAAGCGTGTCGTTGGCGGGGTCGCCGCTGTTGGACGGCATCAGCGGTCGCTATTTCGAGGATTGCAACGAAGCCGAGCAGGTCGCGAGGTGTCCGACCGACTTCTCCGGTGGTTACGCCGCATACGCGCTCGATCCCGGCAATGCAGATCGTCTCTGGACGCTATCGCATCAGCTCAATTCGGCGGTCACGCACTGACGTTGCGAGACCAGCGCCAAGGCCGCCACCACGGTCAACCAACTGTACTCTTCCCCTTGTGCGGAGCTCGACCACCAGCATCGCCACGCAGAAGCTGTTGGTCGCGGGGCCACCAGGCGAAGCTGGAAGGCCGCTCTCTGGCCTTCGGGCGAAACGGTGAACAAGCCGACATATTGCTGGGTAGGATCGACCGGCCCGATGTCGCGCAGGCGGACGAGATCCATCGGCACGAGCGCGCGTACCCGATTCCCCAGGGCCGCCTTTGCATCTCGGTCCGGCGATGTGCCGCTTAGACGGCCTCACCCGCACCTGAATTGCTTATTGGTCGCCTTGTCTGCGAACGCGCCTTCCGCCAAGCCCACCATAGGAGCGCAGCCGTTATAAGCCCTGCTGCCAAAGCCATGGGTGCGGTCGGAATTTCGGTGAGCGCAACTACCCAGCGGTCCCAAATCTTGGTTCTGGCTATTGTCTCAAACCCGATCATTTGCGCAGCGGTCGAGGCAGCTGCGAGACCGAACCCCACGCGTCCAGCAGGCCTGCGGCTGGCCAGCCGGACAGCGATCAGGAGCGTCAACCCTTCAGCGAGCTGAAACGCCAGCCGGAACCCTGCGAATCCCGCCCAACCTCCATGCGGAAATCCTGGAACGTCAGGAAAGATGCGTCCGATTATCGGCGGCAAGACCAGCAGAGCAGTCGCAAGCATCGCTGCGGCGTGCGCGCCAACGTGTCGCCGCTGCACGAAGGCATAGGCAACCATCATGACGACCGAGGGCCCGGCTATCATATCCGCGATGACAAGCTGCGCGCCATAAGCGGCGTGGAACGGGTCGGCGCTCGTTCGCCAGAGGATTGCCATGCCCTGCAGCGCCAACGGCCCAGCCGCAGCAAATAGCGGCAATATGACGAATGTGGCGAGACCCGTTGCTCTGTGCCACCCGGGTTTGCGTGCATGGATCGACCAGCTCTGCACCGCTAGCAGAACAAGCCACGCAGTCGCCGTCAGGCCATGTGCATGAAGCGCGAAGGGCGCGTGAGCAAATTGGCCCAGATAGCCCGGCCAAAAAGCGACACCGATCAGCGGGAAGAGGGCCAACACCCACCAATGTGCATGACGGTACGGCATCGTTTCCCCCCGGAAATCAGAGCAAATGTACCTGATCGACTTCGCTGCGCAAGTCGGTGAGCCCGTTCTCTGATCGCTTCGAATGTCAGCTACCAAAGGGGCCGCTAAATTAGTGCGATCGGCCGCTACGGAGAGAATGCTGCCTGGCCGCCTCGCGGCTAATGGGTCGTCGCCGCGGTTTCGCACTCCCCACTTGCCTTTGCCAAACTACGATCGGGGCGATCAGCGCGATTGGAAGCGTCCCGCAGCAAGGATGGCGACTGGGTCGCGCTGCATCAGCATCTCGCGCAACGCGGCGTGCTTGTCCGGCTGATGGTCGTACCAGCGCTGCCAGATGCGCTGTGATCCTCCCGGCGTTGTACTGAGCAAGCCGATCAACGCCCGTGCCGTTTGTGCGGCGTTCGGCAACGTCTGGCATTAGTCGTCAATCGGGCCTGTTATCGCTGCCAGATTGGAATCCAGTGTCCAGACCACGCCCTCGGGCTCGTATTCGAGCTTTGCGACGCCTCCCATGTCCCTGGCCAGACCACGCATGAGACGGGAGCCGAAGCCAGTACTCGTCGGAAGATTTACCGGCGGCCCGCCGTATTCCTGCCACCGCACTAGCAGCGCGCTCTCCCCATCTTCCAGCTCGATCGTCGTCCACCCTAGCTCGACGTGCCCCACCTCGTTCGACAACGCGCCGTACTTCGCGGCGTTCGTCGAGAGTTCATGAAGCGACATCGAGAAGGCGAGCGCAGCTTTTGCGTTCAACTGAATTTCAGGGCCCGAAATCAGGATTCGGCCAGGCTTCGCACCGTGCAGGCGCGTCGCTCCTTCTACGATCATCGCCATTGGCGCTGCCGTCCAGCTCGACTGGACGAGCAGATCATGAGCGTGCCCCAGGGTCGTCAATCGCTCGCTGATGGCATCCCGCGCCTCCTCTGGCGTCGAGACATTCCGCAGCGACTGGCTGACGATCGACTGCACGACCGCCATCGTATTTTTGATGCGGTGCTGCAGTTCGCCGGTCAGCAAGACGCGATGGGCTTCAGCCTCTTTTTCGGTTGTTATGTCGCGGACGGTGCCGACAAATCTCTTGCCTCCGTCAGGGCCTCTTACGAGCGCGCCTCTGGCGTTGACCCATCTCTCTTTGCCGTCGACCGCGCTGATCGTGCGATATTCTATGTCCGTCGTGCCATCGCCATCAGGGGCAACGGCCGCGGCATTCGCGGCAACCACATGCGCCCGATCGCTAGGATGTACCCGCGCGAGGAACGACGTTTCATAGTCCAGCGGCTCTTCCGCGCTGTGCCCAAGGAGTTCGCGTGTGCGGGCGTCCCACGTCATTTCACGCAAGCTCGGCGACGATTGCCAAGCACCAAGGCCTCCAGCCTCGAGCGCCAAACGGGTTCGGATCTCGCTATCTTCAAGCGCTTCGTGCGCTTCCCGCTGAACCGTGCGATCACGCAGTATCTTGAGGAAGCCGATAGGCTTGTCGTCATCATCGGTCAGCGGCATCATTTCGCCGCTTGCCCAGAACTGGCTGTCGTCCTTCCTCATGTGCCAGCGCTCGTCGACTCCGCGGCCATTGGTGAGCGCCGAACCCATTTCCTTGGCCGGCACACCATGTTCGCGGTCTTCCGGCGTGAAGAAGTCGCCGCACGGGCGTCCGACCATCTCGATCTCTTCCCAGCCCATCAAGCGGCAGGCACCGATGTTCCAGCTCGTAATAAGCCCATGCAAGTCCATCGTTATGATGCCGTAATCGATGGCGCTGTCGACGATCAGGCGGTGGCGTTGATCAGTCTTGCGCTGGTGGGTCAGTGCGCGGCGTAGTTCCAGCTGCGTCATCACCTGCCGTGCGAGAACCTCAAGCGTCAGACGCTGGAACGCGGTAATCCCTTTCGGGCGAGGCGATCGGTCGAGAACGCACACCGTCCCGATTGGAATGCCCGCGGGCGTTCTGAGCAAGGCACCAGCGTAGAACCTCAGCCCATCGTCCGGAGTGACCAATGGGTTGCGATCCACACGAGGATCCAAGCGCGTGTCCGGGATAACCAGCAGATCGTCTTCGAGGAGCGCGTACTTGCAGATCGACACGTCCATCGGGAGCTCGCGGGCGCCGATCCCGACTTCTGCTTTGAACCATTGTCGATCGTTCGAAATCAGGTTCACCACCGCGATCGGCGCGTTCAGCGCCTCCGATGCCAGTTTCGCGATGTCGTCGAAATCGCTTTCGATTGGTGTGTCGAGAATGTCGTACGCCCGTAGCGCAGCTTCGCGCTGTTCGTCGGTCCACCTTGGAGCGTTCGACGTAGGGAGGCAGTCCGCGAGCGCGTCGTTGGTCATCCGCTGCGCTTAGCACCGTTTCGGGCGACATTCGATAAACCTAATCCGGAGCATCCCCATGCAGATGCTCGAGACCCGCGAAAGTCCGCTCCTGCCGGGAGCAGGGATTGGCTATCGGCCTTGCGAACGACAGCTTTGTCCCAAAGCTCGACATTTCAGCGCCGCTGCAGGGTGATCGCGAACTGATGGATGCGTGTCCCGAGTTGGGAAGCGCAAGGATGGCGCCGAGCGTCCATGATTGGGTCAGATCTTTCGTCAATGTAGGGCGGCAGTCGCCGTTACAGTGTGCACGGAGCAGCGAGAGTTCCTTGCACTTCTAAAGAGAGGGAAAGGACGCCCTGAAATGCAGGCCGCGCCGAAGCGCAGCGGTAGCGCGTCAGACATACCGTTCAGCAATTTTGAATTTCTGTAGCTTTTGCAGGGAGGAGTAGACCTCCGACAGCATGGCGCGCACCATATGCTCGGCGGCGACCGGGTCGCGGCTGATGATGATGTCGAGCAGGTCGAGGTGCGCGGTGACGATGTCGGCGATCGCGCCGTCAGGCGCGACAAAGGTCTGGAAAAGCCAGCCCGAGCGCCGGTAGAGCGTCTGTAGTGGCTGCAAGGTGTTGCCGAGCATCATCTCGCCCGAGGCTGCTAGGATTATCGCATTCAGCTCGCTGTCGACCAGATTAAACTCGGCGAGCGTCATGCCATCGCGACCGGTGCGAAGCGTTTCCGCGGCCGCCGACAATTGTGCGATATGATCGGCATCGGCGCGTTGCGCGGCGAGTTTGCAGGCGATTGCTTCCATTTCGATTCGCACCGGCAGCAACAGTCGCTCCTCCTCAAGGTCCAGCGGTGCGATGCGCAGTCCCGAGCGCGGCTGGACATGGACCAGTCGCGCGGTCGAGAGGCGCTTGACCGCATCGTGGACGGGGGTGCGGCCGAAACCGGACAGGCGTTCGAGTTCGCCCAGCGTCGTGCGTGCGCCCGGCGCAAGGTCGGTGGTGACGATCAGCGCTTCTAGGCGGTCATAGGCCTGTTGCGATAGACTCAAGTTCTGCAACGCCGAATTCCCCGTCGCCCACCAGCTCAGGCGCAATCTGTCGTGCCTTTTGGCGCATCCGGGCTTTACAGCCAAGCGGTGTACTCCTATCCAAACTGAAATTTCAGACCAACGATGCACGTGATGGGAGAGATTCGGAAGATGGCAACGGCCACGCTGGCGACCCTGAAACCGGCAGGTAAACGTCGTTGGATGATTGCGTCGCTGCTCGGCGTCGGCGTCATCGTCAATTATTTCGACCGCGTGATCCTCACCGTCGCGGCGCCCGCGATCCAGAAGGATTTTGCAATCGACAGCCTGACCGTCGGGCTGCTGCTTGGCGCGTTCGGCTGGACCTATGGCGCGCTGCAGATCCCGGTCGGGTTGCTGCTCGATCGCTATGGCGTGCGTCGGGTGATGACGATCAGCATCGTGCTGTGGGGGCTTGCCTCGTTCGTCACCAGCGCCGCGATCGGCGTCGGCAGCCTGTTCGTCGCGCGGTTGCTACTCGGCATCGCGGAGGCGCCGGCGTTCCCCGCCAATGCCAAGGCGGTCGGCTATTGGTTTCCGCGCAGCGAGCGCAGTTTCGCGACCGCGATGTTCGATGCCGCCGCCAAATTCTCCAATGTCATCGCCATCCCGGTGGTGGCGCTGCTGGTCGTCACGCTCGGCTGGCGCGGGGCGTTCATCGCCACCGGATTCCTCTCGTTGCTCTATTTCCTGCTCTTCCGCCGACTGTATCGCGAGCCTGGCGAAGACACCCGGCTGAGCGCCGAGGAGCGCCGCTACATCGTTGCTGGTGGCGCCACCGAAGAGGGGCAAGCGAGCGCCGGCGGCCTGTCGCTGCTCGGCTACCTTCTGCGGCGCCGGAAGATCTGGGGGCTGAGCATCGGCTTCGCCTGTTACGGCTATGCCTTCGCCTTCTTCATCTTCTGGTTGCCGGGGTATCTCGTTCAGGAAATGAAGATGGATCTGCTGTCGTCGGCGGGCTTCACGATCGTGCCGTGGCTGTTCGCGACGGTGTCCGATCTGGTGGTCGGCGGCTGGCTGATCGACCATCTCGTCGGGCGCGGCTGGAACGAGACCAAGGTCCGCAAGTCGATCATCGTCGCGGGTATGGTGACCGGTCTGTCGGTTGTCGGGGCGGGGCTGACGCACGATCCCTATTGGGCGATCGCGTGGATCACCCTGTCGCTGAGCGGTCTCGCCGCCGCAGCACCGGCGAGCTGGTCGCTGCCATCGTTGATCGCGCCGCGCGGCGGGGCAGGGACGATCGGCGGGATCATGAACTTCATGAACAGCATCAGCGGCATCGTTGCCCCTGCCGCGACCGGCCTGATCGTCGCCACGACGCACTCGTTCAGCGGCGCCTTCCTGCTTGCGGGCGGCGTGCTCGCGGTCGGCGTGTTCTTCTTCACCGTCGTCATGGGAAGCGTCGCGCCGATTCCCGAGCCGGCTTCCAATCCAACCCCAAAACCTCTCTGACCTCAGGATCCTTCTTCCGATGAAAATCACCAATGCGCAGGTGTTCGTCTGTTCGCCTGGCCGCAACTTCGTCACGCTCAAGATCGAGACCGACGCCGGCATCACCGGCATCGGCGACGCGACCGTCAACGGGCGCGAACTGGCGGTGGCCTCGTACCTGACCGACCACCTTGTCCCCGCATTGATAGGGCGCGATGCCAGCGCGATCGAGGACACGTGGCAGTATTTCTATCGCGGCGCGTATTGGCGTCGCGGGCCGATCGGTATGGCAGCGATCGCCGCGATCGACGTCGCCTTGTGGGACATCAAGGCCAAGGCCGCCAACATGCCGCTCTACCAGCTGCTCGGCGGTGCTAGCCGCGAGAAGATGCTGAGCTACAGCCATGCCGCGGGCGAGACGATCGAGGAAACCGCCGACAAGGTCGTCGCGCTGACCCAGCGCGGCTTCAAGGCGGTCCGCGTGCAGAGCGCGATCCCCGGCATGCCGGTCACCTACGGCGTCGACAAGGTCGGCGTTGCACCGCAGGCGTATGAGCGCCCGCGCGAGACGCTGTGGGACACCCCGCGCTATCTTCGCCACATGCCGCGCTTGCTCGACCATGTCCGCAACGTGGTTGGCGAAGATCTGCATCTGCTGCACGACGCGCACCATCGACTGACCCCGCAGGAGGCCGCCCGGCTCGCCAAGTCGGTCGAGGAGTTCGACCTTTTCTGGCTCGAGGATCTCGTCGCCGCGGAAAATCAGGAGGCGTTCCGCATGATCCGCCAGCACAGCACGACGCCGCTTGCGGTGGGTGAGGTGTTCAACTCGATCCACGATTGCCGTACGCTGCTCGAGGAAGGGCTGATCGACTTCATTCGGACCACGCCGGTCCATGCCGGCGGGATCACCCACGTCCGCCGTATCGCCGATCTCGCCGGGCTGCATCATGTCCGGCTCGGCAGCCACGGCGCGGCCGACATGTCGCCGATCACGATGGGCGCGGCGCTGCATCTCGACCGCTGGGTGCCCAATTTCGGCATCCAGGAATATGCCTTCCATCCGCCCGAGGCGCAGGAGGTGTTCCCGCACGAATGGCGGCTCGAGGACGGCTATCTGCTGAGCGGGGAAAAGCCGGGCCACGGTGTCGAGTTCAACGAAGAGCTGGCAGCGCGCTATCCCTACAAGCGCGCCTATCTCGACGTGGCGCGCCTCGAGGACGGGACGTTGTGGCACTGGTAAGCTTCGAGTGTAGGGGCGCCTGAATCCTCCCCCGGGCGGGAGAAATTTGTCAGGTCTGATCTGAAATTTCAGATTGACACATGCCGCCCGTTCAATAGAGATGACCGCGAAGACCAGCCCGTGGAGGCCGGTCGCCAGGGGAGACGGACCGACACCGCACCGACACCGGCACAGGCTTTTTTCGCATCCGCATCGCGTGGATCGCGTCTGAGCCCCGCGCGGTCGGCACCGCCCCCTCGTCGAAAATCACCGCACTGCCGGGGTCGCGCGCACGCGATCCCGGAGATCTAAACTTGCGTCCAAAAACAGAAACCTCAGGAGAGGAACACGACATGATGACCCGCACTTCGATCGTCCGCACCGGCTTCGCCGCGGCTCTGCTCGGTACCACCGGCCTGGCGTCGATCGCGACCGCACAGACGCTGATCCCGCCCGCAACGCAGGATCCCGTCGTCGCCGCCCCCGAGGCCGCGACCGCAGGCCCCGTCGCGCCCGATGCGGCCGGCGCCGACATCATCGTCACCGGCACGCGCCGCGCCGAGCGCCTGCAGGATGTCGCGGTCGCGATCACCGCGGTCAGCGGCGAAGCGCTTGCCAAGTCGGGCTACACCTCGGCGTCCGATCTGCAATATGTCGTGCCCTCGCTAACCTTCAACAATTCGCAAGGGGCAGGCTTCTCGATCCGCGGTTTCGGCAGCCAGAGCTTCGACTACAATCTCGAAAAGTCGGTCTCGGTGGTTCTCGACGACGTCGTGCAGGGCCTGCCGCGCTCGATCGGCTTCAACACCTTCGCCGATGTCGAGCGCGTCGAAGTGCTCGAGGGGCCGCAGGGCACGCTGTTCGGCAAGAACGCATCGGCGGGCGTCGTGTTCGTCGTGACCGGCAAGCCGCAGCTCGGCGTGACCAGCGTCAAGGGCTCGGTGCGCTACGGCACCGACAACGAGACTCAGATCGAGAACACCGTCAATTTGCCGATCAGCGAGACGCTCGCGGCGCGCTTTTCGGGCACCTATCAGAAGCGCGACGGCTATCTGTTCAACGCCTTCACCAAGACCAAGGAAGGCGGCTATCGCGACGTTGCGCTGCGCGGCAAGCTGCTGTGGCAGCCGACGCCCGACATCCAGGCGATCACCACTGCCGAATATTTCGACCATAAGGACGATGGCTACAACATCATCGAGAACGTCCGCAGCCTGACCGCCTACGCGACGCCGCCGTCGCCGACCTCGCAGACCAACCTCGATTATGCGACGCTGTTCGCGCAATACGGCTTTGCGGCCGGAACCGGGAACCAGACCTATCTCGCCAACAATCCGTGGTACGGCTATGTCGAGCAGAAGGGCATTTCGGAGAACATCACCGCCTCGCTTGGCGACTACACGCTGACTTCGATCACTGCGTACAAGGAACAGCGCAGCGGCAATTTCAACGATCCCGATTATACTGCCACCGATTTCTACACGCTCAACCGCAACCGGCTGAAGGCGAACCAGTTCTCGCAGGAACTGCGGCTGAACTCGCCCAAGGGCAAGACCTTCGACTACATCCTCGGCCTGTTCTATTACCGCCAGAACGCGACGGCGTTCGAGGCGCAGGCCGGCAAGCGCAATCGCACCGATCTGCCGGCGCTGACCTATATCAATCCGGTCGGTTCGGGGTCGGCGTACGGCTCGGAGCAGCGCAGCTATGCGGCGTTCGGCGAAGGCAATCTGCACCTCAGCAAGGAACTGACGCTGATCGGCGGCTTCCGCCTGACGCATGACGATGTGCGCGGCGATTACGCCCCGACGACCGACGCCCCCTACACCTATCTCGGCACCATCCCCCCTGCGGTCGGCGGGTCGGCCAAGGCGACTGCCTTCACCGGCAAGGGCACGATCCAGTACAAGCCGACCCGCGACATCATGGTCTATGCGACCTATGCGCGCGGCTACAAGGCGCCCGCTATCGGCACCAGCCGGGGTGTGCTGCGCCCTGTCCAGCAGGAGAACGTCGACTCGTTCGAGGCAGGCATCAAGTCGCAGTTCCTCAATCGACGCCTGACGGTCAATCTGACGGGCTACATCACTAACTTCTACAATTTCCAGGCCAACACCTTCATCCTGCAGCCGAGCGGCGACTATCTCGGTCTGCTCGGCAACGCGCCGAAAGTCGAGGCGCGCGGGTTTGAGCTCAGCACCAACTTCCGGGCGACGCGTGATCTCACGCTCAGCGCGAACATGACGTACAACCACTCGCAATATAAGGGCTTCCTGGTCGGCTGCTACGCGAACCAGCCGATCAACGCCGCGGCGGGCCCGGGCTGCTACCGCCAGGGCGCGACGACGATCAACGATGCGACCGATACCGACGTGATCCTCGCGCCGCGTGTCGTCTACAATCTCGGCGTCAATTACGAGCCGCGGCTGACCGAGACGCTAAAGCTGTTCAGCAGCCTGAACTGGTCACACCGCGCGAGCACGCTGAGCGTTGCCGGGGATCCCGGCACGCGTATGCCGGCTTATGGTCTGCTCAACGGCACGCTTGGCGTCGGCGCGCTGGACGGGCGGATGCGGATCAGCGTCTATGGGCGCAACCTGACCGACCAGCTGTTCATCGCCCGCCTCAGGCCGCTGCCGTTCGGTCCGACCGGCAGCTATCTGCAGACGGTGGCCGGCGAGGGGCGTCGCACTGTCGGCGTACGCCTGGATTACGCCTTCTAGTCACCGATCACCATTTAAGCGGAAGCCGCCCTCCTTGCGCGGCTTCCGCTTAATTGGCCACGATGGCGCATCATTTAGGCCTGAAGGGCTTCGGTCGCCGCGTCTTATCCATTCATAAACGAAGTGTCGTCCGACGACGAGCTACATGGGCAAGCTCGTACGGCCAGCGCCGTGAAGTGCCGCTCCATCAACGCGCAAGCTGAGTTTTGAATGAAAATCGGCATGCTTGCCGAGGAGAGCCCGACACCGTCGTTCAATGATATCGGAAGCGGCGCCAGTTGCGCGCTCGGCCATCGAGAACGTCTCGATAGACCACCATTGGTTGGCGGCGACCATCCGGCCAAGCTGCGAAGGAGGGAGCAAAGATCGCCGGACCTTTGTCGCAGCAGGCACTCGACACCCATGCCTAGGTTCGGGAGATTGACCTGGATCTACTCGCCTGGCAGCGGGCGAACGATACAGCCTGCCGTCTCATGTCGATCCCCGGCATCTGTCCAATCGGGGCAACGGCGCTTGCCGCGCTCATCAAACGCTTGAAGCGTAAGCCGGAGACAGCCGACCCGCGGCTCGTGGCCTTGTTTGCGCGCAAGCCCGTACGGGTAGCCACCGTCGCCATGGCGAACCACACCGCCCGGGTGGTCTGGGCGAACATGGTTCGCGGGGAGGCATACCAAGCCCGGCATCCGCCAGGCTAGCGGCATGACGATTAGCTGGAAACCGCCGAGACAAAGGAGACCAGCTTCGCGATGTTGTAAGCGCTATGCGATGGGATGCCGAACCGGTCAGACTGGGGGCGGGGACAACCCAACGGACGTCCAAGGCGTCATAGCCTGTTGAACGAAATGGGTCCTAGCTCGCGGACCCTATCAGGGCCAGCAGGCCTTCAACGGCTGCACCAGCAGGCCGAACAGAGAACTGCACCCGACCCTAAGTCAGATCGTCGAATTACACTTGCAACGCGGGAGCCATCCACAGAGGGCGTCCGCAGTTCGCGAGCGCGAAAGCGGGCCGAATGTCGCTTTATGGGTCCTCTATGCGACAGCGACAGACATCGCGTTGCTGGATGGTCACGCCGCGGGCCCTGCCGGACGCGCGCTGGTGCGCTTCAACTATCGTCGCGGTGTGATGCAGCCCCTCGGCCCGGTGGTCGGTGGTGTGCGCAGCGAAGTCGGCAATGCGGCGCGCTCGGCATTCCCGCGGTCGACGCGATCAACGCGATCGGCGCCCGCTCGACCCGGATTTCCCTGAGGCGTTGCTGCGTTCGGGGACAGTGCGCCAGGTGTCGATCGCGCCGGTCAAGATGCCGCGGATCGTTGCCAATCTCGCGTGCCTGTACGCGCTGTCGGGGGCAGAGCCGCGTGTTCCGGTCGCAGCCGTGCCGCGCTTCGATGTGCAGCTTCTGGTCGCAGGGGCGCCGCTATGCGAGCCTGCGCGCGCCACTCTAGCCGCGCGAATAGTCGAAACGCGTAGAGCCTTGTCCGGCGAACTGGGCGATAGGGTCGGCACAGGGTTTATCGCCTGGGAGAGAGAGCGATGGTTACGCCAGTCCAACAATCCGCCGTCAATGACATCCGCGCCAAGCTCGATTCGAGTGGCGTATTCAACACTGTCACGCATGACGAGGTCAACGACATCGCCGCCCGGCTGAAGGGCCTCTCGGCGACGGACACCGATGCGGTGATCGACGAATTGTCACGCACCGGACAGCTCGACACACTGGCGCGCGAAGGAACCGATGGCAGCTGGTTCGGCAATGGCGGCTGGTCGGCCAGCGAACGCAAGGACGTGTTCAACGATCTTGCCGCCAAGCTCGACGGTACCAGCCTCGCGCGCGTCAGCAACGCATTAGCAAGCACTGATGCGAACGGCGCGGATGGGCACGCCCGGGTCGGCGAATTCGCCAGCGCGATCGCCAGCCACGCCAGCGCGGCGGCCAAGGTCGACTATATCCGCGCCGAGGCAAGTCGCACGACCGACAGCACGGGTTATTCGAGCGCCGGCTTCGGCGGTTCGGTGAGCCATGACAGCGATGCCGAGGCGGCGGGTGTGGCGACCGTCCTCGGCAGCTTGCGCGGGGCGCAGGCCGAGGCGGGGTTTCGCGCGCTCGACCCGGCGCAAACCCGTGCGGTGATGCGCGCCGGGGTCGATGCCACGCTCAACAGCACCGCATCGTCGGCGGGATCGGCCAATTCGCTGTCCTGGGATACGGCGGGCCTGCGCGGCGTGCTGGGGGCCGCATCGAGCATCGGCAATGCCGATCTCAAGGCGCGGCTGTTCGACGCCGGCGTCGATACGATGCGGTCGGTGCGCGATTCGAACAGCGTGTTCGGGGGCCTGACGGTGGTCGGCAAGGATGCGGCGTTGAGCGAGATCACCAGCGGCCTGACCAAGCTGATCGACAGCGACACCAGCGGCGTGGTGCGCGAGCTCGCCTACAATCAGGAAACCGCCGACGGATCGGATCTCGCCGCCTATGCCAAGCAGTTGCTCAACAGCGGTCAGACCGACACGCTCGGCCGTCAGATGGCGCGTCTGCAATTGGGGAACGGTCTCAACGAGAACGCCGTCGGGCGGCTCGATGTCGTCACCACCGTCCCCGGATCGAACGGACAGGAGCGACGCGAAAACGCCGGCGCGCTGGGCTATTTCGTGGGCAGCACGTATAGTGCCACCGCATCGATTTCGAAGGACGTGAAGGCGCAGCAGGAAATGGTCACCGCAGTTCTCAAATCGGCGCTGACGGTGGTCGACAAGGCCAAGGTCGGCGGCCCAGCCGCGCTCGCGGTCGGCACCACCGCGAGCGTCGCCAAGGAATGGGTCCAGTTCGCGGTCCGGGCGGCGATCCAGGATCCCGGCAGCAGTGCCGCGACGCAGCTCGAGCGCGCCGCGCTGCCGACCAATCCGGCGACGGCCGAGCTCGGTGTCGGCGACGACATTGCCAACGCGTTCAACACGACGCTGAGCCGTGTCCAGCGGCTTGCCAATCCGTGATAGCGCGTGCCGCCGCGGTCTTGGCGCTGGTCGCGCTGACCGGATGCAGCGAGGAGAAAGCCATGCGCGTGCCGCCACCCCCGACGAGCTTCGAACAGCCCGCCGAGGATCCGTTGGGCACCGCCGCCGCGGTTGCGCGCGATCGGATGATCGGTCGCGTCTTGCGGCAGGTCGGCCCGGCTTCGGGCAAGTCGCTGAGCGAGACAACCTATCTGGCCCCGGCGCAGCTCGACGGGGCGCAGGTGCGCGACTATTATGCCGAGCAGGCGAAGGCGACCGGTTTGTCCGCGCTGCCGATCGCGCGGGATGGCTTGGGGGCTGGGGGGGACGCGTTCGGCTTTGGTAGGCCGGGTCAGGGTTTCGCCGTCATCGTACAGCCGCCGCTCGCGGCCGCGGCGAAGCGGCCGGTGACGGTCATCCTCTTCGAGCGGGCTGGTGGCTGATCGGCCCACCGGTAAGCTGGGTCGTGATACAGCGTCCAGCACGTTTGTTGCCAGCGCGCCGGAAGGGCATTGATCGCGGGCGCGTGTCGCGGATTGGCGGCCTGTCAGGGGCGACGGTCTAGTCATAGCGACTATTTCCCGCCCGCTGCATGACTCGTATCCCTCGCAAGAACGCACGGGAGGTCGCACCATGTTCGGGATCACCACTTCGCCCGCGAACGGCGCGACGCTCGGCAAGGGCGCATCCGTTGCGGCCAGCCCGCCGCCGGACCTCAAGACGCTGGCGCGCACCGGCGACGTCGACGCGATCGCGCTCCACATCCAGGCGCATCCGGCCGATCGCAAGGCAATCGAGCACGAGATGGTCAAGGCAAGCCGAACCGGCGACCTGTCGCGCGTCGCGCAGACGCTCAAGTACGAGCTGCCCCACTGGACCACCAGCCCCTATGGCGACGGTCCGACCTTCACCCTGCGCGCCCAGTCGGACCCGACCAACGCGGTCGGCTCGAGCCCCGCCTGGCCGGGCCTGGTGCAGGCCGGCACGGTGACGCCGTCGGAACAGCGCGTCATCGGCCGCATGGCGGCGAACGAGGGCAAGCTCGATTCGGTCCAGGCCTATGACAGCGAAACGGTATCGGTCGGCGCGATGCAGAAGACGGTGAACGCGAGCGGCACCGGCGAGCTCGCCAAGCAGGTCTATGATTTCTCGCAGGTCGATCCCGCCAAGTACAAAGCGCTGTTCACCGACACGGGCTGGAGCGTCGCGCACACCGGCAAGGGCACGACCGCCGACGATTATACGATGACCTTCAGCCCCGACGGCACACCGAAAACTCCCGCCGAGACCCGCGCCTATATCAAGGACCGCTCGGCACCCGACCATTGGAACGCCGCGCTGGTACCGCTGCTCCAGGCCGGGCGCGACCCTGCCTTCCAGGCGCAACAGATCGGCGACTTCAAGCGCCGTCTCGATACCGCGATCGCGGTGGTTCCGACGGGAACGGCCTATAAGGCGGTCAAGGGCGGTACGCCCTACACCCGCCCGATCTCCGACTATCTCACCTCCGAGCAGGGCGCGGCGCTGGTGCTCGACCAGAGCGTCAACCGGCCGAGCCGGGTCGCAAGCAGCTTCGGCAAGGCGCTCGACACCTTCTACGCCGCCAACCCCAAGGCTCCCGCCGATCCGGCGCAATGGACGGCGGACCAGCGCGTGGAGTATGAGCCGAAGATCATGAGCGCGTATCAGGCACAGCGCGAGGCGTCCAAGATGACGGCCCCGATCGAACGCTACGACCGCATCGTCGGTCAGGGCTCCACGCTCAGCGCTGCGCCCGGCTCGTTCGTCGGCACGCGCTGATGGGGCTCGCGCTGCTTCTGTTGGCTGCCGCGGCGGTCGCCCCGTCGACCTCGGTGTGGAAGGTCGAGGGGACGCCTGGGGCGATTACCTCGCTGACCGGCATCGTGAAGTCCGGGGGGCGGATCGTCGCTGACCGGATGGTCGACGACGCGGACCGAAAACGCTCGGAGCAATCGATCCTCTCCCGCTCGCAGGCGCGGTCGGGCCCGTGTGGGTGGGCCGCCAGCGTGCGTCCCTTCACGCGGCTGCGGCGGTTCGCGAAGGACGGCCGCCTGCTCTGGACCTGGAATGTCGGACGCGAAGACCACGCGCTGAGCCTTCCCAACACCGGCAAGGCCGATTGCCTGTCCCCCGACGGTGGGCGCCTGCTGGTCACGATCAACCAGTATGGGTCGGGCTCGAGTGATGCCACCGATCGCACGGCTGTCGTGCGGATGGGGGACGGCGTGATCGCGGTGGATCGCAAGCCCCGCTTCGTTCCCGCCAAGGGCGCGCGCACCGGGCAGGCGTTCGGCGACGGTCACGCAACCGAGCTTACGGGGTGGCAGCGCGGCCGACCCGCGACGCTGCTGTTCGATGTCGTCAGCGATGCGGACAATCCGAAAGGGCCGAAAGTCGTGCCCGACTCGGCCGAGTTGAGCAGCGCGCGCTAGCGTCAAACGCACGCGGACAGGGTCTGAGCAAGGTCGATCGCCTGGTTCAACCACTTGGTGCTTCGCGCGGTGCCCTATAGCGGCTCGCGCCGGCCGACGAAGTAGCGCATCTGCGAGCCGAAGCTGCGCACCGACGCGCGCAGGCCCGGATCGGCCTCGGCCGAGCGCGCGATCGTATCGAGCGTGGTGAAGGCGAGCGCGCCATGCGTACGGCTGGCGAACAACGCGGTTGCGGCTTGCGGCACGCGCGGCTCGGCGCCGGGCAGTGCCGACAGGCACGCGAGATTGGCGACGATGTCGCGCATCTCGAGCGGCGTGATCACCACCTTGCGCAACTCCCCCGTCCGGCGAAACACATCGGGAAAGTCGCGGTCGAGGCCGTCGCCGACCGGATCAATCGCGTCGGCGGCGGGAACGCCGCACCGCGCGACCGGACCAGCTTCGTTGCGATCCCCAACCAGGATCGGGTCAAGCGGCCGCATGATGCCGCGCATATAGCCGAAGCGCACCAGCGTGCGCGCACCGGGGGCGGAGGGCAAGGTGACGGTCAAGCGGCCGCTCGCCAGCCGACCGGTCGCGCCGCCGCTGCAAGTGCCGAACGGCGACGAGGTCACGGGCGTCTCGCCGCGCGCCGCCGCGACGACGAGATAGCGCGCCGGGCATTCGGTCCCGCCGTCGCCGCGGACGAGATAATAGTGCGTGCGCCCTGCCGCATAGCTGCCGACGATCTCGATCCGGTCGACGAGTTGTGCGCCGAACGGCCGCGCGATCACCGCCTTGCCGAGTTGCAGCGCCTGTTCGCTGCCGAGCGGCACGACGGTGAGCGCCGTAGTCGCGCGCTTCGCGCTTTGCGCGCCAGCGGGCACCGCGGCGGCGATGACGGGCAGGAGGATCAAGCGCAGGAATTGCCGCATGGTCGTTTCGCCTTGTTGGGTGCTGATCCTACGCGTCACGCCCGGGCTGGTTCCGCGGCGCATCGTGCGATGGAGGGGAACAGGCGTCGGTCATCACCGCCGGGCGCGGATCGACGATCCGCACGTTGGCGACCGATGACGCGGCGTGAGTATGATCCGCTGGCACGGCGCTCGGATCTATCGCGCGCGCGGGCACGATCGCGGCAGGGCCAATCGGCGCGGCTCCGTACATCCGTTCGGCGGGCCGTCCGATTGTCGCGGCGGCATGGTCGATCGCATCGGCGATCCGCACCGTCAGCGCCGATGTCCCCGCGGGCAAGGTATAGTTGCGATCGGCGCGGAACTTGCCGAGCGGCCCGGCATCGGCGAGCAACCGGTCGAGCGGCGAAACGCGCCCGAGCAACGCGCCGAGCGTGCTGTTGGCGCCCTCGGCTGCGGCGCGATCCTCGCGCGCGGCAAGCGTCGCCGCCTCCGCCGATCGGTCGAACGACCGGCTCGAGGATGCCGCGATCGCCACCTGCGCTAGCCGTTCTGGCGGGTGAGCACGCCCGCCGCGGTATCGAGCCGCGCCACCACGCCGTCGATGCCGCCGACAGCATCGTGCGCGATCGCGGCGGCGAACGCGTCGCGGATCCCCCCGATCTGGCGATCCCCTGCGGCCCCCGACAGCCCAGCGACCTGCACGACCGCGGCGCGCGTGAAATCCTGCAGCGCGCGGCACAGATCGCCCTCCTGCGTCGGCGTCGCGCCGAGCTGCGCGGTGATCTCGCCGGCGAGCGCGCCGAGGCCGTAGATGTCGCCGCCGCGCGCGAGCGCCGCCACTTCGGGGCTGAAGCGCGCCGCGACACCGGTAGCGTCGCCGAGCAGTCCGGCGGCGTCGGCACTGCCGCCGCTCGCGCCGACCCAGGCCAGCACGCGCTGGCCGATCTCGCCGATCGCGCTCGCGGCAATGCTCTGCGCGTCGCGCGGCGGGTTGGCGCCGAAGCCGCCGAGCGCGGGGACCGCGCCGATCCGGTCGATTCCGCTGATCATGGTCATGTCCGATCCTGTGCGGGGGCGAAGCGATCGAGCGGACCCGGCGTGTCGAGCAGCGCGTCGAGTGCCGAACGCTGTCCGCCGTGCGTGCGCGGCGCGCTCTGCGACTGGGTTTCGGTCGCGGCGTCCTGCGCGGCGCAGGCCGAATCGGTGCGGCGCTCGGACGGGCTCGCGATCTCGAGCGCGACGCTCTTGCCCAGTCCTGTGGTCACTCCAATCGCGATGCTCATCGCCTGCTTCCTTCGTGGGAATACCCCGGGGGGGGGTTCTACAGCCTTCCTGCCGTACCGCGCGCCGCGACACCATAATCGCAACGATTAGCCACGCGCGGCGCGACCGGGCGTCAGGGCCTCAGACCTTGCGCTGTCAGATCGAGCGACAACAGATCGAGGCCGTAGGTCGTCCGCGCGCCCTGGGCGACCGCGCTGCGGATGCGACCCCGCGCCGCCGGATCGCGCTTGGCGAGCGCCGCCAGCTGGCCCGCCATCAGGCCCTGCACCAGATTGGCGTCGGCGACCTCCTGCTTGGTCGCGTCGCTCGCGCGCGCGAAGCCGGGATTGTTCGCCATTGCGGTGGCGAGCTGGTTGCGCAGGCCGAGCATCTGCGCGCGCGTCGGGTCGCGATCGTCGGCGCGCGTCGCCATCCAGGCATAAGCGAGATAGACCGCCGACGCATCGGCGACGTTGTTGGTCGACATGCCATAAGGCGCGATCCCCGCCTGGACCTTGCCGATCACGTTCTCGGTGGCGAGCACCTGCTGCAGCTTGGCCGCGCCGGCTGGATCCTGTCGCCGCGCCTTGGCGACGAACTGCGCGAAATGCTTCTGGCGAAGTGCGGCGTTTGGCCGATAGGTCAGGTTCGCCCGCGCGACCGGGCCAGCGCGACGCGGCGCGGAATGCGCATAGCGCCCCGTGCCCGACCGTCTCTCCTCGGCGAGGGTCACGGCGTCCATGCTCAAACTGCCCGTCAGCTGTCCCATGTCGAACACCCCGGTAACCTGCGCCGCCGCGGGGGCGGCGGGGGCGCTCGCAAGGCAGAGCAGCAGCGTGGCGCGCAATCGATACCGGGTCATCGGGAGTCTCCTCTTCGTTCGGTCCAAACAGCGTCCGGCAGGGGAGGGCAAACGCCTTCCCCTGCCGGCTTGCCACCCCAACGCGAACGCGGGGGTGGCGGTTGCGCGCGGCGTTAGCCCTTGCGCGCGGTATTCGCCTCGGCTTCGCCGACGGTCTTGATCGCGTTGGTCGCGGCATTCATCAGGATGCTAAATTCCTGCGTCTTCGCGCCGAACTTGGCGGTCGCCGACGGGGTCTTGTCGGTGATCTGGTCGGCCATGTTGGACATCTCGTTCGCCATCTTGTCGAGCTTGTGGCCGAGCGCCTCGGCGAGCGCCATCAGCCAGCTGCCGCCGCCGCCCTTGCCGCCACAGCGCGCCGCCTTGGCGTCGTCACCGTCGGCGAGCTGGCTGACCAGCTGGTTCACCGCGTCGTCGACTTCGCGCGAGAAATCGCCCTGCTCGGCGGGCGAGCCGCCGGCGGCGGCGGCGAAGCCCGACGCGGCGTCGGAGAGGTTCTGCGCGGCGCCCTGGAAATCGCCGATCGAGCCGGAGAACGCGCCCTGCGCGAGATCGATCGTCGTCTGCGGCAGGCCGAGCTTTTCGGCCAGCCCCTGGATGACCGCCTGGCCGACGCTCGCCATCAGCGAGCGCGCCGCGATGGTCGCCCAACCCGCCGGGCCCGATGCCGCCAGCAGGATGTTGGCGGGATTGACGACATTGGTGATACCGCTGAAGATGCTCATGGTCATTCTCCTGGTGCGAGGGGCCGGACGATCCGGCCTTCGCGGGTGATCCTCGACGAGAGCCATCCTCCCGACACCCGATCTTAAAGCACGCCGTGTCGCACACCGCGCTCAGCGTTCCGACTAGGCGGGCTAGTCGAAAAGACTAGCGCCTCGCGCGGGGTCAGTCCGCCGGGTAGAACAGCATGCCGGCGAGCGCCGCGAGCTCGCGCATCCCGTCGAGCTCGAGCTTGCGGCTGACGTTCGACAAATGGACGCGCACGGTGTTTTCGGAGATCAGCATCAGCGTCGCGATGTCGCCGTTCGACCGGCCCCAGCCGAGAAAGCGGATCACCGTCAATTCGGTCGGGGTCAGGCGCAGCAGCGTCTCGCGGTGCCGCGCGGGTACGCGCGCCGCCTCGACCATATGCTCGCCGAGCGCGACGGGCGAAGGCGCCGAGGGCAGCGCATCGGCGCGCCGCAGCAGCGCGGCGAGCGCGACGAGCCGCTCCTCGTCCGAAGGCGCCGCGGCGGGGATCACCGTTGTGCCGCTTTCAGCAGTTGCAGGATGTAATTGGGGCGGCTCGCGACGTCGCGAACGATCGCGGTGGTGTAGGAGCCGAGCAGCATCAGGATCAGCGCGGTAGCGGCGAACGCCTTGATCGACATCGACAGCGTGAAGACGTTGAGCTGTTGCGCGAAGCGGTTGATCAGCCCGAGCGCGGCGTCGATCAGGAACAGCACGGTCAGCACCGGCGCGGCGAACAGCGTCGCCAGCACCATCAGCCGCCCGAATTCGCCCTCGAACAGCTGCAGCCCACCGCCATCGAGCCGCGGCAGCGGCGCCGCGATCGGCCAGATCGCGTAGCTTTCCATGATCACCTGGACGACCAGCGCGAGCCCGCCGGTCGAGATGAACACGATATTGGCGAGCCGCGCCATCAGCGCGCCGTTGAGCGAGGTCTGGTGCCCCGACAGCGGATCGACGATCTGCGCCATCGTCGCGCCGACCTTGGTGTCGATGATCTGCCCCGCCGCCTCGAGCGCCCACAGTACCGAGCCGAAGAAGAAGCCGATCAGCAGCCCGACAAAGGCTTCCTTGGCGAAGATCCCGGCCCAGCCGGCGGCGCTGATCTGCGCGATGTCGAGCGGCGGCTGGAGCGTGATCGACACCAGTCCGAGCGCGACGAAGATCGAATTGCGCACCAGAGTCGGCACCGTGTCAGAGGAGAACATCGGCAGCAGCAAAAAGGCGATCGCAATCCGCGCGGTCGATACGCCGAGCAGGAGCAGGGGGCCGGTCCAGCTTTCCACGTCCTAGCCGTGGATCATCGCGGGAAATTCGCTGAAGATGCGGTCGCTGAAGCGATACAGCGACGACGCCAGCAGCGACGCGGTGAGGAACAGCGTCAGCACGATCGCGAAGAACTTGACGGTATATTGCAGCGTCTGTTCCTGGGCCTGCGTCGCCGCCTGGACGATCGCGACGAGCAGCCCGGCGACCGAGGCGACGATGATCGGCGGCGCCGACAGGATCAGCACGAGCCATAGCGCATCGTTGGTGAGGCTGACGAAATCGCCGTTCATCGCGGGGCCCCTTTACACATAGGACAGCACCAGCCCGTGCGCGATCTTCACCCAGCCATCGACCAGCACGAACAGCAGCAGCTTGAAGGGTAGCGATATCGTCGTGGGCGAGAGCATCATCATGCCCATCGCGAGCAGGATGTTCGAGATCACCAGGTCGATCACCAGGAACGGCAGGAAGATCAAAAAGCCGATCTGGAAGGCGAGCGACAATTCCTTCACGACGAAGGCCGGGACGACGATCAAAAAGTCGCGCTCAGTCAGCGCCGAGGCGCGGTTCGGATTGCCGACGCGCTGCGCGGTCTTCAGGAAGAAGACGCGTTCGCGCGGATCGCTATGTTTGAGCAGGAAGGCGCGCAGCGGTTCCTTGCCCGCCTCGACCGCGGCTAGCATCGTCGCGGTCGAATTGGTCGGGGCAGGGGCGGTGACGCCGGCCGGTTTCGCCATCGCGTCCTGCATCTGCTCGACGACCGGGTACATGACGTAGAAGGTCAGGATCAGCGCGAGACCGTTGAGCACGATGTTGGGCGGCACTTGCTGGAGGCCCAGCGCATTGCGCAACAGGCTGAGCGTGACGACGATCTTGGTGAACGACGTCACCATCACCGCGAAGAACGGCGCGAGCGCGAGCGCGACGACGACGACCAGCGCCGAGCCCGGCGTGAAGGTGGAGAGATCCACGGGTCTAGGCCGCGACGGGGGCGCGAAGCCCGGTGATCAGCACGCCGAACCCTTCGCCGAGCGCGACCAGCTCGCCATCGGCGATGATCTGCTCGCCCGCGACGACGCGCACCGCGAGCGTCCCGCCGTGCGACGGCAGCGGCAGGACGCTGCCTTGCCCCAGCGCCGCCAGGTCTGCCGCGGTCATCCCGCCGCCGTCGAACTCCATCGCGAGGGGGATGCGCAGATCGCCCCAATCGGCCGCGGCGGCATCGCCCCCCGCCGCCGGCTGCGGTATGTGTTCGTCCAACCCACTGATCACAGATGTATCCCCTTGTTGCGGATGTCGTTCCAGGACGAAGCTTCGGGCGCGCCAATCGAGCGTCGCGCGCCACTCGCCGCGCCGCGCGGGCAGTGACAGCTGCGCGACCGGCGCGCCGATGCCGGCAAGGATCAAATCGCCGCGCGCCAGCGTGGCGAGGCGCGCCGCGCGTACTGCGGGGAGCGCGATCCGTGCGCTCCAGCGCAGCCGCAGCCGCATGCCGATCGACGGCAGCAGCGCCGGCGCGTCGAGCGGCCGGATCGTGGCGCCGCTCGGCACCGCGAGCAGCACGCGGTGGACGATCAGCCCGCGCGCATCGTGCGCGTCGAGGCACACCGTCACCGCGTCATCGGCGGCGCTGGCGAGCAAGGCGTCGGGATGGAGTTCGGCGCCCAGCACCGTTTCGGCGGCGGCGACGAGCGGTTCGATCCGCCCGAGCGTGGTCGCTGCGGCAACGCCGTCGGGCTCGCCGCCGCGCACCGTCATCCGGGCGAGCGTGCCGTCGACGAGCAAAGGGGCGACCGCCACCGCGCCCGCACGTGTCTCGAAGCCGATCCAGCGGTCGGCGGCGTGCCGGTCGCGCTCGTGCGCGATCCGCGCCGACAGCCGCAGCTCGGCGACATGGCGATTGTTGAACGCGCCGATCAGCGCCGATTGCGTCCGCGCGCGGTCGGGCTCGATCCGGCGCAGATTGGCGCGGGCGGAGGTCGGGCTGATCATGCCGCCGGTCCCGCCACGATCGCTGGCTGGGGCCGCGCATCGGTGGGCATCGGGTCGTCCTCGAGCGTCGGCGGGGAGCCCGTCTCGCCCCAATTGCGCAGCAGCGTCACCGCGCCGCCGGAGACGCCGATCAGCATCACTTCGCCGCGCGCCTCGATCAGCATCACGCGCTCGCGCTGCCCGACCGGGAGCGCGCGGATGAAGCGCAGCTGCTGCCCGGGATCGGGGGCGTTGCCGCCGAGCCCGCGATCCTGCCACTGGCGCAGCGCCTTGAGCGAGATCCAGGCGAGCCCCAGCACGATCGCCAGCGCGACGACCGTCCCGACAAGCCCCGAAAGCGCGGTGCCGATTGTCGAATCCATCATTGTGCTCCCGCGCTGCGGCCAGTCGGCTCGCTGTCCATTTCGGTGACACGCGCGCCGCCCTCGGTGCGGACCTTCTGCGCCCACAGCACGATCTGCGCGATCGCATCGAACATGCTGCGCGGGATCACGTCGTCCACGACGCCATCCTCGTAGAGCCGGCGCGCGACGCTGACATAGCGGACGATCGGTACCTCGGCCTCCTCGGCCGCGGCGCGCATCGCCTGGGCAAGCGGGCCTTCGCCCTTGCCGGTCATGATCGGCACCGGGCAGCTCTGCGGATCATAGTCGATCGCGATCGCGATATGCGTCGGGTTGACCACCAGCACGCTCGCACCGCGCGCGGCGCCAACCGCATTCTGGCTCGACCATTCCTCGTGCAGCGCACGGCGCTGCGCCTTGATCATCGGGTCGCCTTCGTTTTCCTTATGCTCGTCGCGGATGTCGCGCAGGCTCATCATCATCTTCTTGATGTACGAATGCCGCTGCCACGCGAAATCGATCACTGCGACGAGCAGGAAGATGCCGAACGTCCACAGCAGAATCGTGCGCAGCATAACGCCGTTCGAGCCGAGCACCGCGGCGGCGGCGGCGCGGCCGTCCTCGCCGGGCGCCGGCGCGAGGATCGGGCCGCTATTGTCGATGATGTTGGCGAGCGACCCGCGCAGCACCAGCCAGCAGACGCACAGGATCAGCGTCGCCTTGACCAGTGTCTTGGCGAGCTCGACCAGATTGTCTGCGCTGAACATGCGCTTGATCCCTTCGGCGGGATTCATCTTGTCGAACGACGGGGTGAGCTTCTTGACGCTAAAGATGCCGCCGGCCTGGAGGAATTCGGCGAGCACCCCGGTCACCGCGGCGGGGACCAGCGCGATCGCCGTCAGCAACAACAGCGCCGCCAGCGCGCTCCAGCCGAGCGATCCGACTGCGGCCGCAAACGGCTCGCCGCGCGCGATCATCGCAAAGGCGGTGTCGAACAGCGCAGTGATCCGCGCCCCGGCAAAGCCTGCGCCGAAGACGAGCACGAGCAGCCATACGAACAGCACGGCCGTGCCGGTGACGTCCTTCGACTTGGCGATGTCGCCCTTCTTGCGCGCGTCCTCGAGCCGCTTTTGTGTCGGCTGTTCGGTCTTCTCACCGCCCTGGTTCTTGTCCGCCATACACAGCTCCCGGTTCGGCTGCCCGCGCCAGGAAAGGCGCGTGCGACCGTGCGACGGACGGAGACGTAAGACGCCGATTCCGGGGGAACCCCGGGCGCCGAATGATTCGACCGCAGGACCAACCGCTTCGAACCGCGGCAATTTTCCCAATGTGTGCAACCTAAGTCAACCCGAGGTCCGGGTGGGCCGGTGTCTTGAGCGAGTCATATAAAGTAGGATAAGATTTCGTAATCGGGCCGAAACCCACGGATCTCCGGGCGCGCCGGAATATTGCCCGATTGCAACGCAGTACGACCAACTGCAGGTCTAGCGTGACGAGCCGGACGATTTTCACGATCAACCGAAAAGAATCATGGCTGCATTGTGGCGACGGACAGTCCACATATGACGCACCGGACGGAGACGAACGGATTCGCAGGACCGCGACACCATTGGAGGGACCCATGCACGCTGCACGGGTCGCAAGAATGCAAGGAGCGGAACGATGCGTAAGCTGCCGACTTCGATAACGTCTTGTTATCCCTTTTGCTGCGGCGCGGTATTTCTTTACAGTTTTATGGCAGTTCCTGCGGTTGCGAAGGACTGTGCAACAGGACGTGTCGCCGACAAGTTTAGCGAAGCGGCGCAACTGTGCGATCCCGTAGCCGCTGCAGCAATGGCGTCGCCCACGGTTGCTCCGCTGTCGGATGACGACGCGCCGCAGACCGCCGCTGTTACGATCCGCGGGATGCGCATCCGGCCCGCGCCGATTGCGCTTTACCGCGCCGCCGCAGGCTATGCCGCGCCCGACCGGATGGTCCAGGCGGTCGGCTATCGTTACCGCGTCGATCCCAATCTGCTCGCGGCGATCGTCCATGCTGAATCGCGCGGCCGTGCCGGGGCGATCTCGTCCAAGGGCGCGCTGGGGCTGATGCAGGTGATGCCCGCCACCGCGCGCGGCATGGGCGTCGCCGAACCGCGCGCGATGCTGACCAACCCCGGCCTCGCGCTGACCACCGGCGCGCGCTACCTCAAGCATCTCCAGTCGCGGCTCGGGAACGATGTCCCGCTTGTCGTTGCCGCGTACAACGCCGGCCCCGGCGCGGTGCTCAAGGCGGGGCGCCGCGTGCCGCGCTATCGCGAGACGCAAGGGTATGTCCGCACGGTGCTCGGTCGCTACGCCGCCAGTCGCGCACAGCGCTAGAGGCCGCGATGAGCATCCAGTCGTATCTCGCCTCGAACGAGGCCGTGACCAAGGTCGGTCTGTCGGCGCGCGCCGCCGAGCTGTCGGTGGTGGGTGGCGTGATCGCGATCGTCGCGCTGATGATCCTGCCGATGCCGACCTTCGTGATCGACACCCTGGTCGGGCTCAACATCACCTTCGGCGTGATGCTGCTGCTGACGACGCTCTACATCCGCACACCGCTCGACTTTTCGGCCTTTCCCTCGATCCTGCTCGTCTCGACGCTGTTCCGCCTTGCGCTGTCGATCGCCACGACGCGGATGATCCTGACGCACGGCCATGCCGGCGACATCATCCAGACCTTCGGCAAGCTCGTCGCGGGGGGCAATCTCGTCGTCGGGCTGGTCGTGTTTCTGATCATCACCGTCGTGCAGTTCATCGTTATCGCCAAGGGCGCCGAGCGCGTTGCCGAGGTCGCGGCGCGCTTCAGCCTCGATTCGATGCCGGGCAAGCAATTGTCGATCGACAGTGACTTGCGCTCGGGGCTGATCGACAAGGACGATGCCCGCCGCCGCCGCCGCATCCTCGAGCAGGAAAGCAAGCTCCACGGCAGCCTCGACGGTGCGATGAAGTTCGTGAAGGGCGACGCGATGGCGTCGATCGTCATCGTCGTCGTCAATTTGATCGGCGGCCTCGCGATCGGCGTGCTCCAGCAAGGGCTCGATATCGGCGCGGCCACCTCGAAATATTCGATCCTGACGATCGGCGAAGGCCTGGTCGCGCAGATTCCCGCCTTGCTCGGCGCGATGGCGGCCGGGCTGATCGTCACGCGCTCGACCGACGAGGAGGATGGCGCCAATCTCGGCGAGGCGATCCACAAGCAGCTCTCCGCCAATCCGCGCGTGCTGATCTTCGTCGGGGTGATCTGCTTCCTGATGGCACTGGTGCCGGGCTTTCCGAGCACGGTCTTCCTCCTGCTCGGGACCGCGGCGGGCGTCGCCGGGGCGACGATGCACCCGCGCTCGCGGCCGTATGTGCTGCGCTACGCCGGGCCGCTGCGCACTGTGCTGCTGCGCGGCAAGGAGGAGCCGCGCGCGCAGACGCTGCTCGCCGAGCCGCGCGCGCCGCGCCCGGTCGTGCCGCTGCTGCTCGAACTCGGCAGCCGTCCGCTCGCCGACGCCGACGCGCGTGCGCTGACCGAGCGGCTGACGGCGATGCTCGACGACCTCCAGCATCGCAGCGGCGTGCCGTTGCCCAAGCTGGCGATCCATTTCGTCGCGCAACCCGAGACCGACGCATGGCAGCTGCTCGCCTTCGAGGTCCCGATCGGCAGCGGCCACGCCGCCGATCAGGCGGCGATCGTCGCCGCCGTCGAGCGGCTGCTGCGCCGTCACCTCGCGCTGTTTCTCGGCGTGCAGGAAGCGGTCGGCCTGCTCAACCGGACCGGCGACGATTACCCCGAAGTCGTCAAGGAAGCGGTGCGCGCGGTGCCCGCCGCCAAGATCGCCGAAGTGCTGCGCCGCCTCGCCGAGGAGGAAGTGCCGTTGCGCAACATGCGCGACGTGCTCGAAGGGCTGACCGAGGCCGCCGCGCAGGAGCGCGAAGTGCCGCGGATCGCCGACCTCACCCGTGTTGCGCTGAAACGCTACCTGCTCGACCAATATGCGCGCGACGGCGTGCTCGCGGCGCTGGTCGTCTCGCCCGAGCTCGAGACGATGGTGCGCGAGGCGACGCGGATCATCGACGGCGTCGAGCGGCTCGCGTTGCAGCCAGAAGTGGTGCGCGACCTGCTCGAAACGATCGCCGCGACGATCGACGAAACCGGCGCCCGCGTCCTCGTCACCGCGATCGAGGCGCGCCGCGCACTGCGCAAGCTGGTCGAGCCCGCATTGTTCGACCTGCCGGTGCTCGCCTTCAACGAATTGTCGCCGACCGTTCGGCTCGACGTGCGCGGCCAGCTCGGCCTGCCGCAGCCGGTGCTTACCGACACCCCGCGCGCTCATCTTTCCGACGCCGCCCAAGACGACGCCGCCGCAGCCGCGGCCTGAACAGGGAAGGATCTTTGTGAAGTTCGAAAAAGCCCCCGTATTTGCCGCCCTCGTCGCAGCGCTCGCCACTACCGGCGGCGGCGCCGCGGTCGCGCAACGCCTGCCCGCCGCGCAGAGCGACGTTTCGATCGCCGCGCGCGAACAGCCGATTGGCGCCTTCATCCGCGATCTGTTTGGCCGGATCGGCCGGCCGGTCGTGACCAGCCCCAAGCTGACCGGGACGATCAACGGCACCTTCACCGGCCAGATCGACAAGGTGTTCGGCGATGTCGCCAAGGCGTTCGGCCTGATCGGCTATTATGACGGCACTGCGATCTACGTCTATGCGACGAGCGAACTGACGCAGACGACGCTCAACCTCACGCCGGCGGTCGCGGCGCGCGTCGTGCGCCAGGCGGGGCAGCAGCGGCTGCCCGATGCGCGCAATGTCCTGCGCCCGTCGGCCGACGGCAGCCTGGTGGTGAGCGGCGTCCCGCGCTTCATCGAACAGATCACCGCGCTCGCCGCCGGTGGCGAAGCGCGCGCCGCGAACGGCGTGCCACCGTCGCCGGGCAATCCGACGATCAGCGGCGAGGGCGTCGTACCGCTCGAATTCCGCGTCTATTACCTCAAATATGCCCGCGCCGAGGACACCACGGTATCGGCCGGCGGCCGCGAAGTGCGTGTGCCGGGGCTCGCCACGATCGTCCAGAACCTCGTGCTCGACCGGCGCCAGACGAGCGCCAATGGCGGCTACGGCTCGCGCCCGATCCGGCAGAGCCAGCCGCGGCTCAAGGGGCAGGGGCTCGATGCGGTCGCGCCCAACTATGCGCAGACCCCGGTGCTCGGCCTGCCAAGCGAATCCGGCACCGTCGACGATGGCGGCGGCGCGCCGCTGTCGCAGGACATCGTGCGGATCGAGGCCAACCCCTATCTCAACGCGCTGATCGTGCGCGACGTGCCCGAGCGGATCGCCTCGTACGATTCGCTGATCAGCGCGCTCGACGTCGAGCCGCAGCTGATCGAGATCGAGGCGACGATCATCGACATCAACACCGACAAGATGCGCCAGCTCGGGATCAACTGGCGCTTCGCTGCGGGTGGGTTCGGCGCGCTGCTCGGCGACGGCACCTCGGGCGATCTCGCGCTGTCGCCGACCAACCAGTCGCTGCGCGACAATCTCAACGCGATCACCCCGCGGGCGGCAGGCGGCACGATCTCGACGATCATCGGCAGCCAGCGCGAGTTCCTCGGCCGCATCACTGCGCTCGAGCAGAAGGGCGCCGCACGCGTCGTCTCGCGCCCGCAGGTGATGACGCTGTCCAACGTCGAGGCGGTGTTCGACCGGACGCGCACCTTCTACGTCCGCGTCGCCGGGCGCGAGGAGGTCGACCTGTTCAACGTCACCGCGGGGACCACGCTGCGCGTCAACCCGCACGTCTTCCGCGATCACAACCAGACGCGGATCCGCGTGCTCGTCAATATCGAGGATGGGTCGATCAGCCCGACCTCGGTGGTCGAGAACATCCCGATCGTCGAACGCGCGAGCGTGTCGACCCAGGCGATGGTGCTCGACGGCGAAAGCCTGCTGCTCGGCGGGATGACGGTCGATGCCGATACCGATCGCGTCACGAAGGTGCCGCTGGTCGGCGACATTCCGCTGCTCGGCGAACTGTTCAAGACGCGCTACCGCGATCGCGGGCGCACCGAGCGGATGTTCCTGATCACCCCGCGCGTCGTGACGTTGTCGCAACGCGTCGGACCGACCGCGGTCTCGACCAGCGCGGTGCCGGCGCAAGCGATCTTGTCCGGATCCGGAACCGTTGCCGACCCTAGCGTGTTGAAGTCTCTAGCAAATGAGGGGCGACCCAAATGAGCGATACGAGCGATCCGGTCCTGCGCATCCTGAACGGCCGACTGACCGGGACCAGTAAGACGCTGCCTGCCGAAGGCACGATTTCGATCGGGTATCAGTTCTGGCAGGACGTCGTCATTCGCGATCCCGCGACAAAGGGGATCGCGATCGATCTGGTGATCGCCGCGACCGGCGTGCAGATCACGATCCTGAGCGGCGAGGCGGCGTTGCTCGGCTCGACGCTAGCCGCGGGGCAGACCGCGCCGCTGCCCGCCTATATCCCGTTTTCGATCGGCGGCGTGGCGATTGCCTGGGGCGAGGCGGAAAGCCCGCGCTGGGGCGAGGCGTCCGATCTCGCCAATGCGGTCCCGTCGCTCCCCGCACCCGCCGAGAGTTCGCGCGATCAGGCGATGGCGCTGGTCGAGCGCGTCGGCGACCGGCTCGGCGATACCTTCCACGGCTGGCGGCTCGGCGCGATCGCCGCGGTCGCCGCGCTGTTGCTGGTCGCCGGCGCGCTCGGGCCGGGGACGCTCGTCGCGCTCGGCTTGCGCAGCGATCCGGCGACGCGCGTCGACCGGGCGCTCGCGCGCGTGGGCCTGCCGCAATTGCGGACGAGCAACGACAGCGCGACCGGCGGCGTCCTCGTGCGCGGCGTGGTCGGCGCCGAGACCGATCGGACCAAGGCGCAGGACGTGCTCGCCGATCTGCGTACCGGCGGCAGCGTCGATGTCCAGACCGCGCAGGATCTCGCGACCGCCACCGCCGACATCGCGCGGATCCACGGCGTCAAGGCGACCGCCCGGCCGCTCGGGCTCAGCGACATCGAGCTGCACACCACGCAGTTGACGCGCGATCAGCGCGTCAAGCTGATCTCGGCGGTGCGCAGCGACGTGCCTGCGGTGCAGAAGATCCGCCTGCAGGACGATCTCATCCCCGACGACGAGGCGCCGCTGCGCACCGTCGCCGACGCCACGAAGACGGTCTCGACCGTCGTCGCGGGCGACCCGGCCTATATCCAAACCAACGACGGAGCCCGTTACTTTCCCGGCGCGATGATGCCGAGCGGACACCGACTCGTCGGAATTCAGGCGCAGACCGTGCTCCTGGAGAAGAACGGCAGGCAGACCCGCCTGTCCTTTTGAACGCCAACGCAAGAGAGAAGGAACGACGCGATGACGAGCATTCCAGTATCCAGCGGCCTGAGCATGATGGCCGCAGCCCCGGTGACGAGCAACCGCTCGAGCAGCGGCGACGACAGCAGCGGCACCTGGTTCGAGGCGCTGTCGCAGGCGTGGGGCAAGACGCTCGACGGCGAGGCGGCGAAGATCGAGCAGATGTCGAGCGGGATCGGCGACGGCGCCGACAATCCCTCCGCGATCACCAAGCTGACCGCCGAGACGATGCGCATGAGCTTCATGGCGAACAGCTCGTCGAGCTCGATCGACAGCGTCGGCAAGGCGCTCGAGACGATGGCACGCAAGGGTTAAGGGAGAGCGACGATGTCGATCGAAGCCATCGCAGCGGGGGCCGGCGCGGCACCGCTGCCCCCCATGACCGAAACGATCCAGGCCGGCCCCAACGTGTCGGTGGCGGATGCGACGAGCTTCCAGGGCTCGCTCACCTCCGCCGCCGGCGTCAGCCCCGTCTCTGGTCCGGATGCCACGTCGCCGATGCTGCAGAAGATGTTCTCGCAGCTCGAAAAGGTGAATGGCGAGGCCAAGTCGGTGTCCGATTACGCCAACAAGGCCACCGCGGCGGGATCGACGATGACCCCGGGCGAAGTCGTCAAGCTGACGATGCAGTGTCATGAATTCATGTTCCACTGCCAGCTGACCTCGAACATCGCCAATCGCACGTCGGACGGCGTGCAACAGCTGTTCCGCCAGCAATCGTGACCCTGCCTGCGGCCGCATTTCGAGGAGCGACGACATGACAGTGCGATCATGGGGCAGGGCCACCGGGCTGCTGATCGCGCTGTCGCTCGCGCTGGCGGGGTGCGGTCGCCAGGAGCTCTACAGCAAGCTCACCGAAGCGCAGGCGAACGAGATGGTCGCCGCGCTGCAACGCGCCGGGATCAGCGCTTCGAAACAGGAGAAAGGCGAAACCGGCTGGTCGATCGAGACCGCCGAGGGCGATTTCGGTCGCGCCGTCGCGGTGCTCCAGTCGCAGGGCTATCCGCGCGACGATTTCGCGACGCTCGGCACGGTGTTCAAGAAGGAAGGGTTCGTCTCCTCGCCGACCGAGGAGCGCGCGCGGCTCGCCTTCGGGCTGAGCCAGGAACTCGCCCACACGATTTCGGAGATCGACGGCGTCGTCCAGGCGCGGGTCCATCTCGCTTTGCCCGAGGCGCAGCCGCTGGCCGACGCCAAGCAGCCGTCGTCGGCCTCGGTCTTCGTCAAATATCGCCCCGGCACCAACGTCGAGGCGCAGGTCGGCAAGATCAAGGCGCTCGTCGTCACCTCGATCGAGGGGCTGAAATACGAGAACGTCTCCGTCGAGACCTTCCCGGCGCAGCCGCTGCCGATCTCGGCGGTGCAGGCCGATCCCGGCTCGGGCAATTTGCTGCCGATCGCGATCGGCGGCGTGCTGCTGCTCGGCGGGCTGATCGGCTATCCCGGGTTCCGCCGCTGGCATCAGCGGCGGCGGCGGCGCGCGATCGTCGAGCAGGAGAGCGGATCGTGAGCGCGCTCGCGCGGCGCCAGATCAGCGCGATCGCCACCGATCTGGCGGCGCGCGACGGCGGACCCGCGGCACGGCGCGGCGCGGCGTTGCTGCGCCGTCTCGACGGCACCGACGAGGCGGCGGTGGCGATCAGCGACCTTGCGCTCGCGCCTGCGTGGCTCCGGCTGCCGCGTGCGGCGCAGCGGCGGATCGGGCGGCTCGCGGCGCTGGTGTCGATCGCCCCGCATCTCGCGAAGTCGATCGACGGCGCATG
The DNA here is from genome assembly GCF_036663815.1 of Parasphingomonas frigoris. Classification (NCBI taxonomy): domain Bacteria; kingdom Pseudomonadati; phylum Pseudomonadota; class Alphaproteobacteria; order Sphingomonadales; family Sphingomonadaceae; genus Parasphingomonas; species Parasphingomonas frigoris. The sequence goes on along the minus strand of NZ_JAXOJQ010000001.1, from coordinate 776,392 downwards.
GCTCGGGGGGATCGCGACGGTTGCGGGTGAGGCGGCCGTCGACTGGGCGATCGGCGAAATCGTCGATCCGACGATGGTCCTGCCGATCGTCGACGCCGACCATCTTGCCGCGCGCGGCGCTTCGCTGCTCCGCGCGAGCCTGCCAGTGGCGCTGCGCGGGCTGGTCGTGCCATCGGGCGATCGCTTGGACGACGTTGCGCCTGCGATTGCGCTGGCGTGCGTCGCCCGCGCGCTGAGCGCGCCGGAGACCGTATGACCTACCTCATTCTCCATGCCGATGCCGCCACCACTGCATTGGCCGACGACCCGATCGTTGCGGCGAGCGACGTCCCCGCCTTCGCGAGCGCGCTCGCTCTGCTCACCCGCGCGGGTGCGCTGTACGATGACAGCGCGCGACGGGCGGCGCAGGCGGACGAAGCCGGACATGCCGAGGGCTTCGAGCGCGGGCGGCAGGAAGGGCGCGCCGCCGCCGAGGCCGAGACCCGCGCCGAGCTGTTCCGCCTCGTCGTGCGCGATGCCGAGCAGCGTGCCACGCGCCGTGACGAGATCGCCACGCTTGCGATCGAGGTCGTGCGGCGGATCGCCGCCGATATCGGCGAGGAAGCGTTCGTCGCCGCGATCGCCGATCGCGCCACCGCCTCGCTCGCCGCCGACACCGCCGCGATCGTCAAGGTCGCGCCGCGCGATGCCGAGGCGGTGCGCGCGCGGCTGAGCGAGCGCAGCGCGCTCGCGGTCGAGGCCGATGCGACGCTCGCGCCCGGCGATTGCATCGTCGAGACGCCGCTCGGCCGGACGCATGCCGGCCTCGAGACGCAATTGGCGCAGATTGACAAGGCTTGGGCGGAGGCGCGGCATGAACGCTGAGCTGCCGGGCGAGCAGGCCGAGCGCGGCGCACAGGGCGTCGACCATCTGCTCGACAATCTCCGTCGCGCGACCACAGTCGAGCGTCGCGGGCGGCTGGTCGAGGCGATCGGCACGACGCTCAAGGTCACCGGGATCGACGCGCGGATCGGGCAGGCGTGCGAGATCATCGAACCCGCCACCGGCCTCGTCGTCGCGGCCGAAGTCGTCGGCATCATCGGCACCGCCGCGATCCTCACCCCGCTCGGCGACGTGCGCGGCCTGTCGGTTGATGCCGAGGTGATCGTCCGCGCGGGCGAGGACAGCGTGCCGTACGGCGACGCGCTGCTCGGCCGCGTGCTCGACGGGCGCGGCCAGCCGATCGACGGCAAGGGCCCCGTCGCGCGCGGGATGAAGCGCCGCCCGCTCCATGCGGTCGCGCCGCAGCCGATGGAGCGCGCGCTGATCGACACCCCGCTCGCCACCGGCGTCCGCGCGATCGACACGCTGCTGACGATCGGCGCGGGGCAGCGCATCGGCGTGTTCGCGGCGGCGGGCGGCGGCAAGTCGACGCTGCTCGGGATGCTCGCGCGCTTCTCGAACGCCGATGTCATCGTGATCGCGATGATCGGCGAGCGCGGGCGCGAAGTCCGCGAGTTCATCGAGGACAGCCTCGGCCCCGACGGCCTCGCGCGCGCGGTGATCGTCTGCGCCACCTCCGACCGGCCGGCGATGGAGCGCGTCCGCGCCGCGCACCATGCCACCGCGATCGCCGAGGGCTTCCGCTCCGAGGGCCGATCGGTGCTGCTGCTGATGGATTCGGCGACGCGCTTTGCGCGCGCGCTGCGCGAGATCGGGCTCGCCGCGGGCGAGCCGTCGGTGCGGCGCGGCTTCCCGCCGTCGGTCTTCGCCGAGCTGCCGCGGCTGTTTGAGCGCGCCGGGACCGATGCGGTCGGCTCGATCACCGGGGTCTACACCGTGCTGCTCGAGGATGAGGAGGGCGGCGATCCCGTCGGCGAGGAAGTGCGCTCGATCCTCGACGGGCATATCGTGCTGTCGCGCAAGCTCGGCGCGGCGGGGCATTATCCGGCGATCGAAGTGCTCGACAGCCTCAGCCGGTTGTTCCCGCGGCTGGTGTCGCCCGAGCACCACGCCGCCGCGCTGCGCGTGCGCGCGCTGCTCGCCAAGCATCGCGACATCGAATTCCTCGTCCAGGTCGGCGAGTATAAGCCTGGCTGCGATCCGCTCGCCGACAAGGCGATCGCCGCCAAGCCCGAGATCGACGCGCTGCTCCGCCAGGAAACGCACGTCACCGAACCCTTCGCGACCGCGGTGCTGCAATTGCGCGGGGTCGCCGGGTGAGCGCGGCCGACCAGGCGCGGATGCTCGTGCGGCTGCGCGCGGCGCGCATGGCGCACAGCGCGACCGCGCTCGCCGAAGCGCGGCGCGCGACGGCGCAGGCCGACGCCGACTGCGCGACTGCCGAGGCCGATGCGCAGGTCGCCGGCGCGACGCTCGTCACGGCGCATGCCGATCTGGTGCGCGATCCGGCGGCGGCGGAGCTGCGTCTCGCTCTGGTCGATCGCTCGCTCTTTGCGCACGCGCTGGCGCGGACTGCGGCGAACGAAGCCGCCGATGCGCTCGCGCACTGCGCCGAGACCGAAGCCGAGCGGCGTCGTGCCTTGATCCTCGCACAGGCGCGTCATGATCGGCTGGCCGAGCATGTCGGCGCGCTCGAACGCCGCGCGGCGTATCGCGCCGAGGAGCGCACGCTGCGCGACGCCGAAGACGACAGGAGCAAGCGATGACCAGCGTATCGAGCAGCAGCCGCCCGCCCGCGGCGAACCCGTCGCGGAGCCCGACCCAGGCCCGCCCGGAGGCCAACGCACATGACGTCCGCGCCATGGCCGACGCCTTCGCGCGCGCGCGGCGCCAGGACACGGCGGGCGGGCAGACGGGCAAGCAGGGCAAGCTGCCCGCCGGAGTTGCCGCCGAAGTCGCTGCCAACGCGCCGCGGACGGCGGCGCTCGCGGGCGATCCGCTGCGCGATGCGCTCCAGTTCGATCGCGAACTGGCGCAGCAGCACGGCGATGGGTTGGCGCTGCTCGGCCAGTCGGGCGCGCCGGTCGCGGTGCCGCTGCCGAGCCCGCCGCCGCCGCAGGTCGATCCATCGGCGTTCGCGCAATTGATGACGCAGCTGTGGGCGCGCGAGCACGGCAAGGGATCGAAGGAAGTCCGCGTCCAGTTCGGCCCCGCGACCTGGCCGACGACCGGCGCGCGGCTGGTGCAGAACCCCGCGGGGACGCTCGATGTCGAGCTCTATGTCGGCGCGCAGCGCGCGCCGTCGGACGGGGCGCTCGACGCATTGCGCCAGGGCTTTGCGGATCGCGGGCTCGAGGTCGGCGCGCTGAGCGTCGCGCCCGATCAGGGCTGAGGCTTCGCCCCCGGCGCGGTATTCGGCCGGATCGTCTCGAGCACACGCGCCGGCACCGCCGCCGCCCCCTTGGCCCGCGCAGCGGCGGGGGGCCATTTGCCCGCGAGCGCGAGCACGCGGATCTCGCGCGGGCTAGGCGCGGGGTCGGGCCAGCCGAGTTTGGTCACGCGCGATGCAAGCCGACGTTGCGCCGCAGCCTCGGCGGCGTCGGCCGTGAGCATTGGCGTGTGCGTCGAAGTCGCGAGGTTCGCACCGCCGACGTCGATCGCCCAGGGGTCGCCGCCGCGATCGAGCAGCAGTTCGGCGATGCGGAAGCGCTCCATGTCGAGCGCGGTATGCAGCGGGCGGTTGCCGGTGCGCTCGGCGACATTGGGGTCGGCGTGGAAATCGAGCAGCATCCGCACACCGTCGAGCGAATTGAGCGCGATGGCGGTGTTGATCGGCCCGGTCGCGTCGCGCGCCGGGGTCGCCGCCGCGCCCGCGCGCAACAGCCGCTCCGCAAACCACGGCGCTTCGGCACGCAGCGCATAGACCAGCGGTATCCCCGGCGTCACGCCATCGGGCGCGGCCCCCTTGGCGAGCAGGAGGTCTACCGCCTGGTGATCGCAGGTCGACAGCGCGACCACCAGCATGTCGAAATGCGCGCCGAAACCGACCTTGGCGAGCGCCGGATCGCGGTCGAGCAGGCGCGTCGCGCGCGGCAGGTCGCGATCGAACAGCGCCTCGGCGAGATCGCGCGCCGATTGGCCGAGGCGCGGGTCGGCGAGCGTCGCCGCGCGCTGCGGCAGCACCGTGTCAGGCGCGAAACAGCGCGCCGCGCTCTCGCTGCATCCGGCCATCAGCGCGGCCGCGGCGAGCAAGGGGAAGAGCGTAAACCGTCCATGCTTCGGCATCCCTGAACCTCCGGCCCGAACCTCCGGCCCCGTCAATCACGTAACGCGCCGGTCCCGGCAAGGACCCAGTCCATGCCGTGACGTGCGACCGGGTTGAGCCCGTCGACGAAGCTCGCGCCCGCCGGGCGGACGTTGGGCAGCGTATGCTCGACGCCGTAAGCCTCGGGCAGGTCGCCCAGCGCCGCGCCGAGCGGCCCGAACACCACGCCCGCCAGCGCGCGATCGCCGCCCTGCTGGAGCGTCGTCAGGATCTCGCCGGGGACATGATAGGCCTGGACCTGCGCGGCGGTCGCCGGGCCGGCGCTGCGCGCGCTGGCGATCGTCTTGTCGGTCAGCCCGGCGGCGTTAAATGTGTCGGCGTCGCGGCCCGCAGCGATCGCCGCGGCCGAGGCGAGGCCACCGCCGAGCGAATGGCCGGTCAGCGTCACCGCGGCATCGCTGCGTGCGAGCACCCGGCCGATCTGCAGCGCCTTGCCATAGGCGACCGAATTGAGGCCGAGCGCCTGCTCGGCATTGTTCTTCCAGTCCTCGCCGTCCTGCGACCCGCGAAACGCGACGACATAGCGCTGGTCGGCGCCGTCGCCAGCGACATAGACGCGCGCGCGAAAGCTCGAGCCGGGCTGCTCGAGCATCGTCGGGGTCAGGCCGAGCTTGTCGAGCGCCGCGGCGTCCGCGACATGAAAGCCCGGTGGCGGCGTCGGAGTCGCGCGGTAGACGTCGGCCGAGAGCAGCGCGTTTTCCCGCGCGCGCGTCGCCAGCCCGGTGTCGTTTGCGGCGGTCGGTGGCGGAGCGCGCAGCAGCGCCGGCGGAAGTGTAGCCGGCCCGCTGCGCCAGTCGCGGAGATAGGATGCGCCGGGAGGGTCATCGGGCGCTGTTCCGCTGACCGACGTCGGGCGGATCGCTTGAGCGGCCGTTACGGACTGGAGCATCGCGACGCCTTTCGGAAAACCTGCTGCGGTGGGAGTAGCGTGGCGGCGCCGACTGCGCGCTAGTCGCATCGACTAGCGCGCATAGTCGAAACGGGGAGGGCGCGCCCACGCGCGATCTGGTCTTGTCGCGGCGTCGAACGGCTTCGCTGCGGCGGGCCGGCGCGGACAGGAGACCATCATGGGTGTGGAAGCAACCGGCGCGGGTGGCGCCACCGGCGCGGCGCGCGGCGCAGCGCCGCCGGATATCGCCGGCGCGCTCCTCGCGGCCAACCGCATGCGCGGCGCGCTCGATACAGTGAGCCTTGCCGCCGCGGTGACGGCGCAGGCGGCGAGCGACCCCGCCGAAACCGCACGGCTGACGACGGCGCTCGATGCCGCGATGAGCCCGGTCGAGCGCGGACAATTCGCCGCCGCGCTACATGCCACCGACCCCGCACCGACGCCTCCACCTTCGCAAGAGGGAATCGGGTCGTTCTTCGAGGGCGCGTTCGCGGGCGACCTCAGCAGCAACGACAGCTGGTCGAAGACCGCAGGGCAGGTCGTGATGGGGTTCGTTCCCGTCGCGGGGCAGATCGCCGATGTCCGCGACATGGGCGCCGCGGTCGGGCAGATCGTGCAGGGCAAATCGGGCGGCTGGGCCAATCTCGCCACCTCCGCGATCGGTATCATCCCGGGCGTCGGCGATGCCGCGAAGGGGCTGCTGCGCGGCGGCGAGAAGGTTGCCGACGCCGGCGGCGACATCGCACGCGCCACCGCCAAGCATGGCGACGACGTGGCCCGCGCCGGCGAGAAGGTCGCGGTGCGCAGCTTCACCAGCGCCGCCGACTTCAACGCCGCCGCGAACCACGCGCTGCCCAATACGCGCTACGAATTCGGCAGCTATGCCTATACCACCGACGCAGGCGGTCGGGTCAGCAGCGCCGAGGGCCAGATCAGCCTCGCCCCCGCCGGCCGCAACGACAACGCGCTGCAGACGCAGATCGGGCACGAGGGCAAGCCGACCGATGTCGGCTTCCACCTCATCGCCGACCGCTTCGGGGCGCAGACCAATCGGCTCAACGTGGTGCCGGGCAACGGCAAACCGATCGGCGACGGGCTCCCCAATCTCAATACCGGCGCGTACAAACGCTTCGAGAACACTGTCGCCGATATCGCTGCCCAGCCGGGCAATCGGGTGGAAGTGAAGATCCGGGCCGAGTATGGCGATAGCAACGCGACCAATCGGCCCGATCAGATCATCGGCTCGTATCGCGTCAACGGCGGCAAATGGCGCGAGCAGAGCTTCGTCAACAAATGAGGGACCAGCCATGGACATGACCGCTCTGCAGGACCGGATCGTCACCGAGATCGCCCGCGGCGCCCCGGTTGCGCAGTGGGAGCGGATCGTCGCCGATGTCGAGATAGCCGAGGCGGACGACGGCTATCAGTTCGACACCGTCGCGTTCGCGGTAACGCGCGATGCCGACGGCGAACTGAGCGATCCGCAATTCTCGCTCAGCGCAGAGGCGCAGGCGGCGATCGTCGCGCTCTACACGCAGCGCAAGGCGGCGGGCGACGTGCTCGGCGGGTTCGAGCTCCAGATCGACTATCCCGGGCGCTACGGCTTCACCTTCTCCTACGATTCGCCCAAGCGGCTCAACGGCATCTGGGACAAGGCCAAGGAAGAGCGGCTCGACCATTACCTCGATGCATACAAGCGCGAGACCAAGGCGGGCTGAGCCCCGCCAGGACGGATCGCCTGATCGGAGCGCTTCGAGCGCTTGGGTGGTCTAGCGCCAAGACGTCTCGTAACGTCGCATGACACCCGCTACCGCAACAGAAGACCGTTGCGCACATCGGGGGCTGCGACAATGAGAAATGGTGGACGCACTTGGGCTCGAACCAAGGACCCGCTGATTAAGAGTCAGCTGCTCTACCAACTGAGCTATGCGTCCAAAGTCCCGGCGATTTCAAGGGCGCTTGGTGGCGCCGCCGCTGCGGGAGGCGGTCGATTAGCAGCGTCGCGGCGGGATGCAAACCCTTTTTGCGCGAGTGCAGCAAAAAACTTCATTCGCCGCCCGAGGACCTCGAGCACACGGCGTCACCAGCGCGTCGGCGCCTTGCGGTTGGTGCGATCGATCGACATGAGGATGCCCAAGCAGATCATGAAGGTCATCTGGCTCGATCCGCCGTTGCTGATCAGCGGGAGGGGCACGCCGACCACCGGGGCGAGCCCCATCACCATCGCCATGTTGATCGCGACATAATAGAAAATCGTCGCGGCGAGCCCCGCCGCGGCCAGCTTGGCGAAGCGCGATTGCGCCTGCAGCGCCGCCGACAGGCCCCAGCGGACGATTAGCAGGAAGGCAATGATCAGCAACACCCCGCCGATCAGGCCCCATTCCTCCATCATCGTCGCCAGCGCGAAATCGGTATGCCCCTCGGGGAGATAGTCGAGATGGCTCTGGGTGCCGTTGAGGAAGCCCTTGCCGAACACCCCGCCGGAACCGATCGCGATCTTCGACTGGCTGATGTGGTAGCCGATTCCGAGCGGATCGCTTTCCGGATCGAGGAACACCAGGATGCGGTTGCGCTGATAGCCGTGCAGCACGAAATTGACCGCGAACGGGATCGCCACGCTCAGCCCCAGCGCGCCGCCAATGAACAGCCGCAGCGGCACCCCGGCGAGGAACATCACCGTCACGCCGCCAATCATGATCATCAGCGCGGTGCCGAGATCGGGCTGCTTCATCACCAACGCCGCGGGCACCAGGATCAGCAATGCCGCCGGCCAGATCGCCCCGAAGCGTCGCGTCTCGTTGGGCGGGAGCAGATCGTAGAATTTGGCGCAGGCGAGCACGATGCACGGCTTCATCAGCTCGGACGGCTGCAGGCGGAAGCCGATCCCGAGATCGAGCCAGCGCTGCCCGCCACCGCGGATCGCGCCGACCAGCTCGACCAGCACGAGCATGATGCACAGCACGACATAGGCGGGGATCGCGCCCCCGCTCCAATAGCGCTCGGGGATGCGCGACAAGACCATCGCGCCCGCCAGGAACACGAAAAAACGGATGCCCTGGGAAAGCGCCCACGGCCGGACACTGCCGCCAGCGGCCGAATAGAGTACGAGCAGGTCGAAGCAGCCGATCGTGAGCACCAGCAGCAGGATCTTCCACGGCAGTTGCGCCAGCGGAGCGGGGACGAAGTTGAGGCCACTCATGGCAAGTCTCGCTCGGTCGTGCCGTCCTCGGCGACGGTGTTGCCGGTCGCCTGGCTGTTGGCGAGAGCCTCCGCAGTCGCGACGTCGGCAGCGGCGGCGGCGGTGACCGCCGGCGCTTCGGTCGGTGCGGTCGCGTCACGTTCGGTCTGCGCGCCGACTGCGAGCGGCGGAGCGTTGGCCGCGGCGCGGTAGGCGGCATTCTCCGCCGCCATCCGCGTGCGGATATCGCCGCCCCAGGTCGCTTCGCCTTCGACGAGCGAGGCCATCGCGCGCTCGCGATCGAACAGATAGGTCATGACGTCGCGCGCGATTGCCGGCGTATCGAGGTTGCGCACGGTGTGGCCGCCATGTTCGAGCACCACGGCGATGGCGTAACGCGGCTTGTCATGCGGCGCAAAGCCCTGGAACAGGGCGTGGTCGCGCATCTTGAACGGCAGGGCGCCATTCTTGAGGACGCCGCCGGCGCGCTCGGCCATCGTGATGCGGCGGACCTGCGCGGTGCCGGTCTTGCCCGCCAGCGCGACGCCCGGGATCAGCATCCGCGCCGCACCGCCGGTGCCGCCGCCATTGACCACGCCCCACATCGCCTCGTGGATCGTCTGCAGATGATCTGGCTGAAAGGGCAGGTTGGGGACGTCGCGCCGGACGTGGGCCGCGAGGATCGTCGGCTGGAGTGCGCGGCCCGAGGCCAGGCGCGACGCCATCACCGCGAGCTGGAGCGGATTGCTCAGCACATAGCCCTGGCCGATCGAGGCATTGAGCGAATCGGCGACGGTCCATTGCTGCTTGTAGCGACGCAGCTTCCACGCGGTGTCGGGCACGGTCCCGTAGCGCTGGCTGTTGAACGGCAGCTCGAACTTCTGCCCGAGCCCGAGCGAGCGCGCGACGGGGGCGACATGATCGTAACCGAGCCGCCGGATCATCTCGTAGAAATAGATGTCGCAGCTTTGCATGATCGCATTCTTGAGGTCGAGCGCACCGTGCCCGCTCTTCTTGTGGCAATGGAAGATGCCGGTGCCGACGCGCAGCGCGCCCGAGCAGACAACCCGGTCGGACGCCGGGACGCCCGCTCCGAGCAAGGCGAGCCCGTTCATCGGCTTGACCGTCGAGCCCGGCGGATAGAGCCCCTGCAGCACCTTGTTCATCAACGGCACATGGTCGTTTTCCGACAGCATCTTCCATTCGAGATGGCTGATCCCGTCGGAGAAGCTGTTCGGATCGTAGGCGGGCATCGACACCATCGCCAGCATCTCGCCGGTCGCGACGTCGATCACGACAACCGACCCCGACTGGGTGCCGAGCCGGCGCGCGGCATAGTCCTGGAGGCCGACGTCGATCGTCAGCCGCGCATTGGCGCCGGGCTGGTCGGGCTTGGTGGCGAGCTCGGCGACGAGCTTGCCGCGCGCGGTGACCTCGACGCGCTTCTGCCCGGCGACGCCGCGCAATTCCTTCTCGAGCGTCTTTTCGAGCCCATCCTTGCCGAGCTTGAAGCCGGGCGTGACCATCAGCGGGTCGCGCGTCTTCTTATATTGCTCGGCCGAGGCGGCGCCGACATAGCCGGTGAGATGCGCGACCGCCGCGCCCGCCGGATAGCTGCGCGAGAAACCGCGCGTGGGCGCGACGCCGGGAAGTTCGGGCAGCCGGACGCTGACCGCTGCGAAACGCTCCCAGTCGAGATTCTCGGCGACCTGGACTGGCTGGAACCCGGCGGCATGCTCGAGATCGGCGACGAGCCGGTCCATCTCCTCGGGCGGCAGCTTTAGCAGGTCGCGCAGCAGCGCGAGGACATGGTCCTTATTCTCGAGCCGGTCGGGGATGATGTCGACGCGGAAATCGGTGCGATTGTTGGCGATCGGCGCGCCGTGGCGATCGACGATCCAGCCGCGCCGTGGCGGCACCAGCGTCATGTTGACGCGGTTGCTCTCCGATTTGAGCGTATATTGCTCGTTCTCGACCACCGCGAGCCACGCCATGCGCCCGGCGAGCACCAGCCCCAGCGTTCCTTGCGCGGCGCCGAGCAGGACCGTGCGCCGCGAAAAACTGTAACTTTGCGAGGCCTCGGTCGCCATCCGGGTCGTCGGCTTGAAGGCGGCGCCGCTCATGCCTCGTCTTCCTCTCCCGCCAGCATCGCACAGATACGGGCCGCAAGCGGGAACAGCAACACCGACACCGCGATCTGCAGCAGCAGCGTGGTGTCGACATGCGCGGCGAGCGGGGTCGCGACGAGCCGTCCGAGAATCAGGCAGAAGCTGATCGACCCGGCCGCGACGAGCCAATCCTGCCAGAAGTCGCGATAGACGACCCGCTGGTCGACGAGGTCGATCATGAAGAAGGACAGCGTCCAGAACAGCATTGCGCTGCCGAGCGGCTGGCCGCTGACGAGATCGTCGAACAGGCCGAGCGGCAGCGGCGCCCAGATGCGCAGGCTTTCGGGCCGCACCAGCCGCCAGCCGAGCAGCATCAGCAGGCCGAACGGCGGAAGGAACGGAAAGCTCGCCACCACGGGCCACAGTGTCAGCGACGAACCGACGAGCACCGACAGCGCGGGCACGAAGCGCTGGAAGCTCCGGTCGGGCGCTTCGTCGAACGGGCCGCGGACCTGCCTCATCACGCGCTCACGGCTTCTTCTTCGCCACCGGCGGCTTGGCGGCGGGCTTGGGCGGTGGGGCAGGGACCGCGATCGGCGGGGGCGGCGGCATGAAGGCGCGCTGCACCAGCGCATAGTCGACCGTGTCGGGCTGCGCGAAGCTGCGCGCGATCGCGGCGTCGCGGCCGCGCCGCTGGACGCGTGCGACGGGCACGTTGGGCGGATAGATGCCGCCGACGCCAGTCGTCACGAACACGTCGCCCGGGCCGAAATCGGTGGCGGTGAGCGCGACCGACTTCACGTCGATCAGCCCGTCGCCGCGCCCGGTGGCGAGCGCGGGAATGCCGTCGCGGGTGCGGCGCACCGGCACGACGCTCTCGGGATCGGTCAGCAACAGCACGCGTGCGGTGTTCGGCCCTGTTTCGACGACTCGCCCGATCAAGCCTTCGGGTCCGCGCACCGGCTGGCCCGAGGCGATGCCCTGCCACGATCCGGCGTTGAGGATGCCGAAGCGGCGCGTGCTTGACGCCGACGAACTGACGATGCGGGCGGCAACCACCGGCTCTGTGATCCCCTCGCGCACGTGGAGCAAGGCGAGCAGGCGGCGGTTGTCATAATTGAGCGTGCGTGCGCGCATGAACAGCGCATGTTGGTCGGACAGTCGCTTGCGCAGCACCGCATTTTCGCCACGCACCGCGATATAATCGCCGATCGCGCCGGGAATGCCGCCGAACCAGCGGCCCACGCCCGAAATTCCCGAGGATACCGGCGTCGTCACTTCTGCGACACTGGCGCGCAGCACGGCGAAGGCGACCGGATCGAGCGTCGACAGCGCGAGCAGCACCGCCCCGACGAGCGCACCCGCCACGGCGACGACATATCCTGCAAAAAGGCTGTATTGCGCCCGCCGCGAAAAACCCGGACGCCGATTGCGAGGCGGCGCCATTTTACCCCCATCCAAAAGCCCGAGGGCCAGCTATGAAAACTGCGTTCGCCTTACGCGAACTGACGCGGCCTGAGTAGGGGATATCCCACCATCCAGGCCGCGCGACGCGTCATTTCAGCGCGTCAGGCGCTGTGCAGGACGCCCCGGAAGACCGGATCCTCGAGCGCGCGACCCGTGCCGAGCGCGACGCAGGTGAGGGGATCGTCGGCGATCGTGACGGGCAGGCCGGTCTCGTCGCGGAGCACTTCGTCGATTCCCTTGAGCAGCGCGCCGCCGCCGGTGAGCACGATGCCCTGGTCGACGATGTCGGCAGCGAGCTCGGGCGCGGTATTCTCGAGCGCGATGCGGACGCCCTCGACGATCTGGCCAACCGGCTCACTGAGCGCTTCCGCGATCTGGCCCTGGTTGATCTGGATTTCCTTGGGCACGCCATTGACGAGATCGCGACCCTTGACGTGGATCGTGAGCCCGATGCCGTCCGCCGGCGGCTTGGCGACGCCGACTTCCTGCTTGATCCGCTCGGCCGTGGCGTCGCCAATCAGGAGGTTGTGGTTGCGGCGGACGTAGGAGACGATCGCCTCGTCCATCTTGTCGCCACCGACGCGCACCGACGTGGTGTAGGCAAGGCCGCGCAGCGAGAGCACCGCGACTTCGGTCGTGCCGCCGCCGATATCGACGACCATCGAACCGATCGGCTCGGTAACGGGCATGTCGGCGCCGATCGCGGCGGCCATCGGCTCCTCGATCAGCCAGACCTGTGAGGCGCCGGCGTTCGACGCGGCATCGCGGATCGCGCGGCGCTCGACCGAGGTCGAACCCGACGGCACGCAGATCACGATCTGCGGCCAGCGCATGAAGCGGCGTTGGCCGCCATGCACCTTATGGATGAAGTGCTTGATCATCTGCTCGGCGACGTCGATGTCGGCGATGACGCCATCGCGCAGCGGGCGGATCGCCTGGATGCTGTCGGGGGTCTTGCCCATCATCAGCTTGGCGTCGTCGCCGACCGCCTTGACGCGCTTGACGCCGTTCAAGGTCTCGACCGCGACGACCGACGGTTCGTTGAGCACGATGCCCTTGCCGCGCAGATAGACCACCGTGTTGGCGGTCCCCAGATCGATCGCCATGTCATGGGAGGAAAAGCGGAAGAGATTCGAGAAAAAGCCCATGGATCGTTCCGTTTCACGCCGGACTTAGTGAACTGCCGACAGGTCGCACAATATCGTGACGTCGCTTACAACCAAGGCGTTCAGGGCGGCGGTGAAACCGCTCTGTTACGTGGTGGAATGCGGGTCGCGGGAGGCCTGCGATTGGGCTAGAGCCTAGGCCATGTCAATACGCCGCCTGCCTGAACATCTCGTCAATCGCATCGCTGCCGGTGAAGTGGTCGAAAGGCCCGCCAGCGCGTTGAAGGAACTGGTCGAAAATGCGGTCGACGCAGGCGCGACGCGCATCGCGGTACGCCTGGCGGGCGGCGGAACCGACCTGGTCGAGGTGACCGACGACGGCTGCGGCATGACGCCGGCCGACATGGCGCTGGCGCTCGAGCGGCACGCCACCTCGAAGCTGCCCGACGAGGCGATCGAAAACGTCAGCACGCTCGGCTTTCGCGGCGAGGCGTTGCCCTCGATCGCAAGCGTCGCGCGGATGACGCTCGAGAGCCGGGTGCGGGGGCATGAGGGCTGGGCGCGGGTGGTCGACAATGGCGTGGTGGTGTCCGAATCGCCCGCCGCGATTCCACCGGGCACGCGGGTGCGGGTAGAGGGGCTGTTCGAGCGGGTGCCGGCGCGGCGCAAGTTCCTGCGCTCGCCCCGCAGCGAGTTCGCGGCGTGCCTCGACGTCGTCAAGCGGCTCGCGATGGCGCGGCCCGACATCGGCTTCTCGGTCGAGCATGACGGGCGGCGTTCGCTCAGCGTCAGCGCGGGCGAGACCTTGCCCGACCGCGTCGCCGCGCTGACCGATCGTGGGCTGGTCGACAATGGCGTCGGGATCGACTTCGTCCGCGAAGGGATCGGGCTGGGCGGGATCGCCGGGCTGCCGACCTTCAACCGCGGCGTGGCGGACCATCAATATCTGTTCGTCAACGGCCGCCCGGTGAAGGACCGGCTGCTGATCGGCGCGATCCGCGGCGCCTATGCCGAGATGATGCCGCGCGACCGGCATGCCGTGGTGGCATTGTTCCTCGACGTTCCGCCCGATGCGGTCGACGTCAACGTCCACCCCGCCAAGACCGAGGTGCGCTTTCGCGAGCCGGCGCTGGTGCGCGGGCTGATCGTCAGCGGGCTGCGGCGGGCGTTGGACGAAGCCGGTCACCGGAGCCAATCGGCGCCGCAAAGTGCGCTCGCGGCGTGGACGCAGGAGCAAAGCCCCTCTCCTTCAGGGGAGGGGTTGGGGGTGGGGCCATTCCGCGAGTCAGGGCTAGCGTTCTCGGCACGGCCCCACCCCAACCCCTCCCCTGAAAGGGAGGGGCTTGCCCTCGATCAGCGCTCGTACGCGTTAAACGACCGCCGCAGCTTCTTCACCCCGCCGCCGCAAGCCCGCGCCGAGCCGGCCTACGCGCCGCCGCCCGAGACGACCGAATTCCCGCTCGGCGTCGCGCGCGGCCAGGTCGCGAAAACCTACATCGTCGCCGAAAGCCCCGACGGCCTGATCCTCGTCGACCAGCATGCCGCGCACGAACGGCTCGTGCTCGAACGGATGCGCAAGGCGATGGCGAGCGGCGGAGTCGCCAGCCAGGCGCTGCTGCTTCCCGAAGTGATCGAGCTCGACGAACCCGCCTGCGACCGGCTCGAGGCGCGCGCCGCCGAGCTCAGCGAGTTCGGCCTCGACCTCGACCGCTTCGGCCCGCGCGCGATGCTGGTGCGCGGCGTACCCGCAATGCTCGGGCAAAGTGACGTCACCGGCCTCGTCACCGATCTTGCCGACGAGCTCGCCGCCTTCGACGAGGCGCTGTCGCTGCGCGAACGTCTCGACCATGTCGCCGCGACGATGGCATGCCACGGCTCGGTCCGCGCCGGGCGGATCCTGTCGGTCGCCGAGATGAACGCGCTGCTCCGCGAGATGGAGGTCACCCCGCATTCGGGGCAGTGCAACCATGGCCGGCCGACCTGGGTGAAGCTGGCGCATGGCGACATCGAGAAGCTGTTCGGTCGTAAATAGGGGTTTCCCCCGGTGCCCGCATCAACGGCTTTTCAAGGCCTGGCCGGCTACGGCTCGTCGCGGAGGCGCCAATGTACAAGATCACCGTCGACCGCGGGCATGCGCTGGTCAAGATCGACATGCATGGCATGCTCGAGGTCGCCGATACCGCGCGGCTCGTCTCCGATCTCATCGCGCAGGTCACCGAAGCGCGGTTCGACTCCTATGCGCTGATCATCGATGTCTCGCAGTGCCCGGTGCAGTCGCAGGACATGATCGGCGCGATGGCGCAGCATCTGACGCGGATGCAGCGCGCACGCGGTGTTGCCATTGTTACCGGAACGATGCTCGCGCGACTGCAGGTCCGGCGCGTCTTCTCGCAGCCCTTCGCGCATTTCGTCTCGACCTATGACGAGGCGTTGCGCTGGGTCCTGGCCAAAGGCGAGCCCGGCGGCGCGTCGGCCGAGGGGTGAAAACCAGAAAAGCTTTCGGCAAGCTGAACCTTTGGCGGAGCCGCGCATTTTAGCGGTATCCCCCTGCAGCACCGTACAGCAAAGCGACCGATCCGATGGCTAAAGTTCTCCCGGTTTTCCTCGCCCTGATCCCGTTCGCCGCACTCGTCGGCGCTTGCGCGGTCACCGGCTAGACGTTCCATCCGCCCCGTCCTCGCAAGCGGCGGGGCAGAACATACGAAAAGGGCCGCCCGGATTTCTCCGGACGGCCCTTTTCTGTTGCATTCGATCGAAACGCTTACGCTTGCGCGGGCGCTTCCGGCTCGTCTGCAGCGACTTCGGCAGTCGCACCAGGCTCGGCGTTGGGATCGTAATCCTCGACGAAACCGGCCTCGTCCTTCTCGAACATCGCTTCCATGACGTTGACGCCCTCGGCCTGCATCTTCGCCTCTTCCGGCGAACGTGCGATATTGACCTTGATCGTCACCGACACTTCCGGGTGCAGCGAAACCTTGACCTCATAGAGGCCAATCGCCTTGATCGGCTTGTTGAGCACGATCGACGACTTCGGCACCTTGTGGCCTTCGGCCTCGAGCCCGTCGATCAGATCGCGCACTGCGACCGAACCGTAGAGCTGACCGGTGTTCGACGACTGGCGGATCAGCGTCAGCGTGATGCCGTCGATCGTCTTGGCTTCGACCTCGGCCTCGCCACGCTTTGCAGCGTTGTCGGCGACGATCTTCTCACGGTTCTTCTCGAAGACCTTGCGGTTGGCTTCGTTAGACCGGAGCGCCTTCTTGTTCGGCAGGAGGAAGTTGCGGGCGAACCCGTCCTTCACCTTGACGACGTCGCCGATGTTGCCGAGCTTCTCGACGCGTTCCAGCAGGATGATATCCATCTGTTGGGCCCCTTACTTAACGATGTAGGGCAGCAGGCCCAGATGGCGCGAACGCTTGATCGCCTGGGCGAGCTCACGCTGCTTCTTGCCGCTCACCGAAGTGATGCGGCTGGGAACGATCTTGCCACGCTCGGACACGAAGCCCTGGAGCAACCGGACGTCCTTATAGTCGATCCGGGGGGCGTCTTTGGCCGAGAACGGGCAGGACTTGCGGCGGCGGAAAAATGGGCGTGCCATTGTCTATAACTCCCTTATTCGCCGTCGAAGCTGCGGCGGGGGCGATCTTCACGATCGCCGCGGTCGGGACGATCGCCACGACCTTCACGGCCGCCTTCGCGATCACCACGACGCTCACGGTCGCGGTCCGACTTGCGCATCATGACGCTCGGGCCTTCTTCCGAGGCATCGATCTTGACGGTCATGTAGCGGATGATGTCTTCGTTGATCTGCGTCTGGCGCTCCAGCTCGGCGATCACGTTGCCCGGGGCATCGATCTCGAGCATGACGTAGTGCGCCTTGCGGTTCTTCGCGATCTTGTACGCGAGGCTACGCAGACCCCAATTCTCGGTCTTGACGACCCGACCTTCATTGTCGTTGACAATCTTGGTGGCGATTTCCGCCAGAGCGTCCACCTGCGCCTGTGCCAGATCCTGGCGCGCAAGGAACACGTGCTCGTATAGAGCCATGTGTCTCGTCTTTCATTCTTGGCCGATCGCTGACGCCCGCACCATGCGAAACGCCCCTCCGGCTATCGTCGTCACGTCTGCCATCTCAATGGCAACCGGGGCGGAAAGCGTGCGCTCTCCACCCCGATCGGCGTGCCATAGCGAAATCGGCGCGGAAGGCAAGCCTTCCGCGCCGGTTCGCGGGTCTTAGTTGAACGCGCCGCCGAGCACTGCGCCGATCAGGCCGCCGCTGAGCGCGACCAAGACGGCATCGTTACCCGAGCGGACCCAGTGATAGCCGCGCGGCGGGGCGTAGAGGCGCCGGCCGCGATACTGGCGCCAATCGCGGACTTCCTGATAGTTGCTGGCATAGCGGCGATCGAAGCGCTGGCCGCGTGCCCAGCGACGACCCTGCTGCGGCCGAACCACGCGACGCTCGGTGACGACGGTGCGCCCGTTGGGCTGCTGGCGGATCACTGTGGTGCGGCGTTCGTCGCGCTGCTGGGCCGATGCGCCGGTGGCGGCAAGCGGGCTGAGCATCGACGATGCCGCCAATGCGGCGAGAATGAACTTGTTCACGATAGAACTCCTTGTTTCGGACGGCGCCTTAACTCCCGGCGTCGAACACAATCTAGGAAGCGTTTGTCGCGCATCCGTGGCGTTCAGAACCCGAAACGGTCGCAAAATGTCCCGGCCGGAACGGTCTCGTTCAGCTTGGCCGGGTCGGCCTGCTGCTTGACGCGGCTTCGGCCGAGCGCCTAACCGCGCACCCCATAAGGAGTATGAAGATGCGTGCGTTCATTTTTCCCGGACAGGGAAGTCAGTCGGTCGGCATGGGCAAGGCGCTGGCCGAAGCCAGCGCGGTCGCGCGCGCGGTGTTTCAGGAAGTCGACGACGCGCTCGGGCAGAATCTCTTCCGCCTGATGCGCGAGGGACCGGAAGAGGAACTCCAACTGACCGAGAACGCCCAACCGGCGATCATGGCCAACGCTCTGGCGACGCTGCGCGTGTTCGAGGCGGAGGGCAATCTGCGCCTCGCAGACAAGGCCGATTATGTCGCGGGCCATTCGCTGGGTGAATATAGCGCCTTGTGCGCAGCCGGCGCGATCGACCTGACGACCACCGCCAAGTTGCTCAAGCTGCGCGGGCAGGCGATGCAGGCGGCAGTGCCGGTCGGGATGGGCGCAATGGCGGCCTTGCTCGGGGCCGACGTCGATATCGCACGAGCTATCGCCGCGGCTGCCGCCGAGGGCGAGGTCTGCACCGTCGCCAACGACAACGATCCCTCGCAGGTGGTGATTTCGGGGCACCGGGGCGCGATCGAGCGCGCCGTCGGACTGGCCAAGGACATGGGCGCCAAGCGCGCGGTCGTGCTGAACGTATCGGCGCCATTTCATTGCCCGCTGATGCGTCCGGCGGCAGAGGCGATGGAAGCCGCACTGGCCAGTGCGCGCGTCGATGCGCCGCTTCTGCCGATCTTCGCCAACGTCACCGCGGCGCCGGTGAGCGATCCCGATACGATCCGCCGACTGTTGGTCGAGCAGGTCACCGGGATGGTGCGCTGGCGCGAGTCGGTGCTGGCGATGGCAGCGGCGGGGGTCGAGCAGACCGTCGAATTCGGACGCAAGGCGCTCACCCCGATGGTCAAGCGCATCGCGCCCGAGATCGATGGGGTCAGTCTCGTGACGATGGACGAGATCGAGGCCGCGATCAAAGCGATGTGATCGCCCGGCCGCCCCCGGTGGTGGCAGGCAAGAAGGAGAGAGACTGATGTTCGACCTTACAGGCATGACCGCGCTCGTGACCGGAGCCTCCGGCGGGATCGGCTCGGCAATCGCGCAGGCGCTCGCCGCGCAGGGCGCGCGGTTGGCGGTTTCCGGGTCCAATGTCGCCAAGCTCGAGGCGTTCCGCGACAGCCTCGGCGGCGATCACGTCGCGCTGCCGTGCGACCTGTCGGATGGCGCAGCGGTCGATGCGCTCGTGCCGGCCGCGGTCGAGGCGCTCGGCGGCAAGCTCGACATTCTCGTCAACAATGGAGGCATCACGCGCGACAATCTCGTCATGCGGATGAAGGATGACGAATGGGACCAAGTGATCCGCGTCAACCTCGAAGCCGCGTTCCGGCTCGCGCGCGCCTCGGCACGTCCGATGATGAAGGCGCGCTTCGGGCGAATCGTGTCGATCACATCGGTCGTCGGAACGACGGGAAACCCGGGACAGGCCAATTACGCCGCCTCCAAGGGTGCGCTCACCGCGATGTCGAAGGCACTCGCGCAGGAACTCGCCAGCCGCGGGATCACCGTCAATTGCGTCGCGCCCGGCTTCATCGCCTCGCCGATGACCGAAACGCTGCCCGATGCGCAGAAAGAGGCGCTCAACGCGCGTATTCCGATGGGAAAAATGGGCGCGGGGGCAGACATTGGCGCCGCCGTCGTCTATCTCTCCAGCCGTGAGGCGGGCTACGTCACGGGTCAGACGTTGCACGTCAATGGCGGCATGGCGATGATCTGAGCGTCCCTACTTGCAAGCCTGGGACGCGCGTTCTACGTGCGTTCAGGAAATTCCAACACCCCCATCGATAGAGGGACGATACAATGAGCGAGACCGCAGACCGCGTTAAGAAAATCGTCGTCGAGCATCTCGGCGTCGAAGCCGACAAGGTGACCGAGGATGCGAGCTTCATCGACGATCTGGGCGCGGACAGCCTCGACATCGTCGAGCTCGTGATGGCTTTCGAAGAAGAATTCGAAGTCGAAATCCCCGACGATGCTGCCGAGAAGATCACGACCGTCAAGGACGCGATCACCTTCATCGACGAGCACAAGAGCTGAGCCCAGCGCTTTTAGCGCGGCCGCATGGCTGATCTACAGGAGCGGCTCCCCGTCCCAGGGCAATGACCGGGGGCTGGGGGCCGTTCCCATTTACGAAGACCAAGAATTTACACGGAGATGGCCATGCGGCGTGTTGTCGTAACCGGACTGGGGCTCGTGACGCCGCTCGGCGCCGATGTCGAAACCGCCTGGGCGAATATCCTTGCGGCTAAATCGGGCGCGGGGACGATCACGCGCTTCGACGCGACCGATTATGCCTGCACCATCGCGTGCGAGGTTAAGCCCGCCGACCATCCCTACGGCTTCGACCCGAACAAGCGCGTCGACCACAAGGTCCAGCGTCAGGTCGATCCCTTCATCATCTACGGGATCGATGCGGCCGGCCAGGCGCTCGAAGACGCCGGCCTGCTCGACATGACGCAGGAGCAGAAATATCGCGCCGGCTGCTCGATCGGCGCCGGCATCGGCGGCCTGCCGGGAATCGCCAGCGAATCGATCGTGCTGCACGAAAAGGGGCCACGTCGCGTTTCCCCGCACTTCGTCCACGGTCGCCTGATCAACCTGATCACCGGCCAGGTGCAGATCAAATACGGCCTGATGGGGCCCAACCACGCCGTCGTCACCGCTTGCTCGACCGGCGCGCATTCGATCGGCGATGCCGCGCGCATGATCGCGATGGACGATGCCGACGTGATGCTGGCGGGCGGTGCCGAAGGCGCGATCTGCCCCTTGGGCATCGCCGGCTTCTCGCAGGCGCGCGCGCTCTCGACCAACTTCAATGCGACCCCCGAAAAGGGCAGCCGACCCTATGACAAGGACCGTGATGGCTTCGTGATGGGCGAGGGCGCGGGCGTCGTCTGCCTCGAGGAATATGAGCATGCCAAGGCGCGCGGCGCCAAGATCTATGCCGAAGTGATCGGCTACGGCCTGTCGGGCGATGCCTATCACGTCACCGCACCGCATCCCGAGGGTTCGGGCGCGTTCCGCTCGATGGAGATGGCACTGCGCAAGTCGGGGCTGCAACTTTCCGACATAGATTATATCAACGCGCACGGCACCTCGACCCCGCTCGGCGACGAGCTCGAACTGAACGCGGTGCGCCGCCTGTTCGGCGACAACATCCAGACGATGTCGATGAGTTCGACCAAGTCGGCGATCGGGCATTTGCTCGGCGGGGCGGGCGCGGTCGAGAGCATCTTCTGCATTCTCGCGATGCGCGACCAGATCGTGCCGCCAACGCTCAACCTCGACAATCCGAGCCCCAATTGCGTCGGCGTGGACCTCGTGCCGCATGTCGCCAAGAAGCGTTCGGTCAAAGCGGTGCTCAACAATTCGTTCGGCTTCGGCGGGACGAATGCCAGCCTCGTCATGCGCGCGATGTGAGGGCGCGCCGTGCGCTCACCGAAGCATGGCGCACGGCGTCCGGTCCGCCGCTCGACGCGAAGCAAGGATAGCGGCATGCGCAAGGTTGGATGCATCGGACTGCTCCTTGGCCTTGCCGCAATCGGCGCGCTGCTCGTCGTCGTGCAGATGTGGGGCGGGCGCGGCCAGCTCAAGCGCCCGATCAGCGTGCAGATCACGCCCGGTACGAGCCTGGCAGGCGCATCTGTCGTACTCGAGAAATCGGGCGCGATCGCGTCGGCGACCCGCTTTCGCCTGTTCGCCAAGCTGTTCGGCGCCGACGCACCGATCAAGGCGGGCGAATATCGCATTCCCGCGCATCTCAGCCAGGCCGATATCCTCAAGGTGCTGCAGGGCACCAAGACGATCCAGCGCTTCGTGACGATCCCGGAAGGGTGGCCGTCAGTGATGGTCAAGGACGCGCTCGACCGTGCGACCGAACTGAAGGGCACCGTCGCCATTCCCGAGGAAGGCAGCGTGCTGCCCGACAGCTACGCCTTCCAGCGCGGCGACGAGCGCAGCTTCATCCTCAAGCGGATGCAGAGCGTGCGCAAACGCTACCTCGCCGCCGCCTGGGCGAAGCGCGCGCCGGGGCTTGCGGTAACGACCCCCGAACAGGCGCTGATCCTCGCCTCGATCGTCGAGAAGGAAACCGGCAAGCCGAGCGAGCGCGCGATGGTCGCGGCGGTCTATTCGAACCGGTTGAAGCGCGGTATGATGCTGCAGGCCGATCCGACGATCATCTATCCGATCACCAAGGGCCGGCCGCTCGGGCGCAAGATCCTGCTGTCCGAGGTGCATGCCGTGAATGCCTACAACACCTATGCGATGGTCGGTCTACCCGCCGGGCCGATCTGCAATCCCGGGCGCGCATCGATCGACGCGGTGCTCAATCCGGCCGCATCCAATGCGCTCTATTTCGTCGCGGACGGATCGGGCGGTCATGTCTTCGCCGACACGCTGGAACAGCATAACGCCAACGTCGCCAAATGGCGCGCCTATCGCGCAGCGCACGGGATCTAGCGGCGGAGCCGCGACAAATTTCTCAACTGTCATATGCGGTTAAGAAGCAGCCGGTACCGGCTCGCGGTATGGCTAAACATCCCCTAACACTCTGGTCGCAGAGCATGGTCGCTCGGCTGATGGTTCCTGTTTTCCTGATGCTCTGCCTCGTCGGCCTGCTGGGGCTGATCAGCCTCGGCACGGGGCAGCGGCTCGAGGCGGCACGCGAAGCGCTCGACCGCAGCGAAACTGTCCATGTCGGGCTGATCGAGGTGCGCTCGCTCAGCCGGTCGCTGCAACGCGACGCGCTCAACCTGCTGATCGAGCGGGATCGCGGCGAGCTCCGCGTCATCCAGGGCAAGTTCGGTCATCGATCGACGCAGATGCGGGACTTGCTCGGCACGCTGGTGCGCAACCCCGCGTTCGGCCACGGCAATCAGCGGGCAGCCTATCTGCGGAGCCAGGCGATCGTGCTCGATTGGCTTTCGGCAGTGGCGACCGCGGCTGCCCGCGGCGACACCGCGCAGGCGCTGGACGATTTTCGCAAGCAGGTCCGGCCCAACGAACGCGCCGCCTCGACCATCGCCGATGCCTTGATCATCGATCAGGAGCAGCTCGTGAAGCGACTGCTGGCGCGTAGCCGCTATCTCGAGCGGCAGGACCAGATTGTCAGTCTCATCGCCAGCATCAGCCTCTTTGGCCTGGCCGCGACGACGACCTTCATGATTGTCCGCCGGACCGTCGTGCGACCGCTGGCGGATATCGAGGCAGACATGGGGCGAATTGCCGCGGGCGACACCGAGGGGCGTACCCCGCATGTCGATCGGCAGGACGAGATTGGCCGGATGGCACGCGCGATCGAAGTGTTTCGCGCCTCGGTCCTCGAACGTTCCCGGCTGCAGGCGCAGAACGCGGCGCAGGCCGGCCGCGACGCGCGCGCCGCGCTCGACCGCGCACAGGCCGAACGGCAAGCGGAAGCGGCCGAGGCGCTGCGCAATCGCACGATCGGGCTTTCGGCCAAGCATCTGGAACGCCAGATCGCCGAAGCGCTCGAGGGACTGCGCTCGTCCGCCGCGCAACTGCTCGACACTTCGAGCGAACTGACAGGGCATTCGGCGCGCGCCAGCAGCGAACTCGGCGAAGTCCGCGCGGCGGTGACCCGCGCGGTCGATGGCGCGACCGACATAGCGGTCGCGACGACGCAATTTATGACCGCACTCGGCCAGTCGAGCAAGAGCACGCGCCAATCGGCCGAACTCACCGCCGAGGCGACCGCCGACGTGGCACTGCTGGCCGAACAGATGGCGCTGGTGCAGCGCAATGCGATGACGGTCGGCAACATCGTCGACGTGATCGGCGGCATTGCCAAACAGACCAATCTGCTCGCACTCAACGCGACGATCGAGGCGGCGCGCGTCGGGGACGCCGGCAGGGGTTTCTCGGTCGTGGCGGGCGAGGTCAAGATGCTCGCCGGCAAGTCAGCGCGCGCCGCGGACGAGATCGCCGAGAAGATCGCGACGATGCAGGGCGCCGCGCACGACGCAAGCGAGGGTCTTGCCCGGATCGGCGAGCGGATCGCCGAGATCGCGCACGGCTCGAACGTCCTGGCGGTGACGATCGACGAGCAGGCGCAAAGCGGGTCCATCATCAATCGCAACGTCACCGGGGCGGCGTCCGATCTCGATGTCGTCAGCGGGCGGGTCGCCGATGTGTCCGCCGCGGCAGTCGCGGTCGAGGGCTGGGCGCGACACGTCCGCTCGGATGCCAGCCAGGTCGAGCAGAGCGCGACCGCGATCGCGGGGGCCTTGTCGCTGTTCTTCGAGAAGCTGCATCCGGCCGAGCCGGCGCTGCTGGGCCACGGCTAGCGGGTCGATGGTGCGCCCCGAGGTTTGATGATATTGCACATTCATGACGGGGCATGAAAACTTTATCGCGGCGTCGCGCGCGAACGGCGAGCGTGGCGCACAATGGGGACTGTATTCGCCACTGGAGGATCGCTGGCTCGACGTCACCTTCCGCTCCCTCGCCGAGGCCGAGGAAGCCGGTAGGGTACTTCGCACCGTGCCACCGCGCGTCGCGATGAAGACGGGCCGGCGCCCTCCCGCCTGACACCACGGCGGGAAGGCGGAAAGAGCGGTTCAGCCGCGCAAGCCGTTCGCCGCCCGCGCGAGCGTCTCGACCTCGGCCATCGACGCGCCCTTGGGGGTGATCCAGCTGCCACCGACGCACAGCACCGGCGCAAAGCCGAGCCATTCCGGCGCGCTCGCTTCGCTGATCCCGCCAGTCGGGCAGAAGCGGCACTGGTAGAAAGGAGCGGCCAGCGCCTTGAGCGCCTTGAGCCCGCCATTCGCTTCGGCCGGGAAGAATTTGAAGTGGGTCAGCCCCAGATCCAGGCCGAGCATGATGTCGGCGGCATTGGCAATCCCGGGCAGGAACGGGACGCCGCTCGCGATGATCGGCCGCGCAAGGCGCTCGGTTAGCCCGGGCGAGACGATGAACTCCGCGCCGGCTTCGACCGCCTGGGCGAACTGGTCGGGATTGACCACCGTGCCAGCGCCGACGATCGCGCCCGGGACTTTCTTCATCTCGCGGATCGCGTCGAGCGCGGCGGGGGTGCGCAGCGTGACCTCGAGCACCTTGAGCCCGCCGGCGACCAGCGCCTCGGCGAGCGGACGCGCGGTTGCGGCATCGTCGATCACCAGCACCGGGATGACGGCACTGGTCTGCATGATATCGGTAATCGTGGGGACAGCGGTCATCGTGTATACTCCTGCGCATAAGCGGCCGCTGCGCCGAAGAGGCCGGGCTGCGGATAGGTGATGAGTTTGACGGGGATCGTCGACATGCGGTTCTGGAAGCGCCCCTTGGCCGCGAAGCGCTCGGCAAAGCCCGACTTGCGGAAATGGTCCTTGAGCCGCAGCCCGAGGCCGCCGGCGATCACCACGCCGTTGGCGCCGTGCGCCAGCGCGAGATCGCCCGCCACCGCGCCGAGGCTCAGGCAGAAGCGGTCGAGCGCGGTGACGGCGAGGCTGTCGCCATCCTCCAGCGCGGCGGACCAGATCGCCTTGTCGTCGAGCCGGGTGATCGAACGATGCTCGATATCGGCGAGCGTTTCGTAGATCGCGACGATGCCGGGGCCCGAGACGATCCGCTCGGCCGAGACGCGCGTGTAATTCTGGCGCAGGCGCTTAACCAAGGCATCCTCGATCCCGTCGAGCGGCGCGAAATCGATATGCCCACCCTCGGTCTCGAGCACATGGTAACGCTCGGCCGTGCGCAGCACCTGCGCCACGCCGAGCCCGGTGCCCGGACCGCAGACCGTGATCACGCCGTGATCGGGGAAGGGCACGTCGGGGCCGCACAGATGCAGGAAGTCGCCATGATCGACCTGCGCGACCGCCTGGCCGACCGCGCCGAAATCGTTGATCAGCACGAAACTGTCGACGTGCAGCCGTTCCTTGATCAGCGGCGGGCGGATCACCCACGGATTGTTGGTCAGCTTGATCACGTCCCCGCTGATCGGCGAGGCGACCGCGATCGCGGCGGCGCGCGGCAGGTCACGGCCCGATTGCGCGCCGAACGCCTCCCACGCGGTCTGGAAACCGGCATATTCCGCGGTCTTGAGCGTCACTGGTTCGCCGAGCTCGACCACCCGGCCGCCTTCGACCTCGGCAATCGCGAAGCGTGCGTGGGTGCCGCCAATATCGACCGAAACGACTTCCATTCTATCTCTCTCCGTCAAGGCGCGCGTGACCGGCGACCAGATTACGCCCCTCCCCTTTTAGGGGAGGAGCTTTAGAAGGGCATCGACCTTTACCACCCCATGCCCGTCAGCAAGGGCGACGCGCCGCGTTCGGCCTCGTTGGCGTTGGCGCGGAACAGGCCGAAGAGTTCGCGGCCCATGCCATCGGCCTCGGGCGGAGCGGTCGCTGGAACACGCGCGGCCCACTCCACCGGATCGACCAAAGCCTCGAGCACACCCGCCTCGGCATCGAGCCGTATGATGTCGCCGTCCTGCACGCGCGACAGCGGGCCGTCGCCCAAAGCCTCGGGCGAGCAATGGATCGCCGCGGGCACCTTGCCGCTCGCGCCCGACATCCGCCCGTCGGTGACGAGCGCCACCCGGAAGCCGCGGTTCTGCAGCACGCCGAGCGCCGGCGTGAGCTTGTGCAGTTCGGGCATGCCGTTGGCGCGCGGGCCCTGGAAGCGCATCACCACGACGACGTCGCGCGTCAGTTCGCCCGCCTGGAATGCGGCGATCACCGCAGCCTGGTCGTGGAACACCGCGGCGGGGGCCTCGATCGTCCAGCGATCGCGCTCGACCGCCGACACCTTGATGCACGCGCGGCCGAGATTACCGGTGAGGATGCGGAAGCCGCCCTCGGGCGCGAACGGCGCCGCAGGGGTGCGCACGATCGTCTCGTCGCCGCTCGGACCGGGATCGACCCAGTTGAGCGTACCAGCGTCGTCGAGCTGCGGCTTGCGGCCGTAATCGGTCATGTCCGCGCTCGCGACGGTCATCAGGTCGCGGTGGAGCAGGCCGGCATCGGCGAGTTCGCGGATGACGTAGGGCATGCCGCCGGCATCCTCGAAGCCGTTCACGTCGGCCGCGCCATTGGGATAGACGCGCGCGACGAGCGGGACGGCCTTCGACAGGCGATCGAAATCCTCCCAGTCGATGACGATCCCGGCGCAGGCGGCGATCGCCGGCAAATGCAGCAGATGATTGGTCGATCCGCCGGTCGCGAGCAGGCCGATCGCCGCGTTGACGATCGCTTTCTCATCGACGCACAGGCCGATCGGGCGATAGCTGTCGCCGTGCCAGCCGATCTGCGTGACGCGGTGGACAGCCGCGCGCGTGAGCTCCTGGCGCAGCTTGGTACCGGGATTGATGAAGGCGGCGCCGGGCATGTGCAGGCCCATCATCTCCATCATCATCTGGTTCGAATTGGCGGTGCCGAAGAAGGTGCAGGTGCCCTTCGAATGGTAGGCGCCGATCTCGGCCTCGAGCAATGCGTCGCGGCCGACCTTGCCCTCGGCATAGGCTTCCCGGACCTCGACCTTGGCCTTGTTGGCGAGGCCCGAGGGCATCGGCCCTGCTGGAATCAGCACCATCGGCAAATGACCGAAGCGCAGCGCTCCCATCAGCAGGCCGGGCACGATCTTGTCGCAGATGCCGAGCAGCGCCGCGCCTTCGAACATGCCGTGGCTGAGCGCGATGGCGGTCGAGAGCGCGATCGTGTCGCGGCTGAACAGCGACAGCTCCATGCCGGCATAGCCCTGCGTCACGCCGTCGCACATCGCCGGCACGCCGCCGGCGACCTGCGCGGTCGCCCCGGCTTCGCGCGCCCAGATCTTCATCTGCTCGGGGTAGCGATAGTAAGGCGCATGTGCCGAGAGCATGTCGTTATACGAGGTGACGATCCCGATGTTCATCGCCTTGGCGGCGGTGAGCGCGGGGCGATCCTCCTCGGTGCCGGCATAGGCATGCGCGGCGTTGGCGCAGCCCATCGCGGGCCGCTCGATATGCGTGTCGCGCGCCCGGCCGATCAGCGACAGATAGGCGTCGCGCGTCGGCTTGGAGCGGGTGATGATGCGGTCGGTGACCGCGGCGATTTCAGGATGGAGGGTCACGACAATCTTCCCGGGGAGGGGTTGGAGATCATTCGGCGGCCCAGTGAATATCCACCGGCAGCTCGGCATCGGCAAGCACGCGTCCGATCGGATATTTCGACGACGGCCCCTGCTTGATCGCGGCCTCGATCACCGATTTCTTGGCGTCGCCCGTCACTGCGATGATCAGCGCACGCGCCGAGACGATCGCGGCGCGGCTGAGCGTGACGCGGGCAACCGGGGCTTCCGGGGGGAGGGGATCGGGCATCACGCCGAGCGCGCGGCGTTCGTTCGGGCCCGACAGCGCTTCGTCATAATCGGGGCCGGGGAAGATCGAGGCGGTATGGCCGTCGGCGCCGACGCCGAGCAGGCACAGGTCGAGCGGCCAGTGCAGATCCTGCATCAGCGCATCGGCCGAGCGGCCGGCGGCCTTGTAGTCGGCGGTCGCGGTCGGGACGATCGGCATCACGCGCGCGCCCTTGGGGAGGAACGCCTTGGCGATCATCGTGACGTTCGACAGCGGATCGCCCAGCGGCACGATGCGCTCGTCGACGGGGACGATCGTCACGCGCTTCCAGTCGTGCTTGGCGGCGGCGAGCTTGGCGTAGATCGGGATCGGCGTCTTGCCGCCCGACAGCGCGATGACGGCAGCGCCGCGCGCATCGATCGCGCTGTCGATGATGAATCCGATATCGCCGGCGACGGCAGCAGCCATCTCCTCGGCGTCTTCATAGTCCCACCATTCGATTTCGTGTTCGTCGCTCATGTCTTTTCTTTCTTTTCCTTCTCCCTCTCCCGCTTGCGGGAGAGGGTCGGGGAGAGGGGCGTGCCACACGAACCAGCGTCCGCGTCACTGCCCTCTCCCTCGCTTCGCTGCGCTCGCTTGCCCTCTCCCGCAAGCGGGAGAGGGAGATTCTCTATTCGTCCAGCCAGGTCACCCCGTCGCGCTCGGTCAGCGCGATCGCCGCGCTCGGGCCCCAGCTGCCCGAAGCATAGCTCTTCGGCTTCATGTCATTCGCAACCCAACCCGCGCGGATCGCGTCGATCCAGGTCCACTGCGCCTCGACCTCGTCGCGGCGCACGAACAGCGTCTGGTCGCCCTCGATCAGATCGAGCAGCAGCCGCTCATACGCGATCCGCCGGCGCGAGCCCGCGAATTCGGCGTCGAGGCTGAGGTTCAGCGGCACTTCGCGCAATCGGATCCCGTCGCGGTCGAGCCCCGGCTCCTTCGCCATCACCAGCAGCTGGACATATTCCTCGGGCTGCAACCGGATCACCAAGACGTTCGGCTGGAGCAGCCCGCCGCGGTTCGAGAACATCGAATGCGGCACGGGCTTGAACTGGATCGCGATCTCGGAGCGCCGCGTCGGCATGCGCTTGCCGGTGCGCAGGTAGAAGGGCACGCCCTGCCAGCGCCAATTGTCGACATGCGCCTTGATCGCGACGAAGGTCTCGGTGGTCGAAGGCTTCTCGAGCTCGTCGATATAGCCCTTGACGATCTCGCCGCCGCTCGCGCCCGCGCCATATTGGCCGGTGACGGTGTCGCGGGGCGCCTCCTCGGGCTGGATCGTACGCAGCGAACGGAACACCTTGGCCTTCTCGTCACGGATCGCATTGCCGTCGAAGCGGGCAGGGGGTTCCATCGCAATCAGGGCGAGCAACTGGAGCATGTGATTGGCGACCATGTCGCGCAACGCGCCCGCGCCGTCATAATAGGCCGCACGCTCCTCGAGCCCGACCGTTTCCGAGATCGTGATCTGGACGTTGTCGATCCCGCGCGCGTTCCACACCGGCTCGAAGAAGGAATTGCCGAAGCGCAAGGCCAGGATGTTCTGCACCGTCTCCTTGCCGAGATAGTGATCGATCCGGAAGGTCCGCTCCTCGGGGAATGCGGTCGCGACGGTGTCGTTGATCTCGCGGCTCGAGGCGAGATCGTAGCCGAGCGGCTTCTCCAGCCCGATGCGGACCGTGTCGCCGGCGAGGCCGGCCGATTCGAGCCCGCGGATGACGGGCTCGAACAAGGACGGCGCCGTCGACAGGAAGATCGCGAGGCCGCCGGCCACATCGCCCACCTTGGCCGCGAGCTCCTTGTAGTGCGCCATGTCGGTGGCATCGAGCGCCTGGTACTGAACGCGCTCGAGGAACGTCTTGATCGCCTTGGCGTCCATCCGGTCCTTGGGAACGAACTTCTCGAGCGCTTCCTTGGCGAACTTGCGGTAGCTCTCGTCGCTATTCTCCGAGCGCGCAGTGCCGGTGATCGTCAGCCCCTCGGGCAGCAAACCGTCGGCATGCAGGCCATAGAGCGACGGCAACAGCATGCGTTGCGCAAGGTCGCCGGTCGCACCGAACAGAAGGAGTTTGCCGACGGGCGTGCGGTTGACCATGCGAAAATCGAGCTCCTGGGGGGAAGCGCACCCCCTACTGAGCGACGCGCGCGCCGCCAAGATGAATTGCTATGCTAGACCGTCAATCCGGCGAGCGGATCGAATCCCGCCATGATATTGAGGTTCTGCACCGCCGCGCCCGCCGCCCCCTTGCCGAGATTGTCGAGCGTCGCGATCAGGCGCGCCTGGCCCCGATCGGGATTCCCGCAGACACGCAGCGTGAGGCGGTCGGTGCCAGCATCGTCCTCGATCTGCACGCTGTCGACCTGCCCGTCGGCGACCTGGATCAGCCCGCCTTCGGGATAGGCTTCGCGCAGCACGGCCTCGCAGACGTGGAGCGATGGCCGCCGTGGAAAGAGATGCAGAGCGAGCGGCACCTCGACGATCATCCCGCGATAGGTGTTGGCGACCGCCGGGGTGAAGATCGGCGGATGTTCGAGCCGGGCATGCTTCTGCATCTCGGGGACGTGCTTGTGCGCGAGCCCGAGCGCATAGGCGCGCGTCGCCGGGGGCGGATTGACGCCTTCATAGTCGGCGATCATCGCCTTGCCGCCGCCGGAATAGCCCGACACCGCATTGACGCTGACGCCCCAATCGACCGGCAGCAACCCGGCGCGGACCAGCGGGCGGACGAGCGCGAGGAAACCGGTCGGGTAGCAGCCGGGATTGGTCACGCGCTTGGCCTCGGCGATCGCGGCGTGCTGCCCCGGCTCGAGTTCGGCAAAGCCATAGCTCCAGCTATCGGCGGTGCGATACGCGGTCGAAGCGTCGATGACGCGGGTGCGATCGTTGGCGATCAGGCCGACCGCCTCGCGCGCAGCGTCGTCGGGCAGGCACAGGATCACGAAATCGCTGTCGTTGAGCGCTTCCGCGCGGGCGCGCGGATCCTTGCGGCGGGCATCGTCGAGCAGCACCAGGCTGATGTCGTCGCGCCCGGCGAGCCGCTCGCGAATCTCGAGGCCGGTGGTGCCGGCAGCGCCGTCGATGAAGACCGAGACGCTCATTCCGCCGGCCACGACAAGGCGGCGGCATCGACATAGCCGACCAGTCCGGCGCCGGGGGCACGCCCCCAGGCCCGGCCTTTGACGAATTCGAGCACCTCGAACACGTCTCCTTGATTGAGCTCGGTCAGCACGGCGGACTCCTGATCAGCGCCTTCGCGCAATCCGGTAGCAGCGATCAACACGCGTTGCACGCACGACGCGTAATGCGGCGCGAATACGCGATCGGCGAGGCGGATGTCGGCGAGATCGCGCCGCACCGCACAGGTCCGCGGATCGAGCGCAACCGAATGGCCCGACAGCGCGAAACTCTTACGCGGAGGCGTGTCGGACGAGCCGCTGGCGTGCGGGCTGGGGCGTACTGTCGCCGATGAATTGGCCGAACTCGTCAAGAAAACTTGCCCCCTCGGACGTGCGCGCAACAAAGATGTTACGCTTGTCATTATCGTCCCGTTGGCGGCGCAGATAGCCCAGGGTACCGAGCCTGTTCAAGGCGCGCGTGACGACAGGCTTCGATACATTGAGCATCGCGGCCAAACCGCGCACCGTATGCGGCCCTGGTTTGAGGTAGACGACGAGCAGCAACGCCATCTGCCGATTGGTCAGGTCGGGTTCACCCGACCGAACATAATCGACCAGCGTCTGCATCCATTCGGCGAGCGCATGATCTGTGTGTAAAGCCACGGCAAGTGTCCGCAAATAACTCGGCAAATCCCCAGGATTGGGGATATTCCTGGGTGCTTAACGTCCCGCACGGAAACAGGTTTCAGTTCGATGGCGAAATGTTGACGGTTGGTGACGACGCGCGCCTGTTGATCGTCGGGCTTACCTCGCCTATGTGCCCGGCTTCGCTGCCAAAGCGTCCTCAAGGAATCAGCCCGCTTCATGTTTCTGTTCCAGTTCCTCCTCGTGGTCCATTTCGTCATCGCCCTCGGGCTGGTGACGGTCGTTTTGATGCAGCGCTCCGAGGGCGGCGGGCTCGGCATGGGCGGCAGCCCGTCGGGGCTGATGTCGGCGCGCGGTGCCGCCGATTTCCTGACGCGGGCAACTTCGATCCTCGGCGGCCTGTTCATCGCGTTGAGCATCCTGCTCGCGGTGCTGGCGGCGCAGGGTAAGTCGGTGAAGGTCGATGCGGGCGCCAAGCCCGCTGCGGTCACCGCGCCGATCCAGCCGCAGTCGGCCCCGGTCGACCCGAACGTGCCGTTCGCCTCGGGCGCGCGCAACGCGCTCCAGCCCGCGCCGAACAGCGCCGCGCCGGTCGGCAACAGCGCAGTCCCGCTCGCTCAATAAGTCGCGTGCGGCCACGTCGCGTCGTGCGACCGGCCGCGCACTTTACCAACATTGTCGGAGTCGCGCGCTTGCCGCGCCACCCCGTTTGACGCTAGGCCTTTTCTCCCATGGCGCGGTTTATCTTTATCACCGGCGGCGTGGTCTCGTCGCTTGGCAAGGGTCTTATGGCAGCGAGCCTCGCTGCTTTGCTCCAGGCACGCGGCTATCGCGTGCGGATCCGCAAGTTCGATCCCTATCTCAACGTCGATCCCGGCACGATGTCGCCGTACCAGCATGGCGAAGTCTATGTGACCGACGACGGTGCCGAAACCGACCTCGATCTCGGGCATTATGAACGCTTTACCGGCGTCGCCTCGCGCCAGACCGACAATGTAACGAGCGGGCGGATCTATCAGCAGATCATCACGCGCGAACGGCGCGGCGACTATCTCGGCGCGACCGTGCAGGTCATTCCGCACGTCACCGACGCGATCAAGGAGTTTGCCCAGACCGAGATCGAGGACCTCGATTTCGTGCTGTGCGAGATCGGCGGCACCGTCGGTGACATCGAGTCGCTGCCGTTCATCGAAGCGATTCGCCAACTCCGTAACGATCTGGGCCGCGGCAATTCGGTCAGCATCCACGTTACGCTCGTGCCCTACATCGCCGCGGCCGGCGAGTTGAAGACCAAGCCGACGCAGCATTCGGTGCGCGAGCTTGCTGCGCTGGGCGTTCAGCCCGATGTGCTGGTGTGCCGTTGCGAGCAGCCTTTGCCTGACAGCGATCGCGCGAAGATCGCGCTGTTCTGCAACGTGCCCAAGGAAGCCGTGATCCCGGCGCTCGACGCCAAGAGCATCTATGCCGTGCCGGTGCAGTATCACGAGCAGGGCCTCGACAATGCCGTGCTCAACGCGTTCGGCATCCTGCCGGGCAGCGCGCCCGACCTGTCGCGCTGGACCGACATCATGGACCGGGTGACCAATCCCGAGGGCGAAGTCACCGTCGGTGTGGTCGGCAAATATGTCGGCCTGCAGGACGCGTACAAATCGCTCGGTGAGGCGCTGGTCCATGGCGGCATCGCCAACAAGGTGAAGGTCAACGTCGAGTGGATCGACGCCGAGCTGTTCGAAGCCGACGATGCCGACATCACCGCACGGCTCGAGCCGCTGCACGCGATCCTCGTCCCCGGTGCGTTCGGATCGCGCGGCGCCGAGGGCAAGATCGCCAGCGTCCGCTTCGCGCGCGAACGCGAGATCCCGTATTTCGGAATCTGCTTCGGAATGCAGATGGCATGTGTCGAGGGGGCGCGCGATCTCGCAGGCATTCCCGATGCCAGCTCGACCGAATTTGGTCCGACCGACGAGCCGGTCGTCGGCATGATCACCGAGTGGATGAGCACCGCCGGAATCGAGAAGCGCGAGCATGGCGGCGATCTCGGTGGGACGATGCGGCTCGGCGCTTATGACGCCAAGCTCGACGGCAACAGCGTCGTGTCGAGCATCTATGGTGGCACCGAAATTTCTGAGCGGCATCGCCATCGCTACGAGGTCAACACCGCCTATCGTGAGCGCCTCGAGCAGGGCGGGCTGGTGTTCAGCGGCATGTCGCCCGACGGCATGTTACCCGAGATCGTCGAGCGGCCCGACCATCCGTGGTTCGTCGGCGTCCAGTTCCATCCCGAACTGAAGAGCAAGCCGTTCGATCCGCACCCCTTGTTTGCCAGCTTCATCGCGGCGGCGGTCAAACAATCGCGGCTGGTGTGATGCCGGCTCGGGGGTGACGGGCGTTCGTCACCCCTGATCGACGAACGCCCCGACCGCGCCGAACAGCACGCTTAGCGCCTCGCGCTCGGCGATCGAGAGCTCCGGGCGCCAGATTTCGAACAGCAACACCACGCGCGTCGCGTCGCCGCCATTCCACGCCTCGTGTTCGATCGAATCGTCGAAGATCAGCGCTTCGCCGATCCGCCAGCTTCGCGTCTCGGCACCGACGCGCAACGTACAATCGGGCGCGGCGATCAGCGGGAGATGCACGATCAGGCGTGTGTTGAGCATGCCATGATGTGGGGTGATGTGCGTCCCCGGCTTGAGCAGTGAGAAGAGCGCCATCGGGGCGCGATTGGCGACTCGCGGCATCGGTGCCGCAGCGAGTGCGGCCATCGTCGCAGGGCAACGCTCGGCATTGCCGCCAACCGGGGCGCCGTTGCGCAGCAGATGGAAGGCGCCCCAGCTCGGATCGTCGCGCAGCGGATTGGGCGGCGGCGGCCGGTCCGCGGGGGTTTGGACGTAGGCCGGAAACGCCCCATCGCTTGCCATCACCGACAGGAGCTCGGTCTGGATCTCGGCCGTCTTGGCCTCGAAAGCGGCGAGCCAGTCGAACTGATCGCGCTCGAAGAAGGCGATCTGCGGGAGGCCGGGGAAATAGAAGCTCGACGGGCGCTGGACGAAGATCTCGGTCTTGCCAGTGAGCAGGTCGATCGCCTGCCGGACGCGGCGATTCTCCGGCGTCATCCGGATGCCGTTGGAGCGCAAATGATCGTGCAGGAACGCCTCATAATCGCGCGACGTCGCCGCAACGCAAGCCGACACGCGCTGAAGATCAGCCTGCAGGTCGGGGGTCAGCGCGGTGCTTTGCTGCGCGGCATTCGCGAGCGCGGCCTGATAATAAGCGGTGCCCCCGCGCTGGTCGGTGCGGGCGACGAGATCGCCCATCATGATCAACGCCGGAATATGATCAGGCTGGAGCGCGAGCAGCGTCTGCAAAGCCCGGCGTACCCCCGCCTCGTCGCCGAGCGCACCACAGGCGAAAGCGAGCGGGAACAGCGCCCGCGGATCGCTGTCGATTGCGCCAAGCAGGGCGCGGCCGCGAGTCGGATCGCCGCGTCGCAACGCGGCGATGCCTTCGTTCAGATAGCGCTCGACCGGCAGCGTCGACGCCATCAGACGGGATCGCGCGAAAGATGCGGCATGGCCGGATGCTCCTGATCGGCCGGGTTCGGCAGCGACAGGCTAGCAGGCGGTTTCGGATCCGCAACGACCAAAAGACAGCGTCCGGATTGCTCCGGACGCCGTCGCTTCGTTTGCCTCAGGCGACGTTACGCCGCCTTGGCGTCATCGCTCGGCTCGACCGCAACCAGCGGGGCGCCGGTCTTGATCGCGATCGTCTTAGGCTTCATCGCCTCGGGCACTTCGCGGATCAGGTCGATCGCGAGCAGGCCGTCGTTGAGCCGCGCATCCTCGACCCGCACGAAATCGGCGAGCTCGAAGCGGCGCTCGAAGCTGCGATTGGCGATGCCGAGATGCAGGAAGGTCGCGGCGCTCTCGTCCTGCGCATCCTTGCGGCCCTTCACCTGGAGCAGATTCTGCTGCGCGACGATCTCGATCTCGTCGCGACCGAACCCGGCCACCGCCAGCGTGATGCGATAGCGATCCCCGTCGATGCGTTCGAGGTTGAAGGGCGGATAATTGTCGGCGCTCGCCTGCCGTGCATTGGCCTCGAGCATGTCGAACAGCCGGTCGAAACCGACGGTCGAACGGCGATAGGGGGTCAAATCGAAATTGCGCATGATGTTACTCCTTCGAACAAGCGAGTGGTTGGCATTCGAGCCGGATCCGCCAGTGCGCGATCCGCCCATGCGACCTCGGATCGAGCATCGCACGCCGTAAATTTGGTTTTTCCGATACGTGGTTCAAGGGGGCGGCGCAGCGATTTCAGGCGACTAAAGCCGATCTATCGCGCGCCCAAGAAGGAGCGCGAGTGAAAATCCCCTCGAATGGTGGGCATTATGCAACGACTCGGGAACAACCCGACATCAGGGGACCTTCATGTTCGCTCATCTTTCGGCTGTGCTGCTTGCTTCGACTGCGCTGGGAGGGAGTCCCACGCCAGCCGAACCGCCGGTTCCCGCAGCGCCGCCCGCCGCCGATCCACAGGCCGCCGCGCCCGAAAGGGACAGCGGGGACATCCTCGTCACCGCGCGCCGCCGCGCCGAAACGCAGCAGACGGTGCCAATTGCGCTCTCGGTGCTGACCGGCAAGTCGCTCGCGGAGAGCGGCGCGTTCAACGTCAACCGGCTGCAGCAGCAAGTCCCCTCGCTGCAATTCTATTCGAGCAACCCGCGCAACTCGGCGATCAACATTCGCGGCCTCGGCGCACCGTTCGGGCTCACCAACGACGGGATCGAGCAGGGCGTCGGTTTCTATATCGACGGGGTCTATATCGGTCGCGTCGGGGCGGCGACCTTCGACTTCATCGATGTCGACCGCGTTGAGGTGCTGCGCGGTCCGCAGGGGACGCTCTACGGCAAGAACACCACCTCGGGCGCGCTCAACATCACGACCCGCGCGCCGAGCTTCTCGCCCGAGGTCCGCGCCGAAGTGAGCGTCGGCAATTACAATTTCGGGCAGTTCAAGACGTCGGTATCGGGGCCGATCACCGACACATTGGCGGTTCGCCTGTCGACCTCGGCGACTACGCGCGACGGCACGATCTACAACGTCACCAGCAAGACCGACCTGCACCGCCAACGCAATCTCGGCTTCCGCGGCCAGGCGCTCTACAAGCCGACCGACACGCTGAGCCTGACGTTGTCGGGCGACTTCAACGTCCAGAACCCACTGTGCTGCGCGCAATATTATGCGCGGGTCGGGACGACGCAGCGGGTCGCCAGCCGGCAATATGCCGCTCTCGCCGCGAATTTTGGCTATACGCCGCCGAGCACCAACCCGTTCGATCGCGTGACCGATCTCGATGCGGGCATCAATTCGCGCCAGGAGGTGGGCGGGGCGTCGCTCGTCGCCAATTGGGATCTCGGGCCGGCGACGCTGACCTCGGTCAGCGCTTGGCGCTATTGGGACTGGCAGCCGGCCAATGACCGCGATTTCATCGGCCTGCCGATCACCACGGTGTCGCAGAACCCGTCGCAGCAGAAGCAATATTCGCAGGAGATCCGGCTCGCCTCGAACGGCAAGAACAGGCTTGACTACACCGTGGGCGCCTTCTTCTTCAACCAGACGATCGACACGCAGGGCACCCAGGCGCAGGGCTCGGCGGCGAGCCGCTTCCTGTTGTCGGGCGCCGATGCCGCCAACCCGAATGTGCTCGACGGACTGACCTCGACCAACACGATCGCCTTCGACAACACCAGCTTCGCCGTGTTCGGGAAGCTCAACTGGGCGGTGACCGAGAAATTCCACTTCCAGCCGGGCCTGCGCGTCAATTACGACAAAAAATCGGGGAGCTACACCTCGGTCGTCAGCATCCATAACAGCCAGTACGATTTCGTCGCGACCGCAGACAATGTCGCGGCACTGCTGGCGGCGGCGAAGGCGCGCAGCACGGCGGCGGGCACGACCTTCCAGAACCAGATCAACACGCTGGCACCGCAGAGCTACAGTCCGAAGTTCAGCGCCTGGAACGTATCGGGCGACGCGACGCTGTCGTACGACGTCTCGTCCGACATCCACGCCTATGCGACCTATTCGCGCAGCTTCAAGTCGGGCGGGATCAACCTGTCGGGGCTGCCGCTCAATTCGACCAGCACCGGGGTCGACCTCACCACGCAGACCGTCCGGCCCGAAAAGGTCACCGCCTATGAGATCGGCCTGAAGACGCAGTTTCTCGATCGTCGCCTCACGGTGAACCTCGCGGGCTTCTGGACCGACATCAAGGATTACCAGGCGACCGTGAACAACAATGCGATCAATGTGATCCGCGGCTACCTCGCCAATGCCGGCAAGGTGCGCTCGCGCGGGTTCGAGTTCGACACCACCTTCCGCCCGACGCCGCGCTTCAACCTCTATGTCAACGGCGCCTATACCGACGCAAAATATGTCGACTTCAAGAATGCGCCGTGTCCGCCCGAACTCACCGGC
The DNA here is from genome assembly GCF_036663815.1 of Parasphingomonas frigoris. Classification (NCBI taxonomy): domain Bacteria; kingdom Pseudomonadati; phylum Pseudomonadota; class Alphaproteobacteria; order Sphingomonadales; family Sphingomonadaceae; genus Parasphingomonas; species Parasphingomonas frigoris. The sequence goes on along the minus strand of NZ_JAXOJQ010000001.1, from coordinate 738,036 downwards.
GGAACCGCGGCGAGCGCGACCAGTCCGGCGACTGCCGCAGGCGTAGCTGGCGGCGTCAGCCCCGCGCAATGCGACATTTCGGGTCAGCGCCTGCCGGGGATCTCGAAATGGTCGCTGTCCTATGGTGGCGAATATAACGTGCCGGTCGGTGGGTCGGGCGGGCAGGTCTACATCGGCTATGACGGCAGCTACCGCACGCGCTTCTCGTCCAACCCGTCGCCCTCGGCCTATACCTACATTGACGGCTACGCGCTCTCGAATTTCCGGCTCGGCTATCGCAAGAAGGATTTCAACGTCTACGCGTGGGTGCGCAATGCCTTCGATCGCGATTATTTCGAGCTGCTCTCGACGCAGTCGGGCAGCACCGGGCTGATCGTCGGGCAGCCGGGCGATCCGCGGACGTTTGGGGGGACGATCTCGAAGACGTTTTGAGCTTGTACCCCCTCTCCCGCATGCGGGAGAGGGTGGCCGAGCGAAGCGAGGTCGGGTGAGGGCGGTGGGGCGAAGGTAAGGAAAAGCGCCGGTCGGCAAAGCCGCCGTCGGTCGGGTTCGCCACAGGGGCGACCCGCCGGCCGGTTCTGGCGATCCGCTGCGCGGACCGGCGCACAGCGTGTGCGCCTTCCCCAGAACGGCAAACGTCCGGGCCGTTTCCGACCCGGACGCCTGCGTGACGATCGCTCGTCAGCCCCCATTTCGCTTCCGCAGCCAGCCTTTATGGCGGCGCTGGAAGCAATCCCCGAACCACGGCCGTTGCCTGTGTGTCAGTGACAAAAGCGTTAAGAGTGAGTGAGCGGCTTGTCATTGGGAATGTGGCCGATGTGTATCGATTGCGACGCTCCTGTGGCGCTTGCGCAACAGGGGGGAAGCGGTTGCCAGCGCCCGGCCGGCGTCCTAGACGCGCTTGCATGATCCTCTCCCGTTACGAACGCATGATCGCCCGGCGCTACCTGCTGCCCGGCAAGGGCGAGGGGTTCATCTTCCTCGTCGCCGGAATCAGCCTGGTCGCGGTGATGCTCGGCGTCGCCGCGCTCGTCATCGTGATGAGCGTGATGAACGGCTTCCGCGCCGAGCTGTTCGACAAGATCGTCGGCCTCAACGGCCACGCCGTCGTCCAGGGCTATAACAGCCAGCTGCGCGACTGGCGCGAGATCGTCGCGCTCGCCGACAAGACGCCGGGCGTCACCAGCGCGACCCCGATGATCGAGCAGCCGCTTATGGCGACCTACAATGGCCGGGTCGAAGGCGTGCTGCTGCGCGGGATGCGCGTCGCCGACATCCGCTCGAACCGCGCGATCGGCAGCAAGGTCGTGATGGGCTCGCTCTCGTCGCTCACCCCCGGCAGCGGCCGCGTCGCGATCGGCTCGGGCCTCGCCGACCAGTTGGGCGCGGTGGTCGGCAGCCAGATCTCGCTGATCAGCCCACAGGGACAGACCACGCCGTTCGGCACCGTGCCGCGCATGGTCAGCTATACCGTCGGGGCGATCTTCACGATCGGCATCTACGATTTCGACAAGGCCTATGTCGTCATGCCGATGGAGGATGCGCAGACGCTGATGATGCTTGGCGACTCGGTCGGCATGGTCGAGCTGCAGACCAACGACGCCGACAGGGTCGGCACGATCCTCGCGCCGCTCGCCGACAAGGTCGGGCGCAGCGGGGTGATCCAGGACTGGCGGCAGATGAACGCGCAGCTGTTCGAGGCGCTCGCGGTCGAGCGTGTCGCGATGTTCACCGTGCTGTCGATCATCATCCTCGTCGCGGTGTTCAACATCCTGTCGTCGCTGATCATGCTGGTGCGCGCCAAGACGCGCGACATCGCGATCCTGCGCACGATGGGGGCGAGCCGCGGGGCGATGATCCGCATCTTCATGACGGTCGGCACGACGATCGGCGCATTGGGCGTCGTCGCCGGCCTGATCCTCGGCTTCATCTTCCTCTATTTCCGGCAGAATGTCGTCGATTTCGTCCAGCTCGTCACGGGGCAAAATCTGTGGGATCCCTCGATCCGCTTCCTCAGCACCTTGCCCGCCAAGACCGATCCGGTCGAGGTGACGGTGATCGCGCTGATGGCGTTGCTGTTCAGCTTCCTCGCCACGCTCTACCCCGCGCTCAAGGCGGCGAGCACCGATCCAGTCCAGGTTTTGCGCTATGAATAGCCCCGTCCTCGCCGTCACCGGGCTGACGCGCAGCTTCCAGCAGGGCGGCCAGACGATCGAAGTGCTGCGCGGCATCGACCTGCAGGTCGGCGCGGGCGAGATCGTCGCACTGCTCGGGCCGTCGGGGTCGGGCAAGTCGACGCTGCTGCAGGCGGTCGGGCTGCTCGAGGGTGGCTTCGGCGGCTCGATCATGATCGACGGGGAAGAGGCCGCGCGGCTCGACTCGGACGGTCGCACGCGCGTTCGCCGCGACAAGCTCGGCTTCGTCTACCAATTCCATCACCTGCTGCCCGATTTCAACGCGACCGAGAATGTCGTCCTGCCGCAGCTGATCCGCGACAAGACGCATCCGCAGGCAAACGACCGCGCCGCCGCCTTGCTCACCGCGCTCGGCCTCGGCCACCGCCTGACGCACCGCCCGAGCCAATTGTCGGGCGGCGAGCAACAGCGCGTCGCGGTCGCCCGCGCGCTCGCCAACCAGCCGGCTTTGGTGCTCGCGGACGAACCGACCGGCAATCTCGACGAGGCGACCGCCGACATCGTGCTGGCCGAGTTCCTCCGGCTGGTGCGCGGCGAGGGGACCGCCGCGCTGGTTGCGACGCATAACGAGCGGATGGCGCTCAAGATGGACCGGGTGGTGCGGCTGCACGAGGGCCGGCTGGCGTGAGCGCCTGGACCGACGCGCCGACGCTGAGTGGCGACCACGTCACGTTGCGGCCGACGCAGCCAGCGGATCGCGACGCGATCGTCGCGGCGGCGGCGGATGGCAAGATTAGCGAGCTGTTCTTTACCAACGTCTCGACGCTGACCGATCCTGAGGCCTTCATGGCGGCGCTATTCAAGGAACGCGACTTCGGGCGGGCGATGCCGTTTACCGTCTGCACGCCCGACGGGTGCGTCGTTGGCCTGACGCGGTATATGCGGATGAGCGCGCAGCATAAGCGGCTCGAGATTGGCGGGACGTTCTATGCCAAATCGGTGCAGCGCAGCGGCGTCAACACCGAGGCCAAGCTGCTGCTGTTGCGCCATGCCTTCGAGGTCATGGGCTGCAACGCGGTGCAGATCCGCACCGACTGGTTCAACAAGCGCTCGCAGGCGGCGATCGAGCGGCTCGGCGCCAAGCGCGACGGGATCTTGCGCAACCATCAGGTGATGGATGGCCGCGTGCGCGATCTTGTGGTCTATTCGATCATCGCCAGCGAATGGGCGGGGGTCGAGCGCAACCTGCGCTTCCTGCTCGCGCGCAACGAAGGGAAATCCGCATGACCGCGATCACCGATCTGACCGTCAAGGGTGCTGACGGCGCGCCTGTCGATTTGTCGCGCTATACCGGCAAGGTGCTTTTGATCGTCAACACGGCGTCGAAATGCGGGTTTACGCCGCAATATGAGGGGCTCGAGGCGCTGCACCGCACGTTCGCAGGGCAGGATTTCGAAGTGCTCGGTTTCCCGTGCAACCAATTCGGCGCGCAGGAGCCCGGCGATGCGGCCGAGATCGCCAATTTCTGTTCGCTGACCTACGACGTGACCTTCCCGGTGTTCGCCAAGGTCGACGTCAACGGATCGAACGCCGATCCTTTGTTCACCGAACTCAAGAAGCAGGCGCCGGGCTTCCTCGGGACCGAGGGGATCAAGTGGAACTTCACCAAGTTCCTCGTCGGCAAGGACGGCCGCGTGGTCGAGCGCTATGCGCCGACGACCAAGCCCGCCGATATCGAGGCGGATATCGCGAAGCTGCTTTAAGAAGAGGGAGTCACGCGAAGGCGCGAAGGCGCGACGAGGGCGCTTCGATCCAGCTCACCCTCGAATTGCTTAGGACCGGTGATGGGCGCGCTGCGCGCGTTTCCACTTTCCTTCGCGCCTTCGCGTGACAAATCCTACTATCGACCCTCGAACGATATCCACCGCATTTTGCGAGTCACCGCCTTCCCCAAAACCGGCGCACGCCCCATAGTCATATCCATGTCGCATTCCGGTTTCGTCCCCCTTCGTATCTTCTCCTCCTTCACCATGCTCGACGGCGCGATCGAGCCCAAGGCCATCGCCAAGCGCGCGCAGGAACTCGGTTTTCCCGCCGCCGCACTGACCGATCGCAACGGCCTGTATGCCGCGATGGCCTATTCCGACGCGGCGCGGGCCGCGGGCGTGCAGCCGATCATCGGCGCAATGCTTGGCGTGTGCCGGCCTGGCATGCCCGAGGGCACGCCGCCGGTGCTCGACTGGATCGCACTCTATGCGCAGGACGAGGTCGGCTATCAGAACCTGTGCGTGCTCGTTTCGCAGGCGCATCTCGATCGCCCGCTCGAACTTGCCGCGCATGTCGACTTCGCGGCTTTGGAAGGCCGCACCGATGGCCTGATCGCGCTCACCGCGGGCCGCGAAGGCGGGCTCGCGCGGCTGTTTGCCGAGGATCAGCCCGATCGTGCGCTCGCCTATTGCGACAAGCTCCAGGCGCTGTTTCCCGACCGGCTCTATATCGAACTCACCCGCCGTCTCGACGAGATAGAGGGCAAGGCCGAGCCGGCGCTGCTCGACCTCGCTTATGCGCGCGACCTGCCGATCGTCGCGACCAACCCGTGCTGCTATGCCGAGCCGGGGTTCAGCGAGGCGCACGACATCCTGCTGTGCATCGCCAGTTCGACCTATATCGCGACCGAAGACCGCGTGCGCAGCTCGCCCGATGCGTGGATGAAGCCCGCCAAGGACATGCGCGAGCTGTTCGCCGATCTGCCCGAGGCGATCGCCAACACGCTGGTGGTGGCGCAACGCTGTGGCGTCGCGGCGCCCAAGCGCAAGCCGATCCTGCCGAGCTTGGCGGGTGACCCGACCGCCGAGGCGGCCAAGCTGCGCGAGGATGCGCATGCGGGGTTGGAACGGCGGCTGGACCGGATCGCGGAGCTGGCGATTTCATCCCCCTCCCGCTTGCGGGAGGGGTTAGGGGAGGGGCGTGCCTCCGCTCAGCCGGCTTTGGAAAGTTCAGGCCCTCCCCCAGCCCCTCCCGCAAGCGGGAGGGGAGCCGATGACTGGCGCGCCGTCTACCGCACCCGCCTCGATTTCGAGCTCGACGTCATCATCCAGATGGGCTTCCCGGGCTACTTCCTGATCGTCGCCGATTTCATCAAATGGGCGAAGGACCACGACATCCCGGTCGGCCCGGGCCGTGGCTCGGGCGCAGGCTCGGTCGTCGCCTGGGCGCTGACGATCACCGATCTCGATCCGATCAAGCTGGGGCTGCTGTTCGAGCGCTTTCTCAACCCGGAACGCGTGTCGATGCCCGACTTCGACATCGATTTCTGCGAAACCCGCCGCGGCGAGGTGATTCGCTACGTTCAGGAGAAATACGGCCGCGACCAGGTCGCGCAGATCATCACCTTCGGGCGGTTGAAGGCGCGCGCGGTGCTAAAGGACACCGGCCGCGTGCTGCAGATGGGCTATGGCCAGATCGACCGGCTCGCCAAGCTGATCCCGAACCTGCCCGCCGACCCGTGGACGCTGAAGCGCGCGATCGACGGCGTGGTCGAACTCCATGCCGAGTATAAGTCGGACAGCAATGTCCGCCACCTCCTCGACCTCGCGATGCAGCTCGAGGGCCTGCCGCGTCACAGCTCGACGCACGCCGCGGGCGTGGTGATCGGCGACCGGCCGCTCGCCGATCTCGTACCGCTCTATCGCGATCCGCGTTCGGACATGCCCGTCACCCAGTTCGACATGAAATATGTCGAAGGCGCTGGCCTGGTGAAGTTCGACTTCTTGGGCCTCAAGACGCTCTCCGTGCTCAAGAAGGCGATCGACCTGCTCGCCGCGCGCGGTGTGGTGCTCGATCTCGATGCGCTCGAATGGGATGACGAGGGCGTCTACAAATTGCTCCAGAAGGGCGACACGGTCGGTGTGTTCCAGCTCGAATCCGAGGGCATGCGGCGCACGCTCTCGGCGGTGCGCCCCTCGAACTTCGGCGACATCATCGCGCTCGTCTCGCTCTATCGCCCGGGCCCGATGGACAACATCCCGATGTTCGGCCGACGCAAGAACGGGCTCGAGCCGATCGAATATCCGCATGCCCTGCTCGAGGGGATTCTGTCCGAGACCTACGGCATCTTCGTCTACCAGGAACAGGTGATGCAGGCCGCGCAGATCCTCGCCGGCTATTCGCTGGGGCAGGCCGACATGCTGCGCCGCGCGATGGGCAAGAAGAACCAGGCCGAGATGGACGCGCAGCGCGCCCATTTCGCCGAAGGGTGCCTGACGATCAACGGCATCCAAGCGGCCAAGGCGAACGAGCTGTTCGACTTGATCGACAAGTTCGCCGGCTACGGCTTCAACAAATCGCATGCCGCTGCCTACGCGTTGCTATCGTACCAGACCGCGTGGCTGAAGGCGCATCATCCGCACGAATTCTTCGCGGCCTCGATGTGCTTCGATCTTACGCTGACCGACAAGCTCAGCATCTTCGTCGATGACATGCGGCGGCTTGGCGTCAAGCTGCTGCCGCCGTGCATCCTGCGCAGCGAAGCCGACTTCACGGTGGAAGACAGCGGCGACGGGCTCGCCGTGCGCTATGCGCTCGCCGCGCTGAAATCGGTCGGCGAGGGGGCGATGGAGAAGGTGGTCGCCGAGCGCGACGCGAGCGGGCGGTTCGACTCGATCGACGATCTCGCGCGCCGGATCGACCCGCGCGTGATGAACAAGCGCCAGCTAGAGACGCTCGCCGCAGCGGGCGCGTTCGATGGGCTCAACGACAATCGCGCGGGCATCCTCGCCTGCGCCGAGACGATCCTGGCGACCGCCGCGCGGATCCACGAGCAGAAGACCAGCGGGCAGGGCGGTCTGTTCGGCACTGCCGAGGCGTCCGAGCCGCCGATCAAGCTGCCGCTGTCGGCGCGCTGGACGCTCGCCGAGCGGATGGACCAGGAGCGCGACGCCTTCGGCTTCTATTTCTCGGCGCATCCGGTCGACCGCCACAGTCATCTCGCGAAGATGCACGGCGCGCGCAGCTTCGCGACGTTGGGCGAGCTCAACATCCCCGACGACGGGACGCGGACCGGCGCGACGATGGCGGCGTTGGTCGAGGATGCGCGCTGGCGCACCTCGGCGCGCGGGAAACGATATCTGATGGCGACGCTGTCGGATCCATCGGGGCAGTTCGTCGCGACCTGTTTCGACGATTCGGTCGCCGCCGATCTCGAGGAAGCTGCGCGCAACGGCGGCTGCGGGCTGGTGACGGTCGAGCTCGACCGGCGGCCGGGCGAGGAAACGCCGCGTGTTTCGGTCAAGCGAATCCAGCCGTTCGAGGCACTCGCCAACGACGCGCGCTTTAGCCTCGAGCTGACGATCGACTCGCCCGCCGGCATGGCGTCGCTCGCGGCGATGATCGGCGATGCGCGCGGCGCACGTGGCGAGGTGTGGGCGACGGTCGCGGTTCCCGAGGGAAATACCGCCCGCGTTCTGCTGGGTCGCGACTTCCTGCTCGACGGCGAGCTTGTCGGCCGGATCGAAGCGCTGCAGGATGTCGGCAATGTGGTGCTGCGCACCAGCGGCGCGCAGCTGTCGCTGGTGGGATAAATCAGTCCCCCTCCCGCTTGCGGGAGGGGCTAGGGGAGGGGAGTGTGGAGAGCGGGCGAATACAGGCCCTCCCCCAACCCCTCCCGCAAGCGGGAGGGGAGTTTAAAATGCTCGGTGGAATGCAGGATTTCGAATTGCGGGTGCCGCGGCTGCTTGATCATGCCGCGCGCGAGCATGGCCGGCGCGAGATCGTCACGCGTTGGGCCGATGGCAGCGAGACGCGCAGCAACTGGGCCGGTGTCGCCCACGACGCCAAGCGGCTGGCCCAAGCGCTAGAACGCCTCGGCATAGCCCCCGGCGACCGCGTCGCGACGCTCGGCATGAACCACGGACCGCACCTCGTCGCCTGGTACGGCACGATCGGGATGGGCGGGGTGGTCCACACGATCAACCCGCGCCTGTTCGACGAACAGCTCGTCTACATCGCGAACCATGCCGAGGACCGCGTGCTGCTCTACGACAAGCAGTTCCAGCCGCTGGTCGATCGCCTCAAGCCGCTCTGGACCAGCATCGAGCAGTATATCTGTTTCGACGACGGCACCTTCGACGCGCTGCTCGACGCCGAAACCGGCGCCTATACCTGGGTCGAGGATGGCGAGCGCGAGCCGTGCATGCTCTGCTACACCAGCGGTACGACGGGCAATCCCAAGGGCGTGCTCTACACGCACCGCTCGACACTGCTCCATGCGATGCACGCCGCCTCGCCCGCGGTGATGACGCTCAGCGCACGTTCGACCGTGCTGCCGATCGTGCCCCTGTTCCACGCCGCCGCCTGGGGCCTGTGCTTCGCCGCGCCGCTTGCCGGGACCAAACTGGTCTTCTCGGCGGTCAACGATGCCGCGGTGCTGTGCGGCCTGATGAACCGCGAGCGCGTGACGCTGGCGGGCGGCGTGCCGACTGTGTGGCTGGCGCTGTTCCAGCATATCGAGGCGACCGGCGAGATGCCGCGCACGCTCGAGGCGATCACCGTCGGCGGCTCGGCGGCACCCCGCGCGATGATCGCGCGCTTCCTAGATATGGGAATCAAGGTGATCCACCTCTGGGGGATGACCGAGACCTCGCCCGTCGCGACCGCCGCCGCGCCGCCGCCCGAGTGGGACGAGCTGTCGCGCGACGACCAGCTGGATCTGCTGCAGAAGCAGGGCAGCATCCCGTTCGGGATCGAGTTGCGCGTGCTCGACGACGACGATATCGAGCAGCCGCGCGACGGCGTCTCGTCAGGGCGGTTGCAGGTGCGCGGTCCGTGGATCGTCCAGCGCTATTTCGGCGCGGAGGAGGACGCGGTCGATGCCGATAACTGGTTCGACACCGGGGATGTCGCGGTGCTCCATCCTGATGGCACGATGCAGATCACCGATCGCGCCAAGGATGTGATCAAGTCGGGCGGCGAGTGGATCTCGTCGGTCGATCTCGAAAATGCTGCGGTCGGCTGCCCCGGCGTCGCCGAAGCCGCCGCGATCGGGATCTATCATCCGAAATGGGACGAGCGCCCGTTGCTGGTGGTGGTGCGCAAGCCCGACAGTAGGGTTGAGGCTGCCGAGATCCGGGCGCATTTGGGCGAGCATGTCGCGAAATGGTGGCTGCCCGACGAGATCGTCTTCGTCGAAGATCTGCCGCACACCGCGACGGGCAAGATCCTCAAGACCGCGCTGCGCGCCCGCTTCAAGGATCATGTGCTGGCGGGGTGAGCCGGACGCACGATCTCGGGCTTACCGAAATCCCGCTTCCCCGGCGAAGGCCGGGGCCCAGGAGCGATGGCCTAGCTCTTCGAGCGCACGGCCCGCATCCGACCGTTCTACTCCTGGGCCCCGGCCTTCGCCGGGGAAGCGGAGAAGAGCGGGGCGGGGCGGGGCGGGGCGATTGTCGCTAGCGGGCGACCAGCACAACCTTGTCGCGCGCGGTCGCGCCGCGCACCAGCGTCAGCGCCGATTTCGGGCAGCCGAGCGCTTCGGCGAGCAATATCAAAATCGCCTCGTTGGCCTTGCCGTTCTCGGGCGTGACGGTCGTCCGGATCGACAGCACGCGCGGCGCATCTGCGGCGGGCAGCAACACCGCGTCCGCGCTCGCATTGGGCGTCGCGCGGACCGCGATCTGGCCGCGCTCGTCTATCAGCGCGAACACCGCGGCGCGGTCGGGCAGGCGATGCTTGACGCGGCTCATCCGAACAGATCCCCCTGCGGCCCCGCCGGCGGGCGGAACAGATCGCTGCGTAGCGCAATCCGCTCTACATTCATGCCATGTTTGCGGCACGCGATCTGGAAACGCGTCCGCAGCAACTCCGCCCAAGGCCCGCTGCCGCGCATCCTCGTGAAGAAGCCGGGATCGTTCTCGCGTCCCTCGCGGATCGAGCCGATGATCGCCATCACCTTGCTCGCGCGGTCTGGAAAGTGGGCGTCGAGCCACGCCCTGAACAGCGGCGCCACCTCCCACGGCAGCCGCACCGGGATGAACGAGACCGAACGCGCACCCGCCTCGGCGGCACGCGCGATCAGTTCCTCGATCTCGTGATCGGTGATCGCGGGAATGACCGGCGCGATCGAGACATGGACGGGAATGCCCGCGGCGACCAAAGCACGCACCGCCGTCAGCCGCCGCGTCGGGGTCGGCGCGCGGGGCTCGAGCGTCATCGCGATCTTCGGGTCAAGCGACGTGAGCGAGATCGCCACCGCCGCCAGCCCCTTCGCCGCCATCGGCGCGATCACGTCGATATCGCGCACGACGCGGTCGGACTTGGTGGTGATCGTCAGCGGGTGGTTGGTCTCGGCGAGCACCTCGAGACAGGTGCGCGTGATCCGCCAGTCGGTCTCGATCGGCTGATACGGATCGGTATTGGTCCCGAACGCGATCGGCTGCGCGACATAACCGCGCTTGCCCAGCTCCACGCGCAGCAACGCAGCGGCATCGGGCTTGGCGAACAGCTTGCTCTCGAAATCGAGGCCAGGCGAGAGATCGTGGAAAGCATGGGTCGGCCGCGCGAAGCAGTAGATGCAGCCATGCTCGCAGCCGCGATACGGGTTGATCGAGCGGTCGAAGCCGATGTCGGGCGAGCTGTTGCGGCTGATGATCGTCCGCGCGCGCTCGACCGTCACGGTGGTTCGGAGGCGCGGCGTCTCGCCATCGATCGCATAGCTATCATCAAGCCAGTCGCCATCGGCCTCGCGCACGGGCAGGTTGAAGCGCTGGCTCTCGCGATTGAGCGTCGCACCGCGGTTGGGGCGTTTTTCGGCCATTGACGCGGTTTAGCAAGTGCAGCAGAACGCAACAAGAACATCGTGGGGGTGACGAAAATGGCGCGACTGAACTATCTCGAACTGCCGGTGCGCGATACCGCGACCGCCAAGGCCTTCTATTCGGCAGCATTCGGCTGGCAATTCAGCGACTTCGGGCCGACCTATGCCGCGACGACGACCGGCGATACCGAGATCGGGTTCCAGGCGGATCCCGCCGAGGCGACCGCCGCCGCACTGCCGGTCATCGAAGTCGCCGATCTGGATGCCTGCGAAACGAAGGTGCGAGCCGCGGGTGGCGAGATCACCACGCCGATCTTCGCCTTTCCCGGTGGACGGCGCTTCCATTTTCGCGATGTGGCCGGGCATGAACTGGCGGCGATGCAGTCGGCGGGCTGATTGCGGCGCCTACTGGTGCGCGTCGAGATAGAAGCGGGCATTTCGCGCGGTGTCGCAATTCTGGCGATGCTGCTTGCACGCGCTTTCCAGCATCTCGACCACCTTGCGCTGCTCGTCGAGGACATGCGGGTCCGACGTGATCGACGTCGAGAAGACGTTGCGGAAGCGGGCTTTGGGTGATGTGGCGGCAGTGCTGCGTCGCTGCGTTGGCGGCTGTAGCGTGGCGGCCTGGTGCCGTCCCAGCACAATGCCGGCGCAGAAAAGAAGCAGGCCGCCAAGGACGACCAAGCCAACGATGATCCAGCGACGGGCCGCACGCGGAACCGGCTGGCGCGACGTCACCGTTCGCGCAACCGCGGCATCAGTTCAACGAAGTTGCAGGGCTTGTGCCGGCTGTCGAGCTGGCTCGCGAGGATGCCGTCCCAGCCATCCTTCACCGCGCCCGTCGAACCCGGCAGCGCGAAGATGTACGTCCCGCGCGTCACGCACGCGCACGCACGCGACTGGACGGTCGAGGTGCCGATCGTCTTGAAGCTCAGCCAGCGGAACAGTTCGCCGAACCCGGGGATCAGCTTGTCGGCGACGCGCTCGATCGCCTCGGGCGTAACGTCGCGCCCGGTCACGCCAGTGCCGCCGGTCGAGATGATGCAGTCGATCTCGGGATCGTCGATCCAGCGATGGAATGTCGCGACCAGCAGATCGCCATCGTCCTTCACGATCTCGCGCGCCGCAAGGATATGTCCGGCGTCGGTCAGCCGCGCGACCAGCGTGTCGCCGGACCGATCGTCGGCCAGGCCGCGCGTGTCAGAGACGGTAAGAACAGCAATCCGGACGGGAAGAAAAATCGTGCCTTCGTCAATTGGCACTGGCGACTGCCTTGTTGGGAAGGCTCGCCGACGCGCGATAGCCGTTGCTCGAGGTCAGCCGCACCGCAGTCGCGCCGGGCAGGCCGGGGAAGCGCGGCCACATGCCCTGCGCAAGCGCCGCGCGACTGATCGACGCCGGCTTGCCGGTCTGCGCCTCATAGACCCAGTAATTGCGCAGCACCGTGGTGACGTAGCCGCGCGTCTCCCAATAGGGGATCGATTCGATGTAGAGCAGGGGATCGCCGCCATCGCGAGTCTGCGCGTTCCACAGCTCGACCGGACCGGGGCCGGCATTATAGGCGGCGATCACCTTGGGCAGCAGCCCTTCGGTGCACCGCTGGTCGCGCAACTGCTCGAGATAGCTCTGGCCGACCTCGAAATTGGTACCGGGCCGCGACAGCGCGCTGCGATCGAAGCTGCGGCCCTGCTTGCGCGCAATGTCGGTCGCCGCGCCGGGGCGGACCTGCATCAGGCCGTATGCACCCGCCGCACTCACCACATCGGTGCGGAAGCGCGATTCCTGCAGCGTGTGCGCGAACACCAACGCCTTGTCGACGCGCCAGCCGCCATCGGGCGCCCAATTCGGTGCCGGGAAGCGCGCCTCGAGCGGCGGCGTCGCGCCAACCGGGCCATTGTGCGACAGCCACACCTGCGTCGCGGGAAGATCGAGCGCCGCGGCGAGCCGGACGAGCGCGGGATATTCCGAAGGATCGCCGATCCGCGCCTGCTGGCGGACCACCGCGTCGGCGAGGCCGGTCTCGCCAATCTCGACCAGTGCCGCGGCTACGCGAACGTTGGGGCGACGCCCGAGCAGCTGCCAGTCGCTCGCCACCGAAGCCGCCATCGGCCGCGTCGCCGGATCCTTGATGCCGAGTGCCTGCCGCGCGAGCAGGCCGTAGAAGGTCTCGCGATATTGCGCGGCGTTCTTCAGCCGGTTCTCGACCCGGTCGGGCCGTGCACATTCCATGTCGGCGCGCGCCGCCCAATAGAGGCCTGCCGCGCGCAATTCGATGTCGCTCGCACGCGCCGCGACGCTTTGGAACAGCGTTCCCGCAGCGGCGCAATCATGCTGGCGCCACGATGCCAGCGCACCGACCCAGATCGCCTCGACCGCGAAATCGCCATAACCGGTGGCGGCCTTGGCGGCCATCATCCGGGCATTGGTGTCGTCGCCGGCCAGATAGTACATCCAGGCGATCTTGCGTTGCCACTCGGTCACCGAATCCGACGACAGGCCGGGCGTCGATTCGAGCAAGGCCTGCGCATCGGCGCCGCGATCGTCCTTGATGAAGGGCTGCATCCGCAGCGCAAACTCGACCGCGACCATGTCGCCGGTGCCGAAGCTCTTGGCGCGTTTGCGCGCGGGCGCGCCGTCGATCCAGCGCAGCGCGCGCGCTTCCGGCAGCGGCGGCAGGCCGACCCCGCCGCGCGAGGCCGCCATCGTCAGGATCTGCTTGGCCTGCGGCAGCTCGGGCGCGTCGGCGAGCAGCTTCATCAGCGGGTCGAGCTCAGCCTTGGGCGATCCCTTGGCGGTGAGCAATTCGGCCTGCGCGATCGCGTGGAGCGGGCCTGGCTTGAGCGAGGTCAGCAGCAGCTGCGCATCCTGCCACTTCTGATCACGGATATTGGCGAACACCGCGCGATAGCCGTCGCGCTGTTCGGCATCGAGTTGCTGCGGGACACTGCTCCTCGGCAGCGACTGGGTAGACCCGATCGGTGGCTCACCGGCAGCCTGCGCCACCGCCGGCGCCGCCAGCAGGCAGGAGGCAAGGAAAGCCAGTTTCGCGCTCATGCGCCCAACCCTGCGATCAACATCTGCAAATCCTTCCACGCCCGCGCCTTTTCGGCGGGACGTTCCAGCAAGAGCCGCGGATGGAAACTGGCCACCACATCGACCACCGACACCGGCATGCCCTCTTCTAGGTTAATCGAGTGTAAACTACCGCGCGCGTGCGCCACGTCCATCCCGGTCAACGCACGGCTCGGCGCATTGCCGAGGACCAGCAGCCGCTTTGGCGCAACCAATCCGACATGGTGGCGTGCAACCTCGACGAGCCGCGCCTCGATTTCGGGCGCGATCCGCCCGGCCATGGGGCGCAGGCTGCACATCGGCACGAGGTAGACCGAATCGCGACTCTGGCCGATCGCTGCGAGCATCCGGTCGAACAGGCGCCCGACCGCGCCACTGAACAGGCTCCCCGAGTCGCTATCGTCGCGATCGGGCAAATCGGTCAGGATCATGATTGCGGCCGAGGGATCTCCCGATGCCGCGATCGGATTACCCGGCCAGCCGGCCTCGGGCGCGTCGGGACCGGCGCGCCAAGCGAGAAAATCATCGAGCGTCCGGGGCAGCGGCAACACCACGGGTGCCGCTACGGCGATGCGGGCCTGTACCTGCGCCTGCGCCACGACCGGCGCGGTCGGGACCGCGGTCCAATCGCGCGGCTGTTCGTCGACCAACGCGTCGATCCCGGCGTCGCGCCACCATTCGAGCGCGCTCGCCGCGGCCATCCGCCAGTCGATATTTTGGTCAGCCCCCATAGATCCCTATAGCTACCATGTTGACGCGAAGGTCAATTCGCTGGCACGCGCAGCAGGGCAGGAAGTGCCGCGCGCGCGACGAGCCCGCCGCGACGGCGCCCCGATTGGAGATGTAACGTGAGTGAAGGCGAAAACCACCGCGAGTCCATGCCGTACGATGTCGTCATCGTCGGCGCCGGCCCATCGGGCCTGTCGGCGGCGATCCGGCTGAAACAGGTGGCGGCAGAGAAGGGCGCCGAGCTGTCGGTCTGCGTGCTCGAAAAGGGCTCGGAAGTCGGCGCACACATCCTGTCGGGCGCGGTGATCGACCCCAAGAGCCTCGACGAATTGCTGCCGAACTGGCGCGAGGACGGCTGCCCGCTCGCCGAGGTGCCCGTCACCGAGAACCATCACTGGGTGCTGAGCAAAGGCGGCAAGCGCAACCTGCCGCACTTCCTCACGCCGTCGTTCATGCATAACAAGGGCACCTATACCGGCAGCCTCGGCAATCTCTGCCGCTGGCTGGCGGGCAAGGCCGAGGAACTCGGTGTCGAGATCTTCCCGGGCTTCGCTGCCGCCGAGATCCTCTATAACGACGACGGCTCGGTAAAGGGTGTCGCGACCGGCGACATGGGCGTCGCGCGCGATGGCAGCCACAAGGCCGATTACACGCCGGGGCTCGAGCTCCACGCGAAATACACTTTCTTCTCCGAGGGCTGCCGAGGGCATCTGTCGAAGCAGGTGATCCGCAGCTTCGATCTCGCCAAGGACAGCGATCCGCAGGTCTACGGGCTCGGCGTCAAGGAATTGTGGGACATCGATCCTGCGCTCCATTCGCCCGGCCGCGTGATCCACACGCAGGGCTGGCCGCTCAGCGAGACGCACGGCTCGAACGGCGGCGGCTGGATCTATCACCAGGCCAATGGCCAGGTTTCGATCGGCTTCGTGACGTGGCTCAACTACACCAATCCGTATCTCTCGCCGTTCCAGGAGATGCAGCGCTGGAAGACGCATCCCGAGATCGCCGCGCTGCTCAAGGGCGCCAAGCGCGTCAGCTATGGCGCGCGCGCAATCAGCGATGGCGGGCTGCAGTCGATCCCCAAGCTCGTCATGCCCGGCGCGGCGTTGATCGGCGACAGCGCGGGCTTCCTCAACGTGCCGCGGATCAAGGGCACGCACACCGCGATGAAGTCGGGCATGCTCGCCGCCGAGGCCGCCGCCGAGGCGATCCTCAGCCAGCGTGAACATGACGAGCTCGCCGCCTATCCGGCCGCCTTCGAGCAGAGCTGGGTGAAGAAGGAGCTGTCGGTCGTCCGCAACGTCGTGCCGCTGGTCAAGAAGTTCGGCGATTTCGTCGGCTCGGGGCTCGCCGGCGTGACGATGTGGCTCGAGCATTGGGGGCTCAAGGTGCCCTTCACGCTGCACCATCACCCCGATCACGAGAGCCTTTGGCGCAAGGACCAGGTCCAGCCGATCGTCTATCCCAAGGCCGACGGCGTGCTGACCTTCGACCGGCTGTCCTCGGTATTCGTCTCGAACACCAATCACGAGGAGGACCAGCCGGTACATCTGACGCTCAAGGACCCGGATGTCCCGGTGAAGCACAATCTGCCGCTCTATGACGAGCCGGCGCAGCGTTATTGCCCTGCGGGTGTGTACGAGATCGTCGGCGAGGAAACCGGCGATCCCAAGTTCGTGATCAACGCGCAGAACTGCGTCCACTGCAAGACGTGCGACATCAAGGACCCGACGCAGAACATCAACTGGGTCGTGCCAGAGGGCGGCGGCGGGCCGAACTACCCGAACATGTAAGGCGCGCCGGGCAAGACGCAGCGATGCTGCGTCGCGCCTCATGGCGCGCCCGGCCGGCGGCGCCCAAAGCGCCGTCCGACGACGCGGCTTTGCCGCGGCGCTCTCAACCGGACGAAGAGAATGATCACCGAGACCGCCCCCGCCAAGATCAACCTCGCGCTCCACGTCCGCGCGCGGCGGGCGGACGGCTATCATGAGCTCGAGACGCTGTTCGCCTTCGTCACCGATGGCGACACGGTGACGCTGGAGCCAGGGCCGCTGTCGCTGACGATCACTGGTCCGTTCGGTGCTGGGCTGCGGGCGGAAGACGACAATCTCGTCCTGCGCGCCGCACGCGCCTTTGCACAGCGCTATGGTCTGGACGTAGCCGGTGCCTTCACGCTCGACAAACATCTGCCGGTTGCGTCGGGCATCGGAGGCGGCTCAGCTGACGCTGCCGCGGCGCTGCGCGCGCTCGCTCGGCTGAACGGTATCGCGATCGACGATCCCGCGCTGTTCGATATCGCCGCCACGCTCGGCTCCGACGTGCCGGCGTGCCTGCTCGGTCGCACCGCGCTGGGGCAGGGGCGGGGCGAACGCCTCGCGCCGCTCGACGGGCCGAGCGGGATGCCGGCGCTGCTCGTCAATCCCGGCGTCGCGGTGTCGACGGCTGCCGTCTTCAAGGCGTGGGACGGCGCGGATCGCGGTGCGATGCCGGACGGCGACGTGCTCGCCGTGGCGCTGGCCGCGCGCAACGACCTCGAACCGCCCGCGCGCAAACTCGCGCCCGAGATCGATGCGGTGCTCGACCTGCTCGCGATGCCCGCACCGATCCTCGCGCGAATGTCGGGATCCGGCGCAACCTGCTTCGCACTCTATGCCAGCGCCGCGGACCGCGCCGCGGCGGCCACCCGCATCCGCACCGCGCAACCCGCGTGGTGGTGTCTCGAAACGCGACTCGCGTGACGCCCAGCCGCGCCAATTTGGGACAGTCTCGCCGACCGGATTTGCGAGAAGCCCGGAAATCCGCGACTGGCCCGTCCCTTGCTACGACAGCCAGGAACGGGTCCGTCGCTAACTGCGGTGCGCCCGCCGGTGGTCCACGGCCTTGCCCTGCGCCATCCCCCCGACGGGGCGGCGAGGGAAACCTTGCCGCCCCAATCGCCTTATGACCCCCGCTCACGCCCCGCGCCGCATCGCTGGCACCGACCCAACTATCCTGCTGGTCTGCGATCACGCGTCCAACGCGGTGCCGCCCGGCATCGATCTCGGCATCACTCCCGACAGTCTCACCAAGCATATCGCGATCGACATCGGCACCGCCGCGTTGACCGAGGCGCTGGCGGCGGTGCTAGAGGCGCCGGCCGTGCTCGCGACGGTCTCGCGGCTGGTGATCGATCTCAATCGCCCGACCGATCACCCAGGCTTGATCCCGGTCGAGAGTGACGGCCATCGCATCCCCGGCAACAGCGGTGTCGATCGCGCCGAGCGCATCGCCCGCTTCCATACGCCGTATCACGACGCGCTGGCCGCCACGATCGCAGCGGCGCGGCCGACGCTGATCGCCGCGATCCACAGCTTCACGCCGCAGCTCGAAAGCGGCGCGGGGACGCCGCGCCCATGGGAAATCGGCATCCTCTCGAACGAAGACCGTCGTGCCGCCAAGCTTGCGCTCGACCTGCTCGCCGCGCATGGGCTCGCGCCCGGCGACAACGAACCCTATTCCGGCCGCTTGCTCAACGCGACGCTCGACCGGCACGGCGAGGGCAATGGCATTGCCAGCCTCTCGATCGAGATCCGCAACGACCTGCTTCGCGATGCCGCGGGCGTTCACCGCTGGACGATGATCCTCGCGCCAATCCTGCGCGAGATCAGCAACAGACTTGCGTCGGACGGGCATCTCGCGACATAGGCTTTCGCATGACTCGCACCTTCGACAAATCCAAGCTCCCCAGCCGTCACGTTTCGGTAGGGCCCGAACGCTCCCCGCATCGCAGCTATTATTATGCGATGGGCATTGCCGAGGAGGACATCGCCAAGCCGTTCGTCGCGCTCGCCTCGGCCGGCAACAATTCGGCGCCGTGCAACACCACGCTCGATTCGCAGGCCGATGCCGCGCAGGCGGGCGTGATCGCGGGCGGCGGAATGCCGCGCCGCTTCAACACGATCACCGTCACCGACGGCATCGCGATGGGCCATCAGGGGATGAAGTCCTCGCTCGTCAGCCGCGAAGTGATCGCCGATTCGGTCGAGCTGTCGGTCCGCGGCCACTGCTACGACGCGCTGGTCGGCTTTGCCGGATGCGACAAGTCGCTGCCGGGGATGATGATGGCGATGCTGCGCCTCAATATCCCGAGCATCTTCGTCTATGGCGGCTCGATCCTGCCTGGCCGCTTCCACGACAAGGACGTCACCGTCGTCGACGTGTTCGAGGCGGTCGGCAAATATGCCGCTGGCGGTTGCCCGCTGCAGGAGCTGATCGAACTCGAGAAGGTCGCCTGCCCGGGACACGGCGCATGCGGGGGCCAGTTCACCGCCAACACGATGGCGTGCGTCGGGGAGGCGATCGGCCTTTCGTTGCCCAATTCGAACATGATGCCGGCGCCCTATCGCGGCCGCGACGAGATCGCGATCGCCGCCGGTGACCAGGTAATGGAGCTGATCGCGCGCAACATCCGCCCGCGCGACATCTGCACGCGCGAGGCGTTCGTTAATGCCGCCCGCGTCGTCGCGGCGACCGGCGGCTCGACCAACGCGGCTTTGCACCTGCCGGCCATGGCGAGCGAAGCGGGCATCGCATTCGACCTGTTCGACGTTGCCGAAGCTTTCAAATCAACACCTTATATCGCCGATCTCAAGCCTGGCGGGAAGTATGTCGCCAAGGACATGTACGAGGCCGGCGGCGTCTACATGCTGATGAAGACGATGCTCGCGGGCGGCTTCCTCGACGGCAATTGCCTGACCGTCACCGGCAAGACGCTCGGCGAGAATATCGACGAGGTCACGTGGAACCCCGACCAGAAGGTGATCTACGACGTCAAGGCGCCGCTGTCGACGACGGGCGGCGTGGTCGGCCTGCGCGGGTCGCTCGCCCCCGATGGCGCGATCGTCAAGGTTGCCGGCATGCACCGGCTGCAGTTCACCGGCCCGGCGCGCGTGTTCGATTGCGAGGAAGAGTGCTTCGCAGCGGTCGAGGCACGCCATATCAACGAGGGCGAAGTCATCGTCATCCGCTACGAAGGTCCGCGCGGCGGCCCCGGCATGCGCGAAATGCTGTCGACCACCGCGGCGCTTTACGGCCTCGGCCTCGGCGAGAAGGTCGCGCTGATCACCGACGGACGCTTTTCGGGCGGTACGCGCGGCTTCTGCATCGGCCATGTCGGTCCCGAGGCGGCGGTCGGCGGCCCGATCGCGTTGATCGAGGATGGCGACACGATCCGGATCGACGCCGAGGCCGGCACGATCGACCTCGACGTTCCCGCCGAAACGCTGGCGACGCGCAAGGCGGCGTGGCAGGCGCGCGTCAACGATTACCAGTCGGGCGTGCTGTGGCGCTATTCCCAGACGGTCGGCCCTGCTTATAAGGGCGCCGTAACGCACCCTGGAGCAGCGTCCGAAACTCATGTCTATGCGGATATCTAGCGCGATCTTTCTGACCTCCGTGCTCGCGCTCGGTGCCTGCGGCGAGCAACGCACCGATCATGCGACGCTCGCCAAGGTCGAGGCGGAGCAGCGCCGGCGGCAGGACGACAGCGGCAATATTGTCTGCGCGCAGGCCGGATCGGGCGACTTCGCACGGACGTGCACGGTCGACCGGGCGCAGAGCGACGCCGGACTGGTCCTGACGCTGCGCCACCCCGACGGCGCGTTCCACCGCCTGCTGGTGACCAAGGACGGGCGCGGCGTAATCGCCGCCGATGGGGCCGAGCGCGCCGTGGTACGCGTGATCGACACCGGCGAGATCGAGGTCGCGCTCGGCGGCGATCGCTATCGCCTGCCCGCGACAGTAAAGGGCGGCGTCCAGACCAAAGCCGCGCCCGCGTCGTGATCCCGATCGACGGGCTGCCGATCCTGACGGCGGCGCAGATGCGCGCAGCCGAGGATCGCGCGATCGCGGTGGGATCGAGCGTGGGCGCGCTGATGGACCGCGCCGGCGCTGGCGTGGCGGCAGCGGTGCAGCGGCTCGGTGCTGGCGCGCCGGTGCTGGTCGCCTGCGGACCCGGCAACAATGGCGGCGACGGCTATGTCGCCGCGCGGATGCTGCGCGAGCAGGGGGTCGCGGTGCGGGTAGCGGCGACGGGCGAGCCCAAAAGTCCTGCCGCGATTGCGGCACGCGCCGCGTGGGGCGGGCCAGTCGAGGCTTTGACCGAAGCCGCGCCAGCTTCGATCCTGGTCGATGCGGTGTTCGGCACCGGGCTCACGCGGCGCGTCCAGCCTACGCTCGCCGAGCGTCTGAACGCGCTGAGCCAAGCCGCGTCGCTCTCGATCGCGGTGGATCTGCCGACCGGTGTCGCGACCGATACCGGCGAACTGCTGAGCGATCCGCCACTGCGGGTCGATATCACGCTCGCACTTGGCGCGATCAAACCAGCGCATGTGCTTGCGCCTTATGCAGATTTTTGCGGGACGGTGCGGCTGATCGACATCGGCGTGGCCGCCACGGACCTGGCGCAGGCCACGGTGATCGCCCGGCCACGGCTCGACCGGCCGGGCGCGGCGAGCACCAAATATAGCCGCGGGATGGTCGCCGTCGTCGGCGGCCTGATGCCTGGTGCGGGCGCGCTCGCTGCCGAGGCGGCGATGCGGACGGGGGCGGGCTATGTTCTGCTGCTCGCCGACACGCTGCCATGGGGCAGCCCGCACGCGCTCGTCTGCAAGCCATGGTCGGCCGGGGCGCTCGACGAGCGGCGGATCGGCTGCATCCTGATCGGCCCGGGGCTCGGCCGCGACGCCGCCGCGCGCGCCAAGCTGTCTGCGGCGCTCGCCACCGATCGCCCGCTGGTGATCGACGGCGATGCGCTCCACTTGCTCGACGGCCGTACCTTCCACGACCGCGCTGCCCCGACGATC
The DNA here is from genome assembly GCF_036663815.1 of Parasphingomonas frigoris. Lineage (NCBI taxonomy): Bacteria > Pseudomonadati > Pseudomonadota > Alphaproteobacteria > Sphingomonadales > Sphingomonadaceae > Parasphingomonas > Parasphingomonas frigoris. The sequence continues at coordinate 716,449 of NZ_JAXOJQ010000001.1, read as the reverse complement.
CTCACCCCACATGGCGGCGAATTCACCGCGATGTTCGGCGAGTGGAGCGGCAGCAAGATCGACGCAGCGCGGGCGGCGGCCGCCACATCGGGCGCGATCACCGTGTTCAAGGGCAGCGACACCGTGATCGCCGCGCCCGACGGCCGGATCGTCGTCGCGCCGAACGGCTCCCCCTGGCTGTCGACCGCCGGCACCGGCGACGTGCTGGCCGGCGCGGTCAACGCGCTTGCCGCCACGCGTACCGATCGCACCGCCGCGCCCGATCTCCTCAGCCATGTCGCCGCGGCGGTCTGGCTCCACGGCGAGGCCGCCCGCCAGCTCGGCAGCGCGTTCGTCGCCGATGATCTCGCGCATCACCTATCCTCCGTAAAGCTTTGGTCATGAACGATTTGATTATCCGCGTCGCCGCGCGTGGCGACGGGATCACCGCCGACGGCCGCCACGCGGCCTACGCCGCCCCGGGCGACACGCTCACCCCCGACAACGTCGTGATCCCCGGGCCGCACCATCAGGAACCGCCCTGCGGCCACTTCCCCGAATGCGGCGGCTGCCAGCTCCAGCATCTCGACGACGAGAGCTATGCCGGCTTCCTCATCGATCGCATCGCCGGCGCGCTCGCTGCGCAGGGGCTGAGCGCGCCGATCCGACCCGCGACGTTGTCGCCGCCGCGCACGCGCCGGCGCGCGACGCTCCATGCCGAGGCGCGCGGTGGCGCGGTGCAGCTCGGTTTCAGCGCGCAGGCGAGCCATGCGATCGTCGATCTGCGCGAATGCTGGATTCTGACGCCGACGCTGATCGCGCTCGTGGCACCGCTGCGCAAGCTGCTCGCCCGCGCGCTGAAGGGCCGCGCGCGCGTCCACCTGACCGAACTCGACCAGGGCATCGACATCCTGATCGAGGGAAGCTTTTCCGAAAGCCTCGCCATCGCCGAGGCGATCACCACGTTCTGCGGCGCGCACGGTGTCGCGCGCCTCGCGCTCGACGACGGGATCGGGCCCGAGACGCGCTGGGAACCCGAGCCGGTGACGATTACGCTCGGCGACGTCGCCGTGCCGTTCCCGTCCGGCAGCTTCCTCCAGGCGACGCGCGAGGGCGAGGCGGCACTGGTCGCGGCGGTGCGCGAAGCGATCGGTGGCGCGCGGATCACCGCCGATCTGTTCGCCGGGCTCGGCACCTTCGCGCTGTCGATGCCGGGCAAGGTCTATGCTGCCGAGGCGGGCCGCGACGCGATCCTCGCGCTCAAGGCCGGCGCGGCGCAGGCCGGCCGCACGGTGTTCGCCGAACATCGCGACCTGTTCCGCCGCCCGCTGACCAGCGCCGAATGCGATCGCTTCGCCGCGATCGTGCTCGATCCGCCGCGGGCAGGGGCGAAGGAACAGATCGCCCAGCTCGCCGCCTCGAAGGTGCCGGTGATCGCCTATGTCTCGTGCAATCCCAGCAGCTTCGCGCGGGATGCGGAGATCCTGTCGAAGGGCGGCTATACGCTCGATTGGGTGCAGCCGGTCGGGCAGTTCCGCTGGTCAACGCATGCCGAGCTGGCCGCGCGGTTCAGCCGTCAGACGTAATCGGCGCGCAGGAAATAGAGGCCGTCGGGCGGCGCGTTGAGGCCGAGCCGCGTGCGATCCTTGGCCTCGAGCGCGGCAGCCATGTCGTCGGGCGACCATTTGCCTTGGCCGACCAGCGACAGGCACCCAACCATCGAGCGCACCTGATGATGCAGGAACGACCGCGCCGAGGCGAACACGCTGATGCGGTCGCCGTCCGCCACCACGTCTAGCCGGTCTAGCGTGCGTACCGGGCTGTCGGCCTGGCAATGCGCCGCGCGAAAGGTGGTGAAGTCATGCCGCCCTACGAGGTGCTGCGCGCCTTGCGCCATCGCGATCGGGTCGAGCGCCGTCGGCACGCGCCAGGCGAGGCCGCGCTCGACCGTCAGCGGCGCCCGCCGGGTGACGATGCGAAATTCGTAATGCCGCTTCACGCAGGAGAAACGCGCGTGCCAGTCGTCGGGGACGATCTCGCAGGCGACGATCGCAACCGGATCGGGCCGCAGCAGCGCGTTGAGCGCCTCCGCTAGCCGGAATGCGGCGATCTCGCGCGTGATATCGACATGCGCGCGCATCCCCAGCGCGTGCACGCCGGCGTCGGTCCGCCCCGCCGCCTGCACCGCCACGGTCTCGCCGGTGACAGAGTGGACTGCGCGTTCGATCGAGGCCTGCACGCTCGCGCCATTGTCCTGCCGCTGCCAGCCGACGAACGGACGGCCGTCATATTCGACCGTCAGCGCGAACCGCGTCAAAGCTGCGTCCCCGCGGGGATCGGGAAGCCGCGCAGCAGCTCGCCCGCGGTCATCGCGCCACGCCCGGCGCGCTGGAGCAGGGTAGGGCGGATCGCGCCGTCGGCGCAGGCGATGGTGAGCCGGTCGTCGAGCACAATGCCGACGCCCCGGCGCAGGCCGGGGCCGCCTGGTTGATCGGATACGCTCTCCTCCGGGCGATCCCGGCCTGCGCCGGGATGACGGTCAAGCTCGGCGCTGAGAACCCGCACGCGCTCGCCGGCGACTTCGAACCACGCCCCCGGCGGATTGAACCCGCGGACCTGCCGTTCGACCGCCGCCGCGCTTTGAGTGAAGTCGAGCCGCGCCTCGGCTTTGTCGATCTTGGCGGCGTAAGTCACGCCGACTTCGGGCTGCGTTTCGGGCGGATAGGCGGCGAGATCGCCCAGCACCTGCACCATCAGACGCGCGCCCATCGCGCTCAGTTCGTCGGTCAGCCCGCCTGCGGTCTTCGCGGCTATCAGCGTCGCATTGCGGAGCAGCACCGGCCCGGTATCGAGCCCGGCCTCCATCTGCATGATGCACACCCCCGTCTCGGCATCACCGGCGAGGATCGCGCGCTGGATCGGCGCGGCGCCGCGCCAGCGCGGGAGCAGCGAGGCGTGGACGTTGAGACAGCCATGTACCGGCGCGTCGAGGACCGCACGCGGCAGGATCAGGCCGTAAGCCGCGACCACCGCCAGATCCGCACCGAAGGCTGCGAACTCGGCCTGCGCGTCGGCATCGCGCAACGTCACCGGTGTCCGCACCGCGATCCCCAGCGCTTCGGCGCGCGCCTGTACGGGAGAGGGGGTGAGCGTCTTGCCGCGCCCGGCACGCCGTGGCGGCTGGCTGTACGACGCGACGACGTCGTGCCCGGCATCGACCAGTGCCTGCAGCACGGGGACGGAGAAATCGGGCGTGCCCATGAAGATGATCCGCATCCCGGCGCTTTGCGATCGGGCGACGGTAAACACAAGTGTCGTCGCCCCCGCGCAGGCCGGACCGTTGGGGGCGACGCGAAGCCGGGGCGACGCGCTAGTGACGAACGCTTCCGCGCGTCCTATCTCATGGCGATGGCCTCTCCCGAAATCGAAGCGCTGACCCAGGCCCTGTCCAAGCTTCCCGGCCTTGGCCCCAGGTCGGCGCGCCGCGCGGTGCTGCACCTGCTCAAGAAGCGCGAGGGCGCGCTGGCGCCGTTGCTTAATGCTTTGATGGCGGTCGAGGAAAACCTCTCAACCTGTTCGATCTGCGGCAATATCGACACGGCGAATCCGTGCGGAGTTTGCGCCGATCCGCGCCGCGATGCGCGCGCGTTGTGCGTGGTCGAGGAAGTTGCCGACCTGTGGGCGCTCGATCGCTCGCGGCTGTTTCCTGGGCGCTTCCATGTGCTCGGCGGGCGGCTGTCGGCGCTCGAGGGGGTTCGCCCGGAGGATCTCGCGATCGAATCACTCGTCCGCCGGATCGCCGATGGCGGCATCGACGAGGTGGTCCTGGCGATGAACGCCACGCTTGAGGGCCAGACCACGGCGCATTACATCGCCGAACGGATCGAACGCTTCCCGATCCGTATCACGCAGTTGGCGCATGGTTTGCCGGTCGGGGGTGAGCTCGATTATCTCGACGAGGGGACCTTGGCGCAGGCACTGCGGGCGCGGCGGCCGGTGGCTTGAAGCCCGCAAAGCGAAGAAAATTTCGTTCACGCGGAGACGCGGAGGAGAAGGCAGAAGAGGGAGTTTCACACGAAGACACGAAGGCACGAAGAGGTTGCGCCCGCCGCGCAGCGGCTCTCTAAATCGCTAGCCGCAGGGCTGCTGTTGCCCAGTGCGCGGGCGGTCATCCCGATAACGCTTCTCCGCGCCTTCGCGTAAACCAAATCTGCTTCTGCTTCGCGCCTTCGTGTCTTCGTGTGAATCAACCCTCCTTCTAAAACTTGACGCGCAGCCCGACCTTTCCTAGCTCGCGGGAATGGCTGTCCTAGAAATCCTTGAAGTCCCGCACCCCGGCCTCCGTGCCGTCGCCAAGCCCGTCGAGACGGTGGACGACGCCGTCAAGAAGATCGTCGCCGACATGTTCGACACGATGTACGACGCACGCGGCATCGGCCTTGCGGCAACGCAGGTCGGCATCGAGCAGCGCATCGTCGTGATTGACCTGCAGGAGCCCGAGTCCGCGGAAGAAGACGCCAAGCCGGTCCGCAAGCCGCTCGTCTACATCAACCCCGAGCTGATCTCGGTCAGCGAGGAAACCTCGTTCTACAACGAGGGCTGCCTGTCGATCCCCGAGCAATATGCCGAGGTCGAGCGCCCAACCGGCTGCCGCGCGCGCTGGCTCGACGAGCAGGGCGCCGCCCACGAGGGCGATTTCGACGGCCTGCTCGCAACCGCGCTGCAGCACGAGATCGACCATCTCAATGGCGTGCTGTTCATCGACCACATCTCGAAGCTCAAGCGCGACATGCTGCTCAAGAAGCTGACGAAGATGCGCAAGGCGGCGTGATCCGGGGGGCCTATCGCGCTTGGTGAGGCCGTGGCGGCCAATATTTCCGCCGATCGGTGAGGGCGTCCGCGCTTGCCGAGGGGCTTGCCGTCACCGACGCCAGGGCGTTTCCGGATCCTTCGTGGGGTCGGTGGATTATCGGAAATCCGTGACTTCGGCGGGCAGGGCGGCTTCGCCCGTCAGCTTCGTAATGAGCCGCTCGAGCAAGTAGACCCGGGATTCGAGGTCGCTCACCTTGCCCGACGCCATCAGCCCACCGATCACAAACCCGGCCGACGCGCCAATGCTGCCCGACACGAATATCGAAATCAGCACGAACATTGGCGAAAACCGTTCCATCGTACGCCCCCTCGTCAGCATAATACCGGGTTCGAGCAACGCCGTACCAAGGAAGCTTCCGCACCGATAGCCGCAAAAAGATTGATGTATTTTATGGTTTACGCAACCCGGGCGGCACGTGTTTTGCGCGCGTCCCGGACGGCGTCGCGCCACAGGGCATCGATCCCCCGCTAGAACAAGCCCTCGATCTCGCCGTTTGCCCCGAACCGGATCCCTTCCGCCGCCGGCACCCTCGGCAGGCCCGGCATCGTCATGATCTCCCCGCAGATCGCCACCACGAAGCCCGCGCCCGCGCTCAACCGTACCTCGCGCACCGGCACGACATGTCCCGTCGGCGCGCCGAGCTTGGCCGGATCGGTCGAGAAGCTGTACTGCGTCTTCGCCATGCACACCGGCAGATGCCCGAACCCCGCCGCCTCGAACCGCGCGAGCTGCGCCAGCACCGACGGCTCGGCGACGGCTTCCTCGGCGCGGTAGATCCGCGTCGCGACGGTGTTGATCTTGTCGAACAGCGAGAGGTCATCGGGATAGAGCGGCGCGAATTGTGACGGCGCGTCGGCCAGCGCGGCAACCTTGTCGGCCAGCGCGATCGCCCCCGCGCCACCCTCGGCCCAATGCGAGCACAGCACCGCCTCGCACCCCTGCGCGGCGGCGATCTCGTGGATTACCGCGACTTCCTCGGGCGTATCGCCATCGAAGCGGTTGATCGCCACCACCACCGGTACGCCGAAAGCCCGCACATTCTCGACATGCCGTGCGAGATTGACGCCACCGCGTCGCACTGCCTCGGCATCGCGCGCGCCGAGATCGGGCTTGGCAACACCCCCGTTCATCTTGAGCGCCCGTACGGTCGCCACGATCACCGCCGCCGCGGGCTTCAACCCGGCCTGGCGGCACTTGATGTCGAAGAACTTCTCCGCGCCCAGATCCGCGCCGAACCCGGCCTCGGTTACGACATAGTCGGCCAGCCCCAGCGCCGCGCGGGTCGCGATCACCGAATTGCAGCCATGCGCGATGTTGGCGAACGGCCCGCCATGGACGAACGCCGGCGTGCCTTCCAAGGTCTGGACGAGGTTGGGCTTGATCGCCTGGGCGAGCAGCACCGCCATGGCGCCATCGGCCTTGAGATCGCGGGCGGTCACCGCCTGCTTGCCCCGCGTATAAGCGACGACGATCCGCCCGAGCCGCGCCTCGAGATCATGCAAATCGGTCGCGAGGCACAGGATCGCCATCACCTCGGAAGCGACGGTGATGTCGAAGCCGCTTTCGCGCGGATAGCCATTGGCCGGGCCGCCGAGCGACTGGGCGATGTCGCGGAGCGCGCGATCGTTCATGTCGAGCACGCGCCGCCAGACGATCCGCCGCACGTCGATGTCGAGTGCATTGCCCCAATGGACATGGTTGTCGATCATCGCCGCGAGCAGATTGTGCGCCGAGGTGATCGCGTGAAAGTCGCCAGTAAAGTGGAGGTTGATGTCCTCCATCGGCACGACCTGCGCATAGCCGCCACCGGTCGCGCCGCCCTTGGTGCCGAAGCACGGCCCGAGCGAAGGCTCGCGCAGCGCGAGCATCGTCCTGCGTCCGGTCCGGTTGAGCGCGTCAGCGAGCCCGACCGACGTCGTCGACTTGCCTTCGCCCGCCGGCGTCGGGTTGATCGCGGTGACGAGGATCAGCTTGCCCTGTGTGGTGGCCGGGAGGGCGGCAAGGTCGATCTTCGCCTTGTGGTGGCCATAGGGCTCGACCGCTTTCGGCGGAATGCCGGCCGCCGCCGCAATGGCGCCGATGGGTTGCAGGGTTGCGGCGCGCGAGATGGCAATGTCGGTGAGCATACCTTGCCCTACCAAATCCCAAGCAAAAGGGCAGGTAGAGAATGATGACGCAGGATTGTGTCGGGGCATTACCGCTCGGTCCGTCGCGCGAGCATTTACCATCCGTCACGCGCGGGCTACTGGTTCGCTCAATGTTCCAGCGAGACCCAAGATGACCGGATTGACGATTGCCCTGCTTGCGATGGCCGCCTTGCTGATCGGGCTGGCGCTGGGCTGGGTGCTTGCCGGGCGCCCGCTCGCCGCCGTCCGCGCCGACGCCGCGGCGCGCGAGGCCGATTTCAAGCGCGCGATCGTCGATCTCGCCAGCGCCGAGGAGCGCGCCCGCGCCGCCGACCAGCTGCGCGCCGAGCTCACCGCGATCCGCAACGAGCGCGATATCGCCCGGCTCGAGAATACCGCGCTTAAAACGCATAGCTCTGCCTTCGAGAGCCGCCTCGCCGAGATGCGCGACGCCGACGAAGCGCGGCTCAAGATGGTACGTGAGACGCACGAGACGCGGATCGCCGAGCTGCTCCACGCCAAGGAGCTGCTCGCGACGCAGTTCGCCGAAGTCTCGAACAAATTGCTCACGGATGCGCAGGATATCTTCCTCAAGCGCGCCGACGAGCGCTTCCGCCAGTCCGAGGAAACGGCGGGCGCCAACCTCAAGTCGATGCTCCAGCCGGTCAGCGACCGCCTGCTGCGCTACGAGGAGGCTGTGACCAAGGTCGAGCTCGATCGCGTCAGCGCGTTCGATCAGCTCAAGGGCCAGATCGAGGGCCTGCGCGTCGGCCAGGAGAAGGTGTCGAGCGAGGCCGCCAAGCTCGTCAATTCGCTGCGCAACGCACCGAAGTCGCGCGGCCGCTGGGGCGAGCAGCAGCTGAAGAATGTGCTCGAAACCTGTGGCTTGTCCGAACATACCGACTTCCAGACTGAAGTCTCGGTCGCGAGCGGCGACGCCGACGAGCGCGCCGGCGGGCGGCTGCGCCCCGACGCGATCGTCAAGGTGCCCGGCGGGCGTGCGCTGGTGATCGACGCCAAGGTGTCGCTCAATGCCTATCAGGACGCATTCGGCGCGGTCGACGAGGAGGAGCGCGCGAAGGGCCTCGCTTTGCACGCTGCGGCGATGCGCGCACACGTCAACGGGCTCGGCAACAAGGCCTATTGGAGCCAGTTCGCCGACGCGCCCGATTACGTCATCATGTTCGTCCCTGGCGAACATTTCCTCTCGGCCGCGCTCGAGCAGGACCCGACCTTGTGGGACTTCGCCTTCGAGAAGCGCGTTCTGCTCGCGACGCCGACCAACCTCATCGCGATCGCGCGGACCGTCGCGGCGGTATGGCGTCAGGAGCGGCTAGCGAAGGAAGCCGCCGAGATCGGCCGGCTCGGCAAGGAAATGCACGACCGCCTCGCCAAGGTGGCCGACGATCTGCGCAAGGTCGGGGCAGGGCTCAACAGCGCGGTCAACAATTTCAACAGCTTCTCCAACTCGTTCAACGGACGCCTGATGGTCACCGGCCGCAAGTTCCGCGACCTCAACATCGAGACCGGCGCGCGCGAGCTGGAGGATGTGTCGCCGGTCGAAGTGCTCGCACGCTATGACGACACGCCGAAATTGCTGCCGCAATCCGAAGAAAGCGTGGCAGACTAATCGTCTAGCGCGAATCGGCTCGGGGGATGGGACATGCGGCGGGACGTTTGGATAGCTGTCGCGATGGCCCTTGCGGCGAGCCCGGCAACCGCCGCGTCCGATGATTCCGCCACGGCACAACGGACCGGTCTCGACGCGGCATCGGCAGCCCTGCTGAAAGGCCAGGCACAGGTCGCGCTCGATACGATCGGCCCGGTGATTGCGGCATTCGAACAGGCGCAGGCCAGCGAAAAGCGCCGCCGCTTCTGCGGCATGACGACCGTCCAGACGCTCGCCTACATGGGGATGGCGGCGAGCGCGAAGCAGGATGCCGTCGCGCTCGGTCCCGACTATTGCGACGCCTTGTTCGTCAAGGGCTATGCACTGGTCGATCTCGGTCGCTTGCCCGAAGCGCGGGCCACCTACGAACGCCTCGTCGAGCTCGCCCCGATGCATGCGCATTTCCTCACCGAGCTCGGCCAATCCTACCGCCCCGAGCGCAATTGGGCCAAGATGCTCGAGCTGTGCGAGCGCGCGTCGGGCTATGCAGATCTTTCCGCGCCCGAGCGGGTGAAGCGTGAGCAAGGGCTGGCGTGGCGCTGCATGGGCTATGCGCTGAGCGAACAGCGCAAGTTCGATGAGGCCGAGGCGCTGTATCGCAAATGCCTCGAGCTCGATCCGAACGACGCCAAGGCCAAGAACGAGTTGCGCTACATCGCCGACCAGCGCCGCACCCCGAGCTAAAGGTCTCCGTTTGCCGGCGTCCAACCCGAGATTGCCTGAAATCCTCTTCCCGTGAAACTGATGTTATCGAAACCCGGAAGCTCGATCGGCGTCAGCCTTAGGTCGAACGCTGCCCCAGCACTTCATACGCCATCACTGCGGTCGCCACCGCGGCGTTGAGGCTGTCGGCCTTGCCGAGCATCGGGATCTTGACCAGCAGGTCGCACTGCGCGGCATAGGCGTCGGGCATGCCCTGCGCTTCGTTGCCGGTCAGCAGGAAAGTCGGCGCTGCATAGCGCGCCGAGCGGTAATCGACCGTGGTGTCGAGGCTCAGGCCGACGAGCTGCCCCGGCCCGCTGCGCAGCCACGGCAAGAATTCATCCCATTCGCACTGCACCACCGGCACGGTGAACAGCGCGCCCATGCTCGCGCGCACCGCCTCGACCGAGAAGGGATCGACGCATTCGCCGATCAGGATCAGCCCGCCCGCACCGACCGCGTCGCCAGTGCGCAGGATCGTGCCGAGATTGCCGGGATCGCGCAGCCGCTCGGCGACCAGCCAGGTGTGTGCGCTGCTCCGGTCGAGAGAGTCGAGCGTCGCGGTGAACTCCGCGAACACGCCGACCACCGCTTGCGGATTGTCCTTGCCCGAGAGCTTGGAGAGAATGTCGGGAACGGTCTCGATCGCCTCGCCGCCACTCGCCTCGACCGCGACGACCAGCGCCTGGACCAGCGGATGCGCGGCGCTGTCGCGCGCGAAGAACAGGAATTGCGGGATCCGCCCGGCCTCGCGTGCCTCGGTCAGGATGCGCAGCCCCTCGGCGAGGAACAGCCCTTCGTCGCGGCGATGACGCTTCTCGCGCAGTGAGCGGACGCGCTTGATCAGCGGGTTGGAATAAGCGGTGATTTCGCGGGGCATCTAATTCCCCTCCCACTTGTGGGAGGGGCTAGGGGAGGGGCTGTCATCGCGCATCGCCGCCACATGCCCTCCCCCAACCCCTCCCGCAAGCGGAAGGGGGGAAGAAGGCGTATCAATCCTCGCCGAACTTCGCCTCGACCAGGTCGCACAGCGCACCAACCGCGACCTCGGCATGGTCGCCCTCGGCCGAGATGATGATCGTGTCGCCCTTCGCCGCGCCGAGCATCATCAGCCCCATGATCGAGGTGCCCGTCACCGATCCGGCGCCGTCCTTCTCGACGAGCAACTCGCACGGCTGAGCCGCCGCCAGCGTGACGAACTTGGCAGACGCACGCGCATGCAGCCCGCGCTTGTTGGTGATCAGCACCGACCGCGTCACAGCCATCAGGCGGCCGCCTCGCCCAGCACTTCGGACGCAACCGAGATATATTTGCGCCCGGCCTCACGCGCCGCGGCGACCGCCTCGACGATCTTCAATTTCTTGCGCGCCGATTCGAGCCGGATCAGCATCGGCAGATTGATCCCGGCGATCACCTCGATCCGCCCACGCTCCATCAGCGAGATGGCGAGGTTCGACGGCGTGCCGCCGAACAGGTCGGTCAGCAGGATGACGCCACGCCCGGTGTCGACGCGCGCGATCGCCTCGGCTATGTCGTTGCGGCGCGCCTCCATGTCGTCTTCGGGACCGATATTGACGGTCGCCACGCCTTCCTGCTTGCCGACGACATGCTCCATCGCAGTGACGAATTCGTCGGCCAGCCGGCCGTGGGTTACGAGAACCAGTCCGATCATCGTTCCACCAAACTCATGCAACAGGCGCCCCATCAGCCATCGTTTCGTCCGGCGTCTCGTCGCGCATGCCCTCCAGCGAGTCCTGGGGAGCGGCGGCGAGATCGCGGTGCGCGACCGTGGGCGAAAATCCTTCGGCGCGCAACCGCGCCGCAACCCGCTCGGTCACATGCACCGAGCGATGTCTCCCTCCAGTACAGCCAAATGCCACCGTGACATAGGATTTCCCCTCGGCGCGGTAGCGTGGCAGCAGCAGCAAGAGCAGCGATTCGATCTGCGCCAGCGCGGCGTCATAGGCCGGATCCTCGGCGATATAGGCCGAGACGTCGGCGTCGAGCCCGGTCCCGGGCCGCAATTCGGGCACCCAGTGCGGATTGCGCAGGAAGCGCATGTCGAACACCAGGTCGGCATTGCGCGGCAGCCCGCGCGCAAAGCCGAACGACGTCACCGACAGCGTCGGCTCGCCCAACCGCTCGCCGAGCTGTTCGCCCGAGAAGGTCGTCCGCACCTGCTGCGCCAGCTCGTTCGCGGTGAGGGTAGTGGTGTCGATCAGCCGATTCGCCCAACCGCGCAAGGGTGCCAGCATTTCGCGTTCGCGCGCGATGCCGTCCGACGCGGGCCGGTCGAGCGCGAGCGGATGGCGGCGGCGCGTCTCGGAATAGCGCCGTTCGAGCTCGCCACCGGCGCAATCGAGGAACAAGGTGCCGATGTCGTAGCCGTGCGCCTCGCGCAATTGCTTGATCCGCGACACGATCCGGTCGGGGTCGAAATCGCGGGTCCGCGCGCCGATGCCGAGCGCGAGCGGCTGCCCCGACCGCTCGACTCCTTCGGGCAGCGGCGCGCTCAATAGCCGGTCGAGCAGCAGCAGCGGGAGATTGTCGACCACCTCCCATCCGAGATCCTCGAGCGTGCGCAGCACGGTCGACTTTCCCGCACCCGACATGCCGGTAACGAGCAGGATATCTTTGGGATCGTGCTTCATCGCGCCTCTCTAGCGTGCGCGAGCGCCAATTCCACCGCGATCGGCGTCGATGCGGCGAATGCATCGAGGGCAACGACCGGAAGAGCGATCCCCGCGATCGCCATGGTCCTATCCTCGGGCGGCATCCGTTCGATCACGCCGTCGAGCCGGATTACGAGCGCGACAGGCATAGCTTCTTTATAGACCATTTCGACGATGCCGAGGCCACGCACCTCGATCTTCCCGGCGATCGTGGCCGGCGGCGCGGCGTAGAGGGTTCCGTCGCGCTCGGTCAGGTCGGTGATGTCGTCGCTCACCAGCACCGCCCCCCGGTCGATCAGGCGCAGCGCGAGGTCCGATTTGCCGCTGCCCGACGCCCCGATCAGCAGCACCGCGACGTCGCCGATCGCGACGGTCGTGGCGTGCAGCCGGGTGCTGCTCACGATCGGACCCCGGTCGGCAGCCGCACGACGAAGCGCGCACCACGCGCTCCGTCGTCGCGCGCGGTGGCGACGATCGCGCCCTGATGCGCCTCGACGATCGTCCGGGCGATCGCGAGGCCGAGGCCAGAATGCTTGCCGAACGCCTCGCCCTCGGGGCGCAGCGACTGGAAACGCTGGAACACCTGTTCGCGCGCGTCCTCGGGCACCCCCGGCCCAAGATCCTCGACCGCGATCGTCACGACCTCCTGCTCGCGCGAGCCGGAAATCCCGATCAAGCCGTCGTCGGGCGAGAAAGAGACCGCATTCTCGATGACATTTTCGAACACGCGCTCGAGCCGCGCGCCCTCGCCGAGCACGACCAGCGGCTCCGCGCTCGGCTGGACGAAGCGCAAGCGGATGCCCCGTTCGATCCCGCGCGCCTCGCGGCTCGCGATCAGCGCGGTCAGCATCGCGCCGAGATCGACCGGCTCGAACTTGGCGCGGCTGAGCTGCGCGTCGAGCCGCGATGCCTCGGCAATGTCGGTGATCAGCCGGTCGAGCCGGTGCACATCGTCGCGCACAATCGCCAGCAACCTCTCCTGCAACGCCGGGTCCTTGACCATCGCCAGTCCCTCGACCGCCGAGCGCAGCGAGGCGAGCGGGTTCTTCATCTCGTGCGTCACATCGGCGGCGAACGCCTCGATCGCGTCGATCCGCGCGCGCAAGGCGAGGCTCATGTCGGACAGCGCGCGCGCCAGCATCCCGATCTCGTCGCGCCGCTCGGGCAGGCGCGGCACGACGACTTCACGCGCGCGGCCCAATCGGACGCGCACCGCCGACCAGGCAAGCCGCCGCAGCGGGCGCACGATCGTGCGGGCGAGGAACAGCGACAGCAGCACCGAGACGATCGCCACGACGAACAGCACGATGCTCAGGCGAAAGCGCTCGACGCGCACCGTCTGGGTGATGTCGCGTGCGTTGTAGGTGGTCAGCACCACGCTGCCGCCGGGCATCGGCGAGGCCGCGGTGATCACGGGCGTGCGATCGGGCGCGCGCCACACCGTCGCGGCGACGGTCGGCGCCGAGCGCACCGTGCGCACATCGGGCCAGGCCAGGCCGTTGCTGCGTTCGCGATACAGCGGCGCGCGCGGCGTGCCGACGACCGTGTCGATCCCGGCATCGAGGAAGCGCGCCGCGCCCTGGCTCCAATCCTGCTTGTCGGGATCCTGCAGCACGAAGTTGCGAAGCCCAAGCGCGCGCGTGTCGATGATCAGCCTGGCATCGGCATCGTAGATTCGCACCCAGCTGCCCATGTCGCGGGCGAGCTTGACCGCGAGATCGGGGCGCTGCGCGGTCGGCACCGCGACCACCGCCTCCGCGATCAGCCGCGCCTCGCGAATCGACTGCGTGACGCGCCCGTCGACGATCCGGCTGCGATACGAATCGAGATAGAAGAAACCACCCGCCAGCATCGCCAGCGCGAAGACGTTGACGAACAGGATGCGCGGGGTGAGCGAAACGCGCGCCGACCAGCGCAGCGAGAGCGCGCGGGCATCGTCGTCGCCCGCCGCGACCTGCGCCGCACGCGGGTCGACGAACGGCTCAATCTTCGGAAAAACGATAGCCCGCTCCATAGAGAGTCTCGATCGCGTCGAACTCGGGGTCGACCTGCCGGAACTTGCGCCGCACGCGCTTGATATGGCTGTCGATCGTGCGGTCGTCGACATAGATGTCGTCGTGATAGGCGGCATCCATCAGCTGGTTGCGCGTCTTGACGATGCCGGGCCGCTGCGCGAGCGTTTCGAGGATAAGGAATTCGGTAACGGTCAGCACGACCGTCTCGCCGCCCCAGGTGACGCGGTGTCGCGCGGTGTCCATCCCCAGACGTCCGCGTACCAGCGAACTCTCGGGCGTCGCCTCGTCGCCGCTGCCACCGCCCTGCGACAGGTCGGCGCGCCGCAGGATCGCGCGGATCCGGGCGATCAGCAGCCGCTGCGAGAAGGGCTTGGCGATATAGTCGTCGGCCCCCATCGCGAGCCCGAGCGCCTCGTCGAGCTCGTCATCCTTCGAGGTGAGGAAGATGACCGGGATCATGCTCTTCTCGCGCAACCGGCGCAGCAGCTCGAGCCCGTCCATCCGCGGCATCTTGATGTCGAGGATCGCGATGTCGGGCGGATTGTCGATCAGCGCCTTCAGCGCGGTCTCGCCATCGGAATAGAGCCGCGTGACGAAGCCTTCGGCCTGCAACGCGATCGATACCGATGTGAGGATGTTGCGGTCGTCATCGACCAGCGCGATCGTTGCCGTCATCGGCGGGGGCATTCCTTCATCATTTCGCAGGCGGCTTAATCCATTAGGCGGTCAGCCTCAATGGAAGCTGAACGGAGCGATTTGACCGGCGTGCGACGCCTCGATATGCGCGGAAGCAAGAGATGCGAGGTCAAATGGCCCGCGCGGGACAATTAGGAGACCCACCAGTGAGCGATCGTATTCCGACCAACGGCCTTGAGTCGCAGGGCATCGAAACCCGCGCTAGCCTCCACTGGAACCTCGTCACCGCCCGGCTGATCCAGTCGGCGATCGCCCGCGGCGAGGGCAAATTGTCCGCCGACGGTCCGCTGGTGGTCGAGACCGGCGCGCACACCGGCCGCTCGGCGCAGGACAAGTTCATCGTCCGCGATGCCGAGACCGAGAGCACCGTCTGGTGGGGCAAGAGCAACAAGGCGATGAGCCCGGAGCATTTCGCTGTCCTCAAAGCTGATTTCCTGTCCGCGTTGCGGGACAAGGAAGATCTCTTCATCCAGGACCTGTTCGGCGGCTCGCAGCCCGAGCACCGCGTCAACGTCCGCGTGATCAACGAGCTGGCGTGGCACAACAGCTTCATCCGCACGATGCTCGTCCGCCCCGAAGAGAGCGAGCTGCGCGGTTTCGTCCCCGACTACACGATCATCGACCTGCCGAGCTTCCGCGCCTCGCCCGAGCGCCACGGCTGCCGCAGCGAGACCGTGATCGCGGTCAACTTTACCGACAAGCTGATCCTGATCGGCGGCACGCGCTATGCCGGCGAGATGAAGAAGTCGGTGTTCAGCCTGCTCAACTATCTCTTGCCCCCGACCGGCGTGATGCCGATGCACTGCTCCGCTAACATGGGCCCCGACGGCGACACCGCGGTGTTCTTCGGCCTGTCGGGCACCGGCAAGACGACGCTCAGCGCCGACGCCAGCCGCACGCTGATCGGCGATGACGAGCATGGCTGGTCCGACACCGCCGTGTTCAATTTCGAGGGCGGTTGCTACGCCAAGATGATCCGCCTTTCGGCCGATGCCGAGCCGGAGATTTTCGCGACGACCAAGCGCTTCGGCACGATCCTCGAGAATGTCGTGATGGACGCCGTGACGCGCCAGCTCGACCTCGACGACGCCAGCCTCGCAGAGAATAGCCGCGGCGCCTATCCGATCGACTTCATCCCTAATGCGTCTGAAAAGAACATGGGGCCGGTGCCGCGCAACATCGTGATGCTGACCGCCGACGCGTACGGCATCCTGCCGCCGATCGCCAAGCTCACCCCCGAACAGGCGATGTATCACTTCCTCTCGGGCTATACCGCACGCGTCGCCGGCACCGAGATCGGCGTGACCGAGCCCGACGCGACCTTCTCGACCTGCTTCGGCGCGCCGTTCATGGCGCGGCACCCGTCGGTCTACGGCAATCTGCTCAAGAGCCGGATCGCCAAGGGCGGGGTCGATTGCTGGCTGGTCAACACCGGCTGGACCGGCGGCAAATATGGCACGGGCAGCCGCATGCCGATCAAGGCGACGCGCGCCTTGCTCAATGCAGCCCTCGACGGCAGCCTCAACACGGCCGAGTTCCGCACCGATCCGAACTTCGGCTTCAAGGTTCCCGTCGCGGTGCCCGGCGTCGACAGCGCGATCCTCGATCCGCGGGAAACCTGGGCGGACAAGGACGCCTATGACGCGACCGCAGCCAGGCTCGTCGATCTGTTCGTGGAAAACTTCGCGCAATTCGCCGAGCATGTCGACGAAGGCGTGCGACAATCCGCGCCGAAAGTCAGCGTCCCCGCCTGACCGCCCGATTCCCGGATCGGGCCCTGTTGGAGCCCGATCCGATGACCGATGTACCCTTGCGCCCCTTCCCCGATAACGCCGCGATCCGGCGCGTGGGGGAGGGGCTCCTCGACCGCAGCCTGCCGCGCCCCGACTGGACGCACGAGGCGCATCTCGCCGCGACGCTCTGGCTCGCCCGCGACCGGCCCGACATCGAGCTGGACGCGCAGATCGCGACGATCATCTCGCTCTACAACGCAGCCGTCGGCGGGGTGAATGACGACAGCCAGGGCTATCACGACACGATCACGCGCGCCTATCTCGCCGGCATCCGTGCGCATCTCGCTACGCGCGACCCGGCCGAACCACTCGTCGCCAGCGTCAACGCGCTGCTCGCCAGCCCGGCGGGCCAGCGCGACTGGACGCTGCGCTTCTACAGCCGCGCGCGGCTCTTTTCGGTCGCGGCGCGGCGCGCTTTCGTCGCACCCGATCTCGCGCCGCTGCCGGGGGCGTGATACGCTCGGCTTCTCGCCAATTGACGATCAAGGATGCACCCATGGGAATGCTCGACGGCCTGCTCGGCCAAGTCACCCAAAACGTCGACATGAAGAACCTCGCCGAGAAGATCGGCCTGACCCCAGAGCAGATCGAATCGGCGGTCGCCGCGCTCGGCCAGGCGCATGCCGCACCCGGCGACACCGTCGCGACCGCCGCCGAGACCACCGGCCTGCCGACCGACACGCTCCAGCAGATCCTCGCGCATCTCGGCGGAGAGGGCGCGCTTGCCGGCTTTGCGAGCCAGCTCGCCGAACAGGGCGGGGTGCTCGGCCAGCTCGGTGGCCTGGCCGAGGGTTTCTTCGGGAAGAAATGAGCCGTCCGGATCGGTCGCAGCGCTCCGGCCCGCGACCGATCCGCGCTATAGAGGCAGCCTTTCGAGGCGCTCAGCCCAGCTCGACCCGCAACACGCTCCCATCCGCCCCGACGACCCGCACGCTTTCGCCAACCGCCGCATCGGGCCCGGTCGCGCTCCACGCACCGTCGCCGACCGTCACGCGCCCCTCGCCATCGACGATCGCCTCGCACACCAGCACGCGCTTCCCGATCAGCCGCGCCGCCCGGTCATTGAGCGGCGGCTCCGCCGCGGTCGTGTCGAGCCCGCGATACCAGCGCCACCCGATCGCCACCGCCCCCGCGGTCAGCCCGGCGAAAACCAAAGCCTGCAGCACGATCGGCACCTCCGGCACGATCAGCACCAGCAACCCGGTCCCCACCGCGCCCGCGCCGAGGAACACCAGGAAGAACCCCGGCACGAGCATCTCGGCGATCACCAGCGCGAGCGCCGCCGCCAGCCACAGCGCGCCCAGACTCCAGTCGATCCCGAACAGCGTCACGCCACAGGCTCCTCGAACGGACGCGGCCGCGGCTTGACCACCGGCGAGGCCGAAGGCGACCCGACGATCGCCTCGCGCGCCAGCTCGCCAATCCCGCCGAGCGTCCCCATCAGCTGCGTCGCCTCGACCGGGAAGAGGATCGTCTTGGCGTTGGGCGAGGTTGCGAACTTGCCGATCGCCTCGACATATTTCTGCGCGATGAAATAGTTGATCGCCTGGACGCTGCCGCCCTCGATCGCGTCGGACACCGCCTTGGTCGCGCTCGCCTCGGCCTGTGCGGCGCGTTCACGCGCCTCGGCGTCACGGAAGGCGGATTCGCGGCGACCTTCTGCCTCGAGGATTTGCGACTGTTTCTGCCCCTCGGCGCGGTTGATCGCGTTTTGGCGGGCCGCTTCCGACTCGAGAATGGTCGCGCGCTTCTCGCGCTCGGCCTTCATCTGGCGGGTCATCGCATTGACGATGTCGGCGGGCGGGCGGATGTCCTTCAGCTCGACGCGCGTGATCTTGACGCCCCAGCTCTCGGTCGCGTGATCGACCACCATCAGCAGCCGCGTGTTGATCTCGTCGCGCTTCGACAGCGTCTCGTCGAGATCCATCGACCCCATTACGGTGCGCAGATTGGTCGTCGCGAGCTGCATGATCGCGAGATACAGGTCGCTCACCTCATACGCCGCCTTGGCCGCGTCGAGCACCTGAAAGAACACCACGCCGTCGACCGCGACCATCGCATTGTCCTTGGTGATGATCTCCTGGCCGGGAATGTCGAGCACCTGCTCCATCATGTTCACTTTCCGACCGACCCGGTCGAACAGCGGCACGATGAAGGTGAGCCCGGGCTTGGCGACCGCGGTGAACTTGCCGAAGCGTTCGATCGTGTACTGATAGCCTTGGCGGACGACCTTCATGCCGAGCATGAGGTAGAGCAGTACGACAAAGACGAGCAGGCCGGCGATGATGAGTGCCATGGGGATCCCCTTGCGCGACCGCGGAGGGGCGGGCGCGATGGTGGGGTTTTAGCAGATTGGGGGGTGGTGGGTAGGGGGGGGCTCGCGGCTGACGCGCGCCATGGCAATCACGTGCCCTAGTGCGCAAGTGCCTCTAAACTTTCCATTCTGCAGATTTAGCGGCACCGGTCCGATGGAACTCCCAAAGCCGGTGGATCACCGTCTGAAAGTCCGCATTTTCAGAGGCCAGCCGATCGCAGTTCGCCCAATCCACCTCTGAGCGTTCACGAGCCGGAATTAGGACTTCGCTATCGGTCGGCACATTTCCGTCAATCCTGATGAGCCCCACCCCATGCAAGGAACTCAGAATTCGTAGCTCCTTTAGCGTGTCCGCCCCCTCGATCTCCGCGGCAGCCAAGTATGCGAAATTCGCCCACGATGAATTAGAAACAGCTTGGAAGTATGCTTCACGGACGTTTGACCGATTCAGCAGCAGCTTTACCTCGATGGACCATAGACGAAATTTTCGGGCACCTACTTCAGAAACGCACTCTCGTATTTCCTTGGTCCAGCCCCGCGTCAGATCCTCCATCGCAACCAGGTCAGGATAAAGCCATCTATTACCCTGAGGCCCGCGCTTATTTGAAGACCGTTTCTCGTCGATCCTCTGCACATATAGATTAGACTCGGCGCTGAGAAAGGCTCCGAGCTTGGGATACAAATCCGCCTCATAGACGGTGGCGGTGGCTTGGGTGTCCTCGCCAGGGCTCGCCAGTTCCACCCCTTCGACTAATGCCCCCCGTTCCTCGACGAGCGTCGCTTCCTGCTCTTCGGTCTCTTCGGTCCAATAAAACAACCGGGGACGAACCTCGACAGTTCGGACTTGTGGGTTCGACTTTACGATCTGAGGCCGGTTCGCGCCAATTTCAGCGACCAACTGCTGTAGCAGGTCCGCATCGCTTTTTAGAACAGGGCTGCGTTCGAGCTTCGCCTGACATTCAGCCGGATATTTCGCGAAAATCCAATCAGCAATATCACGTGCTTTGAAACGATGTCCCGGATGTGCGCGCAAGCACTCGGCTGCAGCCGTATTTATTGTAAATCGCAAAGCCATTTTCTCCGCTGACGACCCCTCGTAACTTAGGTGTCGATTTTGGTGTTGATCGGACCGAGGCGGCCAAGCGATTCTATAAGCATACCTAAGTGGCGCGACAGCAATCCCTAAGGCTGCCCTCGACGGTGGTAGCGGTCAAGCGAACATCGTGCTGGTTTTTCGTTTGGGAGACATCCGATTTCCCTGTCCTACATAAACCTGTTCGTGGTATGTTCTGACCGTTCTTTGAATCGTCCGGCTCCTTACCCTCGCGGTCCCGCTACTCTCGCGCGTCCTATGTGTTGGCATGCGTCAGGGAGTGGAAACCCGGCGGACGAATCATACTCTTCGCTCATTAGTGCAAAAAGGGAAACGATCGGAAAAGTAAACATCACGTCTTGGGGTCAATCGAGTCAACCGCCCAACGGTTCGTCGCATCGTGCTGCTTTCCTCGTCTTGTCCCTCCCTTCGGAAGAGGGGCTCAGCCCCAACGCCGCCCGCCCCCTAGCGCCCCGCGCGCCCGTTGTTTACATGGACCGCCACGACTCGCACCCACCCGACCTCCCCGGGCCAGCAGGAAACGGCATTTTCATGGACATTCGCCTCGGCCTCACCTTCGACGATGTCCTGCTCGTGCCGGCTGAATCCGACATCGTCCCGAGCCAGACCAACACCGCGACGCGCGTCACGCGCGGCATTTCTCTCGACATCCCGATCCTCTCGTCGGCCATGGACACCGTGACCGAGGCCGACATGGCGATCGTCATGGCGCAGCTCGGCGGCATCGGCGTGCTCCACCGCAACATGGAAATCGACGAGCAGGTCGCCGCGGTCCGCGCGGTCAAGCGCTTCGAGAGCGGCATGGTCGTCAACCCGATCACGATCAGCCCGTCCGCGACGCTCGCCGAGGCGCAGGCGCTGATGCTGCGCCACAAGATCAGCGGCATCCCGGTGGTCGAGGCCGACGGCACGCTCGTCGGGATCCTCACCAACCGCGACACGCGCTTCGCCGAGAACCCCAACCAGCCCGTCTCCGAGCTGATGACGCACGAGAACCTCGCGACCGTCTCGACCGGCGTCGGCAAGGAGGAGGCGCGCCGCCTGCTCCATCAGCGGCGGATCGAGAAGCTGATCGTCGTCGATGACAAATATCGCTGCGTCGGCCTGATCACCGTCAAGGATATCGAGAAGGCGGTCACCTATCCCAACGCGACCAAGGACGATGCCGGCCGCCTGCGCGTGGCGGCAGCGACCACGGTCGGCGACAAGGGCTTCGCGCGGACCGAGGCGCTGGTCGATGCCGAGCTCGACCTGGTGGTGATCGACACCGCGCACGGCCACAATCGCGACGTCGCGCGCGCGGTCGAGCGGGTGAAGAAGCTCAGCAATTCGGTGCAGGTCATCGCGGGCAACGTCGCCACGGGCGAGGCGACCCGCGCGCTGATCGACGCCGGCGCCGACGGCATCAAGGTCGGCATCGGCCCGGGCTCGATCTGCACCACCCGCGTCGTCGCCGGCGTCGGCGTGCCGCAGCTGACCGCCGTGATGGATTGTGCCGAGATCGGCCAGAAGCACGGCGTGCCGGTGATCGCCGACGGCGGCCTGCGCACCTCGGGCGATCTCGCCAAGGCGCTCGCCGCGGGCGCGTCGGCGTGCATGATCGGCTCGCTGCTTGCGGGTACCGAGGAAGCGCCGGGCGAGACTTTCCTGTTCCAGGGCCGCGCGTACAAATCGTATCGCGGCATGGGCTCGGTCGGCGCGATGGGCCGCGGCTCTGCCGACCGCTATTTCCAGGGCGACATCAAGGACCAGATGAAGCTCGTCCCCGAGGGGATCGAAGGCCAGGTCGCCTTCAAGGGCCCCGCCAGGGACGTGATCCACCAGCTCGTCGGCGGCATCCGCGCGGCGATGGGCTATACCGGCTCGGCGACGCTCGAAGACCTGCAGGCGCGTGCCCGCTTCGTCCAGATCACCGGCGCCGGGCTCAAGGAAAGCCACGTCCACGACGTCGACATCACCCGCGAAGCCCCGAACTACCCGACCAGGTAATCCTCCTCCCTCTCCCCCTGGGGGGAGAGGGCCGGGGAGAGGGGGACGCCTCAACACCCGTTCCGCTCGGTAACACAGCACTGCCCCTCTCCCCGACCCTCTCCCCGCAAGCGGGTAGAGGGAGAAAGACCAACAATGACCCCATCCGCCCGCACCCAGGCCGCGATCGAGCTGCTCGACCAGATCATCGCCGGCGCCCGCGACAGCGGCGCCGCTGCCGACACGCTGATCGCGCGCTATTTCAGCACGCGCCGCTACGCCGGCAGCAAGGACCGCCGCGCCGTCCGCGAGCTCGTCTACGCCGCGATCCGCGCAGCGGGCGAACGCCCGGCCTCGGGCCGCGCCGCAATGATCGCCGTCGCGCAGGCCGATCCCGAAGTCGCCGCGACCTTCGACGGCGTCGGCCACGGCCCCGCGCCGATCGGCAAGCACGAGACCGCCGCCCCCTCGGGCGTCGCGCCCACGTGGATCATCGACCGCCTGCATTCGTCCGACCTCGGCTATGAAGAGTTCGAGGCGCTCATCAGCCGCGCCCCGCTCGACGCGCGCATCAACCGGATGATCGTCGAGGAGATCGACATCGAAGGCGCAGAGCCGATCGCCGGCCTGCCCGACGGTCTGCGTCTCCCCTCGGGTACGCAGGTCGAGAACCTCCCCGCCTACAATCACGGCGCGATCGAGGTGCAGGACGCCGGCAGCCAGTTCGTCACGCTCGCCGCCAAGGCCAAGCCCGGCCAGCGCATCGTCGATCTCTGCGCCGGCGCCGGCGGCAAGACGCTCGCGCTCGCCGCGGTAATGGAAGGGCAGGGCGAAGTGCTCGCGACCGACACCGACCGCATGCGCCTCTCGCGCATGGCGCCGCGCGCCGAACGCGCCCGCTCGGGGATCATCGAGACGCGCCTGCTCAACCCCGGCCGCGAGGTCGAGATGCTCGACGACTGGCTCCACAGCGCTGATTGCGTGCTGATCGATGCGCCGTGCTCGGGCACCGGCACCTGGCGCCGCAACCCCGAGGCGCGCTGGCGCCTGACGCCCGACCGGATCGAGCGGCTGGTCGAGACGCAAAAGCACGTGCTCGAAGTCGGCGCCAACCTCGTCAAGCCGGGCGGGGCTTTGGTCTACATCGTCTGCTCGCTGCTCGACGAAGAAGGGGCAGGGCAGGTCGCCGACTTCCTTACCGCCGACCCCGGCTGGAAGGCGCAGCCGCTCAAGCTGCCGGTCGGGCGCAAGCACGGCGCCGGCGTCCGCCTGACGCCGGCGCATGACGCGACCGACGGCTTTTTTGTCGCGCGCCTGATCGCGCCGTGATAGCCATATCGACGTGTCGAAGCTGGAGTATCTCATGCGTTACACGTCCGTCGCCGTCGCTGCCGCGCTGACGCTGGTTACCGTCGCGACCGCAGTGCAGGGGCAACGGGCCGAGGACGCGATCGACGCGCGCTCGCTGGCGCTGCTCGCCAAGGGCCGCGCCCTGCAATCGGCCGGCAATTTCGAAGCAGCGACCGACATCCTCGAAAGCGCGGTCGCGGTCGACCCGCGCAATCGCGGCGCCTTCGTCACGCTGGCCGAGGTCGCCAAGGCGCGCGGCCTGCCGGGCAAGGCGATCCGGCTGTACCGCGAGGCGCTGTCGCTCGATCCCAACGACGTCGCCGCGCTGACCGGGCAGGGCGAGGCGCTCGTCGCCAAGGGTGCGGTGTCGCGCGCCCGCGAAAATCTCGCCAAGGTCAAATCGGTCTGCGCCAAGCGCGCCTGCCCCGAAGTGGCGGTTTTGACGGCTTCGATCGCCAAGGGCCCGCCGATCGTCACCGCCGCGACGACGGTGCCGGCAGCGCTCCCGAAGAAAGACTGACCTTTCGTCCGTGACGCTTCCCCGGCCTTCGGCGGGGAAGCGATTAGCGCAGGGGCCTGCCCATCACCCCAACGCCCGCGCCAGCGCGACGAACTCCGCGACGCTCACCGTCTCCGCCCGCCGCGTTGCGTCGATCCCGACGGTATCGAGCGCTGCCAGCGCGCCGGGCACGCCCTTCAGGCTCTGCCGCAGCATCTTGCGCCGCTGCCCGAACGCCGCCGCGGTCAACCGTTCGAGCGTCGCGAAGCGCACGCCGTCTGGCGCTTCGCCCGGCACGATATGCACCACCGCCGACATCACCTTGGGCGGGGGGGTGAAGGCGGATCGATGCACCGGCAGCGCCAGCGTCGCCTTGCTGCGCCACTGCGCCAGCACCGCGAGCCGGCCATACGCCTCGCCATCGGTCGGCGCGACGATCCGCTCGGCGACCTCGCGCTGGAACATCAGCGTCAGGCTCTGCCACCACGGCGTCCACTCGGCCGACAGCCAGCGCACCAGCAACGCGGTACCGATGTTATAGGGCAGGTTGGACGCGATATGCGGCTTGCGTTCGAACAGGGCCGCGCCGTCGATCTCGAGCGCGTCGCCCTCGATCACGCGCAGCTGGCCGGGGAAGGCCTCGCCCAATTCGGCCAGTGCCGGGATACAGCGATGGTCGCGTTCGATTGCCGTGACTCGCGCGCCAGCGCCAAGCAACGCCCGCGTCAGCCCGCCCGGTCCTGGGCCGATCTCGAGCACCTCGGCATCGGCCAGGTCGCCCGGGATCCGGGCAATCCGCGCGAGCAATTGCGCATCGAGCAGGAAATTCTGGCCGAGCGCCTTGCTGGCGTTGAGACCGTGGCGCGCGATCACCTCCCGCAGCGGAGGCAGGTCGGGTGTCGTCATGCGTCGGCAGCGGCGCGTCGGTCGGCGGCGTCCCCGGCGAGCCGGATCGCCGCGATCGTCGCGCCGGGCTCGGCGACGTCCTTGCCGGCGATGTTGAACGCGGTGCCGTGATCGGGCGAGGTGCGCACAATCGGCAGGCCGAGCGTGATGTTGACGCCATCGTCGAAGTAGAGCGTCTTGAGCGGCACCAGTGCCTGGTCGTGATAGCAGCACAACGCGGCATCATAGGTCGCCCGAGCGCGAGCGTGGAACATCGTGTCGGCGGCGAACGGCCCGCTCGCGTCGATCCCCTCGGCGCGCAGCTGCGCGATCGCCGGCTGGATCAGATCGATCTCCTCGCGCCCGATCGCGCCGCTCTCGCCGGCATGGGGGTTGAACCCGGCAAAGGCGAGCCGCGGGTTGAGAATGCCGAAATTGCGCGTCAGGCCGCGCGCCGTGGCGCGGCCCTTGGCGACGATCAGCTCGATCGACAGCAAGCCGCTCACCGTGGCGAGCGGAACGTGGGTGGTGATCGGCACGACCCGCAGATCGGGTGCGGCCAGCATCATCACCGCATTTTCCCCGGCGATGCCGCAGCGCTCGGCGACGAACTCGGTCTGCCCGGGATAATTGAAGCCGATCTGATAGAGCTGCGCCTTCGACACCGGCCCGGTGACCAAGGCGCGCGCCGCGCCCGAGCGCACCAGCCCCGCCGCCAACTCGAGCGCGCGCAGCGCACAGCGCGCGCCCTCGACGTCAGGCTTGCCGGGGACGATCTCGCCGCCGTCCTCGACGGTCAGCACAGGCAACGCCGAGTCGAACACGCCGTTGGCGGCATCGGGATGCGAGATCGCCGTCACCGGACCATCCCACACCGCTGCGATCGCGCGTGCGTCGCCCGTCGTGAAGAAAGGCGCGAGCCCCGCCTCGACACGCTTGGCCCACGCCTTGGCGATCACCTCGGGCCCGATGCCCGCCGGATCCCCCATCGATATGGCGAGCGGCGCGAGCATGTCGGTCACGCCTCGGTCAACGATATTCGACGATCGCGTCGCGCCGCAGATCGCGCAGCAGCTGGTTCGCGCGCAGGTTGACGCGCTGGTTTTCCATCGAGCTGCGCACCTGTTCCATCCCCGGGATGTTGGCACCCGTCGCTTCGTCGCGACCGCACAGCACGAGCGAGCGGATCCCGTCCTTGGCCGAGCCGAACGGCGGGGTCGATTCGCCGACCTGCAGCTTGAGCATGATCTCGCGCAGCGCGACCGGCAGATCCTTGATCCGTACCGAATCATTGTCGACCACGTCCGCGCCGAGTGCCGAGGCCACCTTGGCGACTTCGCCGCAGCCGCGGATCGCCGAGCTGAGCTTGGCGAATTCGGTCACCCGCGCATCGGCCTGCGCCTGCGTGATTCCCTCGGGGAAGCGCACGCTGACCTGCTTCAGCGTCAGCTTGGCGTCGAGCGGATCGGCCACGCCGATCTTGCGCGTGTCGACCAGATAGATGATCGAGAAGCCGCCCGGCACGGCGATCGGCCCGGCCAGATGCTCGGGGGTCATCGACTTGATCGCCTCGACCAGCGGCGCCGGCAGCTGCGACAGCTGCTGCTCGTTCAGCCAGTCAAGATCGCCGCCGGTGTTGCGCGTCGTCGCCTGCGACAGGCGGGCATAGTAACCGAACGTGTCCTCGCCCTTGTCGCGCTTCTGGATCGAAGTCATGATCTGCTGCGCCTGGGCGAACACCTCGGGCGAGCGATCGGCATCGGCCGCAAGATAGATTTCGCGGACGTGATATTCGGTCGTGCCTTGCTGCTTCTTGATCTTGTCGATGATCGCGTTGACTTCCTCGTCACCGACATTGACGTCGACCTTGCGCCGCAAATAGCGGTTCCACGAGAGTTCCGCCTCGATCTGGCGCTTGAGCGAGCGCTCGGACGAGCCGATCGAGCGCAGATACGTCCGCATCTCGTTGAGCGACTTCCCGAAATTGCGCGCGACGGTTTCGTAGCTCTTGCTGATTTCCTCGGGCGCGATCTTGACGTCGGCGGTCTTCGCCTGCTGGATCTGCAGCGTCTCGTCGATCAGCTGGCGGACGATCACCAGGCGATATTGCGCCATCTCGGCGGGCGTCAGCTTGAGATCGCGTGCCGACACCAGCAACTGGACGCGCTGGTCGATGTCGGTCCCGGTGATCACCGCACCGTTGACGATCGCGGTCGGCTTGCGGATCGTCGGATCGACCTTGCCGAAGATCGTCGGGTTGGACGGCAGGTCGAGCGACGCCGCGCGCGCAGATTCCTGCGGGGTGGGCTCGCCAGGCGCGGTCTGCGCGACCGAACCGCCGCTGGTGGAGAGCAAAGCCGCGATCAGCGCGCCCATCCCGATGCCGCGACCCAGGCGGGTCTTCTTCACTGTGTCAGTCTTCACGTATTAAAATCCCATCCCGCACGGTGTGCATCGATCTGGCCCGTATCGATGGCCCCAATCTACCGGCCCAGCATCGACTGGACGCTGCAATGCGCCGATCCGTCTGAACCAGTGCTTAGCGGCCAAGGTTTTTGAACGCCAGCGTCAAGAGGTAGCTGTTGCCGCTGCGCGCGTCGCCGGCGGTCTGATAGTCGCGCTTCCAGGTCACGCCGAGCCGCAGGCAATCATCCTCATATTGCACGCCGAGCCGGTGTCGCACCGGATCGAATCCGTCGGCGAGCGACAGCGGGTCCTCGTTGCGGTTGGTCAGGTCGATCACGGTCGAGCCGAACACTGACCAGAAGCGCGACACCTGGACGCGGGCGCCGGCGCGCAGTTCCTCGCGATCGCGCAGATCCTCGAGCGTCTGGTCGATATTGCGATTGAGCCGCAGATAACCGACCAACACATAGGTGCTGCGCGACCCGACCGTCGCGTCGAGCTCGTTGCGGCGGATCGCAAGATTGCCCTGGTCGAGCCGATAACGATGGATCACCGACACGAAGTCGTGGAAGCGCAGTTCGGTCCGCCCGACGATGTCGGAAACGCGGCCTGACAGGCCGGTGCCATCGGGGAACAGCGTCGGGCGGCTGTTGAGGCGATAGCTCTGGCCGACATTGGTCGCGAGCGAGAAGCCGGGCAGGTCGACCGCCCAGTCGAGCCCGTAGGTGACGCGAGCCGAATCCTCGTAGCGGTCGTAGCCGGGGAAGCGGTTGAGCGCGAACAGGTTCGAATCCTCGAGATCGACCGAGCGCGAATCCTCGTTGGGCACCGCCATCGTGCCGAGTTGCGGCGACGCCACGATCTGCACGCGCGGCGTCAGGCGCTGCGTCCCGCCGAAAAAGGCCCCGATCAGCGGCCACTTCACATCGACCGCAAACGCGCCGATCAGCCGACCGCTGATCCCGCTGTTGCCGCGATAGCTCGCCACCGTCGTCGCGAGCGTGTTGCTGCTGTTGTAGAGGTCGCCGCGGCCGAATGCGGTGAAGGTCACTTCCTGGCCGAACGGCGTCAGCTTGCGCAACTCCCACTGCGCGCTCGCGAAGGCGCGCTGGGTGTCCTGGCCGGCCGGCCGCGAGATGGCGAGCGTGTTGACCTGGAAGGAGAAGACGCCGCCGAGCAGGCCATCCTTCATCCGCCGACGATAGTCGATCTCGGGCAGCGCGATCGGCTGTAACGCCTGGCGGTCGCCGACGCGCAGCGTTTGCACATACCAGCCGCTGATCGCGAAATAGCTGTTGAGGTCGATATGCTCGAGGCTGGCCGTGCTGCGCAGCCGATCGTCGGTCGAAATGTCGTAGCGGCGCAGGAAGGTCGGGTCGGTCGTCAGCCGCAGCGATCCGCTCAGCGTCCAGTTCGGCGTGAGCTGGAACTTGGCCACCCCGTCGAGATAGCCGCGGAAGGAATTGGGCGTGCCCGGCGGCGTCGCGGTGAGCAGGTCGTTGCTGCGCGGGCTGGCGGTCACATAGCCGGCGATGCGATAGGCGCCGCGGGTGTTGAGCGCACTATACTCCGCCTTGAGCATCGGCAGCACCTGGCTGAAGAAGCGCGGCGTTACCGTCAGCCCGTGATCGGGACCGAACGCGAAATGATAGGGCTGGGCGAATTCGAAGCCGTTGACCCGGCCGTAGCGAAAATCGGGCGCGAGCAGGCCATTGTCGTTGCCGTCGCCGATCGAATTGGAAAAGGCCGGCAGCGGCACGGTCGGCAGCCCGAACAGGTTGATCCGCGCGCCCTTGTAATAGATCCGGTTGCGCTCGGGGCGATAGATCACCCGCACCGCGGTGATCTTCCACGACGGTTCCTTCGGGCAATTGCTCGCGGTCGTGACCGCGCACGGCGTATAAGCGGCATCCTCGAGCACGACGGTCTCGTTGAGCGAGCGGGTGCCCTTGCGTGCCGCGAGCCGGCCGCCTTTCTCGAGCACGAGCAGCATGTTGTCGACCATGCCGTCCTTGAGCGCGTCGGTGAGCTCGATCGAATCGCCATATGCGGTGTCGCCGCCCGGATTGACGACGGCGATGTTGCCGACGGCGTTGACCTTGCCGGTCTTGCGATTCCACACGACCTTGTCGGCGCGCAGGCGATTGCCCTCGCGGTACATGCGGACGTCGCCGGTCGCGGTGACGACGTCGTCCTTGCTGTCATATTCCAGCGCGGTGGCGTTGAACTGGACCTGATCCTCCCCCGGGCTTTGCGCGGTCGAGGGCGGCGGCGGGGGAACGGTACGCGTCTGCAGGTCCTGCGCCGTCGCGGGGAGCGCGAACAGCAGCGGGGAGGCGCAACTGGCAAGGAAAACGGCACGCTTCACGTCGGAAATAACACCCTGATGCGAGAAGGCTCCCGATCTCTGTCCGGATGCCGCTGGTCGATCCCGCCCTATCGCATCGACACCGCCGCGCTGCAATCGTGCTGCGGCGATTTCGTCGCGCGATGCTTTGCCAGCCGGGCTCGGCTGTCCTACAGACCGACGACTCACGCAGACCTGATCCCAATCGAGGCTTTCATGCAGATCGACTTTTCCAGCGCCGCGCCGGCGTCCGCCGCAGCTCTCGCTTTCCCGGTCGAGAAGGACGGGCTGGCGCGCCTGGCCACCACGCTGATCGACGCGGCGACGCTCGATCTGGTCAAGGGCGCGGCGCGCGCCAGCCGGTTCGAGGGCGAGACGGCGAGCGTCGTCGAGACCTTCGTCGCCGACGGCGCCGGCGGCGTTCGCCGCGTGCTGCTGCTCGGCACAGGCGCTGGCAGCGAAGCCGATTACGAGCGTGCCGGTGGCGCGCTGACCGCACGCCTGCTGACCTCGGGCGTAGGGTCCGCAAGCGTCGATCTCTCGGGCGCCAGCGCGACCGCCAAGGCCGCCGCCCGCTTCGCCGCCGCTGCCGCCCAGCGCGGCTGGCGCCACGACGTGTATCGCACCAAGCTGCCCGAGAAGTCGAAGCCGACGCTCACCACGATCGTGCTGCACGGCGCCCCCGACGGCACCGACGCCGAGTGGAGCAAGCAGAAGGCGCTGACCGAGGGGCTCGAACTGACGCGCACGCTCGTCGCCGAGCCACCCAACAAGATTTACCCGGAGACGTTCGTCGCCAAGGTGCTCGCCGAGGTCGAAGGCCTTGGCCTCGAAGTCACCGTACTCGGTGAGGACGAGATGCGCGAGCTCGGCATGGGCGCGCTGCTCGGCGTGTCGCAGGGCTCGGCCAAGGATGCGCGACTGCTCGCGCTGAAATGGAGCGGGGCAGGGGAAGGTGATCCCGAGCTGGCACTGGTCGGCAAGGGCGTAACCTTCGACACCGGCGGCATTTCTCTGAAGCCCGGGCCCGGCATGGAAGACATGAAGTGGGACATGGGTGGTGCTGGCGCGGTCGTCGGTGCGATGAAGGCGATCGCCGGACGCAAGGCCAAGGCGAACGTGATCGGCGTCTGCGGCCTGGTCGAGAACATGCCCGATGGCGACGCGATTCGGCCGGGTGACGTGCTCACCTCGATGTCGGGGCAGACGATCGAGATCCTCAACACCGACGCCGAGGGGCGTCTCGTGCTGTGCGACGCGGTCACCTGGGTGCAGCGCACGCATCGCCCCAAGACGATCGTCGATCTCGCCACGCTGACCGGCGCGATGATCGTCAGCCTCGGCACCGAGCACGGCGGGATCTTCGCCAATGACGATCCGCTTGCCGACCAACTGCTCGCTGCCGGCAAGGCGTCGGGGGACCTGCTGTGGCGCTTCCCGCTGTCGGACGCGTACAACAAGCTGATCGACAGCCCGATCGCCGACATGAAGAACGTCGGCCCGCGCGGCGCCGGCTCGATCACCGCGGCGCAGTTCATCCAGCGCTTCGTCGATCCGGGCGTGAAGTGGGCGCATCTCGATATCGCCGGGATGGTTTGGGCCGACAAGCCCGGCCCGAACTACGACAAGGGCGCGACCGGCTATGGCGTGCGGCTGCTCGACCGGTTCGTCGCGGACAACTTCGAGGGGTAATTCTCCCCCTCCCGCCTGCGGGAGGGGCTAGGGGAGGGAACGACCTGGAACGCCTGCGCTCCGCCTGAGGTACGCCCCTCCCCCAACCCCTCCCGCAAGCGGGAGGGGGGTAAGAAGAAGCGTGAGAGAAGGGGGGGAGTAGAAGCAAACATGCAAGTCGATTTCTACCATCTCACCGCGCAACCGCTCGAGCGCGTGCTCCCGCGCATCGCCGAGCGCGTCGTCGAGACCGGCGGGCGCCTGCTGATCGTCGCCGAGAGCGCCGATCAACGCGGCGCACTCGACCGTTTGCTCTGGACCTACGCCCCCGACAGCTTCCTCCCGCACGCGCAGGCCGACGGCGAGGGCGACGCCGCCCAGCCGATCCTGATTGGCGAGCGTCCCGCCGCCGCCAACGCCGCGCGCAACATTGCGCTCGCCGACGGCATGTGGCGCGAAGAAGCGCTCGGCTTCGACCGCGCGTTCCACTTCTTCGACGAAGACCGCATCACCCAGGCCCGCGCGGCATGGAAAGCGCTTGCCGATCGCGCCGGGATCGAGCGCCGCTACTGGAAACAGAATGACAGCGGGCGGTGGGAGCAAGCCGCCTGAGGCCCACCCCAAGGCTTGCATCCAACCGGGCTCCCGACTAGGGGATCGCGACTTCCCAAACGCCTTTCAAACACCACAGGAGATTCACGGTCATGGCCGCGAACCGCACGTTTTCGATCATCAAGCCCGACGCGACGCGTCGCAACATCACCGGTGCCGTCACCAAGATGCTCGAGGAAGCCGGCCTGCGCGTCGTCGCCTCGAAGCGCATCCAGATGACCCGCGAGCAGGCCGAGGGCTTCTACGCGGTCCACAAGGAGCGTCCGTTCTTCGGCGAGCTCGTCAGCTTCATGATCTCGGGCCCGGTCGTCGTGCAGGTGCTCGAGGGCGAGAACGCGATGCAGCGCAACCGCGACATCATGGGCGCGACCAACCCGGCGAATGCCGATGCCGGCACGATCCGCAAGGAGCTCGCCGAGTCGATCGAAGCCAACACCGTGCACGGTTCGGATTCGGACGAGAATGCCGAGATCGAGATCGCCTACTTCTTCAAGCCCGAAGAAATCGTCGGCTGATGCTGCAATGGCGCGTGCGACGGGCAGGGCCGGCGGATGCCGACCTGCTGTCGCTCGTCGCCAATGCGGCCTTCCTCGATACCTACGCGCCGTCGCTCGCCGGCGCCGATCTTGTCGCCCATTGCCTCAAGAACAATAGCGCGGCGGTGTTCGCCAAATGGCTCGCCGATCCCGCGACGGTCGTAACCGTCGCGGAGATCGAGCCCGGGCTCGCTCCGATTGGCTATGCCGTGCTGACCGCGCCCGACTTTCCGATCGACCTGCAGCCCGGCGATGTCGAGCTGCGCCGGATCTATACGCTGCGCCAGGCCTATGGCAGCGGCATCGGCGCCGCGCTGATGGCGCAGGCGATGGCCGACGCGGTGCTGCTTGGCGGAACGCGGTTGTTGCTCGGCGTGTGGGACCAGAATGCCCGCGCCCGTGCCTTCTACGAACGCAATGGTTTCACCGTCATCGGCAGCCGCGATTTCGTCGTCGGCGGCGAGGTGCATGTCGACCCGGTCTACGCGCGCGGCCTTTGAGCCTCGTCTAACGTTCCGGCAGGCCGGTCTCTCCCACCTCCGTTCGCCCTGAGCTTGTCGAAGGGCTGTCTTTCTTTCCACCGTGGCAAAGAAGGGCAGTGCTTCGACAAGCTCAGCACGAACGGACGTGGGGCGCGTTGCGGAACCTAGATCAGCTGAGAGCCAAGCTCGGCGGCCGCTCAGTCCTTCGGCTTCGGCTGCTGCCCCGCCCAGATCGCATCGAGCCGCTTCTGCGTCCCGCCAAGTTCATGCAGCCGCAGGCTCTCGAGCTTAACCGACCGCCCGAACGGAAACCCGCCCTCGGTTTTCCACCCGATATCGTAGATCCCGCGCGTCGTGCGCGGCGTGTCGCCATCCCAATAGGTCAGCACGATCAGCACCGGCAGGCGTCCGGCCTTCTTGTCGGGCCCGCCATCGGTCGCCTTGAGCAAGGCATGGTCGAACCAGCCGCGATCGATCGTGTCGGCAACGGTATCCTTGGTGCCGACGCCGAGTGCGGTCGGAAACGTGACCGTCGCGTCGCGGATCGCATGGCGATCGTCATGCGCGAGCAGCAGCGCGCTGCCGTTCGAGGCCGGCGCCGCGCGGATGTCGAAGCGCGCTTGCGCGCGTTCGGCCTTCACCGCGGCGACCTGCTTGTCGGCCTCTTCGGCACGATGATCGGACCAGTTGAGATAGAGGCTGCCCCCCGCGATGATCAGCCCAGCGACCGCAATGAATTCGCCGAGATTGATCCAGCGCCGGCGCGTTGCCGCGGCTTCGGCCTTGGCGACCGCCTCGGTCGCGGCGACCTGAAGTTCGGGATCGCGCGGCGGGGTCGGTTGCTCGCTCATCGTCCCCCCGCCTCGAGCAGGCGCCGCGGCGCGGCCAATTCCCAGCTGATCGCGATCCGGTCACCGACGCGGTCCCAATCGACATCGTCGCGATCGAGCCGCATCGCGACCCAGCCCGATGCGCCGAGATAGGCCGGGCTGAAATAGCAATCGGGGTCGGCCTCGATCAGCATCGCCTGCTCGTCGCTGCCGGTCGTCTTGACGATCACCACGGTCTCGCCGTCGCCGTGATGGTCGTGCCAGAAATAGGCGAAGAACTTGCCGTCCGCGATCAGGAAGCCGGGCGCGCCGTGCGACGGGCGTTCGCTGGTCTCGGGCAGCGCCAGCGCGAGTGCGCGGACTCGGGCGAGGACGGATTCGGGATCTGGACTCATCGTTTTACAAACTCCGCCAAGACCTGGGGATAGAGCCGATGCTCGGCTGCGAGGACGCGCGCGGCGAGGCTGTCGGGGGTGTCGCCGAGAACGATCGGCACTTCGGCCTGGCCGAGCACCGCGCCGCCGTCGAGCTCCTCGGTGACGATATGGACCGAGCAACCGGCAACCGCGTCACCTGCTTCGATCGCCCGGGCGTGGGTATCGAGGCCTTTGTATTTCGGCAGGAGCGAGGGGTGGATGTTGATGATCCGACCGGCCCAGCGCGCGACGAACGCGTCGGAGAGTAACCGCATGTACCCGGCCAGCGCGATTATCTCGACGCCCGTGTTTACGAGCGCGGCGTCGATTGCGGCTTCATAGTCGGCCTTCGGGATGCCCTTGGGCGACTGGGTGAAGGTGGCGAGACCACGCTCGCGCGCCCAGGCGACGCCGGCGGCGTCGGGCTTGTCCGATGCGACGAGCGCGACATCGTAGCCTTGAGCCGCCTCGACCAGCGCCATCATGTTCGAGCCGCGACCCGAGAGCAGAATGCCGACCTTGACGCTCAAAACTCCCCTCCCGCCTGCGGGAGGGGTTGGGGGAGGGGCGTGCTGCGAGTACCGAAGGTCGCGGAGGAGGACAGGCCCTCCCCCAGCCCCTCCCGCTTGCGGGAGGGGGGAAGAAACAGAAGCTCACCCATGGTTATGGGTCGCGGTCCAATCGGCGCGGCCGCCCCACGTCTCGACCGACCCCGCCACCGTGCACCCGCGAACACCAGCCTCGATAGTCCCGATCGCGAATACCGTCTCGCCCGCAGCTTCAAGCCCGGCGGTCACCGCCGCGACCTCGTCCGCCGCGACCACCGCGACCATGCCGATCCCGCAATTGAAGGTCCGCGCCATTTCCTCGGGCTCGATATTGCCCTGTGCCTGCAGGAACGCCATCAGCCGCGGCTGCGCCCAGGTATCGGCATCGATCTTCGCGTGCGTGCCATCGGGCAGGACGCGCGGAATGTTCTCGAGCAAGCCGCCGCCGGTGATGTGCGCCAGCCCCTTGATTCGCTTTTCCGCGAGCAACGGCAGCAACGCCTTCACGTAGATCCGCGTCGGCGCCATCAGCGCGTCGATCAGCAGCACGTCGGCATCGAACAAAGCCGGCCGGTCGAGCTTCCAGCCCTTGTCCGCAGCGAGCCGGCGCACCAGCGAAAAGCCGTTCGAGTGCACGCCCGCGGAGGCAAGCCCCAACACGACGTCGCCCGGCGCGATCGCCGCCCCGGTCAGCACCCGGTCGCGCTCGACCGCGCCAACGCAGAAGCCAGCAAGATCGTAATCGTCGGCCGCGTACATGCCGGGCATCTCGGCGGTCTCGCCACCGATCAGCGCGCAGCCGGCCTGGCGACACCCCTCCGCGATCGAGGCGATCACGCGCTCGGCGACGGCGGAATCGATCTTGGCAGTTGCATAATAATCAAGGAAGAAGAGCGGCTCGGCGCCCTGGACGATCAGGTCGTTGGCACACATCGCGACCAGATCGATGCCGACCCCGTCATGCGCATTGTGCTCGATCGCGAGCTTGAGCTTGGTCCCGACACCGTCATTCGCCGCGACGAGCAAGGGATCGACGAACCCCGCCGCCTTGAGATCGAACAGCCCGCCAAAGCCGCCGAGTTCGGCATCGGCGCCGGGCCGCCGCGTCGCCTTGGCGAGCGGTGCGATCGCGCGCACCAGCGCATTGCCAGCGGCAATCGAGACGCCCGCTTGGGCATAGGTGTAGGACTCGGCGTCCGGGTTCGTTTCGCTCATCGTGCCCGCCTAGCCATATCTTGCTTGGATTTCC
This sequence comes from Parasphingomonas frigoris, assembly GCF_036663815.1. NCBI lineage: Bacteria > Pseudomonadati > Pseudomonadota > Alphaproteobacteria > Sphingomonadales > Sphingomonadaceae > Parasphingomonas > Parasphingomonas frigoris. The sequence continues at coordinate 680,697 of NZ_JAXOJQ010000001.1, read as the reverse complement.
ACGCCTCCTTCGCCAAAAGGGCGCCGACATGACGATCCGCCGCCTTTCCACGCCCCTGAAGTTCGCCGCGGCGCTCGCCCTTGCTGCGACGGGCGGGCTCGTGCTCGCGCAAGTCGACGATCCCGACCAGGGCGTCGCCCCAGCCGACAGCTCGGGCAGCTATGAGGTGAGCGGCGTCCAGGTCGACGTCACCGGCAAGAGCGCCGAGGCTGCGCGCTATGCCGGCTGGCGGATCGCCCAGCGCAAGGGCTGGGACATGCTGTCGCGCCGGATGGGCAAGGGCGGCGGCACACTCGCCGACGGAACGCTCGACGCGATGGTGTCGGGGATCGTCGTCGAGAATGAGCAGATCGGCCCCAATCGCTACGTCGCGACGCTCGGCGTGCTGTTCAGCCGCGCGCGCGCCGGGTCGATCCTTGGCATCGCCGCCGAGGCGGCGCGCTCGTCGCCGATGCTGACGATCCCGATCGAGGTCAGCGGCGGCGTCGCGACCGGCTTCGAGCAGAAGACCGCGTGGCAGGAGGCGTGGAGCCGCTATCGCACCGGGAACAGCATGATCGACTACGTCCGCCCGACCGGCACCGGCAGCGACGCGCTGCTGCTCAATCTCGGCCAGACCGAGCGGGCAGGGCGCGGCTGGTGGCGCGTGGTGCTCGATCAATATGGCGCGACCGACGTGCTCGTGCCCAAGGTGACGCTGCGCCGCGAATGGCCCGGCGGCCCGATCATCGGCGCGTTCGAAGCGCGCCACGGTCCCGACAATCTGCTCGTCACGCAATTCACCCTGCGCGTCGATCGCGCCGATGCGCTCCCCGTCCTGCTCGATGCCGGCGTCAAGCGGATCGACGAGGCGTTCCAGAACGCGCTGCGAAACGGCGGTCTGCGCGGCGATTCCGGGCTGGCCTATGTCGCCCCGGTCGCCACGCCGACGCCGACAGCGACGCCGACCGAGGTCGTTCCGATCGATCTCGGCCTCGACGGACTGCCCGGCCCCACCGGCGCCAAGGCCAGCACGACGCTCTCCGTTCAGGCCGATACGCCGAACGCGGGCTCGGTGACTGCGACCGAAAGCGCGCTGCAGGCGGTACCGGGGGTGCGCTCGGCCATCACCACCAGCCTGGCGATCGGCGGCGTTTCGGTCCTCCGCGTGACTTTCGACGGCGATCCGGCGCTGCTGCGCGCCGCGCTCGAGGCGCGTGGCTGGTCGGTCGGCGCGAGCGGCTCGACGCTGCGCATCCGTCGCTCTGCCGCACCCGGCTCAAGCGGGCAGGGATCGCCCGCCGCGACGCCGACCGGGTGATTCGATGCTTCCGGCACAAATGGCACTTCCGCTCGATTGGCCCGCCGATCCGCGCGACGACGAATTCCTGATCGGCAGCTCGAACGCGCGCGCGGTCCAGCAGCTCGAACATTGGAGCACCTGGCCGGTGATGGCGGTCGTCGTCAGCGGCCCGCGCAAGTCGGGCCGCAGCCTGCTCGCGCGAATCTTCGCTGCCAAGACCGGCGGCGGGCTGATCGACGATGCCGAGCGCCAGAACGAGACGAGCATCTTCCACGCCTGGAACCGCGCGCAGGAGGATCGCCGCCCGGTGGTGATCGTCGCCGATGCCGCGCCGCCGGAATGGGCGATCAAGCTGCCCGACCTGCGCTCGCGCCTCGCCGCGAGTCCGACGGTGCGGCTCGGCGACCCCGACGAGGACCTGATGCGCGCGATCTTCGAGCGGCAATTCCTGCGCCGCGGGATCGACGCCCGGCCCGAAGTGATCCAATGGCTCGTGCTGCGCGTTGAACGGACGCACATCGCGTTGCTGCGCACGGTCGACCTGCTCGACCAGGCATTACTCGCGCGGCACAAGCGCCTGTCGATCCCGCTCGCGCGCGTCACCCTGATCGAAGCCGGGATGATCCCCGGCGCGGCACCCGACCTGTTCCCCGAACCGACGGAAACCCGATGACCCGCCCCGCGCATCTCGCCAGTCTCGACCATGACGACGACCCGTTCGCGGGCACCGAGGGAAGCGACCGCTATTTCAACCGCGAACTGTCGTGGCTGGCGTTCAACCGCCGCGTGCTCGAGGAAGCGTGCAACACCGCGCATCCCTTGCTCGAACGCGTCCGCTTTCTGTCGATCTCGGGATCGAACCTCGACGAATTCTTCATGGTCCGCGTGGCCGGACTCAAGGGCCAGCAGCTGCAGGACGTCGCGCGGCTGTCGAACGACGGGCTGACCTCGGGCCAGCAGCTCGCCGCGATCGTCGCCGAGGCCGATGCGCTCGTGACCAGCCAGCGCGACGTGTGGCGCGACCTTCGCCGCCAACTCGCCGAGACCGGCATCGCGGTGCTCAGCTCGCGCACGATCGACGAGGCGCTGTCGTCGGAGGACCTCGCCTGGCTCGAAACGCAGTTTCGCGAGCAGCTCTTCCCGATCCTGACGCCACAGGCGCTCGACCCGGCGCATCCCTTCCCGTTCATCCCCAACAAGGGGCTGGCGGTGATGTTCGACCTGGTCCGGATCTCGGACGACCAGCCGATCCGCGAGCTGGTCATGATCCCCGCGCCGATGCCGCGTTTCCTGCGGCTGCCGGGCGAGAAAGCGCGCTACATCGCGGTCGAATCGCTGGTGAAGCGTTTCGCCCCGCTCGTCTTCCCGGGTTACCGGGTGATCGGCGGCGCCGAGTTCCGCGTGCTGCGCGACAGCGATCTCGAAATCGAGGAAGAGGCCGAGGATCTCGTTCGCTACTTCGCCAATGCGATCAAGCGCCGTCGGCGCGGCCGCGTCATCCGGCTCGAGCTCGAAAGCGGGATGCCCAAGCGGCTCGGTTCTGTGCTGCGCGACGAGCTCGGCGGCTCGGACTGCTTCGTCACCGAGAGCGGCGCCTTCCTCGGCGTCGGCGACCTCGACGCGATCGTCGACGAGGATCGCCCCGATCTCAAGTTCCCGCCCTTCTCGCCGCGCTTTCCCGAGCGCGTCCGCGAATATGGCGGCGACTGCTTCGCCGCGATCCGCGCGAAGGACATCGTCGTCCACCACCCGTACGAGACGTTCGACGTGGTGCTCGCCTTCCTCAAGCAGGCCGCCGCCGACCCCGACGTCGTCGCGATCAAGCAGACGCTGTACCGCGCGGGCAAGCAGCCCGCCGTCATCAACGCGCTGATCGCCGCCGCCGAAGCCGGCAAGTCGGTCACCGCGGTGGTCGAACTGAAGGCGCGCTTCGACGAGGAGCAGAATCTGCTCTGGGCCTCGGCGCTCGAACGCGCCGGCGTGCAGGTCGTCTACGGCTTCATCGACTGGAAGACCCACGCCAAGGTCTCGATGGTTGTCCGCCGCGAGAATGGGCAATATCGCACCTACTGCCACTTCGGCACGGGCAATTATCACCCGATCACCGCCAAGGTGTATACCGACCTCAGCTTCTTCACCGCCGACCCGCGGCTCGGGCTCGATGCCGCGCAGATGTTCAACTACATCACCGGCTACGTCGAACCCGAGAATATGGCGCTGATCAGCCTCAGCCCTCGCGACCTGCGGCCGCGGCTGATGCGGCTGATCGATGCCGAGATCGCCAATGCCCGCGCGGGCAAGCCCGGATCGATCTGGGCCAAGATGAATTCGGTGGTCGATCCCGCCGTGATCGAGAAACTGTACGAAGCCAGCGGGGCAGGGGTCGAGATCGACCTCATCATCCGCGGCATCTGCTGCCTCAAGCCCGGCGTTCCGGGCCTTTCGGAAAACATCCGCGTGAAGTCGGTGATCGGCCGCTTTCTCGAACACAGCCGCATCTGGTGCTTCGGCAACGGCGCCGCCTTGCCCAACAACGGCGCGGGGGTGTTCATCTCGTCGGCCGACTGGATGCAGCGCAATTTCGATCGGCGGATCGAATATATGCTGCCGATCGAGAACAAGACCGTCCACCAGCAGATCCTCGACCAGGTGATGGTCGCCAATCTGATCGACAATGAGCAGAGCTGGGATCTGCAGCCCGACGGCTCGTACATCCGCGAAGTGCCGGGCGACCGGCCGTTCAACCTGCATCGCTATTTCATGACAAATCCCTCGCTGTCCGGCCGCGGCGCCTCGCTCGCGGTGAGCGGTGCGGTGCCCAAGCTCTCGCTGCGCAAGCGACGCTGAACCGATGGCCACGCTCGAGTCCCGCCCGTCCGCCGCGATCAGCGGCGGCGGTGTGTCCAGCCGCCCCGGAACGCCTGACGCGCCGCGCACTGCGATCATCGACATCGGCTCCAATTCGATCCGCCTGGTCGTCTATCAGGGGCCGGAGCGGCTGCCCGCGACGCTGTTCAACGAAAAGGTCATGGCGGGCCTTGGCCGCGGCCTCGCCGAGACGGGGGCAATCGCCGAATCGGGGCTCACTGTCGCGAGCGACGCGCTCGCACGCTTCGCCGCCGTCGCGCGCGAAATGGAGGTGACGCAGCTGCGCACCGTCGCCACCGCCGCGGTACGCGATGCTTCGAACGGCGCTGTGCTGCTCGACACCGCCCGCGCGCTCGGGCTCGACGTCGAACTGCTCACCGGCGAGCAGGAAGCGACCGGCGCCGGCTACGGCGTGCTTTCGGCGATCCCGCTTGCCGACGGCATCGTCGGCGATCTCGGCGGCGGCAGCCTCGAACTGATCCGCATCCGGAACGGGACGGTCGGCGAGCGCGTCTCCTTCCCGCTCGGTGTCTTGCGGATCGGCGCGATCCGCGATCGCGGCGTCGGCGCGCTCCAGCGCGAGGTCGCGCGGGCGCTCGAAGCCGCGGGCTGGACCGGCAAGGGCGCCGGCCTGCCGCTTTATCTCGTCGGCGGATCGTGGCGCGCGCTGGCGCGGCTCGACATGCACCTCAACAGCTATCCGCTGCCGGTGATCCACGAATATGCGATGTCGGTCGATGCGATCGCGCGGATGGGCCGCACCATCGCGCACGTCAACAAGGGCTGGCTGCGCGCGATCCCCGGCCTCTCTGCCGGCCGCGCCGCGACGCTCGGCGACGCCACCGCTCTGCTCGTCGTGCTGCTCAAGCATCTCCACAGCGAAACCACCGTCGTGTCCGCTTTCGGCCTGCGCGAGGGTCTGCTCTACGGCGCGCTCGCCCCGAGCGTGCGCGCACAGGATCCGCTGATCGTCGCCGCGCGCGACGAGGGCCGCCGTCATGGCCGCTTCGCCGAACATGGTGACCTGCTCGACCGCTGGATCGCGCCACTGTTCGCGCGCGACGCGCCCGACATGGTGCGGCTGCGGCTCGCGGCGTGTCTGCTCGCCGATGTCGGCTGGCGCGCCAACCCAGAGTTTCGTGCCGAACGCGGCGTCGAGGTAGCGCTGCACGGCAATTGGGTGGCGATCGACGCGCGCGGTCGCGCCCTGATCGCGCAGGCGTTGCACACCAGCCTTGGCGGAGGCACGAACACGCCCGCGCCGCTCGCGGTGCTCGCCAGCGCGGTCGACCTCAAGCGTGCGGTGCAGTGGGGGCTGGCGATGCGGCTCGGGCAGCGGATGAGCGGCGGCCTCGCCGGCCCGTTGCAACGCTCCGCGCTCGCCGACGACGGCGCGATCCTCACGCTCAGCGTCGCAGCGGCCGATCATGCGCTCTACAGCGAGACGGTCGAGCGTCGCCATGCCGCCTTGGCAACCGCGCTCGGTCGCAAGGCTGCAATCGTCGGATAGTCGGCGCGCAGCGGTCCTCCCCCGGCTTGACACTCCGCCGCTTGGCCATACTCTTGGTATTACGACGGTTCGCCGGGTGGCGCTCCGCAGTCTCGGTCCGAAGGCGACGTGCGCGGTGGGGTGTCGAATGGTGCAACGTGCAGGGTTCCGGATCGCAGCCTGTCTGCTGGTCGGCGGGCTGGCCCCGTTTCCCGCGCAGGCCGATCTCGGCGGCGACGTCGCCGCAGTACGCGCCGATAGCGTACGGATGCGGGCCCGCCTCGCATCGGTCGACAGGGGCGCCTACGCCCGCCACGATCTGACGCGCGATACTGGCGGAACGGTACGCGAGTTCACCAACGCCCGCGGTCAGGTCTTCGCGGTCAGCTGGTCCGGTCCGGGCAAGCCCGATCTGCGCGCGCTGCTCGGGCGGCATTTCGCCGCACTCCAGGGGAGCACGGGGCCCACCGCTGCCGTCGGTCATCGGATCCTCGGCCTGCGCCGCCCGGCGATCGTCGCCGAGCCCGACCTGCAAATCCAGACCGGCGGCCATATGGGCTGGTTCTACGGCGCCGCGCTGATCCCGTCGCTCGCCCCCAGCGGTTTCGACCGCACGACGCTTACGGTTCAACCGTGAGGCGTATCGCCGCGCTGATCGGCCTGCTCGCCGCGGCCACCCTCGCCGGTTGCAGCGGTGGCGGCTCCAGCAGCGCGCCGGCCGTCGTGGCGGTCCCGTCCGGCACGACGGGGTCCCCGACCGCGACCGCCACGTCCACGCCTGCGCCCGCGGTGCTCACCAATGTCGCGGCGGTCACGTTCGACGCCGGGCCGGCGGCGCTCGCCGTCGGCAGCAAGGGCTACACCGCCTTCAACCAGCCCTTCGTGACCGTGACGCTCTGCGCGCCGGGATCAGCGAGCAACTGCCAGACAATCGATCATATCATCCTCGATACCGGGTCGGTCGGCCTGCGGGTAATCCAATCGGCGCTCACGCCGAGCCTACTCGCCGCCCTGCCGACGGCAACCGCGAGCACGGGCAATCCGGTCGGCGAATGCTATCAATACGTCAATTCCTACGTCTTCGGATCGGTCCGCAGCGCCGATTTCGCGATCGCGGGCGAGCGCGTTGCCGCCATGCCGTTCCAGGTGATCGGCGATACCGGCCGCTTCGCCACGGTTCCGTCGGGCTGCTCGTCGGGCGGCGGCTCGGGTGTCGTGACGGTGCAGGATTTCGGCGCCAACGGCGTCATCGGCATCGGCAGCACGGCGACCGATTGCGGCACCTTCTGCGCCGGCGCGGGTGGATCGGCAGCGGCGATCTATTACGATTGTCCAGTTGGCGGATGCGGCAGCATTATCGCGCGTGCGCCGAACGAGACCGCCCCGTTCGAACAATTGCCCAATCCGGTCGCCGCCTTCGCCACCAACAATAATGGGACGATCATCACCTTGCCAGCGGTGCCGCAACGCGGCGTCGCCACGCTTACCGGCACGGTCACTTTCGGGATCGGGACGCAAACGAACAATTTGCTTTCTGCCACGTCGATCGTTCCGTTGACGACCTCGACCAGCCGGCTCGGGCCGGGCCTGCTCACCGCGACCTACAATGGCAAAACGCTACCGCAGAGCTTCATCGACAGTGGCAGTACGCACTATTTCTTCCTCGATGCGGCGATCACCGCCTGCACGCGCACCAACTTCACCGCTTTTTATTGTCCCGCTTCGCCGCTCCTCCTGTCGCCAACGGTGACCGGGACCAGCGGCGCGAGCGCGAGTGCCGCCTTCACACTCTACAGCCCGCTCGACGTCGCGGGTTCGTCGAGCGCGGCGCCGGGGCTCGGGGTCAACCCGACCCTCGTCACGCCGCCGCTCGCGTCGTCGAACAGCTTCGATTTCGGCGCGCCCTTCTACTTCGGGCGCAGCGTCTACACCGCGATCGAGGGGCGGACGGCGGGTGGTCGGCCGGGGCCTTTCGTCGCCTTCTAGACCGCGGCGTCCTCGGTCCGCGTCATCTTGAGCTTGCCGTTGACGACGGCGAAGGCAAGCCGCCCCTCGACCAGGTCGAGCGCATCGCGCCCGAACTGATCGTAGCGCCAGCCCTCGAGGATCGAGAGCCCCTCGCGTTGCCCACCGGCGAGCGCGTCGATGTCGTCGCCCCGCGCCAGCAGCCGCGCCGCGACGTCGATTTCCTTTGAGCGGATCTTGAGCAGCAGCTTGAGCAGATCGGCGACGAGCGCGCCGTCCTTGCCCATCCCGGGCTTGCGATCGTCGCGCGACGGCAGCTCGTCGGCCGACATCGGCACGGCATGCTCGAGCGCCGCCATCAACCGCGCGCCGATGTCGTTCTGCGCCCAGGTGGCCGACAGCCCGCGCACCTTGGCGAGATCGGCCTGCCGCTTGGGCGCATGCCCCGCAAGATCGGCGATCGTCTCGTCCTTGACGATCCGCCCGCGCGGCAGATCCTTGCCCCGTGCCTCGATCTCGCGCCAGCGCGCCAGCGCCTTGAGGCGACCGAGCACCTCGGGCTTGCGGCTCGGCACCTTGATCCGGCGCCAGGCTTCCTCGGGGTCGTTGGCGTAATTCTTGGGGTCGCCGAGCCGCTCCATCTCCTGGTCGAGCCACGCACCACGCCCGGTCTTGCGCAGCCGTTCGAGCATCTTGGGGAAGATCTTGGCGAGATGCGTCACATCGCCGATCGCATATTCGATCTGACGCGCGTCGAGCGGGCGGCGGCTCCAGTCGGTGAAGCGCGCGCCCTTGTCGACGGTGATGCCGAGATAGGCGTCGACAAGGTTGGAGTAACCGATCTGCTCGCCCTGGCCGAGCGCCATCGCTGCGACCTGCGTGTCGAACAGCGGGTGCGGCGTCGTGCCGGTCAGGTTGTAGACGATCTCGAGATCCTGCCCGCCGGCGTGGAAGACCTTCAGCACGTCCTCATTGTTGACCATCAGCTGGAGCAGCGGGCTCATGTCGAGCCCCTGCGCCAGCGGGTCGATCGCCGCCGCCTCATGCTCGTCGGCGATCTGGATCAGGCACAGTTCGGGCCAGAAGGTGTTCTCGCGCATGAACTCGGTGTCGACGCAGACGAAGTCGGATTGGGACAAACGCGCGCACAAATTGGCGAGGGTGGCACTGTCGGTGATGAGCGGATGGATATGCATCCCAATCCCATAGCGAGGGTAGAGCGCCTTGACAAAGGTGGGTGAGGGAGGGAAGCGCATCGACCATATTCGCCGTCGCCCCGGCGGAGGCCGGGGCCGCTGCGTTGTCACGCGTTGCGCTCCGATACACAGCGGCCTCGGCCTTCGCCGGGGCGACGAACATGAGAAGATCTATGCACGCTTATCGCACCCATACTTGCGCCCAGCTCCGCGCTTCGGACGTCGGCACATCGGTCAAGCTCTCGGGCTGGATCCACCGCAAGCGCGACCACGGCAACCTGCTGTTCGTCGATCTGCGCGATCATTACGGCATTACCCAGATCGTCACCGACAGCGACAGCCCGGCACATGGCGTGCTCGACAAGCTGCGCGCCGAGTCGGTCGTGACGATCACCGGCGACGTCGTCGCGCGCTCGGCCGAGACGGTGAACGCCAATCTGCCGTCGGGTGAGATCGAGATCCGCGCGCGCGACGTCGTGGTCCAGTCGGTCGCGCACGAGTTGCCGATGCCGGTGTTCGGCGAGGCCGAATACCCTGAGGAAATCCGACTCAAGTATCGCTATCTCGATCTGCGTCGCGAGCGGCTCCACGCCAACGTCCTGCTGCGCTCGAACGTCATTTCGTCGCTGCGCCAGCGGATGATCGGGCAGGGGTTCACCGAATTCCAGACGCCGATCCTCACCGCCTCCTCGCCAGAAGGCGCGCGCGATTATCTCGTCCCGAGCCGCGTTCATCCCGGCAAGTTCTACGCGCTCCCGCAGGCACCGCAGATGTTCAAGCAGCTGCTGATGGTCGCCGGTTTCGATCGCTATTTCCAGATCGCGCCGTGCTTCCGCGACGAGGATGCGCGTGCCGATCGTTCGCCGGGCGAATTCTACCAGCTCGATTTCGAGATGAGCTACGTCACGCAGGACGACGTCTTCGCCGCGATCGAGCCCGTGCTGCACGGCGTGTTCGAGGAATTCGCCAACTGGCAGGGCAAGGGCCGCACCGTCTCGGCGCTGCCGTTCAAGCGCATCCCGTACCGCGAATCGATGCTGAAATATGGCAACGACAAGCCCGACCTGCGCAACCCGCTGATCATCACCGACGTGTCCGAGCACTTCAAGGGCTCGGGCTTCGGCCGCTTCGCCTCGATGGTCGAGGGCGGCGACGTCGTCCGCGCGATCGCGGCGCCCAACACGCACGAGAAGAGCCGCAAGTTCTTCGACGAGATGAACAGCTGGGCGCAGAGCGAGGGCTTCCCGGGCCTCGGCTATGCGACGCAGAAGGACGGCGTGTTCGGCGGCCCGATCGCCAACAACCACGGCCAGGACGGGATGAAGGCTATCGCCGAAGCGCTCGACCTGGGGCCCAACGACGGCCTCTTCTTCGCGGCCGGCAAGGCGGCGCAGGCGGCGAAGCTCGCCGGCCTCGCGCGCACGCGCGTTGCCGACCAGCTCGGCCTGATCGACGACAAGCGCTTCGAATTCTGCTGGATCGTCGATTTCCCGATGTTCGAATATGACGAGGACGCCAAGAAGGTCGATTTCAGCCACAACCCCTTCTCGATGCCGCAGGGCGAGATGGAAGCACTCGAGACGATGGACCCGCTCGATATCCTCGCTTTCCAGTACGATATCGTCTGCAACGGCATCGAGCTGTCCTCTGGCGCGATCCGCAACCATCGCCCCGAGATCATGTACAAGGCGTTCGAGATCGCCGGCTACACCCAGGCCGATGTCGACACCAACTTCGCCGGCATGATCAACGCCTTCAAGTTCGGCGCGCCGCCGCACGGCGGTTCGGCGCCGGGCGTCGACCGGATCGTCATGTTGCTGGCGGACGAACCCAACATCCGTGAGGTCATCACCTTCCCGATGACGCAGAAGGCCGAGGATCTGATGATGGGCGCGCCCAACTTCGCGACGCCCAAGCAGCTGAAGGAACTGAACCTGCGCTCGACCGCCGACGCCGTGAAGCTAGCATAAGCTCCAGCGCCCGCTTGCTCGCGAGGGTGGCCCTAAAACTCCCCTCCCGCTTGCGGGAGGGGCTGGGGGAGGGCATGTCATGAGGATGCCAGCTTTTCCCCCATTCCCTCCCCTAACCCCTCCCGCAAGCGGGAGGGGGATTTGACGATCGAACTCTCCGACTACGAATCGGGCAAGTCCTACGACGGCGATTACGACGCGGCGCTGAAAAAGCTGCAGAAGCGCCTGTCGCAGATCCAGGTGGCTCACATCGTCCACCGCAAGCGCGCGATCGTCCTGCTCGAAGGCTGGGATGCGGCGGGCAAGGGCGGGATCATCCAGCGACTGTGCGCCAATTGGGATCCGCGCAATTTCGAGGTGTGGCCGATCAAGGCGCCGACGCAGGACGAGCTCGACCGCCATTTCCTGTGGCGATTCTGGCAGAAGCTGCCGGCCTGCGGCGATATCGCGGTGTTCGATCGCAGCTGGTACGGCCGCGTGCTGGTCGAACGCGTCGAAGGCTATGCCAAGGACGCCGAGTGGAAACGCGGCTATGACGAGATCAACGAGTTCGAGGCGCAGCAGGCCGATTCGGGCACGACGATCATCAAACTGTTCGTCCATGTCTCGACCAAGGAGCAGGACAAGCGGCTCGAAGACCGGCTCGACCATCCGTGGAAGCGCTGGAAGACCGGCGCCGACGATTATCGCAACCGTGCCAAGCGCCCCGAATATCTCGAGGCGATGCACGACATGTTCAAACGCACCGACACGCGCTGGGCGCCTTGGGTGGTGATCGACGGCAATGACAAGAAGGCCGGGCGGATCGCGGCGTTGACCGCGATCGCCGAGCGACTCGAGGCGCATGTCGACATGACGCCGCCCGCGCTCGATCCCGAGATCGAGGCGATCGCCCGCAAGGCGCTGGACGGCTGAGGCCCAGCGCCCGGCGGGTCAGACCCAGAGCAACACGATCGGTACGATCGCGCCTGCAATCAGCAGCAGCACCGACGTGCGCCGCATCGTGCGGATCGAGAGCGCGATCACCATGCCGGTGATCGTCGAGAGCGCCAGCGCGATCGACAGCAGGACGACGAAGATCTTGAGCGGGAGCGGGGAGGGGCGCTTCGGCCCCGCCTGGCGGGTCTCGGCGCGCGGCTTGGTCACGCTGCCCTCGGCCTGCGGCTTTTCCGCCCGGGGCGGCCGCGGCGGGGCCTGATCCTTGTGCACCGCCGCCAGCCAGACGATCCAGTTCGGCGGGGTGCCACCGTAGCCGCGGGCCTCCTGCAGCCGGAAGGTCTGCAGCGCGCCGCTGACCGAGAAGAGCAGGATCATCGGCGCGAAGAACAGCCCGAGATAATGATGATAGCGGCGCAGCGTCCGGAGCGTGTTGGGTCTCATGCCGCCTTGCTAGGCCACCGCAACGAATCGGGCAATCGACCTGTCAGGCCGGCGCGAATGCGCCCGTGTCGTCCATCACGTGCAGCACGCCGTCGGCGATCGCGAAATAGGCGCCGCGCAACCGCAGCGTTCCCGCCGCCTCGGCGTCGCGGATGTTGGGGAAACTGCGCAGGTTGGCGAGGCTGACGCGGACCGTCTCGAGTTCCATCTCGCGAATCGCGGCGGGCCCGGTACCATGCTCGGCGACAATCCGGTCGCGCGCGCCATCGAGCATGTCGATCCAGTGCGCGATGAAGCCGCCTTCGCCCGGCGCCTTGCCCTCGAATGCGCGCGTCAGCGCGGCGTGGACACCACCGCACGAGCCGTGGCCCATCACCACGATCTCATCCACTTCGAGCTGGTTGACCGCGAATTCGAGCGCCGCCGAGACGCCGTGGCGCGACCCGTCGAGCTCGAACGGCGGCACCAGATTGGCGACATTGCGCACCACAAAGATCTCGCCGGGCGAGGTATCGAACACCTGCGCCGGATCGACTCGGCTGTCCGAGCAGGCGATCACCATGACCTTGGGGCTCTGGCCTTCCGACAATTCGGCCCACCGCTCGCGCTGGCGCTCGTATCCGGTGGTGCGGAAGCGGCGATAGCCGCCAAGGAGGTCGGTGAAATCGGTCATGAGCGCGCTTTAGCGAAGGACAGGAGGGGGTGGCAAGCCGCGACCGCAGTCGCTATCTGCACCCCATGAACGAGATGTCCCCGCTCGCCCGCCCGCCCCGCGAACGCAAGCCCGACTGGCTGCGGGTGAAGGCGCCCACCTCGGCCGGCTTCGCCGCGACCCGCGAACTGATGCGCTCGAAAAGCCTGACGACGGTGTGCGAGGAAGCGGCTTGCCCAAACATCGGTGAATGCTGGAGCAAGAAGCACGCGACGGTGATGATCCTTGGCGACACCTGCACGCGCGCCTGCGCCTTCTGCAACGTGAAGACGGGCATGCCACGCGCGGTCGACACGCTCGAGCCGCAGAACGTTGCCGATGCGGCGGCGCAGATGGGGTTGCAGCACATCGTCGTCACCTCGGTCGATCGCGACGATCTGCCCGACGGCGGGGCCTCGCAATTCGTCAAGGTGATCCAGGCGTTGCGCGCCACGACGCCGCACACGACGATCGAAATCCTTACTCCGGATTTCCGCAACAAGGCGCAGGCCGCCGTTGAGTCGATTATCGAGGCTGGCCCCGATGTCTACAACCACAACCTCGAGACCGTCCCGCGGCTCTATACGACGATCCGTCCCGGCGCGCGCTACTATGCCTCGCTGCGGCTGCTCGAGAGCGTCAAGCGCCACAACCCGCGGATCTTCACCAAGTCGGGCGTGATGCTCGGGCTCGGCGAGGAGCGGCTCGAGGTCCATCAGGTGATGGACGACATGCGCTCGGCCGAAATCGATTTCCTGACGATGGGGCAATATCTCCAGCCGACCCCGCGGCACGCCAAGGTGCTCGATTTCGTCACCCCCGCCGCCTTCGACGCCTATGCCGCGATCGCTCGCGCGAAAGGCTTCCTGCTCGTCGCGAGCTCGCCGCTGACGCGGTCGAGCTATCATGCCGGTGACGACTTTGCCCGCCTGCGCGCCGCGCGGGAGGCCAAGCTTACCGTCCGCTGATGCCGCGCCATTCCGAAACGCGGCGACTGCCCTATAGCCCCGAGCAGATGTTCGATCTGGTCGCCGATGTCGGCCGCTATGCCGAGTTCCTGCCGTGGGTGTCGGCGATCCGCGTCCGGTCGAACAGCGCGACCGAGCTGACCGCCGACATGATCGTCGGCTTCAAGGGCCTGCGCGAGACCTTCACGTCGAAGGTCGACAAGGAACGACCCAATCGCATCCATGTCGAATATCTCGACGGGCCGCTCAAATATCTGCGCAACGACTGGGTGTTCCGCCCCGACGGCACCGGCTGCGCGGTCGACTTCACCGTCGACTTCGCCTTCAAGAACCGCGTGTTCGAGATGCTCGCAGGGCAGGTGTTCGGCACCGCGCTGCGCAAGATGATCGGCGCGTTCGAGGAACGCGCCGCGGTGCTCTACGCGTCGCCCGCAGGCGGCAGCAGCAGTTCGAGCGCACACAGCGCCGCCTGAAGCCGCACGCCGCCGCGACCGAGGTCGCCGAAATCCTTGCGATCGGCGACGACATGGCCGGGATCGGCACCGCGCTCGGCGCGTGCGAATACGACCGTGCCGACCGGCTTCCGCTCGGTCCCGCCGCCTGGCCCCGCGACGCCGGTGATCGCCACGGCGATGTCGGCGCCGGTCGCCTCGAGTGCACCCTGCGCCATGCTCCATGCCGTTGCCACCGACACCGCGCCGAAGGTCTCGAGCACGTCGGCGCTGACGTTGAGCATTTCGAGCTTGGCGTCGTTCGAATAGGTCACGAAGCCGCTCTCGAACATATCGGACGAGCCCGGAATTTCGGTGAGCGCGGCGGCGACTAGGCCCCCGGTGCAGCTCTCGGCCAGCGTCACGCGGCGCCCGGCGGCGAGATTGGCGGCGACGACCTTGCGCGCCGCCTCGACCAGTTCGTCGGGCAGGATCGAATCGATCTTATTCATGGGTCGGGCAGATCGAGAAGGGCGCGCGCGTCTTGGTGCGGTCGGTGCCGAGCTGGAACAGTTCGACCACCAGCGCCGCGGTGTTGGCGACGGGCAGGGGGGCGAGCAGCCCGGTGATGCGGTCGATCCGCGGGCAATCACGCGGCTTGATGTCCTTGGCGATCAACGGACCCATGATCGTCGTCAGCAGCGGCCGCAGCACGTCGGGGTTCATGTCCTTGAACTGTTCGCCGCCGAGCTTGCCGATCGCAGGCTTTGCAGCGATCCAGGCGGCGTCGCCATTGCCGCGGTAGCGCGCGACCAGCGCTGGCAGGCCGCCGCGCAGCGTCGCCGCGGGCGGAAGTGCTGTCGCGCAGGTCTTGCCGACGGCGTCGAGCACGTCGGGGAGCACGAGCACGACGAGCGACTGCCCCTCTTGCTCGGTCAGGCATGGCAGGTCGGCGGGCGCCGCCTGCGCGGCAACCGTCGCGGTCGCCCCGATCCAGAGTGCCGCGAGTGTCGTCAGCCGCCTCATTTCTTGCCCCCTGGAACCCGAACCGTCGCCGCCGCCTGCGCCGCAATGCCTTCGCCGCGCCCGGTGAAGCCGAGCCGCTCGGTCGTCGTCGCCTTGATGCTGACCTGATCCGTGTCGAGCTGCAAGAGGTCTGCGATCCGATCGCGCATCGCGGCGCGGTGCGGGCCGATCTTGGGCTCCTCGCACATCAAGGTCAGGTCGACGAAATCGATGATCCCGCCGCGCTCGGTGATGAGCGAGGCGGCATGTTGCAGGAACTGCGCCGAATCGGCCCCGCGCCATTGTGGGTCGCTCGGCGGGAAGTGCGTGCCGATGTCCCCCGCCGCAATCGTGCCGAGCAGCGCATCGGTGATCGCGTGGAGCGCGACATCGGCGTCGCTATGCCCCGACAGGCCCTTGTCGTGCGGAATGCGCACACCGCCGAGCCAGAGTTCCTCGCCGACTTCGAGCCGGTGGACGTCGAAGCCGGTCGCCATGCGCGTGCGCATCGTGGTGGCGAGACGGTCCTCGGCGGCGGCGAAATCGGCGGGGTGGGTGATCTTTTCGAGCATGGGGTCTCCTGCGACCAAGGCGACGCTGCCCCCGGCGGCCCGCACCATCTGGGCGTCGTCGGTCGGTTCGTCGCCGGTCCAGCCGCGATGTGCGGCGAGGGCGGTTTGAAAGAGGAAGGCTTGCGGCGTCTGGATGCGATGCAGCGAGTCGCGCGGGACTGTCTCACCGAGCGCGGCATCACCCTTGGCGAGCGTGTCGGCTACGGGGAGGGCGGGGACGGCGCCGTCATGCTCGTCGAGCGCGACAAGCAGGCGGTCGATGACGGCGTTGCTGAGGAACGGACGGGCGGCGTCGTGGACCAGGACGCGCGCCACCCCATCCGTCGCCCCGGCGGAGGCCGGGGCCGCTGCGTGGCTCGCGCCGTCCGCTGAAACGGGGCGACCCCGGCCTTCGCCGGGGCGACGATCGAGCGCTTCCAGGCCGGCGAGTACCGAGAGCCGACGCGTCGCGCCGCCGATGACATACTCCACCTCGCCTACAGCCGCGCGCAACGCCGCTTCCTGCCCGGCGCCAATCACCACGATCACCCGCTCGATCGCCGGATGCGCCGACAACGCGGCATAAGAATGCGCCAGCACGGCCTTGCCGCCAAGCGGCGCATATTGCTTGGGGATAGCACTGCCCGAGCGCACGCCGGTGCCGGCGGCGACGATCAACGCAGCGGTGCGGGGGTTCGTCATGCGATGAGCGCCTAGCCCAAGCCGGGGCGACCCGCCAGCCCAGCCGCACATGCTTGCCGCTTCCCGCCCTTTCCCCTATAGGCTGCCCGTTTTTCAGGCAGACCCTATCCCGTGACTTCGCGCCTCGCCCCGCTCCAGATTGGCCCCGTGACAATCGCCTCCCCGGTGATCCTCGCGCCGATGACGGGCGTCACCGACATGCCGTTCCGCACGCTGGTGCGGCGCTATGGCTCTGGGCTCAACGTCACCGAGATGGTGGCCAGCCAGGCCGCGATCCGCGAGACGCGCCAGTCGCTGCAAAAAGCCGCCTGGGCACCGATCGAGAATCCCGTGTCGATGCAGTTGGTCGGCTGCACGCCGTATGAAATGGGCGAGGCGGCCAAATTGAGCGAGGATCGCGGTGCCGCGATCATCGACATCAACATGGGCTGCCCGGTGCGCAAGGTCACCAATGGCGATGCCGGCTCGGCGCTGATGCGCGATCTCGACACCGCGGGCGCGATCATCAAGGGTGTCGTCGATGCGGTCAGCGTGCCCGTCACGCTCAAGATGCGGATGGGCTGGGACCATTCGAGCCTCAACGCGCCCGAACTCGCGCAGATCGCGCAGGATCTCGGGGTGAAGCTCGTCACCGTCCACGGCCGCACGCGCAACCAGATGTACAAGGGCAATGCCGACTGGGCGTTCATCCGCTCGGTCAAGGATGCGGTCAGCATCCCGGTGATCGCCAATGGCGACATCAATTCGATCGAGGATGCCGAAGCGGCGCTCGACCAGTCGGGCGCCGACGGCATCATGATCGGCCGCGGCTCCTATGGCCGCCCGTGGCTGCTCGGCCAGGTGATGGAATGGTTCGCCACCGGCCGCCGCGTCGCCGATCCGTCGATCGAAGAGCAATATACAGTGATCTCAGAGCATTACGAAGCGATGCTCAGCCATTATGGCAATGAGACCGGCGTCAACATGGCGCGCAAGCATATCGGCTGGTACACGCGCGGCCTTCATGGCTCGGCCGAATTCCGTAACAAGGTCAACCAGATTCCCGATCCCAAGGTCGTGCAGGCGATGCTCGCCGAATTCTACGCCCCCTGGTGCAGCCGCGCCGCCGCGTGAGCCCGGCGACGCTTGGGGGCGGGGGCCCGGATTTCGCCGAACTGTTCGCCGCGCTGCCGGTCGCGGTGCTGGTGGTCGATGACCGGTCCTGCGTCGTCCACGCCAATGCCGAATGCGAGACGCTGCTCAACCTGTCCGAACGCGCGATGCTGGGGCATCCACTCGCATCGGTGATGACCCCGCCGAGCCAGCCCAATGCGCGCGACAATCACGGTCTCGCCGCCTTCGACACCGAGATCGCACTCAAGCGCGGCGGCAAGATCCGCGTCGACTATATCGAGACGCGCGTCGCCGATCATCCCGGCTGGCATACCATCACGCTGCATCATGCCGCCACTTCGCGCCGGATGGGCCACAGCGCCGACCGTGCGGCGGCCGCGCGCGCCGCGATCGGTGCTGCGGCGATGCTCGCGCACGAGATCAAGAACCCTCTCTCGGGAATCCGCGGCGCAGCGCAATTGCTGTCGAAGGGGAAGGGGGCCGAGGAACTCACCACGCTGATCACCACCGAAGTCGACCGCATCGCCGCGCTGATCGACCGGATGCAGGACTTCACCGATACGCGCCCCCTGAAGCTCGCGCCCGAGAATATCTATCCGCTGCTGGGTCACGCCCGCCGCGTCGCGCTCGCCGGCTTCGCGCGCCACGTGACGATCGACGAACGCTTCGATCCGTCGCTCCCGACCGTCCAGATCGATCGCGACGCGACGCTCCAGGTCGTGCTCAACCTCCTCAAGAATGCCAGCGAGGCGACGCGCGAACAGGCCGACGCGCGGATCACGCTCGCCACCGCCTATCGCCACGGCATGGCGGTGTCGCCGGCGCCGGGCAAGCCGCGCCAGCCCTTGCCGATCGAGATCTGCGTGAGCGACAATGGCCCCGGCCCACCCGCCGACATTGCCGACCATCTGTTCGACCCGTTCATCTCGGGCAAGCCCGAGGGGCAGGGGCTCGGCCTCGCGCTCGTCGACAAGCTGGTGCGCGACATGGGCGGGATCATCCAGTTCGCGCGCGAGGGAACCCCGCCAATGACTGTCTTTCGCATCCTGCTACCGCGAGGCGATGCGTGACCCGCACGGGCAGCATCCTCGTCCTCGACGACGACGCCGCGATCCGCACCGTCGTCGGCCAGGCGTTGAAACGCGACGGGCACCGCGTGCTGACCGCCGCGACGATCGCCGAGGCCGAGGTGCAGCTCGCGACCGCCTTGCCCGACGTGCTGATCAGTGACGTCAAGCTGCCAGACGGCAATGGGCTCGACCTCGTCGACCGCGTCGTCCGCGCACACCCGGGGCTCCCCGTCATCGTGCTGTCGGCGCAGAACACGCTGACCACCGCGGTGCGCTCGACCGAAGTCGGCGCGTTCGATTACCTGCCGAAACCGTTCGATCTCGACGCGCTGTCGCGCACCGTGCAGAGCGCGCTGTCGCGCGGGTCGGGCGAAATCGCCGAGCCGATCGAGGCGGAGGACCGCGCGCTGCCGCTGATCGGGCGATCGCCGGCGATGCAGGACGTCTACCGCATCATCGCACGCGTCGTGTCGAACGACCTCACCGTGCTCGTCTCGGGCGAATCGGGCACGGGCAAGGAACTCGTCGCACGCGCGATCCATGATCTGGGACCACGCCGTCGCTCGCCCTTCATCGCGCTCAACATGGCGGCGATCCCTCGCGAACTGATCGAGGCCGAGCTGTTCGGGCATGAGCGCGGCGCCTTCACCGGCGCGCAGGCGCGTTCGGCCGGGCGCTTCGAGCAGGCGGCGGGGGGCACGCTGTTCCTCGACGAGATCGGCGACATGCCGATGGAGGCGCAAACCCGGCTGCTGCGCGTGCTGCAATCGGGCGAATTCACCACCGTCGGCGGCGCACGCACGATCCGTGCCGACGTCCGCATCGTCGCCGCGACCAATCGCGAGCTCGCCCAGCTCGTCGCTGGCGGGCAGTTCCGCGAGGATCTGTTCTACCGCCTCAACGTCGTCCCCGTGACGTTGCCCGCATTGCGCGCGCGGCGACAGGACATCGCCTTGCTCGCGCGGCATTTCCTCGACCGCGCCGCCGAGGACGGCCTGCCGCGCAAGCAGCTCGATGCCGACGCGATCGCGGTGCTCGAAGCCCATGACTGGCCCGGCAATGTCCGCGAGCTCGAGAACATGATGCGCCGTGTCGCGGTGCTCGCCCGCGACGAGCGGATCGACGCCGGCGAAGTCCGCGCGATGCTCGGCGGCGCGATCCCCGTTCCGGCGATCACCGGGGATGCCGGGATCGAGGCGGCGGTCCGCGCCCGGCTCGAACGGCTCGCGATCGAGGAGCCCGCCGCGCTCGACGACGGTACGCTCTACGATCGGATCATCGCAGAGGTCGAGCGCCCGCTGATCGCGGCCCTGCTGGCGCGCCACGGCCAGAACCAGTTGCGCGCCGCGCGCGCGCTCGGAATCAACCGCAACACGCTACGCAAACGACTCGATCTGCTCGGAATCGACCCCTGATCGCGGCGCGCACGCAGCTAACCCGACCCAGCCGCACGACAAATGACAGTTTTGTGTGTTTTCCTTGCAACGCAAGCGTTGTAGGAATGTCACGATGAGCGAAGCGACGCCTCCTTTCTTTCTGCGCCGTCTCCGACCCGATTGGTTGAGCGTTTCGCCTGCCGTCGAAATCGGCGCGGTGACTCTGGCGATCGGGGTGCTGCTGTTCAGCTGGAATATCGTCGCCGGCACCTCGGCGTCGCAGCGCATGCTGAGCCCGGCGCTGGTCGCGCTGATGCTCGTCGCCAACCTGTTGTGCTGCGGCTCGGTGATCGTGCTGATGGGACGGCGGCTCGCCAAGCGGCGCGCGGTGCGCGTCGGGGCGGGCGGCGGCGCGCAGTTGCACGTCCGCCTGGTCGCGACCTTCTCGATCCTCGCCAGCGTGCCAACCGTGCTGCTCGCGGTCGTCGCTTCGTTGCTGTTCCAGTTCGGCGCCGAATTCTGGTTCTCGGGCAGCGCGCGCGGCATGCTCGTCAATTCGCGCGACCTCGCGCAGGAATCGTACAGCCAGCTGCTCAGCTACGTCGAAAAGGAAACCGTCGCGCTCGCGACCGACGTCAACAAGATGGCGGTCGGGCAGAAATGGAACCCGGGGAATCCCGAATTCCAGCAGCTGTTCGAACAGAGCGCCTATCAGCGCAGTCTCTCGGCGGCGGTGCTTTTCAAGATCGACGCCAAGGGCCGCCTGCTGCGCTACGCCTATTTCGGCCTGCCCAATTACGATCCGGTCAAGAATATCGACGTGTCCGAGATCCAGCAATTGCTGCGCGGCGACGGCGTGAGCAAGACCGGCACCAACGCCTCGCGGACGCATTCGATGACCAGCGTCCCGGGCACCGACTATCTTGTCTATACCGAGCGCGATCTCGACGCGAAGGAGATGACGCAGCGCCTCGCCCAGGCCAAGAGCGTCTTCAGCGATTATGAATCGCTGCTCAAGCGCTCGCAGACGATCGAACTGCGCTTCAACGTCGCCTTGCTGCTGCTGTCGCTGCTGATCATCGCGATCGTCGTCTTCGCCGCGCTCGCGGTCGCCGATCGCCTCGTTCGCCCGGTCGGCGCGCTCGTGTCCGCGGCTGAGCGCGTCGCCTCGGGCGATCTCACCGCGCGCGTTCCGGCGCCCGAAACCGACGACGAGATCGGCACGCTCGCGACCGCCTTCAACCTGATGACCGAGCGACTGCAGGCGCAGACCAGCGCGCTCGAAAGCCGTCGCGCGCTGATCGAGGCGGTGATGTCGGGGGTGACCGCCGGCGTCATCTCGGTCGCGTCCGACGGCACGATCCGGCTGATCAACAGCTCGGCGCTGACGCTGCTCGAAAGCCCCGACGGCTCGCCGGTCGGCAAGCCGCTCAGCTATGTCTCGCCCGAACTCGCGACCCTGCTCGACGGCAAGGACCGCGAGGCGATCGTCGAGCTCGGCGCGGGCGGCGGCGAGGCGCGCACGCTCGCGGTCAAGGTCACGCGCGCCGCCGAGGGCCCGATCCTGACCTTCGACGACATTACCGGCCAGTTGCTCGATCAGCGCCGCGCCGCCTGGTCGGACGTCGCGCGCCGCATCGCGCACGAGATCAAGAATCCGCTCACCCCGATCCAGCTCGCCGCCGAGCGCCTTCAGCGCCGCTACGGCAAGCAGATCGATCCCGAGGACACGACCTTCGGCCGGCTGACCGAAACGATCATCCGGCAGGTCGGCGACCTGCGCCGCATGGTCGATGAATTCTCCTCCTTCGCGCGGATGCCCAAGCCGGTATTCCGCACCGAATCGCTGGTCGATCTCGCGCGCCAGACGATGTTCCTCCACGAAGTCGCGCATCCCGGCATCACCTTCGTGCTGACGCATGACGATCCAGGCCCGGCTCTGGTGTGCGATCGCCGCCAGATCAGCCAGGCGCTGACCAACATCGTCAAGAATGCGGTCGAGGCGGTCGAGGCGCACACCGAGACGACATCGGCCGAGATCGCGATGACGCTGAGCGAAGGCGCGGGGCATGTCCTGCTGACCGTCGCCGATACCGGCATCGGCCTGCCGGCCAACCGCGACCGCATCGTCGAGCCCTATGTCACGACCCGCGCGCGCGGCACCGGGCTCGGGCTCGCGATCGTCAAGAAGATCGTCGAGGAACATTGCGGCACGATCGCCTTCGATGACCGCCCCGGGGGGGGCACGATCGTCACGGTGCGTTTCGACACCGCGCTGCTGGCCAATCTCGATTCGGGCGATGGAGGCGACGGGGGCACCGCCGACACGCCATTCCCCACCCTCCTGCAGAACCGGACCTGATCCATGCCCCTCGACATCCTTGTCGTCGATGACGAACGCGATATCCGTGATCTGGTAGCCGGCGTGCTCGAAGACGAAGGCTATGACGCGCGCGTCGCGGCCGACAGCGACTCGGCGCTCGAGTCGATCTCGGTGCGGCGGCCGTCGCTCGTGCTGCTCGACGTGTGGCTGCACGGCTCGCGACTCGACGGGCTCGAACTGCTCGACGAGATCAAGCGCCGCGATCCCTCGATCCCGGTGCTGATGATCTCGGGCCACGGCAATCTCGACACCGCCGTCGCCGCGATCCGCCGCGGTGCTGCCGATTTCATCGAGAAGCCGTTCGAGGCCGAGCGCCTGCTGCTGATGGTCGCACGCGCGACCGAGACCGAGAGCCTGCGCCGCGAAATCGCCTCGCTGCGCGAATCGGTCGGGCAGAACAACGACCTGACGGGCAGCTCGGGCGCGATCAACGGCGTGCGCGCGACGCTCAAGCGCGTCGCCGCAACGGGCAGCCGCGTGCTGATCATGGGCTCGGCGGGCGTCGGCAAGGAAGTCGCGGCGCGGCTGCTGCACGGCTGGAGCCAGCGCGCGAGCGCGCCGTTCGTCGTCGTCAACGCCGCACGCATGACGCCCGAGCGCGTCGAGGAGGAACTGTTCGGCGCGGAGGAGGGGGGGCAACTCGTCCGTTCGGGCCTGCTCGAGCAGGCCCATGGCGGCACGCTGTTCCTCGACGAGATCGCCGACATGCCCTTGGCGACGCAGGGCCGGATCCTGCGCGTGCTGACCGACCAGAGCTTCAGCCGCGTCGGCGGGCAGCGTGTGGTCAAGGTCGACGTCCGCGTCGTCTCGGCCACCGCGCGCGACCTGACGCACGAGATCGCCGAGGGGCGTTTCCGCGAGGATCTCTATTACCGCCTCAACGTCGTTCCCGTCGCGATCCCGGGCCTGTCCGAACGGCGCGAGGATATCCCGGCGCTGATCGACCATTTCATGGCGCATTATGCAGCCGAGCGCCGCGTGCCGACCCCCGAGGTCGCGCCCGACGCGATGGTCGCGCTGCAATCCTACGAATGGCCGGGCAACGTCCGCCAGCTGCGCAACATCGTCGAGCGCACGATAATCATGGCCCCGGGCGACCGGATCGGGCGGATCGACCTCGACATGCTCCCCGCCGACATTCTCGGCGATCCCGGCGAGCTGGGCGGGGGCGGGACGGCGATCATGGGGTCGCCCTTGCGCGAGGCCCGCGAGACGTTCGAGCGCGAATATCTGCGCGTGCAGATCCGGCGCTTCTCGGGGAATATCTCGCGGACCGCGAACTTCATCGGGATGGAGCGCTCGGCGTTGCACCGGAAGCTGAAGTTGCTGGGGATTACCGAGGTGCGGGAGGATTGAAGCCGCGTGCGACGCCATAGCGTCGCTCGGCAGCTCGCTCTCGAATATGGGCGTTCGAGAGAGGAATTCTGACAGCTGAACGCTGCATCCCGTTGGCATTGATGCAGTCCCCGGCCCAATGATGGGCCGCCGTTGTCCTACTACCCGCCAGTCTGATACGCTTGTCCGATCGTGAGCGACCAAGGATCATCCGACCCAACGACCCGAAAACCCGCGCGGAGGTAAACCGGCAAGCAACCGACAACGCCGTCGATGGTGAGACTTTTGTGTGACTTTCCGAGCCAGCGAGCAGCCTATCCGCTCGCGACGCGGGGCAAACCAGCGGTCGCACCCACCCCGTCGCGGCGGCGCGGCACCCTTTCTAACGCCACCCGCTGGACGAAACGCCCCCGGCACCCTAAATTACCATCAGCGTCAATCAGGCGCATCTCGACGCCGGAACCGGCGCACTGCGGGAACCACCCGCCAAAAACATAGGATCGACCGATGGCCGACAAGCACACCTCGCTGCAAGACCTGTTCCTCAACGCGCTTCGCCGCACCAAGACCCCGATCACGATGTTTCTCGTCAAGGGCGTCAAGCTCCAGGGCATCGTCACTTGGTTCGACAATTTCTCGGTGCTGCTCCGCCGCGACGGTCAGTCGCAGCTGATCTACAAGCACGCCATCTCGACTATCATGCCGTCGAACAGCGTCGATATCGATGCGATCGTCAACGCCGTCGGCGAAGCGCAGCGCAAGCAGCCGTTGCTGCAGGAAATCTTCCTCAACGCTGTGCGCAAGTCGGAGGACAACGTCACGATGTTCCTCGTCAACGGCGTGATGCTGCAGGGCCAGATCGCGGCGTTCGACCTGTTCTGCATGCTGCTCCAGCGCGACGGCATGGCGCAGCTCGTCTACAAGCATGCGGTCTCGACGATTCAGCCCGCGCACCCCCTCAATTTGGCTGATGAAACAGCAGGTTCGGACGAAGATTGACCACAGGTTTCGAACGTGACCGCGACGACGTAGCGCGCGGTGCCAAGGCGGTCGTCGTTTACCCAGACACCGGCGCATCGACGCGCGATGCTGAGGCCCGGCTGGCGGAAACCGCCGGCCTCGCCATGGCGATCCATGTCGAGGTGGTCGACCGCGTTGCGATCAAGGTTCGAACGCTCCAGCCCTCGACGCTGATCGGCAAGGGTCAGCTCGAGGCGCTCGCCGCGACGGTGCGGATGGGCGAGGCCGAGCTCGTCGTGTTCGACGCGAACCTCACGCCGGTCCAGCAGCGCAACCTCGAAAAGGCGCTGTCGGCCAAGGTGATCGACCGCACCGGGCTGATTCTCGAAATCTTCGGCGAGCGCGCCGCAACTGCCGAGGGGCGCTTGCAGGTCGAACTCGCCCATCTCGATTACCAGGCGGGCCGGCTCGTGCGCAGCTGGACCCACTTGGAACGTCAGCGCGGCGGCTTCGGCTTCCTCGGCGGCCCGGGCGAGACGCAGATCGAGGCCGACAGGCGCTTGATCCGCGATCGCATGGCGCGGTTGAAGAAGGAGCTCGAGCAAGTCTCGCGCACCCGCGGACTGCACCGCGATCGCCGCCAGCGCGCACCGTGGCCGGTGATCGCGCTTGTCGGCTACACCAATGCCGGCAAGTCGACGCTGTTCAATCGCATGACCGGCGCCGACGTCATGGCCGAGGATCTGCTGTTCGCCACGCTCGACCCGACGCTGCGCCAGATCGCGCTGCCGGGGATCGACAAGGCGATCCTGTCGGACACGGTCGGCTTCGTCTCCGAACTCCCGACCCAGCTCGTCGCGGCGTTCAAGGCAACGCTCGAGGAAGTCGTGTCGGCCGATCTGCTGATCCACGTCCGCGACATCGCGCATCCCGACACGCTGGTGCAGCGCGACGATGTCGAGACGGTGCTGCGCGACATCGGCGTCGAAACGTCGGTCCCGCGGATCGAGGCGTGGAACAAGCTCGATTTGCTCGACGAGGATGAACGCGCCGAATGGCTCGGTGAAGCGGCGCGGCGCGAGGATGTCGTGGCGATCTCGGCGCTGAGCGGGGAAGGGGTGGCGGGCCTGCTCGACACCGTCGCCGCTTTGCTCACCGCGAGCCACCGCCGCCACACGATCCTGCTCGACGCCGGCGACGGCGCCGGGGCTGCGTGGCTGCATGCGCATGGTGACGTGCTGTCGCAGTCGGTCGAGGGCGAGCAGGCGATCTACGACGTGCGCATGGCCGAGCGCGACTATGAACGGTTCAGTCAGCGCAACGACTGATCGTACCGGGCGCAGGGGGCAGGTGCCGCGCCATGCGTTTGTGCAACAGGTCGATCAAGGCGGCGTCCATAAAGGCATAGTCGTCGGCAATGTCGAGGCAGACGATCCGCTGGCCGCGAAGATGCCGACGAAAGCGGCTTTGCAGCTTGGTGCGATGGGTCAGCTCCATAACGAAAATGCTGTCAGCCCAGGCGATCAGTTCGCCGGTGAGCGGGTTTTCGGCATCATGGTTGGTACCGGCCGAGTCGGTCTCGATCCCGGGATAGGCGGCGAAGATCTGTTCCGCGGTCGGGCTGCGGAGTTTGTTCTGGCTGCAGACGAACAGGAAGTGCTTCACCTGCCCGCGCTGTGCTTCACGCGTTGCCACAACGCCTCTTTGGCCTCGAGCGAAAGCGCGTCGAAGCCGGCGTCGGCTTGCTCCATCGCCTTGAAACGGCTCTCGAATTTCCCATTGCCGCGGCGCAGCGCAGCCTCCGGGTCGACCCCCAGCTTGCGCGCCCAATTGACGACCGAGAAGAGCAGGTCGCCAATCTCGTCCTCGCGCTCGTCCTGCGTCGCGGCAGCCTCGACCTCGGCAATCTCTTCGCTGATCTTGGCGCGGGCCCCGGCGGCGTCGGGCCAGTCGAAACCGGTGCGTGCGGCGCGTTTCTGCAGCTTTTCGGCGCGCAGCAGCGCGGGCAGGCCGACCGCGACGCCGTCGAGCGCGCCACCGGCACCCTTGGCGGCGCGTTCCTCGGCCTTGATCTGTTCCCAGCGCTGGTGCCCGCCATTCACGGCATCGCCGAAGATGTGCGGATGGCGGCGCTCCATCTTGTCGCTGATCGCGGCGACGACGTCGGGCAGCGCGAAATGGCCGGCTTCCTCGGCGATCCGGCTGTGGAAGACGACCTGGAGCAGCAGGTCGCCAAGCTCGTCCTTGAGATCGGCCATGTCGTCGCGCGCGATCGCATCGGCGACTTCATAGGCTTCCTCGAGCGTATAGGGCGCGATGCTCGCGAAATCCTGCGCGACGTCCCATTCGCAACCGGTCTCGGGATCGCGCAACCGCGCCATGATCGCGACGAGGCGGGCGATCATCGAATGCCCCCCACGAACATCGCAATCCCGCGATCCGCCAGTCCGATAATATACATTATGTTAAATTGCGTCTGGTTCATTGAAAAAGTCCGCTCAGTCCAGCACCGGTGTTGGCCGCACCCTGCCACAGCGCGATGACGATGAAGAGGATTCCGAAGATCGCCACCCAGCCGAGCGCCATCTTGACCGTCTCGCCAATCGGCAGACGGCGCGCCAGCAACGCGCTCACCGGCAGGATCAGACACAGCGCTAAGAACACCAGATCCATCCCACCGTCGCTCACAAGGCCAGTTCCAATCCGTCATAACCTGGCTCGACGCCCGCCGGCAGCTCGGCAACGAGCGCGGCATAGTCCATCGACTGGTCCATGTGCGCCAGTACGGTACGCCCCGGCCGGAATTGCTCGACCCAGCCGAGCACGCTCGAAAGATGCGCATGCGACGGATGCGGCCGCTTGCGCAGCGCATCGACGATCCAGATGTCGAGCTCCTGATAGAGCGCGGCCATATCCTGCGTCATCGCATTGAAATCGGTGGCATATCCGATCGATCCTGCGGCACTGTCGAACCGCAGCCCGGCCGACACGAACGGACCGTGCGGCTGCTCGACGGTGCGAACGGTGATGTCGCCGATCGTGATCGCATCGGGCAACGGCTCGAGTACCACCGTCGGCGGATAGCCGTCATGCCCGCGGAATACATAGCTGAACCGCCGCTCGAGCATCGCCTTGAGATCAGGCCGCGCCAAGCCGCGCACCGGTTGCCCCATCGCATGGTAGACCTGGCGGAGATCGTCGATGCCGTGGGTGTGGTCGGCATGATCGTGCGTCCAGATCACCGCGTCGAGCGTGCTGACGCCGGCCGCCAGCAATTGCTCGCGCATGTCAGGCCCGGTGTCGACCAGGATCCGCGTCGTCGCGCTTTCGACCAGGATCGCGGCGCGCAACCGGCGATTACGCGGATTGGTCGGGTCGCACGCGCCCCAGTCGTTGCCGATCCGCGGCACTCCCGAAGAGGTGCCCGAACCGAGGATCCGCACCTTCATAGGCGAGTCTTGGTGAACAAAGCGTGAAAGTTCTCAGCAGTCGCGGCCGCCAGCGTCTCGAGCGGCTCGTCGCGCAGGGTCGCGAGGAACGCGGCGGTGTCGGCGACGAACGCCGGCTCGCCAGGCTTCCCGCGGTTCGGGACCGGCGCAAGGAACGGCGCATCGGTCTCGATCAGCAGCCGGTCGAGCGGCAGCCGCGCCGCGGTTTCCTGCAGATCCTTGGCGTTCTTGAAGGTCACGATCCCGGAGATCGAGATATAGCAGCCAAGCTCGAGCGCGATGTCGGCAAACGCCCCGCTCGCGGTGAAGCAGTGGATGACCGCGGGGTAGGCCCCCTTCCCCATCTCGTCGCGCATGATCGCGGCGGTGTCGTCCTCGGCATCGCGCGTGTGGACGACGAGCGGCAAGCCCGTCTCGCGCGCCGCGGCGATGTGCGCGCGGAAGCTCGCCTGCTGGCGGTCGCGGTCGCTATGATCGTAGAAATAATCGAGCCCGCTTTCGCCGATCCCGACCACGCGCAGATGCTGCGCGCGCTCGACCAGCTTGGCGGTGCCGATGTCGGGATGCTGGTCGGCCTCGTGCGGGTGGATCCCGACCGTCGCCCAGACGTCGGGCTCCCGCTCGGCGGTGGCGATCACCGCGTCCCACTCGCTCTCCCGCGTCGCGATGTTGAGCATCGCATGGACGCCCCGCGCACGCGCACGCGCGAGCACGTCCTGCTGCCCCTCGACCAACCCCTTATAGTTGAGGTGGCAATGGCTGTCGGCGAACATCAGGCCTCCACCGGTGCTTCGAGCCGCGGGAATACGCCGGCGGGTGCGGGCAGCGTGATCCCGGGTGCAAGCGGGTAACCGAGCGCTCCGAAGCTGCGCGCATCGGGCGCCTGCGCGAGCAGGTCGAGCAGTTTGTCCGCGCCGCCCGGGATCGCCCAGCGCGCGAGGATCGCGATCCGGCGGATCGCCTCGGCGGCGTGATAGAGGATCGTGTCGGCACGCTCCGGATCGGTCTTGCGCACGCTCCACGGTGCCTGGTCGGCGAAATATTGGTTGGCATCACGCGCCGCCGACCAGATTGCCTCGAGCGCATTATGCAGCGCGAGATCGGTCATGGCGCCGTGCATCCCGGCTTCCGCCGCCTCGACGCTGGCAATCAGCGCGTCCTCGACCGCCGTCCGCGTACCGATCGGCGGCACGACGCCGCCGCACGCCTTGGCGATGATCGACAGGCAACGCTGCGCGAGATTGCCGAGATTGTTCGCGAGATCGGCGTTGCAGCGCGTGACGATCGCTTCTTCAGAATAGCTGCCATCCTGCCCGAAGCTGACCTCGCGCAGCAGGAAATAGCGCAGCGCATCGACCCCGAAGCGGGTCGCCAATTCCATCGGATCGGTAACGTTGCCGACCGACTTCGACATCTTCTCGCCGCGGTTGAGCAGGAAGCCGTGGCCGAACACCGCGCGCGGCAACGGAATGTTCGCACTCATCAGGAACGCCGGCCAGTAAACCGCATGGAATCGTACGATATCCTTGCCGATGACGTGCAGCTGGGCCGGCCAGAAGGTCTCGTACAGCTCCACATCGTCGGGATAGCCGACGCCGGTCAGGTAATTGGTCAGCGCATCGACCCACACGTACATCACATGCCCCGGGCTGCCCGGAACCGGCACGCCCCAATCGAAGCTGGTGCGCGACACCGACAGATCGGACAGGCCGCCCTCGACGAAGCGCAGGATCTCGTTGCGGCGCGCCTCGGGGCGGATGAAGTCGGGATTGGCGGCGTAGAAATCGAGCAGCGGCTGCTGATATTTGGAGAGTTTGAAGAACCACGTCTCCTCGGCGGTCCATTCGACCGGGGTGCCCTGCGGGGAAAGCTTGGCGCCCCCTTCCCCGTCGACCAGTTCCTTCTCGTCGTAAAAGGCTTCGTCGCGAACCGAATACCAGCCTTCGTAGCGATCGAGATAGAGGTCGCCGGCCGCTTCCATCGCCTGCCAGATCGCCTGGCTGGCGCGGTAATGGTCTTCGTCGCTGGTGCGGATGAAACGATCATACGAAATATCAAGCGTGTCCGCCATCTCGCGGAAATAGCTGCTCATTTCATCGGCGAGTGCGCGCGGCGTGAGGTCGCGCTTGCGGGCTTCCTGGACCATCTTGAGCCCGTGCTCGTCGGTCCCGGTCTGGAAGCGCACTTCGCGGCCCAACTGGCGCTGATAGCGCGCGATCGCGTCGGTCGCGATCGCCTCATAGGCGTGGCCGATATGCGGGCGGCCGTTGGGATAGCTGATCGCGGTCGTGATGTAATAGGGGTCGGTCATGCGCGCGTCCTAGAACATCGCACCGGGTTATTGAAGCCTGCCGGTGCGCGCTATGCCGCGAGGCGCCCGACGAGCCCCGCCATCTCATAGACCGTCGCCTGCGCGTCGAGCGTCAACGCCCGCGCGGTGGCGGACAGCGTGCGCGCGGCATCGTAGCTGTCGAGCGCGATACGCAGCCGCTCGCCCTGCCGCTCGGGGGCGGAGGCGGCGATGAAGGCGGGCGCGCGATCGAGAAACGCCTCGTAGCGCTTCTGTGCGGCCTTGAGCGCCAGCGACTTGGCGAGCTTGACCCGCCGGCCATTGCCCGGATCGCCATCGCGCGCGATCACCGACAGCGCCTGGTCGAGCGCAGCCAGGTCGAGCCCGGCAAAGCCGAGCGCGCGCCCGGGCGAGCCGTGCGCCACGCCGACCAGCGCCGACAGCTCGGCCGGCTCGACGCCGGGCAAGGCGTGGCCGAGTACCGTTGTCATCGTCGCATCGTCGAGCGGATCGAAGCGCAACTGGCGGCAGCGCGACCGGATCGTCGGCAACAGGCGCCCCGGCGCATGACTGATCAGCAGGAAGATCGTGCCCTGCGGAGGCTCCTCGAGATTCTTCAGCAAGGCGTTCGAGGCGCCGGGACGCTCGAGATCGTCGACCGCATCGATGATCACGACGCGCCGGTCGGACATCGATGGCCGCGTTGCGAACATCGGCCCGAGCGCGCGAACCTGCGCGATCGGGATGCTGCGGGCGAGGTCGAGCCCGGTTTTGTCGCCTTCCTTGGGCTGGCGCGTCAGTTCGCGATAATCGGGGTGCGACCCCGCCGCGATCAGCTTGCGCTGCGGATCGCTCTCGGGGACGGCGAAACCGGGGGGCAGGTCAGCCCCCGCCCCTTGCGCGAGCATGCGCAGCGCCGCCGCCCGCGCGAAGGTCGCCTTGCCGATCCCCTCGGGACCGGCAAACAACCAGGCATGGTGCAGCGCGCCGCTCGCCATCGCGGCGGCGAATGCGTGATGCGCGCCGTCGTTGCCGAGCGGGAGCGTCATGCGCCCTGCCGCCCGGCTGCGACGCTACGCAGCGTCGGCGTCTCGATGTCCGCTCCCGCCCCGCCAGGGAGCGAGGTGCGCGTCTTGCTCACCCGCCGAACAGCCCCATCAGACCGGCCCAGGCGCGCCCGAAGAAACCGGCCTCGCTGACGTCGTTCGCGGCGACGAGCGGCAGGCGTTCGGCAGGCATGCCGGGGGTGACGACGACGAGGTCGGCGATATGCTGGCCGGCCTTGATCGGCGCCTTGATCGGGCCGTCATATTGCACGCTGAGCTTCATCTCGCCCGCGGTCCCGGCGGGAACGGTCGCGCTGAGATCGTTGGCCGCGACGAGGCCGACCGTATTGGCGCTGCCGAGCTGGACTTCGGCGGTTTCGATCTGCTTGCCCTTGGCGAGGATCGGCTTGGCCTGCCACGCGCGGAAGCCCCACTCCATGAACTTGACCGATTCCTCGGCGCGCTGGCCCGAGCTGCCGAAGCCCGCCATCACGAGCACGAGGCGGCGGCCATTCTGCAGCGCCGAGCCGGTGAAGCCGTAACCGGCCTCGTCGGTGTGGCCGGTCTTCAAGCCGTCGGCGCCCGACACGCGGCCTAGCAACGGATCGCGATTGGCCTGGTCGATCGGCTTCTCGCCGCCGAGCGTCTTGCCCCAGGTGAAGCTGCGCAACGAATAGAAGCGCTTGTAGAGATCGGGATAGTGCTGGATCGTCGCCGAGGCGAGCTTGGCGAGATCGCGCGCGGTTACATAGGTGACGCCATTGTCGGGCCAGCCATTGGCGGTGCCGAAATGGCTGTTGGCCAGGCCGAGCTTGGCCGCGGCGCGGTTCATCCGCTCGGTGAAGGCGCTCTCAGTCCCCGAAATGCCCTCGGCGAGCACGACGCAGGCGTCATTGCCCGACAGCGTGACGATGCCCTTGAGCAGATCCTCGACGCTCACTTCCTCGCCCGCCGACAGGAACATGGTCGAACCCTGCGAATGCCACGCGCGCCACGTCTCGGGGCGGACCGGGAATTTCTGGTCGAGCTTCAATTCGCCCGACTTGATCATCTCGAACGCGACATAGACCGTCATCATCTTCGCCATCGACGCGGGCGGCATGCGGCGATCGGCATCCTTCTGGTACAGGATCGCCCCCGACGACAGGTCCTGCAGATAGGCGACCGGTGCCGGCGTCTGGAATTCGGGGGCGGCAACCGCCGGGCAGGTCGCGGCGATGGCGACAACGGCGGCGGCAAGCAGTTTCTGGCGCGAGGACATGCGGTTCGGTCTCGTTCTTAGTCGGTGTGAAGAATACGGGCGTCACCATAACCGCGCCGGGCGGCGCCGTCACGTGCGCGCTGTGCGCTGGCGGAATCGCCGAACGGGCCGAGCTGGACGCGGTACAGCTTGCCGAGCGCGACGACGCGCCCGCCCAGCTGCTTTGCCAGCGCAGCGGCACGCTCGGAGGACGACAGAGCGGCGACCTGGACGACGAGCCCACCGCGCGGGGCGACGGGGGCAGGTTTGACCGGGGGCTGGACGGGAGGCTTTGGCCGGACTGGCGCGGGGCGCGCAGTCTCGGGCGCGGCACGCTCGGGTTCGGCCCGCACCAAGGGCTCGCGTGGCCGCACTGCGCGTACGGGTGGCGCGCGATCGGCTGCGCGGGATGTGGCGGCCGCGGCGGGCAGCTTGCGGCGGAGTGCTGCCAGCAGCGTCGGCGGGGCATCGAGCCGCGGCGATGCCGCCTGTCCCGAGCGCAACGCCAGCAGATCCTGTGGCGCGGCGACGACGCTGCGCAGCCGCACCGCAGCGCGCGCGCCGACCCCGAGCGCCTGCCCCGCCCCGGGCGACAGCGCGATATCGCCGGTCGCGACGACCATCGCCACGATCGTCCGCCCGGTGTCGAGCGCGGTCAGTTCGACCGGGCTCCCCAGCGCGAGCCGGGGATGCGCGACGCCGATCGCAACGCCCGCAAAACGCCCTTCGCCGGGCGCAGCGAGCGCGCCCGCGTAAACGACGCTGTCGTCCTGCGTCTCGCCCGAAGTCCCGCGCGGCCCCGCGCTTTGTGCGACTTCGGGCGGCACGCCCTGCGTGGCATCGGTCGCCTGGGGCGCCGACAGCATAACGAGCGCGAGCGCGGCCAACGCCACCACGGCTAGCGCTCGACCGCATCGGCGAGCAGGCCGACCGACAAGGCGTAGAAGTTCGAGCAATTATAATCGAGGATCACGCGGTAATTGCCGGTCAGCAGGTAGGCGGTCCGTCCGGCCCCGTCGGGCTCGATCAGCGTCGCCAGCACCGAATCGCCCGGCCAGCTGCGCGTCAGCGGCGTCACGCCGAGCGCGCGCCATTCGGCCATCGTCTTCCACCCGCTGTGCCGCGCGAATACCTTGAGGCAGCGCGGCGAGAGCAAGCGGTTGGTGATCTGGCTGCGATCGAGCGTGGCGGGCACCGATACGGCAAGCCCCCACGGCTGCCCCGGCCGCCAGCCGGCATTGGTGAAATAATTGCCGATCGAGGCGAGCGTGTCGGCGCTGCTCGACCAGATGTCGGCGCGCCCGTCGCCATCGCCATCGCGCGCAAGCCTCAGATAAATAGACGGCAGGAATTGCGGCCCGCCGGTCGCGCCGGCCCAGCTGCCGATTAGCTGCGAGCGCGAGACGCCGCGGTCCATCATCAGCAGCGAGGCGATGAATTCGTCGGCGAACAGGTCGCGCCGCCGCCCCTCATAGGCCAAGGTGGCGAGCGCGCGCGGCAGGTCGAACCCGCCCATCACGCGGCCGTAGCTCGTCTCGTGCCCCCAGATCGCGACCATGATCGATTCAGGCACGCCGGTCTGCTGCTCGATCCGTTGCAGGCGGCCGCGCTGCGAGAGATAGGCGCTGCGCCCGTTGGCGATGATCGCGGCGCTCAGATGCTTGGCCTGATACGGCGCGAAATCGGGAATGCCGGCATTGGGATTGGCGCCCGGTTGCGCGCGGTCGAGCTCGATCACGCGCTGGTTGAGCGTCAGCGTCGGCATCACCGCGTCGAGCGTGGCGCGGCTCACCCCGCGCGCGGCGGCCTGCGCGCGCAAAGTCGTCAGATAGGTCTGGAAGCCGGCATCGTCCTGCGCGGCCGCGGGGCCAGCGCCGGCCAGGCATAAGGCGACCGCCGACAGACCGAGCGCGAACCGCGACCGCAGGGCCCGAAATGTGTGAGGTAACAGCATCAAGGAACCTTGGCACAGCCGCCTGCCCACATGAACCCCCAAAGGCCACCGACGGCGCACAAACCTTGCACTCTTCGCCGTCCGGTGGCTATGCGACGACAGACGGAAGAGTGGCCGAGTGGTTTAAGGCAGCGGTCTTGAAAACCGCCGTGGGTGCAAGCTCACCGTGGGTTCGAATCCCACCTCTTCCGCCACCGTCGCCCTGCCGCACGCGGAACGACCGCGACGGCCACGCGTCTCCGCTCGATGGCAACCGGCGGCGCGCACGCGATGAAGATCGCGACCTACAATGTGAACGGCGTCAATGGCCGCCTGCCCGTGCTGCTGCGCTGGCTGGCCGAGGCGCAGCCCGACATCGTCTGCCTGCAGGAGCTCAAGGCGCCGCGGGAGCGCTTTCCCGAGGCCGAGATCGCGGCGCTCGGCTATGCCAGCCTGTGGCACGGGCAGAAGAGCTGGAACGGCGTTGCGCTGCTGAGCCGCGTCGGCGAGATCCACGAGACGCGGCGCGGGCTGCCGGACGATCCAGACCCGTCGCAAAGCCGCTATCTCGAGGCCGCGATCGCCGGCTTGCTCGTCGCCTGCCTCTATCTGCCCAACGGCAATCCCCGCCCCGGCCCGAAATTCGACTATAAGCTCGCCTGGTTCGACCGGCTGGTCGACCATGCGGCCGACCTGCTCGCGAGCGGCGCCCCCGTCGTACTGGCGGGCGATTTCAACGTGATGCCGACCGAGCGCGACGTCTACAAGCCCGAACGCTGGGTCGACGACGCACTGTTCACGCCCGCGGTGCGCGAGCGCTTCGCGGCGTTGCTGGCACAGGGGTGGACCGATGCGCTGCGCACGCTTCACCCCGATGCGACACTCTATACCTTCTGGGACTATCTCCGGAACGCTTATGGCCGCGATGCCGGGCTGCGGATCGATCATCTGCTGCTCAGCCCCTCTCTCGCGCCGCGGCTGAGCGAGGCCGGCGTCGATCGCGCGGTGCGCGGCTGGGAGAAGAGCAGCGACCATGCGCCGACCTGGATCACGCTCGGCGCCGCACCGGCACCGCACAAGACGCGCCGACGCAAAGCAGAGTGACGACCCCTTCGACAGAACAAGGCGGCCACGATAGGAGAGCGGGATGACCAGCGCCTCGACACGCCGCATCCTCCTCGCCAGCCTGATCGGGACGTCGGTCGAGTTTTACGATTTCTACGTCTACGCCACCGCAGCGGCGTTGGTGTTCGGGCCGCTCTTCTTCCCCGCGGAAAGCGCCTCGGTGCAGTTGCTCGCTTCTTATGCGAGCTTCGGCCTGGCCTTCTTCGCGCGCCCGCTCGGCGCGGCGGTGTTCGGGCATTTCGGCGACCGGCTGGGGCGCAAGTCGACCCTGGTCGCCTCGCTGCTGCTGATGGGCGGATCGACCGTCGCGATCGGCGTGCTGCCGACCTATGCGCAGATCGGCTGGGTCGCGCCGCTGATCCTGTGCATCCTGCGCTTCGGTCAGGGGCTCGGGCTTGGCGGCGAATGGGGTGGCGCGTCGCTGCTCGCGGTCGAGAATGCGCCCAAGGGCCAGGAAAATCGTTGGGGCATGTTCCCGCCGCTCGGCGCGCCGATCGGGTTTATCGCGGCAAACGGCTTCTTCCTGCTGCTAGGGTCGACGCTGACCGACGCGCAGTTCCGCGACTGGGGCTGGCGCATTCCCTTCCTGGCGAGCGCGGTGCTCGTCTTCCTCGGCCTGTGGGTGCGGCTCAAGCTGACCGAGACCCCGGCATTCCGCGATGCCGCGGCGCATGATGCGCTGCCCAAGGTGCCGATCGCCGAGCTGTTCCGCCACCATCTGCGCGCAACCGTCGCCGGCACGATCGGCGTGATCGCCTGCTTCGCCTTATTCTATCTGACGACCGCCTTTGCGCTGAGCTACGGCACCACCACGCTCGGCCATGGCCGGCAGGCGTTTCTGGGCGTCGAGATCGGCGCGATCCTGTTCCTCGCGCTCGGCGTAATCGTCGCGAGCACCTTGGCCGACCGCGTCGGCGCAACCGCGATGCTGCGCTGGGGTTTCGTCGGCTGCATCGCCTCGGGCCTGCTGATGGCGCCGATGCTGGGCGCTGCCTCGCTGTGGATCGTGTTCGCCTGGCTAGCGCTGTCGCTGTTCGCAATGGGCTTCGCCTACGGGCCGCTCGGTGGCTGGCTGCCGTCGCTGTTCGAGCCGGGCGTGCGCTATACCGGCGTGTCGATCACCTTCAATCTCGGCGGGATCCTCGGCGGCGCGCTCGCGCCGATCGCCGCGCAGGCGCTGGCGGCACGCGGTGGATTGCCGCTGGTCGGCCTGTATCTGGTCGTCGCCGGGGTGCTCAGCTTCGGAGGTCTCATGCTGCTCAAGCGCCCCGACCCACGGCCGACGCACTGAGCTCAAGCGGTTCGGTTCCGTCCGAAACCGCGCGCCTGCCCTTACCCACGCCACGACTTGGCGCACGGACGCGTCGCCGCCTCGCATGCGCGCTTGACCCGTCGCCATGCGACTCGCACGGAGGCGGCACAGCCTGTGCATGGAAATATCTCCGGTCCGCCAGTATGCTGAACGATTGAGACCTATCATGTGGCCGGCCCGGCTTTTTACTTTCGCCTCCAGCGACATGGCTATCGACCTCGGCACGGTGAACACGCTCGTCTATGTGCGCGACAAGGGCATCGTACTCGACGAACCCTCGGTCGTCGCGCTCGAGACGATCGACGGTGTCTCGCGGCTGCGCGCGGTCGGCAATGAAGCCAAATTGATGATGGGCAAGACGCCCGAGCAGATCCGCACGATCCGCCCGATGCGCGACGGCGTGATCGCCGACATCGATGTCGCCGAGCAGATGATCAAGCATTTCATGGACAAGGCATTGGGCGGCGCGACCCGCATGCCGCGACGCCACAAGGTGGTAATCTGCGTGCCGTCGAGCTCGACCCAGGTCGAGCGCCGCGCGATCCGCCAGGCCGCGACCAACGCCGGCGCATCGCAGGTGCTGCTGATCGAAGAGCCGCTCGCCGCCGCGATCGGCGCCGGCATGCCCGTCACCGAGCCGATCGGCAGCATGGTCGTTGACATTGGCGGCGGTACAACTGAAGTCGCAATCCTGTCGCTGCGCGGTCTCGCCTACAGCACCTCGGTGCGCGTCGGCGGCGACAAGATGGACGATGCGATCGCCTCCTACATCCGTCGCAAATACAATCTGATGATCGGCGAGGCGACCGCCGAACGCGTGAAGATGCAGATCGGCATGGCGCGTCGGCCCGCGACCGGCAACGGTCGCACGATGCAGGTGCGCGGCCGCGGCCTCGTCGGCGGCATCCCCGCCGAGATCGAGGTCAGTCAGGCCGAGGTCGCCGAGGCGCTCGGCGAGTTGGTCGCGCAGATCGTAGAGGCGGTGATGAACGCGCTCGAGCAGACCCAGCCCGAACTCGCCGCCGATATCGTCGATCACGGCATCGTCATGACCGGCGGCGGCTCGCTGTTGAGCGACCTCGACATGGTCCTCGCCGACGCCACCGGGCTGCCCGTCGTCGTCTCCGACAGCGCACTGACCTGCGTCGTCACCGGCGCCGGCCGGGCGCTCGAGGACCCGGTGTTCGGCGGCGTGCTCAGCGAAAGCTGAATCATTCGGGAACATCGCGGGCTCGCTTGCGCTTGAGCCTTCGCGCGGGCACATCGCGCCCTCACCTGATCTGGAGTTTCACATGGCCGCCGACAAAATGGATATCATCCACTCGAGCATTCTCGACAATGAGGACGAGCGACTGGTCGAGTTCATGGGGGAAGTCGACGGCGACGAATATCAGTTCGCCGTCCAATATGCCGTGCTCGAAGCGCTGAGCGGCGATGCACCCGAGGACGATGCGGTCGAGCAGTTCAACCGTTTCGAGGATTCGATCGCCGAGGCCGGCCTCGTCGCCCTGGCGCGCAACAGCGACCAGGCGCTGATCGTGATTAGCGAGAACGACCTCGAATAGTCGCCGACCGTCCGGCGGGCGCGACCGCGTCCGCCGAGCGTCGACAGCAAAAAAGCCGGGCTACGCGATGCGTAGCCCGGCTTTTTTGTGTCCGCCGAGCCGCGAACGGCCCGCTCGGGCGAAGCCTCAGCTCCGGCTCGCCAGTTCCTTGTTCAGCCACAACGCCAGCAACGTCGCGAGTGCACCCGACAGAAGATAGGCGCCGCCCGCGACAAGCCCGAAGTGCGAGGACAAATACAGCGCGACCAGCGGCGCGAACCCTGCCCCGACCAGCCACGCGATGTCCGACGTCAGGGCCGCACCGGTGTAGCGCGACTCACCCGAAAATTCCGAGGCGACCACGCCCGACGACTGGCCGAACGAAACACCGAGCAATGCGAAGCCGATCACCATGAAGATCACCTCGCCCAGCTCGCCGGCGCCGAGCAACTGCGGCGCAAAGCCCGAGAACACGGCGATCGCCAAGGCAGACGCGCCGAGCAGCGTACGCCGGCCGACGCGGTCGGCGAGATAGCCCGATGCGACGATCGCGATCAGGCCGATCGCCGCGCCGACCAGCTCGATCACGAGAAAGCGCTCGGGATTGCTCTTGGTATAGAGGAACACCCACGAAAGCGGGAACACCGTAACCATGTGGAACAAGGCGAAGCTCGCCAGCGGGGCGAGCGCGCCGAGCGCGATCGTGCGGCCCTGCTTGCGAACCGTCGCGAGCACCGGCGCCGGCACAAGGTCACGGCTTGCGAACATGTCCTGATAATCCGACGTGCTGACGATGCGCAGCCGCGCGAACAGCGCCACGACGTTGATCGCGAAAGCAACGAAGAAGGGATAGCGCCAGCCCCAGTCGAGGAAATCGACCGCCGACAGCGTGGCGGTAAAATAGGCGAACAGGCCGGCGGCGACGAGCAGGCCGAGCGGCGCACCGAGCTGCGGGATCATCGCATACCAGCCGCGCTTGTCCGCCGGTGCGTTGAGCGCGAGCAGCGACGACAGGCCGTCCCACGTCCCACCGAGCGCGAGCCCCTGCCCGATGCGCAAGACCGCCAGCACGATGGCGGCATAGACGCCGATCTCGGCATAGCCCGGCAAAAAGCCGATCGCGACGGTCGACCCGCCGAGCAGGAACAAGGCGATCGTCAGCTTGGTGCCGCGGCCATACATATGGTCGACCGCGAGGAAGATCATCGACCCGATCGGCCGCGCGATGAACGCCAGCGCGAACAGACCGAACGAATAGAGGGTGCCCGTCAGCCGATCGACATAGGGGAAGATCATCGTCGGGAAGACGAGCACCGAGGCGATTGCGTAGACGAAGAAGTCGAAGAATTCCGAGGTGCGCCCGATCACCACGCCGATCGCAATCTCGCCCGAGGAGACATGCTCCTGGTTGATCCGGCTGGCATCGGCCTCGATCGCGCGCGACGTCGGGGTGTGGGTGGCTTGCATCGGTCTTCGAACTCCCGGCCATGATCGCCGTATGTGGTCCCTCTAGCCGTGCTGCAGTGCAGCGAGGATTGGACAAAATGTCCAATGGGACACCCCGCCGGCAAGGCCTAGCTGCGCGGCATGATCCGATTTCCCTCGCTGCCCCGCCCTGCGATAACGAGCTTAGCGCTCCTCGCGCCCGCATTGCTAGGCGGGTGCAACACCGTCGTGCTCGCGCCCGCCGGCGATGTTGCCGCGCAACAGGGCAATCTGGTGGTGATCGCGACACTGTTGATGCTGATCATCATCGTGCCCGTTATGGCACTCATCGCCTTGTTTGCATGGCGGTATCGCCATTCGAATAAGGAAGCGGCCTATTCGCCCGACTGGCATCACTCGACGGCGCTCGAGCTGGTGATCTGGGCGGTCCCGCTGCTGATCATCATCTGCCTCGGCGCCGTGACCTGGACCAGCACGCATCTGCTCGACCCCTATCGGCCGATCGGCCGGATCGACGCGACTCGCGCGATCGCCGCCGACGCCAAGCCGATTCGCGTGCAGGTCGTCGCGCTCGACTGGAAATGGCTGTTCATCTACCCCGATTACGGCATCGCCTCGGTCAACCAGCTGGCGGCGCCGATCAATCAGCCGATCGAGTTCGACCTGACCTCGTCCGACGTGATGAACGCCTTCTACATCCCCGATCTCGCCGGCATGATCTATGCGATGCCGAGCATGGTCACCAAGCTCCATGCGGTTGCCAACAAGCCCGGCAATTATGCCGGCTTCTCGTCCAACTTCAGCGGCGACGGCTTCTCGTACATGAAGTTCCGCTTCCTCGCCGGCTCGCAGACCGACTTCGACGGCTGGGTCGCCAAGGTGCGCGCCAACGGCACGATGCTCGACCGCGCAACCTACCTCAAGCTCGCCAAGCCGAGCATGAACCATACGCCGGCCTTCTATGCCGGCGTCGCCCCCGGCCTGTTCAATGCCGCCGCCAACAATTGCGTCGCCCCGGGTCAGGTCTGCATGGACGCGATGATGCGCGCCGATGCCGGGCCGCATCGTGCCGAGCATGCCGAAGGGCACGCCAAAAACGACGACGCGATGAAGATGTCGGCAATGCCGATGCCGATGGCCAAGGCCGATGCGCCCGCAGCCGTCAGCGACTCGACCGCCAAGAATTCCGCCCAAAGCACAGCGCGCCTTGCCGGCGCAGGTCTGCCGATGCCCGGCGACCGGAGGACCTTCTGACATGATGCCCCCGATGACAGACGTACACCCAGTGGTCAGCCCGCTCCTCGGGCGCCTGACGCTCGACGCGCTGCCGCTGCATGAACTGCCCGTGCTGCTCGCCTTTGGCGGCGTCACGGTCGGCGGAATCGCGCTGCTCGCGATCATCACCTACTTCAAGGCGTGGGGTTGGTTGTGGCGCGACTGGTTCACCTCGGTGGACCACAAGAAGATCGGCATCATGTATGTCATCCTCGCGCTGATCATGTTCCTGCGCGGCTTCTCCGACGCGCTCATGATGCGCGCGCAGCAGGCGATGGCATTCGGCGACAATGCCGGATATCTGCCGCCCGACCATTACAACCAGATCTTCACCGCGCACGGCGTGATCATGATCTTCTTCGTCGCGATGCCGCTGGTCGTCGGGCTGATGAACTTCGTCGTGCCGCTGCAGATCGGCGCGCGCGACGTGTCCTTCCCCTATCTCAACAATTTCAGCTTCTGGCTGACCGCGTCGGGCGCGATCATCACGATGATCTCGCTGTTCGTCGGCAACTATGCGCGCACCGGCTGGCTCGCCATGCCGCCGCTGTCGGGGATCGAGGCGAGCCCCGACGTCGGGGTCGACTATTACATCTGGGGCTTGCAGATCGCGGGTCTCGGGACCTTGCTCTCGGGCGTCAACCTGCTCGCCACCATCGTCAAGATGCGCGCGCCGGGCATGACGCTGTTCAAGATGCCGATCTTCGTGTGGACCGCGCTGTGCACCAACACGCTGATCGTCGCCGCCTTCCCGGTGCTCACCGCCGTGCTCGCGATCCTGTCGCTCGACCGCCTGATGGGGATGCAGTTCTTCACCAACGGCCTCGGCGGCAACCCGATGATGTACGTCAACCTCATCTGGATCTGGGGCCACCCGGAGGTCTACATCCTTATCCTGCCGGCGTTCGGCATCTTCTCTGAGGTCGTCGCGACCTTCTCGCAGAAGCGCCTCTTCGGCTACACTTCGATGGTCTATGCGACGATCGTCATCACGATCCTCGCCTATCTCGTCTGGCTCCACCACTTCTTCACGATGGGTTCGGGTGCGAGCGTCAACTCGTTCTTCGCGATCACCACGATGATCATCTCGATCCCGACCGGGGCCAAGATCTTCAACTGGCTGTTCACGATGTACCACGGCCGTATCCGCTACGAGCTGCCGATGATGTGGACGGTCGCCTTCATGCTGACCTTCACGATCGGCGGGATGACCGGCGTGCTGCTCGCGGTGCCGCCAGCCGACTTCGTGCTGCACAACTCGCTGTTCCTGGTCGCACATTTCCACAACGTCATCATCGGCGGTACGCTGTTCGGCATGTTCGCGGGCATCAACTTCTGGTGGCCCAAGGCGTTCGGCTTCAAGCTCGACCGCGTGTGGGGCAAGCGCTCGTTCTGGCTGTGGGTCGTCGGTTTCTGGACCGCCTTCGCACCGCTCTACGTGCTCGGCCTGATGGGCGTGACGCGGCGCCTGAGCCACTTCGACGACACCGCCTACCAGCCCTTCTTCATCGTCGCGGCACTGGGCGCGGGAATGATCGCGCTGGGCATCGCCTGCATGTTCATGCAGTTCTACGTCAGCATCCGCGACCGCAACACCGATCGCCTGCGCGACGTGACCGGCGATCCGTGGCATGGCCGCACGCTCGAATGGTCGACCTCGTCGCCGCCGCCAGACTACAACTTCGCCTTCACCCCGATCGTGCATGACAACGATGCCTTCTGGGACATGAAGTCGCGCGGCTTCGAGCGTCCGACGACCGGCTTCAAGGCGATCCATATGCCGAAGAACGCCGCGGCCGGCGTCATCATCGGCCTGATCAGCGTCGGCTTCGGCTTCGCGATGATCTGGTACATCTGGTGGCTGGCGATCGCCTCGCTGCTGGCGATGGTCGGCGTGTCGATCTGGCATTCGTTCAACTACAAGCGTGATTTCCACATCCCCGTAGAGGACGTGATCCGCACCGAGGACGAGCGCACGCGCGTCCTCGCAGCGCAGAAGGTGGTGGCATGAGCGCCGAACTGACCTACGAGCCGACCGCCGACGGCGAGAAGCCGGTGTTCTTCGAGCTTGACGAGCACGATCATCCCGAGGGCGGCAGCACGATGCTGGGCTTCTGGATGTATCTGATGAGCGATTGCCTCATCTTCGCGGTGCTGTTCGCCTGCTACGGCGTACTCGGGCACGGCTATGGCGGTGGCAAGGGGCCCAAGGAGCTGTTCGAGCTTCCGCTGGTCGCCTTCAACACCGCGATGCTGCTCTTCTCGTCGCTCACCTACGGCTTTGCCATGCTGACGATGGAAAAGGGCAGTGTTCGCCAGGTGCAGTTCTGGCTGGTCGTCACCGGCCTGTTCGGCCTGACCTTCCTCGGCGTCGAGATGTACGAGTTCAGCAATCTGATTGCGGAGGGCAATGGCCCGTCGCGCAGCGCCTTCCTCTCGGCCTTCTTCACGCTCGTCGGTACGCACGGCTTCCACGTCACCTGCGGCCTGATCTGGCTGACCACGCTGATCATCCAGATCGGCACGCATGGCCTCGGCCAGGCCAACCGCCGTCGCCTGCAGTGCCTCAGCATGTTCTGGCATTTCCTCGACGTCATCTGGATCGGCGTCTTCACCATCGTCTATCTCATGGGAGTGCTCGGATGAGCGCCGATACGCACACGCACGCGCATGATGCGCATCACGACGCCCATGGTGCCGACGCCCCGCACGGCTCGATGCGCGACTACATCATCGGCTTCGTGCTCTCGGTGATCCTGACGGCGATCCCGTTCGCGCTGGTGATGACGGGTGTGCTCGATCACACCTGGACCGCGGTCCTGGTGCTCGGCGCGGCGGTGATCCAGGTGTTCGTCCACATGATCTACTTCCTGCACATGAACACCAGCAACGAAGGCGGCTGGTCGTTCCTGGCGCTGCTGTTCACGCTGATCGTCATCGTCATCACGCTGTCGGGATCGATCTGGGTGATGTATCACATGAACGCCAACATGATGCCGATGACGCAGGACATGCAGACCGAGACCATGAGCCAGCAATGACACGATCCCCCGCGATGATGGCCGCGCTGCTGGTCGTCGCGGGGGTCTTGTGCGCCGCGCTGATCGGGCTCGGCGTCTGGCAGGTTGAGCGGCGCAGCTGGAAGCACGCCTTGATCGCCCGCGTCG
The DNA here is from genome assembly GCF_036663815.1 of Parasphingomonas frigoris. Lineage (NCBI taxonomy): Bacteria > Pseudomonadati > Pseudomonadota > Alphaproteobacteria > Sphingomonadales > Sphingomonadaceae > Parasphingomonas > Parasphingomonas frigoris. Next base: position 636,135 of record NZ_JAXOJQ010000001.1, on the reverse strand, counting down.
AGGCGCGGGTCCATGCTGCGCCCGTCGCGGCGCCGGGTCCCGAGCGCTGGCCCCAAGTGACCGCCGAGAACGATGGCTATCGCCACGTCGTCGTCTCGGGTAGCTTCCGCGACGATGCCCAAGTGTTCGTCCAGGCGGTGACCGCGCGCGGCCCCGGTTTCTGGGTGGTGACCCCGCTCGCGAGCGATCGCGGCTTCACCGTGTTGATCAATCGCGGCTTCGTGACCCGGCGCAGCGCCCCGCCGGGCGGCAGCGCACGCGTGTCGGGACTGCTCCGCCCGTCCGAGCCCGGCGGCGGCTTCCTGCGCAGCAACGATCCGGGCAAGGACCGCTGGTATTCGCGCGACGTCGCCGCGATCGCCCGCGCGCGCCGAATCGGGCCTGTAGCGCCCTATTTCATCGATGCCGATGCCGGCCCGGCAGGCCGCGAACCGGTCGGCGGGCTGACGGTTGTGCGCTTCCCGGACAACCATCTCGTCTATGCGCTGACCTGGTTCGCGCTCGCCGCGATGGTGGCCGGCGCGGCCGTCATGCTGCTGGGCCAGCACCGGCGCGTCCGATGACACCGAACGCGATCCTGCCGCTCGACACGACCGGGCGCGACAATCTTCGGCAACTGATCAACCTGCGCTGGCTCGCGGTCGGCGGACAGTTCGCGACGATTCTCGTCGCGCATTTCGGCATGGGGATCGACCTCCCCTTCGTCCCAATGCTGTGCGTGATCGGCGGGCTCGTGCTGCTCAACGTCGTCAGCCTGTCGCAACTGCCGCGCCGCGTGACGATCTCGAACGGCGAGCTGTTTGCCAGCCTGCTGCTCGACGTCGGTGCGCTGACTGCCTTGCTCTACCAGAGCGGCGGCGCGACCAACCCCTTCATCGCGCTCTATCTCGTCCAGATCGTGCTCGGCGCGATCCTGCTCGAAGCGTGGTCGAGCTGGGCGCTGGTCGCGGTGACGAGTGCGGCGTTCGCGATGCTCGCCGAGCTCCACATGCCGCTCGTGCTGCCGGTGCGCTACGCCTCGGGCTGGCGCGACCTGTATGTGCTCGGCACTTTGATTTGTTTCGTGCTGATAGCGGTGTTGATCGTCGGCTTCGTCACGCGGATCAACCGCAACCTCAGCACGCGCGACGCCCGCTTGGCGACAATGCGCCAGCAGGCCGCCGAGGAGGATCATATCGTCCGCATGGGGCTGCTCGCGACCGGCGCGGCGCACGAGCTCGGCACCCCGCTCGCCTCGCTCTCGGTGATCGTCAACGACTGGGGGCATTCGCCGGCTTTGCTCGCGCAGCCGGGGCTCGCCGAGGAGATCGAGGACATGCAGGTCGCGTTGACGCGCTGCAAGACGATCGTCACCGGCATCCTGATGGCGGCAGGCGAGGCGCGCGGCGAGCATCCGACGATCACCAGCGTCCACCGCTTCTGCGACGAAGTCGTCGCCGAGTGGCGCGCGCAGAATTCGGAGGAGGCGATCGTCTTCCGCAACCGCTTCGGCAGCGATCTCGCGATCGTCGCCGATACCGCGGTCAAGCAGATGATCTGGAACCTGCTCGACAATGCCAAGGAAGCGTCGGGGCAGCCGATCACGCTCGAGGTCGCGCGCGACGGCCCGTCGCTGCTGTTCGCGGTGAGCGATACCGGGCCGGGCTTCACCCCCGAAATGCTCGCCAACCTCGGCAAGCCCTATCACTCGACGCGCGCGCGGCTCGGCAGTGGGCTCGGCCTGTTCCTCGTCGTCAACGCGATGCGCAAGCTCGGCGGCACGGTCGAGGCGCGCAACCGGCAGAGCGGCGGCGCGGTGGTGACGCTGACGCTGCCCCTCTCCGCGCTGGAATGGACCACCGAATGAGCGACACGCATCTGCTGATCGTCGAGGATGACGCTCCCTTCGCCAAGACGCTGCGGCGCTCGTTCGAGCGGCGCGGCTACAGCGTCGAGATCGCCCCCGATCAAGGGTCGGTCGTCACCGCGCTGGCCGAGCGCACCCCCGATTTCGCGGTGGTCGATCTCAAGCTCGGCGCGACCTCGGGGCTCGCCTGCGTCCAGATGATCCACGCCCATGCCGCGACGACGCGCATCGTCGTGCTGACCGGCTATGCCAGCATCGCCACCGCGGTCGAGGCGATCAAGCTCGGCGCGACCAACTATCTCGCCAAGCCGTCGAACACCGACGACATCGAGGCCGCCTTCGGCCGGACCGGCGGCGCACCGGCCGGCAATGTCGACACGCCGCTGAGCAACCGCCCGACCTCGATCAAGACGCTCGAATGGGAGCATATCCACCAGACGCTGGCGGCGAACAATTTCAACATCTCCGAAACCGCCCGGCAATTGGGGATGCATCGCCGCACGCTCGCGCGCAAACTCGAAAAGCAGCCGGTCAAATAAGCGTCGCTCCGAAGCGATCGCAGTACAGCCGGTCCACATAGTCGGCGGTCGGATGCTCGCGCAGCTCGGCGATCAGCGCGCGGACGGGCGCCGGCATCGCGTCGACCGGCGGCATCCTGGCACCATAACCCGGCGGTTGCAGCAACGGCGCGATCGCCGCAGCGACCGCGATGTCGCCGAGCGTGATCCGGTCGCCGCACAGATAGCGCCGCCCGTCGGCGAGCCGCCGGTCGGTCGCATCGAAATGCGCGCGGATCGAATTCGCCGCCTGCTCGGCGCGCGCCGCGGTCAGATCGAGCGCCAAGCGAAACACCAGACGGAGCAACGGATAGACGGTGGGGGTCAGCCGCGCCTCGCTCGACGGGACCGGGGCGGCGAAGATCGGCGTCATCAGCGCGCGTTCGGGAAGCAAGTGATAATAGCTGAACACAGCGGTGTCGGTGCCCATGCCCGCGTTGAAGCTCGCCCAGTCCGCCGCCACTGTCGCGGAAAGCGGCGCGGTCCGTGGGATCAGTCGGGCCGCTTCGCCCAGCGCGGCGTCGAGGCGCTCCGCCAGCGGATACGGCCCGGTGATGGTAAACGCCGGACCGTAGACCAGCGGCACCAGCCCGTTGCCGCCATGCCGCAGCGTCAACAGCGAGACCCAGCCGAACAGATGGTCGGCCTCGTCGAACGCGATGCCGTGATAGTGCAGCAGCAGCCGCATCGTCTCGCTGTCGACCATCGGCGCGAAGGTCAGCAAGGTAGCGCGCTGCCGCTTCATTGGTCGAACACCACATGCAGATGGATTGGAAAAGGCGTGCCGCCGGTGTCGATCCGCCCCGCCGCGCCCGGCGCGCGCCGCAGGCCTGGCCGGGCGAGCAGCGGCTTGAGAATCCCCGGGATCGTCGCGCGGTTGATGTGCGCGCCGAAACAGCTGTGCAGGCCATAGCCCCACAGCAGATAGGTCTCCCACGGCCGGTCGATGCGGAAGCGGCCGGGGGTCGGCACGTCGAGCGGGTCGAACATCGCCGACAGGTTGGACGCCAGCACCATCGTCCCGGCCTTGATCCGCCGCCCGCGCAACCGGCCCGCGGCGATCCGCGTATCGTGCAGCGCGCGGCGATAGACGACCGGGTTGAGCGGGCGGAAGCGCAGCGCCTCGAATACATAGGCGGCCAGTGCGGTATCGTCGTCGCTGCGTGCCGCCGCCATCGCGCCGGCCAGCGCCTCGGGCCGGTCGAGCAGTTCGTCGAGGGCCAGCGTCGCGGTGGCCGAGAGCGTCGGCAACTCGCCGATCAGCAGTCCGATCAGATTGTTGCGGACGTCCATGTCGTGCATCCCCGGCAGGCCGGCGGCATCCATCACTAGGCACCGGCCCAGCACATCGTCCAGCACATCATCCTGCGCCGGCGCTGCCTTCCGCGCGGCGATATGGCCGTCCATCCAGGTCCGAAACGCCGCTGCCGCCGCTTCCGCCGTGGCATCGAACGCCGCGTCGCCCTTGAGATCGAGGAACAGGTAGCGGAACAGCGTGGTCGTCCACTCCGCCATATCAGCCTCGGACGGGCCCGGCGTGCCGAAATAGCGGTCGAGCAAATGTGCGGCGACCGGGGTGGCGAGCTGTTGCGGAACATCGATCGCGCCCGGCGCGGCGCCGACGATCGCGCTGGCGCACGCCGCCACCGCCGGTGCGACGATCGAGGGCACGTCGCTGCGGCGCACCACCAGCCGCATGTTCGAGACATCGCGCGTGTAGCGCGGCGTATCCTGCATCCCGAGGAAGAAGTTCTCGCCGCCGGTGATGATCTCCATCCGCGGGCCATAGACCACGCCGAAATCGGCATCGCGTGACAGGATATTGAGCACATCTGCTCGCCGTGTCGCGAGCGCGGTGCCGTCATTTTCGTAGCAGGTGATCAGCTTGAACGGCAGCACGGCATTGGGCTGGAGCAGCCGCGCGACGGCGAACAGCCGCCGCTGCCCGGAGGGCGAACCGAGCACCGCACCGAGCCGGCTCGCGATCGTCCCCTCCCCGCCGAACAGCGCGCCGATCGCGCCCCCGAGCAGCAGCACGAGCGCACCGAGCCCCTGCCCGATCAGCAAGAGCCGCCGCCACAGCGCGACCGGCAGATTGAACACCCATCCCATGCGAATTTCCTTCAGGTCGGGTCGACGATGCCCATGCCGATCAGCCGCAACGCGGTCATGCTGGGGATGAAGAAGTAATCGCCACCGCGCGGCTCGACGAGCTGCGGGAGCGGCTGGCAGACGAACGGGCGCGCGCCCTTGGCTTTCGCGTCGGCGATGATCACCAGCTTGGGATCGTGCTCCGGCGGATGGTTGCCGATGATCGGGCAGGTGTCGCTGCCGGCGTTGAAGTCGAGCCCATATTGCATCCACTGCTGCTGGACGAATTCGAACTGCCGCGTGAGATCGGCGCAGATCGCGAGGAAGATGATGCCGTGGTCGCCATGATCGGCGGGCGCGGCGCGATCGTAGCGGCCATAGGGCAGCCCGCGCCGCAGGATTCGGCGGCGGTTGACCAGCGCCGATCCGTCGCCTGGATCCGACGATCCGAAATGCGGGTCGAGCATGTCGCGCGGGTTGGCGCGACGCAGATGCGAGGTCGCGGGGCAAATGCTGCCCGCAGGATCGGGCCGATAGGTGAAATCGGTGAACTTCAGCGCGAGCTGGGCAAGGCGCGGCTTGTCGTCGGCTTGGTGCGCCGCGGTCAGCTCGGCATTGAACGCGCGCCACGCGGCATAGGTCGGGGCGGCCATCAGCGGCACGCCGTCGCGCCAGCGCCCGACGAGCTTGGCCTTCACCGTGTCCTCGGCCTCGTCCTGCGGCACGCCGAACTGCGCGGCGTAGCCCCGCCCCTGCTCGGCGATCATCGCGTCGAACGCCGCGACATCCTCGTGCAGCTTGCGATACGCCATGAAGGTGCCGTTGCGGCTGAACTCGATCGGCATCGCCGCATCTGGGATTTCCTGCGCTTCGTCGGGGTAACCGAGCAGGAACTCGCCGGTCGCGATCGGCGCCCAGCTGCGGTCGGGCAACAGCTTGCCCCCGCCGATCACGCGCAGCCGCTCGGCCTCGGGCGACAATTGCCCTTCGAACACCGGGTCGCCAAAGCCGTCGGACAGGCCGAAATGCTCCTTGTTGCTCGGCTTCGGCCCGTCGGGATCGTCGTGCATCACCGCCGACATGTCCTGCCACAGCGCCTCGTCGGGCCCGGTCCCGGGAAGCAGCACGACCCCGCCGTGCGAGTCGGCACAGAGCTGCTGGAGCATCGCCGTCTCGCGCTCGAGATCGTCGGTCGGCGTGCCGTCGGGCTTCATTTCGGCATTCATCGAGACGAGCAGATGGACCCGCGTCGCCCCCTGCGACTGGCGCCACACCGCGTCGCGCCGCTCGAGAAACGGATCGTCTCCGAGGATCGAGGCGCGCGTCGCCATCCCGTCGATGAACGCATCGGGCATCGCGCGCAGCGTCCGCGTCGGCACCTCGAGCGCCGCCAGCCCGTAGAAGGTGAACGCGATGTTGATCGCGACGGTCGGCTTCATCAGCTGCACTTCGCCGGGATAATCGGGCACGCCCTCGGCGCGGACGATATCCTTCACCCGCGGGTTGCGCGTGCGCTGCAGCGGCTCGCCGCGCGCCGGATTCTTCCAGCGCGCGGCGGTGCAGATCTTCGGGCGCAACGCCTCGACGAAAGCGCGGCCGCGCGCGGCGTCGCGGATCGTCAGGAAGAAATACCGCGCCTTGGGAAAACCCTGCCGGCCATATGCGCGCAGGATGCCGCCCTGGATGTCGGCGAGGTCGAGCGTGGTGGTCATGCCCCATCCTCCGCGAAAGGACTGCGGATCACGCCCGGCGGCTGCGTCGGTGCGACCAGGTCGGCCGGGCGGTGTCGCACCAGAAACTCGCGGAACGCCGCGCCGCGTGCCTCGCGCGTGTCCGCCTGGTGCGCCGTGACGAAACGGGTGAAGGCCTGCTGGAGATAGAGCCCCTTGAGCACGTGCGGCAGCGTCGCATCGGGATTGCCCGGAAAAGGCTGCCGCCCCTTCCACATCACGAAGGCGTAGGAGAGCAGCACCCCGACGATCAGCAGCGCCAGCGCGACCAGCACGCTGCCCCACAGGCTCGACCAGCCGAACGCGAAATGCGCGATCAAGGGCAGCACCAGCCCCGCCACTGGCGGCACCGCCAGCGCGATGATCGACAGCGATTTGAGCGGCGGCGGGCCCGTCCAATAATCGTTGAACGGCATCACCGTCTCGATCTGGCAGGGCAGCAGGAAATCGGCGAAGCTCTTGGCGTCGTGTACCGCGCCGAAGCCGTAGCAATAGCGGAACACCGCGCTCAGCTCGACCGACATCAGGCCCCACAGCTCCTCGACATAAGCGCGTGGTTCGCCCGCACCGTCGGGCACGACCGGATCGAAATCGATCATCACGACGATGTACGGGCAGCTCAGCGAATCCTGCGGCTGCGGCGCGAGTAAGTCGGTGTTGGCGAGCGATTCGAGGATCGCATTCTCGGGGTCGCGCCCGTTGTAATGCGGGCGATCGAGCACGAGAAAGCGCGCGAAATGCGTGCGCAGGCTGCGCGCGAACGGGCTCTGGATCCCGATCGCCTCGGTCGCGTGCGATTGCAGCGCGGTCGGCAGCGTCTCGAGCGTCTCGCGCACGAGGTGGATCGGCGAGCTTTTCATCGTGTGCGCCGATCCCGCGACGGGCTCGTGCGCGACGATCCCCTCATTGCAGACCGGCACCAAGGCGGTGAAGAAATAGTGCCCAGCATCGAGATTAGGCATCGGGCGTCTCCCCCGCAGTGGCGGGCGTCGGGGCCGGCGCGTCGAGCGATGGCGCCTCGCCGATCCGCGACGCGCTCGCGACGACCGCGCCGACCGCCGCGCGAACCGCCTGCTTCTCGTCCTCGTCGCCCGCGGCGCCGCGCACGACCGCAGGCGCAACCGCGGCGAGCAGGCGCGTGGCGGGCGGTGCACCGGTGCCGTGCGGCCCCCACCGCTCGCGCACCGCGATCGCGCGGTGGCGGTCGGCAACGCTGGTGTCGCAACTCGCGACCGGGGCATAGCCCGGCGCGCCGAGCCCCCCCTGCACCGTCAGCAACAGCGCATCGTAGGCCGCGCCGAGCTCATCATCCTCGAGACTGCCCGCATCGATCGCGCGCAACCCGGCGACCAGCACCAGCGCCGCCTTGATGTCACGCTGCGCGCTGCCGGGCGTGGCGTTGTAATAATAGCCCGTGTCGATCTGGTTGACCCGGATGTAGTTCTTGAACGGCGTGATCGGGATCGAATGCGGATATTTGGTGCTGGCATACCACAGCAGGTCGAGCCCGCTCGGCAGGCCGTCGGCGAAGGCGTCGATATACTGGTCCCACGTGCCGTTGAAATTGCTGCCGAACAGCATGTAGTCGTTGACCAATGTCTGCTTGGGCTGCCCACGTTGCGGCCATTGGTCGCGCTTGATGATCACCCAGCGGGCGAAGTGGATCAGCCCGAGGCCGAGCAGGCCCTGCAGCGTCGCGGGAAAGGCGCGCGACACCATGAAGGCGGATCGGTTGATCCATGTCAGCGCCGGTCGCATCGGCGTGATGACATTCATTGCATAGGCCTTGCCGGCAACGTTGCTCATCGCTTCCCCCCAACGGATTTCCCGTTCGGCGATACGCAACAGACCTACGGACAGTTAAGCAGTACGACGCTGTATTTACGAGTCTTTTTTTGGTCTTCGACAAAATGGACGGAAGATCGGCGGCCGTCGCCCGGCCACCGATCCCCCGCCCGGTCACATCTTGTAGGTCAGCTTGATGTAGCCGAACTGCCCCGGCACATCGTAGGTCGTCGGGTCGTAATTGGGGCCAGTGCAGCTCGTGCACGGCGGCGGATCCTGGTTGAACACGTTGTTGACGCCGACGGTCAGGCCGACACGGTTGCCGAAGATCGGCGGCGTCACCGAAAGCTGGATGTCACCGTAGAAGCGGCTGGCGAGCGGCGTGCCGCTGCCCTCGACCACGCCGTCGATGTAGCGCCCGGTGAACGAGGCCGCAAAGTCGCGATTCTGCCAGTCGAGCACGCCGGTCCCCTTGAAGCGCGGGTAGGATTGATCGGGGAAGCCGCGCGTCGTGCCGAGATAGCTGGTCGTCGTCGTCCCGACCGCCGCCGGGAAGGTCTCGGTATATTTCAGCAGGATGTTGCCGCTGAGCGACAGGCCGAACGACCCGATCTTGCTCTGGGGCGTGCGATAGATGGCGGTGACGTCGATCCCGCGGGTGCGGATGCCGCCGATATTCTGCAGCTGTGCGTTGATCCGCGAGATCAGGCCGCTCGGCGTGCGCGTGATCGAGGCGCAGCTCAGCGGATCCGCCGACAGTGCGCAGCGGCTGAGCGTCAGTTGCGCGTCGACCGCGGCGATCGCATTCTCGACCTTGATGTCATAATAATTGACCTCGAGGCTGAGCGCGCTGGCAAAGCCGCTCTGGCGCGCCCAGGCCGGCGAATAGACGCCGCCGAACAGCCATGTGCGCGATGTTTCCGGCCGCAGCGCCTTGTTGCCGCCGGTCAGCACGCCGAGCTGGCCGCCGGTCGGTTCCTGATAGCTGCCGTTCGTCGGCACGCCGTTGGCGGCGCAGTTCGCGCGTACCGTCGCCGACGACTGATAGGGCGAGCCCGCGACGTTGGTGCACGGATCGTTGATCGCCGCATCGGAGCGCGATTCGGCCCCGAACAGCTCGCCGATGCTCGGCGCGCGGAAGCCTTGCGCGTAGGAGCCGCGCAGCAGCAGGTCGGTGACCAGCTTCCACAGGCCGCTCGCCGTGAAGGTCGTGTTGCCGCCGCTGGTCGAATAATCGGAATGGCGGACAGCGCCGTCGAATTCGAGCGACTGAATGAACGGCGTGTCGTGGATCAGGGGCACGCGCACCTCGGCATAGACTTCGTCCGAATTGTAGCTGCCATGCGCCGGCTGGGCGGGAATGTCGGCGCCGAGCCCGGCGGCGATGATCGGATCGGGGGTGAAATCGCCGACCTGGTAGCGATGCTCGTAGCCGACCGCGACTCCGACCGGTCCGGCCGGCAGGTCGAACAGGCTGCCGCTCAGGTTCGCGGTATAGTCGTTGACGCTCTGCGAGCTGCGGTCGAGTTCGGTGAAACCGACATAAGCGAGCATCGCGGGCGTGACCGACCCCGCCCCGCCGAAGATGTTGAACGGCACGCACGCCCCGGTGCAGTTCGCCACCGGGCCGAGCGCTCGCGTGAGGTTGGCGGCGTTGATGTTGCCGGTGAAGGTCTGCCGGGCGTCGTTGAAGCCAAACACGGCGTTGACGTCCCAGTAGAACTTGCGGCTGCCGATCAGGAACGACCCGTCGAGCGTGCCGGTCAGCGACAGCGTATTGACGTGCTGGGTATAGGTGCGCTGCCCGGCCTCGACCAAGCGACGGCGGACGGTCGAGTAGTTGGCCGGTGGGTTGCCCGCGCCGCCCGCCGACAGCGTGACGCCGAACGGATTGAACGGGTTGGTCGCGTCGATCGAGATCGTGTCGAGCAGGTTGCCGTTGCCTGCGTCGGGCCCGACGAACAGCGGCAGGAACGCCGCCTGGTTCTGCGAATTGCGGCGCATATAGTTCATCTTGACGCGCAGGTTGACGGTCGAGCTGAGCTCCTGCTTGGCACTGAGGAACAGGCCGTAGCGCTCCGACGGCGTCAGGAAATAGTTGAACGGCGCGAAGTTGAAGCGATCAGCCGTGGTCAGCAGGCGATAGTCGCTGTTCGGCCCGGTCGGGTCGGCCAGCGAGAAGCGCGGGCGGCCCGTGACGACGGACTTCACCGTCAGGTTGGGCAGGCCCAGCACCGAATAAAAGCCGTTGAGCGTCGCGCTGCTGCACCCGCCGATCGGATCGGTGCAGCTCGTCTGGCCGGGATTGGGGAAGCGCGACAGCGCGCGGTCGCCGGTGCGCACCGCTTCCTGCTTCACATAGCTGCCGCCGAACACGATGCTCGACGTCGGCCCCTGGATGCCGTAGCTGGCATTATAATCCTGCGTATGGCCGTCGCCCTGGCGGAAGGTGCCGAACTGGGCGGAGGCCTGCAGCCCCTTTTGCTTGACCTTGGTGATGACGTTGACGACGCCCGCCAGCGCGTCCGAACCGTAGAGCGGCGACTGGCCCGACTGGAGCACTTCGATCCGGTCGATCGAGCTCAGCGCGATCGTGTTGAGATCGACCGTCGAGGGAATGCCGCTCGCCGAAGCGCCGTTGACGAAGCGCAGGCCGTCGACCAGCACCAGCGTGCGCTTGGCGGTCAGATAGCGCAGATCGATTTCCGCCGACCCGGCCCCGACGCCGCCACCGTCGGGCGGATTGCCGATATTGCCGCTATTGTTGACCTTGCTGTTGAGCCCCCCGCTCGCGCTCGGCAACCGCTGCAGCACGTCGGCGAGCGACGACAGGCCGGTGCGCGCGAGCGAGGCCTGGTCGACGGTGACGACCGGCGTATCCTGGTCGAGCGGATCGCGGCGAATGCGCGACCCCGTCACGATGATGTCGCCCGCCGCTTCCGGCGCGGCCGTGCTCGCCTGGGCGGCTGGCTCGGGCGCCAAGGACTGCGCCCGCGCCGCCGTAAGATCGCACACCAAAAGCGCTGCCGTCGCGACACCGTACCGCAAATATGTCTTCATGATTGAGCCCACCCCTGTTCCCGTATCGCAAGGCTGATCGAGCTCGATCGGGATGGCAATGGCCGACATGGTCCCAAATCGACGTTTTGTTGCGAATGCGAAAGACTGTTGCACTTTCGTCACAAAGGCGGGCCGGGTCAGCAGTCGCGGCTATCGCCTGCAGGGTCTGTCGCCGGGGCGCTCCTATGCAATCCGCCTCTTTTGCGCGCTTCGCCCGTCGGCGATCGGGTAAGCGCGGTTGACCCCGCGCGTCGCGATGAGCAAACCATGGTTGCTCGCAATTGATCCGGGCGGAAACGTTCTGGCGGCGGGGCGTTCCGCCACGGCGAGCCCGTAAGGCGTCGCCGATGGCTTGTCGTATCCCCACCGATCGGACCCATCCATGAGCACAGTCGCGTCGCGCGAACATCAGATGTTTCCCGTGCTCGATCCGGCACAGATCGCCACCGCACGGCGCTTCGCCAGCGGACCCGAGCACCGTTTCGCACCGGGCGAGACGATCTACGCGATCGGCGAGCGCGGCGCCCCCGCGTGGCTGGTGCTCGACGGCACGATCGACGTCGTCCGCCGCGACGGCCTCTCGCACGAGGCGCCGGTCACCACGCACGGCGCCGGCCAGTTCACCGGCGAGGTCAACCAGCTCGCCGATCGCGCCTCGATCGCCGCCGGGCGCGCCGGCGCCGCGGGCTGCAGCGCGGTGCCGTTCGACTCGGCGCACCTGCGCGCACTGATGGTCGGCTCGGCCGATGTCGGCGAGATCGTGATGCGCGCGCTGATCCTGCGCCGCGTTGGACTGATCGCGCAGGGCGGCGCCGGCACGATCCTGATCGGGCTGCCCGGCAGTAGCGCGATCACCCGGTTGCAGGGCTTCCTGACGCGCAGCGGCTATCCCAACCTCACGCTCGACGCGACCAGCGATGAAGAAGGGCGCGCCTTGGTCGAGCGGCTCGGCGTGCTCGCGGAGGATCTGCCGCTGGTGGTCTGTCCCGATGGCCATTTGCTGCGCAACCCGACCGATCTCGAAGTTGCGACCTGCCTCGGCATGACTCCGACGCTCGATCCTGCAACGGTCTACGACGCCGCGATCGTCGGTGCCGGCCCGGCCGGGCTCGCCGCCGCGGTCTATGCCGCGTCCGAGGGGCTGTCGGTGATCGTGCTCGACGAACGCGCCACCGGCGGCCAGGCGGGTGCGTCGGCGCGGATCGAGAATTATCTGGGCTTCCCGACCGGCATTTCGGGCCAGGCGCTCGCCGGGCGGGCGTTCAATCAGGCGATCAAGTTCGGCGCCGAGGTGGCGATCCCGCTGCAGGTCGATCGGCTCGCCTGCGACGGCACCCGCCCCGTGCTGTACCTGACCGGCGGCAACCAGATCCAGGCCGAGGCGGTCGTCATCGCCTCGGGCGCGCGCTATCGCCGCCCGGCGATCGACAATCTGGCGACGTTCGAGGGCAATGGCGTCTCGTACTGGGCCTCGCCGATCGAAGCGCGGCTGTGCGCCGGCGAGGAGGTCGCCCTGGTCGGCGGGGGCAATTCAGCGGGCCAGGCGGTGGCGTTCCTGGCCGCGCACGTAAAGCGGCTGCATCTGGTCGTGCGGCGCGATCTGTCGGAGACGATGTCGCAATATCTGATCGAGCGGATCGCCGCGCTGCCCAATGTCGAGCTGCACGTCGGCAGCGAGATCGTCGGGCTCGAGGGCGACCATGCCAGCGGGTTGAGCGCCGTCACCTTCCGCAACCGCGCCGATGGCACAACCTATCGCCAGGCGCTGCGCCATCTCTTTTTGTTCATCGGCGCCGATCCCAACACCGGCTGGCTCGACGGCTGCGTCGATACCGATGCCAAGGGCTTCATCGTCACCGGCACACGCCCGCGCGCGCTCGAGACGAGCAGCGCGGGCGTCTTCGCGATCGGCGACGTCCGCGCCGGCTCGACCAAACGCGTCGCCGCCGCCGTCGGCGAGGGTGCCGCGGTCGTCGCGCAGATCCACGCGTTGCTCGCCGACCGCTCGGCGGAAGCGGCACGATGACGCGCTGCCGCCACAGCGAAACGATCGTCACGGTCACTCCGAGCGCGGCCGGCTGCGAGGAATGCCTGCGGATCGGCAGCGCCTGGCTGCATCTGCGCCTGTGCCGGACGTGCGGCCATGTCGGCTGCTGCGACGATTCGCCGCATCGCCACGCCACCGCGCATTTCCACGCGACGCAGCACCCGATCATCGAGGGTTATGACCCGCCCGAGGGATGGGGGTGGTGCTATATCGACCAGGAAGAGGTCGACTTGCCCGACCAGACGCGGCAGGTCGGCCCGATCCCCCGCTTCTACTGAGCTCTCCACAGGATTCCCCCATGACCGGACCCATGCTGTTCCAGCCGATCACCGTCGGCGGCCTTCCGCTTGCCAACCGCATCGTGATCGCGCCGATGTGCCAATATTCGGCGGTCGATGGCTGCATGACCGATTGGCACCTCATCCATCTCGGCGGGCTCGCTCTGTCGGGCGCGGCGCTGCTGACGATCGAGGCGAGCGCGGTCACGCCCGAGGGGCGCATCACCTATGGCGATGTCGGTCTGTACGACGATGCGAGCGAAGCGGCGATGGCGCGTGTGATCGAGAGTATCCGGCGCCATTCGGACATGCCGATCGCGATCCAGCTCAGCCACGCCGGGCGCAAGGCCTCGACCGAAGTGCCATGGTTGGGCGGCCAGCAGATCGCGCCGACCGCGCCCAATGGCTGGCCGACGGTCGCCCCGTCGGCGCTCGGCTTCGCCGCGACCGACGCCGCCCCGCGCGCACTCGACAGCGACGACCTCGCCGCTCTGGTCGAGGCCTTCGCCGCGGCAGCCGCCCGCGCCGCGCGGCTCGGCATCGACGCGGTCCAGATCCACGCCGCGCACGGCTATCTGCTGCATCAATTCCTGTCGCCGCTGTCGAACCAGCGCGACGATCGCTATGGCGGCAGCCTCGACAACCGCATGCGCTTCCCGCTCGAGGTGTTCGACGCGGTGCGCGCCGCCTTCCCGGCCGACAAGCCGGTGACGATGCGCGTGTCGGGCACCGATTGGGTCGAGGGTGGCTGGACGATCGACCAGACGGTCGCCTTCGCGCAGGCGCTCGAACCGCGCGGCTGTGCGGCGATCCACGTCTCGAGCGGCGGGCTCGATCCGCGCCAGGCGATCCCGGTCGGTCCGAGCTACCAGGTGCCGCTGGCGCGCGCGGTCAAGCAAGCGACCACGATGCCCGTCGTCGCGGTCGGCCTGATCACCGAGCCCGACCAGGCCGAGGCGATCGTCGGCACCGGCGACGCCGACATGATCGCGCTCGCCCGCGGCATTCTCTACGACCCGCATTGGCCGTGGCACGCCGCCGCCGCGCTCGGCGCGCAGGTCGTCGCGCCGAACCAGTATCTGCGCTCGCAGCCGCGCCAGTATCGCGAGCTCCTGCGGCCGCGCTGATCGCGCCGCCCGGATCAGCGCTCGCGATCGACCGAATGTGTGCGCCGTCGATCGTGGATCGCTTGCGCCAACAAGCGGTGCCGGCTGCGCTCTATTCGCAGCGCAGCCGGAACGCGCTTTCCCTGGAAGATCAGCACCAGCCCGGCCACGACCAGCAGGAATGCCAGCAGGCCTAGCCCGGCGTGCGCGCCCGACGCGTCGAGGATTCGTACGATCGCCGCGACGACGATCAACCCGGTGCCGAGCCCGCGCCAAGCAAGATCGCGATGCGTCATCGTGCGTCGTCCGCTTGCACCGGACCGTCGGTGATGGTCGCCGTGCCAGCGCGCGCGGCCGCCCCCTCCACCGCGCGCCGGCCCGCGGCATCGCAGCCGGCGTGGCAGCCATGCCAGACGACGATATCGGCGGGGAAGCGCGCCTCGTCGCGCAAGGCATCGACATAATCGCCCGTTTCGAAGGTGATGCCGATCGCCGGGTCGCGGAGCGCGGCAGCGGCTTTTGTCGCGCGCTCGATCAACGCGGAGGCCGGGTCGACACCCCGCGCTTCGATCGCGGTGAAGCCGAGCGCACGCGCCAGCCGCACCGCGCACAGCAGGAGCCGCCCGCTCCCGCAATCGACGTCGACGATGCGAACGCTGCGGCGCCGGTCGGCCCGCAAGGCGGCGAGCCGCGCCGCGACCGCGGGCCAGCGGTCGTCACGGCACTGCGGTGCGGACGCAACACGCGCCGCGCGCCGGGGCTGTGGTGGACGAACCGGCGGTATTCCGAAGATGGGATGTTCAGCGACGTGCGTCATGGTCAAAGCTCTCGGGACGGGGGATATCCACGCCGACGGTAATAGAAGCGCGCCCCGTTACGGCACGATGGCGATTGCCCGCCCGCGCCATATAGCGCGCGTAAAATCGGGCGGCCCGCCGCCGCTGCACTTGCGCGGGCGCGGAGCATGCCAAAGGCGGGCTGCGGGCCGCGCTTCGCTGCGCGCCGGGGGACCCTCCGACCACAGCAGCGCGAATGGAGACGAGGCGAGGGACCCGCTCCTCGCTCCAAAACGCCCCGCGCACCCGGATAGGCGGTTCCACCCGCCATCGCGCGGAGCGCCCTGTGTCGCGCCAGCTGTTGCCCCGGTCGCGCACAGCTTCTACGCGACGCGCTTTCGCGACGAGTCGGAGACCAGCGCCATGAGCACCGCCGAGCCTATTCTCCATTACATCAGCGACGCCACCTTCCTGGCCGACGTTCGCACCGTCGCGCAACAGGTCGCGAACGCCGACTGGCAACCCGATTTCGTGGTGGGGATCGGCCGTGGCGGCCTGGTGCCGGCGGTCTACCTCTCGCATCTGCTCGCGCTGCCGATGCTGTCGATCGACCATTCGGCGCGCGTGCCGGGCTTCGCCGACGAACTGCTCGCCAAACTGGCGGCCAAGAGCGCCACCGGCGCGCGCTTGCTGTTCGTCGATGACATCAACGATAGCGGCGGGACGATCGACTATATCCGCACCCTGCTGATCGCCAACGCCTGCGATGGCGACAATCTGCGCTTCGCCGTGCTGCTGACCAACACGCATTCGAAAGTCTCGGTCGAGTATTGGTCGCAGACGATCGATCGGCACGAGGACAAGCGCTGGTTCGTCTTCCCATGGGAGGCGGTCGGCTCCAACGCCGCGATCGTCGACGAGGCGCTCTCGGTGCCCGAGCGGCTCGCCTAAGCCAGCGCGCGCGGACCTTCTCGGCACCAGATGGTTCTCAGCGGGCATGGCGCACTCGCAAACGCCTAGGCCACTAGCGCAACGTTCCGATCGAGCGCCGCGATGATCGCCTGCGCAGCAGCGTCCGCGCCGTGCTCTTTCGCCATCGCATGGGCAACGCGGCTGGCGGTCTCGCGATAGCGCGGCTCACCGAGCAGCGCGGCAATCGCCCGCGTCGCGCGCCCGACCGAAAAGCGCCGCGGTCGCAACCGCAGCCCGACGCCCATCGCGGCGATACGAAAGGCGTGGTCGTTCTGGTCGCCCATATGCGGCACCACCAGCTGCGGCTTGCCGGCGCGCAATGCCTGGCCGGTCGTCCCCACGCCGCCATGATGGACGATCGCCGCAACGTGCGGGAACAGCAGCGAATGCTGCGCATAGCCGCACCGCAGGATATCGCCCTCGACGCTGGGCGCCGCGGTGCCGCCGACCAGCAGGATCGCGCGCATCCCCAGCCGCCGTGCGACCACGCTCGCCTTGTCGTAAAACGGCCCGGCGCCATCGACCGCGAAGCTGCCGAGGGTGAACACCAACGGCGGCGGTCCGGCCGCGAGGAACGCCGCGATCGCCGGATCGAGCACATCGCACTCGCCGCTCGCACTGTCGAACATCGGAAAGCCCACGATCCGCGTCGACGGCGCCGCATCGGGCGGCAGCGCGCCGAGTTGGGGCGAATAACATCCCAGCCGCAGCAACGCAGTCTCTGGCGGGTCGAGCAGGGTCTTCGCGCCGGCGGCCGGCAAACCGTAGCCGCGCCGGATCCGATCGATCGTCCGACCGTACAGCCGGTCCATCACCCAGCGCAGCGTCCTGTATGCCAATCGATTCCACGCCGCGCCGAGACGACCGACCGGCCGGCCGATCATCATCCAGAAATCGAGCGTGCGCGGCGGATCGTAGGCCGACAGCATCGCCATCGGCTGGAGGATGACCGAGACCAGCGGAATAGCGCGCTTCTCGGCGACGATCGGGGCCGCAAAGACGAAGATCGACGCGATGATCGCCTCGGCGTCGACGGCAACGGCATCGAGCGCAGCGATCGACTCGGCGAGCCCCGGCATCAGCACCGCCTCGAGCATCAGCCGCTGGTTCGCCATGACCCGGCGGACCGCATCGTCATGGCTCAGCCCCATATGCGCAGCGATCTCGGCAAAGCCGGCGCGCACCGCGACCGCGTCGAGACCGGCATGGCGGCATTTGTCGACCTGATCGGCCGGGACGGCCAGCAGCGGCGCGAAGCCGCGCGCACGCAGCGCGACACCGATGGCGATGAATGGGTGCAGGTCGCCGAGCGTCCCGACCGTCGTCAGCACTATTTTTCGCATTCCGTCCCGAACGTCGTGTGAGTACCGGCCAAGCCCCCACCGCCCCTAGCGCACACGATCGTATATTCGAAGCGACTTCCCGCGCTTAGGCCGCGTCGAGATAGGGCGCGATCATCGCGCGCACGTCGATCCGCACCTTGAGCCGCGCGGCGAGCAGCGCGGTGCCGCTGATCTTGCGCTGGACGAACAGCATGTCGGCGGGCGGGATGTGCCAGGCGGCGCGATCGGCGGCGACGTCCATCCCCTGCGTGCGCAGCACCTCGACGAAGCCGCGGTCGCCGAAATCGAACGGCCCGGCGCGCGACATCTCGCCGATCACCACGTCGATCATCCGGTCGATCGCCGCGCGGTGATGGACGATCGCGCCATCGCCGACGAACCCCGCCGCCACCGCCGCCTCGCGCGCCGCGTCGCGATCGCCCGCAACGCCCGCCTGCAACAGCGCGCGATAGCCCTCCGCAATCGCCGCGGGCACGGCGCGCGCGGCGCCGAAGTCGAGCAGTACGAGTCGCCCGGTCGCGGGCTGATAGCGATAGTTGGCGAAATTGGGGTCGGTCTGCATCCCGCCGAATTCGAACAGTTCGCGCAGCACCAGGCCGATGAAGGCGCGCATCACCGTGTCGCGCTCATCCTGTGGCGCGTCGACCAGGCTCTCGATCGCGCGGCCCTCGACGAAATCCATCGCCAGCACCTGCTGCGTAGTGAACTCCCGGTCGAGCCGCGGCACGACGTACCCGTCGGAATCGGCGAGCAGGTCGCCGAACAGCGTCATCTGTTCGCCCTCGCGAATGTAGTCCGCTTCCTCGCGCAACTGGTCCTTGGCGACCGCGAGCAACGGCGCGATGTCGAGTTCGCGCGGCAGCAGGCCCGATACGCGCAGCAGCGTGGCGACATTGTCGACATCGGCGTCGATGCTCTCGCGCACGCCGGGATATTGCACCTTGATCGCAAGATCGCGGCCGTCGCGCGTCTGTGCGCGGTGAACCTGACCGATCGAGGCCGAGGCGATCGGCGTGACGTCGAAGCGGACGAAGCGCGTCCGCCAATCCTTGCCCCATTCGCCCGCCAGCACCTGCTGGAGCTGCTGCGGCGGCATGCGGTGCGCATTCTGGCGCAGCCGCGCCATGATCTCGGCAAGCTCGGGCGGGAGCATGTCGCCGGCATCCATCGAGATCATCTGCCCGAGTTTCATCGCCGCGCCGCGCAGATGCGACAGCCGGTCGGCGATCCGCCCGACATTGCCAGGGGTCAGCAGCATGTCGCGCATCTTCGGCCGCTCGCCGTCGGCCAGTCGTCGCGCGCCCTCCGCGATCATCCCGCCGGCGACCCCGCCGGCGAGCCGCCCGAAATGGCCGAAGCGCGACAGGCGACCGCTCGGGACTGCCATCGCCTTGGGATCGAAGCGCTCGTCGCGCGTGTCGTCGGTCATGCGGTTACCAGCCCCAGCTTCCGGCCACGCCCTTGAACGGGCCGGCCTGCGCGCTGGTAATCCAGCCGCCATAGAAATTGCCCGGCTGCGGCACGACCGTCTCGCCATCGACGCTGCAGCGATCGAACGGTCCGGCGTAGAAAGCGACATGGTCGCGCAGCATCGCGAAGCCGCGCGTGGGGTTGGCGTAGCTCCAGCCGACTCCCGCCAGCACGGTGTCGCCGATCACGACGTCCCAATAGGTCGCGGCGCCTTTCCACTCGCAGAACGAACTCCCAGACCCGCGGCGGAGCAGGCCAGGCGCGATGTCGGCGGGCGGGATGTAATAGCTCGGCGGATGGCTCGTCTCGAGCGTGCGGATGCTCGCCCGCGTATCGGCGACGATCACGCCGCGATGCTCGATCACCAGATGCGCGCTGGTCGGCTCGGCGATCGCCGGGCGCGGATAAGACCAGACACTCTCCTGCCCCACGCGGACCGGATCGGGACGCGGCCTCATGCCCGCGTCGCCAAACGTTGAAGCCGCGGCCGGACGCGAAGAAATTGGCGATAGCCCCGCTCGAGCACCGCCAGCACCCAGCGGTTGCGCGCTGCCAGCCCGAGCGGACGCAGCAACGGGATGGCGCGCCACATCGCCGCGAACGCCGCCGCGCCGCTGAGCAGCACGCCGTCCTCACGGGCATGGAACCGCGCGAGCAACTCGGCGCGGTCGATCGGGCACGCAGCATCCGCGCGCGTGGCGTCGACGAACTGGATTGCGCCGGCGCGGTCGAGCCGCCGCATCGCCGCGATTTCGCGGGCGCACAGCGGGCAGGCACCATCATGCCAGACGATCAACTCGGTCATGGGGTGCATGTAGGGGTTCGCGATCGGCTCCGCACCCGCCTGCCCGAAAATTTGCTCCGCCGCAGGCTCGGGCTAGGTCAGCCCGAGCCATCGCCGCGTGGCCGGAAGATGCCGCAGCGCGAAGCGGTCGAACAGCAGGACCGCCAGCAGCGTCGCCCCGAACAACGGCAGATACAGCCCGAGCGCGACGATCGCGACGACCAGCGCCCCGCCGACCGGCGGTCGCGACAGCCGGATCGGCGCGCCGAGCAGGCCGACCGGACGTCGCCGCCACCACAGCACCGCGCCCGAACTGGCGAGGATCACGAGAAACAGCGCGGTGATCGTCCCGAGGATCTGGTTGGCGAGCCCGAACAGCGCGCCCTCATGCCCCGCCACGCCGTAGCCGATCACGCGGTCGATCCAGTGGCGCTCTGCGAAATCGATCCGCGAGACAAGCCGCCCGCTCGCGCCATCGACCTGGAGATCGCTGCGCAGCGGCCGGTCCGCCGCATCCGAGGCGACCGACCACGGCGCGCCGGGCGTCTTGGGCGGCAGCAGCAGCACCGGCGGCGCGATCGCCAGCGGGCGCACTGTGGCGATGACGCGGGCGAGCTCGCCCGCGCGGATCGGCGGGGCCGGCATCGCCATGCCGGCATGCCCGGCATGCTCACCGAGCATCGCATCGGCCCTTGGCGCCTTGCCACCGATCGTCCAGTCGACCGGCCTGCGGCCCGTCGTCCCCGTCAGCGTGCGGATCTCGCCGAGATAGCCCCCCCACCCCTTCGCCCACGGCAATCCAGTGACGATCAGCGCGAGCGCGAACAGCGACACCCAGATCCCGGTGGTGGCGTGGAGGTCGCGCCAGAACAGCCGCCGCCCGCCGCGCAGCCGCGGATAGACCACTCCGGCCAACCCGCTCCGCCCGCTCGGCCACCACAGATACAGCCCGCTCGCCAGCATCACGATCGCCCAGCAGGCTGCGATCTCGACGAGATAGCTGCCCACCGCGCCGGCCAGCAGCTCGCCGTGGAGATGGAAGATCACGCGGAACGGCCGCCATTCCTCGTCCGCGACGCGCAGGACGGCGAGCGAACGCGGGTCGACATAAACCCGCGACACCGTCTCGCCGCGCGAGACGAGCACGCGCACGGCGCGTCCCGGCGCCTCGGGCACGACATATTTGCGCAGCGCCCCCCCCGGCACGGCGCGCAGGGCGGCCGCAACCTGCGCATCGGGCGAGGCGACCGGCCCGTCGCTCGCCAGTTGATCATAGGGGCGGTCGAGCCATGCCTCGACCTGCGGGCGCCACAGATAGACGCCGCCGGTCAGCGACAGCCAGATGACCAAGGGGATGCAGAACAGACCGGCATAGAAATGCCAGCGCCACATCGCGTTGTAGAAGGCCTTGCGGCGGAGCGGACGCGGATCGGACATGCTGGGGCTCCGCATCACAAGCGCGTCTTTATGCCGGCATAGACCGTGCGCGGCGTGCCCACGTAGATCGAGCCGGTGGTCGCCATCAGCGTCGACGCCGGGTGTTGCAGCCCCGTCGTCCGGTTGACGCCGTCGGCGATGATCGAGGCCGAGCCGATATAGGTCGTGTCGAACAGGTTCTGGACCGACGCGAACAGGCTGATCCGCGACCACAACCCCGGACCGTTGGGCGGATCGTAATGAAGGTTGAGGTTGACGAGCGTGTAGCCCGGTATCTCGAGCAGATTGGCATTGTCGATGATGTAGCGCGCGCGCCGGCTGACTTCGACGAAGCTGCCCACCCCGGCGAGTGGACCGCCCGGCTGATCGTAGCCGACCCGGCCGTTGGCGAAGACCGGGATGACACCGGGGATGCGGTTGCCGGCCCGGTCGAACGCGGCCGAAGTCACCCCCGACGTCAGCCGCTCGACAAAGCGCGCATAGCGTTGGTCGTTGAAACTGTAGGTCGTATCGATACGCATGCCCGGCAGGACCGTGCGCAGCGGCTTCCAGTTCAGCCCAAGCTCGATCCCGCGATGGACCGAGCGCGGTGCATTGGTCGTGTAGGACAGCAAATTGACGCCGGCCGACTGGCTGATCTGCTCGTTGCTGAACCACTCGTAATAGCCGGTGAGCTCGGCATGGAGCACGTCGCTGATCGCGACCTCCGCGCCGAGATCGACCCCGACGGTCTTCTGCGTCTTGAGCTGCGTATTGTTCCCCGCAACGCCGTCGGGCGTGACGAACAGATTGCCCGCCTGCGGGATGCCGTAACCGGTGCCGACACGCGCGTGCAGCCGCACCGCCCGGTCCGCCTGCCACACCAGCGCCGCCTCGGGCGCCACGTTCGAGAAATGCCGCACCGCCGGGATCAGCGTCAGCACCGGGCTCGCCGCGATCGGATAGGTATAGGCAGTTTGCCGGACGTCGAGCGTCGAGCGTTCGTAGCCGATCCCAAGAACGAGCTGCACGTCTCCGCTCAGAGCGAGTTCCTCGCGCGCCCGCACGCCGAGGTTGCGCACATCGCCGAACACCGTTTGCGTCAGCGCGCCGAAGCCGTTGCGCCCGGCGGGCGTCTTGTTGAAGCTGTAGCTCTGATTATCGAGATACGTGTAGAAGATCCCGACGAAGCTGGTCGCGTCCATCCCGAGCAGGCGCCCCTTGTGGGTCAGGTCGGAGGTGATGTTGTAGCTGTCGAGCGTGCCCTTGAACGGCGTCGCGCTGGTCGGCTGGTTGACGACACGGCTGTCGAAGGTCGCCTGCGTGCGCCAGGTCGTGACGGGATCGAAATCATGCTCGTAGCGGGTGCCGACGATCGTGCGGCGATCATTGCGCGCTAGGTCGCCCTCGGTCGCGGTCTGCGCAATCCGCGCGCCGTTGACGCCGTTGACCAGCACCGAGATCGTCCCGCACCCGGCAGCAGCGGTCACCGCGGCGGCGCATCCCTGCTGGTAGGGGTTTGCTAGGTACTGGTCGAACGACAGCCGGGTCGAGAGCTGCAATTCGCTTTCGTTGTAGATCAGTTTGCCGGTCACGCGGTCGCGGTCGGACAGCGCGAAGGTCGCCAGCGCGTTGATCGTCCCGGTATCGTAGCCGCTATGCCCCGTTGCACCATCGGCGCGCACGAAGCTGCCGAACAGGGCGTAATCGTAGTTCGCGCCTGCCTTGCCGAGCGTGGCATAGGCGTTGAGGTAGCCGTTGCCGCCGCCGTCGAGCCCGAATTCTGCGCCATCCACGTCGCGTCCGCGCCGCGTGCGGAAATTGACCGCGCCGCCGATCGCGTAATTGCCGTAGCGCGCCGAGGATGGCCCGCGGACGATGTCGACTGCGCCATAGGCATGCGGATCGGTCAGGTCGAAGCGCGCCAGGCCATCTGGCTGGGTGACGGGAAAATCATCCTCGAACACCTGGATGTTGCGTGCGCCGAAGCTGTTGCGCGCGTTCGAGCCGCGGATCGACACGCCGACGTCGCGCGGCCCGTTGCCCTGGATCACCGCAACACCCGGCGACAGCCCGACGATGTCGGCGATCGTCGTCGCCGGCGTGTTGCGGAAGGCGCGATCGGTGACGGTCGTCACGGTCTGGCCCAGCACCCGCGTCGTCAACGACAGCGCGTGCCCGGTGACGACGATGTCGTCGGCGCGCTCCTCCGGTGTCGGTGCACCCGCAGCCGACGGAGCCGGTGCCGGGCGATCGAGCGCGGCAAGCGCCGCGTCGATCGCCGCGCGCTGCCGCAGCAGGTCGGCGCGTCGTGCGTCGGTGGCAATCGGGGCAGATTGGGCGGACGCCGCCGCGGCAAAGGCGAACGACGACATCGCCGCGCCCATGAGTATCCGTTTCATGGAAAATCCCTGTTCGGCAGGCCGACCATCCCCTAGCGAGGTCATCCTGCGCGCGATCGCGGCGCCGACGACACAGGCGAAGCCGCCGCGCGTTACGCACGGATCAACCTTCGCCGCGGTCAGCCGTGCAGCGGCGGTCCACGCAAGGGTGGGCGCAGATACGGCCGCGCCGGCGCCGGACGGGAAATCGTGACGCGGAAGACCGTCGCGATGATGAACGCGATCGCGACCGCAAGCAGCAGTGGATCGATCGCGGCCAGCGCCGCCGCGGCGAGCCCGGAAAAGGCGCAGGGCATTTCCTTGCCTTGCTGCTCGGTCTTGTCAGGATGGTGCGGCATGCCGGGCATCGCCATCGTCTTCATCGGGCCGAAGCCCGAGCAGATCTCGATCGTCACGACACCATGATCGCTACCGACCATGAAACCCGCCGGCACGAGCATCTTGAGCATCAAGGCAAGCGCCAGGATCCCGGCCGCGAGCAGCCGGTGGTCGAGCAAGAAGTGTCGAAACCCCGTCACCGCGCCGCTCTAGGTGCCGGCTGCAGCCAAGTCACTAGAATTTCCGGTCCGCCCCCAATCCTCGCGAACCTCGCTCCTCCCGCTGCCGACCGCGCGACCGCTGGAGGCGGGGACGCACCGAACCCGTCGCCATCCGGCCAAGCGCGGTCTATCGAGAAGACCGTACAGGGGGCGAAGGCGATGATTCATTACGACCGAACGCTACGCACGATCGCCGTGCTGCTGGCCATCCTCGCCGGGTTCGTCGACGCGATCGGCTTTCTCCGTCTCGGCGGGATGTTCGTGTCGTTCATGAGCGGAAATTCGACTCGTCTTGCGATCGGCCTTGCGACGCGCTCGGACGCTGCACTGGTCGCTGCCAGCCTGATCGCGGCTTTCGTCGGCGGTGTGGTCGGTGGATCGTTGCTGTCGGCGTGGCTGCCGAACCATCGCAAGGCGGCGGTGCTCGCGAGCGTCGCCGCGCTGCTGGCGCTCGCTGCGACGCTGAGCCAGCTCGGGCTGGATCACGCCGCGTTGCCCGTGATCGCTTGTGCGATGGGCTGCGCCAACACCGTGTTCCAGCGCGACGGCGAGGTCAGCGTTGGCGTCACCTATATGACCGGCGCGCTGGTCAAGACCGGCCAGCGGATCGGCGCGGCCTTCCTTGGCGGCGATCGCTGGGGCTGGCTTCCCTATCTGTCGTTGTGGATCGGCTTGGTCAGCGGTGGCGTGCTTGGCGCGCTGTGTTACGGCGTGATCGGGATGGACGGCCTGTGGGTGGCCGCGCTCGCCGCCGCCCTGCTCGCCGCCGTTGCCGGCCGCACGCCGCGCCCCACCTCCCGCTAGCGCGATCGTTTCGACCGAAGTCGCGACCGACGCTTGGCCCCGCGCGCCGACTTTAGCAATTCGGGTATGCTTCGTACCAAATCCGAAAATTTGCGCGGACCCAAGTCGGGTAAGACGCGTTATGTTCCGAAACTTTCAGTTAAGACATCTTCGGTCGGCGGCTTCCATATCCTGCAAGCCACGGCTCCGGAAAATCGCCTCTGCCGCGCGTATCGTCTGCGGCACGCATTATTGTGAAAAAGGGATCATCGACCGCCATGGACCAGCCAAACCAATTGGAAATCTCGCGTCGCGGTGTCCTCGGCGGGGCCGCGGCAACCGCGGCCGCCACCGTCATCGCGCCGAGCGCAGCGCAGGCCGCACCGGGCACCGCCACGCCGACCGCGATGAAGGTCGCGCTCGAGGTCAACGGCCGCAAGCGCACGCTCGAGGTCGACACCCGCACCACCTTGCTCGACGCGCTGCGCGAGCATCTCCACCTGACCGGCACCAAGAAGGGCTGCGATCACGGCCAGTGCGGCGCGTGCACCGTGATGGTCGACGGCAAGCGCATCAATTCTTGCCTGTCGCTCGCGGTGATGCACGAAGGCGACAAGATCACGACGATCGAGGGTCTCGGCACCCCGACCGACCTGCACCCGATGCAGGCCGCCTTCATCAAGCATGACGGCTATCAGTGCGGCTACTGCACGCCGGGCCAGATCTGCTCGGCCGTCGCCGTCCTCGGCGAGATCAAGGCGGGCGTCCCCAGCCACGTCACCGACGACCTCACCAAGACGCCGACCGCCAGCAACGACGAAATGCGCGAGCGGATGAGCGGCAACATCTGTCGCTGCGGCGCTTATTCGAACATTCTCGAAGCCATGACCGAAATCGCGGAGAAGCGCGCATGAAGCCCTTCAGTTACGAACGCGCGACCTCGCCCGCCGCAGCCGCGGCAGCGATCGGCCGCACCCCCAACGCCAAGTTCATCGCCGGCGGCACCAATCTGCTCGATCTGATGAAGCTCGAGATTGAGGCGCCGCAGCATCTCGTCGATGTCAACGGCATGGGTTTCGACAAGATCGAGGCGACGCCCGAGGGTGGCCTGCGGATCGGCGCGCTGGTGCGCAACACCGATCTGGCGAGCGACGCACGCGTCCGCCGCGATTACGGCGTGCTCAGCCGCGCGATCGTCGCGGGCGCGAGCGGCCAGCTGCGCAACAAGGCGACCACCGCGGGCAATCTGCTCCAGCGGACGCGCTGCCCCTATTTCTACGACACCAACCAGGCGTGCAACAAGCGCAAGCCGGGCTCGGGCTGCGCCGCGATCGGTGGCTATAGCCGCCAGCTCGGCATCATCGGCACCAGCGATGCCTGCATCGCGACCTATCCCGGCGACATGGCGGTTGCGATGCGCGTGCTCGACGCGACCAT
This sequence comes from Parasphingomonas frigoris, assembly GCF_036663815.1. Classification (NCBI taxonomy): domain Bacteria; kingdom Pseudomonadati; phylum Pseudomonadota; class Alphaproteobacteria; order Sphingomonadales; family Sphingomonadaceae; genus Parasphingomonas; species Parasphingomonas frigoris. The sequence goes on along the minus strand of NZ_JAXOJQ010000001.1, from coordinate 609,713 downwards.
CGAGACGGTCAACGCCGCGGGCCAGGCGCGCACCATCCCGATCGCCGACTTCCACCGGCTGCCGGGCAACACCCCGCATGTCGAGACGGCCTTGGCGCAGGGCGAGCTGATCACCGCGGTCACGCTGCCCAAGCCGATCGGCGGGATGCATTTCTACCAGAAGGTGCGCGATCGTGCGTCTTACGCCTTCGCTTTGATCTCGGTCGCCGCGGTAATCCAGAAGGATGGCAGCGGGCGCGCCGCGATCGGCGGCATCGCGCCGCGGCCGTGGCGCGTCGAGGGTGCCGACGCGCAGATGGCGAACGGCGCGAAGGCGGTGGCGCAGCCGCTGCTCGCCGGTGCCCGGCCGACGCACGACAACGCCTATAAGGTGCCGCTGGTCGAGCGAACGCTCGGCGCAGTCCTGGCCCAGGCCCACAACAAGACAGGGGTGGCAGCATGAAGTTCGATACACCAGCCGGCCAGAACCCGATCGACCAGCTCAAGGTCGTCGGCAAGCCGCACGACCGCGTCGACGGGAAGCTGAAGACGACGGGCACCGCGCCTTACGCCTATGAGCGCCACGACGTCGCACCCAACGCCGCCTATGGCTACATCCTCCACGCTGGCATTGCCAAGGGGTCGATCACCGCGATGAACGTCGCCGATGCCAAGGCCGCGCCAGGCGTCATCGCGGTCATCTCGACGCTCGACATGCCCGCGCTCCCGCTGAGCAACTTCAATACCGCGCATCTGTTCGGCGGTTCGCTCGTCGCGCACTACCATCAGGCGATCGCGCTCGTCGTCGCCGAGACCTTTGAGCAGGCGCGTGCCGCCGCGAACCTGATCCGCGTCGAATATGCACGCACCAAGGGCCAATATGATCTCGCCGCAGTCGGCCCGACCGCGCCGTTCAAGCCCGCCGAAAAGGGCCAGCCCGAGATCGATCGGGTCGGCGATTTTGACGCCGCGTTCGCCAAGGCGACGATCAAGCATGACGCGAAATATACGACGCCGGACCACAGCCATGCGATGATGGAGCCGTTCGCTTCGACCGCCGCGTGGGACGGCGACAAGCTGACCGTCTGGACCTCGAACCAGATGATCAACTGGGGCAAGACCTCGCTCGCCAAGACGCTGAGCCTGCCGAAGGACAATGTCCGGATGATCTCGCCGTTCATCGGCGGCGGCTTCGGCGGCAAGCTGTTCCTGCGCGTCGATGCGCCGCTAGCCGCGCTCGGCGCCAAGGCGGCAGGGCGCCCGGTCAAGGTCACGCTGGCGCGGCCGATGATGATCAACAACTCGACCCACCGTCCCGCGACGATGCAGCGAATCCGCATCGGCACGACCAAGGACGGCAAGATCATCGCGATCGCGCATGAGAGCGCATCGGGCGATCTGCCCAACGGCCAGCCCGAGACCGCGGTGTCGCAGACAAGGCTGCTTTATGCCGGCGCGAACCGGATGACGGCGTTGCGCCTCGCGGTGCTCGACTTGCCCGAAGGCAATGCGATGCGCGCACCGGGCGAGGCCCCGGGCCTGATGGCGCTAGAAATCGCGATGGACGAGGTCGCCGAGCGGCTCGGAATGGATCCGATCGAATTCCGCGTGCTCAACGATACGCAGGTCGATCCCGAGAAGCCCGAACGCCCCTTCTCGCAGCGCCAACTGATCAAGTGCCTGCATGATGGCGCCGCCCATTTCGGCTGGAACAAGCGCAATCCCAAGCCGGCGCAGGTCCGTGACGGCGACTGGCTCGTCGGGATGGGCGTCGCGGCGGGCTTCCGCAACAGCATGCTGATGAAGTCGGCGGCGCGTGTCGGCATCGATCGCAAGGGCGTCGTGACGGTCGCGACCGACATGACCGACATCGGCACCGGCAGCTACACGATCATCGCGCAGACCGCGGCCGAGATGATGGGTGTCGACATTGACAAGGTGATCGTGCTGCTCGGCGATTCGAGCTTCCCGACCTCGGCCGGTTCGGGCGGGCAATGGGGCGCGAACAACGCCACGTCGGGCGTCTACGCCGCGTGCATGAAGCTGCGCGATTCGGTTGCACAGAAGCTCGGCTTCAACTCGGCCGACGTCACCTTCGCCGATGGCAAGGTGCGCTCGGGCAATCGCAGCGTCAGCCTCGCCGAGGCGGCGGGCGATGCCGGTCTCTCGGCCGAGGACGCGATCGAATATGGCGATCTCGACAAGAAGTATCAGCAATCGACCTTCGCCGGGCATTTCGTCGAGGTGGGCGTCAACGTCTACACCGGCGAGACGCGGATCCGGCGCATGCTGGCGGTGTGCGCCGCCGGACGCATCCTCAACCCCAAGTCGGCGCGTAGCCAGGTGATCGGCGCGATGACGATGGGTGCGGGCGCGGCATTGATGGAGGAGCTTGCGGTCGACAAGCGCTTCGGCTTCTTCGTCAATCACGATCTGGCGACCTACGAAGTGCCGGTCCATGCCGACATTCCGCACCAGGAAGTGATCTTCCTCGACGAGACCGACCCGCTGTCGTCGCCGATGAAGGCGAAGGGTGTCGGCGAGCTCGGCCTGTGCGGCGTCGGCGCGGCGATCGCCAATGCGGTCTACAATGCGACCGGCGTGCGGATCCGCGAATATCCGCTCACGCTCGACAAGCATCTCGATCGGTTGCCGGCACTGGTCTGAGCTAACGGGCCCGCCTCCCTTCTGTCGGAAGGGAGGCGGGCTTGCTTTTGATCAGGAAAAGCGGCGCGCCCATTGCACGATCGCCGCAGCCGGCATCGCGCCTGGCTGCCGCGCAATCTCGCGGCCCTTTGAAAACAGGATGAGGGTCGGGATCGACCGGATCGCGAAGCGTGCGGCAAGCGCCTGCTCGCTTTCGGTATCGAGCTTGCCGAGCCGCATCGCCGGCTCGAGCTGCTGCGCGGCCAGAGCGAAGGCCGGCGCCATCTGCACGCATGGCCCGCACCATTGCGCCCAGAAATCTACGAGCAGCGGCAGATCGCCCTTCCCCGCATGCGCGTCGAAATTGGCGGCGGTCAGCACCACCGGCATGCCGGCAAACAGCGCCACCCCACACCGTCCGCACGTGCCTCCCGCGCCCAGGCGATCAACGGGCACGCGGTTGGCCGTCACGCAGGACGGGCAGATGACGATCTTGGCGGGGTCCTCAGACATCTCTCATCTCCAGACGAGCACCCCGCCCCGGGATCAGGACGGCGCGGAAACCTGCTCGCGCACCATTTCGGTCAGCTCGCGCTGGCCGTACGGCTTCTTGAGGAAGCGGCCATGGTCGGGCAAGGAGTCATCCTCGAGCCATTGCCGCCCCGACGTCACGATCACCTTGATCTCGGGATGCAAGCGGACGACCTGCGCGGCAAGCTCGATTCCGTCCATCTGTCCCGGCATGTTCACGTCGGTGAACAGGACGCCGATGTCTTTGTGCGTGGCGAGCATTTCGAGGGCTTCGGCGGCGTCGCCTGCCTCGAGGACGGTAAAGCCCGAGTCGGTCAGCATATCGGCCGCCACGATCCGGATCAGCACTTCATCCTCGACGAGCAAGACGGTGGGGAGCGGTTCGTTTTCCATTCCCCCCCAACCCTGCGCGACCCGCGAGGGTTCCTTCGCAATCGCAATAGGCGCGCGACGCAACCGCGCTCAGGCCTCCGCCGCCTCATTGACGCGCAGCATCGCCACCGCCGCAATCGCCAGCACGACCGCGGCAAACGCCATCGTCCAGATCGGCTGCCCCGGAAAGAACGCCTTGAGCACCGACCCCATCACCGTCGCGACGAGCAGTTGCGGGATGACGATGAACACGTTGAACAGCCCCATATAGATGCCGAGCTTGGCCTGCGGCAGGCTCGACGCGAGGATCGCATAGGGCATGGCCAGGATCGACGCCCAGGCGATCCCGACGCCGATCTCGCTGACGATCAGCAGCATCGGATCGCGGATCACCAGGAAGCTCGCAAAGCCCGCCGCGCCGCACAGCAGGCACAGGATATGCGTCCGCACCTTGCCGATCCGTGCCGACAGCCGCGGCAGGATCAGCAGCGCCGCAACCGTCGCCACGCCGTTGTAGACCGCGAACAACACCCCGACCCAGTCGCCGCCGGCATTGTAGGCCGCGCTGGCCGGGTCGCTCGATCCGTACATATATTGTGCGACGATCGGCGTGGTGAAGATCCACATGATGAACAGCGCCGACCAGCTGAAGAACTGGACCACCGCCAGCCGCTTCATCACCGTCGGCATGCCGGAGAAATCCCCGACGATCATGCTCAGCGCACTCGTGGTATCGCCGCCGCGCGCACGCCGGATCGCGACGATGCTCGCGACGCCGTAGGCGATCAGCAAGCCGCCGAGCACATAGACTTCCTTCTGCAGCGCCAGCGCCTGCACCGCCACCAGGATCGCCACCCCGCCGACGATCCAGGCGATGCTGCTCCCCAATCCGCGTGCGGCGAGCGCGCGCATCACGCCGTCATCGCCGTCCGCGAGGCCACGCTCGCCGAATGCCGCCATTTCCGCAGGGCTGTATTCGCGCGTCGTGCCGACGGTCCACAGCACCGCCAGCAGCAACGCCGCACCGCCGAACCAGAAGCTGTAGCGCACCGTCGCCGGCACCCCGCCGGTCGCCACATCGTGGACGCCAAGATGCGCGAGCGCGAACGGGAAGATCGAGCCGACCACCGCGCCGGCGCCGATGAACGCGGTCTGCAGCGCATAGCCCGCGGTGTGCTGGTCCTTGCGCAGCATGTCGCCGACGAAGGCGCGGAACGGCTCCATCGAGACGTTGATCGACGCGTCGAGCACCCACAGCATCAGCGCGGCGAGCCACAGCACCTTGGTTTCGGGCATGACGAACAAGGCGAGCATCGCCAGCACCGCGCCGGCGAAGAAATAGGGCCGCCGCCGGCCGAAGCGGTTCCAGGTGCGGTCGCTATAATGGCCGATGATCGGCTGGACGAGCAGACCGGTCAGCGGTGCCGCGACCCACAGATAGGACAGGTCGTCGAGCGATCCGCCCAGCGTCTGGAAGATCCGGCTCATATTGGCATTCTGCAGCGCGAAGCCGATCTGGATCCCGAAAAAGCCGAAGCTGATGTTCCACAGCCCGCTGAAACGCTGCACCGGTTTTTCGCTCACTTAGGTCCTCCCCGCCGCTGCTCCTGCCGTCCGGCCGCGGTCCGTTGGCGGCGACACTGGCGGCTCGGAGCAGTGCGCACAAGCGTCGGAGCGCTGCATACGAATGCAGCCCAGCGCCCTGCGCGCAGTCCTTGCGCGCGGCGGTGCGACGGTCGCATGAAGGGCCGATGCAAGCGCCAACTCTCCACCGTCTGGGCACCGAACAGCTTCCGTTGCTGGTGCTCGACGATTTCTGGTCCGACCCCGAGATGCTGCGCGAGGATGCGGCGGCGCTCAGGATGGGGCAGATCGGCCCGCATTATCCCGGCGTCCGCGCGCCCGTCCCGCCGCGGCTGGCCGAGACGATGCGCCGCCGCATCGCGCCCCTGCTCGCCGAGCATTTCGCGCTCGATCCCGCACCAGCGGTGTCGGAAGCCTATTACTCGCTCGTCACCACGCCGCCGGCCGCACTCGCGCCGATCCAGCGATTGCCGCACTTCGACGGGGTGGAGGCGCGCCGGATCGCGCTCCTGCTGTTCCTCAGTCACGGCGCCCAAGGCGGCACGGCTTTCTACCGCCAGCGCGCGACCGGCTTCGAGAGCGTCGATGCCGCTCGGTTGCCCCAGTTCCGGGCGGCGCTCGACAATGACGTCAAGGCGCACGGGCTACCCGACCCCGCCTACATTTCGGGCGACACCCCAATCTACGAACGGATCGCCGTGCAGCCGGGGGCGTTCAACCGCGCGCTCGTCTATGCCGGCAATACGCTGCATTGCGCCGACCTGCCGCCCGAGGTCACGCTGAGCAGCGATCCGCTCGCCGGGCGGCTGACGCTCAACCTGTTCCTGTTCGACGACTGAGCCCGCGCGCGATCCGCTACGCCCCGCTGCTGGCGCGCACCACCAGCCGCGTCGGCAATGGCCCGGCGGCCACGGGATCGCCGCGCAACTGGCCGAGCAGCGTTTCGACCAGCACCTCGCCAGCGCGCCGCGCATCCTGCGCCACGGTCGACAGCGGTGGGCTGGTCAGCGAGGCGGACTGGATGTCGTCGAACCCGACGATCGCGACGTCGCCCGGCACCGATCGCCCGGCCGCCGCCAACGCGCGCATCGCGCCGATCGCAATGCCGTCGCTCGCCGCAAAGATCGCGTCGAAGTCCGCGCCTTCCGAGAGTAACCGCTCGGCGGCCGCCTGGCCCGATTCCTCGGTGGTGATTGCGTCGATCCGCAACGCCGGATCGGCATCGAGCCCCGCGGCGGCGAGCGCGTCGAGATAACCGCGATAGCGATCCTCGATTTCGGGATAGCGGCTGTCGGCGGCGCCGAGGAAGCCGATCCGGCGGCGGCCTTGCGCGATCAGATGCGCCGTCGCCTGCGCGCCGCCGCCGCGATTGTCCGATCCGACGGTGATGCCGCCGGGACCTGTCCCGACCGCGCCCCATCGCACGACATGCGTTCCCTGTTCGGCGAGATGGTCGAGCCGCACGCGATACGTCTCGTAATCGCCATAGCCGAGCAGGATGATGCCGTCGGCCTTGTGGCTGTCCTGATAATCGACGTGCCAGTCGCCCGACAGCTGCTGGAACGAGATGAGCAGGTCATAGCCGGCCTTGGCGCAGGCCCGCGTGATCGAGCCGAGCATCGACAGGAAGAAGGGGTTGATCACCGCATCGTCGTCGGCGGCTTCCTCGAAGAACAGCAGAGCGAGCGTGTTGGCCGACTGGGTGCGCAGGCTCGAGGCATTCTTGTCGACCGCATAATGCAGGCTGCGCGCGATCGCCTCGATTCGCGCGCGCGTCTGCGGGTTCACCGATTTCACGCCCCGCAATGCCCGCGACACCGTCGGCTGCGAAACGCCAGCCAGATGCGCGATGTCGAGCGAGGTCGGTCGTCTTGCCATCGGTGTTCGTGATCCTTCCCGTGTGCGCTCCGCGTTAAGGCCTCACGACATGCGCTGGCGATGCCGCGTTTGGGAATACGTATGCCAGCCGTGAATACGTATGCCCGATCCTTTTGCAACGCCAGAGCCCGGAATATAGCCCGGGTCGGGCCAATCGACGCTGTGTGACGACGTCGAGCCGTTTGAATGGCGTTGGAGGATGTGCGGGTTCGTCCCGCCTGAAGGGGAATAGAGATGACCGAATTCACGACGATCCGCGTCAGCGGGATCGACGCGCCGTGCCGTACGCCGAGCCAGGCGCGCTTTGGCCTGCGCGTCAGCAGCGTCGCGCTTGCCGCAGCGCTTGCCATGCCGGCGACCGCGTTCGCGCAGGATGCGACGACCACGCCCAACGCCAACCCGACCGCCAAGGCGCAGGTCGAGGCGACCACCAGCCAGGCCGATCCGACGCCGCAGCCGGCGGCTCCTGCTGCCCCCTCGCCCGCCGAGACGACCACCGCCGCCGACGAGGCGATCGTCGTCACCGGCATCCGCGCCGGCCTCGAATCCTCCGCCAAGATCAAGCGCCAATCGGTGCTGATCGTCGACTCGGTCTCGGCCGAGGACGTGGGCAAGCTGCCCGACGTGTCGATCGCCGACTCGCTCGCCCGTCTTCCCGGCGTCACCGCGCAGCGTCTCGAAGGGCGCGACCAGCGCCTGTCGATCCGTGGCCTCGGCCCCGATTTCTCGACCACCTTGCTCAACGGCCGCGAGCAGGTCACCGTCGGGGACAATCGCGGCGTCGAATATGATCAGTATCCGTCCGAATTCTTCAAGACGGTCAACGTCTACAAGTCGGCCGACGCCTCGCTCGTCGCCGCCGGCATCTCGGGCACGGTCGATCTGCGCATGCTGCGCCCGCTCGAGCAGGCCAAGCGCGTCTTCGCGGTCAGCGCCCGCGGCCAGATGAACGGGATCGACAATCTCAACCCCGACAGCTCGCGCTACGGCTATCGCGCGTCGGCGACCTATGTCGACAAGTTCGCGAACGACACGCTCGGCATCGCGCTCGGCGCCTCGGCGACGCTCACCCCGTCGCAGGACGAGCGCTATAATGCGTGGGGCTATGCCGGTGCCGGCACCGCGGCGAGCCCGTTCGTGCTCGGCGGCGCCAAGCCGTATGTCCAGTCGAACGAACTCAAGCGCTACGGCGGCGTCGCGACGATCGAATGGCGTCCCTCGGACGTGTTCCACTCGACCTTCGACGCGCTCTATTCGCACTTCGAGGAAACCCAGCACCTGCGCGGGATCGAGTTCCCGCTCGGCTTCTCAAGCCCGACGCAGAGCGGCGTGACCGTCGCCGACGGCTTTGCCACGACGACGACCTTCTCGGGTGTCCACGCGATCCAGCGCAACGACTATAACCAGCGCAAGGCCGAGAATTTCTCGCTCGGCTGGAACAACGACCTCAAGCTCAGCGACAAGATCCACCTCAACGTCGACGCGAGCTGGAGCCATGCCACGCGCACCGACTTCTTGCTCGAGACCTATACCGGCGTCGGCTATGGCGGCACCGGCCCCGACGACACCGTCAAGGTCACCCAGCAGGGCAACGGCACGTACAAGATCGTCCCGACGCTCGATTACACCAATACCAGCGTGTTCAAGCTGACCGATCCGCAGGGCTGGGGCTACAACGGCACGCAGGCCGTCGTGCAGTCGGGCTTCCTCAACCGCCCGAGCTTCAAGGACGACCTCAAGTCGCTCCGTGCGAGCCTCAACGGCGAGTTCGACAACAGCATCGTCAAGGGCTGGGAAGCCGGCGCCAACTACAGCCGTCGCGAGAAGACCAGCGCCTACCAGTCGTTCTTCCTGTGCCCCAAGGGCACCGGCAGCAACTGCACCGTCGCCAGCGGCACGCCGACCTCGGCGCCGATCCCGACCCAGGCAATCCTCGGCAAGATCCCGCTCGACTATCTCGGCGTCCCCGCAGTCCTCGCGCTCGATCCGCTGTATCTCTACAATAACAGCTACAACACCTTCTACGACAACCGCCCGTCGTCGTTGGTGCGCGACAACGTCGTGACCGAGAACGTCTACACCGGCTACGCCAAGATCACGATCGACGGCGATGTCGGCGGCAAGGCGCTCAAGGGCTCGATCGGCACGCAGGTCATCCACAGCGAGCAGAGTTCGGACGGCCAGATCGCGAGCGTCGTCAACGGCGTCGTGACGATCGCACCGGCGACGCAGAAGGTCAGCTATACCAACGTCCTGCCGTCGGCGACGATGGCGGTCGAGCTGGTCCCGCTGGGCTACGTCAAGCTCGGCGCCTCGCAGACGATGGTGCGCCCGCGCCTCGACCAGGAGCGCGTGACGCAGGACGTGGCGATCAACATCGCCAACATCCAGCCGAACAACCTCAACCCCGGGCTAAACCCGGTGTTCACCTCGTCGGGCGGCAACGTCGCGTTGAAACCCTATCAGTCGACCAACATCGACGTGTCGTTCGAGCAGTATTTCCACGGCGGCGGCTATGTCGCGCTGTCGGGTTACTACAAGCACCTCACCGACTTCGTCGATCCGAACAACAGCTATGCCTATGACTTCACCGCGCTGCTCGGCGCGCTGACGCCGGCGCAGCAGGCGATCGTCACCGCCAACCGCCTGACGATCGGCAATGTCAGCGCCCCCGCCAACACCGGTCGCGGCAGCGTGATCGGCCTGGAGGCGACGGTGTCGCTGCCGTTCAAGTCGCTGACCAAGGCGCTCGACGGGTTCGGTATGTTCGTTTCGGGCAACTACACCGAGTCCGAGATCAAGTTCGCCAACAACCCGATCCAGGCGATCACCCTGCCCGGCCTGTCGAAGTGGACCGGCAGCGGCACGGTCTATTACGAGAAGTACGGCTTCCAGGCGCGCGTGAACTATCGCTATCGCTCCTCCTTCCTGGCGGAAGTTGCCGGCCTGTCGGCCGCGCCGACCTATCGCACCGCGCGGTCGGAAGGCATTCTGGATGCGCAGATCGGCTACGAATTCCAGGAGGGCTTCCTCAAGGGCTTCGCGATCCTCGCACAGGCGAAGAACCTCACCGACCGTCCGTTCGTCACCTACCAGAATGACGATCCGCGGCAGGTGATCGACTATCAGCGCTATGGCCGTGATTACTATCTGGGTATCACGTACAAGTTCTGAACCTGCCCATCGGCGAGCGGCGGATCGACCCGCTGCTCGCCGTTCCGGTGCCTGATACAGCCGAAGCGGGGACGCGGACGATGGCGAACCATTCCGAGCAGAACAGCCCGCGACCGATCCGGATCGTCATCGCCGGCGGCGGCACCGCCGGCTGGATGACGGCGGCGACCTTCGCGCGCTTCCTCGAAGTCGGCTTCGAGATCGACCTGATCGAATCCGAGGAGATCGGCACGGTCGGCGTCGGCGAGGCGACGATCCCGCAGATCCGGCTGTTCAACGATGCGCTCGGGCTCGACGAAGACGCCTTCCTGCGCGCGACGCAGGGGACCTACAAACTCGGCATCGAGTTCGTCGACTGGTGGAAGCCGGGGCATCGCTACATGCATGCGTTCGGCGACATCGGCCGCGACGTCGGCCTGCTGCCGTTCCACCACTATTGGTTGCGCGCTAGGCAACTCGGCACGGCGCGCGATCTCGCTGCTTATTCGCTCAACAACCAGGCGGCGCTGGCGGAGCGGATGCAGCGCGGGCCGGCGCGGACTGCGCGCGTGCTGCCCGACATGCCCTCGGCCTTCCATTTCGATGCCGGCCTCTACGCACGCTATCTGCGGCGCTACAGCGAGACGCGCGGGATCAACCGAATCGAGGGCAAGATCGTCCGCGTCGAGCAGGATGCGACCGGCGACGTGTCGGCGATCGTGCTCGAGGACGGCACCGCACTGAGCGCCGATCTCTATATCGACTGCACCGGCTTTCGCGGGCTGCTGATCGAGCAGACGCTGAAGACCGGTTATGACGACTGGACGCACTGGCTGCCCGCCGATCGAGCGCTCGCGGTGCCGTCGGCGCGGAGCGCGGCGTTCACGCCCTATACCCGCTCGACCGCCAAGACTGCGGGCTGGCAGTGGCGCATCCCGCTGCAGCATCGCACCGGCAATGGCATCGTCTATTCTTCGGCGCATCTGAGCGACGATGAAGCGACCGCGACGCTGCTCGCCGGCCTCGACGGGGAAGCGCTGGCCGAGCCGCGCCCGATCCACTTCCGCACCGGCAAGCGGCGCAAGCTGTGGAACCGCAACGTCGTCGCGATCGGGCTGTCGGGCGGCTTCCTCGAGCCGCTCGAATCGACCAGCATCCACCTCATCCAGTCCGCCATCGCGCGGCTGATGAAGCTGCTTCCCGGCCGAACCATTGCGCGAGCCGACCGCGACGAGTTCAATCGCCAGAGCGACTTCGAATATGAGCGCATCCGCGATTTCATCATCCTGCATTACCATGCGAACGATCGGGCCGAGCCGTTCTGGCAGCACTGCCGCGACATGGCGCTGCCCGAGACGCTCGCCGCCAAGATCGCGCTGTGGCGCGGCAACGGCCACATCACGCGCGAGCATGAGGAACTGTTCACCGAGGTCGGCTGGCTCCAGGTCTTCGCCGGCCAGGGCGTGATGCCCGCGGGGCATCACCCGCTCGCCGATGCGATCCCCGCCGCCGACCTCGCCGAATTCCTCTATACGATCGACCAGCTCAACGCCCGCGAGGTTGCCCAGATGCCGAGCCATGCCGACTTCATCGCGCGCCACTGCGCCGCGCCGACGCCGGTGTCGGCATGAGCCTGACCGCCGCCTTGCTGCTCGCGCTCGCCGGTCCGGCGGCCGCGGTGCCGATCGAGCAGGTCCGCGACCGCGCGCCCGAGGATGAGGTGATCTATTTCGTCCTGCCCGACCGCTTCGACAATGGCGACACGGCCAACGACAAAGGTGGGCTGACCGGCGACCGGCTGACGACGGGCTACGACCCGACCGCCAAAGGCTTCTATCATGGCGGCGACATAAAGGGCCTGACGCAGCGGCTCGACTATATCCAGGCGCTTGGCGTCACCGCGATCTGGGTCGCGCCGGTGTTCAAGAACAAGCCGGTGCAGGGCGCGGCGGGGCATGAGAGCGCGGGCTATCACGGCTATTGGATCACCGACTTCACCAAGGTCGACCCGCATTTCGGCACCGACGCCGAGTTCGCCGCGTTCGTCGACGCGGCGCATGCGCGGGGGATGAAGGTCTATATGGACATCATCGCCAACCACACCGCCGACGTGATCCAGTATCACGAGTGCATCGGCAAGAGTTGCGCGTATCGCAGCAAGGCGGATTATCCGTACCAGCGCCGCCTTGGCGTCACGGGCCAACCGATCAACGCCGGTTTTGCAGGCGATGCGGTGCAGACGCCGGAGAACTTCGCCAAGCTGACCGACCCGGCCTATGCCTACACGCCGTTCGTTCCGGCAGCGGAAGCGAAGGTAAAGGTTCCGGCGTGGCTCAACGACCCGCGCTACTATCACAATCGCGGTGACTCGACCTTCGCCGGAGAATCCGCGCGCTACGGCGATTTCAGCGGGCTCGACGATCTGATGACCGAGGATCCGCGCGTGATCGACGGGTTCATCGCCATCTATGGCGGCTGGATCGATCGCTTCGGCGTCGACGGCTTCCGCATCGACACCGCGCGGCATGTGAACCCCGAATTCTGGCAGGCGTTCATCCCGGCGATGCAAGCACGCGCCGCCGCGCGCGGGATCCGCAACTTCCCGATTTTCGGCGAAGTCTATTCGGAGGCCGTCGACCCCGGCTACACCGCGCAGTTCACACGCCGCGACGGCTATCCCGAAGTGCTCGACTTCTCGTTCCAGGCGGCGGCGCGCGCGATGCTGAGCGGCAAGGCGGGGACCGACGTGTTTGCCAAGCTGATCGACGGCGACGTGCTCTACCAGGGCGGCGACGCGACCGCGCTGCGGTTGCCGACCTTCCTCGGCAATCACGACATGGGGCGGATGGGGCACATGCTCGATCTGGCCTGGCCCAAGGCGACCGACGCCGAGCGCCTCGCCCGGCTCGAGCTCGCGCACGTACTGCTGCTTTCCGCGCGCGGCGTGCCGACGATCTACTCCGGCGACGAGCAGGGCTTCACCGGCCATGGCGGCGACCAGGACGCGCGCGAGGACCTGTTCGCGAGCCAGGTCGCGAGCTACAACGACAACCGCCTGATCGGCACGACGACCACGACCGCAACCGCGCATTTCGGCACCGACAATCCGATCTTCCAGACGATCGCGCGCCTTTCGCAGATACGCCGCAGTCACGCGCAACTGCGCCACGGCCGCACCGTCGTCCGCTTCGCGTCGGACAAGCCCGGTCTGCTCGCCTTCACGCGCGGCGACGATGACGGGCGCGAGATCCTCGTCGTGCTCAACACCTCGAACCAGCTTCTCGCCGCCAATGTCGAGGTCGGCGCGCAGTCGCGCCGCTTCACGACGCTCGCTGGCACCTGCCCCGCCGCGGTCACCGCGCCCGGTTCGGCAGCAATCACGCTCCCGCCGCTCGGCTACGCAATCTGCGCCGCCACTTCTGCCCGCCTCCCCAGCGAATGAGTCCTATGCCCGCCCCTGCCGTCCAGCCCGATCCCGCCGTCCCCGCCCCCTGGTGGAAGGGCGCAGCCATCTATCAGATCTATCCGCGCAGCTTCGCCGATGCGAACGGCGACGGGATCGGTGACCTTGCCGGCATCACCGCGCATCTCGACCATGTCGCCTCGCTCGGGATGGACGCAGTCTGGCTGTCGCCGTTCTTCACGTCGCCGATGAAGGATTTCGGCTATGACGTTGCGAACTACCGCGATGTCGACCCGATCTTCGGCACGCTCGCCGATTTCGACGCGCTGATCGCGCGCGCGCATGCGCTTGGGCTGCGTATCATCATCGACCAGGTCTATTCGCACACGTCGAACGAGCACCCGTGGTTCGAGGCGAGCCGGGCGAGCCGCTCGGGCGACAAGGCCAACTGGTACGTCTGGGCCGACGCCAAGCCCGACGGCAGCCCGCCGTCGAACTGGCAATCGGTGTTCGGCGGCCCGGCGTGGACATGGGACGCGCGGCGCCAGCAATATTATCTTCACAACTTCCTCAAGGAGCAGCCGCAGCTCAACGGGCACAATCCGGCGGTGCAGCAGGAACTGCTCGATACCGCGCGCTTCTGGCTCGATCGCGGCGTCGACGGCTTCCGGCTCGACGCGATCAACTTCGCGATGCACGATCCGGCGCTGACCGATAACCCGCCTGCCCCTGCGACCAATCGCGCGCGGACGCGGCCGTTCGACTTCCAGTTGAAGCTGCACAACCAAGGCCATTCGGACATTCCGCCGTTCCTCGAGCGGATCCGGGCGTTGCTCGACGAATATGGCGCGGGCTTCACCGTCGCCGAGATTGGCGGCGAGGATAGCGACCGCGAAATGAAGCTGTTCACCGCGGGCGGCAAGCGGCTCGACAGCGCTTACAGCTTCGATTTCCTGTACGCCGACGCACTCACGCCAGACCTCGTCGCGGACTCGCTCGCGCGCTGGCCGAACGATCCGACGATCGGCTGGCCGAGCTGGGCGTTCGAGAATCACGACGCGCCGCGCGCGGTGTCGCGCTGGACCACGCCCGACGATGCGCAGGCGTTCGCGCGGATGAAGCTGCTGCTGCTCGCCTGCCTGCGCGGAAACATCTTCCTGTATCAGGGCGAGGAGCTCGGGCTGACGCAGGTCGATATCGCGTTCGAGGATCTGCTCGATCCCGAGGCGATCGCCAACTGGCCGATGACGCTGTCGCGCGACGGCGCGCGCACGCCGATGCCGTGGACGGGGGCCGCGCCCGATCTCGGGTTCGGCAGCGTGACGCCGTGGCTGCCGTTCGGCGGCGACCATGCCGCGCTGGCGGTCGATGTGCAGGATGCCGACGCGGAGTCGCAGCTCAACTGGACGCGACGCGTTATCGCCGCGCGCAATGCCCATCCGGCGCTGCGGTCGGGCGATTTGCGTATGCGCTATTGCGACGAGGCGGTGCTGGCGTTCGAGCGCGAGGAAGCTGGCGAGCGGCTGCTGTGCCTGTTCAACATGAGCGATTCGGCGCGTGCATGGCCGGCGGGCATCGCGCAGACCGGCGCGCCCCTGCTCGCGACGAGCGAGATCGCGGCGAGCACGCTCCCCGCTTTTGCCGGGCTGGTGCTCCGCGTGTGAGCGATTCCGCCAAGGACCTCGCCCGCGACGGCGCGATCGTGATCCTTGGCGGCGGAACCGCAGGCTGGATCGCGGCGTGCCTCCTCGCGCATCGCTGGCCGCAGGCGCGGGTGACGCTGGTCGAAAGCCCCGAGATCGGCATCGTCGGCGTCGGCGAAGGCTCGACCCCGCAACTCAAAGGCTTTTTCGACCGGCTCGGCATCGTCGAAGCCGAGTGGATGCCGGCGTGCGATGCGACCTACAAGCTCGGCATCGGCTTTGCGGGATGGTCCGATCGGCCGGGGTTCGAGCGCTATTTCCACCCCTTCCCGACCGCGCTCGACAGCCACACCGCGGGCACCTTCTTCTACAATACGCGGGCGCGGCGAACCGGGCGCGACGTCGCGGCACATCCCGACCAGTTCCTGCTCCCGGCGCGGCTGGCCGCGGCGGGATGCGCGCCGCAGCCCGACGAGCGCTTTCCGTTCGAGGTGAGCTACGGCTATCATTTCGACGCCTATAAGGTCGGCGCGTTCCTGAGCCTTCATGCGGTGACCAAGCTTGGCGTCACCCACCTCCAGCGCCGCGTCGAAAGCGTCGAGCGGCGCGCCGACGGCGGCATCGCGGCATTACTGTGCGATGGAGGGGAGCGGATCGCGGGCGATCTCTTCCTCGACAGCAGCGGCTTTCGCAGCTTGTTGTTCGAGGGCACGCTCGTTGTGCCGTTCGTCCGCTACGGCGACACATTGTTCAACGATTCCGCGGTGGTCATGCCGACTCCGCGCGACGACGCCGCGCCGCTCCCCAGTCAGACGCGCGCCACCGCGCTGTCGGCGGGCTGGGTATGGGAGATCCCACTGACCAGCCGGACCGGCAACGGCTACGTCTATTCGAGCCAATACCTCAGCCGCGACCGGGCCGAGGCCGAGCTGCGCGCGCATCTGAAGGTCGGCGACGAAGGCACCGCGCGACATCTGCCGATGCGCGTCGGGCGCGTGTCGGAAAGCTGGTCGCACAATGCGCTTGCGGTCGGGCTCGCGCAGGGGTTCCTCGAACCGCTCGAGGCGACCGCGCTGCACATTGTCATCGCCACGGTCGAGGCGTTCCTCGACGCGGTCGACGTCGACGGCTTTACCGAGAAAGCGCGCGGGCCCTTCAACGCGCGCATCGCCGCGCGCTACGACGGCGTCCGCGACTACATCGTCGCACATTACCGGTTGAACCAGCGCCATGCAGATCCGCACGGCTATTGGGCGGCAGCACGCGCGGTCGAGCCGTCCGACACGCTCAAGCGCGTGATGTCAGCGTGGTTCACCGGCGCCGACCTCGCCGCGACAATCGAGCAACTCGACATTGCGCGCTATTACAACGCGATCAGCTGGCATTGCCTGCTCGCCGGCTACGGCACCTTTCCCGAGGATGTGCGGCTCGTGCCCGCAGGCCCCGATATCGACCGGATCGACATGGCCGGGATAGACGACTTCCTGCGCCGCTGCGCGCTCAATTTCCGCCCCCATACCCCGCACCTCCCCCGGTAAGCTGTTGAGAGACCTGACATGAAACGCCTCCCCCTCGCGCTGCTGCTCGCCACCGTCCCGCTACCGCTCGCCCCCGTCGCCGCGCAGGCCCAGAGCGGTGCCCCCGCCCCGACCCTCACCGCGGCGAAGGACGGCGTCGAGGTTACCGCCGGCGCGCTGAAGATGAAGCTGATCGCGCTCGGCGACGACGTCGTCCGCGTCCGTATCGCGCGCGGCGGCGCCTATCCCGAGGATGCCAGTTGGGCGGTCCTCCCCGCACAGCGCAAGACCCGCAAGACGGTCACGCCGACCGCCGACGGCTTCACGACCGCCAAGCTCCGCGTCCGCATCAGTGCGGGTGGTGCCGTGACCTTCGAGACGCTCGACGGCAAGATCATCTCGGCCGATGCCGCGCCCGCGAGTGTCGACGGCAAGGCCTTCACGCTCACCAAGACGCTGCCGATCACCGAGCATTTCTATGGCCTCGGTGACAAGACCGGCGGGCTCGACCGGCGCGGCAAGGCGTTCGTCGACTGGAACACCGATGCGTTCGGCTTCTCGAGTTCGGACGATCCGATCTACAAGTCGATCCCGTTCTTCGCCGCGACCGGCGGCGCCGGCGGCAGCTACGGCGTGCTGCTCGACAACACCTATCGCACCTGGTTCGATTTCGGCCACAAGGATGCCGAGACGCTGGCGTTCGGCGGCCCCGACGGCCCGATCGACTATTATTTCATCGCCGGCCCGACCCTCGCCGACGTCACGCGCCGCTACGCCGGGCTGACTGGCCGCGCGCCGCTCGCGCCGAAATGGGCGCTCGGCTACCAGCAGTCGCGCTACAGCTACATGTCGGCCGACGAGGTCCGCGAGATCGCGCGCCACCTGCGCGCCGACCGCGTGCCGACCGACGTGATCTGGCTCGACATCGACTATCAGGACCGCAACCGCCCCTTCACCACCAACCCCAAGACCTTCCCCGACATGGCGAAGCTCGTCGCCGACATGAAGGCGCAAGGGATCAAGCTGGTTGCGATCACCGACCTGCACATCGCCAAGGTCGATCAGGGCTATGCCCCCTACACCAGCGGCAAGCGCGGCGACGAATTCGTCAAGAACCCCGACGGCAGCGACTATGTCGCGCCGGTCTGGCCCGGCCCGTCGGTCTTCCCCGATTTCACCCAGGCCAAGTCGCGCGCGTGGTGGGGCACGCTCTACAAGGGCTTCCTCGATGACGGCATCGCCGGCTTCTGGAACGACATGAACGAGCCCGCGATTTTCAACACCGCGACCAAGACGATGCCGCTCGACACGCAGCACCGCATCGCCAGCGACGATTTCGCAGGCCGCACCGGCGACCATCGCGAGATCCACAACGTCTACGGCATGCAGAACACGCGCGCGACCTATGACGGCCTGCTCGCGCTGCGCCCGAACGAGCGCCCGTTCGTGATGACCCGTGCGAGCTATGCCGGCGGGCAGCGCTATGCGGTCACCTGGACCGGCGACAACAGCGCGACCTGGGATCATCTGAAGCTCTCGGTCCACCAGATCATCAACCTCGGCCTGTCGGGCTTCGCCTATAGCGCCGCCGACGTCAGCGGCTTTGCCGGCGGGCCGAGCGCCGATCTGCTGACGCGCTGGTTCGAGATCGGCGCTTTCACGCCGGTGTTCCGCGATCACTCCGCCACCGGCACGCCGCGCGTCGAGCCGTGGGTCGACGGGCCCGACCATCTCGCGATCCGCCGTCGCTTCGTCGAGGAGCGCTACCGCCTGCTGCCCTATTTCTACGCGCTGGCCGACCAGAACAGCCGGCTTGGCGATCCGATCATGCGGCCGGTCTTCTACGATTATCCGAGCGCCGCGAGCATGGGCTGCGACCAGTCGATGGCGTTCACGCTCGGCAAGGCGCTGCTGATCGCGCCGCCGCCGAGCCCCGAATCGCCGCAGCGCTACGACGTCTGCCTGCCCGCGGGCGGCTGGTACGATTACTGGACCGGCCAGCGCGCCGGGACGCCCGAGCCGACCACCGCCGGCCCGATCCAGTCGGCAACGCAGGCCGTGCCGACCGAACATGCCAAGGGCGACCGCGTGAACGAGACGCCGCGGCTCGACCGCCTGCCCGTCTTCGTCCGCGCGGGCACGATCCTGCCACGCCAGCCGCTCGTCCAGAGCAGCGCGCAGACGCCGTCGGGGCCGCTGATGCTCGATGTCTATCCGGGCGAGGACTGTGTCGGCACGCTCTACGAGGATGACGGCACGACGCTCGCCTATCAGCGCCGCGGCTACCTGCGTCAGACCGTGCGCTGCACCATGACGCCGACCGGGCTGTCGATTGGCTTCGAAGCGCGCGAGGGGACGTTCAAGCCATGGTGGTCGCAGATCGCGGTCACGGTGCACGGCTGGGCCACCCCAGGCGACGTGACGCTCAACGGCAAGCGGGAGCCCGCGCAGAGCGATGTCTCGGCCCAGACGGTCGGCTTCACGATCGCCGCACCGCTCAAGCCCACGCAGGTCGTCGTGACGCGGGCTGCGGGGTAGGACGAACGCCGCGGGGATGGTAGCAGACCTGTCCCCGCGGATCGTTCCGCCAGAGAGGAAGCCTGCATGTCCGTCGCCACCGTCGATCTCGGCCAGGCCAGCCGGCTGCACTCCATCCTCGGCGGATCGCTCGGCAATCTGGTCGAATGGTATGACTGGTACGTCTATTCGGCGTTCACGCTCTATTTCGCGCCGGTCTTCTTCCCGTCGAGCGACAGCACCGCGCAATTGCTCAATGCCGCAGCGATCTTCGCGGTCGGCTTCCTGATGCGGCCACTCGGCGCGTGGATCATGGGGATCTATGCCGATCGCCACGGGCGCAAGGCCGGGCTGACGGTGTCGGTCGCGCTGATGGGCGGCGGGTCGCTCCTCGTCGCGATCATCCCTGGCTATGCGAGCATCGGCGCATGGGCGCCCGCCTTGCTGCTGCTTGCACGCCTGATGCAGGGGCTCTCGGTCGGCGGCGAATATGGCGCGAGCGCGACCTATCTGTCGGAGATGGCGCAGAGCAATCGGCGCGGTTTCTTCTCGAGCTTCCAATATGTCACGCTGATCGCAGGGCAATTGCTCGCGCTCTGCGTGCTGCTCGTGCTCCAGTCGGTGCTGTCGGTGGAGGCGCTCGAAAGCTGGGGCTGGCGGATCCCGTTCGCGATCGGCGGGGTGCTCGCGGTCAGCGTGTTCTTCCTGCGCCGCGGGCTGCACGAGACGCCCGATTTCGAACAGGAGAAAGCCAGCCAGACCCGCCGCGCGTCGAGCGGCTTCGCGCTGTTCCGCCACCATCCGCGGGCGGTCGGCGTGGTGATCGGGCTGACCGCTGGCGGTACGCTCGCCTTCTACGCTTCCTCGACCTACATGCAGAAATTCCTCGTCAACAGCGCCGGCTTCGGGCGCGAGACGGCGACCGCGATCATGGCGGCGGCACTGTTCGTCTTCATGCTGCTCCAACCGCTCGCCGGCTGGCTGTCCGACCGGATCGGCCGCAAGCCGCTGCTGATCGGCTTCGGCGTCGCGGGGATGCTGCTGACCGTGCCGATCTTCACCGCGCTTGAAAGCGGGCCGACCGCGCTCGAGGCGTTCCTGCTCGTGCTCGGTGCGCTGGCGATCGTCACCGGCTACACCTCGATCAACGCGGTGGTGAAGGCCGAACTGTTCCCGGCGCACATCCGCGCCTTGGGGGTCGCTTTGCCCTATGCGATCGCCAACGCGGTGTTCGGCGGAACCGCCGAATATGTCGCTTTGTCGTTCAAGCGCTACGGGTTCGAGAGCGGCTTCTACTGGTACATCGCCGGGATGATCGCGCTGTCGCTGATCGTCTACCTGCGGATGGGCGAGACGCGCGGCAAGACCGCGGTGTAACGGCCTGTTCGGGATTGCCCCGCGCCCCGTGCCGGCTAGAGTGGCGGGCATGACGCTTCGTAAAATCGCAATCGCCACGGCCTGCCTCGGCCTCTCCGTCCAATCCGCCAACGCCCAGGTCGCCGTCGACCCAAACCGCCTGACCGAGACCGTCAAGACGCTCGCCTCGGACGATTTCGAAGGCCGCGCGCCGGGCACTGCGGGGGAACAAAAGACGGTCGACTATCTCGTCGCGCGCTTCAAGGCGCTCGGGCTGCAACCGGCCGGGCCCGGCGGGCAATGGCTCCAGACCGTGCCGCTGCTCCACACCCGGCTCGGCACGCCCGCCAAGCTCGCCTTTGCCGCAAAGGGCCAGGCGATGCCGGTCGAGCAGGCCAAGGACGTCTATCTCTCGACCATCCGCCCCGACGATGCCGCACGGATCGCCGGCGCGCCGGTCGTGTTCGTCGGCTACGGCGTCAAGGCGCCCGAGCGGCAGTGGGACGATTTCAAGGGCATGGACCTCAAGGGCAAGGTCGTCGTCTTCCTGGTCAACGATCCCGATTATGCCGCCGCCGCCGGTGAGCCCGCGGCGGGCCGCTTCGGCGGGCGGACGATGACCTATTACGGCCGCTGGACCTACAAGTTTGAAGAAGCCGCGCGGCAGGGTGCGATCGGCGCGCTGATCGTCCACGAGACCGGGGCGGCCGGCTATGGCTGGAACGTCGTGGTCAGCCCGGGTGGCGAGAATTACGACATCGCGCGCAAGCCCGCCGACCTGACCAGCCTCGCGCTGCAGGGCTGGATCTCGGGCGATGCGGCGACGCGGCTGTTCGCCTCGGCCGGGCTCGACCTCGCGAAGCTGTCGGTCGCCGCGCGCGATCCGAAGTTCAAGCCCGTTCCGCTCACCGGCGTCACCTTCGATGCCGACGTGCCGGTCAGCCACGAGACGGTCGAGAGCCACAACGTCCTCGCCAAGATCCCGGGCAAGGCGCGGCCCGATGAGGTCGTCATGTTCGGCGCGCATTGGGATGCCTATGGCCGCGGCAAGCCCGATGTGCAGGGGCATGTCTTCCGCGCCGGCGCGAACGACGATGCGCTCGGCATCGCCGGGATCCTCGAGATCGCGCGCGCGATGAAGGCGGCCCCGGCGCCCGATCGCAGCGTCGTCTTCGCCGCGTGGACCGCCGAGGAACGCGGGCTGCTCGGTTCCGAATATTATGCCACAAACCCGGTCTTCCCGGCCGAGAAGACCGTGGCCACGCTGGCGATCGACATCCTGCAGACCGCCGGCGCCGCCAAGGACGTCGTGCTGGTCGGCGCGGGGCAGGACACGCTTGAGGACGACATGAAGCGCGTCGCCGCGACGCAGGGGCGCACCGTCACGCCGGAAGGGCTGCCCGAGCGCGGGCTGTTCTACCGTGCCGATCACTTCTCGCTCGCCAAGCGCGGCGTGCCGGTGCTGCTGCTGATGGGGATCGCAGGCGCGGCCAATCTCGAGCAAGGCGGCGTCGCGGCCGGGCAGGCGTGGATCGATGCCTATACCGGCAATTGCTATCACCAGGCGTGCGACCGCTGGACCCCCGACTGGAACCTGGCGGGCGCGGTGCAGGACATCGACCTGATCGGCACGATCGGCGACCAGCTCGCGCGCTCGCAGGTATGGCCGCAGTGGAAGGCGGGATCCGAATTCGCCGCGATCCGCGCCAAGAGCGCCGCCGTCCGCAAGTAAGCGGAGGCGTGCGCTAGCCGAGTAAGGCGAGCAGCGCGAAGCTCGCGAGCCAGTGCGTGCCCATATAATCGTCGGCAAGGTGCGGCAAGCTGGCGTCGAGGTGATCGCGCACTGTCGCTTCGATCCGGTCGTGCGCCGCATGCGATGCCGGGAGCGCAGCGGCGATCCGGCGCCAGCACCACGCGCGGCTGAGATTGAGCCCGTCGAGATGCGCGATCTTGCCGTCGCTGCGATCCGAGACGGTGGCGGGGAGGAACAGCGTCGCCGGCGCGCCGTCCGCGAGATCGGGCAGGAATGCGTCGAACCACTTGGCGAAGTTGGCGGGAGGCAGGACTTCACGCAGCAGCAGGGCCTCGATCAGCGCTGGCGAGAGGAATTCATCGCCCGACGGCTCCCACGCCTGGCACCCGCGATCCGTCCCGAACCAGTCGTGCGCCCTCGCCTCGATCAGCGTCGCGAGCGGGGCGTCATGCACGCGCGCCCAGCGCAACGCTAGGATGCAGGCGAAGGCGGTGTTGCCGTGCGTACCGGTGCGGATCGGATAGGTCAGCTTGGGCAGATAGCCCGCGAAGCGCGCGGCGAACGCCCGCGCCAACGGTTCGAGCGCGGCGCCCCATCCGGCATCATGCCGCACCGCCTCGCCGTGCAACGCCAGCGCCCACGCCCAGCCATAGGGCCGCTCGAACCCGCCGCTCGCCGGTCGCTCGAGATAGGCGCATTCGCCGGCAACCTTCGCCGGCACGAGCATCGCACCGGCGCGCGCGCGGCTCTCGGCGGCCTCGGGCAGATCGGGGAACAGCCGCGCGATCGTCAGCAGCTGCCACCAGCCATGGACGCAGCTGTGCCAATCGAAGCTGCCGTGGAATATCGGGTGCAACTTCTCGGGCAGGATCAGATCCTCGGGCCCGGTAAAGACGTGGTCGGCCTTGTACGGATAGGGCTGGCCGACATGGCCGAGCGTCAATCGCGCGAACCGCGCGCCGTGATCGGCATCGAACATCGTCATCGCATCACCCACCACAAGAGCAGAATATTGAACAGCAGCAGCGACACCGCGGTCGTCGCCTGTGCGCGGATCACGCCGTAGCGATCCTTGAGTTCGAGCAAGGCCGAGGGCACGAGATTGAAATTGGCCGCCATCGGGGTGAGCAACGTCCCGCTAAACCCCATCAGCATCCCGATCGCCGCGACCGGCGCGGGGTCGGCGCCATAGTGTCGGATCAGCACCGGCACGCCGATCCCCGCCGCCATCACCGGAAAGGCGGCAAAAGCATTGCCCATCACCATCGTGAACAGCGCCATGCCGAGGCCATAGGCGAGCACCGCGCCGACGATGCTGCCCTCGGGGATCGCCTGCCCGACCAGGCCGCCGACCACCGCGCCGACGCCGCTGAGCGCGAACACCGCGCCGAGGCTCGCGAGCATCTGCGGCAGGATCATCGCCCAGCCGATCTGGTCGCTCAGCCCCCGGCCCGCCTCGAAGGCGACCTGCGGCCGCGCGCGTAGCCAGACGCAGGCGACGATCAGCGCGAGGATGACGCCGAGCGTCAGCGCGACCAGCGTCGCCTGCTTGGGATCGACGACGCCGGGCACCGCCTTGAAGCCGATCGTTCCGACCAGTGCCACGACCGGAACGATCAGCGCGGGAACGAACAGCCGCAGCGCCGGCCGCTCCTCGGGCGCCAGCGACGGCTCCGCGCGGCGCATCCGCCCCGACGCGGCGATCGCGACCAAGGCGAGCACGAGCACGCCATTGCCGAGATCGCCGAGCAGGTCGCCGGCGAAGAAGGAGACTGCAATGAGGCCGTGGAACGCGGCGTTCGCCCAGCGGCGGTCGCGCAGCCCGAGCACAGCGAACAGCCCGAAAACGAGCCCCGCGACAGGATAGACGAGGTTGAGCCCGATCATGCGCCGCGCCGCGCGATTCGGCGATCGAACAGCAATAGCCGCGCGCCGTGGATGACGAACGCCGCGATCGCAGCCGGGATCGCCCACACCGACAGCTGGAACGGTTCGAGCGTGATCCCCATCCCGGCGAGCGTGCCTTTCATCAGCAGGATCGACCCGATCGCGATGAAGATGTCCTCGCCGAAGATCACCCCGACATTGTCGGTCGCCGCCGCCATCGCGCGGATCTTCTCGGGATCGCCGCCTTCGCCAGCCGCCGCCTCGGCCATCGGCGCGACCAGCGGGCGTACGGTCTGCGCCGGCCCCGCGATCGAGATCAGCCCGAGCGCGGCGGTGATCTGGCGAAACAGCAGATAGCCGATCAGCAACCGCCCGGTCGTCAGCCCGCGCAAGCCCGCGACCAGCCCGCGCGCGCGCGCCTGCAGGCCGTGGCGTTCGAGCAGCCCGATCACCGGCAGGATCAGATAGACCGCGCTGACGTAGCGCGTCTCGTTGAAGGC
Organism: Parasphingomonas frigoris; assembly: GCF_036663815.1. Taxonomy (NCBI): domain Bacteria; kingdom Pseudomonadati; phylum Pseudomonadota; class Alphaproteobacteria; order Sphingomonadales; family Sphingomonadaceae; genus Parasphingomonas; species Parasphingomonas frigoris. Next base: position 584,994 of record NZ_JAXOJQ010000001.1, on the reverse strand, counting down.
GTGGCCGAACGCGCGCAGAACCGCGATCGGATCGAGCCCGGCAGCCAGCCCGGTGACCAAAGCCGCGACGACGATCACGATCAGCGGATTGAAGCGCAGCAGGAACCCGAGCGCGATGACGGCGATGCCCGACAGCACCAGCATCAGGCGTCGGCTCCGTCGGGCAGGCCGTAACCGCCGCCGCCCGGCGTCTCGATGACGAAGACGTCGCCCGGCTGCATCTCGACCGAGGCGGTCGCCCCGAGCCGCTCGATCCGGCCATTTGCCCGCTCGATCACATTCACCCCGGTCGCGCCATCGCCGCCGCCGGCCAGCCCGAACGGCGCGATCCGCCGGTGGTTCGACAGGATGTTGGCGCGCATCGCCCGGCGGAAGCGGATCCTTCGCACCGCACCGTCGCCCCCCGCCCAGCGCCCCGCCCCGCCCGATCCGTGACGGATCGCGAAACCTTCGAGCAACACCGGGAAGCGCGCTTCGAGCACTTCCGGGTCGGTCAGCCGGCTGTTGGTCATGTGCGTCTGCACCGCCGAAGCCCCGCCGAAGCCGTCGCCCGCGCCGGCGCCCCCGGCGATCGTCTCGTAATATTGCACGGCATCGTCGCCGAAGGTCAGGTTGTTCATCGTCCCCTGCGACGCCGCGAGCGCGCCGAGCGCGCCGAACAGCGCGTCGGTGACGACCTGGCTCGTCTCGACATTCCCGGCGACCACCGCGGCCGGATAGACCGGGTTGAGCATCGAGCCGATCGGCACGACCAGCGTCACCGGCCGCAGGAAACCGTCGTTGAGCGGCACGTCATCCTCGACCAGCGTGCGCAACACATACAGCACCGCCGCGCGCACCACCGCGAGCGGCGCGTTGGTATTGCCGGGGCGCTGGTCGCTGGTCCCGCTGAAATCCACCGTCAGCCCGCCTCCATCACGATCGACCCGCACCGCGACACTGACCACCGCGCCGTCGTCGGTCTCATAGGCAAACGTACCGTCGGCGAGGTTGGCGATCAGCCGCCGCGCGACCTGCTCGGCATGCGCCTGGACGTGCGCCATGTAGGCGGTGACGACGTCGGCGCCATGCTCGGCGACCAGCCGGTTGAGCCCCGCCGCCCCGCGGGCGCACGCCGCGATCTGCGCCGCGAGATCGGCCATGTTCTGGTCGATTGCCCGCGCCGGCCACGTCCCCGCGGCGAACTGCGCGCGGATGTCGCTATCGCGCAACACCCCCTCGGCGACGAGCAAGGCGTTGCTGAACACGACACCCTCCTGCTCGATCGAGACGCTGTCGGCGGGCATCGATCCCGGTGCGATCCCGCCGACATCAGCATGATGCCCGCGCGCCGCGACGAAGAAGGCCGGCGCGGTGCCACCGGCGAAGACCGGCTGGATCACGGTGATGTCGGGCAGATGCGTTCCGCCGCGATACGGATCGTTGATCGCATAGACGTCGCCCGGCCGCAGCCCGCGACCGTCGCCTTGCCGCGCCGCGATGATCGCACGGACGCTGTCGCCCATCGATCCGAGATGGACCGGGATATGCGGCGCATTGGCGATGAGATTGCCGCCCGCATCGAACAACGCGCACGAGTAATCGAGCCGCTCGCGGATATTGACCGAAGCGGCGCTGCGCTGGAGCGCGGCGCCCATTTCCTCGGCGATGCCCATGAACAGCCCGCCGAAAATGGCGAGCCGCACCGGATCGACCGACGCGTCGCTCTGATGGCGTTCGCGCGCGACGGCGCGTTCGAGCAGCAGCGTGCCGTCGGGCAACACGATCGCGCGCCAGCCGGGCTCGAGCGCGATCGTCGAATTGTCCTCGATGATCAGCGCGGGGCCAAGGATCGTCGCGCCGACCGCTAGGTCGCTGCGGGCGTGTAGCAGCGCGGTGCGGGGAGCACCATCCATGAACAGTGTGATGGTGCTCGGTGCGTCTGTGCCCGCAGCAATCGGGGCAGCAAGCGTGAGGACATCGGCATTCGCCGCGATCGCCTCGACACTGATCCGATCGGCGATCAGCGCATCGTCGACGATAAAGCCGAAGCGCTCGCGATGCGCCGCCTCGAACGCCGCGCGCATCGCAGGCGGTGTGTCGAGCGCGACTTCGAGCCCCTGATTGGTGCGTGCGTAGCGCACGAGGACCGTCGTCGCGAGCGTGACGCCGGCCTCTGCCACCCCTTGCGCGATCAGGTCGGCACGCGCGTCCGCGCCTATCCGCGCAACCGCCGCGCCGAGTGCCGTCTCGTCCTCCAGGCCCACACCGAGCGTAGCACTGCGCACCGTCCGCCGATCAGCCAGCGCGATGCCGTACGCCGAAAGCACTCCAGCGAGCGGATGGAGCAGCACGCGCTCGATCCCGAGCGCATCGGCGACGCGGCAGGCATGCTGCCCCCCGGCCCCGCCGAAGCAGGCGAGCGCGAAGCCCGCGGGATCCTCGCCGCGCGCGACGCTGACCGCCTTGATCGCCTGCGCCATGTTGGCGACTGCGATAGTGATCAGCCCTTCGGCGGTCTCCTCGCGCCCCGGCAGCCGCCCTGTCGCCGCCTCGACCGCGTCGAGCAGGTCGTCGAGCCGCGCGACTGCCACGTCGCGGTCGAGCGGCGCATCGCCGCCCTCTCCGAACACCGCGGGAAAACTGTCGGGACGGATCTTGCCGAGCACGACGTTGCAGTCGGTCACGGTCAGCGGTCCGCCGCGGCGATAGCAGGCTGGCCCCGGCACCGCGCCCGCCGATTCCGGCCCGACGACAAAGCGCCCGCCATCGAAGCTGCAGATCGACCCGCCGCCCGCCGCGACGGTATCGATCCGCAGCATCGGCGCGGCGACGCGCACGCCGCCGAGCAGCGCCTCGTCGCGCCGCTCGAACGCGCCGGCATAGAGCGAGACGTCGGTCGAGGTCCCGCCCATGTCGAAGCCGATCACCCGTTCGAACCCGGCGCTGCGCGCGGTCGCCGCCATCGCGACGATCCCGCCGGCCGGCCCGGACAGCAAAGCGTCCTTGCCGTGGAACGCATCGCCCGCGACGAGCCCGCCCGACGACTGCATGAACAGCGGTGCATTCGCCAGCCCGAGCGCCGTCGTCAGCGTGTCGACATACCGCCGCAGCGTCGGCGACAGATAGGCATCGGCGACGGTGCTGTCGCCGCGGGCGATCAGCCGGATGACCGGCGCAGTCAGGTGGCTCGCCGAGATCTGCGTGAAGCCGATCCGCCGCGCAATCGCGAGCAGCGCGGCCTCGTGGGCCGTATGGTCCCAGCCGTGCAGCAGGACGATCGCTATGCTGCGGAAACCGGCGTCGAACGCCGCCTGCAGCGCCGTCTCGGCGGCGTCTTGGTCGAGCGGGCGCAGCACCTCGCCCTCGGTCGTGACGCGCTCGTCAATCTCGATCACGCGTGCGGCGAGCGGCGCGGGCCGCACGATCGCGCGCGCGAAGATGTCGGGGCGGTCCTGATAGCCGATCGTCAGCGCATCGCCGAAGCCACGGGTGATCGCCAGCACGGTCGCCTCGCCGGTCCGCTCGAGCAGCGCGTTGGTCGCAAGCGTCGTGCCGATGCGGATCTCGAGCGGCGGCAAGGCGCCCTCGCCCACTTCGGTCAGGCGCCGGATCGCCGCGATCGCGGCATCGTCGTAGCGCGCGGGATCGACCGACAGCAGCTTGAGCGTCGCGATCGTCCCGTCAGGCCGCTGCGCCACGACGTCGGTGAAGGTGCCGCCCCGGTCGATTGCGAAGCGCCATGGCGCGCCCATCATGGGCGGGCTTCCGTCCGCGCGAGCAGATCGACGAGGTCGGCGGTCCAGTTCACCGCCCAGGTGTGCGTGCCGTGCCCGTGCGTGTCGGGCGTCTCGGCGATCAGCCGGAAGCGCGCGTTCGGCATCCGCTTCACTGCCTGCTCGGGGTACGGCAAATTGCGCGGATTGATGAAATCGTCGGCCGAGTTGATCCACATCGTCGGCACGGTGATCGCCTCGAGCTTCGGCCAGGGATTGTAGGTGCGCGACGAATCGACCTGGTAGATAAGGTCGTTGGCGTCGAGCTGCGCGATCGCCTTGGTCACGCGCTCGCTGGCGAAGGCACCGGCGTCGTCGCGCGTCGGATAGAGCTTCTGGAAGTTGATCGGGGCCGAGCCGGCGATGAACAGCAGCGATTCCGCGGTGCGCAAGCCCAGTTGCGGCTGCGTGCGATACTCGCCGCCGGCCCAGGCGGGGTCGGCCTTGATCCCGTCAATCAGCAACTGCCGCCACATCCGGTTGAGCCCGGCGAGCTCGACCGGCTCGCACGCCAGCGGCATCAGCGCGCGCAGATAGTCGGGATGCGTCTCGCCCCACACGAAGCCATGCATGCAGCCCATCGACGTCCCCATGATCAGCCGCATCCGCGCGATGCCGAGCCCGTCGTGGAGCAGCCGATATTGCGCCTCGACCATGTCGTCATAATCGTAGCGCGGGAACTGCATGTGCAGCCCGTCCGACGGCTTGGACGACAGGCCATGGCCGATATTGTCGGGCAGGATGATCCAGTAGCGCGTGATGTCGAGCGGCTGGCCGGGGCCGTAGAGCTGGTCGGCGAAGACCGGGTTGAGGAACTGCTTGCCCGTCCCGCCGGTGCCGTGGAGCACCATCACGGCATTGTCGATCTGCCCGCGCGCGTCGCGATGCGGCGTGCCGAGCATCGTGTAGTGCAGCCGCACCGCCGGGAGCGTCTCGCCACTTTTGAAGCGGAAGTTGGGGATCGTGTAGTCGGCCTCGCGGATCGGCCAGACCTTGGCGGGCGCGGCTTTGGCGGGAACCGATGCCGCCGCGGTCGGCGCGGTCTTGACGTCGGTTTTTGCCGATTGCGGGGCGGGTTGGGCCGCGGCGAGCGCGGCGAGCAGCAGGGTCGGAATCAGGGCCATGGCCGATTGTGTGCCCGCTCGCTCGCCGGCTGCCAAGCCACGATCAGTCGCGCACCTGCCGCAACAGCTGCTGCGCGCGCGACAGGTGCGGCCGGTCGAGCATCCCGCCCTGATAGCCGATCGTCCCCGCGCCGGGATTGGCAGCGAACAGGTCGACGATCGCCTGCGCCGCGGCGATCTCGTCGGCGCTCGGGGTGAAGGCGGCGTTGATCACCTCGACCTGCGCGGGGTGGATCGCCATCATCCCGCGATAGCCGTCGCGCCGCGCCTGCTCGGCGCGGTCGCGCAGACCGTCGAGATCGCGGAAATCGGCCTGGATCGTCTCGATCGCGGTCACCCCGGCCGACGCCGCGCCGAGCAGGCAGAAGCTGCGCGCGAGCTCGTAGGTGAAGCTGTAGCGCCCGTCGGTGGTGCGATTCGAGCTTGCGCCGATCGAATCGGCCAGATCTTCGGCGCCCCACGTCACCGCGGTGACGCGCGGCGCGTCCTTATAGGCACCGGTGTGGAACATCGCCTCGGCGGTCTCGGTGATCAGCACGATCAGCGGGGTCGACCCGGCCTCGATCCCATTGGCGACCTCGAGCGCGGACAGATAATGGTCGAGCCGATCGACGTCGTGGCGGCCATTGACCTTGGGCAGCATGATCCCGCCCGGCCGCGCCGGCATGATCGCGGCGAGGTCGCGCAGCGTGTGCGGCCCGTCGAGGGGGTTGACGCGCACCCATAGCCGCGCGCGTTGCGCGACGTTTTCGGCAAGGAAATCGTGGACCATCTGCCGGGCCTGCGGCTTGTTCTCAGTCGAGACGGCATCTTCGAGATCGAGCAGGACGATGTCGGCGGGGCCCTCGCACGCCTTGCTCATCTTGCGGGCGCTGTCGCCGGGGGCAAACAGCCAGGAGCGCGTCTTCGGGGGCGTCAGATCGGACATCGGGCTCGTCTTTCTCGGGTCGATCCCTCTCGGTACAGCGCTCGACCGCGCTTCGGCAACTCCGCGCGCCATCGCTTGACGGGCCGAGGCTGGTGCCCGAGCGATAGCGAAGCGATACAGGGGGCAAGAATGGATTGATTGCTCGTGCGCTCGGTTTGGGGCCAAGCGACGCGCGGAGACCGTTGAAAATGACCAAGACCCTCACCCACCTGGAACGGCTCGAGGCCGAGGCGATCCATATCCTGCGCGAAGTTGTCGCCGAGGCCGAGCGCCCGGTGATGCTATACTCCGTCGGCAAGGATTCGGCGGTGATGCTGCACCTCGCGCGCAAGGCCTTCTACCCCTCGCCCCCGCCCTTCCCGCTGCTCCACGTCGACACGACCTGGAAATTCCAGGCGATGTACGAACTGCGCGACCGGATGGCCGCCGAGAGCGGGATGGAGCTGCTCGTCTACCAGAACCCCGAGGCGGCCGAGCGCGGGATCAACCCGTTCGACCACGGCGCGCTCCACACCGACATGTGGAAGACCGAGGGGCTCAAGCAGGCGCTCGACAAATATGGCTTCGACGCGGCCTTCGGCGGTGCGCGGCGCGACGAGGAGAAGAGCCGCGCCAAGGAACGCATCTTCTCGTTCCGCAGCGCCAGCCACGGCTGGGCGCCGAAGAACCAGCGCCCCGAGCTGTGGAACCTCTACAACGCCCGCAAGAACGCGAAGGAGAGCATCCGCGTCTTCCCGATCAGCAACTGGACCGAGCTCGACGTCTGGCAATATATCCAGCTCAACGACGTCCCGATCGTCCCGCTCTATTTCGCCGGCGTCCGCCCGACGGTCGAGCGCGACGGCATGCTGCTGATGGTCGACGACGACCGCTTCCGGCTCGAACCCGGCGAAGTCCCGGTCGATCGCTCGATCCGCTTCCGCACGCTCGGCTGCTATCCGCTGACCGGCGCGGTCGAGAGCACGGCTTCGACGCTGTCGCAGATCATCCAGGAGACGCTGCTGACGACGACGTCCGAACGGCAGGGCCGCGCGATCGACAAGGATGCCGGCGGCGCGGGCATGGAGAAGAAGAAGCAAGAGGGGTATTTCTGATGACCGAGCTCGCCCCGCACGAGTCCGTCTACCAGACCGAGGCGCTGATCGCCGAGGACATCGACGCCTATCTCGCGCAGCACCAGCACAAGACCATGCTGCGCTTCATCACCTGCGGCTCGGTCGACGACGGCAAGTCGACGCTGATCGGGCGGCTGCTCTACGATTCGAAGATGATCTTCGAGGACCAGCTCGCCGCGCTCGAGGCCGACAGCAAGCGCGTCGGCACGCAGGGGCAGGAGATCGATTTCGCGCTGCTGGTCGACGGTCTCGCCGCCGAGCGCGAACAGGGCATCACGATCGACGTCGCCTATCGCTTCTTCTCGACCGAGAAGCGCAAGTTCATCGTCGCCGACACGCCCGGCCACGAACAATATACCCGCAACATGATCACCGGCGCCTCGACCGCCGACCTCGCGGTGATCCTGGTCGATGCGCGCAAGGGCGTGCTGACGCAGACCAAGCGGCACAGCTATCTCGCGCATCTGATCGGCATCAAGCATGTCGTGCTGGCGATCAACAAGATGGACCTGATCGGCTACGACCAGGCTCGCTACGACGCGATCCTCGCCGACTATCGCGGCTTTGCCGACAGCATCGGTATCACCGCCTTCACGCCGATGCCGATCTCGGGCTTCAAGGGCGACAATATCTCGCTGCGCTCGACCAACATGCCCTGGTATCACGGCCCGACGCTGATCGAGCATCTCGAGACCGTCGAGATTGGCGCGGCGACCGACCAGGCTCGGCCGTTCCGGATGGCGGTGCAGTGGGTCAACCGGCCCAACCTCGATTTCCGCGGCTTCTCCGGCCAGATCGCGAGCGGCGTCATCAAGCCCGGCGACGCGATCCGCGTGCTGCCCGGCGGCAAGACGTCGCACGTCAGCCGGATCGTGACGCTGGCGGGCGATCTCGACGAGGCCGTCGCCGGCCAGTCGGTCACATTGTGCCTGACCGACGAGATCGATTGCTCGCGCGGGCAAGTCATCGCCGCCGCCGATTCGCCGCCCGAAACCGCCGACCAGTTCGAATCGACCATCGTGTGGATGGACGACGAACCGCTGATCGTCGGGCGCGCCTATTGGCTCAAGCTCGGCACGCAGATGGTCTCGGCGACGGTCCAGCCGCCGAAATATCAGGTCAACGTCAACACGATGGAGCATCTCGCCGCCAAGACGCTCGAGCTCAATGCGATCGGTGTCGCCGAATTGACCACCGACCGTCCGATCGTGTTCGAATCCTATGCCGAGAGCCACACGCTCGGTGGCTTCATCCTGATCGACAAGATCACCAACGCCACCGTCGCGGCGGGCATGCTGCACTTCAGCCTGCGCCGCGCGCAGAACGTGCACTGGCAGGCGACCGACATCGGCCGCGAAAGCCATGCCGCGCTGAAAAACCAGAAGCCCGCGGTGCTGTGGTTCACCGGCCTGTCGGGATCGGGCAAGTCGACCATCGCCAACGAGGTCGAGAAGGCGCTGGCGCTAATGAACCGCCACACCTTCCTGCTCGACGGCGACAATGTCCGCCACGGGCTCAACAAGGATCTGGGCTTCACCGAGGCCGACCGGATCGAGAATATCCGGCGCGTCGGCGAGGTCGCCAAATTGATGGCCGATGCCGGGCTGATCGTGCTGACCGCCTTCATCTCGCCGTTCCGCGCCGAGCGCGACATGATTCGCGCGATGCTCCCAGAGGGTGAGTTCATCGAGATCTTCGTCGACACCCCGCTCGAGGTGGCCGAGGCGCGCGACGTGAAGGGGCTCTACAAGAAGGCGCGCGCCGGCGCGCTCAAGAACTTCACCGGCATCGACAGCCCGTACGAACCGCCCGAAAAGCCAGAGATCCGCGTCAACACGGACGAGATGACCCCGGCCGAGGCCGCCGACTTCATCGTCCGCCGGATCATGCCGCTCAAATGAAGGATTCGATCATCGAAAGCGACGTCCGCCTCGCCGAACGCCTCGCCACCGAGGCCGGCGCGATCCTGCTCGCGCTGCAGGCCAGCAGCGGCCTCACCGGCAAGGCGCTGGGCGCCGCCGGCGACGCGCAGGCCAACACCTATCTGATGCGCCTGCTGCGCGCCGCACGCCCCGACGATGCGATTCTGTGCGAGGAGGAAAAGGACAGCGGCGATCGCTGCGCGGTCAGCCGCGCATGGATCATCGATCCGCTCGACGGGACGCGCGAATATGGCGAGGGGCGCGCCGACTGGGCGGTGCACGTCGCGCTGGCGATCGACGGGGTCGCGACGGTCGGCGCGGTCGCCCTCCCCGCGCTTGGCTTCACGTTGACCTCGGGCGCGCCCAAGCCGCTCGCACCGGCCGGAGACCCACTGCGCATGCTGGTGAGCCGCACACGCCCGGCACGCGAGGCGGTGGCGGTCGCCGAGGCGATCGGCGCCACGCTGGTGCCGATGGGCTCGGCCGGCGCCAAGGCGATGGCGGTGGTGCGCGGCGAGGCCGACATCTACCTCCACACCGGCGGACAATATGAATGGGACAATTGCGCGCCTATCGCGGTCGCGCAAGCGGCCGGGCTGCACGTCAGCCGAGTCGATGGTTCGGTCCTGCGCTACAATTGCGCCGACCCGTATCTGCCCGATCTGCTGATCTGTCGCGCCGAGCTAGCCGAGCATGTGCTGGCGCTGGTTCGCGACCTGCCGCCCGCCGAGGGCCGAGCAGGCGAGGTCTAGCGCCAGTCTGCGAAGCCTGCGCGCATTATCACGAATTCGAGGATTTGTCCCGCTTGTGCGCCATTCCACCAGGGGGAATGGCGCGAGTGACGGGACTCGAACCCGCGACCTCCGGCGTGACAGGCCGGCGCTCTAACCAACTGAGCTACACCCGCTTATTCAGCGTGAGGCGCGTCTCTATGGGGGTGACTCCACGCTGTCAACCGCCTGTTTCGCGATCTTCGGCAGAATTTGTGAAATTGCTCTGCCGGCGCTGGGTCAAGGTGCCGTGTTCGAACAGAAAACCCGCGATGTCGGGTTTTCCCGCGGCGCCCAGAACGGTCTGGATGATGATCAGCAGCGGCACGGCAAGCAGCGTTCCCGCGGTTCCCCACACCCATGACCAGAAGGAAATCGACACGAGAATCATGATCGGGTTGATCGTGAGGCGGTGCCCGACGATCAGCGGCGTGATCGCATTGGCCTCGATCACATGGCAGCCGATCATCACGAACGCCGGCACCAGCGCCACCCAGATGTCGTGGAAGGTCATCAGCCCGCCCAGCGCGAGCAGCAGCGCGGCGGTGATCGGGCCGAAATAGGGAACGTAGTTGAGCAAGGCGACGATCCCGCCCCACATCAACGGGAACGGCATCCCCATGACGTAGAGCAGCCCCGCGATCGCCAGCCCGAGCGCCAGGTTGATGATCGTGATCGTGCCGAGATAGGCCGAGGTGTCGTCGACGACGTTCTGGATCACGCGCGCCGTCGCCATCGCGCCGCCGAAGCTCGACCGGCTGGTGATCGTGCGCTTGCGCAGCCGCGTCCAGCCCGCGAGGAAGAAGAAGATGACGAGGATGCCGAAGAACACCTGAACGATCACCGACGGCGCGAAGCTCGCGGCGAGCTCGAGAATCGAGCTCGGCGGGGTCACCGCCGTGGTCGGCGGCGCCTTGATCGGCCCGGTCGAGGCGAGATGCTGGACCGTGCGGTTCAGATATTTCTGGAAGCTGGCGTAAAGGTCGATCAGCGGCGCGATGTTCATCTGGATGCGGTCGATCCGCTCGGGCAGGCGGCGGAAGAATTCGGTCGCCGGAACGATGATAGCCGCCAGCGCGACGTTGGCCGCGACGAGGAACAGCAGCACGCAGGTCAGCGCCGCCAAAGCCGAGGGCACGCGCCGCCGCTCGAGCCATTCGAGGATCGGCACCAGCGCGATCGCGATCACCAGCGCGGCGGTGGTCGGCAGGAAGAATTCCGCCCCGGCCTTGAGCGCGAACGGCAACGCCACCACCAGTCCGACGCCAGCGATGAGCGTCAGCGCCGCAAGCAGCCGGTCGCGGCGCATCGCAATGCGCCATTCGTCCTCGGGTTCGTCAGCCTGAACAGGCGGGAGGCCAAACGCCCCGGTCGTATTGTTGTCGCGATCTACCATGGCGCGACCGTAGCGGCATTCCCACGCCGCGCAAACGGCGCTAGCCCTCACTCCATGTCCGATCTCCTTCTTGTCATCGACGAGGGCACGACCTCGACTCGCGCCATGCTGTTCCAGCCCGACGGAACGTGTCTCGCGACGCGCGCCGCCGAACTCACGCAGCACTATCCCGCCCCCGGGCGAGTCGAGCATGATGCGGCCGAGATCTGGGACAAGACGCTCGCCGTCACCCGCGCGGTCGTCGCCGAGGCCGGCGGCGCGGAGAAGATCGCCGCGATCGGCATCACCAACCAGCGCGAGACGGTGGTGTTCTGGGACCGCGAGAGCGGCGAGCCGCTCGCCCCCGCGATCGTATGGCAGGATCGCCGCACTGCCGCGACCTGCCGCGCGATGAAGGACGCGGGCGACGAGCCGGTCGTCCAAGCCAAGACCGGACTGCTGCTCGACCCGTATTTCTCGGGGAGCAAGATCGGCTGGGCGCTGCAGAACTGGCCCGAAGTGAAGGCGGCTGGCGCCCGCCTCGCCGTCGGCACGGTCGAAAGCTGGCTGATCTGGAAGCTGACCGGCGGCCTGCACATCACCGATGCCACAAACGCCAGCCGCACCGCGCTGATGGCGATCGGCAGCGGCAATTGGGACGATGGGCTGATCGAACTGTTCGGCGCCCCGCGCGCCGCGCTTCCCGAGATCGTCGATTGCGCCGGGCGATTCGGCGAGACGACGCTGTTCGGCGCGCCGATCCCGATCTGCGGCATCGCGGGCGACCAGCAGGCCGCGACGATCGGCCAATCCTGCCTCAAGATCGGCGAGACCAAGGCGACCTTCGGCACCGGCGCGTTCGTACTGAGCCAGGCCGGTCCGATCCCGCCGACCTCGCGCAACCGCTTGCTCTCGACGATCGCGTGGCAGCTCGACGGGCGGCGCTCCTACGCGCTCGAAGGATCGGTGTTCGTCGCCGGCAGCCTGATCAAATGGCTGCGCGACGAAGTCGGGATGATCGGCACCGCCGCCGAGACCGAAGCGCTCGCGCGCAGCGTCACGCATAATGGCGGGGTCTATGTCGTGCCGGCGCTCTCCGGCCTCGGCGCGCCATGGTGGGAACCCGATGCACGCGGCGCGATCTCGGGGCTCAGCTTCTCGACCGGCAAGGCGCATATCGTCCGCGCGGCGCTCGAGGCGATGGCGCATCAGGCGCACGACCTGAAGACCGCCTTCGCCGCCGACGGGGTCGACTGGAAGAACGTGCGGATCGACGGCGGAATGGTCGCCAACAATTGGATGGCGCAGGACATGGCCGACATGCTCGGCCTCTGCGTCGAGCGGCCGAAATTCGCCGAGACGACCGCGCTGGGCGCGGCGATGCTCGCAGGAATCGGCTGCGGCCTGTTCGCCGACCTCACCGAAGCGAGCGCGATGCGCGGTGCGGTCGAGACGTTCGAGCCCGAGATCGCCGCCGACGCGCGCAGCGCGCGGCTCGACGGTTGGCGCGCGGCGGTGCAGCGGGTAATCGCGACGCCGTGAGGGCGGGCTTCCGCACGCGCGACCGCACGACACCAACCAGGAAATTTGCATGACCGGCAGCACCATCGCCACCGCGCCGCGGCGGCCGATCCGCTCTATCTTTATCGGCAAGGACGGCCTGCGCGCCGGCTGGAGCCTGCTGCTGTACCTGCTCGCCTTTGCGATCCTGATGATGATCGCGACCGCGCTCGTCCATCCCAAGGCCGGCCCTGCGGGCGCTCCGCAACCGCTTCGCGCAACGTTGATTGCCGAGGCGGCGTTCTCGATCGCCGCGCTCGGCGCGGCCTATCTGCTGGCGCCGATCGAACGGCGGCGCTTCGCGGCCTACGGGCTCCAGCGCGCGCATGCGCTGCGTGACGCACTGCGCGGGATGGCGTGGGGGCTGGCGCTGCTGTCGCTGCTCGTGGGCACAATGGTCGTGAGTGGCGCTTTGGTCGTCGATCGGATTGCGCTCAGCCCGGCCGAGGCGCTCGGCTATGGCGCGGGCTGGTTGGTGACCTTCTGTCTCGTCGGGCTGTTCGAGGAATTTCTCACCCGCGGCTTCCTGCAATACACGCTCGCGCGCGGGATCGCCGGGCTGGTCGGCGCGGTCGTACCCCGCGCGCGCCATGCCCGCACGATCGGCTTCTGGGTCGCCGCGACGATCCTGTCGGTCGGGCTGTTCGCCGCCGGCCACATCGGCAATGCGGGCGAGACCGTACTGGGGCTGATCAGCGTCGCGCTTGCCGGGCTGACCTTCGCCTACGCGCTGTATCGGACCGGGTCGCTATGGTGGGCGATCGGCTTCCACGCGATGTGGGACTGGGCGCAGTCGTTCCTCTACGGCGTGCCCGATTCGGGGCTGATGATGGAGGGGCATCTGTTGGCGACGCATCCGGCTGGCGCGACGCTGCTGTCGGGCGGTGCGACCGGCCCCGAGGGCAGCGTGCTGATCATCCCGACGCTGCTGCTGGCGCTGGTCGTCATCCACCGCACGCTGCCGCGCCGCGCGACCGCGTTCGATGCTTGAGGCTTAGGGCCTCAGGCTCAGGCGACGCGCGGGCGCAGCGCGGGTTCGGCCCGCCGCTCAGCGAGCCGCCGCAGCAGCAGCGCGACCGTCCAGCCCGCCGCGAGGATCAGGAACGGCATCGCGGGGTAATGATAGCGCGTCTGCCCGGTGAAACCGAACGCGGTCAGCGTGGCGAAGGCGGGCATGCAGCCGAGCAGCAGCAGCGGCGCCTGCGCCATGCGCCCGCGCACCCGCTCGCGCACCGCCACGCCTAGCGCAACCAGCCCGAGCCCGACCAGCGCCATGTAATAGAGCTGGTCAACGCCCTGCACCGCGCGCCACATCGTCGCGTGATCGGGATAGGTCTTGTCGAGCGACCAGAACCCGTCCGAATCCTTCACCCACAACAGCGCCATCTTGCGGAAGCCGAGCAGCGTCCAGCGCGCCGGATGCGCCTTGATCCACTCGGTCGCGCGCGCCTTGAAGCGGCGGTCGAGCTCGACCTGCTGTTCGACGCGCTCGCTGTACGGGATGCCGACCACCTCGTCCCAATAGGGCGTGCGTTCCCAGGCGAACCAGTCGCCCGTCGCGCGATCGTTCGCGCCGTAGAAGAGCGAGACGCCGCCGTTGGTCGATACGGGGACGAACGCCCCCATCTGCTGCACGTTGCGCAGCGACCATGGCAGCACGACCGCGGCGAGCGCGAGGTTGACCAGCACCGCCGCGCGCAGCGCATCGCGCCAGCGGAAGTCGCGATAGACGATCAGCAAAGCGATAATCACGCCGATCGGGAACAGCATCATCTGCGCGCGCATCAGCGTCGCCAGCCCGAACAGCAGCCCGGCTGCGACGAGCATCCGGCTGCGTTTGCGGCCGGCGATCAGCACCAGCAGCGCGACCATCGCCAGTGCGGTCGAGGCAGTCTCGGAAGCAGGCTGGCCGGTGTAGGCGATGTGCGCCGGATAGAGCGCGTAGAGCAGCAGCGCGATCCGCGTCGCCAACGGCCCCGCGCCGAGCACGCGCCCGAGCCCGAGGAGCGCCCCCAGAATCCCTGCGACCGACAGCAAATTGAGCAACAGCGGCCCGAACAGCCCCGGACCGAACAGCATCATGCTGACGGCGAGCAGCGCCGGATAGCCGACCGGCCAGAAGGCGGTCGGATGCCCCGCCTCCTGATAGCCCATCCCGCGCGCCATTTCGGCCGCGCGCACCATATACCATTCGCCGTCGGAGCTCGCGACCTGCGGCAGCAGCAACAGCATGGCGAGCCGCAGCACGAGCGCCAGCGCGATGATCGCCGGCACGACCCAGCGCGCGGTTTCGAACAGCGCGATCCTTTCGCCGAGTGATCGAGTCATCGCCATTTCGCCTTCCGCCGCCTGTCGCAAGCAAAGCCTGCCAGCGCCGCGCCCGGCCACAGCATTAACAACGAATTGCCCGCGGCGACGACGAAAATCGTTGATCGCGTCTTAACGGATCGGGTTAAGGTCCACACGCGGGACCGCGCATGCGCCGATCAGGCGACCAGCGCGGTCCGGTCCTCGAACAGCGCCTTGAGATCCTTCTTGAGGATCTTGCCATTGGCGTTGCGCGGCAGCGTCTCGTCGACGAAGCGGATCGCGACCGGCGTCTTGAAGATCGCCAGCCGCGCGCGCACCCACGCCTGCAATTCCGCCTCGGTCGCGGCCTGCCCGGGCGCGAGATGGACCACCGCGGCGGGCTCCTCGCCGAGCGTGCGGTGCGGGATGCCGATCAGCGCGCAATCGGTTACCGCGGGGTGCGCGTAGAGCACGTTTTCGACCTCGGACGAATAGATGTTCTCGCCGCCGCGGATGATCATGTCCTTGGCGCGATCGACGATGTAGAGAAATCCTTCCGCATCGAGCCGCGCGAGATCGCCCGTCCGCACCCAGCCGTCGACGAAGGTCGCTGCGGTCGCCTCGGGCTTGTTCCAATAGCCCTTCACCACCATCGGCCCGCGCGCCCACAATTCGCCGACCTCGCCCGTCGGCAGTTCGCGCAGGCCGTCCTCGTCCATGATCTTGAGGTCGGCGACCGGCACCGCCGGCCCCGCGCTGGTCGGTCGCGTGAGATAGTCCTCGGCGCCGTGCCCGGTGACGGTCGCCATCGTCTCGGTCATGCCCCAGCCGTTCGACGGCAGCGCGCCGAATTCGGTGTAGATCCGCCGCACCAGCTCGGGCGCCGACGGGGCGCCGCCATAGGCGATCGCCTCAAGCGAGGAGAGATCGTATTGCGCGCGGTCGGGATGCTCGAGAATCTGCCACGCGATCGTCGGCACGCCGCCGGTCACCTGCACCTTTTCGCGCTCGATGATCTCCATCGCGCGGACGGTGTCCCACTTGCGCATGAAGACGAGCGCATTCCCCGCCGCGACCGACATCATCATCGTCGCGCTGCACGCCGTGACGTGGAACATCGGGATCACCGTCAGGAAGGTCTTGGCCGCCGGCGCCGGCGGCGCCTCGCCGCGCCGCAGGAAGCCGCGCGCACCGCCATAGGCCGAGGTGAGGATGTTGGTCGTAAGGTTGCGATGCGTCCCGAGCGCGCCCTTGGGGTGCCCGGTGGTCCCGCTGGTATAGAAGATCGTGGCATCGTCGTCGGTCGCCAGCGCCACCTCGGGCAAGGCCTGGTCGGGCAAGCTCGCATAATGGTGCGGCGTGCCGATGAGATCCTCGAGCCGGGTCGCCCGCTCGCCGAGCGGCACCGACGCGCGCGCGACGATCACCTGCTCGAGCGCGCCCAGCGCGGCGCTGTCCGCGATAAGCCGCTGATAGCGCTCGTCGTCGACGAACAGCAGGCGGCAGCCTGAATCGGTGATCCCGTAATCGAGCTCGCCCGCGGTCCACCACGCATTGAGCGGCACGACGATCGCGCCGATGCTCGCCGCAGCGAAGAAGATTACCGGCCATTCGGGCAGGTTGCGCATCGCCAGCCCGACGCGATCGCCCTTGCCGATTCCCATCGCGACGAGTCGCTGCGCCAGCGCCGCCACCGCGCGGAAATTGGCCTCGTAGCTGACGCGCTCATCCTCGTAGATCGTGAACAGCGCCTCGCCATGGCCGCGCGACGCGGTGATCAGCGCGGCAAGCGTCGGCGGCGCATTCTTCCAGACCTTGGTCGGTACCCCGCGGATCGCGATGGTCTCGATCTCGAACGTCGCACCGGGCGCGGTCAGCACCGCCGTGATGGCGTCGAGCGACATTTTGGGCCAGCTCGGATCGAGCGCGACGAGCGGTTCGGTATCCACGATAGTCTCTCCTCAGCGGCCTGCCCAACTCAACGAGTTGAAACTCGGGTTTGCCCGAACGGCCCGTTTGCGCAAGGTTACTGTTGATTCGTGCGCCACTCAAGGCAATAGGGTAGTCGCGCTTTCGAAGCGGGGGTATGGAAACCGATATGACTGCTCAGTTGCCCATCATGGCCCGATTCGACGGGCAGCGCCTCGCTGCGATCGATGCCTTCCTGCAGGAGCGCTATCTCGACAGCGGCAAGTTGCCGAACGCGCAGATCCTGATCGCGCAAGGTGGCGAGATCGCGCATTTCTCCTCGCTCGGCCCGGCGCGCGAAGGCGAAGCCGCGCAGATCGACGAGCACTCGCTGTTCCGCATCGCGAGCATGACCAAGCCGGTGACGTCGGTCGCCTTCATAATGCTGGTCGAGGAAGGCCGCGTCGCGCTCGACACGCCGGTTCACCACGTCCTGCCCGAGTTCAAGAATATCGGCGTCTATGCCGGAGGCGGCGGCGGGGTGCCGTTCCAGACCCGCCCGACCGCCGAACCGATGCGGATGATCGACCTGCTGCGCCATACCGCCGGGCTGACCTACGGCTTCCAGAACCGCAGCAACGTCGACGCCGCCCACCGCGAGCTGCGACTCGAAAGCTGGCACGGCAACCACGATCTCGACGGCTTCGTCGCCGCGCTCGCCAAGCTGCCGCTCGAATTCTCGCCGGGCGACGCCTGGAATTACTCGGTCGCGACCGACGTGCTCGGCGCGGTCGTGCAACGCGTGTCGGGCATTCCGCTCGAAACCTTCTTTCGCGACCGGATCTTCGCGCCGCTCGGGATGAATGACACTGCCTTTCACGTCCCCGAGGACAAGATCGACCGGCTCACCGACTGCTACACTTTCGTGCCCGGCAAGGGCCGCATCCTCTACGACCGCGGCGCCGCAAGCGCCTGGAGCCGCGCGCCCAAGCTCGTTTCGGGCGGCGGCGGACTGGTCTCGACCGCACTCGATTATCACCGCTTCTGCAGCATGCTCCTCAATGGCGGCACGCTCGATGGCGCGCGCATCCTCGGGCGCAAGACGATCGCGCTGATGACGATGAACCACCTTCCCGGCGGCGCGGACCTTTCGAAAATGTCCAAGTCGCTGTTCAGCGAGGCGGCCAATGCGGGAACGGGCTTCGGGCTCGGCTTTGCAGTCAACATCGACGTCGGGCGGTCGATGATCCCGGGCTCGGTCGGCGAATATTATTGGGGCGGGATGTTCTCGACCGCCTTCTTCATCGACCCGGTCGAGCAACTGCACATGGTGTTCATGACGCAGGTCTCGCCGTCGAGCCTGTACCCGATCCGCCGCGAGTTGAAGACGTTGATCTACAGTGCTTTGACGTAAGAATTTCCCATCCCCGGCGAGGGCCGGGGCCCAGCTGCGCCACCTGAAGTGGCGGGCGCTGTGCACGACGACAGAGACCTGCGCGACTGGGCCCCGGCCTTCGCCGGGGAAGCAAACAGGAGAGAAACATGACCGGCCCGATCACCACCCAGCTTCATGACGACGTCCTCGTCATCATCTCGAACAACCCGCCGGTCAACGCGCTGGGCGCGGCCGTGCGGCAAGGGCTAGAGGCGGGGATCAAGGAAGGTCTCGCCAATCCGCAGGTCAAGGCGATGGTCATCCGCTGCGATGGCCGCACCTTTTTTGCAGGCGCTGATATCACCGAGTTCGGCAAGCCGATGCAGGAGCCCGGCCTCCCCACCGTGGTCGACATGGTCGAAGCATCGGACAAGCCCGTTATCGCCGCGATCCACGGCACCGCGCTTGGCGGCGGGTGCGAGGTGACGCTTGGCTGCCACTATCGCATCGCCGTGCCGAGCGCGAAGATCGGCACCCCCGAAGTCAAGCTCGGCCTGCTCCCCGGTGCCGGCGGCACGCAGCGCATTCCGCGCATCGCCGGCGTCAAGCTCGCGCTCGAAATGACCGCCAAGGGTGATCCGATCCCGGCCAAGCTCGCCCTCTCGGCCGGCCTGATCGATCGCCTGGCAGGCGAGGACAGCCTCGAAGCCGACGCGATCGCCTTTGCGCGCGAAGTCGCCGACACCAAGCCCCTGCCCCGCGCCCGCGAGAAGGTCGCGCAGGCCGACCCCGAAGCGGTCGCCGCGTTCAAGAAGGACAATGCCAAGCGCTTCCGCGGCTTCGAGGCGCCTGCCGCCAACATCGCCTGCGTCGAGAAAGCCGCCGACGGATCGAGCTTCGACGAGGGCATCGCCTTCGAGCGGCAGGAATTCATGAAGCTGATGATGGGCGTCCAGTCCGCCGCACAGCGCCATATTTTCTTCGCCGAGCGCCAGGCCGCCAAGATCGACGGCATCGACCCCAAGATCGCGCTGCGCGATATCAAGCGCGTCGGCGTGATCGGCGCGGGCACGATGGGCGGCGGCATCTCGATGAACTTCCTGTCGGCGGGCATCCCGGTGACGATCGTCGAAATGGCGCAAGAGGCGCTCGACCGCGGCGCGGGGACGATCCGCAAGAATTACGAGGCGTCCGCCGCCAAGGGCCGCTTGAAGCCCGAACAGGTCGAAAAGGCGATGGGCGCCCTCACCCCCACGCTCGATTTCGACGCGCTCGCCGAGTGCGATCTCATCATCGAGGCGGTGTATGAGACTATGGACGTGAAGAAGGAGATCTTCACCCGGCTCGATGCGATCGCCAAGCCCGGCGCGATCCTCGCGTCGAACACCTCCTATCTCGACATCGACGAGATCGCCTCGGTCACCAAGCGGCCGGGCGACGTGGTCGGCATGCATTTCTTCTCGCCGGCCAACGTCATGAAATTGCTCGAAGTGGTGCGTGGCGCGCAGACCGACGACGATGTGCTCGCAACCGTGATGGCGCTCGCCAAGACGATCAAGAAGGTCGCGGTGGTCGCCGGCGTGTGCGACGGGTTCATCGGCAACCGGATGCTGAAACCTCGTCAGGTCGAAGCGATGAAGCTGTTGATGGAAGGCGCCACGCCCGAGCAGATCGACCGCGTCCATGTCGCCTTCGGCATGCCGATGGGGCCGTTCCAGATGAGCGATCTTGCCGGCGTCGACATCGGCTGGCACCGCGACCCCAACCGGATCGAGAACATCCGCGACGCGCTCGCCGCCGAAGGCCGCTGGGGGCAGAAGACCGCCAAGGGCTTCTACGATTATGACGAGAAGCGGAACCCGACGCCCAGCCCCCGCGTGGCCGAGATCATCGAGGATTTCCGCTCGAAATCGAACATGCAGAAGCGCGAGATCAGCGATGAGGAGATCGTCGAGAAGACGCTCTACACGATGGTCAACGAAGGCGCTTTGATCCTCGAGGAGAAGATGGCGCAGCGCGCGAGCGACATCGATGTGGTGTGGATCTACGGCTATGGCTGGCCGGTCTATCGCGGCGGGCCGATGTTCTGGGCCGATACCGAGGGGCTCAAGACGATCGTCGCCGGGCTCGAGAAGCACGGCTTCGCGGTTGCCGAGTTGCTCAAGTCGAAGGCGGAAAGTGGTGGGCGGTTCAATGGATGAGCAGACCGCCGTCGCCCCGGCGAAGGCCGGGGCCGCTGGGAGTGAGGCGCCCGACCCGCACCACAGCAGGTCGACCCCGGCCTCCGCCGGGGTGACGGTGATGCGCACTGCCATCGAGACCGCAGCCGCAATCCGTAGCGGAGAGACCACCGCGCTCGCCGAATGCGACGCCTCGATCGCGCGTATCGAAGCGGGCAACGGCGAGATCAACGCCGTCGTCGTCCGAGATTTCGACCGAGCGCGCGATGCCGCGCGCGCGATCGACGCCGGCCCGAAAGACGACCGCGCGCTGCTCGGGGTGCCGATGACGGTCAAGGAAAGCTTCGACGTGGCCGGCCTGGTGACGAGCTGGGGCTTCCCCGAACATGCCGACCATGTCGCCAGCGAGGACGCGGTCGCCGTGCAGCGCCTGAAAGCCGCAGGCGCCATCATTCTCGGCAAGACCAACGTCCCCGTCGGCCTCGCCGACCTCCAGTCGAACAACCCGATCTACGGCCGCACCCGCAACCCGCACGATCTCGACCGCGTCAGTGGGGGCTCGTCGGGCGGCTCCGCGGCAGCGCTCGCCGCGGGCTTCGTGCCGCTCGAATTCGGCTCGGACATCGGCGGTTCGATCCGCGTGCCCGCCGCCTTCTGTGGTGTGTGGGGGCACAAGCCGACCTTCGGGATGCTCGACACCGACGGTCATTACTTCCCGCGCACGCAAGGCGCCGCGCTCAATCTCAGCGTGATCGGCCCGCTCGCCCGCGATCCCGACGATCTCGCGCTCGCGCTCGACCTGACCGCGGACCTGCCGCTGCCAAAGCCGGCGCCTCGCGGTGCTGGCGAATGGCGCATCCTGCTCCTGCCACAACATCCGCTCGCCCCCGCCGCGCACGCGGTCCGTACGGCAGTCGAGGCGATCGGCGCGGCATTCGCCGCCGCCGGTGCGAACGTGGCGCGCGACAGTGTCCTGCTCCCCGATCTGGTCGAACAGCATGCCGACTACATGCGGATCCTCGCGGTCGCGATGGCGCGCGGCCTGCCGCCGCGGGGCGGTCCGCCGTCTACGCCGATGCCCGTGCTGCTCGATCGTCAAGCCGTCTGTCGCCGCGCGTGGCGGCGGTTGTTCCGCGCGTTCGACGCGGTGATCGCGCCCGCCTGGGGCACCACCGCATTCGCGCATGACGATACGCCGATCGAAACCCGTGAGGCGTGGATCGACGGCGCACCAAGCCCGTTCGGCGCGCAGATCGCCTATCCCGGGCTCGCCACCTTCCCGCTGCTGCCCGCCACCAGCGTGCCCGTCGGGACCGATCCCGACGGCCTGCCGATCGGCGTGCAGGTGATCGCCGACCGTTATGCCGACCATACCGCCATCGCCGTCGCGCGCCTGGCGCACGACCTAGTCTGGAGCCGATAGATGACCCAAGACCTCGACACCTTCCGCAGCGAGACCCGCGCCTGGCTCGACGCCAATTGCCCGCCCGAAATGCGCCAACCCGTCCGGTCCGAAAAGGACGCCTGCTGGGGCGGCCGCAATCCCGATTTCCAGCCGGGGCAGAAGGAATGGATGGACGCGATGGCGTCGCGCGGCTGGACCGTGCCCGATTGGCCCAAGGCCTATGGTGGCGGTGGCCTGTCGCCTGCCGAAACCAAGATCCTGCGCGAGGAGATGGCGGCGATCAAGGCGCGCAATCCGCTCAATTCGTTCGGTATTTCGATGCTCGGGCCGGCGTTGCTGAAGTACGGCACCGAGGAGCAGAAGCTCGAGCATCTCACCAAGATCGCGCGCGGCGAGATCCGCTGGTGCCAGGGCTATTCCGAGCCCAACGCCGGCTCGGATCTCGCGAGCCTCGCGACCTCGGCCGAGGATGCGGGCGATCATTACATCGTCAACGGCCAGAAGGTATGGACCTCCTATGCCGACAAAGCCGACTGGATCTTCTGCCTCGTCCGCACCGACAAGAGCAGCAAGCAGGGCGGCATCAGCTTCGTGCTGTTCGACATGGCGAGCGAAGGCGTCTCGACCAAGCCGATCCTGCTGATCTCGGGCTATTCGCCCTTCTGCGAGACCTTCATGGACAATGTGAAGGTGCCGAAATCGCAGCGCATTCACGACGAGAACAAGGGCTGGGACGTCGCGAAATATCTGCTCGGGCATGAGCGCGAGATGATCTCGGGCATGGGCCTCGCGTCGAGCGGCGGCAATCCGTTGCTCGACGGCGCCATCGCGACAATCGGGCTCGATTCGGAGGGCCGGCTTGCCGATCCGCTGCTGCGCGCGGCGATCGCGACGTTCGAGGTCCGAGCGAAAGCATTCGGGTCGATGTCGGAGCGCTTCATCGATGAGCTAAAGGCTGGCCGCGCGCACCCTGCCCAGCCCTCGATGATGAAATATTACGGCACCGAGCTCAACAAGAGCCGCCACGAACTGATGATGGCGTCGGGCGGTTCGGACGCGCTCGAATGGGAAAGCGAAGGCTCGCGCGGCGGCGCCGAGGCGCGCGCCTGGCTGCGCACCAAGGCCAATTCGATCGAGGGCGGGACGAGCGAGGTCCAGCTGAACATCATCGCCAAGCGCATCCTGGAATTGCCGGCGTAACCGATCTCCCTCTCCCGATTCGCGGGAGAGGGTGGCCGAGCGAAGCGAAGGTCGGGAGAGGGCAGTCACGCGGACGTCAGCGTTCGGGACAGCCCCTCTCCCCGACCCTCTCCCCGACCCTCTCCCCGGAGGGGAGAGGGTCGGGGAGAGGGAGAAGAAGGAATTAAAAATGCCCCTGTTTCTCAACGAAGACCAAACCGCCCTGCAGGACACGATCCGCGATTTCGTCGCCGAGCAGGCCCCCGTCAGCCACATGCGCGGGCTTCGCGATAGCAAGGACGCGACCGGCTTCAGCCGCGACCTGTGGAAGAGCTTTGCCGAGATGGGCTTCACCGGCCTCCTGATTGGCGAGGATGAAGGCGGGCTCGGGCTCGGCCATGTCGAGGCAGGCGTCGTGCTCGAGGAGATCGGACGCAACCTCTCCCCCTCGCCCTTCCTCACCACAGCGGTCGCTGCGGTCGAGGCGCTCAAGGGCACGGCGCATGCCGCGCGCTGGTTCCCCGGCATCATCGCCGGCGACACCGTCGCCGCGCTCGCGATCGACGAAGCCGCCAAGCATCGTGACAGCATCGGCCTCAAGGCCGAGCGGTCGGGCAACGGCTTCAAGCTGACCGGCAAGAAGCAGTTCGTCACGCACGGCCATGTCGCTGACCTGCTGATCGTCGCCGCACGCACCGCCGGCAGCGCCGACGATGCCGAGGGTGTGACGCTCTTCGCCATTCCCAAGGACGCCGCCAACCTGACGGCAACCCCCGAGCGCCTTGCCGACGCGAGCCTCGCCGCGCGGCTCGAGTTCGACGGTGTCGAGGTCGATGCCGATGCCGTAATCGGTGAGATCGACGGCGGCCGCACCCCGCTCGACCGTCTGCTCCGCGCCGGGCGGACCGGCGCCTCGGCCGAACTGCTCGGTGTCGGCGGCGGCGCGATGGACATGACGGTCGGCTATCTCAAGCAGCGCAAGCAGTTCGGGACGCTGATCGGCAGCTTCCAGGCGCTCCAGCACCGCGCCGCGCATCTCTACTCGGAGATGGAAGTCGCCCGCGCCGCCGTGCTGAAGGCGCAGCAATTGCTCGATCTCGACAGCGCGCACGCCGACACCGCGGTCTCGGTCGCCAAGGCGATGACCGCGCTCGCGACCACGCTGTCGGTGCAGGAGGGCGTGCAGATGCACGGCGGCATCGGCATGACCGACGAATATGACATCGGCTTCTACATGAAGCGCGCGCGCGTGCTGGCCGAGATGTTCGGCGATGCGAACTTCCATGCCGACAAGGTGGCGAAAGCTGCGGGGTATTGACCCTTCTCCCTCTCCCACTTGGGGGAGAGGATGGCCGAGCGAAGCGAGGTCGGGAGACGGCAGTTACGCGAACGGCATTTTGCGATACAGCCCCTCTCCCCGACCCTCTCCCCGGAGAGGAGAGGGAGAAGAAGGATGCGATGACAGACACCCAACCCACTCCCGCCCACCTCGCGCAAAACCTCGTCGACCTGCTCGACGTCGAGGAAATCGACACCGATCTCTATCGCGGCATCCGCGGCACCGACGGCTTCGGCCGCGTGTTCGGCGGGCAGGTCATCGCGCAGGCGTTGCAGGCCGCACAACGATCGACCGATGCCCCCAAGCAGGCGCATTCGCTCCATGCCTATTTCATGCGGGCGGGCGACGAGAGCCACCCGATCCTCTACCGCGTCGTGCGGGATTTCGACGGCAAGAGCTTCGCCACGCGCCGCGTCATCGCCACGCAGCGCGGCGTGCCGATCCTCAACCTGGCCTGCTCGCTGCAAGTCCCCGAGGGCGGCCTCGCGCATCAGGACGCGATGCCCGACGTGCCGCCGCCCGAGGACCTCAAGAGCGACCGCGACTTGCGCCTCGCGATGATCGGTCGCATCCCCGAGAAATTCCGCGCGATGTTCCTGCGCCCGCGCATGGTCGACATCCGCCCGGTTAGTCCCCGCAGCTGGCTCGACCCGGTCGAGCAGGAACCCCGCCAGAACAGCTGGTTCCGCGTCGTCGCGCCGATCGGTGACGATCCCGCGCTGCACCGCGCGATTCTGGCCTATGCGTCCGACATGTCGCTGCTCGGCACCGCGACGCTGGCGCACGGCGTCAACTGGATGACGCACAACCTCCAGACCGCCAGCCTCGACCATGCGCTCTGGCTGCACGAGGATTTCCGCGCCGACGAGTGGCTGCTCTATGTCTGCGACAGCCCGTGGGCGGGCCATGCGCGCGGCTTCAATCGCGGCAAGATCTTCGCGCGCGACGGGAGGCTCGTCGCGAGCGTGGCGCAGGAGGGGTTGATCCGGCTGCGCGCATAGCCGACGGAACAGGCCGCCGCGCGGTCGGTTCTCCCCGCAATCCTGCAGTGTGGAGAGTGCCATGTCCGACCCGATCAAGCCCCCCGTCCGTTTTTCGCCTGCGGTCGAAAAGAAAACCGAAGACGAGACCGAAACCTCGCAGGGCCTGAACGCAGCGCTGCACGACATTCTCGAGACGACGTCGCAGGACTATGGCCATGCCGTCCGCTCGGTCCACGCCAAGAGCCACGGCATCCTCGAGGGCGAACTGACGGTGCATGACGGCTTGCCCGCGGAACTCGCACAGGGTGCCTTCGCCACGCCGGGGACGCATCCCGCGGTGATGCGCTTCTCGACCAACCCCGGGGACATCCTCGACGACGCGATTTCGGTGCCGCGCGGGCTGGCGATCAAGCTGCTCGACGTCGCTGGCGAGCGTCTGCCCGGATCTGAAGGCGAGACGACGCAGGATTTCGTGATGATCAACGGCCCGGCCTTCGCCACGCCGAACGCCAAGCCGTTCCTCGCCAATCTGAAGCTGCTCGCCAAGACCACCGACAAGGCCGAGGGCGCGAAGAAGGTGCTGTCCGCGGTGCTGCGCGGGACCGAGGCTGCGCTCGAGGCGATCGGTCTGCCGAGCCCCGCGCTCCAGACGCTCGGCGGCGCACCGAACATCCACCCGCTCGGCGAGACCTATTACAGCGCCACGCCGTTCCGCTTCGGCGACTATATCGCCAAGTTCTCGCTCGCCCCCGTCTCGCCCAACCTGACCGCGGTGACCAAGCAGAAGGTCGACACCAAGGATCGCCCCGACGCGCTGCGCGAGGAGATTGCCGCGGTGATGACGACCGGCGACGCCGAGTGGGAGCTGCGCGTGCAGCTGTGCCGCGATCTCGAGACGATGCCGATCGAGAAGGCCGATGCGGTATGGGACGAGGCAGCGAGCCCCTACGTAACCGTCGCGACGCTGCGCGTGCCGTCGCAGTCGAGCTGGACGTGGGATCGCGCCAAGGCCATCGACGACGGGATGCGCTTCAGCGTGTGGACTGGCCTCGCCGCGCACCAGCCGCTCGGCCAGATCAACCGCGTGCGCCAGTCCGCCTACCAGATGTCGTCGGACTTCCGCGCGAAGTTCAACGGCTGCCCGATCCACGAACCCAAGGCGTTGGCATCGCTCGACTGATCAGACCGCGGTTCGGCCATACTCCTGCTTGGTGACGGGGTGGCTGCTCGACAGCCCCCCGTCGACCGCGATCGCCTGGCCGTTGACGTAGCTCGCGGCGTCCGAGGCAAGGAAGGCCGCGACTTCGGCCAGTTCCTCGGGCTGGGCACCGCGGCGCAGCGGGTTGAGCCGGCCGATCCGGTCGGTCTTGCCCGCCTCGCGCGCATAATCGAAGGTCGGCTTGGTCATCCCCGTCTCGGTCAGCCCGGGGCAGATCGCATTGACGCGGACGTTCGATCCCGACAGCTGTTGTGCGGACACCATCGCCAGATTGATCACCCCCGCCTTCGACGCCGAGTAAGCCGGCGAACCCGCACCCGAGCGGATCCCCGCCACGCTCGCGGTGAGCACGATCGCCCCGCCGCCGCGTTCTGCGATCTTCGGCGCGGCGTGCTTGATCGCGAGGAACGGGCCGATCAGGTTGACGCGCAGCACCTCGGTGATCAGTGCGACATCGGTATCGAACAGGTTCGCCATCCCGCCCGAGATGCCGGCATTGGCGAACATGATGTCGAGCCCGCCATAATATTCGCACGCGACGTTGACCGCGCGGATCACGTCGTCCTCGTTGCCCGCATCAATCTGGATGGCGTGCGCCGCGCCGCCCGTCCGGTCGATCATCGCTGCAGTTTCGTGGACCGTGTCGCTCTGGTCGGCGACGATCACACTGCCGCCGTCCTTGGCGAACAGCAACGCTGTCGCGCGCCCGATTCCCGAGCCCGCGCCGGTGACGATGATCGATTTTCCGCTGAACCGTGCCATGTCGTTTTCTCCTAAATCGTCACGCCGCCGTCGAGCACGATCGTCTGCCCGGTCATGAAGCTGCTCGCCGCGCTGGCGAGGAACACGACTGCACCAGCGATCTCCTCGGGCTCGCCGATCCGGCGCAAGGGCACGGTCTTGTTCGCCGCCTCGATCCGCTCGGGATCCTCCCACAAGGCGCGCGCGAAATCGGTCTTGATCAGCCCGGGCGCGATGCAGTTGACGCGGACATTGTCGGGCCCGAATTCATGCGCGAGGTTGCGCGCGAGCTGCATGTCGGCAGCCTTCGAGATACAATAGGCGCCGATCATGGTCGATCCGCGTAAGCCCCCGATCGACGAGACGATGATGATGCTGCCCGATCGCCGCTCGCGCATCTCGGGCGCTACCATCGAAATCAGCCAGTGGTTCGAGACGATATTGTTGTCGAGGATCTTGCGGAACTGCTCGTCGGCGATCCCCGCCTGTGGGCCGTAATAGGGGTTCGAGGCTGCGTTGCAGACGAGCACGTCGATCTGCCCGAACGCGGCGCGGGTCGCGTCGACGAGGTGCTGGAGCCCCGCTTTGTCGGAGATGTTGGCGGCAACCGCGATCGCCGTGCCGTCGCCGAAGCGCGCGTTGAGTTCGGCTGCAACCACGTCGCACGCGTCCTGCTTGCGGCTCGAGATGACGACCTTGGCGCCATGCTCGGCAAGTTCGATCGCGCTCGCCTTGCCGATCCCGCGCGAGGACCCGGTAACGATGGCGACTTTGCCCGTGAGATCGAATTGCGACATTCTTGCTCCCCTCCCGCTTGCGGGAGGGGCTGGGGGAGGGCCTGTCCGCAGGCGCTCCGCCAGTTCCCTCCCCTAACCCCTCCCGCAAGCGGGAGGGGAATAAGAAACTACGCCCCCGCCTTCACCGCGAAATCCCACGCCGCGTCGGCCAGCCGGTACACGCCCGCTGCCGATTTCTCCGCCTGCGCGCTCGACGCAGTCCCCTCGACGATCCGTTTCTTGATCCCCTGGACGATCCCGGTCAGCCGGAAGAGGTTATACGAGAAATACCAGTTGAGGTCGGGCACGCCGTCACGCCCCGTCGCCGCGCAGTAGCGCTCGACCATTGCCTCGATCGTCGGGATGCCAGTTTCCGGCCCAGTATGCCCAAGAACGCCCGACCGGCCCTCTGGCGCAGTCACCCAGCTCATCAGGAAATAGGAGAAATCCGCGAGCGGATCGCCGAGCGTCGACAATTCCCAGTCGAGCAATGCGATCACACGCGGCTCGGTCTTGTGAAAGATCATGTTGTCGATGCGGTAATCGCCATGCACCACCGAGGTGCGGGTCTGCTCGGGCACGGTGCGGCCGAGATAGTCGATCAGCCGTTCGACTTGCGGCATAGGCTCGGTCTCGGACGCGCGATACTGCTTGGTCCAGCGCGCGACCTGGCGCTCGAAATAATTGCCAGGCCGGCCGTATTCCCCGAGCCCCGCCGCGACATGGTCCGTATTGTGCAACGCCGCGAGCGTGTCGCACATCGCGTTGTAGACGCCGGTACGTTGGTCGGGCGTGTAGTCGGGCAAGGTACCGTCCCACAGATTGCGCCCATCGGCGAACCCCATCACGTAGAAATCGGTACCGATCACCGCGGGATCGGTGCACAGCCCATAAGGCCGCGCGACCGGAAAACCCGTCGGATAGAGCCCGGCAATCACCCGATATTCCCGGTCGACCGCGTGCGCCGAGGGCAGCAGCACCCCCATCGGCTTGCGCCGCAGCACATAGGTGCCCGAGGGGGACTCGATCTTGAAGGTCGGGTTCGACTGCCCGCCGGCGAACTTCGCGTAGGTTAGCGGCCCCACGAAGCCCTCGACATTGGCGACCATCCACGCCGTCAGCGCGGTTTCGTCGAGCCGGTCCTTCTCGGGAACGGCGATCGTCTGGGGCGCGAAATCGTCCATCACGAGAACTCGATCACGGAGCGCACGGTGTCGCCGGTGCGCAAGTTTGCGAGCGCATGGTTGACGTCCTCGAGCTTGATCCGCTCGGCGACCATCGTGTCGAGGTCGAGCTTGCCGTCGAGATACATCTGCACCAGCCGCGGCAAATCGATAGGGAAGCGCGTCGAGCCCAGCAGCGAGCCCTGCAGCTTCTTGCCCGTCAGGAAGGTCGGCCCCGGAATCTTCACGTCGTTGCCCGGCGCGATCATGCCGAGGATCGTCGCGGTGCCGCCGCGCCTCAGGATCGTCCAGGCGAGCTCAGCGGTATTGGGCCGCCCGACCGCCTCGATCGCATAATGCACCCCGCCGCCGGTCAGCCCGAACACCTTCTTGGCGAGATCGGCATCGTTCGAATCGAGCATGTGCGTCGCGCCAAGCTTCTCGGCGAGCGCGCGCTTGTCGGCGACCGGGTCGATCGCGATGATCTGCCCAGCGCCGGCAATCTTCGCGGCGTTGATCGCGGCGAGCCCGATCCCGCCGCAACCGATCACCGCGACGCTTTCGCCGGGGCGCAACTGGCTGTCGTTGAAGATCGACCCCGCGCCGGTGATGACGGCGCAGCCGAGCAGTGCGGCGCGGTCGAGCGGCATCTCCTTGCTGATCGCGACGCAGGCGTTTTCGTGCACCAGCATCATCTCGGCGAACGCCGACAGGTTGAGGAACGGCGCGAGCGGCGTGCCGTCGTTCAGCGCCAACCGCGGCGGAGCGCCTTTGGGCCGCCGCGTCGAAGGATCGACGCACAGAGACGGACGCCCGGTGACGCACATCTCGCACGCGCCGCAGAACACGGTGAAAAAGGTGATGACGTGATCGCCGACCTTGAGATGCGCTACATCCGAGCCGACCGCCTCGACGATCCCCGCCGCCTCGTGCCCCGGCACGGTCGGCATCGGATGCGGGAAGGCGCCGTCGACGAAGTGCAGGTCGCTGCGGCACACCCCGCACGCCATGGTGCGGATCAGCACTTCCCGCGGGCCCAAATCGGAGATCGCGACATCGTCGATCGCCAACTCGGTGTTGGGGGCGTAGAGGATGGCTGCTTTCATCTCAACTCCGTCGCCCCGGCGAAGGCCGGGGCCGTTGCGCTCTGTGGCACTTGGTCGGCACGATAACCCAGCGGCCCCGGCCTGCGCCGGGGCGACGAGGTTACCGCCGCACGGCATCCTTCGCCGCAACCGCCGCCGGCAGATCGGCGTACTTGCCGAACTCGTTTCGCGCGATCGCCCGGTTGTGCACTTCGTCGGGCCCATCGGCGAAGCGCAGCGTCCGCATCGCGGCCCAATCATGCGCCAGCGCGAAATCGCCCGACACACCGCCGCCGCCGTGCGCCTGGATCGCATCGTCAAGGATCTTGAGCGCCATGTTGGGCGCCTGCACCTTGATCATCGCGATCTCCTGCTGCGCCGACTTGTTGCCCGCCTTGTCCATCATGTCGGCGGCCTTGAGGCAGAGCAGCCGCGTCATTTCGATGTCGATCCGCGCACGCGCGATCCGCTCCTCCCACACCGACTGGTCGGCGATCCGCTTGCCGAACGCGACGCGCGTCAGCAGCCGCTTGGCCATCGCCTCGATGCCCGTCTCGGCGACGCCGATCGTGCGCATGCAGTGATGGATACGGCCCGGCCCGAGGCGCCCTTGCGCGATCTCGAACCCGCGGCCCTCGCCGAGCAGGATGTTTTCGGCGGGAACTCGGACATTTTCGAGCACGACTTCCCCGTGCCCGTGCGGCGCATGGTCGTAGCCATAGACCGACAGCATCCGCTTGATCGTCACGCCGGGCGCATCCATCGGCACGAGGATCTGGCTCTGCTGGCTGTGGCGCGAGGCGTCGGGGTTGGTTTTGCCCATCGTGATGGCGATCTTGCAGCGCGGGTCACCGACGCCCGAAGACCACCATTTCGTCCCGTTGATGACATAGTCGTCGCCGTCGCGCACGATCGAGGTTTCGATATTGGTGGCGTCGGACGAAGCGACCGCCGGCTCGGTCATCAGGAAGGCCGAGCGGATCTCGCCGTTCATCAGCGGGCGCAGCCAGCGCTCCTTCTGTTCCAGCGTGCCGTAGCGGTGAAGCACCTCCATATTGCCGGTATCGGGTGCCGAACAATTGAAGCATTCGCTCGCCCAGCCGACCTTGCCCATCTCCTCGGCGCATAACGCATATTCGAGGTTGGTCAGCTGGGTGCCTTCGAAGACGAACGAATCGTCGACATGGGATTGCCCCGAATGCGGCGGCATGAAGAAATTCCACAGGCCGGCGGCCTTGGTCTTTTCCTTCATCTCCTCGATCACCGGAATGACCTTCCAGCGCTCGCCGCTGTGGTGCTGCTCGTCAAATTCGGCCTGGCGCGGGCGAATCTGCTGGTCGATGAACCCCTTCACGCGATCCCTGAAATAGATCTCGCGGTCGCTGAAGCTGAAGTCCATCTGCTCTCTCCAATCGGGTCGTTGGGAGGCTGGGTATACCGTACCGCGTTTTCGGTAAAGCGTCTTTGGCGCGGAAAAGCCACGCATTGCCCACGCGCACGAAAGGGACTGTTTCTTCTAAAAGATGATGTTACAGATTGCCGCATGGAGGCCAACGACACCATTCCGAGCCAAGACAGCCTGGAGTCAGACACCAGCACCAAGCGCTTCCGCGCCAAGCGCGACGCGATCCTTGCCGCAGCGGCCGAAGCGATCAACGAACAGAGCGCGAAAGGCATGACCTTCGCCGATGTCGCGCGCCGTGTCGGGCTCAATACGACGAGCGTCACGTACTATTTCAAGCGCAAGGAAGACCTCGCCGCCGCCTGCTTCGAGTATACGCTCGAAAAGCTGCTGGCGATGCTCGACGAATCGCTGCTCGAGCCGACGCCGCAAGCGCGCGTCGCGAAATATCTGTCGCTCAACATGGTGCGCCTTGCCCGCATCCAGCGCGGCGAGGAAACCGCCTTCGCGATCCTGTCCGATCTGCGCGCGATGGAAGAGCCGGTGCTCGGCAAATTGATGGCAGGCTGGCGCGAGGTGTTCCGCAAGACGCGCAGCCTGTGGGGCCCCGCCGCCAACCGCGCGCAGACCGATCTCCATGGCGGGCGCGCGCATGTGCTGCTCGAAAACACCTTCTGGCTGCCGATCTGGCTGACACGCTACGATCCCGACCAATACGACCGCGTCGAGGAGCGGCTGATGGACGTGTTCGCGCACGGCATCGCCGGGCCGAAAGCGACGTGGGATCCCGAACTGATCGACCTCGCGCATGACGAGCCCGAGCCCGGGCGCGAGGCATTTCTGCTGGCGGCGACGCGGCTGATCAACCAGCTCGGCTATCGTGGGGCTTCGGTGCAGAAGATCGCGTCCGAGCTCAACGTCACCAAGGGCAGCTTCTACCATCATCTCGATGCCAAGGACGATCTGGTGCTCGCGTGCTACAAGCGCAGCCTCGATACCGTTGCCGACGCGCAGCGGCTCGCCGATGAGCGCGGCGGGAGCCATTGGGAGCGGCTGTCGGGGACGATCGCGACCTTGCTCGACGTCCAGTTTTCCGAGCGCGGCCCCCTGCTGCGCACGACGGCGCTGTCGGGCCTGCCGAGCGAATCGCGCACGCAGATGGTCGACCGTTCGAACCGTATCGCGCGCCGCTTCGCGGGCACGATGAGCGACGGCATCGCCGAAGGTTCGATCCGCCCGGTCGATCCGCTGATCGCGGCGCAGGCGCTGATGGCGATGCAGAATGCGGCGTTCGACATGCGCAAATGGGCGCACACGATGACACGCGAGCGCGCGATCGGATATTATGCCTCGACACTGGCGTTCGGCTTGTTCGACGACCGGATTTTGGATCAATAACCGTCGCCTCGGCGCAGGCCGGGGCCGCTGCGTTTGGGGGCACCGCGTTCGCGAAACTCCAGCGGCCCCGGCCTTCGCCGGGGCGACGTGCAGAAGGAAACTACAATGGCCGACATGGCGCGTTTCGATTGGGCTGACCCCTTCTTCCTCGACGACCAGCTCGAAGATGACGAGCGGATGATCCGCGACTCTGCGCGCGCGTACGCGCAGGACAAGCTCGCCCCGCGCATCATCGACGCGTTCCAGAACGAAACCACCGATCCCGAGATTTTCCGAGAGATGGGCGCGCAAGGCCTGCTCGGCCCGACCGTACCCGAGGAATATGGCGGCGTCGGCGCGTCGTACGTCGCTTACGGCCTCGTCGCGCGCGAAGTCGAGCGGGTCGATTCGGGCTATCGCTCGATGATGTCGGTCCAGTCGAGCCTCGTCATGTACCCGATCTTCGCCTATGGCTCGGAAGCGCAGAAGCGGAAGTATCTCCCCAAACTCGCGAGCGGCGAATGGATCGGCTGCTTCGGCCTGACCGAACCCGACGCCGGCTCCGACCCCGGCAGCATGACGACGCGCGCGAAGAAGATCGACGGCGGCTATCTGCTGTCGGGCGCCAAGACCTGGATCTCCAATTCCCCGATCGCCGATGTGTTCGTCATTTGGGCGAAGTCCGAAGCGCATGGCGATGGCATTCGCGGCTTTATCGTCGAGAAGGGTGCCAAGGGCCTCGCCACCCCAAAGATCGAGGGCAAGCTCAGCTTGCGCGCCTCGATCACCGGCATGATCCTGATGGACGAGATCGAACTGTCCGAGGACGCTTTGCTTCCCGACGTGCAGGGCCTGAAGGGTCCGTTCGGCTGTCTCAACCGCGCCCGCTACGGGATCAGCTGGGGCGCGCTCGGCGCCGCCGAATTCTGCTTCCATGCCGCACGCCAGTACGGGCTCGACCGCAACCAGTTCGGCAC
The DNA here is from genome assembly GCF_036663815.1 of Parasphingomonas frigoris. Classification (NCBI taxonomy): domain Bacteria; kingdom Pseudomonadati; phylum Pseudomonadota; class Alphaproteobacteria; order Sphingomonadales; family Sphingomonadaceae; genus Parasphingomonas; species Parasphingomonas frigoris. The sequence goes on along the minus strand of NZ_JAXOJQ010000001.1, from coordinate 551,047 downwards.
CCCGCTCGCCGGTCGCCAGCTCTACCAGAAGAAGCTCGCCGACATGGAGACCGAGATTGCGCTCGGGCTTCAGGCGTCGCTCCGTGTCGGTCGCCTGATGGACGCCGGCAAGTTCGCGCCCGAGATGATCTCGATCGTCAAGCGCAACAATGTCGGCAAGGCGCTCGATATCGCGCGGATGAGCCGCGACATGCATGGCGGCAACGGCATTTCGGGCGAATATCAGGTGATGCGTCACATGATGAACCTCGAGACGGTCAACACCTATGAGGGCGCGCACGACGTCCACGCGCTGATCCTCGGGCGCGCGATCACGGGGATTGCGGCGTTCTAGCGATCGGAGGTTTCCCCTCACCCCGGCGCAGACCGGGGGAGGTTCTTATCGGGAGAGCTTGAATGGCACCACCGCCCCTCGCCGGCCTGCGCATCCTCGAAATGGCGGGGATCGGTCCCGGTCCGTTCTGCGCGATGATGCTGGCCGATCACGGGGCCGAGGTGATCCGCGTCGAACGCCCCGGCCCGCCCGGCCTGACCGATGCGACGCGCGACCCGCTCCTCCGCTCGCGCCGCACGATCGCACTTGACCTCAAGCAACCGCACGCGGTCGCGGCGGTGCGGCGGCTGGCGGCAACGTGCGACGGCCTGATCGAGGGCTATCGCCCGGGCGTGATGGAGCGGCTCGGGCTCGGCCCCGGGCTGCTGCTCGAAGACAATCCCCGGCTCGTCTACGGCCGGATGACCGGTTGGGGGCAGACCGGCCCGCTCGCGCAGGCCGCCGGGCACGACATCGATTATCTCGCCATCTCGGGCACGCTGCACATGCTCGGCGAAGCGAACCGCAAACCCTCCGCTCCGATCAACCTCGCCGCCGATTTCGGCGGCGGCGGGATGATGCTCGCTTTCGGCATGCTCGCCGCGATTCTCCAGGCGCAGGTCAGCGGCACCGGGCAGGTCGTCGATTGCGCGATGACCGAAGGTTCGGCCGTGCTCGCCAGCATGATGTGGGGCTTCCGCGCAATGGGCCAGTGGAGCGACGCGCGCGGCACCAACCTGCTCGACGGCGGCGCGCCCTTTTACGACACGTACGAGACCGCCGACGGCAAATGGATCGCCGTCGGTGCGATCGAACCGCAATTCTACGCCACGTTGCGGACGGTGATGGAGTTGGAGGGCGCGGAATGGAACGCGCAGTTCCTGCCGCCCGTCTGGCCGTCGCTCAAGCGCGAACTGTCGCAGCGTTTCAAGCGGCGCAGTCGCGACGAATGGGTCGCCGCGTTCGTCGGGCACGAGGCGTGCATCGCGCCGGTGCTCGACTTTGACGAAGCGGTGGCGCACCCGCACAACGTCGCGCGCGCCAGCTTCGTCACCGCAGGCGGCGTGACGCAGCCTGCACCCGCTCCGCGCTATTCGGTCAGTGCCACCGTCGCACCGCGCATGGCGGGCGATTCCGATGGCGCCGCGATCTTGGCCGAGGCGGGTTTCACCTCAACCGAGACCGCAGCACTGGGCTTCTGAAATCAGGCGTCGGCGTATTGGGGCGCCGGCCGCGCCGCGTAGATGCCGAACGCGCAGATCACCACATAGCACGCCACCGGAATAAGCAACGCGAGCGTCAGGCTTCCGCTCGCATCGGCCAGCGTTCCGGTGGCAAGGGGCAGCACCGCACCGCCGAAGATCGCGACGTTGATGATCCCCGATCCGTCCGCCGCACGTGCGCCGAGACCTTCACAGGCAAGACTGAAGATCGTCGGGAACATGATGGCGTTCATCAACCCGACCGTCAGCAGGCTGTAACCTGCGACCGCCCCCGTCGTGTAGCTCGAGATCAAGATGAGCGCGATCGCACCGACGGCGACGCCCGCCAGGACCTTGCCCGGGCTGACGACCCGCAAAACCGCAGACCCGACAAACCGTCCGATCATCGCCCCGCCCCAGTAGAGCGGTATCATCTTACCCGCGCTGGTGGTGTCGAGGTTCATCACGCCAGGCAGCTTGAGATAGTTCACGATCAGCGAACCGATCGACACTTCCGCGCCGACATAGAGGAAGATGCAGAGCGCGCCGAGCGCAAAGCGTGGTCGTTGCATCAGGTCGTTACCGTACAACCAGATTACAGGCGCCAGCAGGATAAGGACCAATCCGATCCACGCCTGTACCTCCACGGCGACGACCCCACCGAGCGCGACGAGAGCCAGACCCGCGACGTAGCGCGGCGTAGCGACGACGGGCTTGTCTTTCGCAGCGTTGGCGTCATGCGGCAGCCGCTTGCGGAACAGCCAGACTGCAGCCGCGACGACAGCCAGCGCTACCGCGAGACCGAGATACCCCCGAACGATCGCGCCGCTCTCCGCCGTCCGATATGCGTCCAGTGCCGCACCGGATAAGTCCGACGCCGAAATCGTAGAAAGACTGCCCAAAATGATGATCGCGCCGGCATACGGGAAGATCGTCGTGCCGAGCGAGTTGAATGCCTGGGCGAAGGTCAGCCGGCTGGATGCGGTTTCGGCTTTGCCAAGCAGGCTGATCAGCGGATTGGCCACGATCTGGACCAGCACCACGCCCGACGCCAGAATGAACAGGGCGAACAGGAAAAGCGCATACGTCGCTGTGCTCGACGCCGGAATGAACAGCAGGCAGCCAACCAACATCGTCACAAGCCCCGCGACCGCGCCGCGCATGTAACCAATCCGCTTGACCAGCGCTGCCCCCGGAATTCCGATCACAAGATAGGCAGTGAAGAAGCAGAACTGCACGAGCATCGCCTGCGTGTAGGTTAGCGTGAACAGCTCTTTCAGCTTGGGGATGATCACGTCGTTCAGGCTGGTGATGCCGCCGAAGATGAAGAATAGCGCGAACACGAATACCTGCAGCCCTGGCGCTTGGACGCCCTTGACAGCGGCGTCACGGGATTGCGGCGAAGTGGGGATGGGACTTTGCATGGCGCACCCATGCCCCGCCCCGGCCCGGTCTGGCAATCCGTCGAATCTCATGCGATAGCTCTGTCACAAAAAAGAGCCGCTTAAGGAGAGTCCGTCATGGCCACCGCCGCCGTCGAGCACGCGCAGATGTCCGAAGCCGAATGGGAGGCCCGCCAGACGCTCGCCGCCTGCTACCGCGTGTTCGCGATGCTCGGCTGGTCGGAGATGATCTACAACCACATCACGCTGAAGATCCCCGGCGAAGAGGGCGCCTTCCTGATCAACCCGTTCGGGCTGCATTTCAGCGAGGTTACCGCCTCGAGCCTGGTCAAGATCGACATCGACGGCAACAAGCTCGACGACAATCCCTATCCGGTCAACCGCGCCGGCTTCGTCCAGCATGCGCTGTTCCATCGCCATCTGCCCGACGCGCATTGCATCATGCACACGCACACCACCGCGGGCATGGCGGTCAGTTCGCTCGAAGGCGGGCTGCGGCCGATCAACTTCTACGCCTGCAATTTCGCCGGGCAGATCGCCTATCATGATTTCGAGGGCGTCACGGTGCGCGACGAGGAAGGCGAGCGGCTGCTCGAACATCTCGGTAACAAGCGCATCATGCTGCTCAAGAACCACGGCATCCTGGTAATGGGCAAGACGCTGCCCGAGGCGTTCATCAAGCATTGGTCGCTGCAGCGCGCCTGCGAGATCCAGCTCGCGACGCTGTCGATGGGCACGCCGCTCGAAGTCTCGCCCGAAGTCGTCGCGGTCCATCAGCGCGATCTGCACATGGCGCAGGTTCCCGGTGGTGCGGGCGCGGCGGATTTCGCGGCGATGGTGCGGCTGGTCGACAAGATCGACACCGGCTGGCGCGCCTGAGCGCGTCGCAGCGCTTTCCCACCGTCGAAACTCCGGGCTTGTCAGTGCCCTAGACCGTGCTGCTTGCGTCCTCGCGTTACCGCTCTAACCTAGGTTAGGTAGTAACCGCGTGGAGTATCCCGATGTTGAAGATCCTGCTTGCCGCCGCGACGCTGTCGATCGTCGCGACCCCCGCCCTGGCAGCACCGTGCAAGGACGCAAAAGGCCGCTTCATGAAGTGTCCGCCTGCGAAGCCGACCGCGACCAAGTGCCGCCTCAATGGCAAGTTCGCCAAGTGCAGCACGCCGGGCGCCAAGCCGGCCTGAACGTGATGGGGCGGCGCCGAGCCGCCCCCGCCTTTCACCCGAAACGATAGCCCGAGACGACCCAGCCCAGCACGACGTCCCGGTAATCGCACACCGCTGTGTCCGCCCCGCCAGCGCCGAGCGCGACCATCAACGGGAGCAGATGTTCGGCCTCGGGATGCGCGAAGCGCGCGTGCGGCAGCGTCTGCCACGCCGCAATCCGCGCGGCGCGCGCGATCGGGTCGGGATCGGTCACCGCCTCGGTCAGCGCGACATCCCATTCGTCCGCCACCGGCGTCGCCTGCGGCCCCCGCGTGCGCAAATTGTGGAAGCTCATGCCGGACCCGACGATCAGCACGCCCTCGTCGCGCAATGGTGCAAGCGCGGCGCCGATCGCCATATGCGCGACCGGGTCGAGATCGGCGCGCAGCGAGAGCTGGACGAGCGGGATGTCGGCATCCGGCACCGCGACCATCATCGGGATGAACACCCCGTGATCCCAGCCACGGTCCGCTCCATGATGCGCGATCCCCGCGGCAGCGAGCAGCGCACTCGCCCGCTGCGCCACTGCAGGACTGCCGCGCGACGGCCAGTCGAGTTGATAGGTATGCGGCGGGAAGCCGAAATAATCGAAGTCGAGCGGATGCCCGTCGCCGGTGTTGATCGCAAGCTCGGGGGTTTCCCAATGGCCCGAGACCAGCAGGATCGCCCGCGGCCGCTCGGGCAGCGAATCGATCAGCCCGGCGAGATAGGCCTGCATCGTGCGCCACATCGGGTCGGGCGGCCCCCCTGCCGGGTCCATGAAGAAGCAGGGGCCGCCGCCGTGCGGGATGAACAGTGTGGGAAGCGTCATGCCTGTGCATATCGGCCCCGTTCGGCGGCCCGACAATCGCCCAGCGCGAAACAGCGCGTTTCGCGGCGGCGTGCTCGCTTGCGGGCAGGGTCGGGCACGGGCATGGTCGCCGCATGGTCCAGACGCCTGCCCCCTGCCCTGCGGTTCCGCGCGAGCGACACGCGTGACGCGCTTCACCGTCAACAACCAGCCCGTCCAGTATAAATTGGATCCGCAGACGCCCCTGCTCTGGGCGCTGCGCGACGCCTCGAACCTGACCGGCACCAAATATGGCTGCGGAACCGGCGATTGCGGCGCCTGCACCGTCGATATCGATGGCGAGGCGGTGCGATCATGCCAGCGCACGATCGGCGCGATCGAAGGCAGCTACGTCACGACGATCGAGGGGCTGTCGCGCGATCGTACGCATCCCGTCCAGATGGCGTTCCTCGCCAATTCGGTCACGCAATGCGGCTTTTGTATCCCCGGCATGATCATGGCGACCGCAGTGTTGCTCAAGAAGAATCGCAATCCCGGCGAGGACGAGGTGCGCGCGACGCTGACCAACCTGTGCCGCTGCGGCATCTATCCGCGGCTGATCGAGGCGGTGCTGCTTGCGGCGAAGATCCAGCGCGGCGAAGAGACGGTCGAGGCGCCACCCCCGCCGGGCGTCACGTCGGCCGACGCCGCCCGCGAAGTCCCGGCGCTCACCGCGCCGAAATGAGCAAAAGCTTTCGGGAAGCTGTCACCTGAATTCAGGCACGGCTCATCGCCACCCGTCCATAGCTGCCCTAACGGTCGGGCATGCTGTTCGAACGAGACTGAAGGAAGTATCGATGCGCAAGTCTTTGCTCGCCGCGATCATGGCGGCCTCTGCGTTGATTCCCGCTGCGGCGATGGCGCAGGACACGAACGAACGGCCGCATCGCGGTGATGGCCAGGGCCGTGGCCAGCAGGAGGGCCGCCAGCAACGCGGGCCGATGCCGGGCGCCGAGGGCCGCACCCAGTGGCAGCGCCCGCAAGCACAGCCGCAACAACAGCCGCCGGCGCAAGCGCCGGTGCAGGTCCAGCAGCAGCAGCAGCAGCGCTACGACGGCGGTCGACCCGACCGCCGGGGTGGCGGCGGACGCGACTTTGGCGGTCGCGGCGATTATCGCGGCCAAGTCCAGCCCGGTCAGGTCCAGCCCGGTCAGGTCCAGCCCGGCCAGGTGCCGGGTGTCCCGCCGCCGCAGCAGGTCCGCGGCGATGGCCGTCCGGACGGCCGCCCGGATTTCAACGGCGGCCCGCGTGGCGCGCGTCCCGACGGTGTGCCGGGCCAGCGCGATGGTCGTCCCGACTTCAACCGGGGAAATCGCGGCGACGACCCGCGCTTCAACGGTGGCAACCGCTTCGGCGACGGGCGCGACAATGCGTATCGCGGCAACGCCGGCCGCGACGGCGCGCACGGTTATTATGGCGGTTACGGCAACCGCAACGACTCCGCTAATCGCAACTGGGACAATCGCAGCCGGGACAATCGAGGCTGGAGCCGTGACTGGCGGCGGGACAATCGCTACAATTATTCTGGCTACCGCAACCAGAACCGCAACCTCTATCATCTCCCGCGCTACTATGCGCCGTATGGCTGGAATGGCGGATATCGGCGTTTTTCGATCGGCTTCTCGCTGAGCTCGGTGCTGTTCGACCAGAATTACTGGATCGAGGATGCCGATTATTATCGGCTTCCACCGGCATATGGGCCGTATCGCTGGGTGCGCTATTATAACGATGCGCTGCTGGTCGATATCCGCACCGGCTCGGTTGTCGACACGGTGTACGACATCTTTTGGTGATCGGTTTGCCCTGACGAAGCGAGGGGTCCGCGAAAGCGGGCCCCTTGTCTTTTCGGGCGCCAGCGGCAAAGTCGCCGGCGATGGCTCTCTTTGCTCGGAAACCGAACGGCACCTCGCCGATCCGCCGCAAGTTCGGCGAAAGCGTCGCCGAACGGCTCGACGCGAACCCCGCGGTGACGCGCGCGAAGGTCGACAGCGTCCAAATCTACCAGCATCCCGCGTTCCTCGATGCCGCCACCTGCGACCAGCTCGTCGCGCTAATCGACGCCAACAAGCGCCGCTCGACCGTGCTGGCGGAAGAGAAGATCCAGGACTTCCGCACCAGCGAAAGCTGCGACATGGATCGTTGGTCGCCCGAGGTCCGCCCAACCGACGAGGCGATCGCCGCCCTGCTCGGCATCGATCCCGTCCACGGCGAGACGATGCAGGGCCAGCGCTACGCGGTCGGCCAGCATTTCCGCGCGCATTTCGACTATTTCAACGAAAAGCAGGCCTATTGGCCGCAAATGATCGAGACCGGCGGCCAGCGGACGTGGACCGCGATGATCTACCTCAACGATGTCGCCGCCGGCGGCGCGACGTGGTTCCCGCAGATCGGGATGCGTTTCGCCCCCAAGAAAGGCCTGCTGCTCGCCTGGAACAACATGAACCCCGACGGCAGCCGCAACACCGACACGCTGCACGAGGGGATGCCGGTCGTCGCCGGCACCAAATATATCGTCACCAAATGGTTCCGCGAGGGCCATTGGATCAAGCCCGCGCGCTGAGCCCCCTAAGCGAACACCGCCGCGATGATCCCGACGATATCGGCGGGATCGAGCGCATCGAGATCGACCTCGAGATCGGGTGACACGCTATACCCCTTGGCGGCGCCCGTGCGATCGACCGTGACGGTGACGAGCCGATACCCCTCGTCGCTGCGGATCGCGGCGAGACCGCCAGCGACCGCCGCATGGTCGGGATCGGCGACGACGACCGCACTCGCCGGCAATCCGGCGCCGAGCGTGGCGCGACAGACGCGGAGCGCAAAGGCCCGCGGGCCGGCGCGGCGCGGCGCCTCGATCGTCGCCTCGCTCGGCGTGAAGGCGATCAGCCCGCCGACCAATGCGCTGCCATGGACCGGCAGCAGGCGCGGCGATTCGGCCGGGGCCGCGAGTGGCTCGGCGCGCGGCACAGACGGCGGCACGGGCGGAGGCGGCGGCGGCGGCGGGGTTTCGGAGTGTCGTTGCGCACGCTTGGGTTTCGCCGCCTTCGTCGCCAATTCCGCCCACAAGGCGGCGATCTTGTCGCGCGTGCGCAGGCGCCGCACCTCGGGATCCGCGATCGTTTCGACGAAGGGATCGAGCAGGCCCTCGCGATAGCGGGCGAGCACCAGCGCGCGTAGCGCGGCCTCGTCGGCGACCCCGAACAGCCGGCACACCGCCGCCTGCGTTGTCACGTTCCAGCGCTCGAAGGTCTTCTGCGCGTTTTCGAGCCGGGACAGGATGACGGCTGGAAGCCCATGCTCCTTGTCGAGCGCGGCGATCGTCAGCGCGGCATCGCCGTTGCGCAGCACGCGCAGCGCGGCGGCGAGAAGGATGGCGAAGCGCTCTTCGGCGTCCGAGGCGCGACGTCCGTCCTGAAACGGCAACGCCCAGGTCGCGATGTCGAACGCTGCGTCGTCGAGCGCGATCAGCAGATCGGTCGGCGCGACATCGAGCGCATGCGCAATCCGCACGAGTTCGTCGGCGCGTGCGACGACTTCGCCGCGTTCGATCTTCGACAGCCGGATATAGGGGATGTCGGGCAGGCTCTCGCTCAACGCCATCAGCTTCTGCAGGCCTTGCCGCCGCCGCTGTTCGCGTATGCGATTGGGAAAGACGAAGCCGCGATACGGATCGAGCACGACCGGACGCGGCGTCGCCGCATCGCGCGGCGGCTCGGTTTGAATCGCCGTCCCCTGTACCGTGCGCGATGGTGCTGCACCGCGCTTGGCGGCGGCCTGCAATGATCGGGAACGAGCCATGCTATCCTTTGTCGACATGATCAACGCGCCGTGTTCGAGCGTCTCTGTCTATAGGATGACCGTTGCCGTTTCAATTATTGGTTAACGAGCCGTCGCGATGTGATCGACCGGGGGCTTACCCGGCGTCACATCGCGCAATTGGGTCGGCTCAATGGTGGGCGCGGCTGCCCGGCGCGTTCCCCTGCGTGAGGCTCGGGCCGATGAGCACGGCGTCATGCTGTTCGTCGGTCCCCAGCTCGCCGCCAAAGGCCGCCCGGATCGGCGCAGTCGCGGTCGGCGCGATCGCCACGACGCGCGACAGCATGTTGTGCGGCTGTCCGATCGGCGGAAGAATTGGCGCAGTCGTCGGTGTCGGGCTGGCGACCGAGCGTGCGCGCGCGGCGCTCGGTTTGGCCCGGCGATAATCGGCCATCATCGCGAAGCGCGGATGCGTCGCGGCAAGCTCGCCGATCGTGCGCGACGCGCGCTTGGTGATCTGGCGGACGCGTTCCTTGGTCACGCCGGTGTCGGTGCCGAGCGCATCGAGCGTGCTCACGTCGAACACACGCCGCTCGATGATCTCCCGGTCGCGCGCGAGCTTCTGCTCGAGCTTCTCGGCCTCGATCGGGCAGATCCCGCGCAAGCGCGGTGCCGTATCGCCGTCGGCGCGCGGCATGCGCTTCGGCCGCGGACGGCGGCGAAGCTGGTCGATCCCGGCGGCGCGCTGCTGATCGATATATTCCTCGATCAGCGACGACGTCGCCGCGAGCGCGAGATAGTCGGCAGCGCCCGCCTCGGTCCGCGCCAGCGCGCCTTCATCTTCGAGCACCGCCTCGAGCGAGGCCTCTTCGCCATCGCTGTTGCTCGTCGTCGCGTGCAACGAGACGGTGACGGCATCGACCTTCTTCGCCGATGGGCGCTGGTCGGTCATCACGCGGAAGCGCAGGCTCTGCAATTCGCCGCGGATCTGCCAATTGACGAAGGTGGTGAACTGCGCCTTCTCGGGATCATAATCGCAGATGAAATCGATCAGTTGATGGTCGGCGAGCAGGCGTGGATAGGGCGCGAACAGCTTGCTCGACGCAGGTTCGTCGAGATGCGGTTCGATCCCCGTTGCGCCACCCTTCTTGAAGGTCGAGAGCAGGCGGAACAGCAGCGTGAGGAGGTCGCGATAGTCGCTTTCCTTCCAGCGCGGTCCCTTGAACGACCGCACCAGCCCCTTGCCCGCCAGCTTGACCGTGCCGAGCGAATTGCCGACGATGAACGCGCCGATCGCGGCGCCCCCGATCGCCATCATTTCGTGCGGAAGCGCGTGGAGAATGACCTCCATCTTGCCGCCCGACATCAGAAAGCTGCCGAACACGCATCCCAGGATGAGCAGAAAACCAATCCCGTTTAGCATGACTTATTCTGCTTCCCCGACGTGTAAACCTGTTTTATTATAGGATGAATCACCATCCCGACCGCGGAATTGGCAAATCTATTCCGAGGTCATCGCGGCGGTCCGCGCCGAGCTGTCCTGCCACTCGATCACCTTGAGATAGTTGCGCAGGCGATTGAGCTCGACGCTGGCGAGCAGGCGGTTGTCGTGGAACGGCGCGAGCAGGACGGCGAGGTCCGGGCTCCATTCCGCATCGACGTCGAACACCACGCCCAGCCCGAACACCGCGGGGATGTTCGCAAAGGCGAGCATCCGCCCGTCGCGCCCGGCCTCGGCGATGAAATCCTCGACCGCGGTCAGCACGCCGTTGCGCGGACCACCCGAGCGATCGGCCATCGCCCAGTTCGTTTCGCCCCGAAACCCCTGCCCGGGGACAAGCTCGACACGGTCGAGCATCGCACCGGCGCCATAGGTGTAGGCCTGCCGGAAGGCGGGCGGAATCCGCTCGGGCGCATAATACATATCGCGCCGCCCGGTCGGCCAGCTGACGTCATGCAGGAAGACGAGCAACGGCCGGCCATCGCGCCGGCTGACGCGATCGGCCGCCTGCAATTCGTGGAGCACGGTGTAATAATTGTGGTCGCCGTCGATGATCCAGGCGTCGACCTCGGCGAGCGTATCGATCACCGCGAGGCTCGGCTGGGCGATATGCGTCACCACCGGCGCCTGTGCCGCCCACGCCGCAAAGTTCGGCGAGGGCGTGGGATCAATGCTGGTCAGATGTCCGTCGGTTGCCATCACATAATCGGCCAACAGATGCGACATGCCGCCGAATTCGGCCCCGATCTCGACGACATGACGCGCGCCGGCGCGCTCGAGCGCGGCAAAGATCAGATCGGCAAATTCTGCCATCGAATGGATCAGCAGGTTGCTCATCGCGTCGTTTCCCCGGTTTCTTCGCCAATCCGCGCGTGCGCCGTCGCGGCGCTCGAGGGTCCGGCCGCCGTGGCGGCGTCGCGGATCACGATCGGGCGGAACACCACTGCCAGCATCATTTTACGCGCGTCGCGGCGCGGCGGCGGTGGGATCATCATGAAGGCGGCATCGTCCTCGCAGCGGAACAGGTGCGGCGCGGTCCGCTCCATTCCCTCGAGCGTCGGCACGGCCTCAATCTCCTCGGCACCGCTCCGCTGCTTCTCGCTCAGGAAGCGATCGACCGGCATGAACGTCGCACTCTCGACCTGCAGCCATTCGTAGAGTCGGCCGAACTGCAGCCCGATCGCGAAGCGACAATCGTCGATCGGGATCGGCGCGATGAAATAGCCGTCATGCGTCGGCGTAGCGGTGATCGTCGCGGTATCGACCTTGCGACCGTCGGCGATCAGCACCGGCAGCGTGATCGTCTTGTCGACGAAATCGGCATATTTGAGCGCGAGCCCGAAGCGCTTGTGCGCGAGCAGCGTCAGCCGCACCGCGAGCCCCTCGCCATGAAGTTCGGCCGGCAGATACATCCGCTCGGCGCCGCGCATGTAGAACAGCCCGCGCTGTCGCAGCCCGCGCCGCGCGATCGTCGGATCGAACAGCGGCACGGTATCGCCGACGCCGAGATTGACGTCATGCTGGAACTGTTCGAGCACCGCGAGTTCGTCGGGCATCGGCAGGTACATCAGCCGCGCGAGCACGGCGGCGGCGGCGGCGGCGGGCCACGTAGCGGCGGACTCGTCGAGCGAGTTGGCAGCGACTGGACGGACCATTGCGGCGCCCGCCTCGCGCGCGAAGGCGAGCACGCCGCGCTGGACGGCGTCGCGCGTCTCGCTCTGCCTGCCCTTGATCGCATTGGCGGCGCGCACCGGCAGGCCTTGCGGCGTGTAATCGATCACCGACCCCTGCGCTGCGGTGCACAGCTGCTCGAGCACCGCGACGTTGCCGCACAGCGCCTCGAGCGTGTTGGCGTCATATCCGGCGCTGGCGATGAAACCGGCCTTGTCGAACCCCGACATCAGCTGCTCGCGCAACAGCAGGTAGCGCCCGGCGACCTGAACCCCCATCAGCCGGCGCAGCAGCGGATCGACCTGGTTCTGGACCGATCCGTTATAGCCGAGGTCGACCAGCATCAGCGTGTCGCCCGCAGCCGGTGCGATCGTTGCCCTGAGATAGCCGACGAGCCGCTCGGCAAAGCGCTGCGACCGTGCCAGCACGCGCCGCATCTTGGGACCTGCGCGCACCGCGCGCGTGAGCGCAGCATGCGTATCCGTCGCCGGAAGCGCGCGCAGCATCACGGAAATCTCGTTCGGCTCGAACAGCAATTGCTTCAGGATGGCGTGTGCCGGGGTGCCCTCTTCCGCCTCGAGATAGCGCAGCACCTCGGCCTCGTTCGCAAACGACGCGGCGGTCGCGGTGAAGCGGCTGATCTCGGTGGCATGCGTCGGCGTCGCGGGGGCGATCGCATCGAACACCAGCTGCGGCAAATAGCCGTCGCGCATCAGGAAGACGAGATGGACCTTTCCTCCGCTGGTCGCCCGCAGCGCCGTGGCCTCGTCGGCGATCCATTTGGCAAAGCCGTACAGCACGGGCCCGAGAACGGTGTAGCCGAGCCGCTCGGCCGGATCGGTGAGGCGCGGTTCGGCGATTGCGATCGCCGCGCGATGCGGCTGGCGGTTCGGGTTGGCGCGATCGTCGCCGACATGCAGCATCGCGCTGGTCGCCGCCTCGAGCCGCAGACGCTGCTCGGTCGTCGGGCTGAACTGCTTGAGGTGCAGCGCCTGCACGCCCGCGGCTTGCCCCGCGACGAAGTCGGCATTGCGATTGTCGCCGACATGGAGGATCGACTCGGGCCGTACGCCGAGCGCCCGGATCACCTCGCGGATCAGCCCCTCGCCTTTCGACAGGCCATAGTCGGACGAACAATGGATCGAGTCGATCAGCGCCCGCACGTCATCGCCCGCCGCGCGCGCGATGAGCTCACCGAGCTGCGCCCGGTCGAGATACGTGTCACTCGTAATTATAACACGCAACCCAACCCGCCGCGCCTCAACCATGAGCGCGATCGTCGGCGCGAAGCCGAAGCACAACGCAGCCTCGGCGGCGAGTTCGGCCGTGACACCGGCCGCCCGCACATCTGCGGCTGCGTTTGGCAGCAGTTGCGCATAGATGTCGGCGATCGCCACCTCGTTACGGCGATGCCGCACGGCGGCGCGCGACCGAGCGCGCTGCTCCGCCCAGACTCGCTGCTGCGCACTCGGGCCTCGTAGCGTCCGGAAGACGTCGCTCGGGGCGTGCGTCTGGCGCCACAGCAGGGTGTCGAAGCAATCGAGCGACAGAACCGCCAGATCGCGCCGACCTTCGAGCGCCGTCGGCAGATCGCCGGAGAAAATCATATCGTCCATCCGGACCCTCCCGCAAGAAATCCGGGCAAATCCGGACCTGCTCTTCATTATAGGAGAACTGCGGCGTGCGGTTGCCGCTCTCCGGACGCCAAACCGTCTAAAATAGGAAAGTCAGAAAGAGGAAGCCGCATGTCGCTAGCCGCCTATCACCGCACCCGCACGATCATCGAGTCGCCACGCCAAGCCGAACGCCGGCTGATGTGCGAGATCACCGGGGACATGATCCACGCCCGCGACGCCGGCCATTCGCGCGGCGCGCTGATGCCGTCGCTGCATCGGAATCGCGAATTGTGGAACACCTTTTCGGCGGTATGCGGGACCGCCGGCAACCAGCTGCCGCCAGGCGTACGCGCCGGGATTATCTCGCTCGCGCTATGGGTCGATCAGTTCACCAGCGACGTGGTCGCCGGACGCGAATCGATCGACGATCTCATTGCGGTCAATCGCGACATGATCGACGGCCTGTCGGGTACTGGGATGGCCGAGTGACCGGCTCACGGCTCGTCTTCAGCCGGTTCAGCTCGACGCCGGCGGGCGGCGCTTCTTGCTCTTCATGGCCCTCGCTGCGACGGTTTCGGGCGAGGGCCGGAAATGCACGGGCTGCTTCGGCGCCCCCCCCCCAACCCGGAACAGTTTCGCCTCGTTCGCCAGCGCGCTGACTTCACTCGTCAAGCTGCGCGCGGCGGCCGAGGTTTCCGCTACCATCGCAGCGTTACGCTGTGTAGCCTCATCCATCATCGTCAGAAGCGCGCTGAGATCGGTTACTATCCGCGATTGCGTCTTGCTGTCGCTAGCGACCGCGCTGAGCGCGGTGCGAACGTCCTCGATCTTGAGCGCGGCGACCGCAACGCGCTGATCGAGCGCGCGCACCGCCTCGACCGCTGCAGCGATATCGACCTGCGTCGCGCGCGACGGATCACGCGCGCGCCGGACCTCGGCCTCGACGCGCACCGACAGATCGGCGATGAGATTGGCGACGGCCGCAAAGCTGCGCCCGGCCTCCCCCGCTCGACCGGCTTCCACCGCGGCGTTCATCGCCAGCAGCCGTGTCTGCACCGCCATCTTGTCGAGCGCCGCAATCACGCGATCGGTCCGCTCGGCGCTGGCGGTCACTCGCGCGATGGCGCGTACCGCGGCATCGATCATGCCACGTCCCGCGACGACCGCCGCTTTCGCTTGGTCGGCGCGCGTCACCGTCGCGGCGGTTGCAGCGCTATTTGCGCGAAGGCACGCGTCGACGCCCGCGAGCGTCGCCGAAACGCTGCGCAGCCGCGCGGCGCCATCATGCGTGCGACGCGCCAACGCCTCCGACGCGCGAGCGATCTCGACCGATGTCCCGCGCATCCCGCTGGCACCTTCGCCGACTGACCCGATCAGCCTGCGCAAGGCCCCCAGCGCTACGTTGAAATCGCTTTTCAGCGCGCCGTAACCGCCAGGGTAATCCACGGTGATTCGCGTCGTCAGGTCGCCCTCGGACAGTGCCTCGAGCGCGTGGCCGAGCGACGCGGCGACCATCGCGACCGCCTCGCTCTGCAGCGAATGCGCGTCGGCGCGCTCGGCCTGGCGGCTTTCCCGCTCGGCCGCTTCCCGCGCGCTCGTGGCCGCGAGCGCGTCGATCTGTCGGGTGAACCAGAGCAGCGTCGCCGTCTCGACGATCAGCAGTGCCGCTTGGATAGCGATGCGATCGAGCGAAACGCCCGCCAATCCCCACTCCGGCGCGTAGAGCGCGAGGCCAAGGTGCAGCAGCAAAAGGCTTGCCGCCGCGATGGCGATCGCGCGCCAGTCGCACAGCGGTGTTAGCAACGCGAGTAGCACGGCGGTGCCCATGACGAGGTCTCCCGGCTCGGTCCGGCCCGCCGCAAAGAGCAATAGGAGAGCCGGGAGCGGAGCGGCAAGCACGCCCGCCAGCGACCGTGCGAGGGGGTGGGGGGGAGCTTTAGCAGTATGATGGCAAGTGTGATGGCAAGCGTGGCGGCGATGCCTTTGCCGGGGGTGGGCCGCAGCAGCGCTTCGAGCGTGATCAGCCCGGCCACGCCCACCCCGAGGACGGCGAGCAGGCGCATGCCGAGCAGACGAAACGGCGCGAGATCAAGCGGCGTCATGCAATCTCCTCATCCCCCGTCCCATCGATCGCGGGCCGGTCGATCCGGCCAACTGTCGTCAGAAGGCATTCCAATCGTCATGGTCCGCACCGCTCGAGACGGCGAACGCCGCCTGGACCTTGACCGGCGGCGTGTACGGCGCGGCTTTGGGGGCGAGCGCTTTCGGCGGGGCGCGATCGGCCGGCGCGGCATCGGCGCTCCTGAACTGCGCGGCGTGGGCGGCCAGCGCGTTGACTTCGGTGGTGAGATTGCGCGCCGCCGCCGAGGTCTCCTCGACCATCGCCGCATTCTGCTGCGTCGATTGGTCTATCGCGCTGATCGCAGCGGTGATCTGCGTAATCGTCGCCGATTGCGCGACCGCATCGTCGGCGATCGTGCCGAGCAATGTGTGCACTTCGCCGACGTCGCTGGAGATGTTGGCAAGCGCACCGTCGACCTTCTGCACCGCGTCCACCGCGGTGACGATGTCGGTCTGCGTCAGCGTCAACTGATCGCGCGCGCGCTTGGCCTCCTCCTCGGCGCGCATCGCGAGCGCCGAGACGAGATCGGCGACGACCGCGAAGCCGCGGCCGGCATCGCCCGCCCGCCCCGCCTCGACCGCGGCGTTCATGGCGAGCACGCGCGTCTGGAAAGCGATCTTGTCGAGCCCCTCGATCACGCTGTCGATACCCTTGGCGCTGTCGCTGACGCGGCCCATCGCCTGGACGGCCTGGTCGGCGGTGGCCCGCCCGCCCCCGACCGTCGCGATCGCCTGGTCGGCGCGCGCCACCGTGCGCGTGGTCGATGCAGCACTGGCGCGCAGGCGAGTGTCCATCTGGACGAGCGACGCCGACGTCTCCTCGAGCGTGGCGGCAGCGCCCTCGGTCCGCCGCGCGAGATCTTCCGATGCGAGCGCGATCTCGCTCGATCCGGTGCGGATCCCGGCGGTACTGTCGCTTACCGCGCCGATCATGCTGCGCATCGCGGCGAGCGTCTGATTAAAACTGCCCTCGAGCGCCGCGAAGGTCGCCGGCAGGCCGGCCAGTTCCGACCCGAGATCGCCATCCGCCAGCGCCTGCAACGCCGTCGCCAGCTTGGCGATCGCCGCATTGCGCTCCATATCGTTCTGCTCGAAATAGATCGAGATCGACAGTTCGAGATCGAGCAAGGCCGCCTTGACGACCGCGATGCTGGCGGAAGCGGCAGTCGGGGCGCGAAACAGCGTCCACAGGCGCCGCCACGGCGAATACTGTTTGGCGATCCCGCGAATGAGGTTTTCGAGCACTAACGCGTAGGCGCCGACATACCAGCGCGGTTCGAGGCCGATCTTTGCGTGGATCGCGCCGATCCGGCGAACGCTCGAATAGAATTCGTCGTCGAAAGCGCCGCTGGAGATGCGCCGCCAATGGGCCTCCTGGGCCGACTTCGCACGTTGCATATGCGCGTCGTCGCGAAAGAATTTCGCGACTTCCGGCGTGGCGCGCGCGCTGGCGTAAAAGCGGTCGAGCGCCGGCCCGAGCAACCCCCCGATCTTCGGCTTGATCGCCGCCAACGTTACGCGCTGCGCCTGGTCGATCGCCATGAAATCGAGGCGAGACTGCACGGGTAAGTTCGACATCGGACATGTGCTCCTGTATCGGATCGCCAAAACAGCGGCATCGCTCCTGGGCCGCCGAAACCTGCTTGCGGCGGATCAACCGAGCGGGCGCCGCTGCCCGCAACGCGCCCCCCTCCGTACCGTCGTCGAGCGGTGTGCCACGCCACGGGATCGTCCCGCGCGGCAACCGAGCCAGCCGACGATCGCGCCTGCGGGGCGATCCGGTAGCGTTATAGGATAGGATTGATCCAGGCGGCGGTCCGAGCGGCGAAATTCTGCGCACGCGGCAGCGCCGGCGCCCACCAGGACGACTACCTAGGCGCAAAATGCCGCCGAATGCTGTTCTATAATGTTGGTAACGTGCCCCCGTGCGCCGAGTCCCTGCCTTCATGACGGGGCCGGCACGCAGGGATCTCGTCCGCCGGCCGCACTACGGGAAACCCCTTAAGGGATGTCTCGCGCATACGCGACCACAGTATGTCTGGTGAGCGTTGGTCACCCTCTTGGACACGTGCAGCACGATGGAACTTCGCGGTCAGTTGGTTCTAGCCGTGGCGGATGCCGGGCTGCGCAGCGTCCTGGCGGCGTTGCTCGGCATGGCGGGCGAGCTGCCGATCACGACCGCCGACCATCTCGATCCGACCCTCGGCGAGGAGCTTCGCGGTTCCTCGATGCTCATCATCGAAGACAGGCTGATCGACGCAGCTCCAGGCGAATGGATCGAAACGCTGCGCAACCAATGCTGGCTGGGTGACATGATCATCATCACCGAAGAGTCCGCCAGCGCAGTATCTGTCGATAGCGATGTCGTCGCAGTCGATCGGTGGAACGTCGCGGTGGCGATGCTCCCGATCGTCGCGCGTTGGCGCGCGCGCACGGCGACCTGACCTCACACGACGGGCACCAACCCCGCCGCAAAAGCGATCCGCAATGCCTCGGAAAGGCTGCGGACGTTGAGCTTGTCCATCATGTTGGCGCGATAGATCTCGACCGTCCGCGGGCTGATCGAGAGCTCATGCGCGATGACCTTGTTGGCCTGCCCCTCGATCAGCCCCATCAGCACGTCGCGCTCCCGCGCCGAAAGGCTGTCGATCGCGGTACGCGCGCGTTCGACCGCCGACTCTGCGTGATGCTGCTGTTCGATCGTGGCAAACGCCGTCTCCACGACATCCAGCAACACCCCGGGATCGCACGGCTTCTCGAGGAAATCGAGGGCGCCAAGCTTCCATGCCTGCACCGCCACCGTCGTCGCGCCCTGCCCGGTCAGGATGATCGCGCCGAACCGCCGCGGCGTCTTGGCGAGGACGCGCAACACGTCGAGGCCGTTCAGCCCGGGCATGTCATAGTCGAGCAGAATGCAGCCCGGCTCGAGCCCGTCGAGCTGCGCGACGAAATCGTCGCCCGAGCGATAGCCGAACACCATCAGATTGGGCCGCGTCGACAACAGGCTCTGCAAGGCAGTGCGCACCGACTGGTCGTCGTCGACAATATAGATACTGCGAGTCGCCATGGCGTATTTCCTTCGATCAAGCCGGCACGTTGGTGAGAGTGAAACGGAATAGCGCGCCGCCATTGGCGCAATTCGCCCCCTCGAGCGTACCGCCATGCGCTTCGATGATGCGGCGGCAGATCGACAAGCCCAAACCCATGCCGTCTTCATGCTTGGTCGACACGAACGGCATATACAGCTGCGCGAGCATCTGGTCGTCCAGCCCAGGGCCGCTGTCGGCGACGCTCACCTCGATCGTGTCGTCGTCGACCGGTCGGGTTCCGATCGTGATGCGGCGCGCGGCGCGCGGCATCTTGCGCAATTCGTCGGTCGCATTGCGAAGGAGGTTGACAAGCACCTGGCCGATCTGGACGCGGTCGGCGAAGACCGAGAGCGCCGTCTCGCCGAAATCGTAGAGCAGCTCGATTTCGTATCGCGAGCCCCCCAGAAACGCGAGCGACACCGCATCCTCGATAATGCCGCGGATCGGCACCACTTGCTTGTCGATCTGGTCCTTGGTCGCAAAGCTGCGCATGCTTCGGATAATCTCGCCGGCGCGCAACGCCTGGTCGCTGCCCATCCGCAGCAGCGAACGCCCTTGCTCGCGATTGGCCGGCTCCGCCAGCACGCGATCGGCCGCGCCAAGAAAATAGACGGTCGCTGCCAACGGCTGATTGAGTTCGTGCGCGAGGCTTGCTGCCATTTCCCCGATCACGCTGAGCCGCGAGACGTGCAGCAATTCGTCGCGCATCTCGGCAAGCCGCTCCTCGGCCGCCAGACGCTCGGTCAGATCGCGCGCAAAGCCGGCGAACAGCTGATGCTCGCCGATCTGCATGTCGCCCGCCCACATTTCGATCGGCACGAGGCTGCCGTCGCTGCGGCGCGCATGGGTCATCGGCGTCCGGGCGGTCATTCGGTTCGACCCTTTCGCCAGATAGCTGTCGAGCAAAGCGCGCATATGCTCCTCGTCTGGTTGCGCCGTGAGCATCGCGACGTTCGCGCCGATCGCCTGTTCCGCCGAATAGCCGTACAACTGTTCGGCCGATGCGCTGAACGCCTTGATCACCCCATGGGCATCGCAGATCACCATAGCCGAAGGCACGGTTTTCAACACCAGCCGAAACTGCTCCTGCTGCGCCAGCAACGCACTTTCACGCTCGTTGCGATCGGTCACGTCGACATGGACGCCGACCACCTTGGCCAACGCGCCCTGTTCGTCATACACCAGTCGGGCCGAACCCTCGAGGGCGCGCACCCCGCCGTTCGGCACGGTCATGCGATATTTGAAGTCGCAGCGCTCCTCGTTGCGGCTCACCGCCGCATCGATCGTTGCGAACACCGCGGCCATGTCGTTCGGGTCGATCCGGTCGACCCAATCGGACAGCTGCCCCAGGTCCCCGGGCTGCAGCCCGAAACGCTGCTCGAGACCGCTCGATGCGACGACCCTGCCGGTTGCGATGTCCCATTCGTTGGTGCCGATCTGCGCCGCGTTGAGCGCGAGCGCCAGATTGGCATCGCTTTCCTCGAGCGCTGCTTCCATCCGCACGCGCTCGGTGACATCGGTCATCTTGTGGACCAGCACCGGCGGGCGCCCGTCGGCCTGGACGAGCCGCACCTGCTCGAGCACATGCGTCAGGCTGCCGTCGCGGCGTCGCTCGATCAGTTCGCGCTCTCGGTCCGTCTCGACATTCTCCAGGACCGGCGAGAATGGCGGCTGCGCGTCGCGTGCGTGCAGGAATTCGTATTTGGAACGCCCAACCGCCTCCTTGGCGGTCCAGCCGTAGAGCTCCTCACACCCGCGCGACCAATGCCGGATGATTCCGTCGGTCGAGGTCAGCACGATCGGCGCCGAATCCATCGCGTTGGTCGTCTCCCACAACGCGGCGTGTTCGGCCGAAATCCGCGCGATCGCCCAGAGGATCAACGAGCCGAAGACCGCGATGTTCACGCCCGCGACGACCACGTCGACGACCAGCGGCGAAACCGATCCGACCTGATCGATCGTCACCTCGATCAGCGCGTTGACGGCGGGCACCCCCATGATGATCGGAAACGCCCGGCGCAGGACCTTGCCTTCCTGCGTGCCCTTGCCGGGCAGCTCGCCCCATTTGGGCCAGCCGCCCCAGATGAGGATCGCGACCGAGAGCGCGATCGCCTGGATCGTCGCGGGCAGGGACGGAAGGAAATTCGAGGACTGGGCATCGACGTGGGTCATGCCGAGCAACACCACCGCGCCCGACATCGCCGAAATGCCCAGGGTCACCAGCGCCAGCGCGGCCGCGGTGACGGGAACGCCGCGCGGTGAGCGCGCGGTCATCGCGGCTGCGAGCGCGAGCAGCGTCAGGTTGATGGTCGTCTGGGCGGCGGGGCGCCCGATCAGGCTACCCAGTGCAGGAAGGATCCCGTGGGCCTGCCACCAATTCCCGTCGATCAGCGGAAGCCCGGTCGCCGTCTGCACCAAGGTGAGCACGACGACTGCGACAGGAATGGCGAGCAAAAGGTCGCTCAGCCACAGACGGGACTGCCTTGCGGCGTAGAGCGCGGCTGCGATCGCACAATAGGCCAGCGCGGCGACCGGCTGGATCGGCGCACGGCGATTGCCGAACCCCGCCAGCAGCGGTGCATCGAGAAGTGCCCCGAGCACCGACAGGACTGCGCAGAGCCAGGTAACCAGCAAGAGCATTTTGAGGATTTTTTCAGCGGGTTCGCCCGTGAAAGTATGCATTATACGCAATTTGGGAAAAATCTCGATGATTTTAGGCCCTGGAAAAGATACTGAATACTACTTTACATTAACACTTCATCACAGTTCCGAAATATTTGCAATTCCGTATCGCCAAAAGATCGATATTGGTGATCGTACGGCACAAATATCAGCACCGCGAACACCTGTCGTCGCATCGGCGCGATCCCGGGGTCTTCATCGGACGGCGACCCGCTCGTGTCCGGATCGACGCGCGATACGGTACCTGCCTGTTCGCGGCGCGCGGCTGATCGCTGTAAAGCTCCGGGCTGGTCGCGCGCGGGCGGGCGCGTTAGATTGATCTGCCGAGGTGCGGCCTCGGCGCGGCAATGGGGGAGCGGCGTGTCGAGCGAATGGGACGAGGTCGACTGGGGCCAGACACCGCTTGGGCCGTGGGAGACGTGGTCGCCCGCGTTGCGCACTACCTATGACATCCTGCTTGCGAGCGGGTTCGCGATGTCGGCGAGCTGGGGGCCCGAGCGAACGTTCCTGTACAATCGCGCCTACGCTCCCTTCCTCGGCGATCGCCATCCCGCCGCGCTCGGCCAGCCGATGGCTCGGGTCTGGGCCGATGTCTGGCCCGACATCGCACCGCTCGTCGATCGGGCGATGGCGGGCGAGACGGTCAATCTCGAAAACCTGCACCTGGTGATGCTCCGCAACGGGCGGCCGGTCGATACCTATTGGACTTTCTCCTACAGCCCGGTGCGCGACTGCGATGCCCCGGCCGGTTTCCTCAACGTCACCTACGAGACGACCGCCATGATCGCCGCGCAGGAGAGCGATCGCATCAATGCCGAGCGCGTCGCGCTCGCGCTCGGCGCCGGGGCGATCATCGGGACGTGGTTCTGGGATCTGCCGAACGACGCCTTCGCGGTCGATGCGGCCTTCGCGCAGAGCTTCGGGCTCGATCCGGCGCTCGGGCGCACCGGAATCCCGCTCGAGCAGATCATTCGGACGGTCCATCCCGACGATAGCGCCGGGCTGGTCGCGGCGATCGACCAGGCGATCGCGCGCGGCGGTGCCTACGCCCACCAATATCGCGTCCAGCGCGGCGACGGGCGCTATTATTGGATCGAGGCGAACGGCCGCGTCGATCATGGCGCGGACGGCACGCCGCTGCGCTTTCCCGGCGTGCTGATCGACGTCGAGGAGCGCCGCGCGGTCGAGGCCGAGCGCGACCGCGCGATCACCGCGTTGCGCGCGCTGAACGACCAGCTCGAACAGCGCGTGTCGGAGCGGACCGCGGAGCTGACGAAGGCGGAAGAGGCGCTGCGCCAGGCGCAGAAGATGGAAGCGGTCGGCCAGCTGACGGGTGGCATCGCGCATGACTTCAACAATCTGCTCGCGGGGATATCGGGCAGTCTCGAACTGATGGCGATCCGGCTCGCGCAGGGGCGCACCGGAGACGTCGAGCGCTACATGGCCGCCGCCCAGGGCGCGACCAAGCGCGCCGCCGCGCTGACGCACCGGTTGCTGGCCTTCTCGCGCCGCCAGACGCTCGATCCCAAGCCGACCGACGTGACCCGGCTGATCGGCGGGATGGCGGAATTGATCCGGCGCACCGTCGGGCCTTCGGTCGAGCTCAAGGTGGTCGACGCGGTCGGCCTGTGGCCGGCGCTGGTCGACGCGCCGCAGCTCGAGAACGCGCTGCTCAACCTGTGCATCAACGCGCGCGACGCGATGCCCGACGGCGGGCGGATCACGATCGAGACCGCCAACTCCAGCCTCGACGCGGACGCTGCGCGGACACGCGACCTGCCCGCGGGGGAATATCTGTCGCTGTGCGTGACCGACACCGGCACCGGCATCGCGCCCGATATTCGCGACAAGGTGTTCGAACCCTTCTTCACGACCAAGCCGCTCGGCGCCGGCACCGGGCTTGGACTGTCGATGATCTACGGCTTCGCGCGGCAATCGGGCGGGCAGGTGCGGATCGATACCGAACTCGGCGAAGGCACCACCGTCTGCATCTATCTGCCGCGCCACCACGGCGCCGTTCACCTGGACGAGGCGCGCGGCGAGGCCGGCAGCCTGTCGCGCACCGACCAGGACCAGACGATCCTGGTGGTCGACGACGAGCCGACCGTGCGGATGCTCGTCGCCGACGTCCTGCAGGAGCTGGGCTACCGCGTGATCGAGGCGGCCGACAGCGTCGCCGGTCTCAGCATCCTCGAATCGGGCATGCGCGTCGATCTGCTGATCAGCGACGTCGGCCTGCCCGGTGGCATGAACGGTCGGCAAATGGCCGACGCCGCGCGCCGCAAACGCCCGGACCTCAAGGTCCTGTTCATCACCGGCTATGCCGAAAATGCCGCAGTCGGCAACGGCCTGCTCGAGCCGGGCATGGCGGTGATCACCAAGCCGTTCGCGGTCGACGCCTTTGCTGCGCGGGTCCGCGAGATGGTGGAGCGGGCCTGAACCGCGGCGATCGCCGCAGTGCCCGTCGGCCATGTCTGGACGTTTGCCGTACAGCGCCTATATACCGAACGGTATGAATAGCAGTTGCTCCATCTCGGCGCCGAAAGGCAGGCCGCGCGAGTTCGACATCGACGATGCGCTGGCGCAGGCGTTGCTCGTCTTCTGGCGCAACGGCTACGAAGCCGCGTCGATGACCGAACTGACCACCGCGATGGGGATCACCAAGCCCAGTCTCTACGCCGCATTCGGCAACAAGGAGCAGCTGTTCCACAAGGCGCTCGACCTCTACGAGCGCGAGAAGCTCGCCTATATGCGCTCGGCACTCGAAGCGCCGACCGCGCGGCTGGTCGCCGAGCGGCTGCTGCGCGGATCGCTCGAGATGCAGATGAGCACGTGCGATCCCAAGGGGTGCCTCGGGGTGATCAGCGCGGCGACCTGCGGCGCCGAGGCCGAACCGATCAAGTCCGAGGTGGTCAAGCGGCGCGCATCGTCCGAGGCAGCGCTGATCAAGCGCTTTGGCGAGGCGCAGGCCGCCGGCGAACTGCCCGAGGGCATGACGCCCGAGGCCCTGGCCCGCTTCCTCTTCGCTATCCTGCAGGGCCTCGCGCTGCAAGGCGGATCGGGCGCGACCTGCGCCCAACTGTCGCAGCTCGTCGAGACGAGCATGGCGGTTTGGCCGACCAAATAAAAACTTGCCGCTAAATATTCCGACCGGTACAGAATGCAGTTGACGCACTGCACAAGCGCTTTATATACCGACTGGTATTGAAGCTGGATCCTATCGCGGAGCCGGCAGCGACGAAGGGTCCCCACCCATGACCGAAGCGACCACCTGACCCACCCCGCCCGATCGGCGATCCGGTCGGGCCCCTCGCCATTTCCGATCATCGACCGGCCGGAGGCGTGCGCTTCCGGTGCTGGTTCGTCACGCCCGACGGGCGGCAATCGTGGACGCAGCGGCGTGCGCGAGGGGTGCCGCTCGTCCTTCCGCCAAAGACCCAAAACAGGGGGATTTCCCATGGCCTATCTGGACCTCGACAACATGTTCGCCGCGCCCGTCACGAGCCGCAGCCAGACCGGCGCGACCACTGCCGATGCCGGTTTTTCGGCGCTCGAATGGAGCGTTATCGCGCTGGCGCAGCGCGATACGCTGGGCAGCCTCAATACACCGGGCCGCCTGTCGCGCGCGCTCGGCGGGCTGTTCGGCCGCGGCACCTCGTCGCGCCTTGCCGATCCCAAGCTCGAGGCGCTGCGCCGCGCGGCGGTGCATGCCCGATATCGCGGCTTCGCCTTGCCGGCCACGGAGATCGCCCACTTCGAGTCCGTCGGCTTCAGCGAGGCGCAGATGGAAACCCTCATCACCAGCGTCACCGGGATGCGCGTCGGCCGCGCCAACGCGAGGATTTCGGCATGAACATGATCAGCCCGATCGAAACGACGACCGCAGTCGATGCGGCCGCCCCGCCGCCACCCCCGCCCCGCCCTGCGCCCCGCCGCTGGACGCGCTGGCAGAAGCGCGCTGCCGTCCTCGTACCGATCGCGATCGCCGGCGTTGTCGGCGTGAAGGTGTTCGATCATTCCGACGCCGTTGCCGCGCTCCCGCCACCCGCCGCCGTCACGATCGCCACGCCACTGGTGCGCCAGATCAGCGAGTGGGACGATTATGTCGGCCGGTTCGCGCCGAGCCGCTCGGTCGAGGTTCGCCCCCGCGTTGCGGGCGAAGTGACCGGCGTGCACTTCCACGATGGTGACGTCGTCAAGGCCGGGCAGCTGCTGTTCACGATCGACGCCCGCCCGTTTGCCGCCGCGCTGGCCGAGGCGCGCGCCAACGAAGCGAGTGCGCAGAGCGCGCTCGTCCTGGCGCGGACCGATCTTGGCCGCGCGACACGGCTGATCGCGGATGATGCAGTTTCGGCCGGCGAAGTCGACGCGCTGCGCGGGAAATTGCAGGCGGCGCAGGCCGGGCTTGCGGCGGCGCAAGCCCGCGTCCGCGCGCGTGCGCTCGACGTGTCGTTCACGCAGATCCGCGCGCCGATCACCGGGCGGATTTCGGATCGCCGGGTCGATGCCGGCAACCAGGTCGCCGGCGGCGAAGGGACCGGCGGGACGGTGCTGACGACGATCAACGCGCTCGACCCGATCTACTTCACCTTCGACGGCTCCGAGGCGCTGTTCCTCAAGACGCAGCGCAACCGCCAGCCGGGCGCCGCGGCGCCTGCGGTCGAGATCCAGCTGCAAGACGAGACGAGCCATCGCTGGAAGGGCAAGCTCGACTTCACCGACAACGGGCTCGACACGCATTCGGGCACGATCCGCGGTCGTGCGGTGCTCGCCAATCCGGGGCTGTTCCTGACGCCGGGGATGTTCGGCAACATGCGGCTCGCCAGCGCCGGGACCAAGCCCGCTTTGCTCGTCCCCGACGATGCGGTGCAGACCGACCAGGCGCGCAAGGTCCTGCTGACGGTCGATGGCAACAATGTCGTGACCGCCAAGCCGGTCGTCGTCGGCGCGGTGGTCGATGGGATGCGCGTGATCCGATCGGGCGTGGGCCCGCAGGACCGCATCATCATCAAGGGCACGCAGATGGCGATGCCCGGCGCCAAGGTCGCGCCGACGCTCGGCAAGATTGCGGTGTCGGCCGATGCCACGGCACCGACCGCGCAGCCGATCGCGGGCGAAGCGACTCTGTCGAAATAAGCGCCTTCTTCCCCGGCGAAGGCCGGGGCCCAGTAGAGATGAACTCTCCGCTCTAAAAACTGCCGTTCCACTCCTGGGCCCCGGCCTTTCGCCGGGGAACGACCAGTCGTGGGCGCCGTCCAAGGACAAAAATCCATGCGCTTCTCGCGCTTTTTCATCACCCGGCCGATCTTCGCCGGGGTCATCGCGGTGGTCATCACCATCGTCGGGCTGATCGCCTATTTCAGCCTGCCGGTGTCGCAATATCCCGACATCGTCCCGCCGACCGTGACGGTCAGCGCGGTCTATCCGGGCGCCTCGGCCGAGACGGTCGCGGAGACCGTCGCCGCCCCGATCGAGCAGGAAATCAACGGCGTCGACAACATGCTGTACCAGTCGTCGCAATCGACCGGCGACGGCAAGGTGACGATCACCGTCACGTTCAAGATCGGCACCAACCTCGATGCCGCGCAGGTGTTGGTACAGAACCGCGTCGCGGTCGCCGTCCCGCGGCTGCCCGAGGACGTGCAGCGTCTTGGCGTCGTCACGCGGAAAACCAGCCCCGACTTCCTGATGGTCGTCAATCTGATCTCGCCCGACAATTCGCTCGATCGCGGCTACATTTCCAATTACGCACTGACTCAGGTGCGCGATCGCCTCAGCCGCATCGACGGCGTCGGCGACGTGCAGCTGTTCGGCGCGCGCGACTATTCGATGCGCGTGTGGATCGACCCCGGCCGCGCCGCCGCGCTCGATCTGACCGCGGGCGAAATCGTCGCGGCACTCCGCGCACAGAACGTCCAGGTCGCCGCGGGCACGCTCGGTCAGCCGCCTTACGCCACCGGGAACGCCTTCCAGCTTAACGTCGAGACGCAGGGCCGCCTGACCGACCCCAAGCAGTTCGCCGACGTGGTGATCCGCACCGACAAGGATGGCCGCCAGGTCAAGGTCTCCGACGTCGCCCGCGTCGAGCTCGGCGCGCAGGATTATGGCGCGAACACCTATCTCAGCGGCAAGCCGACGGTCATCGCCGCGGTCTTCCAGCGCCCCGGCTCGAACGCGCTTGCCGCCGCGCAGGCGGTGTCCGCCGAGATGGAAACGATGTCGAAGAAGTTCCCCAAGGGACTCGCTTATCGCGTCATCTACAACCCGACCGAGTTCATCGCCCAGTCGATCGACGCGGTGAAGCATACGCTGATCGAGGCGATGATCCTCGTCGTGCTCGTCATCCTCGTCTTCCTGCAGAAATGGCGTGCGGCGATCATCCCGATCGTCGCGATCCCGGTCTCGCTGATCGGCACCTTCGCGGTGCTGGCGGCGGTCGGCTACTCGCTCAACAACCTCTCGCTGTTCGGACTGGTGCTCGCGATCGGCATCGTTGTCGACGACGCGATCGTCGTGGTCGAGAATGTCGAACGCAACCTCGAGCATGGGCTGTCTCCGCTCGAGGCGGCGCGCAAGTCGATGGACGAAGTGTCGGGCGCGCTCGTCGCGATCGTGCTCGTGCTGTGCGCGGTGTTCATCCCGACCGTCTTCCTCACCGGGTTGTCGGGCGCGTTCTACCGCCAGTTCGCGGTGACGATCTCGACCGCGACGATCATCTCGCTGCTGCTCTCGCTGACGCTGTCGCCGGCGCTCGCTGCCATGCTGCTCAAGCCGCATACCCCCGCGGATTCGGGCGGGCGCCTGACGCGCCTCGTCCGCCGCGCGGGCGACGCCTTCAACCGCGGGTTCGAGCGGATGAGCGAGGCCTATGGCCGCATGACGCTGCGGCTCGTCAGCGCGCCGCGCAAGATGATGCTGGCGTACGGCGCGCTGATCGCGCTGACCGCCGTCGTCTTCACGGTCACGCCGTCGGGCTTCGTGCCAGCGCAGGATCAGGGCTACTTCCTGACGATCATCCAGCTGCCGCCCGGCTCTGCGGTCGATCGCACCGATGCGGTGATGCAGAAGGTCGCCAAGCGCATCCTGCCGCTCGCCGGGGTCAAGGGCGCGGTGATGCTCGCCGGGTTCGACGGACCGTCGCAGACGCTCGCGCCGAACAGCGCGGCGGCCTACATCCCGCTCAAGAGCTTCGAGGAGCGTCGCAAGCTCGGCGTCAGCCTAGCCTCGATCATGGGGGAGGCGCAGAAGGCGACCGCCGACATCAATGAGGCTCGCCTTCTGATCGTCCCGCCCCCGCTGATCCAAGGGATCGGCTCGGCCGGCGGCTATCGCCTGATGGTGCAGGACCTGCAGGGCCACGGCTATCAGGAGATGGGCAAGACCGCCTACGGCCTGATCGGCCAGGCGAACCAGACCAAGGGGTTGGCGCAGGTCTACACCTTCTTCGACACCGCCACGCCGCGCATCTTCGCCGATGTCGATCGCACCAAGGCGAACATGCTGGGTGTCCCGCCGGAGCGCGTGTTCGAGGCGTTGCAGGTCTATCTCGGGTCGGCGTTCGTCAACGACTTCAACCTGCTCGGCCGCACCTACCGCGTCACCGCACAGGCCGATGCGCCGTTCCGCAACACCACCGCCGATATCGCCAACCTGAAGACGCGGTCGAACAGCGGGCAGATGGTGCCGATCGGATCGGTCTCGACCTTCCGCGACAAGACCGGGCCGTATCGCGTCGTGCGCTACAATCTGTTCCCGGCGGTCGAGGTCGATGGCGACACCGCGAAGGGGTCGTCGTCGGGCCAGTCGCTCGTCGCGATGGAGAAGCTCGCCGATACCGCGCTGCCGACCGGCTATGCGCACGAATGGACCGGCATCGCCTTCCAGCAGAAATCGGCTGGCAGCACCGCGGGGCTCGTCTTCGGCATGGCGGTGCTGTTCGTCTTCCTCGTGCTCGCCGCGCAATATGAGAGCCTGACACTGCCGCTCGCGATCATCCTGATCGTGCCGATGTGCCTGTTGGCCGCCATGACCGGGGTGAATCTGCGCGGGATGGACAACAATGTCCTGACGCAGATCGGGCTGGTCGTGCTGATCGCGCTGGCCGCCAAGAACGCGATCTTGGTGGTCGAGTTCGCCAAGCAGGCCGAGGAAGAGGACGGCCTGTCGCCGATCGAGGCGGCGGTCCGTGCCGCCAAGGACCGGTTGCGGCCGATCCTGATGACGAGCTTCGCCTTCATCCTCGGCGCGGTGCCGCTGGTGATCGCCGAAGGGGCTGGCGCCGAATTGCGCCAGGCGCTCGGCACCGCGGTGTTCTTCGGGATGATCGGCGTGACCGGCTTCGGCCTGCTCTTCACCCCTACCTTCTACGTCGTGGCGCGCGCGCTGGCGAAGCGGCTCGAACGCCGCCGCCCTGCCCAGCACGCGACCCATGGCCCCGCTGCCGCGCCCGCGCTGCAGCCAGCCGAATAGGAACGATCATGAAAGCCGTCCTGCTCACCAGCCTCTCCGCGCTCGCCCTCTCAGCCTGCGCCGCCGGGCCTAATTATGTCGCCCCCCTGCCCCCGCCGACCGCCGCGGCACCGTTCGTCACGACCAATGCCGCGACGGTCGCCAGCGATGCCGACCTCAACTGGTGGCGGATGTACCGTGACCCCGTACTCGACGGGCTCGTCGCCGATGCGCTCGCGGCGAACACCGATCTGCGCGTCGCGGTCGCGCGGCTCGACACCGCCCGCGCTTCGCTGCGCGGCGCCAAGACCGACCGCGAGCCGCAGGTGAATGCCGGCGCGAGCGGCAACTACGCGCGAGCCTCGCAATTGCAGAGCCTGCCCGGCTTCGCGCGCGAGCGTGCCACCTACGATGTCGGGCTCGACGTCAGCTACGAACTCGACCTCTCGGGTCGCGTGCGTCGCAACGTCGAGGCGGCGCGCGGCGATGTCGGCGCGGCGCAGGCCGATGCCGATGCGGTGCGCGTCTCGATCGTCGCCGCCACGACGCGCGCCTATGTCGATGCCGCCTCGTCGGCCGAGCGGCTCGCAGTCGCGCGGCGGATCGTCGACCTGCTCGAAAAGTCGACGACGCTGACTGGCAAGCGCGTCGATGCCGGGCGCGCGACCAAGCTCGACCAGGTCCGCATCGCCGCGCTCCGCGATCAGCGCGCCGCGCTCGTCCCGCAGATCGAGAGCGAGCGGCAGGCCGCGCTGTTCCGCCTGGCGACGCTCACCGGCCGTACGCCGCGCGATCTCCCCGCCAGCGCCGGCGCGCGCAGCACCACGCCGCGGCTCGACCAGCCGATCCCGATCGGCGACGGGGCGGCTTTGCTCGCCCGACGCCCGGACGTTCGCGCCGCGGAACGGCGGCTTGCAGCGGCCACCGCGCGGATCGGGGTGCAGACCTCGCAGCTCTATCCGCAGATCTCGCTCGGCGCCTCGATCGGCTCGACCGCGACCACTGTCGGCGATCTGTTCACCGGCGGCCCCGTCCGCTGGCTGCTCGGCCCGCTGCTCAACTGGTCGCTCAACCAGTCAGCGGCGCGGGCGAGGATCGCCGGCGCCAAGGCCGAGACGCGCGGCGCGCTTGCGACCTTCGACGGCAGCGTGCTGACCGCGCTCGAAGAGACCGAGACCGCGCTGTCGACCTATGCCCGCGAACTCGACCGCCGCACCCAGCTCCTGTCGGCGCGCGACAATGCCGCGACCGCCGCGCGGATCACCCGCGCGCGGCAGCGCGAAGGCACGATCGACTTTCTCGAAGTGCTCGATGCCGAACGCACCTTCGCCGACAGCGACGCCGATCTGGCTGCCGCCGATGCGCGGATCGCCGATGCGCAGATCGACCTGTTCCGCGCGCTGGGGGGAGGCTGGCAGACCGCGCGGAGCTGAGATCGCCAAACCGGGTGACGGCGGGCGGAGACAAAACGGAATTGGTCCGTTTCCGCCACGTCCCCGACTTGGAGGTTGCGTTCGCCCGATGCGACATTACTTAGCACGCTAATGACGTCCGAACGATCCCAAGCCGAGTCGGCCTATGCGCGCACGCTGTTGCCGCTGGCGCGCATGTGGCGACACGTTGCCGACCGCGCGCTGAGCGAGTTCGGCTTGTCCGCGTCGGGCGGCTGGGCGCTCGTGCAGGTCGGGCGGCTCGGCGACGATGTCCGCCAGACCGACCTCGCCGCCGAGCTCGACGTCTCGGCCGCGTCGCTGGTTCGCGTGGTCGACCAGTTGGTCGCAGCACAGCTCGTCGATCGGCAGCGCGACGAGGTCGATGCCCGCGTCAGCCGCGTCCGGCTGACCGAGCGCGGGCACGCGCTGGTCGAGAAGATCGAGGCCGCCTTCGAGGCGTTGCGGCACGAGACGCTCGCCGACATCGCCGACGACGATCTCGCCACCGCGCTGCGCGTCGCCGAGCAGCTCGAAAGCCGCTTTTCGCGCCGGCGGCCGCGATGACACCGCGCGACCGCTTCGGCTGGAAGGAAGCGCTCTTCTCGGTCAAATGCCTGATCGCCGCGATCCTGGCCTATTATATCGCGCTGCGGATCGGCCTGACGCGTCCCTATTGGGCGGTGACCACCTCGTACATCGTCGCCCAGCCGCTGGCCGGCGCAGCGCTGTCGAAGGCGGTGTTCCGCGTCGCCGGGACGGTGCTCGGCGCGACCGCGGCGGTGGTGCTGGTGCCCAACCTCGTCAATGCGCCCGAACTGCTGTCGCTCGCGCTGGCCTTGTGGCTCGGCGTCTGCCTCTACATCTCTTTGCTCGACCGGACGCCGCGCGCCTATGTCTTCCTGCTTGCCGGCTATACCGCGAGCATCATCGGCTTTCCCTCGGTCGCGGCACCCGATGCGGTGTTCACGACGTCGGTGCTGCGCGTGCAGGAGATCACGATCGGCATCCTGTGCGGTGCGCTGGTGCACGGCTTCGTCTTTCCGCAGACGGTGACCGCGACGCTACTCTCGCGCGTCAACGCGATCCTCGCCGATGCCGAACGCTGGTCGCGCGATTCGCTTGCCGGGCTGGCGGACGCTGCGCTCGATCGCGACCGGCGGCGGCTCGCGCTCGACATCAATGAACTGCACCAGCTGTCGATTCACCTTCCCTTCGACACTGCCCGCCTGCTGCCGCGCGTGCGGACGCTGCGCGCGCTGCAGGCCGAGCTGTCGATGCTGCTTCCGCTCGCCAGCGCGGTCGACGACCGGATCCGCGAGCTGCTGCGCGGAGCGGAGGCGCCGCGACCAGAAGCGGTGACGCTGATCGAGGATGTGCGCGCGTGGCTTGCCGCCGGGCTCCCGGTGGCCGAGCGCAACGAGGCCGCGGACGCGCTCATTGCCCGCGCCCGCGCGCTCGAGCCGCCGGTGGCCGAGCCGCTGCTGTGGCGCGACGCGCTGCGCCTCAGCCTGCTCGCCCGGCTCGCCGAGCTGATCGACGCGCATCGCAACGCGCGCGACCTGCTCGACCAGATGAAATCGCCGTCGCGCGCGCCGCTCAACCCCGGCGTCGCCCGGCTGCTCGCGCGCAGCGCGCGGCGCCCGCTCCACCGCGACCGTGGCATCGCGCTGCGCGCCGCCGCCGGCACGGTCGCGACGATACTGCTCGGCTGCACCTTCTGGATCGCGACCGGCTGGTCCGACGGGGCGGGCGCGGTGCTGATCGCCGGAGTGTGTTGCGCGCTGTTCGGCAATAGCGACGATCCCGCGCCATCGATCATGGCGTTCTTCTACGGGACGATCCTCGGCCTCGTCGTGTCGGCGATCTATGCCTTCGTGATCCTGCCCCGCGTCACCGATTTCGTGACGCTGATCGCGGTGCTCGCCCCCGCCATGCTGATCGGCGGGGTCTTCCTCGCCCGCCCCAAGACGATGCTCGTCACGCTCGGCGCGCTGCTCGGCGGGATCAACACCGTCGGCCTCAACGACCGCTACGGCGGCAGCTTCGACGCGTTCGTCAATGGCGGCGTGTCGCAGCTGATCGGGACGATCTTCGCAGTCGTCACGGTCGGGTTGTTCCAGACGATCGGCGCCGAGACGGCAGCGCGCCGCCTGATCCGCGCCGGCTGGCGCGAGCTCGCCTGGCGCAGCAACGCGTCCGGCCCGCCCGATGCCGCCGGCTGGATCGCGCGGATGCTCGACCGGATCGGCCTGCTCGCGCCGCGCCTCGCGCTGCAGGGCGCGGACCCCGGCAAGCCGTTGCTCGATGCGCTGACCGATCTGCGCGTCGGTGTGTCGATCGCCGAATTGCGCCAGTTGCGGCTCGACGGCACGCCCGCCGATGCCTCGGTGATCACCCCTGTGCTCTCCGGCGTCGGCGCGCATTATCGTGCGCTGCGCCCCGACCGCCCGGCGCCGCCCGAACCGCACCTGCTCGCCGACCTCGACAGCGCGATGAACCAACTGGCCGAGGCCGATCCGCCCGCCAAGCGCCGCGCCGGGGTGCTCGCGCTGACGTCTTTGCGGCGCAACCTGTTCCCCGGCGCGCCGGCGTATGGAGAAGCGGCATGATCGGTGAAGTCTCGATCGCCGGCGTCTACCTCCCGACGATCCTCCTGCTGGCGGTCGCGGCGCTGGTGCTGACCGGCATCGCGACGCGCCTGCTCGCGCTCGTCGGCTTCTACCGGCTGGTGGCGTATCGCCCGCTCGTCGATCTCGCGCTCTTCTTCCTCATCCTGGGGCTGTTGTCCCTGCTGACCGGATCCTCGCTATGAAAGCCCTCCTCGCCCCGCTCGGTCGCTCCGCCGTGACCATCGTCATCGTCATCCTCGCGATCGTCGTCGCTTTGTGGCTGTGGCGCCGGTACGAAACCGATCCGTGGACGCGCGACGGCCGGGTGCGCGCCGATATCGTGCGGATCACCCCCGATGTCGGTGGGCTGATCACGCAAGTCGCGGTGCGCGACAATCAGCGTGTGAAGGCCGGCGACATATTGTTCGTGGTCGATCGCCCGCGCTTCGAGCTGACGCTCGCCCAGTCCGATGCCGCGATCCAGAGCGCGCGCGCGACGCTGCTGCAGGCGCGGCGCGAGGCCCAGCGCGACCTCGCGCTGGGCGATCTCGTCGCCAAGGAAACGCACGAGCAGAATGTCGCGCGCGTCGCGACCGCCACCGCGGCGCTGGCGCAGGCACAGAGCGCGCGCTCGACCGCCGCGCTCAACCTGGCGCGCACCACCGTGCGCGCGAGCGTCAACGGCACCGTGACCAACCTCGACCTGCATCCCGGCGACTATATCGCCGCCGGCACGCAGGCGATGGCGCTGGTCGACACCGACTCGATCCGCGTCGAGGGCTATTTCGAGGAAACCAAGCTCGGCAGCATCCACCTCGGTGACCCCGTGACGGTCCACCTGATGGGCGAGCCGCGAGCGCTGAAGGGCCGCGTCGACAGCATCGCCGCCGGGATCAACGATACCGAGCGGACCACCAGCAGCAACCAGCTGCCGACGGTCAACCCGACCTTCACCTGGGTCCGCCTCGCACAGCGGATCCCGGTGCGCGTCAAGCTGTTGCAGGTGCCGCAGGGCGTCTCGCTGATCGTCGGGCGCAGCGCGACCGTGACGGTCGTGCCGCAGGCGCCGCAGGTGCGCACATGATCCGGCGCTTTGCGATCGCGGCGTCGGCGCTCGCGCTGGCGGGCTGCACCACGGTCGGCCCCAATTATGCCCGGCCCGAACAGGCGGTCGTCAACCGGCCGAGCGCGCTTGGGACG
Source organism: Parasphingomonas frigoris (assembly GCF_036663815.1). NCBI lineage: Bacteria > Pseudomonadati > Pseudomonadota > Alphaproteobacteria > Sphingomonadales > Sphingomonadaceae > Parasphingomonas > Parasphingomonas frigoris. The sequence continues at coordinate 515,969 of NZ_JAXOJQ010000001.1, read as the reverse complement.
TTCGACAGCGGTCGCGAGAAGGCGTTCGCCGACACCCCGCTGCCCGATCATTGGTGGCAGCTTTACGGCGACACGCGGCTCGACGGCTTCGTCGCGGAGGGGCTCGCGGCGAATACCGACCTGCGCGTCGCCGACGCCAATCTGCGCCGCGCCGATGCCGTGGTCGCCGAGGTCGAGGCCGGCCGGACGCTCTCGACCACGCTCGGCGGCGGGGCGACGCTATCGCGGCCGTACGGCACCGGCGGCGCACTCCCCGGTACGGTCGGCTACGACGTCGGGCTGTCGCTCGCGTATCCGCTCGACCTGTCCGGCAAGATCACCCGCGCGATCGAAGCCTCGCGCGGCGATGCCGAGGCGGTCGCCGCGGCGCGCGACAACGTTCGCGTGACGGTCGCGGCCGAGATCGCGCGCAGCTATGCCGCCGCCTGCACCGCCAACATGGTGCTCGCCGCCAACAATCGCGTGCTCGCCCTCCAGCGTCAGACGCTCGACGTGACGCAGCGGCTCCAGCGTGGCGGGCGCGGCACCGCCTTCGACGTCACGCGCGCGCAGAGCGCGGTCGACCAGAGCGCGGCGCTCGTCCCGACCGTCATCGCGACGCGCACCGCCGCGCTCTATCGGCTCGCCACGCTGATGGGGCGCACGCCCGCCGACTATCCCCGCGACGTCGCGACCTGCGCAACCCCGCCGGCGATGCGCAAGCCGCTGCCGATCGGGGACGGTGCGGCGCTGATCGCGCGCCGCCCCGACATCCGCGCCGCCGAGCGCACGCTCGCCGCCGCCACTGCGCGGATCGGCGTGGCGACCGCCAACCTCTATCCGCAGGTCAGCCTCGGCGGATCGGTCGGACTGACCGGGCCGGTCTCGGCGTTCGGCTCGGGCAATGCCTTCCATATCGGGCTGGGGCCGCTGATCAGCTGGAGCTTCCCCAACCGCCCGATCGTGCGCGCGCAGATCGCGCAGGCCGGCGCCGCCGCCGACAGCGCGCTCGCGCAGTTCGACTCGACCACGCTCGAGGCGCTGCGCCAGACCGAGACCGCGCTTTCGGCTTATGCGCGCGAGGCGGATCGCAACGCCGCGCTCGCCCGCGCGCAGTCGAGCGCGTCTCGTGCGGCGCAGCAGGCCGGCACGCTTTATCGCTTCGGCCGCACCGACTTCCTCTCGCTGCTCAGCGCGCAGGCGGCGCTGACGACGGCGCAGGCGAACCTTGCGGCGTCGAACGCGTTGTTGGTCGATCGCCAGGTCGATGTGTTCAAGGCACTCGGCGGCGGCTGGCAATCCTGAACGCAGGCGACGACGACATGAAGCACATCCCCTTCCCTGACGGCACCACCGTTCCCGCGCTCGGCCAGGGCACCTGGATGATGGGCGAAGACGCCGCGCGGCGCGACGACGAGATCGCCGCACTGCGCGAAGGGATCGCGCTCGGGATGACGCTGATCGACACCGCCGAAATGTATGGCGATGGCGCTTCCGAGGAAGTGGTCGGCGCGGCGATCGCCGGGATGCGCGACGACGTGTTCCTCGTCAGCAAGGCCTATCCGCAGAATGCTTCGCGCGCGCGGCTGCGTGCAGCGTGCGAGGCGAGCCTGGCGCGGCTCGGCACCGATCGGCTCGACCTGTATTTGCTGCATTGGCGCGGCTCGGTGCCGTTCGCCGAGACGGTCGCGGCGATGGAAGCGCTGCGTGACGCCGGGCTGATCGTGCGGTGGGGCGTGAGCAATCTCGACACCGCCGACATGGACGAACTCGTCGCTGCGGGCGGAGCCGGCTGCGCGACCGACCAAATCCTCTACAACCTCACGCGGCGCGGGCCCGAGCATGACCTGCTGCCGTGGCTGGCCGAGCACCGCATGCCGGCGATGGCCTATAGCCCGGTCGAACAGGGGCGCCTGATCGGCAACGCGAAGCTGGCATCGCTGGCGGCAGAGATCGGCGCGACGCCCGCGCAACTGGCGCTCGCCTGGACGATGCGGCGCGATGGGGTGATCGCCATTCCCAAGGCCGGCAGCGTCGCCCACGTCCGCGACAATCGCGCCGCTGCCGATCTGACGCTCGACCCTGCCGTGCTGGCGCGGATCGATGCGGTGTTTCCGCCACCGAAAGCGCGGCGGCCGCTCGAAATGCTCTGAGCGGCTAGAGGCCGGCGAACAGCGCGTCCTCCGAGACGATGCGGATCGTGGCCCCGTGCTTGCGCATCCGCTGCGCCTTGAGGAAGGTGGCACTCGTCCGGAACGCACGCCCGATCGGGTCGCCGCCGGCGACGACGAGCAGCGCGGTGGTCGGGCCGACCGCGCTCATCACCTTGCCGCCATGCCGCGCCATCCGCTGCGCCAGGCGCCCGTCGCGCGGTTCGCCGAGGATCGCAATCCGCTGGCCGAGCAGCGGGCCGTCCTCGGTTGGCGCGGGCGCAGGCCCGGCCTTGCGCGGCGGAGCGAGCCATTCCTCGAGTGAAAGGCCGGTATGGTCGATCGCCTTGACGATCACCCAGCCTGCCGCACGCGCATCGCTCAGCGCATCGTGATGCTTGTGCGCGATACCGAGATAGCGCGCGAGGCCGCCGAGCTTGTGGCTCTCGAGATCGGGCCAGGCGCGTTTGGCGACGCGGACGCTGTCGAGCCAGACGGTCTGGATCATCGGTCGCGCGTGCACCCGGCATGCCGCGGCGAGCGCGCCCTTGTCGAAATAGGAATGCGCCACCGTCGTGCGGCCGGTCAGATGGCCGTCGACCGTGGCGTGCACGTGCCGAAGCACGGCTGGCCGACGACGTGGTGCGCGGCGATGCCGTGGATCCGCGTGTTGAACGGGTTGAACTCGTCGCGCGGGTCGAGCAGCGTCTCATAGTCGAAGATCTCGCGCCCGTCGCGAAAGCCGACGATGCCGATCTGGCAGATGCTGCTCACGCGCGAACACGCCGTCTCGACGTCGATCACGACGAAATCGGGCGGCGGCGATGCGGGGGAGAACGGGAACGTCACGCGGTCGCGCATAGCAGATGTCGGGGAGTTTCTGTCCAGGTTTTCGCGCGCGGCGGGAGAGCGGTCATCGCACCAGCGCCCGCCCCTTGTCCGACAGGCTGCGGAAGGTGATCGACCAGCGCGGCGCGTCCATCTCGCTGATGCTGTGCTCCCACAGATACCGCGCCTCGCCGCTGAGATGATAGGCGCCGCGCGGCGTCAGCGGCGCGGTTGCGCGCTCGAAGCGCTCGCCGACCCGGCGCCGGAAGCGCATCGTCGCGGGCGCGCCGAGCGAGATCCCGACGACATGCTCGAAATGCGGGCGATCGCGGTGCCAGCCGATCCCTGCCCCGACATCGTAGCGGATCACCAGCGCCTGGACGAGCACGCCGGCATCCAGCCCGGCCATCGCCTCCGCGCGTCCGCGCAAGGGCTCGAGCCACTCCGGGATCGGCGCTGCCTGCGCAAAGCGCCCATCATCGAAATCATAATGCCAGCCGAAGCTGTGCGTCAGCCGCTTGCCGGTCCAGCCCTGGAAGCGGAACGGCGTCAGCTCGGCCGCGTCGATCGCCGCGACCAGCGCGCGCGCCTCGGCGGCGGTCACGAAATCCTCGACCGCGCGCAGCCCGGGCAGGATCGGGGTATCGAAAAGATCCAGCATCATCGATCCACAGACAAAAGGCCGCCCCTTGCGGGACGGCCTTTCCATTGTCGGCCTGGGCCGGCAAATTTCAGGCGCGCGCGCCCTTCACGAGGAAGGTCATGCTCGAAACCTGTGCCGACTGCGGCATGAGACAATGAGACATTCGACCACCTCCTTTCAATTGTTGAACGATAGCCGGAAGATGGGGTCGGGTCTCACGATTGCAAGATGCTTGGACACAACAAGGCCCGCCGTATCGCGTGGATACGACGGGCCGAGTTGTGCCGGTTCAGGGCGCTCTCCCCAACCTCAGAAGCTGAAGCGACCGCCCAGCGACAGGACGACGGCATGCGCGTTCTGCAGCAGGCCCTTGGTCAGGATCACCGTCTGCGCAGCCGTGCCGGCATAGGCGGCAGTCGCGCGGTCGATCGTGGTGTCCTTGAAGTCGACATAGCTTGCCGCGGCGTCGAGCGTCATGCGCGGAGTCAGGCGATAGCTGCCACCCGCCGAGTAGGTCCAGCGGTTCGAGTCGGGCACGCGCGCATCACGCAGGCCATCCTGCGTCGGCGTCACCGCGCGCTGCACGCCGGCACGGACCGTCGCCTTGGGGCTGACCGCATAGTCGAACCCGCCAGCGAGGCTCCAGCTGTCGCGATAATTCTCGGGCAGCGCGACGTTGAGCGGCGCGCCGAGGCGGATCGCGTCGAACTTGCTCCAGTTGTACGCGACGACCTGCGCGTTGAGCGTCAGCGCCTCGGTCGCGCGCAGGCGACCACCGACGATCACCTGGCCCGGCGTGTTGAACTGCGCGGTCACGTTCGACAGCGCGCGGTTCTGCGCGGCGAGCGGGCCGACCAGCCCGGCGACGGTGAGATCGCCCTTGAGCGTGTGCTTGATGCTCGACTTGTAGCTGATGCCGACGGTGACGAGCTTGTTGTGAAGCTGCACGCCTGCGGTCCAGCCGAAGTCCCAGCCGTCGCCCTTGAGCGTCTGGCTGCCGTCGGGCAGCGCTGCCACGACGTTGGGCAGCGCGTTGCTGAGATAGGCGTCGGTATATTCGACGTTGAGCGCACCACCGACGCGCAGCCAGTCGGTCAGCACCACGCCGATCGACGGCTGGATGTCGATCGTGCGCAGGCGCGTCTTGTCGGCGCTGTAGCGCGTCCAGCTGTTCGCATCATAATCGGTGGTGAAGCTGAACGGCGAGGTTACCGCGAGGCCGACCGTGACGCGGTCGTTGATCGGGAAGGCGACCGAGCCGCTCGGCAGCACGCCGTTGTTGATCGGGTCGCGCGAGCGCGTCGTTCCGCCGATCGGCGCGAACGGCTGGCCCGGACGCGAGATCAAGGTGCCGTTGTCGACGACGTCGCCCTTGGGGAGGATCGCGGTCGCGCTGATCTGCACTTCGGTGTCGCTCAGCCCGGCGATCGCGGCCGGGTTCCACCACAGCGACGACGGGCCGGTGTCGGCGACTTCGCCCGAGAAGGAGCGGCCGGCGCCGACCGTGGTCTGCGACTGGAGGTAGAAGGCATCGGCATGCGCGACGCCGGAGAAGCCGACGGTCGAGACGAGCGCCGAGGCGGCCAACAACGGGGCCTTGAAACGAAGAACCATGATGTAATCCTGAACTATACTATTGGAGGGGAGAAAGAAGGGGTTAGCGGACGCGCGTCCAGGTCTGCGTCTTGCAGAGCGGGAAGAACACGCAGCCGCGCAACTTCAGCTGGTTGGCGCCGAGCGGGGTGATCCGGCCGCTGTAGGTCTTGCCGTCCTGCGCATTGTAGACCTGGCCGTTCGACCAGACGCCGTCCTTGTCGGCCGCAAAGCCGCTCAGCATGAGCATGCCCTGCACCGGCCGCGTGCGCAGCGCCGCGCTGGAATTGTTGCTGTCCTTGAGCGCGGGGTTGGCACGCAACGCGTCGGAGGTGACGATCTTGCCGCAGATCGACGGGCCGCACCGGCTGATCTCGACGATCGCGTTGAGTGTCTCGGTCTTCCAGCGACCGATCACGGTGTCCTCGGTGGCGGGGGTTCCGGCCAACAGGGCGGCGATGAGCAACAGCGACATGATCTTCCTCTCCTTGTTCCGCGGACGAGCGGAAACCGATGGTGCCGTGCTGGGATGGCTCCTGCACGATCTGTTCTGGGTCGCACCATTTCGGCCCTAATCGCGAGCCCGTTGACGTATGCGGCAATGCGCTCGCAGTAGATTCGTCGCGGCACAAGTCAAGCGCTCTCGCCGCGCCGGGCGCGGATGTGCGACGATCCGAGGCCGCCGCCTCCCTCTGCGCCGCCGCCGCACCAGCGCGGGCGCAGCGGCGAAGATCGTCCTTCCCCCCGCTCGGAAAATCCGCGACAGTCCCTCCACCGTCTCGGCCGGCATCGATTCCGCAAAGGAGCTTTGCTCAAGGTTTGCCGAACATCGGCAAGGGTCCGAGCGTGCGGGTGGGGATTTGGTTTGAACGTATCGCAGGCGGACCTGACGGGAATCAACGACGTGGCGCGGATGCTCGACATCACGCCCCGCACCTTGCGTTTCTACGAGGACAAGGGGCTGATCACGCCGTGCCGGGTCGGCGCGATCCGCGTCTATACCAAGCGCGAGATCGCCCGCATGCGGCTGATCCTGCGCGGCAAGCGGCTTGGCTTCTCGCTGCGCGACATCGTCGAATTTCTCGACCTGTATGACGCCGATCCGCAGCATGTCGAACAGATGCGCGCGCTCGCCGAACGCTGTCGCCAGCGGATCGTCAGCCTCGCCGCACAGCAGGAAGCGATCGCCGAAACGCTCGCGGAGCTCGAGAAGATCGAACGCCAGGCGCTCGACCGCGTGCTGGCGACGCGGCGCAAACCGCGAACACCGCCGCGCCCGGCATCGCCCGCGGTCGCCTGACCACGGGTCCGCCCGCGCTTATTTCTGCCGTGCCGCCTGCCAGGCCGCGACCAGCGCGCGCGCCTTTGCGCCAACCCCGGCGGCATCGTCGCCCGGACGGTAAAGCGCGCCGCCAACGCCAATCCCCTCGGCACCCGCCGCGAGCCATTCGGCGAAATTGTCGGCGCCCGTTCCGCCGACGCCCCACACCGCGACGTCGCGCGGCAGGACTTCGCGGATCGCCTTGAGATAGTTCGGGCCGAGCGCCACCGCCGGGAACAGCTTGATGCGGCGCGCGCCCGCGGCGATTGCGCGGAACGCCTCGCTCGGCGCGACGAAGCCCGGCATCGGCTCGAGCCCGAGCTCGACCGCGCGCGCGATCACCGCCGGATCGGTGTTGGGCGTGACCATCACGGTCGCGCCGGTCGCCGCCAACGCCGCGACCCCCTCGAGATCGAGCACCGTGCCCGCGCCGATCGCAGCGACATCGCCGAAGCGCGCCTGGATCGCGGCGATGCTGGTAAACGGGTCGGGCGAGTTGAGCGGCACCTCGATGATGCGGATGCCGGCCTCGACCAGCGCCTCGGCGACGGGCAACGCCTCGTCTGGGCGGATCCCACGCAGGATCGCGACGACCGGCGGGGCGCCGGCGGCGAGCAGTTGGTCGATCGTCATGCAACAGTCTCCAGGAGCGCAAGGCCGGCGAGCGCGCACGCATCGCCGTCGAGCAAGGTGGCGGCAATGCCCCGCGCCGCCAGCGCGCGATCATAGCGTGCGGCAAGCCGCGGATCGCCGATCAGCGAGACGGTCTCGCCGGGGGCCGGTGCCAGTTCGGCGATCTCGCGACCGATCAGCAACCCCGAAAGGTAGCCCGTCGCCCAGCTCGGCGAGCGTGCGTCGATCAACTGCGCACTGCGCGCCTCGAACAAAGCGCCGATCAGCCGCTCACCCTCGCTCGCCCGCGCGAGGCCATGCGCGAACCCGGCGGCTTCGTCCGCGTCGTCGATCGCACCGCTGGCAGCAGCGCGCAGCAGGGTCGAGCCATCGCGCAGCAGCGCGAACAGTTCGCCGGTGAAGAACGTCTGGAACGCGACGATCCGGCCGTCCTCGATCGTTGCCCATTTGCTGTGCGTACCGGGCAAGCCGATGCGGTGCCGCCCGCGCGCGAGCACAGGGTCGAGCGCGATCGCACCGAACAGCTGCGTCTCCTCGCCGCGCATCACGTCGGGCCCGCCCGACGGCGCGGTGCAGACGAGCCCCGCCATGATCGTGACGGGCACGGCATCGAGCGAAAGCTGGGTCGCCCCCGCCAGCCACGTCGCCGCGTCCGCCGGGCACGCCACATAGGGTACCTCGGCCCAGCCGTTACGCGAGCCGACCATGCCGCACAGCGCGATCGACTGCGGGTCGCCGGCAGCACGCCACGGCGCGACGGCAGCCCGCAGCGCGGCCTCCGGCGTGCCGTCGAGCGTGCCGATGCCGGGGCCGTCGCCGCGCGCCACGATCCGGTCGTCCTCGATCCGGAACAGGCGCAACCGGCTGGTCCCCCAGTCGCCGACGATGCGATAGCTCATCGTTGCAGCCTGACGGCGTGCAGCGGCAGCCCCGGTGCAGGCGCGTCGAAGGCGAACAGGCCGCCGGCGTGCGGCTGCTCGGCCAGATCGGCCTCCGACAGGCCGGCGCGCGCGGTGGTGACGTAGCCGGTGCGCAGGTCCGGACCGCCGAACGCCACCTTGGTGACATTGGCGCATGGCAGCGCGACGCGTGCCAGCAGCGTCCCGTCGGGCGCATAGCGGCGCGCTTCCCAGCCGCCCCACAGGCCGACCCATACGCACCCTTCGGAATCGACCGTCACGCCATCGGGATTGCCGTCCTCGGGCGCGATCGTCGCAAACGACACGGCATCGGACAGTGTCTCGTCGGTCGCGATGTCGAAGCGCACGATCGTCCCGGCAAGCGTATCGACATGATAGAGGTGGCGCCCGTCTGGGCTGATCGCCGGACCGTTGGTGATCGTGCATTCGCCGCCGACGACGCGCACCGTTTCGCCATCGAACAGATGCACTGCGCCGCTCGGACTGGATTCCTCGTCGTCCATCGTGCCGAACCACAAGCGCCCGGCGGAATCGACGGTCGCGTCGTTGGTGCGATTGTGCGCCGGCATCGCGATCGTCGCGATCGGCGCGCCGAGCGTCTCCTCCTCGACCAGGTGCAGCGTGCCGCGATTGCCGACGAGCAGGCCGCCATCGCTGGTCGGCACGATGAAGCTCGGCGCACCGCCGACCTCGAAACTCTGGCGCATGTCGGTCGCGGGATCATAGCGGTGCAGCGCGCCGCCCTTGATGTCGACGAACCACAGGACGTCCGCAATCCAGGCAGGCCCCTCGCCGAGCGTCGCTGCGACCGGCCAGATCAATCGACTTTTCAACATCGTCCTCCCCGCAGCGGGCGCTGTGCACGCTGCATCACGAGGGCAAGCCTATAAGAAGGCGAATGCTGTCAAGCAATTGGCGATCGGCGTGTCCGCCGCGATCGGCGGCGGCAGGAGGATCCGACCCGATCAGGCGCGGCTGAGCTGGCTCTGCATCAGCGCCGCGAACGCGATATCATCGAGCGGATCGGCAAACTGGCAGCCGGCTTCATAGTCGTCGGCCCAGACGATCGTCGCGATGACTTGGCCGAGGCGCGGCAGCGTCAGCCAGATCATCGCGCCCTTGTTCATCGGCGAATAGGTGTGAAGCTTGGCACCGTGCAGCGACAGGTCGGTCACCTTGCACAAGGCGCGATCGAGACCACCGCGCCCGAGCTTGGCATCGAGCGAGATCGGCGCGCGCGGGCTGCGGCGGCGTTCCGATTTGAGCGCGGGTTCGAATTCGGCGGCGATCATCGGCGGTCATCCTCCCCGCGTCCTCGCGAGACGAAAAACCTATCCTTGTATCGTAAAGGCCGGGTTAACGCTGCCGCCGCGCCGTCTGCGTCCGACACGCAAACGGCCCGCTCCCCGTGGGGGAACGGACCGTTGACGTAGCATGCGGGGGAGCGATGCGCCCCCAGCGGCTTACTTCTTGCCGATCGACGACATCGCGCCGAAACGCTTGTTGAAGCGGGCGACCTGGCCGCCTGCGTCGAGCATCGTGCCACGGCCGCCGGTCCATGCCGGATGCGCCAGCGGATCGATGTCGAGCGTCATGAGATCGCCTTCCTTGCCCCAGGTCGAGCGGGTCTGGAACTGCGTGCCGTCGGTCATCTGCACCGTGATGGTGTGATAATCGGGATGAATGCCTTGCTTCACGTCTAAATCTCCGAAAGGCCGCTGGTTACCGACCAGCAGCGAAGCCGCCGCCCATAGCAGCACATGCCAGCGGTTGCAAACCTGTGTCTGCCGTAATCCGACGCAGCGGCGCAGCGATCAGATCGCCTCGACCACGCCGAACCCGGTCAGCCTGTCCCTCAGGCCTTGGGCGGATCGGCGATCATCGCGGTGAAATTGGCCTCCGCGGCGAGTTGCCCGTCGATCGTCGCGCGGCCTGCGAACTTGCAGACGCTCGAGCGCTTCTGGACGAACTCGACGTCGAGCTTGAGCAGCACGCCCGGCTCGACGGGTTTACGGAACTTCGCCCCGTCGATCGCCATGAAATAGACGAGCTTGCCCGAGCCGGCGAGGCCGAGCGATTCGACCGCGAGAATCCCCGCCGCCTGCGCCATCGCCTCGACGATAAGCACGCCGGGCATGATCGGACGCCCGGGGAAATGCCCCTGGAAGAACTGCTCGTTGATCGTCACCGCCTTGATCGCCGTGATCGACCGGTCGAGGATCAGCTCCTCGACACGGTCGACCAGCAGCATCGGATAGCGATGCGGCAGCGCCGCCATGACCCGCCCGATATCGAGCGGGCCCAGCGCGCCGCGACTTTCCCCGTCGCTCATCGCGTCGCGGCTCAGCGGCCCGACGGCGACTTGGCGCCGGCTGCCGGAGCGGCCGGAGCAGCGCCACCCTGCGCCTGTGCACGGCGAATCGCCGACATGTAGACGAGCTGCTGGAACTGCTGCTGCAGCTGCACCGTCTGCTGGCTCGGCTGCCAGTTGGCGGGCGGCGTGATCGGCACGGTCGGCGCAGCGGCGTCGAGCGCGGCCTTGATGTCGTCGGTCACGTCGACGGCAGGCGTGCTGTACTGGACCGAGCCGGCCGAGAGCAGCAGGCCGATCTTCTTGGCATCGACCACCGACTTCACCGCAGCCGAATATTTCTGCGAGATCTGCTCGATCGCATAGGCCTGCGCGCGCGTCGCGGGCTGGCTGAGGCGAGCCGAATCGGCCTGCGCGGTCTTCTGCGCGGCTTCCATCTTGGCGAGGATCGGGTTGCGGGCAGCCTGCGCTGCGGCGATTTCCTCGTCGGAAATGCGCTTGTCCTTGTTGGTGTCGAGCGGCGCGCCGAGCGTCGCCATCTCGGTCTGCAGCGCGGCCTGGCGGGCGCTCGCCTGGTCGAGCTGCGCCTTGTAGGTCGTGCTGATCGACTGGTTCGCGGCATCGAGCGCCTTGGCGGTCAGGATGACCGTCTCGGGATCCGAGATCGCCACGCCGCCGACCTGCGCCTGCGCCGAACCCGCCAGCACAAAGGCGGGAAGAACGGCTGCACAGCCGAACATGAGCTTCTGGTACGTCTTCATCAGAACTGAGTCCCTACGTTGAAAGTAACAAGTTTGGTGTCATCGGCCTTGTCCTTGAGCAGGGCATAGGCGAGATCGATACGGAGCGGGCCGAATGGCGAGTTCCAGTTGACGCCGGCGCCGACCGAGATGCGCGGCCGCGGCGAATCGCCGCCGAACACTTCTTTGTATGGCGCAGTGCTGGTCGTGTAGGCGGTATTGACCGACGTGCCGACGCACGGACCGCCGATCGTCGCGGAGTAGCCGACCTGACAGGTCGTCAGGCTGCCCGGGGACACTGCGTCGCTGGTCGGCACGGTGTAATACGGCTGGCCATTGGTCGCGAACACGCTCGAGATGAGCGGCTGGACGGTGACGCGACCGGTGACCGGATCGATCGTCGTCGGGAAGGTCGTCGCGTTGATCACCGGCGAGGTGATGCCGAACAGCGCACCCGCCTGGACGTAGATCGACGGCCGCAGACCGAGTTCACGCGCACCCGCGCCGAGCGGAATCTCGAGCTCGAGCTTGCCGAGATAATACGCGCGGCCACCGAGCGCGTCGTCGGCGAGCAGCTGCGTCCGGTCGGTGACCAGCGTCTGGTTGCCCGATGCATCGGTCGTGTAGCTCTGACGCTGCACGCGCGGGCCGACACCGCGGATCTGGAAGCCGCGGAAATCCGGTTCGCCGAGATAGAAGCGGTCGGTGATGCGGACATTGTCGATCCCGGCGCCACGGCTCTTCTCCAGCGACTTGATATAGCCGCCCTCGAGGTTTGCTGACGCGATGAAGCCGCTGCCGATGTTGAAGAATTTCGATCCTTCGAACTTGGTGCGGATATATTTCACGTCACCGCCCAGCCCGGCGAAATCCTGGCTGAAGATGAAGCGATGCCCCGCGGTCGGGCGCAGGCGGCTGTTGAGGCTGTCGTAGATCAGCGAATAGCCGACCGACGAGGTCCAGCGATTGCCGATCGCGTCGCACAGATAGCGGCCCGCCTGGAGCGGATCGCAAACGTCGTTGGGCGAGTTGCCGCGAATGCCGTCGGTGTTCGAATCGTTGTAATAGGTCGCCTTGTCGAGCCCGACCTGATCGTAGGACAGGCCGTAGCGGGCGGCGAGCTGCCAATATTCGGTCAGCGGCACGCCCGAGCGGATCTGGAAGCCGGTCGACACCTGCGTGTAGGTCGTCTGCCGCTGGTCGCCGACATAGTTGAACGCATTGTAATCGCGCCGGAAGATGTCGCCGCCGATCGCGATGTTCTTGTTGAACAGATACGGCTCGGTGAAGCCCAGCTCGACCGACTTGGAATAGGTCGAATAGTTGACGCTGGCGCGCAGCTCCTGGCCCTTGCCGCGGAAGTTGCGCTGGCGGATCGAGGCCTGGATGATGAAGCGCTCGAGGCTCGAATAGCCCGCCGACAGCGACAGCTCGCCGGTCGACTTCTCCTCGAGATTCGCGGTCAGCACGACGCGGTCGGGCGAGGAGCCCTGCGTCTGCTTGATCTCGAACTTGTCCTGGAAATAACCCAGCGAGTTGATGCGGTCCTGCGAACGCTTGACCTGGAAGCTGTTGAACGCGTCGCCTTCCGACAGGCGGATCTCGCGGCGGATCACCTTGTCCTGCGTCTGCGTGTTGCCGTTGATGTCGATCCGCTCGACGTACGACCGCTTCGCCTCGGCGATGTGGAAGTTGAGCCCCATCGTCAGCGTGTCCTTGTCACGCGCGTAGTCGGGGTTCACTTCGGTGAAGGCATAGCCGAACAGGCCGGCCGCCTCGCTCAGCGAATCGATCGCAGTCTCGACCTTCTTCGCGTTGTACCAATCGCCCTTGTTGATCCCGAGGTTGGCAGCGAGCTTCTTGTTGTCGAAGTCGCGGATGTCGCTGTCGACGGTGATGTCGCCGAACTTGTAGCGCTTGCCCTCCTCCACCACGTAGGTGATGATGAAGTCCTTCTTGTCCGGCGTCAGCTCGGCCACCGCCGAGGTCACGCGGAAGTCGGCATAGCCCTCGGTCAGGTAGAATTGCCGCAGCTTCTGCTGGTCGTAGGCGAGGCGATCCTGGTCGTAGCTGGTGTTCGAGCTGAGCAGCGTCGTCAGGCGCGCCTGCTTGGTCGCCATCTGCTCGCGCAGCTTCGAATCCGAATAGACCTCGTTGCCGAGGATGTTGATCTGGCGGACCTTCGACTTCGGCCCCTCGGACACTTCGAAAATCACGTCGACGCGGTTCTGGTCGAGCGACACCATCTTGGGCTCGACGACCGCGGCGAAGCGACCCTGGCGGCGATACAGCTCGACGATCCGTGCGACATCCTGGCGGACCGCGGTGCGCGTGAAGATCTGGCGGGGGGCGAGTTTCACCTCCTTCTTGATCTTGTCTTCCTTCAAGCGCTTGTTGCCCTCGAAGATGACGCGGTTGATCACCGGATTCTCGCGCACGCGCAGCACCAGATCGCCGGTGTCGGCGCCGGCGATGATCACGTCGGCGAACAGTTCGCTTGCGTAGAGATCCTTGATCGCCTGATCGAGCGTCTCGTTGGTGAACGCCTGCCCGACGCGCAGCTTGGTGTAGGACAGCACCGTCTCGGGCTCGAGCCGCTGCGCGCCTTCGACGCGAATCCCCTTGATGGTGCGAGTCACCACTGGCGCCGGCGCGGCGACGGGCGCCGCCTGAAGCGGTGCGACGGCCGGCTTGCCCGCGCCGGTCTGCTGCGCCGATGCCACCGCCGGCAGGCCGGTCAGCATCGTGCCGGCGAGCAACACGGTGGTGGCCCGTGCGCCGAAATTGGAAACCTTGATCGCTGTCACATCCCACCCCAAATCGGAGAAAATTCCGCGTGGCCGAAAAACTGTCGGCCCGCCCTGCCTTACCTGCGTCAACCGATCAAGCCGGTCAGCGACTTCCACAGGCCGAAAGCGCCGAGGTCGTTGAACGTGACCATCAGCATCAGCGCCAAAATCGCCACCAATCCGCCGCGGAACGCCCATTCCTGGATCGCCGGGGTTACCGGCCTGCGCCGGATCGCCTCGATCGCATAAAAGAACAGATGCCCGCCGTCGAGCAACGGGACTGGCAACAAGTTGATGAATCCCAGATTAATCGACACGCCCGCGATCAGGAAGATCAGATCGGCCCAGCCGAGCGACAGCTGTTCGCCCGACACCTTGGCGATGCGCAGCGGCCCGCCCAGTTCGTCGACCGAGCGCCGCCCGCTGATGATCTGGCCGAGCCCATCGAGCGTCGTGCGCAGGATCTTGCCGGTCATCTGAACCCCGACCACCGGCGCTTCAAGCAGTCCGACGGGCACGGCAACCGGCGCGATCGGGCCGATGCCGAGCAGGCCCTTCTTATATTCGTTGCCGAAGCGATCGCGCTGCGTGGCGGTGCCGAGCGTGGCGGTCCGCTCGATCGCGGCGCCATTGTGCGTGAAGACGACGCCGACGCGCTCGCCCGGCCGCAGCACGGCATATTGGAACACGTCGTTGAAGGTCGTGATCGACCGCCCGCCGAGCGCGGTGATGCGGTCGCCCGGCTGAAGGCCGATCGACGCGGCCGCGCTGCCCGGGCTGACGATGCCGACGACCGAGGGCGTGCGATCGACGCCATAGGTCATCGCGAAGCCGGCAAGGATGAGGATCGCGATGACGAAATTGGTCACCGGTCCCGCCGCGACGACGATCGCGCGCTGCCACACGGGCCGCGCCTGCAACGTCTTCGCCCGTTCCTCGGCGGGCAGTTCGAGCCACGCCGGATCGGGTTCGCTCGCCGCATTGAGGTCGCCGGCGAACTTCACATAGCCGCCGAGCGGCAACGCGCTGACCTTCCAGCGTGTGCTCAGCCGGTCGGTCCAGCCGAACAGCTCGGGACCGAAGCCGATCGAGAAGGCGTCGATCTTCACCCCGAACAGCCGTCCGGCGAGATAATGGCCAAGTTCGTGCAGGAAAACGAGCGGCCCGATCACGAGCGCGAACGCGAGGATGGTCAGCAACAGGCCCGGGGATTGGCTCAAACCAGCGTATCCTTCACATTCGCCCCTCTTGTCGCACCGCCCCGTGCCGCGATCTGCCGGCGTGCCATCATGCGCGCTTCGGCATCGACCGCGAGCACATCGTCGAGCGATGTCGGCGCGGCCGGATCATAACCCGCCAGCGTATCGGCGACGATTGCGGCAATTTCGAGGAATCCGATCTCGCGTGCAAGAAAAGCCGCGACCGCGATCTCGTTGGCGGCGTTGAGGATCGCCGGGCGCGCCCCGCCCGCGTCGAGCGCCTCTCGCGTCAGCCGCAGCGCGGGGAACCGCACCGGATCGGGCGCCTCGAAATCGAGCCGGCCGATCGCGACCAGATCGAGCGGCGCCATCGGCGTCGGCATCCGGTCGGGCCAGGCGAGGCACGACGCGATCGGCACGCGCATGTCGGGCGGGCCCATCTGCGCGAGCACCGACCCGTCGACATAATCGACCAGCGAATGGATCACCGACTGCGGATGGATCACGATCTCGATCGCGTCGTGCGGCACCGGGAACAGCCGCGCCGCCTCAATCAGCTCGAGGCCCTTGTTGAACAAGGTGGCCGAATCGACCGAGATCTTCGCGCCCATCGACCAATTGGGGTGCGCGACCGCCTGTTCGGGCGTGACGCTGCGCATCTGCTCGGTCGTCCAGCTGCGGAACGGGCCGCCGCTGCACGTCAGGATGATCCGCCGAACGCGCTCGGGGCGCGCCGCGTCGAAGCATTGGAAGATGGCATTATGCTCGGAATCGGCGGGAAGCAGCGTGGCGCCATGCTTGGCGGCGGCGGCGAGCACGACCTCGCCGGCCGAGACGAGCGGCTCCTTGTTGGCGAGGATCACGGTCTTGCCACCGGCGATCGCCGCCATAACCGGCTCGAGCCCGGTGCAACCGACGATCGCACCCATCGTCACGTCGGCGCCCATGCCGGCCGCTTCGATGACGGCCGCCCGCCCGCCGGCACAGCCGATGTTCGTGCCCGCCAGCGCCGCGCGCAATTCGGGCAGGCAGCTTTCGTCGGCCACCACGGCGAGCTTTGCGTTCGTCCGGATCGCGGCGGCCGCAAGGCGCGCGACATCGCAATTGGCGGTCAGCGCCAGCACCTCGAACCGCTCGGGCTCGCGCTCGACCAGATCGAGCGTCGACGTCCCGATCGAGCCGGTTGCGCCGAGAATCGTAATCGTCTTCACCACCAATAGACTTTCGGTAACAGGATCAGCAGCGCGGCGACCGGCGCCACCGGAACGAGGCCGTCGAGCCGATCGAGCACGCCGCCATGGCCGGGCAGCAACGTGCCGCTGTCCTTGACGCCAGCTTGCCGCTTGAGCCAGCTTTCATAGAGATCGCCCGCCTGTGCGAGCACCGCGAGCAGTGGCGTGGCAAGCGTGAGCCGCAGCGGCAGGCCGTAGCGGGCGTGGAGGAGTGCGGCGAACAGGCTGGCGGCCAGCACACCGCCGCCAAGCCCAGCCCAGGTCTTGTTCGGGCTGATCGTCGGCGCGAGCCGAGGGCCGCCGATCATGCGGCCGGCCGCATAGGCGCCGATGTCGCACGCCCACACCAGCGCCAGCGCCCAGAGCGCGAAGACGATGCCTTCGTCCTGGCGGCGGATCAGCTGGAGCGCCATGATCGGCAGGCCGACGTAGAAAATCCCGCGCGCGAGGCCCGGCAGGCGCGTCACGATCACGACGAAGAACGCCGCGCCGATCAGCAACCCGAGCGCGAGGAAACCGGCACCCGCGCCGATCCCCGGCATCATGATCGCCAGCGGCACCGACAGCGCATATTGCGCGAGCCGCTTGGTCTGCACGGGCACGCCCTGCAGATCCGACCATTCGGCCATCATGAACAGGCCGAGCACGACGCACAGCAGCCAGAACGGGATACCGCCCGCCAGCACGCCACCCAGCGCGACGACGATCAGCGCCGCGCCGACGATGATCCGCAGCGTGAGATTGGACGGGCCGGTCTTAGCCGTATCGGACGTCACAGGCCCCCGAACCGACGTTGCCGCTGCCCGAAGGTGGCGACCGCCGCGGCCAGAGTCTCGCCGTTGAATTCGGGCCACAGCGTGTCGACGAACAGCAGCTCGGCATAGGCCGCCTGCCACAGCAGGAAATTGGAAAGCCGAACTTCGCCCGAGGTGCGGATCAGCAGGTCGAGCGGCGGCAGGTCGCGCGTCTCGAGCTCGTCTTCGAACATGTCGGCGTCGATCGACGCGGGGTCGAGCGTGCCGTCCCGGGCGCGCTCGGCCATGCGGCGCGCGACTTCGACGATCTCGGCCTGCGCGCCGTAATTGAGCGCGATCACCAGCAACGGACCGGTGTTGACCGAGGTGCGCGCGATCGCATTGTCGATCAGCTCGACCAGGTCTGGCGTGAAGCGGCGATAGTCGCCGATGATCCGGAGGCGCACGTTGTCGCGCACCATCTCGTCGAGATCGCTGCGGATGAAGACGCGCAGCAGCCCCATCAGGTCGCTGACCTCCTCCTCCGGGCGGCGCCAATTCTCGCTCGAGAAAGCGTAGAGCGTCAGCGCCTCGATGCCCATCGCGCGCGCGGCACGCGCGACGCGGCGCACCGCCTCGACACCCTGGCGATGCCCGGCGATCCGCGGCAGATGGCGGTTCTTGGCCCAGCGACCATTGCCGTCCATGATGATCGCGACATGGCGCGGGAGGGTCCCCTCCCCCGCGACCATTGCCGGATCGGCCGCCCGGGCAGCGAACGGCCTCACTTGCCCAGGATTTCCTTTTCCTTGGCGGAGGCCGCGGCGTCGATGTCGGCGATCGTCTTGTCGGTCAGCTTCTGGACCTCGGTCTCGAGCTTCTTGCGATCATCCTCGCCGAACAGGCCCTTCTTCTCGTCGACCTTGAGCGAGTCCATCCCGTCGCGGCGCACGTTGCGCGCGGCGATGCGCGCGTCCTCGGCATATTTGCCGGCGAGCTTGGCGAGCTCCTTGCGGCGTTCCTCGGTCAGGTCGGGGATCGGCAGGCGCAGCGTGGTGCCGTCGACAATCGGGTTGAGCCCGAGCCCGGCCGAGCGGATCGCCTTGTCGCACGGGCCGACGTTCATCTTATCCCACACCTGCACCGAGATCATCCGCGGCTCGGGCACCGAGACGGTCGCGACCTGGTTGAGCGGCATCTGCGCGCCGTAGACTTCGACCGTCACCGGATCGAGCAGTGACGTCGAGGCGCGGCCAGTGCGCAGGCCGCTGAGATCGCCCTTCAGCGATTCGACGCTACCCGCCATGCGGCGTTCCAGATCGGCCTTGTCGTAAGCGGCCATGACTCAGTCTCCTTGTGTGTGCTGGACGATCGTCGAGATGCCCTCGCCGCGCAGGACGGCAGCAAGATTGCCCGACTGACGGATGTTGAAGACGACGATCGGGATGTTGTTGTCGCGGCACAAGGCGATCGCGCTGGCGTCCATCACCTTGAGGTCCTGCGCGAGCACGGTGCCGTAGCTGACCGTGTCGTAGCGCTTGGCGGTCGGCACGAGCTTCGGGTCGGCATCATAGACGCCGTCGACCGAAGTGCCCTTGAACAGCGCGTCGCACTTCATCTCGGCAGCGCGGAGTGCGGCACCGCTGTCGGTGGTGAAGAACGGGCTGCCGACGCCGGCTGCGAAGATCACGATCCGCCCCTTTTCGAGGTGGCGCTCGGCGCGGCGGCGGATGAACGGCTCGCACACCGACGACATCGGGATGGCGGACTGGACGCGCGTCTCGACGCCGATCTGCTCGAGCGCGTTCTGGACGGCGAGCGCGTTCATCACGGTCGCGAGCATCCCCATGTAATCGCCGGTCGCCCGGTCCATGCCGCGTGCCGCACCCGAAATGCCGCGGAAGATGTTGCCGCCGCCGACGACGACGCAAAGTTCATAGCCCTGGTGCTTCACATCGGCGATTTCAGCCGCGACACGGGCGATCACGTCGGGATCGATCGACAGGCCACCCGAACCCATCAGGACTTCGCCCGACAATTTGAGCAAGATACGTTTGTGGGCGACTGTCACGAATATCCAGACTGTAAAAGACGGAGTGGACCGCCAGGCGGTGCGGCGCGGACCTTATCGGCGACGCCCGGCGATTGGAAGCGCGGAAACCGTGCAGGGCGCACGGGTGGGCGCGGATGTGGGTGGGCTGAAGCAACAAGGTCGCCCCTCCCCTGAAGGGGAGGGGCTTGCCCACGATCTACCGCTTCCCGACACAGCAAGGGCCGCACCAGCGGCGCGGCCCCTGCCCTTTATTGTCCCGCCCGGAGGCGAAAGCGAATCGCTTAAGCGGCCGGCTGCTGCGGAACGCCCGAAGCGGCAGCGACTTCGGCTGCGAAGTCGCTCGACTCCTTCTCGATGCCTTCGCCGAGCTGGAAGCGGACATAGTCCTTGAGCTCGATCGGCTTGCCGGCTGCCTTGGCAGCGTTGGCGACGACGTCCGAGATCTTGGTCTTGCCGTCCATCACCAGCAGCTGGCTGACGAGCGCGTTTTCCTTGCAGTACTTCGCGATCGCGCCGTCGACCATCTTGGCGACGATGTCGGCGGGCTTGCCGCTCTCGGACGCCTTCTCAGTCGCGATCGCACGCTCGCGCGCGACGATCTCGGGGTCGAGGCCGTCCTCGTTGAGCGCCAGCGGGAAGGCTGCCGCGATGTGCATCGCGATCTGCTTGCCGAGCGGGAGGAGCACGTCCTCGCCAGCTTCGCTCTCGAGCGCGACGAGCACGCCGATCTTGCCGAGGCCGGGGGCCGCTGCGTTGTGGATGTACGGCACGACTGCGCCCGAGGTCACTTCGAGGCGCTTGGCGCGCCGCAGGTTCTGGTTCTCGCCGATCGTCGCGATGTTGCTGGTCAGCGTCTCTTCGACGGTCTTCTCGCCGATCGAAGCCTTCTTGATCGTCTCGATATCGTCGCCGAGCGCGAGCGCGACCGCGGTGACGTCACGCACGAAGGTCTGGAACTGGTCGTTCTTCGCGACGAAATCGGTCTCGGAATTGACTTCGACCGCAGCACCCGTGGTGCCGTTGACTTCGACGCCGATCAGGCCTTCCGCCGCGGTGCGGCTCGACTTCTTGGCGGCTGCTGCGAGGCCCTTGGCGCGCAGCCAATCCATCGCCGCGGTCATGTCGCCAGCCGCTTCGGTCAGCGCCTTCTTGCAGTCCATCATGCCCGCGCCGCTCTTTTCGCGCAGGTCCTTAACCGCTGCTGCAGTGATCTCGGCCATGTGAAAATCCTCTAATGTGTGGCCCGCGTGTCGCGCGGGCGCCAGTCAAAAACAAACCGTTCGCCCTGAGCTTGTCGAAGGGCTGCCCTTCTTCCGTGACAGGAGAAAGACAGTGCTTCGACAGGCTCAGCACGAACGGTGAAAGGGCGAGTCGAAGCTAACGCTTACGCGTCGATCTGGCGCTCGGCTTCCGCAACCATTTCGGCCTGCAGCGCAGCGTCCGATGCCGGGGTGATCTCGGCGGCAGGTGCTGCCTCCGGTGCCACGGTCAGCGCTTCCTCAGCGGGCGGCGCTTCCATCGAACCGATGTCCTGCTTGCGGGCCATCTGCTCGTTGCCACCGCGCGTCGCGGCGATCGCGATCGCTTCGCAATACAGGCGGATCGCACGGCTGGCGTCATCGTTCGCCGGAACCGGGAACGCGATGCCGTCGGGCGAGACGTTCGAATCGAGGATCGCGACGACGGGGATGCCGAGCGTGTTGGCTTCCTTGATCGCCAGCTCTTCCTTGTTCGCGTCGATCACGAACATCACGTCGGGAATGCCGCCCATGTCGCGGATGCCGCCGAGGCTGAGCTCGAGCTTGTCGCGCTCGCGCGTCAGCTGAAGGACTTCCTTCTTGGTGAGGCCGTGCGTGTCGCCCGAGAGCTGCTCTTCGAGCGTCTTGAGGCGCTTGATCGAACCCGAGATGGTCTTCCAGTTGGTGAGCATGCCGCCCAACCAGCGATGGTTGACGAAATGCTGGCCCGAGCGACGTGCTGCGTCCGCGACGGGCTCCTGCGCCTGGCGCTTGGTGCCGACGAACAGGACCTTGCCGCCAGCGGCGGTCGACGCCGAGACGAACTCGAGCGCACGCGCGAAGAGCGGAACGGTCTGCGACAGATCGAGGATGTGGACGCCGTTGCGGTCGCCAAAGATGTAGGGCTTCATCTTCGGGTTCCAGCGATGCGTCTGGTGGCCGAAGTGCGCGCCCGTTTCGAGCAATTGCTGCATGGAGACGACTGGTGCCGCCATAAGATAGTTCCTTTCCGGTTGTGCCTCTGGGAAGCGAGTAATCCGTTGATCCAGGGTGAAACCCCGGACGGACACCGGCAATATGTGCTTCCCATGCGGTGTGAACGCGGCCCCGTTAGCCGAGCCCGCCCCAACAATCAAGCCGGAACAGCGCTTGACAGGTGGAACGGAAACGGAACATACCATGCTCGTGAGCGGAACGGGGAACCGGGGCGCCGCGGAGAAGTTGCACCATTGTGACTCTCCAACGTGAGGGACGGAGTTGAACAATGGCTGTTGTCGGGTTCCTGGTTTTCGCTAGCGCGTTTGCGGCAAGCATCGCGGTATTTTGGCTCACGCTGGCGCCGGCCATGCCGCGGATCGTCGCGCTGTTGCGCACTGGTGTCGATCCGAGCACGGCGCGTGCCGCATGGACGGTCAGCGAACCGCGTCTTCGGGCGCGGGTGCGGACGGTGTCGGCAGTGGCCCGGCCGAAGCTGCGCGCAGCCGCTTGACCCGGGCATAGGCGATGATGCTGAACGGCACCGATGCCAGATAGGCCACGCACAGGAAGGTCAGCGTGTGCCATGGCGCGGAGATTAGCGCGGCGCCGAGCAGGACGACCACCGCGATCGCCTCGAAGCGAATGTTGTTGCGCAGCTTGAGCGACGACCAGCTGAAGGTCGCGACGCTCGAGACCATCAGCACCGCCATCAGCGCGACCCACGGGCCGACGATCATCGGCGAACGCCAGATGTCGAGTCCGGTCCAGAAGGACAGATAGAGCGGCAGCATCGCCAGCCCGGCCCCGACCGGCGACGGCGCACCGGTGAGGAAGCCCGCCGATTTATGCGGCTGCTCGGCCACGTCGATCCCGGCGTTGAAGCGCGCGAGGCGCAGCGCACAGAACACCGCGAACACCAGGGCGACGAGCCAGCCGAAGCGCGGCACATCCTTGAGCGACCAGAGATATAGGATCAATGCCGGCGACACGCCGAACGAGATCGCATCCGACAGCGAATCGAGTTCGGCGCCGAAACGGCTCTCGCCGCGCACCATCCGCGCGATCCGGCCGTCGATCCCGTCGAGCACGCTGGCGATCATCACCATCAGTACCGCGGTTTCCCACTGGCCCGAGATCGCGAAGCGGATCCCGGTCAGCCCCGAACACAGCGCGAGCGCCGTGACGGCGTTGGGCGCGACCGCGCGCAGCGGCAATCCACGGGTCGGCATCCGCCGCGACGCTGGCCTCATGCGGCGATGCTCGCCCGGGCCGAAATGGTCCCGACGCTGGCGAACGAATCCCCAGCCCGTTCGGGCTGAGCCTGTCGAAGCCCAGCGCGTACGGACGGTCGGCAGCGCGCGATAACGGGCACATACACACGCGCAATCACTGCGCGATCCCGCTCGTCACGGTGCCACCGACGCGCCCGAGAATCGTCTCGCCGGCGACGCTGCGCTGGCCGAGGACGACCTGGCAGGCGCAATCGTCGGGCAGGAACACGTCGAGCCGGCTGCCGAAGCGAATCAGCCCGATCCGCTGCCCGGCGGCGACCATGTCGCCCGGCTTGACGAACGGCACGATGCGCCGCGCGAGCAAGCCGGCGATCTGCGTGAAGCCGATCCGGCGTCCGTCGCGCCCCTCGACCACGAGATGCTGGCGCTCATTATCCTCGCTCGCCTTGTCGAGCTCGGCATTCACGAACTTGCCCGAAATATAGACGACCTGCTTGACCGTGCCGGCGATCGGCGTGCGGTTGATGTGGACATCGAACACCGACATGAACACCGACACGCGGATCAGCGGCGCGTCGCCCAGCCCGTTCGGCCCGGCCAGCTCACGGGGGACGGGAACGCGCTGGATCATCGAGACGAGACCGTCGGCGGGGGAAATGACCAGCCCTTCGCCAACCGGCGTGACGCGGACCGGATCGCGGAAGAACAAGGCGACCCACAAGGTCACCCCGATCAGCGGCCAGGTCAGGATCGGCACGAACACCCAGGCCAGCAGGACGATCGCCGCGGCGATCGCGACATATTTGCGGCCTTCGGGATGCAGATCGGGAACGCGCCATTTGACGGCTTCGGCGGGGACGGCGGGCTTGTCGGTTGGGATCATGCGCCAATCCCTACCCCAGCCCTCGCGCTGCGACAATCGGCAACCCGTCCCGACGCACCATCGGGCGGGGTGGCGCGCGCGGGCCGCAGCGGCCAACCGGGTTGATCACCGCGCGGCTTGCTCCTAGACGCTCCCCAAACCTCCCTTCAGGAAAGAGCGGAAATGGCCAAGATCAAGGTAAAGACGCCCGTCGTGGAAATCGATGGCGACGAGATGACGCGGATCATCTGGCAGTGGATCCGCGAACGCCTGATCCTCCCCTATCTCGACATCGATCTCGAATATTACGACCTCGGCATGATGAGCCGCGACAATACCGACGACAAGATCACCGTCGACAGCGCCAAGGCGATCCAGAAGTACGGCGTCGGCGTGAAGTGCGCGACCATCACCCCCGACGAGCAGCGCGTCGAGGAATTCGGCCTCAAGAAGATGTGGAAGTCGCCCAACGGCACGATCCGCAACATCCTCGGCGGCACGATCTTCCGCGAGCCGATCGTGATCAAGAACGTCCCCCGCCTGATCCCGGGCTGGACGCACCCGATCGTCGTCGGCCGTCACGCGTTCGGCGACCAGTATCGCGCGACCGATTTCCTCGTCCCCGGCCCCGGCAAGCTGCGGCTCGTGTTCGAGGGCGACGACGGCAAGGTCATCGACCGCGAAGTGTTCCAATTCCCGTCGTCGGGCGTGGCGCAGGCGATGTACAACCTCGATGACTCGATCCGCGACTTCGCACGCGCCTCGATGCATTACGGCCTCAACCTGAAGTGGCCGGTTTACCTCTCGACCAAGAACACGATCCTCAAATATTACGACGGCCGCTTCAAGGACCTGTTCGCCGAGGTCTTCGAGACCGAG
This sequence comes from Parasphingomonas frigoris, assembly GCF_036663815.1. NCBI lineage: Bacteria > Pseudomonadati > Pseudomonadota > Alphaproteobacteria > Sphingomonadales > Sphingomonadaceae > Parasphingomonas > Parasphingomonas frigoris. The sequence continues at coordinate 491,655 of NZ_JAXOJQ010000001.1, read as the reverse complement.
TTCAAGGACAAGTTCAAGGAAGCGGGCATCTCCTACGAGCACCGCCTGATCGACGACATGGTCGCATCCGCGCTCAAGTGGCACGGCGAGTTCGTCTGGGCGTGCAAGAACTATGACGGCGACGTGCAGTCGGACCAGGTCGCACAGGGCTTCGGCTCGCTCGGCCTGATGACCTCGGTGCTGCTCACGCCCGACGGCAAGACGGTCGAGGCGGAGGCCGCACACGGCACCGTCACGCGCCACTTCCGCCAGCACGAGCAGGGCAAGGCGACGTCGACCAACCCGATCGCGTCGATCTTCGCGTGGACCGGTGGCCTCAAGTATCGCGGCAAGTTCGACGGTACGCCCGAGGTGACCAAGTTCGCCGAGACGCTCGAGCAGGTCTGCATCCAGACGGTCGAGGACGGTCACATGACCAAGGATCTCGCGCTGCTGATCGGCCCGGAGCAGCCGTGGATGACGACCGAGCAGTTCTTCGAGCAGGTCCGCGTCAACCTCGAAGCCAAGATGGGCGAGATCACCGGCTGATCCGGCTTTCTACGAGATCAGGAGCCCGGGGTTGCAAGCGTCCTGCTTGCAACTCCGAGCTCTTGCTCCGCACGGTCGTTGGATATTGGACGGCCCGACGAAGACGATCGCGCAGTAAATCGCGCTGCCTTCAGAACACAACCGGCCGCACTCAGCGGCCCGTAACCAACAGCCGGATGATGCCATCGGCCGGTTCACCCCCGACAATCAGCACATCTGTGTCAGGCATAAGCTGACAAACCGGCCGCAAGCTGGTCTAACGGGTGCATGGCAGCTCCCCTTCTCTCTTCCGGTTTCAGCGACGCGCTCGTTATCCTCGGCGCCGCGGGGTTGGTCATTCCGGCATTTGCGCGCGCCAAGATAAGCCCTGTGATCGGTTTCATCCTGGTCGGACTGCTGGTCGGGCCGTCCGGGCTTGGCGCGCTCGTCAAGGATGTCCCCTGGCTGTACCACATCACGATCTCGGATCCGCACGCGATCGAGCCGTTTGCCGACTTCGGCATCGTGCTGTTGCTCTTCTCGATCGGGCTCGAGCTGTCGTTCAAGCGGCTCTGGTCGATGCGGCAATTGGTGTTCGGCACGGGCGCCGCGCAGCTGATCGTCTCCGGGCTGATCCTCGGCACCGGGCTGCATCTGCTGATGGGGCTGGCGTGGACCGGGTCGATGGCGCTCGGCATCGCACTCGCTTTGTCCTCCACCGCGCTGGTGCTGCCGATCGCCGGGACCGCGAGCCCGGTCGGGCGGACGGCGTTCGCGATGCTGCTGTTCGAGGATCTCGCTTTGGTGCCGATCATCTTCGTGCTCGGCGCGCTCGGGCCGATGGCGGCGGCGGCCGGCTGGCTCGGCTTTGCCAAGGTCGGCGGGCTGGCGGTGATGACGATCGCGATCCTGTTCGTCGGCGGGCGCTTGCTGCTGCCCAGGCTGTTCGCGCAGGCGGCGCGGACCAAGAGCCCCGAGCTGTTCCTCGCCGCCTCGTTGCTCGTCGTCATCGCTGCGAGTCTGGCCACCACCGCGGCGGGGCTGTCGCCGATCGTCGGGGCGCTGATCGCCGGGCTGCTGATCGCCGAGACCGACTATCACAGCGAAGTCGAGGTGATGACCGCGCCGTTCAAGGGGCTTGCGCTCGGCGTGTTCCTGATCACCGTCGGGATGAGCGTGGATCTCGGCGCGATCCTGGCCGATTGGGGCAGCTATCTGCTCGGGATTGCGGCGGTGGTGGCGATCAAGGTCGTCGTCACGTTCGGCTTGCTCCGGCTCGCCGGGATTCGGGGCGGGGTCGCCGCCGAGACCAGCGTGCTGATGGGCAGCCCGTCCGAGACGACGCTGATCGTGCTCGGCGCCGCCGGCCAGGCGCAGCTGCTGGCGCCCGGCCTCGCCAGCTTCTGGCAGACGGTGACCGCGATCGGGCTGACGATCACGCCGCTGCTGGCGATGCTCGGCAGGCGCGCCGCCAAGCGGATCGAGCGGCAAGGCGCGGCACTGCCCGAGGCGGAGATTTCGGCCGAGGGCCCGGGGACCGTGGTGATCGGCTTCGGCCGCGTCGGCCGCATGGTCTGCGACATGCTGGCGGTGCACAACCAGCCCTATGTCGCTGTCGAGGCCGACATCGATGCGGTGACGCTGGGCCGGGCGGAAGGCTATCCGGTGATCTTCGGCGACGTGGTGCGCCCCGAACTGGTCGACCGGCTCAATCTCGGACGTGCGCGCGCGCTGATCCTGACGATGAACGATCCCGTGCTCAGCGTCTCGATGACGCGGCGGGTGCGCGGCTGGGTCCCCGATCTGACGATCATCGCGCGCGCACGCGACACCGCGCATGCCGCCTTGCTCTACAAGGCCGGGGCGAGCGACGCGGTGCCCGAGACGCTCGAAAGCTCGCTGCAACTGGCCGAGGCGGTGCTGACCGATCTCGGCGTCGCGGTCGGCCCGGTGATCGCCTCGATCCACCAGAAGCGCGACGAACTGCGCCAGGAGATCAAGGCCGCTGCCGACATGGAAGTGCTGCCGCGCCTCAAGCGCGTGCGCGGCGTTGGCCGAGCCGAGGCCAGCCAGGCCTGACCGGCGGGGCGGCACCGACGGCAGAAGCGCCGTTGCGCGCGATGCTCCGAAATGCCGCCATCTTCGCGTCGAATTGGACCGGCTTCGTAACGATTTGCTTTGACGGCGATGGTCCGCAATGCGATGAAGCGCGGCGCCACCGGTGCCAGTGCCGACACGCCCGCACCCCGTCCAGCCGCTAGCGTGGGCTAGCCGCCAGTGCCGGACCGCAGCGGGCTCAGTCTCCGGCCGGCTCCCCTGCGCGAGTAAGCGCGTCGCGCACTTCATCGCACAGGGGAGAAGACCATGACATGCGGCTGCACCATCATTCCGGACGACGTCTTGCTGCGCTTTGCGGCCGATCCCGAAATCCCGGACGAAACACGCCAGGCATTGCACCATAGCGCCGCGATCAGCGCGCAGCTCCGCGCGCTGCGGACGCAGAATGCCGCGCTCACGCTGACCGCGCTCCAGCTGCCACTGGCCCCAAGCCCGAACCCGCGTCCGCCGCGGCACGCCCTGCCCGCTGGCTATGTGTTCGATTGCCATCACACGACCACGCTGCCCGGCGTCCAGATCGCCATGCCCGGCAGTTCGCCCGATGGATCGGTCAAGCGCGCCTATGTCGAATCCGAAGGCGTCGCCAAATTCTATTGGGAGGCGTTCAAGCGCGACTCGATCGACAACCACCACATGAGCCTGGTCTCGTCGGTCCATTACGGCGTGAAATATAACAACGCCTTCTGGAACGGCGCGCAGATGACCTATGGCGACGGCGACGGGCAGGTCTTTCTCGACTTCACGCTCGGCGACGACGTGATCGCGCACGAACTGACCCATGGCGTGACCGAGCATAGCCTGGGGCTCAGCTATTCGGGCGAATCGGGCGGGCTCAACGAGAGCATGTCGGATGTGTTCGGCTCGATGTTCCGCCAGTGGGAAAAGCAGCAGGACGTGACCCAGGCCGACTGGAAGATCGGCGCCGATATCATGGGGCCGCTGTCCAAGCAGAAAGGCTATACCTGCCTACGTGACATGGCCGCGCCCAAGAATGCGCACGCGATGGCACCGCAGCCCGACCATTATTATCCCGGACTCGGCAATCTCGATCCGCATTATTCGAGCGGACCGCCCAACCTCGCTTTCTACAAGGCGGCGATGGCGATCGGCGGGAAATCGTGGGAGAAGGCCGGCAAGGTCTGGTACAAGGCACTGACCAAGGCGCCGCCCGTCCCCAAGATGACGATGGCGCAGTTCGCCCAGCGTACCCGCACCCTCTCGACGAGCTTGTTCCCCAATGATCCTTCGGTCCATACTGCTGTTCACAACGCTTGGACTGCTGTCGGCCTGTAGTTCCGGGCAGTCGGTGGCCTTGCCAACCAAGGCGGTCGCGATGAGCGAGATTAGCATCGAAGCATTTGGCGGCGTGGTCGGCCCGGGCGGACCGGGCAGCCATGTGCATCAGCGGGGCCGTCTGGCCTGGTCGGCCTTGTCCAGTGCCGACCAGGCCGCGCTCGACCAGCTGTTCGCCGCGCGGGTCGCGGTCGATGCCAATCTCTATTACCGGCTCGCGCGGAACGGGCCGAACGGGACCGAGACGGTCGATGCGCGGGCCGACCAGGTCCCCGCAGCGTTGCTGGCGAGCGTGCAGACCACGCTCGACTGACCCGCGGCGGGCGGTTGGCGGCCGGCGTTACGCCGCCGCCAGCGCTGCCTTGACCGCGTCGACCGCTTCGCCGCCCTTGGCACCGTCGGGCCCGCCGCCCTGCGCCATGTCGGGGCGACCGCCGCCGCCCTGCCCGCCGAGCGTGGCGACCGCGATCTTGAGCAGATCGACCGCGCTGCGTGTGGCGACCAGATCGGCGGTGACGCCGACCGCTACCGAGGCGCGGCCGTCGTTGACCGCGACGATCATCGCGATGCCCGAACCGAGCCGCTGCTTCATTTCATCGACCGTGCCGCGCAGGCCCTTGGGGTCGAGCCCCTCGACCACCTGGCCGAGGAAGGCGACGTTGCCGATCGTCTCGGGACCAGCAGGCGCCGCCCCTGCCCCGCCGCCGAGCGCGAGCGCCTTCTTGGCTTCGGCGAGTTCGCGCTCGAGGCGACGACGGTCTTCGACCAGTGCGGCGACACGCGCCGGCACTTCGTCGGGCGAGGATTTCAGCGCGGTCGCGGCTTCGCGGAGTTTCTCGTCGCGGCCGGTGAAATAGGCGCGCGCCGCTTCGCCGGTGAGCGCCTCGACACGGCGAATGCCCGAGGACACCGCACCCTCGCCGATCACCGCGAACAGGCCGATATCGCCGAGCGCGCGGACGTGCGTGCCGCCGCACAGCTCGAGCGAATAGGTTTTGTCGACCCCGTCTTCCTTGGCGGTCCCCATCGAGACGACGCGCACTTCATCGCCATACTTTTCGCCGAACAGCGCCATCGCGCCTTCCTCGATCGCTTCGTCGGGCGTCATCAGCCGCGTCGCGACGGGCGAGTTGCCGCGGATGTGATGGTTCACGTCTGCCTCGACCAAGGCGAGCGCCGCCGGATCGATCGCGCTGGGCTGCGAGAAATCGAAGCGCAGCCGTTCGGGCGCGACGAGGCTGCCCTTCTGCGCGACGTGGAGGCCGAGCCGCTGGCGCAGTGCCTCGTGCAACAGATGCGTTGCGCTGTGGTTGGCGCGGATGCGGTCGCGGCGCGCGCGGTCAATGGTCAGGTGGAGCGCGTCGCCGACCGCGATCTCGCCCTCGGCGATCGTGGTGGCGTGCGCGAACAGGCGGCCGAGATATTTCCGCGTATCCTCGACCTGGCCGAGCACACCCGGCGCGGTGAGCGTGCCGGTGTCGCCGACCTGCCCACCGCTCTCGGCGTAGAACGGCGTCTGGTTGAACAGGATCTCGACGCTTTCGCCCGCACCGGCGCGCTCGACGCGCGCGCCGTCCTTGACGATCGCGACGACCTGCCCCTCGCCTTCCTCGGCGGTGTAGCCGATGAATTCGGTGCTGCCGGTCGCCTCGGCGATGTCGAACCAGACGTCGTCGGAGGCGCGCTGGCCCGAGCCTTTCCAGGCGGCCCGCGCGGCGCGCTTCTGCTCGGCCATCGCGGTGTCGAAGCCGGCACGATCGATGCCGAAGCCCTGGGCGCGGAGAGCGTCCTCGGTCAGATCGTAGGGGAAGCCGAACGTGTCGTAGAGCTTGAACGCGGTCTCGCCGGGCAGCGTCGCGCCCGGCGCCATGCTCGCGGTCGCTTCGTCGAGCAGGCGCAGGCCGTTGACGAGCGTGCGGCGGAACTGCGTTTCTTCCTGCAGCAGCGTCGATTCGATCGACGCCTGCGCGCGGACGAGCTCGGGATAGGCCGCGCCCATCTCCGCGACGAGCGCGGGCACGAGCCGGTGCATCAACGGCTCCTTCGCGCCGAGCAGATGCGCATGGCGCATCGCGCGCCGCATGATCCGGCGCAGCACATAGCCGCGGCCCTCGTTCGACGGCAGCACGCCATCGGCGACGAGGAAGCCCGACGAGCGCAGGTGATCGGCGATGACGCGGTGGCTCGCTTGCGTATCGGGCGTCAACGCCGCGCCGGACTGCGCGACCGACGCGCCGATCAGCGCCTTGAAGGTGTCGGTGTCATAATTGTCGTGAACGCCCTGCAGCACCGCCGCGACGCGCTCGAGCCCCATGCCGGTGTCGATCGACGGCTTGGGCAGCGCGGTGCGCGTGCCGTCGGCCGATTGCTCGAACTGCATGAAGACGAGGTTCCAGATCTCGACGAAGCGGTCGCCATCCTCGTCGGGGCTGCCCGGAGGGCCGCCGGGGATGTGATCGCCATGGTCAAAGAAGATCTCCGAGCACGGACCGCATGGCCCGGTATCGCCCATCGACCAGAAATTGTCGTTGGTCGCGATGCGGATGATGCGCTCTTCGGGGAGCCCGGCGATCTTGCGCCACAGGTCGAACGCCTCGTCGTCGGTGTGATAGACGGTGACGGTCAGCCGGTTGGGGTCGATCCCCCATTCCTTGGTCAGCAAATTCCAGGCGAGCGTGATCGCGCGCTCCTTGAAATAATCGCCGAACGAGAAATTGCCGAGCATCTCGAAGAAGGTATGGTGGCGGGCGGTGTAGCCGACATTGTCGAGATCGTTATGCTTGCCGCCGGCGCGCACGCACTTCTGCGACGAGGTGGCGGTGACATAAGCGCGCGATTCGAGCCCGGTGAAGACGTTCTTGAACGGAACCATCCCGGCATTGACGAACATCAGCGTCGGATCGTTCTGCGGCACCAGCGGCGCTGAGGCGACCTTGGCGTGGCCGTGGGCAGCGAAATAGTCGAGGAAGCTGCGACGGATGTCGTTGGTCGAGACGGGCGTCGAGGGCGAAGGCTGGGTCATGCGCGGTGGCTTAGGCGAGCGCGCGGCTTAGCTCAAGCGCGCGCATCGGCGGCGATCCTGCGGCGTCGCTCGGGTTCAAAGCTGAAGCGGCGGCCCGATCCGATCCATTCCATAAGAGCGCAGCAAGGCCGCGTCCTTTTCCTTGGAATAGCCGCCGGGGCTGAAGCCGAGTTGCTCCCACGCGTTGAAAAACGCCTCCATCTTTCCCGCGGGCGCATAGCTCAGCAGCATACGCCCGGTGGTCGCGCCGACGAACGCCCAAGCGTGCGGGATGCCGCGTGGGCCCAGAATGCAATCGCCCGTCTTGAGCGTTACGCGCTTGTCGCCGACCTGAACGAGATATTCGCCCTCGAGTACGTAGAAAAGCTCGTCCTCGCCGTGATGCACATGGAGCGGCGGCCCGCCGCGGCGCTGATTGGCTTGCTCGATCACGAAGAGGTCGCCCTTCGTGTCGCTGGTCATGACCTTGTAGGTCGTCGCGCTCACGCCGATCTGGCGCCGACGCCCTTCGCGATCGCCGCCGGCCTCAACGGCAGCGACGGGGAGCCCGGGACGCGCGCCCGGTCCGGACGGCGGCGGCACAGAGGTTTGGCCGGGCGCCGCTCTGGCCGCGACAGCGCCGACCAGGGTTGCGACGGGGAAAGCCAAGAGCGATCGACGGTCCATACATCCCCCAACATGTTGGCGTTCAGTGGAAACTCAGCTCTGCCTCGATCGCAGCAAGAAACAGCCAAGCAGCCTGCGTGTCAAGTTTAGCCGGTGCCGGGAAGAGTGGAGGTCGCGGGTGAGAAAAGGCGCCGCGTCACCCGAGCGGCGCTTCGAGCGAGGTCGGCGGGACGCTGAACCATTTTGGGCCGGCCGCGGTCATATGGAAGCAATCCTCGAGCCGGACGCCGAACTTGCCCGGCAGATAGAGGCCGGGTTCGTCGGAGAAGCACATCCCCTCGGCGAGCCTGGTCGTCTCGCCGTGGACGAGGTTGACCGGCTCGTGACCGTCGAGCCCGATGCCGTGGCCAGTGCGGTGCGACAGACCGGGGAGCGCATAGCGCGGGCCGTAGCCGAGCGAGGTGTAATAGGCGCGGACCGCATCGTCGACTGCGCCCGCCGGCGTGCCGAGCTGCGCCGCGGCGAAGCCTTTCGCCTGGCCGGTGCGGACCTGGTCCCACACCGTGCGCTGTTCCTTGCTCGCCGCGCCGTAGACGAAGGTGCGCGAGACGTCGGATTGATAGCCTTGCACGGTGCAGCCGCAATCCATCAGCACGACCTGCCCGTCGGCGACGATCTGCGGATCGCGGCTGCCATGCGGGAAGGCGGCGGCGGGGCCGATCAGGACGAGCGCGAATTCGGGGTCGCCGCCGAGCTGCACCGTCGCGGCGTTCATCAAAGCGGCGATGTCGGCGGGCTTCATGCCCTTTTCGACGCGCGGCCAGGTCCAGCGATACGCCGCGATCGTCACGTCGGTGGCGGCCTGCATCAGCGCGATCTCGGCCGCGGTCTTGCGCATCCGCACGCCGCGCACGACCGGATTGGCGCTGACGATCGTCGTGCCCGGCAGCGCATGCGCGAGGCCGTCGACCGCGAAATAGCGCACCGTCTCCTCGATCCCGATCGGGCGTCCGGCGAGCTTGCGGTCGCGCAGGAAGCCCGCGACGAGCTTGGCCGGATCCTCATCCTCCTGCCAGACGCGGACCTCGGCGGGGATGCCGAGCGTCTGGCGGACCGAGGGCTCCTCGAAAAACGGCGTGACGATGCACGGCTCGCCCTCGACCGGCAGGATCGCCGCGGTGAGGCGTTCGCTGCGGTGCCAGGTGACGCCGGTGAAATAGACCAGGCTCGAGCCCGATTCGATCAGCACCGCGCCGATGCCGGTAGCGCGCATCAGCGCTTGCGCGCGCTCGATCCGGGCGCGGCGCTCCGCCGGGCCGATCGGCGTGGTGGCGGTCGTCAGCGGGCGCAGGGCCGAAAGGTCCGGCGTGGCGGCGCGAACGACGGCCGCCGACAGCAGCGGGATCGCGGCGGCCGCCCCGACGAGCGTGCGGCGCGTCATCATGCGGCCTGACGTCGACGCGGTTCGGTTCTGATCGGCCATGCGCGCACTCCCCAATTCGGCCCCGTCTCTGCCAGTCCCGCGCGCGGCCCGCAACGCCCCGACCGGCGGTGCGCGCTTGACCGGGCGCGCAATCTCCCCTTGATGACCCCAAAGACGCAATTGGGGCGACACGTGGCGAAACGGCTGACTAGCTATATCCTGATCGGGCTCGTGCTCGGCCTGATCGTCGGATGGGCGATCAACTTCCAGATCGCCGACGGCACGCCCGAGGCGACCGCGCGGCTGAAGGAGATCGGCGCAGGCTTCTCGATCGTCACGACGATCTTCCTGCGGCTGATCAAGATGATCATCGCGCCGTTGGTCTTCTCGACGCTCGTCGTCGGGATCGCGCATATGGGCGACATCACCGCGCTCGGCCGCGTCGGCGGCCGGACGATGGCGTGGTTCGTCACCGCCTCGCTCGTCTCGCTCGCGCTCGGGCTGTTGCTGTTCCACGGGATCGAGGCGGTGATCGACCTGGTCGCGCCGGGCACCGGCTTCGGCTTCAAGCTGCCCCCGCCCGATGCGGCGGTCGGACTCGACGAGAAGGCGTTCAACCTCACCAACTTCATCACGCACATCGTGCCGTCGTCGGTCGTCGAGGCGATGGCGACCAACGAGATCATCCAGATCGTCTTGTTCTCGGTCTTCGCCGGCGTCGCGCTGACCGCGATCGGCGAGAAAGGCGCGCCGATCGTGCGCGGCGCCGAGGCGCTGGCGGCGATGATGCTGCAGATCACCGATTACGTGATGCGGGTGGCGCCGCTCGCGGTGTTCGCGGCGATCACCGCGACGATCACGGTGAATGGCCTTGGCATCCTGTGGTCGCTCGGGCTGTTCGTCGGGGGTTTCTATCTCGGGCTGGCGACGCTGTGGCTGCTGCTGTTCGGCGCGGCATTCCTCTTCATCGGCCCGCGCGCCTTTGGCCTTGCGCGCTATATTCGCGAGCCGATCCTGCTCGCTTTCTCGACCGCCTCGTCGGAAGCGGCGTATCCGCGCACGCTCGAGGCGCTCGACCGCTTCGGCGTGCCGCGGCGGATCTCGAGCTTCGTGCTGCCGCTCGGCTACTCGTTCAACCTCGACGGCTCGATGATGTACATGACCTTCGCGACGCTGTTCATCGCGCGGGTCTACGGCATCGACCTGCCGCTCGGTACGCAGATCGTCATGCTGCTGGTGCTGATGATCACGTCGAAGGGGATTGCCGGCGTGCCGCGCGCCTCGCTGGTCGTGATCGCGGCGGTGATGGGGCAGTTCGGCATTCCCGAGGCGGGGCTGCTGCTGATCCTGCCGGTCGACCAGTTCCTCGACATGGGGCGATCGGCGACCAACGTCGTCGGCAATGCGGTGGCGACGACGGTTGTGGCGAAGTGGGAGGGTACGCTCGGTGAGCCGATGCCGGCGGAGATCGAGCCGCCGCACGCGCCACATGCGGCGGGCTGAGCTTTTCAGCCTGTTGCAACGTCCCCGGCGTGCGCCGGGGAAGCGGCAGGCCGCATCGGGTCAGGCGTAGGCGTAGGGTCCGCCCTTCGCCAGCGCCGCCTGATAGGCCGGGCGCGCATGGATCTTGTCGAGCCAGGCGATCGTCGCCGGACGCGAGGCGTCGAGCCCGGCGCGGCTGCGCGCGGCCTCGAGCGGGAAGCTCATCATGATGTCGGCGCCGGTCAGCGCGTCACCGGCGAACCACGGGCGTTTTGCCAGCTCTGATTCGACATAATCGAGATGGACGTCGATCATCGGCTGGACGCGCTTCGCCGCCGATGCGCCGATCACCGGGATGCGGTTGAGCACGAGCAGCAGCAACAGCGGCGGCATCATCGACCCTTCGGCATAATGCAGGAACTGGCGATAGCGCAGCACGTCGTCGCGGTGCGCGGGGGGCCCGAGCTTGCCGTCGGCATATTCGACGAGATAGTCGATGATCGCGCCGGTCTCGACCAGGGTGTGGCCGGCTGCCGTATCCTGCAGGATCGGCGACTTGCCGAGCGGATGGACGCGCTTCAATTCGGGCGGGGCGAGCATCGTCTTGGCGTCACGCTCGTAGCGCTTGATGTCATAGGGGAGCGCGAGTTCCTCGAGCATCCACAGGATGCGCTGCGAGCGCGAGTTGTTGAGATGGTGGACGATGAGGGTCACAGGCGCACTCCGCGTTCGATCGAGTCGGACTCGAGCATCGAGTTTTCTTAGCCACCAACGCGGAAAGTCACACTAAAGTCGCACCATCGCGACCCAAATCATCCCGCGATCCCCATATGAAAGGCCCGCCATTGCTGGCGGGCCTTCCCGGTTTTGCGACGGCGTGATCGTGCCGCCTGTATCGAGAGCGTGGCCGAGCCCTGCCCGCTCCGTGCCTGCACGACCCGCCAGGGCCCGCAGGCGAACCTCACATTTCGGGTTCGTCACCGTCGTCGGGCTCGCCGCCGACCATCATTTCCTCGGCGACCTTGTCGGTACGCGCGCGGATCGAGGCTTCGAGCCGGTCGGACATTTCGGGATGCTCCTTGAGGAACGTCTTCGAATTCTCGCGGCCCTGGCCGATGCGGACGCTGTCGTAGGAGAACCACGCGCCCGACTTCTCGACCAGGCCGGCCTTGACGCCGAGATCGAGGATCTCGCCGATCTTCGACACGCCCTGCCCGTACATGATGTCGAACTCCACCTGCTTGAACGGCGGCGCGACCTTGTTCTTGACGACCTTCACCCGGGTCGTGTTGCCGATGATCTCGTCGCGATCCTTGATCTGCCCGGTGCGGCGGATGTCGAGGCGGACCGAAGCGTAGAATTTCAGCGCGTTGCCGCCGGTCGTCGTCTCGGGATTGCCGTACATCACGCCGATCTTCATGCGCAGCTGGTTGATGAAGATCACCATGCAGCGCGAGCGGCTGATCGAGCCGGTCAGTTTCCGAAGCGACTGCGACATAAGACGCGCCTGCAGGCCGACATGGCTGTCGCCCATCTCGCCCTCGATTTCAGCACGCGGCACGAGTGCAGCGACCGAATCGACCACAAGCACGTCGATCGCGTTCGAGCGAACGAGCGTGTCGACGATCTCGAGCGCCTGCTCGCCGGTGTCGGGCTGCGAGACGATCAGCTCGTCGATGTTGACGCCAAGCTTCTTGGCATAGACCGGGTCGAGCGCATGCTCGGCGTCGACGAACGCCGCCGTGCCGCCGGTCTTTTGCGCCTCGGCGATGACATGGAGTGCCAGCGTCGTCTTGCCCGACGATTCAGGACCGTAAATCTCGATCACGCGACCGCGCGGCAAGCCGCCGACGCCGAGCGCGATGTCGAGGCCGAGCGAGCCGGTCGAGATCACCTCGACCTGCATCGTCTGCTTCGACCCGAGCTTCATCGCCGAGCCCTTGCCGAACGCGCGATCGATCTGCGCGAGCGCTGCCTCGAGCGCCTTCGCGCGTTCGTCCTTGGCCTTTTCGGCGGCCTTGTCCGTGGATGCTGCCATTTTGCTGTCGATGACCTTCAAAGATACCGCCATTGGTAGCCTCCACCGCTAGACGGAACGCCCGTCACGTTCAATGCGTGAGGCAGCATGTATCGCGTTTGTTCTCCTGGAACAAGTGTGGAACGCACGATTTTCGCAAAAGATGCGAAACGATTACGGCATCCCGCCGCCGCCCGCCGCGCCATAGACGTGACCCGTGGTGTAGCTCGCGCCATTTTCCGCGAGCAGGACATAGATGCCGGCCAGTTCGCCGGGCTGCCCTGGCCGACCGAGCGGCGTCATGCTGCCAAACGATTCGAGCTTCTCCATCGTCGCGCCACCCGACACCTGCAACGGCGTCCAGATCGGCCCCGGCGCGACGCCGTTGACGCGGATGCCGCGCGGAGCGAGCTGCTTGGCGAGGCTGCGGACGTAGTTGGTCGTCGCGGCCTTGGTCATCGCATAGTCGTAGAGATCCTTCGACGGATCGGTCGCCTGCTCGGAGGTGGTGCCGATGATCGCCGAGCCGGGCTGGAGATGCGGCAGCGCGGCCTTGATGATCCAGAACGGCGCATAGATGTTGGTCTTCATCGTCGCGTCGAAATCCTCGCTCGACACGTCGAGGATCGAGGCGCGCGTCTGCTGGCGCGCGGCGTTGCTGACGAGGATGTCGAGTCCGCCGAGTTCCTTGACCGCGGTCTCGACCAGCTTCTGGCAGAAGGCTTCGCTGCGCAGGTCGCCAGGGATGGCGACCGCCTTGCGACCGGCCTGGCGGATCAACGCGACGATCGCGCGCGCATCCTCTTCCTCGGCGGGCAGATAGTTGATCGCGACATCGGCGCCTTCGCGCGCATAGGCGATCGCCGCGGCGGCCCCCATGCCCGAATCGCCGCCGGTGATCAGCGCCTTGCGGCCCAGCAGCCGACCCGAGCCGCGATAGCTCTGCTCGCCATTGTCGGGCCGGGGGTTCATCTTCGACGACAGGCCGGGCCATGGCTGCGACTGCTTCTCGAACGGCGGCTTGGGTCCTACGCGCGGATCCTTGAGCCCGGCGGCGGGCGCGACACCGGCGGCCGCCTCCGGCGCCTTGGCAAAGGCCGAGCCGGTCGCGGCGGTCGCCACGCCGAGTGCGGCCCCGCCGACGACGGCGCGGCGGGAAACGGAAGATTCGTCGTGGGTGCTCATGGCTCGATCTCGCTCGCTATCAAAGGTCGAGCGGGTAACTCACGGCTTCTGCACGCGGTTCACGGGCCAGCCGGGTTTATTCGGCTGATCTCAATCAAGCCGGGCTTGCTGCGCCCAGTGCGTCGAGCGCCTTGGCGATCCCGTCCATCGTGAACGGCTTGGGCAAGGTCGGGCGGTCGCGATAGCGTTCGTCGACCATATCCTGCGACCCGCCGGTCGCGAACACAAAGGGAATCCCCGCTGCTGCCAACGCGTCGGCGATCGCGAAGCTCTTCTCGCCGCCGCGCAGGTTGACGTCGAGGATCGCAGCGTCGACACCGCCCCGCGCGATGATCGCGAGGGCGGCCTCTACCGTATCGGCCGTGCCAGCCAACGCCTTGCCGAGTATCTCGAGAAAGTCCTCGATCATCATTGCAATCAGGGGCTCGTCTTCGACGACCAGAATAGTCTGCACGCTCATTGTGCGCCTTTAGCGCTGCGCGCGGCCATCCGCCAAGTCATTTCGCGCCGAGCACCGCGCGCGCCGCTTCGGCGAGCTGCTGCACCGAGAAGGGCTTGGCAAGAAACGCAACATTGTCGAGATCGATCGAATTGCGCAGCGTCTCTTCGGCATAGCCCGACATGAACAGGATCGGCAGGTCAGGATAGCGCGCGCGCGCGCGGCGGACCATCGTCGGGCCGTCCATCAGCGGCATCATGACGTCGGAGATCAGCAGGTCGGGCTTGGCACTCGACGCGAGCAGCTCGAGCGCGGCCTCGCCATGCTCGGCGGTGAGCACGGTGTAACCCTGCCGGGTGAGCGCGCGCTCGGCGACCGCGCGGACCATGTCCTCATCCTCGACCAGCAGGATCGTGCCGGTACCCCACAGGTCCGCCGACTTTTCGCGCGGCAGCACGCGTGCCGGGGTCGGTTCGACCAGCGCGCCGGCGGTGTGGACCGGGAGGTAGATCGTGAACACCGCCCCTGCCCCGCCGTGCGGGCCGGCCTTCACCGTATCGGCGAAGATCCAGCCACCCGACTGCTTGACGATGCCATAGACGGTCGACAGGCCGAGCCCGGTGCCCTTGCCGACTTCCTTGGTGGTGAAGAAGGGCTCGAAGATCTTGGGCAGGATGTCGGGCGGGATGCCGCCGCCGGTGTCGGAAACCTCGAGCACGACATAATCGGCCGCGGGCAGGATGTCCGACCCGAGCTTGCGCACCTGTGCCGCGGTGACGGCATAGGTCTGGATCGTCAGCGTGCCGACCCCGCGCGGATCCTTGGCGATCATCGCGTCGCGCGCATTGACCGCGAGGTTGACGACGACCTGTTCGAGCTGCCCCGGATCGGCGCGCACCGGCGACAGGTTGCGGCCGTGCTTGACGGTCAGCGTAACGGTCTCGCCAAGCAACCGCTTGAGCAGGTTCGACACTTCGGAAATGACGTCGGGGAGCTGCAGCACCTGCGGGCGCAGCGTCTGCTGGCGCGAGAAAGCGAGCAACTGCCGCGTCAGGCTGGCGGCGCGGTTCGAATTGGCGCGGATCTGCTGGATGTCGTCATAGTCGCTGTCGCCGGGCGAATGGCGCATCAGCATCAGGTCGCAATGCCCGATGATCGCGGTCAGGATGTTGTTGAAATCATGCGCGACGCCGCCGGCGAGCTGGCCGACCGCCTGCATCTTGGTCGCCTGCGCCACCTCGCGCTTGAGCCGCGTTTCCTCGCTATTGTCCTTGAGACTAAGCAGCACAGCCGAATCGCCGAGGCCCCGCGCGCCCGCGATCGACAAAGCGACCGGTTCGTCGGGATGGTCCTTCAAGCGCACCGCGAGATCGGTCGAATGCGTCGCGCCGCCGGCGAAACGGCGGATCGCGTCGGCCACCACGCCCTTGTCCTCGCGCACCAGCAGATCGCCCGGATAGATAGGCGGGCTCGTCGGATCGACCGCCGCGGCGCGCGCAAAGGCGTCGTTCATCTGCAGGAAGCGACCGTCGGCACCGATCAGCGCGACGCCGAACGGCATCAGCGCGACCAGGCTCTTGATGTGCGCGCTGGCGCTCTCGCCGATTGCGGCATGGCCCTCTTCCTCGTCGATCAGCGCGACCAGCATCGGCGCATCCTCACCGTCGAGGAACGGGATCTGCAGCACGCGCAGCGGGTTCTGCGTCAGCCCCTCGCGCTCGAAGCGCGCCATGCCCTGCGCGTCGGTGATCAGGAAGCGCGCGAAATCGCGCCCGACGATCGCGCCTTCGTCATGCCCCATCGCGCGCGCGCGCAGTACGCGGTTGGCGGCGCGGATACGGCCGTCGGGGTTGATCAGCGCGGCCATGATGCCGGCGCTGCCGAGCCGGTCTCCGGTCGCCCCCGCGATCAGATTTTCCATCGTCTGCGCAAGATCGAGTCCCTGCGCGGCATAGAGGCGCCAGACGAGCAGATTGTCGTCTTCGCCCGCGCGCGACACGTGCGCCGACAGCCCGGCGCCCTTGATCGACAGCCGGTCGACCGTGGCGCTGCCGTCGCGCCACGCCGCGCGCCCGGCATTGCCGAGCCGCTCGACCCCGGCCGCGCCGAACGGCAGGCCCGGCGGGGTCGGAAAACCGTCGCACAGCGCCTCGTAGCGCGAATTGGCGCAGACCAGGCGTCCGGCGCGATCGGTCACCGCGATCGCATCGGAACTGGCCTCGGCAATCGTGTGCGCGACGCTCCAGTCGGGCTCCGGCGCGATCGCCGAGCTCGGCGGGAACAGCCGGCGGAACGCGGCCAGCGCGCCGACGATCACCAGCGCGGCGGCAAGGAAGGCGGCCGCAACCGACAGGTTGCCGACCACAGCCAGGATCAGCAGTGCCGCCGCGACGCCGCAGCCGATCGCGATCAGCGCGGCACCGCGCGTGGCTGGGATTTGGGGGGGCGCGGGGAGCGTTGCCATCACGTCATGCTGTGGGCGCTGTTGCGCCGACGTCAAGACCTAAGCGGCGGGGCGGCGCGGACCGGGCGTGGTTCGCGGCAAGTCGTACCGCCCGCGGCGCAAGCGTGCCGGTCGCCCCGACGTGCCGCGCACGCGGGGGCGACCGGCGCGGGCCTTACCAGACCTTCACGCGCTGCGTCGGCGCAAGATACATCTTGTCGCCCGGCTTCACGTCGAACGCCTTGTACCACTGATCGACGTTGCGCACTTCCATCGTGCGGAACGGCCCTGGCGAATGCTCGTTCGAAATCACCTGCGAGCGCAGCGCCGGCTCGCGGAACTTGATCCGCCAGACCTGTGCGTAGCCGAGGTAGAAGCGCTGGTCGCCGGTCAGCCCGTCGATCACCGGCGCCGGCTTGCCGCCGAGCGAACGATGATAGGCGTCGTAGGCGAGCGCGAGACCGGCGAGATCGGCCATGTTTTCGCCGAGCGTCAGGCCGCCCTTGATGTGCAGGCCGGGCAGCGGCTCATAGGCGTCATACTGCTTGACCAATTGGTCGGTCATCGCGGTGAAGCGCTTGACGTCCTCGGCGGTCCACCAGTCGGCGAGCTTGCCGGTCGGATCATATTTGCGGCCCTGGTCGTCGAAATGATGGCTGAGCTCGTGCCCGATCACCACGCCGATGCCGCCGTAATTGACCGCCGGATCGGCCTTCGCATCGAAGAACGGCGGCTGGAGGATCGCCGCCGGGAAGACGATCTCGTTCATCGGCGGGTTGGCATAGGCGTTCACCGTCATCGGCGTCATGCCCCACTCCGTCCGGTCGATCGGCTGGCCGAGCTTGTGGAGGTCGCGCTGGAACTCGAAGCGGTTGGCGGCGGCGACGTTGCCGACGAGATCGTCGCGCTTGATCGTCAGCGCACTATAATCGCGCCACTTGGTCGGATAGCCGATCTTGGGGGTGAAGGCGGCGAGCTTGGCGTGCGCCTTGACCTTGGTCTGCGGCGCCATCCAGGTCAGCTTGTCGAGCCGCGAGCCCATCGCCGCGATGATGTTCTGGACAAGCTGGTCGGCCGCCGCCTTCGACGCGGGCGGGAAATATTGCGCGACATATTGCTGGCCGACATCCTCGCCGAGCGCACCCGACACGGTTCCGACCGCGCGCTTCCAGCGCAGCGGCTGCTGCGGCGCGCCGCTCAGCACGGTGCCGTAGAAGGCGAAGTTGGCGTCGTTGATCGGCTTGGCGAGATAACCGGCGTAGGAGCGCAGCACCTTGAGGATCATGAAATCCTGCACGACCTGCACCGGCGCGTCGGCAAACGCCTTGGCTTCACCGGCGAGCGCGCTCGGCATGCCGACGAGATAGCTCGGCTGGCCGGCGGTGCCGTTCGCCTGCATGTACGCCGCCCACGGGAAGCCCGGCGCCTTGGCGTCGAAATCGGCAGCGCTATATTTGTTGTAGGTCGCATCGGCATCGCGCGACTTGACCCGGTCCCAATGCGCCTCGGCGAGCGTCTTCTCGAAGGCGAACACTGCGGCGGCGCGGGCAGCGGCATTGTCGACTCCCGCGAGGCCGAGCATCTGCGCCTGATAGGCCTGATATTTCGCGCGCGTGTCGGCGAGCTTGGGGTCGTCCTTCAGATAGTAATCACGATCCGGGAGCCCCAGCCCGCCCTGGCTGAGCGCGACGATGTAATTTTCAGGCGCCTTGTCGTCCTGGCCGACATAGAGGCCGAACAGACCGGCGACGCCCGCCTGCTGGAGCTTGGCGATCTCGACCGCCAGCGCCGGCTTGGTCGCTGCCGCCTTGATCTGCGCGATCCACGGCTGAACGGGCGCGATGCCCTTCGCATCGACCGCGGCCTCGTCCATGAAGCTGGCGTAGAAATCGCCCGCCTTGTTGCCCGGCGACTTGGTCGCCTGGTCGAGGATCGTGCGCGTCTGCTCGAGCGAGCGGTCGGCGAGGATGTTGAACATGCCGTAGGTCGACTTGTCGGCGGGGATCTCGGTCTTCGCCTCCCACGTGCCGCCGGCATATTTGCCGAAATCGTCGCCCGGCTTCACCGCCGGGTCCATGCCCGCAAGATCGAGCCCGAAGCTGCCAATCTCGGCGCCGGTCGGAGTGCTGGCCTTTGCCGGCTTGGGGCTGGGCGAAGCGGTCTGGGCATAAGTGGTCCCGACCATCGCGGCGGATGCCAGCAGCGAAAGGGCGATCAGCGAACGACGCATCAAAAAAATCCTAACCGACAACAAACTGTCGCGTGGTGTAACCCTAAGACACGTCGCGTCAATCGGTTCGTGTCGATCCCAGGCGATGCGCGCGGTTGCGCCACTTGCGCGCCATCCGCAGCCGCCAGACGAGCGCTGCCGCAAAATAGCCGACGCCCGACAGCACGATCGCGATCATCACCAGGCCGACGATCATCGACGGGCCGCCCTGCGACACCAGCCAGTGCAGCACCCCGGCATGCGCCTCGACATTCGAGCGGATCGGCGTGCCCGGCACGGCGCGATCGAAGCGCAGCATCCAGTGGCCGAGCTCGTAGGCGCTCCAGAACAACGGCACCGTGGTCAGCGGATTGTGCAGCAAGGTGGTGGCGACCGCGACGGGCACGTTGGCGCGGAACGGCAGCGCCGTCACCGCGGCGAGCGGCATGTGCGCGAACGGGAACAGAACGCCGGTGAACAGCCCGAGTGCGACGCCGCGCGGCACCGAGCGGCGGGTGAAGCGCCACAGTGACGGCGCGAGGATACGATGTGCGACGGGGCGCAGATAGCGATTGGCCTCGATCCGGTCGCGCGTCGGCACGTGCCCGCGGACCCAGTGCACGGAACGCGCGACGCCCCGCGCGAAGCCACGTCGGGGCGCGATCACGTCATCCACGGTCGCGCATGATCCGGCCCTGCTCGCGCTTCCAGTCGCGCTCCTTGATCGAATCGCGCTTGTCATGGTCCTTCTTGCCCTTGGCCAGCGCGAGCTCGACCTTCGCCCGGCCCTTCGAGTTGAAATAGACCATCAGCGGCACGAGCGTCATGCCGTCGCGATTGACCGCGCCGTGCATCTTGTTGATCTCGCGCTCCTTCAGGAGCAGTTTGCGCGGGCGCTTGGGCTCGTGATTGTAGCGATTGCCGTGGCTGAACTCGGGAACGTTCGAGTTGATCAGCCAGACCTCGCCATCCTTCACCTCGGCATAGCTTTCGGCGATCGACCCGGTGCCCGAGCGCAAGGACTTCACCTCGGTGCCGGTCAGCGCGATGCCGGCCTCATAGACGGTCTCGATGTAATAATCGTACCGCGCGCGCCGGTTCTCGGCGACGATCTTGGTCTTTTCGAAGAGCGGGGGCTTGGGACGTGCCATGGGACGCGCGATGTAGGCGTTGCCGCGACGAAACGAAAGCCATCGCGGGAAATTAGCCGATTGTCTGCCGCGCGCCCGCGCAAACCGCGCCGAAGCTTCCTATCTATATCATAGGCGCATTGTCCCCTCGCGCCGACGCCCGTTTCATTGTAGAGTTGCTCCATGTCCGATTGCGCTGCCCCCAAATATGCGAGCCACAGTTTTGCGATCGCGATCGATGCCGCCGACATCGATTTCATGGGGCACGTCAACAACGCCTCCTATCTCAAATGGGTACAGGATGCGGTGGTCAGCCACTGGCAGCGCTTCGCGCCGAGCGAGGCGCTCGCGACTCACGCCTGGGTCGCGCTCAAGCACGAGATCACCTATCGCAAGCCGACCTTCCTCGACGACGAGGTGATCGCCACCGTGCTGCTCGAAAAGGTCCAGGGCGCGCGGGCGTTCTACGAGACGGTGATCAAGCGCGGCGAGGACGTGCTGGCCGAGGTCAAGTCGAGCTGGTGCTGCCTGAATGTCGAGACGATGCGTCCGGCGCGCCTGGCGCAGGGCGTTATCGACCGGTTCTTCGCGAAGGATTGAGGGCTTCGGGAAGAGGCGAGCCTGCCTTGCGACTGAGCAGGCCCCGCCGTCACCCCGGCCTCGTGCCGGGGTCCACCTCGAAAGCCGTCATGACGGCAGTGGGTCCAGCCCGAGGCCAACGGCGAGATCGTTCCAGGCCGGGTTATCCGCTTCGATCAAGTTCCGCTTCCAGTCTCGCCGATAGCGTTTCAGCTGCTTCTCGCGCGCGATCGCGGCTTCCATACTATCGGCCACCTCGAAGTAAACGAGCCGGTGGATTCGATACTTCTTGGTGTACCCGTCGAACATACCCGCGCGATGCTGCAGAGTTCGTCCAATCAAATTAGACGTCACGCCAACATAGACCGACCCGTTATACCGGGCCGCCAGAATATAGACGCACGGGATCCGCTCGATCGTCATGCCGCAATACTTGCCGCACGGTGGACCCCGGCACAAGGCCGGGGTGACGATTGCGGGTGTTGCGCGCGCCTTACAGCAGCCCCGCCGCCGCCAGACCGGCATCGACGGCACGCTGGCTCGCCTCGCCCGGCCAGGTCATCGGCAGGCGCAGCGCCTTCGGGAACGCCGGGCGCAGCTTGTTGAGCGCATACTTCACCGGCCCCGGCGAAGCGTCGGTGAAGAGCGCGACGTGCAGCGCGAACAGCCGATCGTGGAGCGCCAGCGCCTGGACATAATCCCCCGCCGCGCATGCCGCCTGGAACTCTGCGCACAGCCGCGGTGCGACGTTCGCGGTCACCGAGATGCAGCCGATCCCGCCGGTCGCGTTGAACGCCAGCGCCAGATCGTCATTACCCGACAATTGCACGAACCCCGGCGGGCATGCCGCCCGCTGCGCCGAGACGCGCTGGATCACACCGGTCGCATCCTTGATGCCGATCACGCTCGGGAAGGCGTGCGCGATCCGCCCGACCGTCTCGACCGCGATGTCGGTCACCGTGCGACCGGGGACGTTGTAGAGCACGATCGGCAGGTCGCACGACTGCGCGACCGCCTCGAAGTGGCGGAAGATGCCTTCCTGGTTGGGGCGATTGTAATACGGCGGGACCATCAGCGCGGCATCGGCGCCCGCCGCCTTGGCGGCCGCGATGTTGTGGATCGCGACGCGCGTGTCGTTCGATCCGGCGCCGGCCAGCACCGGAACGCGCCCGCGCGTCTGGTCGACGCACACCGCGACGATCGCGAAATGCTCGTCCGCGCTCAGCGTCGCGGCCTCGCCGGTGGTGCCGCATGGCACCAGTCCGGCAGATCCTTCGGCGATCTGCCACTCGATCAGATCGCGATACGCCGCCTCGTCGAAGCTGCCGTCAGCGGCAAACGGCGTCACCAACGCCGGGATCGATCCCGAAAACATAGTCAATGTACTCCTGCAGACGGAATTCCGTCGCATTTGTGGATTATTCCGGGGGACAAATACGGACGGGAGGCATAGTCTGTCCACATGATTGCTTGGGTGTTCAAAACAGGGTTGCTGCTGGCCGGGGTTTCGACCCTCGCCGTAACGTCGGGCGCCGTAACGTCGGGAGATGCGCAGGACCAGCTTGGCTGGGGTCGCGCGACGCAGGTGCTGACGGGGTCGACCCCCGCCAACAGCGCGCTGGCGGCATCGATCGCCGAATGGAAATCGCTCCAGCAGAGTTCGAGCTACAGCTTCGACAGCTATGCCCGCTTCCTGCTCGCGCATCCCGGCTGGCCGGGCGAGACCGCGATGCGGCGGATGGCGGAGCGGGCGCTCGATGGCGGCGCTGGGTCGCCATCAACCGTCGTCGCGTTCTTCCGCCGTTTCCCCGCGCTGACCGGCGCGGGCAAGACGCGCTTCGCCGAGGCGCTCGCCGCAACTGGCCTGCAAGGCGAGGCCACCGCCGCCGCACGCACCGCCTGGGTGTCGGGCACGCTGTCGAGCCTCGACGAGAGCAAGCTGCTCACCGCCTTCCCCGGCGCCCTGTCCCCGGCCGATCACGACGCGCGGATGGACATGCTGTTGTGGCAGGGCGCGACCGCCGCGGCGCAACGCCAGCTCGCCTTGACCAGCCCAGCGCGCCAGGCGGTGTTCGCCGCGCGTCTCGCCTTCCGCACCAACGCCCCCGACGCGGGCGACCGGCTGATCGCGACGCAGGCGTATGGCACCAGCGATCCCGGCTGGCTGGCCGATCGCGCGACCTGGTATCGCGCGACCGGCGCGACCGCCAGCGCGCGCAGCACGCTGGCGCAGCGCCCCGCGCTCGCGGTCGTGCCGGGCAGCGCGGAGCAATGGTTCGAAGTGCTGCTGACCAATGCCAAGGGCGCGGCCAATGATGGCCAGAATTCGATCGCCTATGACATCGCGCGGCAGATCGGCGATGCCTATCCGGTCGGCACCGACGTCAGCACGCGCCCGTATGGCGAGCGCGACGATTATACGAGCCTCGCCTGGCTAGCCGGGCAGACCGCGATGAAGCAATTGCTGCGTCCGGCCGACGCGGTGCCGCTGTTCCTGCGCTATGCCGCCGCATCCAAGACGCCGACGACGCAGTCCAAGGGGCTGTACTGGGCGGGACGCGCGGCCGAGGCCGCCGGGCGCCGCGACGAGGCGAACGGCTATTACGCCCGCGCCGCGGGCTTCCGCGATCTTTTCTACGGCCAGCTCGCCGCCGAGCGGATCGGACAGCCGCTCGTCGCCCCGGGCGAGCCGGTTATGCGCCCGGTCGACCCGGCGACGCGCAGCGCCTTCTATGCCCGCGAGACGGTGCGCGCGGCGCAGTATCTCGGCACGGTCGGCGCGTGGGAGGACCAGACCGCCTTCGTCCGGCAGATCGCGATCGACGCCAAGAGCGACAGCGACCATGTGCTGTCGAGCGAATTGTCGCGCTCGCTCGGTCGCCCCGATCTCGGCGTGATGGTCGGCCGCAGCGCGTTGCAGAACGGCTTGAGCGATTATTCGACCGTCGGCTTCCCCAACGTGCGGGTGCCGGTTGGCAGCGAAGCCGACTGGACGATGATCCACGCGATCGCGCGCCAGGAGAGCCAGTTCGACCGCGCCGCGGTCAGCCATGCCGGCGCGCGCGGGCTGATGCAGCTGATGCCCGGCACCGCGCGCGAACAGTCGACCAAGATCGGCCTGTCCTACAATCCCGCCGCGCTGACCACCGATACCGATTACAACATCATGGTCGGATCGGCCTATTTCCGGCGGATCTATGGGCAGTATGGCAGCTATCCGCTCGCCGTCGCCGCTTACAATGCCGGCCCCGGCAACGTGAACAAGTGGCTGCGCGCGAATGGCGATCCGCGCACCCCGGGCGTCGACATCGTCGACTGGATCGAGGCGATCCCGATCTACGAGACCAAGAACTACGTGCAGCGCGTGCTCGAAAATGCGGTGGTCTACGATCTGATGAACCCGGCGCGGTCGCGCTCGTCGGGGACGAACCGGATCAGCTGGTATCTCGGCAAGCGCACGCCCGGCTGACGCGCATCGCCGCGATGACGAGAGTTCGATGGAAGACCGCCCCAATTACATCACGCCCGCCGGCTACGCCGTGCTCAGCGCCGAATATCGTCAGCTGCTCGGCGAGGAGCGGCCCAAGCTGGTCGACGTCATCTCTTGGGCGGCGGGCAATGGCGATCGTTCGGAAAATGGCGACTATATCTATGGCCGCAAGCGGCTGCGCGAGATCGACCGCCGGCTGGGCTTCCTCGCGCGACGGATGAAGGCCGCCAAGGTGATCGACCCGGCCCAGCAGCCCGACCGCGCGCGCGTCTGGTTCGGTGCGACGGTGACGATCGCCGACGCCAATGACCTTGGGGATGACGTCGAGCGCGTGCTGACGCTGGTCGGCGACGACGAGACCGATGCGGCGGCAGGCAAGATCGGCTGGCATGCGCCGATCGCGCGCGCGCTGCGCGGTGCTGCGGTCGGCGACGTGCGGCGCGTGGTACTGCCGGCGGGCGAGCGCGAATATGAGGTCGTCGCGATCGCGTACCCGGCAACCGAGCGTTTCACGCCCAACGGTTGACGCCGCGCGCTGCACCGGTAGGGCGCGGGTACCGACCACCAAAAGGACCCCTGCCCGATGCCGATCCCCGCTTCCTGGTCGCCGCGCCTGCTCAGCCTGCTCCGGATCATCGTCGGGCTCGGCTTTCTCCAGCATGGTTGCTCGAAATTCTTCGGCATCCCGCCCTTTCCGATGCCGCTCAACCCGTTGCTGACCGTCGCTGGCGTGCTCGAGCTCGGCGGCGGCGCGCTCGTCCTGATCGGCCTGTTCACCCGCCCCGTCGCGTTCGTGCTGTCGGGCATGTCGGCCGTCGCTTATTTCATCGCGCATTTCCCCAAGAGCGTCTTCCCGGCGGAGAATGGCGGCGAGGCGGCGATGCTCTATTGCTTCGTGTTCCTGTTCCTCGCGGCCGCGGGTGCCGGTCCGATCAGCGTCGATGCGCGCCGCTCGGCGGCCTGATTCCACCCGCGGTGCGATGAATTCTGCCTGGCGCGCGGTCAATCTCCCGTGCGTTGCGTGGCCGACGCCGCTATAGCGCCCGCGGCGTGCGCCATTCCGGCACGCCGGGTCGGGAGCAAATCAGGGCAATGACGATGCAGCGCGTGTTCGTGAGTGGCAAGGTGCAGCGGACGGGGTATCGCGACTGGGCGGTGCGCAAGGCGCACGACCTCGGCGTGACCGGCTGGGTGCGCAATCTGAACGACGGGCGCGTCGAGCTGCTCGTCGTCGGCGACGATCGCGCGGTTGCCGAGATGACCGACGCCTGCCGACACGGCCCCGACCATGCGCGCGTCGACCATGTCGAGGCGCTCGCCGCGGACGAGCGCGCGCCAAAGGGCTTCACCAAGCGTTTTACGGCCTAGCCGCGCCGCGGCCGGCGATGCCAATTTCACCCCTGCGCTTAACCTGCAGCAGTGTTATTCTGGCGTCATGACGGACACGCCGCCCCTCAACACCACGCCGCTTCCCGTCAGGTTGCGGATCGAGGATTATCTGCGGCTTCACGCTGCAGGAGCGTTCACGGCCTACAACCGCACCGAGTTGATCGACGGGGGGGTGTATTTCGTGAACGCACAGCATCGACCGCATGCGCTTGCCAAGATCGAACTGTATGACGCGATCCGCGATGCGCTGCGCTCGATCGGGTCCTCGCTGCGGCCGATGGTCGAGGCGAGCATCGCGCTGTCGCAGCACGACGCGCCCGAGCCCGACATCGTACTGACCAGCGAGCCGCGCGGCGAAGGACTGGTCCCGCTCCATTCGGTGCATCTCGTGATCGAGGTATCCGACTCGACGGTGCGCAGCGATATCCGGCGCAAGGTCGTCAGCTATGGGCGCGCTGGGATGCCCGAATATTGGGTGGTCGACGTCAAGGCCCGCGCGATCCACCAGATGTGGGCGCCGTCGGGCGATGGCTATGGCGAGCGCCATACCACGCCGTTCGGCGATCCGATCGCTGCGAAGACGGTCGCCGCGCTGACGGTCGACACGACGAACCTCTGAGGTTCGCCGCGCGCCGTCAGCGCATGCGGCTCAGCGCGTCAGCTTCTTGTAGGCCAGACGCGTCGGACGATCCGCCGCATCGCCGAGGCGACGGCGCTTGTCTTCCTCATACGATTCGAAATTGCCCTCGAACCATTCGACGTGGCTGTCACCCTCAAACGCGAGGATGTGCGTGGCGAGGCGATCGAGGAAGAAGCGATCGTGGCTGATCACCACCGCGCAGCCTGCAAAGCTCTCGAGCGCTTCCTCAAGAGCGCGCAGCGTCTCGACGTCGAGATCGTTGGTCGGCTCGTCGAGCAGGAGGACGTTGCCACCCTCCTTGAGCATCTTGGCGAGATGAACGCGGTTGCGCTCGCCGCCCGACAGCTGACCGACCTTCTTCTGCTGGTCCTGGCCCTTGAAGTTGAACGCGCCGACATAGGCGCGCGTGCCGAGCTCCTGCTTGCCGAAGCGGAACACTTCGAGCTTGTCCGACACTTCTTCCCACACCGTGTTCGACGGCGTCAGGTCATCGCGCGACTGGTCGACATAGCCGAGCTTGACGGTCTGGCCGACGTCGATCGAGCCGCCGTCGGGTTGCTCCTGGCCGGTGATCAGCTTGAACAGGGTCGACTTGCCCGCGCCGTTCGGCCCGATCACGCCGACGATCCCGCCCGGCGGCAGCACGAAGTCGAGATTGTCGAACAACAGCTTGTCGCCGTAAGCCTTGGTCAGGCCCTTGGCCTCGATCACCTTGCCGCCGAGACGCTCGGGCAGCTGGATCAGGATCTGCGCCTTGCCGACCGAGCGGTTCTCCTGCTTCTCCATCAGCTCGTCGAACGCGCGGATACGCGCCTTGGACTTGGTCTGGCGCGCCTTCGGGGTCTGGCGCATCCAGGCGAGCTCGTCGGAGATCGCCTTGGCCTTGCCCTGCTCCTCGCGATCCTCCTGCTCAAGCCGCTTGACCTTCTTTTCGAGGTAGCCCGAATAGTTGGACTCATAGGTGTAATAGCGCCCGCGATCGAGCTCGAGCACCCAGTTCACCACGTTATCGAGGAAGTAGCGATCGTGGGTGACAAGGATGACGTTACCGACATAGTCGCGCAGGTAATTCTCGAGCCAGGCGACGCTCTCGGCGTCGAGGTGGTTGGTCGGCTCGTCGAGCAGCAGGATGTTGGGCTTTTCGAGCAGCAGCTTGCACAGAGCGACGCGACGCTTCTCACCACCCGAGAGATTGGTGACGGGGCTGTCGCCGGGGGGGCAGCGCAGAGCCTCCATCGCGATCTCGAGCTGGTTGTCGAGGCTCCAGCCATCGACCGCGTCGATCTTCTCCTGCAGGTCACCCATTTCGGCGAGCAGCGCGTCGAAATCGCAATCCTCGGGCGGATCGCCCATGATCGCGACGATCTCGTTGTAGCGATCGACCATCCCGCCGATCGGGCCGGCGCCGGCGCGGACGTTGCCGATCACGTCCTTGGTCTCGTCGAGCTTGGGCTCCTGCGGCAGATAGCCGACCTTGATGCCCTCGGCGGCCCACGCCTCGCCGGTGAATTCGGGGTCGATCCCGCCCATGATCTTCATCAGCGTCGACTTGCCCGAACCGTTCGGCCCGATGATCGCGATCTTCGCGTCGGGCAGGAACTGGAGCGAGATGTTGTTGAGCACCGGCTTGGGGGCACCGGGGAAGGTCTTGGTCAGGCCCTTCATCACATAGCTGTACTGCACGGCCATCGGCTGCGGACTCCGGGGTAGAGATGGGTGGATTGTTGGCGTGGCAGATAGCGATGCGCGGGGGCGTTGGCAACGTGGGCGGTCTGCGGTAGCTTCCTGGAATGGAACGGATCGACATCTCGGACGGACGCCGCGTGGCGGACTTGGTCGAAGCGGTCGAGCGCGGCGACGCGGTGGAGATATTACGCGATGGCGTGGTGGTGGCGACCGTTGCGGCGCCAGAGCCTGCACCGGCCGCTGTCGCACCCAGGACCTTCGACATAGCGGCGCTTGAGCGTTTGCACTCGGAATACCCGATGCCGCACTTCGAACAGAGTTGGGGCGATCTGGTCAGCGAGATGCGTGACGAGGACGATCATTGAGCCACTATTGCGATGCCAGCGTGATTGGCACGCTGGTGTTTCGCGATACCGACTGGATCGACGTGCGTCGCTGGATTGAGACGACTGAGCCAAGCCTTGCCTATAGTGACTTCGGCGTTGGGGAGCTTGCCTCGGCGGTCGGTCGGCGGGTCCGGATGCAGCAACTGGATGCCAGCACAGCGCAAACGCTGCTGCGCGATTTCCCCACGCGTCTTCCCGGTTGGGCCCGCAGCACGATAGAGCCATCGGATATTGCCGTTGCCACGGACTATATGCTGAACTTCGAACTCGGACTGCGCTTTCCCGACGCGATTCATATTGCCACCGCCGAACGCCTCGGGCTTACACTCGTTTCGACCGACATCCGCCAAGTCCGCGCCGCCGTCTCGCTCGGTGTCGCCGCCATCAACCCCTTGCACATAGACGGGACTCCTTCTTGACCAAGCTTCGCGCCCTCGCCCCTTCGCTGCTGCTCGCCTCGACCCTGCTCGCGGGGCCAGCGCTCGCCCAGCGCCCTGCCCCGCTGGTCGATCCTTCGGTCGCGGCGCTGCGCGACAAGGCGCTGGGCGACGACATCGCCTTTGATATCGTCGAGGGGCTCACCACCGAAGTCGGGCCGCGCCCCGACGGCTCGCCGAAGGAAGAGCGCGCGCGGCAGTGGGCGGTCGCCAAGCTGAAGAACCTCGGCTTCAAGAACGTGCGGATCGAACCGTATGAACTCAAGGACGTCTGGATCCGCGGCGCCGAGACCGCCGAAGTCGTCGCGCCGTTCGAGCAGCCGCTGCGGCTGACCGCACTCGGCAATTCGGGCGCTACGCCGGCCGCGGGGCTGACGCTGCCGGTCGTGTTTTTCGCCTCGCTCGCCGATCTGCGCCAGGCGCCGGCGGGGAGCCTCACCGGCAAGATCGCCTTCGTCTCGAACGCGATGCAGGCTAATCAGGACGGGTCGGCTTATGGCCCCGAAGGCCAGGCGCGGCGGGTCGGCCCCAATATCGCCGCGCAGAAGGGCGCGAGCGCGATCGTGATCCGCTCGATCGGCAGCGATCACGGCCGTGGGCCACACGCCGGCGTGACCAATTTCGAGGCGGGCGTGGCCCCGATCCCGGCGGCCGCGCTGTCGGTGGCGGACGCCGCCAATCTCGAGCGGATGATCAAGCGCGGCAAGACCGTCACGCTCCACCTGACGCTGACGCCGACCTTCGTGCCGAGCCGTATGTCAGGCAACGTCGTCGCCGAAGTGCCCGGCACCGACCCCAAGGCCGGCACCATCCTGATCGGCGGGCATCTCGACAGCTGGGATCTCGGCACCGGAGCGATCGACGACGCCTCGGGGATCGCGATCACCACCGCCGCCGCCAAGCGGATGATGGATGCCGGTCGGCACCGTCGCACGATCCGCGTCGTGTGGTTCGGCGACGAAGAGACGGGCGGCTTCGGCGGCGCGGCCTATGCGAAGGCGCATGCTGGCGAATCGCACGCGATGGCGGCCGAATCCGATTTCGGCGCGGACCGGGTGTGGCGCTTCGAGACCAATTTCCCCGACACGGCAAAGCCCGTCGCGGATCGCCTCGCCGCCGCTTTGGCGCCACTCGGCATCGTGCATGGCAGCGGGATCGCGGGGGACGGCACCGATGTCGGGCCGACGCTCGCCACCGGGGTGCCGGCGGTCGATCTCAACCAGGACGGCACCCGCTATTTCGATTTCCACCACACGCCCGAGGACACGCTCGAGCGGATCGATCCGCAACAATTGCGCCAGAATGTGGCGGCTTGGACGAGCGTTCTGGCGATCGTCGCCGATGCGCCCGAAGCCATGGGCCCGGTCACGCCCAAGAAATGAGCGGGGCTCGGCTCGTCGCAAATATGGCTGAAACGTGGCAAGGCCGCCGATATAAGGCTAATTTGCGATTGACGCACCGCAGCGGGGCGCTATGCCTCCGGTCTTCGCGGCGGCATAGGGCCGGTTGCGAAGCGCTAATTTGCTTGGGAGCAATTGCATGAAGAAGATCGCCCTTGTTCTCGTCGCCGCCGGCCTGGTTTCGCTCGCCGCTTGCAACAAGAACCCTGAAGCTGCCGCAATCGAGAACAACGCCGACGTCATCGCTGACGGCATCGACAACAATGCCTCGATGATCGACGACATGGCTTCGAACACCTCGAACGCAGTCGCTTCGGACGTGCTGTCGAACAAGGCCGACGAACTGCATGACGCCGCCGACAACGTCCGCGACGCGGGCGAAGCCAAGGCTGACAACGTCACCAAGTAAGATGTTCGGGCTTCGGCCCGGCTCTGACCAAAAGAGGGCGCCTCCCCTGCGGACGGCGCCCTTTTTCGTGTCCGCTCAGTGGAGCTGGGCGAGGACCGTATCGAGCGCGGCGAGCCGTAGCGCGATGGCGCCGCGATACGCCGTCCCGCGCGGCGCCAGCGCCAGCGCACGCGCCCAAAAGCGGCGTGCGACGCGGTACTGACCCGCCTGGACGTAAGCGAGACCTTCGAAGAAGGGCGGCGCCGGATGCTCGGGCGCAAGCCGCGTCGCCTGGTCGAACGCCAGCTTGGCGGCGGGCGACACGGTGCCGTCATGCTGCGCGAGCGCGGTCCCCAGGCCGGTCCACAGCGTCAGGCTGCGCGGATAGTGGTTGAGGCCGAGCAGGACGACATTGGCGCCGCTGCGGACGCTGCCGGCGCGCATCAATGCGTCCGAGGCAATGAGATAGGCGCCGTCACCGGTGAAGCGGCCGAGCATCGCCCCGCGCAGATCGGTGATTTCCGCGGCGACCGGAATGGCATTGGTGCCCGAACTGGCGCGCCGTTCGCCCAGGCCGGCATGCTGCTGGAGCGCATAGCCGGTCGCGCCGAGCATCAGCACCGCGCCGACGAGGCTCCACAGCGTGCGCGAAACGCCGCTGACCCACAGTGCGAAGGTGGCGAGCCCGCCGATCAGCGCCAGCGCGATCCAGCCGTTCATTGCGAGAGCATTCCTATCATGCTCCCGCCCTACGGGGTTTTGCCGCGATCGCGAAGCGCAACCGCGGCCTTGCGGGTCAGCCGCGCCCGATCAGGCGGCGGGCGATCGCATCGGCGACGTCCGACGCCGGTGCGCCGGTGCGGTCGCTCTCGTCCCACACTTCGATCAGCCGGTCGGGAATGCGCGCGATCCGCGCATCGACTTCGGCGCGATCGCCCTGGCCGAGATATTCGAGCCCGACGTTGATGATGCCGCCGGCGTTGATGACGTAATCCGGGGCGTAGAGGATCCCGCGCGCCTGGAGCGCAGCGCCTTCGGCCTGCGTCTCGAGCTGGTTGTTCGCGCCACCCGCGATCACCGTGGTGCGCAGCGCGGCAATCGATGCCGGCGTCAGGATCGCGCCGAGCGCGTTCGGGCTGACAATGTCGGCCTCGATACCGAGAATAGCGTCGGCAGTCGCGGTCTGGCCACCGAGCTCCGCGGCGAGCGCCGCAGCGCGATCGGCGTTGACGTCGGCCAGCGTGAGCCGCGCGCCGTCCTTGGCGAGCAAGCGGGCGAGCCCGCCGCCGACGCTGCCGACGCCCTGGATCGCCACATGGACGCCCTTCATGTCAGATGCACCCAGGCCCCGCTTGGCGGCGGCCTTGACGCCGAGATAGACTCCCATCGCGGTCGACGGCCCCGGATCGCCGCCGGCGCTGCCGGCCGCGACGGGGAGGCCCGAGACGTGCTTGGTCATCGTCGCGATCGTCTTCATGCTCGCTTCGGACATGCCGACGTCTTCGGCCGTCACATAGCGCCCGCCGAGCGATTCGACCGCGCGGCCGAACGCCTCGAGCTGTGCCGGCGTGATCGTGTCGCCGGGCTTGGCCGCGAGCACGACGCCCTTGCCGCCGCCCATCGGCAGGCCCGCCATCGCATTCTTGAAGCTCATCCCGCGCGACAGGCGCAGCGCATCCTTGATCGCGCCATTGCTGTCGGCATAGTGCCAGAAGCGCACGCCGCCGGCCGCCGGGCCGAGCTTGGTCGAGTGGATCGCGATAACCGCGCGCAGCCCGGAGGCGGGGTCGGTGAAGAGGTGCACGCCCTCATGATCGTCGAAATCGGGGAAGCCCCAGCCGATGGTCACGGATGAATTCCTGGATGCAGAAAGGAGTGGGGCGACCGACGGGACTTGAACCCGCAACATCCGGCATCACAAGCCGACGCTCTAACCAATTGAACTACGATCGCCGCAGAGGAAGCGCCCCTAGCGGGACCAAGGGGCCAGCGTCAAGAATGGATCGGTCAGAATCTGCCATCAATCGACAGACGATGGCCCGACGGGGTCGGCTGGAAACCGCTCAGCTCGAGTTTTTGCGCCGCGGCCGGGTCGGTCGGCTTGATCGTCAGGTCCGCGCGGAAGCGGCCCGTATTCCACAGCCGCAGCGCAACCTGCTCGGTTCCCGCCTGGCTGGCGAGCGGCAGCAGCAGCGCGCCGGCATCGCAGCGCGCGGCGCCCGAAAGCCCCTGCCCCAGCGTGATTCCGCCAATATCGCCGCTGAGCGTCGCCTTCACGCGGCCCTCCGCCTTGGTGCAATTGCCGTCGTCGAAGCGCACGCTGACCGCGTCGAGGTCGAGCCCGCTGACCGGCAGCGGCGCGAACACGTCGCCGGTCGGCAGCCGCGCAGTCATGTCGTCGAGCCCGACGCTGTGGCGCGACGCGCTGATCGCGCCGTGGAGCGCGCGATTCGCGTCGGTCGGCGTATCGAGTTCGATTCGCGCGCGGCCGACGAGCAGCGGCCAGGGCGAGAGGTGCGCCGCGAGGTCGCCGAGCGCGATGCCGCCGACCTGCGCCTCGCGCACGCCGCCGAACCACACGCTGCCGGTAACCTCGCGCGCCGCGAGCTTGGTCCGTTCTAGATCGAACCAGCCGAGCACGAGTCGCAGCGGCAGGAGCACCAGCAAGGCCACGACGAAAATCGCGCCGAACAAGGCGACCGGACCGGTCCTGAGCCGAAACCGCGTCATTGCCCGCGCGCCTTCAGCGTGAGCTGGACCGTCACGGTGCGGTCGCCATTGTCGGTCGTGGCGAGCCGATCGACCAGAATCCCCGCAGCCTCGAGCTCGGCGATCCAGCCGACCAGCGCGCCGGGCCGGGCCGAGGCGATCGACAGTTGCACGCGATCGCTGCCCTCGGGCACGACCGACGCGAGCGCGAAGCCGGCATCGTTGGCGCGCGCACGGATCACCGATTCGAGCGGCGCATCGAGCGGCGCCACGCGAGCCGCCTGCGCGGCCTTGACCGCATCGACCCGCGCCTGCGTCTCGCCGAGCGCAATCACCGCGTCGGCATGGCGCGCCCTGGCCGAATCGAGCGCGTCGCCGAGCGGGACGACCAGGAAGAAACAGAGCGCAAGCAGGGTCATCCCCGCTCCGGTGAGCAGCAGATATTGCTCGCGCCGGGTGCGCGTGCGGAACCAGGGGAGCAGGCGGTCGGTCATCGCGGTTTCACCAGCAAATCCCCCGTCAAGCGTCCGTTCGCCGCCACGAACTGCCCGGCCGGCGTCGCGACCACGCCGCTCGCCTCGAGGCGGCGCTGGAGATCGAGGATCTGGCCTTCGTTCTGCACCGCGATCGTCGCGCGCAGCGTGCCGTTGGGGTCGAAGGAAAGCATCTGCACTTCGCTGCCCGGCGTCGCCTGGAGCGCTGCGAAGAGCGCCGCGGCGGTGCGGCTGAAGCCGAGCCCGCCGCCGCGCAGCCGGTCGAGCCGTGCGCTAAGCTGGCGATCGGCATCGCTCACCGCCTCGCCGCGCGCCAACCCGCTGCGCGCAAGCAGATCCGTGCGCCGCTCGAGATCATCCGCCGCGATCGAATATTTGAACAGCTGGACGATCGTGATCAGCAGCGTCACCGCCACGATCGCCGCGCTCAGCCAGCCGAGCCGCCGGACCAGCGCCCAGTCGATCCCGATCCGCGTGCGCCGCGCGAACGGCCCCTGCCGCAGGTCGAGCGCCGGCGCGGCGACCGCCGCGATGATCGCGTGTTCGACGTCGTCGCGGCCCATCACCGCGGGGGCGACCCCGCCGGTCACCAGCTCGGTCAGCCGCGCCTCGTCGGCAAAACCGCTGGTCGGCCCGCGCACCACGCCGTCGCCGCCGAGATCGGCGCGCATATACCCCGTCTCGGGGCGTGGCAGCAGCATCGGCGCCGGAAGCAGCATGTCGGGGTCGATCCCCTGCCCTGCCAGGAGGTCGAGCCACGCCTGCATCTGCGCCGCCGCGACGACGCCGATCGGTCGCTCGACATTGGCGCCTTCGCGCCCGACCGCGACGTGGAGATCGGCGATCGGCGTCGCGCTGGCATCGGCGGCGAGCAGCCGCGCCGCCGTCACCGATTGCGCGAGCGAGCGATCGGGCAGCTCGGCCCAGTGCAGCGAGACCGCGTCGGCCGGCACGACCGCGACCTGTGCGCCCTGCTCCTCGACCCCAATCTCGGGAAAGCCCTCGCCCCGCGCCGACACGGCGTCGCCGACGATGCGCAGCCAGCGCCACGGCACGGCGTGCGTCGGAAGGAAGAGGACGAGCGTGTCGGTCATGATGCCTCGCCCCATTGCCGCGATACGAGCCGCGCGGGAAGAGCCGTTGCATCGACCAGCCCGCTTTGTTGCAAGCTCGCGCCGCCGAGCGTCACATCGACGCGCAGCGTGAACCACATCGTCGTGATGCTCGTCTGCCCGGTCGCGTCGTCGCCCGAGCCGCCGCTAAGCGCCGATTGCGACCAGAACGCAGCGGTATCGGCAAAGCCGAGCGGCGGGCGCCGCAGCAGCACCTGCCGTACCGCCTCGGGCGAGAGGCTGGGGCGCAGCATCGCGATAAGCGGCGCCTGTTCGGGCAGCAGCGTGTTGACGTTGATCCTCGAGATCTCGGCTTTGGGCAGCGTGCACAGCCACGGACGCAGCTTGTCATAGTCGGCACGGGTGACGCCCGCGACCGCGCGCAGCTCGCTCGGATCGGTCATCAGCGTGTTGGCGGTGCGAAACGGTTGCTGGCCGCCGCGATAGGCGCTGTCCTCGGCGCCGCCCGCGAGCGGATCGCCGTCGCTGTCGATCCAGTCCGACGCCGCCGCTGCAATCGCGTCGGGCGAGCGCGCGGCGGGATCGACCAGCCGGATCAGCCGCGCGAATTGCAGCCGCGCCGGGGTGAAGGCCGCGTAGATCCCGCTGCCATTCGCCGTCTCGGTCACCAGGCTGTTGAGGTTGAAGCAATTGCCGCCATCGACGACGCGCGCGGTCGCGGTGCCATTGGGGATCGGCAGCGCGAACGGCGTATTGCTCCAATCGCCCTGCAGTGTGACCTTGGTCGGGCTCTTGCGCAGCAGATCGGTGATCTTGACCACGCCAAGCGTCTCGGCGGCGAGCGCATAGCCGCGCGCCTGGTCGAGCGCGACGGCGTTGCCGCCGAGCCGCGTCGCGAGGCGCAATTTCTCGAGCGCGGTACCGGCGAGCACCGCGATCAGCGCGACGAGCAGCAGCACCGTCAGCAACGCCGCGCCGCGTTCGGAGGGCTTGCGCTCAACTGCCATCGGGGCGCTTGCCATAGCCGGTGCCGACGAGGAACAGCGCGCGGGTCTCGACCCCTGAGTCGCGCACCAGCCGCAGCTCGAGCGCGTCGGGCAGCGGGGCCTGCGGCGTGCCGGTCCAGCGGTCGCTCCACGCGCCCTTGGTGCGATAGCGGAAGGTGATCTGGCGGACCTTGATCAGCAAAGCGGTCGGCGGCAGCGGCTGCGCACCGTCGAGCATCGGATAAGCGGTCCGCGCGAAGGCGCCGTCGACCATGCCATATTCGACCTTCTGCGCGGCCGCGCGCGGCGCCCCGTCGAGATTGCTCCAGCCACCCCGCACGAAGCGCAGCGGCGCCAGCCCGCGCGCATCGGCCTCGCCGGTGAAGGCGGGCAGCGTCTCGCCGCCCTCACCGCGCGTGGTGCGATTGTCGGCCTGCGCGAGATCGGCGGTGAGGATCGCGATGACGCGATTCATCGCCGAGACGTCGTCGAGCTTGGCCGCCGTCAGCGTCTGCGCGCGGACCGAGAAGGACAGCAAGGCGACCCCGGCGGCGGCGAGCAGCCCGAAGATCAGCAGCGAGATCATCACCTCGACCAGCGTGAAACCCGCCTCGCCCCCGCGCCGCGTCACGATTTGGTCACCCCGTCGCGGACCATCGTCAGGTGCCCGGCGGTGCGCCCGGCCTGGTCCTGCACGCTCACGTCGATCCGCAGGATCCGCGCGTCGCCGGTGCGCTGCACCGTGCGCGTCCAGGTCCAGGCGCGGCCGCCATTGCTCTGCGCGCCGGTCGCGGTGCCGATCGTCGGGGCACGCGCATCGGTCATCGCCTCGATCGCGACGTTGCGCGCGACGGTCTGCGCGAGCAGCGTCGTGTCGAGCGTCGCGGCGCCGCGGATCGTCGCGCCTTCGAGCCGGATCAGCGCAAGCGCCGCCAGGCTGAACACCGCCAGCGCGACCATCATCTCGATCAGCGTGAAGCCGCGGTTGTCAGCCACCGACGCGGACCTTGCCGTCGCTGCCGACATGCACGACGACGCGCTGCCCGCTGCGTTCGAGCGTCACGTCGAGCGGACGATCGGTGCTGCCGGTCGAATCGAAAAGGATGCGGTCGCGCGTCCCGTCGCCGGTGGGGACGGCGTGCGTGCCCTTGCCCCATTGCGTCACGCGTAGCGGCTTCTCGCCCATCGCCACCCACGCGCCGCCGCTGCGCTCGTCGAAGCCGTAGCCGCCTTGCGACACCCACACGCTGATCGGCTTGGCGCCGACCACCGCGAGATCGCGCGCCGCACTGGTCCGTGCGGCAAAGCGCGTGGCTTCGTCGACGAGGCGGCCGCGCGGATCGGGCAGCGCGAACACCACCGCCGCGCTGGCCAGGCCGATGATCGTGACGACGACCATCAGCTCGATCAGCGTGAAGCCGCGCTCGCTTTCGCGGCGTTTACTGCCAGCTGCCGATATCGGCATTGACGCCCTCGCCGCCTTCCTTCTTGTCCGCGCCGAGCGTCCAGACATCGGCCTCGCCATGCGCGCCGGGTGCCGCGTAGAGGTACGGCTTACCCCACGGATCGACCGGCAGCTTCTTGATGTAGCCGCCGCGCTGATACTTCGACGCATCGGCATCGGCCGGCGCCGAGACGAGCGCCTGCAGGCCATCGGTGGTCGACGGGTAGGAATCGTTCTGCAATTTGTAGAGATCGAGCGCGCCCTCGATCGTCGAGATATCGGCCTTGGCCTTCACGATCTTGCCTTTGTCGCCGAGCGGCAGGACGTTGTAGGTCACGATCGCGGCGAGCAGGCCGATGATGACGATCACCACCATCAGCTCGATCAGCGTGAAGCCATCTTCTTGCTTGCGGCGGGGGCGGCGCGACGGGCGGGGAGCGGTATCAGACATAACAGACCTCATTGTCCGGCAAGCGTGTTGAGCTGCAGGATCGGCAGCAGGATCGATAGCACGATCGTCGCGACGACACCCCCCATCACGACGATGATGATCGGCTCGAGCAGCGACAACGCGGTCGTGGTGAAGCGATCGAACTCGCGCTCGAGATATTCGGCGGCGCGTTCGAGCATGTCGTCGAGCTGCCCCGCCGTTTCCCCCGACGCAGCCAGATACGTCAGCAGCGGGGGAAAGACGCCCGCACGGCGCATCGCCGCCGACAGGCTGCCGCCGCCGCGGATCGATTCGATGATCTCGTCCGACGCCTGCTTGAGCCGCAGATTGTGGATCGTGCTGCCGGTCAGCGTCAGCCCTTCGAGCAAGGGCAAGCGGCTGGCGACCATCGTCGCGAGCGTGCGCGCCATGCGCGCGGCGTGGAGATCGCGGAACAGGCGGCCGAGGATCGGCAGTTTGAGGATCCAGCTATCGAAGCCGAGCTTGATCCGCGGGTTCTTCAGCGCGCGCCACGATCCGAAGCCAGTGAGCAGGATGACGAGCAGGATCGCCCACCAATAGCCGACCATGAAATTGGACAGCCCCATCACGACGCGCGTGAGGAACGGGAGCTGCTGCCCGACGGTGTCGAACTGTTCGACCACCTGCGGCACGACGAACACCATCAGCGCGGTGACCACCGCCATCGCCACGACCGCGAGAA
Organism: Parasphingomonas frigoris; assembly: GCF_036663815.1. Taxonomy (NCBI): domain Bacteria; kingdom Pseudomonadati; phylum Pseudomonadota; class Alphaproteobacteria; order Sphingomonadales; family Sphingomonadaceae; genus Parasphingomonas; species Parasphingomonas frigoris. The sequence goes on along the minus strand of NZ_JAXOJQ010000001.1, from coordinate 453,526 downwards.
CCGCGGGGTAAGCGAGTGTCGTGATGATCTTGCCGTTGATCTCGGCCTGGCGCTCGAGCAGCACCGAGAGGCGTTCGAGGATGACGGGCAGCGAACCCGAGCTCTCGCCCGCCGACACCATCGCGCGGTAGAGCGACGGGAAGCTCTTGCCCTCGCGCGCCATCGCCTCGTGCAGGCGGCGCCCCTCGACGACGCCGGCATGGACCGATTCGACGATCGCGCGGACATGCGGCTGCTCGGTCTGGCGCGAGATCGTACGCAGCGATTCCTCGAGCGGCGAGACGCGGTTGAGCGTGGCGAGCTGGCGCGTGAAGAGCGTGAGCTGCTTGGTGCTCATCTTCTTGGAGCCCAGGCGCAAGTCGGAGAGGAGCGGCTTGCCCTTGGTGGAGCGGCCCGAGCCGGGCTCGACCTTGACGACATAGAGCCGGCGACGGTCGAGCAATACGCGCGCAGCGTCGATGGAAGGTGCGGCGATCGCCCCGCGTGTTTCGCGGCCCTTCGTGTCGATCGCGAGGTAATCGAAGTCAGGCATGATGCCTCCCCTCCCTGGAAGGGAGGGGTTGGGGGTGGGTCGGCCTAGGGCGGGCGTCCACCTCTCCACGGGCGGGCGAATCCCCGCTGTTGCAGGCGTCGACCGCGCCGCGGGCCGACCCACCCCCGGCCCCTCCCTTCCAGGGAGGGGAGGAAGAAGCGACCTCACTCACGTACAATTTCCGGCACCACCATCGGAGCCTCGGCATCGGCCATATCGCGCCGCGACACGCGTACCGCTTCCTCCGCCGTCGTCACCCCATCGCGCACCAACTGCCGCGCCGCCGACCCCAAGGTCGGCGCATGCAGGAACGCATGCCGCGCGATCAGCGCTTCGTCGCCGCCGTCGTTGATCAGCCGCCGCACCGTCTCGTCGATGCGGATCGCCTCATACACTCCGACGCGGCCTTTATAGCCCGTCCCCTGGCACTGCTCGCATCCCACCGCCTGATAGACGATCGCGCCCGGCTCGAAGCCGAGCAGCGCCGCCACCGATGCATCCGCCGCCACCGGCCGCCGGCACACCTCGCACAAGCGCCGCACCAAGCGCTGCGCAATCACCGCGCGCAGTGTCGATGCCAGCAGGAACGGTTCGACTTTCATGTCGCGCATCCGCGTGATCGCGCCGACCGCGTCGTTGGTGTGCACCGTGGACAGCACCAGATGCCCGGTCAGCGAGGCCTGCACCGCGATCTCGGCGGTCTCGCGGTCGCGGATTTCGCCGACCATCACGACATCGGGATCCTGCCGCAGGATCGCGCGCAGCCCCGCGGCAAAGGTCAGTCCGACCTTGGCGTTGACCTGCGTCTGCCCGACGCCCTCCATCGCATATTCGACGGGATCCTCGACCGTCAGGATGTTGCGGCTGCCATCGTTGAGCAGCCGCATTGAGGCGTAGAGCGTCGTCGTCTTGCCCGAGCCGGTCGGCCCGGTGACGAGGATGATCCCGTTGGGCTCGGTGATCGCGTCCTTGAGCAACTGGTTGATCGCCGCGGTCATGCCGAGCACGTCGAGCGTGATCCCGGCATTCTCCTTGTCGAGAATACGCAGCACCACGCGCTCGCCCGCGCGGCTCGGCAATGTGGACACGCGGACGTCGAGCAGCTTGCCGCCGAGCGTCAGCCCGATCCGCCCATCCTGCGGCACGCGCCGCTCGGCAATGTCGAGCCGTGCCATCACTTTCACGCGGCTGACGACGACGGGGGCTACGTGCGGCGGCATCCGCAGCGTCTCGCGCAACACCCCGTCGATTCGCATCCGTACAACGAGGCCGGTCTCGTACGGCTCGATATGGATGTCCGACACGCCGTTTCGCGCGGCATCGGCGATGATGCCGTTGATCAGGCGGATCGCGGGGGCATCGTCGGCGGTGTCGAGCAGATCGTCAGCGGTCGGCAGATGGTCGGCGAGCAGGTCGAGCTCGTCGCCGAGGCCGAGCGTGCCTGCCGCCATCGCCGCAGCCTGGCCGTCCATCGCATAGGCCTCGGACAACAAGCGGTCGAATTCGGTCGGGGTGACGAAGCCGACGTCGAACGGGCGCGCTAGGTGGCGTCGCAGCTCGAGGAGGACCTTCGGGTCGGCGCCTTCGCGCATCGCGACGGTGAGCTGCTCGTGGGTCGGGTCGAGGACGACGCCGAAGCGGCGCGCGAAGGCGTAGGGGATACTGGCCGGCAAAAACTCGGGCGACAGGACTCCCCTCCCGCTTGCGGGAGGGGCGCCACTTTCCCCCCTCCCGCTTGCGGGAGGGGTTGGGGGAGGGTCTGTCACCGCTACAGACGGCACGATGGAGGCACGCCCCTCCCCTGGCCCCTCCCGCAAGCGGGAGGGGGATAAGAAGGAAGCGGAGGGCTCGTCCCCCGCCATTACCGGTCCCGCTTCGTACGGATCACCGTGCTCGAGCTCCGCTGCACCGGGACCATGATCCGCGGATCCTCGATATTTCCGGGCACCGGCGCGCTCGGGATCGGCGGGGCGGCGCCCATGTAATCGCGCACCAATTGGTCGATCGACGGTTCGTCATTGGGCATCGCCAGACCCTGCTGGAGCCGCAGATAGCCATAACGCTGCTCGGTCAGCTTGCGGCTGTCCTCCGCGCTGCGCAGGATCGTCGGGCGGATGAAGATCATCAGATTGGTCTTGGTGCGCGACTTGGCCTTCGAGCGGAACAGATTGCCCAGCCCCGGAATGTCGCCGAGCAGCGGGATCTTCTCGATCGTCCGCCGCTCATTATCGTCGAGCAAGCCGCTGATCACCGCGATGTCGCCATCGTCGACGGTGCGAATCGTCTCGACCTCGCGCTTGTTGAGAATGAGGTCGCTGTTGGTGGTCGACACCGGCCCGGCGATCGAGCTGACCTCGAGCCGCAGGTTGAGCTTGACCGTCCCGCTCGAATTGACCTGCGGGCGTACCGTCAACTCGATGCCGACATTCTCGCGCTGCGTCGTCTGGAAGGCATTGTCGAAATTGGTCGACAGCGCCTTGCCGGTGGTGATCGGGATCTCCTGCCCGACCAGGCTGTGCGCCTCCTGATTGTCGAGCATCACCAGATGCGGCACCTGCAGCAGGTTCGAGGTCGTGTCGCTCTTCACCGCGTTGATGATCGAGCCAAACACCGTGTCGCCGATCTTGCCCGCCCAGCCGCCGAAGCCGCCGCTCGCACCGAGGATCGACGATAGCGCGCTTTGCGTCAGCGAATCGCTCGCCGCGCTGTTGGTGCTGGTGGTGACGGTCGCGCCGTTGATCGTCGTCGTCGTCGTCGACAGCTGGCGCGCGCCGATCGCGCCGGCGATCGTCAGCAGGCTGGGCGCGCTGTTCTTGAAGCTCGACGCGGCGAACACCCCGCCGGTGATGTTGGCGATCGCGAACTGCGCGCCGAGCGAGCTCGCCGTCTGGTCCGACACTTCGGCGACGATCGCCTCGACCAGCACCTGTTCGCGCCGCGTATCGAGCTGGCGCACAACATCGGCGAGCTGGCGCTGCACCTCGGCGGGCGCGGCGATGACGATTGCGTTCGCCCCGACGAAGCGCGTTACCACCGAGGCGGTGCGTCCGCCCGCGGTGATCGCGGTCTGCGACGGCGTGTTGCCGCTCGATCCGCTGTCCTGCTGCACCACCGGGGTGTTGGCCGGGCGCGATACCGGGTTCGATCCCGTGCTTCCGCCCGACTGGCTGTTGTTGCCGAAGTTCGACGCCGACAATTGCTGGTTGGTGATCGGCGATGGCGTCTGGCCGACGAGCTGCTGCAGCACGGGCAGCAACTGCTCGGCATCGGCATTTTCGAGGAAGATCACCTTGATCTCGGTGCCGTTCTTGGCGCGACGGTCGAGATCCTCGGCGACCGCCGCGAGGCGCGACACCGACGCCGCATCGCTGCGGATCGCGACCGAATTGGAGCTGGTCACCGCGACGACGCTGACGCCGCCGCCCGCCGCACCTGGCGCCCCCCCGCCGGGTGCTGTGCCGCCGTTCCCCGCGCCGCCGCCTGCGCCCTGGCCGGCCAGCGATTGCAACGCGGTTGCGATCTCGCGCGCGCCGGCATTCTTGAGCGCGACGATGCGGGTCGTGGCATTGTCGGTGTCGATCCGGCGCAGCACTTCGCGCACGCGGCGGACATTGTCGGCGAAATCGACGATCACCAGGCTGTTGCCGCCGCGATTGGCGGTGACCGAGCCTTGCGGCGAGATCAACCCGCGCACCGTGTCGACCGCGGTCGATGCCTCGATCGCGCGCAGGCGCACGACCTCGGTGACATAGCTGTTGCTCGCTGCACCGCGCGTGCCGAGCCGGCTCGGTTGCGATGCGGCAGTGTCGGTCGGCTGGATGCGGAACGCGCCATTGGTGGTCGGTACCGCGACGAGGCCGTTGGCGCGCAGCGTCGAGAGGAAGATCTCGAAATATTGCGACTTGCTGACCGGATGGTCGGTAACGACGGTCACCTTGCCCGCGACCCGCGCGTCGATGATGAAGGTGCGCCCGGTGACGCGCGCGGCATCGGCGATGAACGCGCGGATATCGGCATCGCGCACGTTCATCGTCTGTTGCGCATGCGCGGTCGCGGCGAGCGTGATCGCCAGGAGGGGGGCCAGAACCGGCGCCAGTTTCGGTGTTTTCATTGCCCCGCAATCGTGATGACGAGTGGTACGATGGTGCCGCCGCGTTCGACCGAGATAGCGAGCGTGCCGCCCTTTGCATATTGTGCACCGAGCCGGTCGAGATCGGCCTGGCTGCCGACCGGCTTGCCGCCGATCTGCGTCACGACGTCACCGTCGCGCAAGCCCGCCGCGCGAAAGGCCCCGCCGGTGCCTTGCGACCGCACCGTCAGCCCGCTGACCCGGCCATCGTCGATCCGCGGGATGAAGCCGACGTCGGAACGCAATTGGGCATAAGTGAGGCCACGCGCGCCGCCCGGCGGCGGCGCGCCTGCCAGGGTGGCAGGGGTGACAGCGCCGGCGCCGATCAACGTCGGGCCGGCCGGCAGCGCGGGCGCCACCGGGGCTTGCTCGCTCTGGACGAGAAACAGGTCTTCGGACGCGCCGCCGCGATCGATCGTGACATGGTCGAACGCGACCGCCTTGAGCCGGACGCCGGGCTGGATCTCCTGCCCGACCGCGATGCTCTGCTGGACGCCGTCGGGGCCGGCGATGATCGCCGATCCGCCGCCCTGCGCCTCGTCAATGCGGATGCCGAACAGCGTCAGCTGCAAGGTCGTGACGACCGCTGGCCCCGCGGCATCGCCGCCGCTCAACCGATAGAAGGGATCGAAGCCGCGCAGGATCGCCTCGGGCGAGCCCGGAAGCGCGCCTTGCTCGGCCCGCCAGATCCCGACCGGGCCGACCGGGGTGAACACCGCCCAGACCAGCCGCGCGCTCTGCACCGCAAGCCCTGCGATCAACAGCACCTCGAGCGCCGAATAGACCGTCGTCGCGGGTACTCGCCTTAAAAAGGCCCGCGCGCGCGCGTCCAAAACCAAGCGCATGTGGTACTCTTCTCCGATCGCATCGCCGTTCGAAGGCCGACGTTACAGGGCGACGACGTCGCTGTGAACCACGAACCGCGCGCGCGCGCGATGAGTGTGCGCAGGCACCAGATATGAGATCACCCAAGGGTTTCGTGAACGCCCCGGCCGTAGCCGGCACATGCGAAAAGCCGCCCGACCCTTGCGGATCCGGCGGCCTGGATATGGTGGGCGCGGCAAGGATTGAACTTGCGACCCCACCCGTGTGAAGGGTGTGCTCTACCACTGAGCTACGCGCCCGCTGCATGCAGCCCCGGCGAGCGGGGCGATGCGAAACGGATAAGGGCGGCGTTTCCGCCGCCCGTCTGTCAGTCCCTTAAAACGAGCATGTGGTGCTTGTCCAGCACCCGCACGCCAATTTCGTCAGCCAATCTCAGTTGACCGAGTCCTTGAGGCCCTTGCCGGCCTTGAACTTCGGCTGCGACGAAGCCTTGATCGTCATCGGCTCGCCAGTACGCGGGTTACGACCGGTCGAGGCCTTGCGCTTGCTCACCGAGAAGGTGCCGAAACCGACGAGGCGGACTTCATCGCCCTTCTTGAGCGCGGCGGAGACCGCGTCGAACACGGCCTCGACGGCTTTGCTCGCATCACCCTTGGTCAGACCCGACGTGTCAGCCACCGTCGCGATCAATTCCTGCTTGTTCATCGCCACCAAACCCCCGTTTACATTTCGAATTCTGTACAAATGATTCCCGGGCAAAGCCGGTGGCGCAGTAAGGCGGCTCGAAGCGGGGCTGTCAAAGCAAAACAGCGCCGCCGCCTTGGAAAAGCGGCGGAAAACCGACGATTGCAGCCTGTTTTGCGATCAGTGGTGCAATTCGCCACCGATCGCCGGGACTCCCGCAGGCGGTTGCGCGGCAAGATCGTCCGCCTCGGTCCAATCGATCGGCGTCAACGGGCCGGTCAGCGCCAGGCGCAGCACCTCGTCGACATGCGCCACCGGGATGATCTTGAGGCCGTCGCGGATGTTGGCGGGAATGTCCGCCAGATCCTTCTCATTCTCCTGCGGGATCAGCACCGTGGTGATGCCACCGCGCAGCGCCGCGAGCAGTTTCTCCTTCAACCCGCCGATCGGAAGCACGCGACCGCGGAGCGTGACTTCGCCGGTCATCGCGATGTCGCGGCGCACCGCCACACCGGTCAGCGTCGAGACGATCGCGGTGACGATGCCGATCCCCGCCGACGGACCATCCTTGGGCACAGCACCTTCGGGCAGATGGATGTGGATGTCCTTGCGCGCGAAGATGCTCGGCTTGATCCCGTACGACGGCGAGCGCGCCTTGATGAAGCTGAACGCGGTCTCGATCGATTCCTTCATCACGTCGCCCAGCTTGCCGGTGATCTTGGCCTGGCCGCGCCCGGGCACGGTGACGCTTTCGATCGTCAGCAATTCTCCACCGACCTCGGTCCAGGCGAGCCCGGTGACCGCGCCGATCTGATTCTCTTCCTCGCCGAGGCCGTGACGATACTTCTTCACACCGGCGAAGTCGGACAGATTGTCTGGTGTCACGGTGACGCTCGTCGTCTTGCCCTCGAGGATCTGGCGCAGCGCCTTGCGCGCCAGCTTGGCGATCTCGCGCTCGAGCGTGCGGACACCGGCTTCGCGCGTATAGTATTGGATCAGCGCGCGCAGCCCCTCGGTGGTGAGCGTAAACTCGCCGTCCTTCAGACCATGCGCCTCGATCTGCTTGGCGATGAGGTGCCGCTCCGCGATTTCAACCTTCTCGTCCTCGGTATACCCCTCGAGCCGAATGATCTCCATCCGGTCGAGCAACGCCTGCGGCAGGTTGAGCGAGTTGGCCGTCGTCACGAACATGATGTCCGACAGGTCGACGTCGATCTCGAGATAGTGATCCTGGAACTTGCCGTTCTGTTCGGGGTCGAGCACCTCGAGCAGCGCCGACGCTGGATCGCCGCGGAAATCCTGGCCGAGCTTATCGATCTCGTCGAGCAGGAACAGCGGATTGCTGGTGCCGGCCTTCTTGAGGTTGGTCACGATCTTGCCCGGCAGCGAGCCGATGTAAGTCCGGCGATGCCCGCGAATCTCGGCTTCGTCGCGCACGCCGCCGAGCGATTGGCGAATGAACTCGCGGCCCGTCGCCTTGGCGATCGACTTGCCGAGCGAGGTCTTGCCGACGCCCGGAGGCCCGACGAGGCACAGGATCGGCCCCTTCAGCTTGTTGGTGCGCGCCTGCACCGCGAGATATTCGATGATCCGGTCTTTGACCTTCTCGAGCGCATAATGGTCCTCGTCGAGCACCGCCTGCGCCGCCGAGATGTCCTTGCGGATCTTCGACTTCTTGCCCCACGGCAGGCCGAGCAGCACGTCGAGATAGTTACGCACGACGGTCGCCTCGGCGCTCATCGGCGCCATCGTCTTGAGCTTCTTGAGCTCGGACGTCGCCTTGGAGCGCGCCTCCTTGCTCAGCTTCATCGTCGCGATCTTCTGCGTCAGCTCGGCAATCTCGTCGCCTTCGCCGTCATCGCTCTCGTTGCCGAGTTCGCGCTGGATCGCCTTCAACTGCTCGTTGAGATAATATTCGCGCTGGGTCTTCTCCATCTGGCGCTTGACCCGCGACTTGATCTTCTTCTCGACCTGCAGGACGCCGAGTTCGCCTTCCATGAAGGCGAACACCATCTCGAGCCGCTTGGCCGGATCGCGCTCGATCAGCAGCGCCTGCTTGTCGCTGACCTTGACCTGGATGTTGGCGGCGACCGCGTCGGCGAGCTTCGAGGCGTCCTCAATCTCGCCGAGCTGGACCGCGGTCTCGGCGGGCAGCTTGCGGTTGAGCTTGGCGTAATTCTCGAACTGATCGATCACCGAGCGCATCAGCGCCTTGAGATCGGGGCTGAGATCATCGGGGGCGAGATTGCCGACGCTCTCACCCAGCTCGGCGCTGGCGGCAGCGAGATCGGCCTCCCCCGCATCGCCTTCGAGCATCTCGACTTCAGCCGAGAGATACCCGTCGTTCTGGACAAGCGTGGTCAGCGCGGCGCGATGCTTGCCCTCGACGAGCACGCGGACGGTGCCATCGGGCAGCTTGAGCAATTGCAGCACGACCGCGGTCACGCCGATCTCGTACAGGTCATCGCGCTCGGGGTCGTCCTCGCTGGGATCGAGCTGCGCCACCAGGAAAATTTCCTTGTCGGCCGCCATCGCGGCTTCCAGGGCTGCGACCGACTTGTCGCGACCGACGAACAGCGGCACGATCATGTTGGGAAACACGACGATATCGCGCAGCGGCAGGACCGGATACGCCTGAGCGGGGGACACGGAAGGGGTGGAAGAATCTAGGGTCATGGATACTCCGAGGTCGCGCCAGGGACGCGTGCTTGATCTCTTATATGGGGCGGATTGCCAATCCATCAATCGTCGTGGGCTTTTCGGTGGCTTTGTCGGGCTGTGTGCGCTGCCGGGCGCGCTCGCGGCGGCACCCGCGCGCCGCGCCGAGCCAGTCTCGCGCGCGCTCGCGGCGGCGGGCGGACGCGACCTGCTGACACGCGTTCGCGTGCTGTCGTGGAGCGGGCGGGCGCGAATGCTGCTCGGCAGCGTCCCGGTCGAGCTGATGGTCGAAACCCGGATCGAACCCTTCGCACGCGCCCGATCGGACAGCTGGCTGGTGACCGAAGGACGTGAAGCGGCGCGCAGCGTGATGGTCGAGCGGGACAGTGCCTTCGTCGTACAGTACGGCGCGCAGACGCCGTTGCCGCCGGCGCAGGCGCAGTTCGAGCGTCAGCGGCTCGGCGCCTACGGCTATCTTCTGCTCGCCCCCGCCTTCGTGAGCGCAAGCAGCGCGCAGCGGCTCAATGCGGTGCGCGACGGATATCCGCCGATCGCGCTGACGCTCGCCGCCGACGGGCGGATCGCCACCGCTGACTATGCGATCGCCGCGCCCGACCCCGACGCCGCCGCGGTGCGCCAGCATTTCCGCTTCACCGGCAGCGTCGCTGCACAAGGCGTGCGCTATCCCCGGCAAATCAGCGTAACCGAGAATGGCCGCGAGTCGCTGCGGCTGACGATCACCGATTTCTCCGTGGACCTGACCGCCGCATGATTGCTTTCCGTATCGCCCTGCTGTGCGGCTGCCTCGCGCTGACCGCCGCGAGCCCGCCCCAAAGCCTGCCCGGAGCCTTGCCCGGCCCCCTGCCCGGCAAGGGCGAGCCCGCGCTGACCGCGCAGACGCAGAAATCGGGCGGGGCGATCGACCCCGACCAGAGTCGGCTGAGCTTCGATGCCGCCGACCTCGCCTTCGAGCTGCTACCCGAGACCGAGACACTGCGCGGGATCGCGACGCTGCGCTTCACCGCCAAGGCCCCGCTTACGCGGCTGACGGTCGATCTCGACCGCAACCTGCCGGTCGACGCGATCGCGATCGACGGGACCGCGCTCGCGCCCGCGGCCTGGAGCAACCCCGAGGGCAAGGTCGTCATCACGCTGCCCCGCGCGATCCCGACCGGCGGGCATGTCACGGCGCGGATCAGCTACGGCGGGACGCCGCACATCGCGGTCAACGCGCCGTGGGACGACGGCATGGTCTGGTCGAAGACGCCGAGCGGCGCGCCGTGGTTCGCGACCACCGCCGAGGCCTCGGGCTGCGACCTGTTCTGGCCATGCCTCGATTTTCCGACCGGCGAACCCGGCGTGGTGACGCTCCACATCACCGTCCCCAAGGGGTTGAAGGCGCCTTCCAACGGCGTGCTGCTCGGCGTCGACACGCGCGCCGACGGCCGCACGACGTGGAACTGGCGCGTCAAGCATCCCAACACCTACGGCATCGCGCTCAACGTCGGGCCGTATGAGGAAATCTCCGGGGTCTACAAGAGCCGCTACGGCAACAGCATCCCGCTGGCCTATTGGTACCTGCCCGGCGAGGAGGTTCAGGCGCGCGGCCTGTTCGCCGAGTTCGCGCCGACACTCGATTTCTTCGAACGCGAGATCGGCCCCTACCCGTTCGGCGACGAGAAGGTCGGCGTGGTCGAGACACCGCACAAGGGCATGGAGCATCAGACGATCAACGCCTACGGCAATGGCTATGCCAAGGCGCCCGAGGGGTTCGACTGGCTGTGCCAGCACGAATTCGCCCACGAATATTTCGGCAATCAGGTGACCGCGGCCAATTGGGACGATTATTGGATCCACGAGGGGTACGGCAGCTACATGCAGCCACTCTACGGCCGCTGGCGCGAGGGCGAGGCGCGCTACGCGACGATGCTCGCCGACCAGCGCAGCAAGATCGCCAATCTGCGCCCACTCGTTTCCGGCAAGCAGCGCGACGAGGGCGAGGTCTACGATCTGTCGAAGGGCGGCCCCGGGCAGGACATCTATTACAAGGGCTCGTGGATGCTCCACAGCCTGCGCACGCTGATCGGCGACGCTAAGTTCCGCGACGTCACGCGCCTGCTGCTCTACGGGCGGCTCGATCCCCGGCCAGGCAATTTCGTCCCGCGTTTCTCGTCAAGCGCCGAATATGAGCGGGTCGTGCGGCGCGTCACCGGCAAGGATTATGGCTGGTTCTTCGACGTCTATCTGCGCCAGGCGGCGCTCCCCGAGCTGATCGAGACGCGGAGCGGATCGCATCTCACGCTGCGCTGGCAGGCGCCGGGCGGGCGCGTCTTCCCGATGCCGGTCGACGTCCAGGTCGACGGGCGGATCGTGCGGCTGGCGATGGCCGGCGGCGTCGGCAGCCTCGCTGTGCCACGCCAGGCGCATGTGGTGATCGACCCGCAGGCCAAGCTGCTGCGGCGCTCGGTCGCGATCGAGCAATATCAGGCGTGGCGCGATGCCGCGGCGAAGCGCCCCAAGCCGACCAATTGACAGACGAGCGTGTTATAATAATAGTACAGTCCCTGGTGTTAGGAAGACCGCGATGCCTTTCATCCCGCTCGATCCGGTTGGTTTTCCCGGGATCGCCGCTCTGGCGATCGGCCTGCTCGCCGGGTTCGTCGCGCTGATGCGCGCCCGCGCCCGCGGACGGGCGATGCCCAAGAGCGAGGATGCGGCGCGGCGCAATGCCTCGATCCTGTGGATCGTCGTGCAGGGCATCGGCATCGGCATTGCCGGTTTCGGACCGATCCGCTTCGCGCTCCCCGCCGACTCGGCGAAAGCGATCGTCGAAGCTGTCGCCATCCTCGCACTGATGCTCGCCGCAACCTGGCTGTTCGATGCTTCTTCGCGCGCGATGGGACGCAACTGGGCGCTCGTCGCCCGCACCCGCGACGACGGTCAGCTGGTCGAATCGGGGCCGTTCGCTTGGATCCGCAATCCGATCTACGTCGCGCTCGCCTTGGTGATGGTCGCGATGGCGATCGCCTACGGCCATTCGCGCAACCTGCTGGTGGCAGCCCCAATCTTCGCGCTCGGCACCTGGATGCGCGTGCGGCATGAGGAGGCGGTGCTGCGGGCGACGTTCGGGCCGGCGTTCGATCGCTATGCGGCGCGGGTGAAACGGTTCGTGCCGGGGGTGCTATGACCCGGCCGGTCGCTGCATCGACCAGAAGCGCGGGCCGCCCTTGGGGACGCTCCATTCCGCGGTGAGCTCGAAACCGAGCGCGCGGTAGAAGGGCAAGTTTCGTTCGGTCGCGGTCTCGAGATAGGCTGGCAGGCCGCTGCCGGCGATGCGGTCGAGCCCGGCGCGGACCGCTGCCGCGCCCAATCCCCTCCCCTGCGCCGCCGGATCGCAACCCGCGATATGCAGATACCAGCAGGGTTCGGCCGGAAAATGCGCCTGGATCGCGCTGGAGACCGCCAGCGCGCGGCCGATCGCCCCGCCGAGTGCGCGCCACATCGGCCAGGCGTGGAGCAGCATGTCGAGCACACCGTCAGCGGCGCGCCCGGGCGCGCGCCACAGCGTCGTCGCCTCGCCGCCCGCCGTCACCAGGCGAATGCCGTTGGCCACCTCGGCATCGAACAGCAGGGTAAACAGCCGCGGCAATCGCACCGCACGGTCGGCGGGATCGGGAAAGACGTACGACATCGCCGGATCCTCCGCGAAGGCCCGCGCCAGCAGCGCGGCGATCCGCGCGCGATCGACGGTTCCGGCCACCCGCACGCCACCGGCCAGATCCACGGTAGTCGCGGGAAGCCCGCTGGCGCGATCCGGAAAGATCATTCTTCCCGTCCCTGCCGGAGCGCCCCGCCCCGCGAGGGGGCGGGGCTGACCGACCTACGCCGCGCCGGCGCCGGCCTTTTCCTTCTTGCCATAGACACGAATCGGCTCCTTGCGGCCCTCGATCACGTCCTTGTCGATCATCACTTCCTCGACGCTGTCCATGCCGGGCAGGTCGAACATCGTATCGAGCAGGATTCCCTCGAGGATCGAGCGCAGCCCGCGCGCGCCGGTCTTGCGATCGATCGCCTTCTTGGCGACCGAGACGAGCGCCTCGTCGGTGAAGCCGAGCTTGACCGCCTCCATGTCGAACAGCTTCTGATACTGCTTGACCAGAGCGTTCTTCGGCTCGGTCAGGATCGTCACCAGCGCCGGCACGTCGAGATCCTCGAGCGTCGCGATCACGGGCAGACGGCCGACGAACTCGGGGATCAGGCCGAACTTGAGCAGATCCTCGGGCTCGACCGCCTTGAGCGTCTCGCCAGTGCGGCGTTCCTCAGGGCTGGCGACATAGGCGCCGAAGCCGATCGACTTGCCCTGCAGGCGGTCGCCGATGATCTTCTCGAGGCCGCTGAACGCGCCGCCGCAGATGAACAGGATATTGGTCGTGTCGACCTGCAGGAATTCCTGCTGCGGATGCTTGCGGCCGCCCTGCGGCGGAACGCTCGCGGTGGTGCCTTCCATCAGCTTGAGCAGAGCCTGCTGGACGCCTTCGCCCGACACGTCGCGCGTGATCGACGGGTTCTCGGCCTTGCGGCTGATCTTGTCGATCTCGTCGATATAGACGATCCCGCGCTGCGCCCGCTCGACATTGTAATCGGACGCCTGAAGCAGCTTGAGGATGATGTTCTCGACGTCCTCGCCCACGTAGCCGGCTTCGGTCAGCGTCGTCGCATCGGCCATCGTGAACGGCACGTCGAGGATGCGCGCGAGCGTCTGGGCGAGCAGCGTCTTGCCGCAGCCGGTCGGCCCGACGAGAAGGATGTTCGACTTGGCGAGCTCGACGTCGGCGCCCTTCTGGCCGTGGTTGAGGCGCTTGTAATGGTTGTGGACCGCCACCGAGAGCACGCGCTTGGCGCGCTTCTGGCCGATCACATAATCGTCGAGCACGTCGCAGATTTCCTGCGGCGTGGGCACGCCGCCGTCTTTCTTCGAGACGAGCGCCGACTTGGTCTCCTCGCGGATGATGTCGTTGCACAGTTCAACGCATTCATCGCAGATGAACACGGTTGGCCCGGCAATGAGCTTGCGCACCTCATGCTGCGACTTGCCGCAGAAGGAGCAATAAAGCGTGCTCTTCGAGTCGCCGCCGCTGAGCTTCGTCATTCTAACCATCCTTGGCGCCACCAACGGGCGCACATATGCGGAGCGTCCATCCTAGACCGCCCTCGCGCAATCCGACAATCACCAAAATCGTCGTATGAATACGGTGATGGGACGCCAGACGACGCCCCACCCCCTGGAAATTCCCTTAAGCCGAGGTCAGCGCGGGCGGCGTGCTCGAATCGTCGGGCAGTGCCGGACGCTTGTCGAACACCTGGTCGACCAGGCCGAAATCCTTGGCTTCATGCGCCTCGAGGAACGTATCGCGATCCATCGCCCGCTCGATTTCCTCGAGCGGCTTGCCGGTGTACTGCGCGTACAGCGCATTCATCCGGTTCTTGATGCGCTGGATTTCCTTGGCCTGAATCTGGATGTCCGAGGCCATGCCCTGCGCCCCGCCCGACGGCTGGTGGATCATGATCCGGGCGTTGGTCAGCGCGACGCGCATGCCGGGCTCGCCGGCTGCCAGCAGGAAGCTGCCCATCGAGGCGGCCTGCCCCATGCACACCGTGCCGACGCGCGGACGGATATATTGCATCGTGTCATGGATCGCCATGCCTGCCGTGACGACGCCGCCCGGCGAGTTGATGTACATGAAGATGTCCTTCTTGGGGTTCTCGGACTCCAGGAAGAGCAACTGCGCCGAGATGACCGAGGCCATATGATCCTCGACCCCGCCGGTCACGAAGATGATTCGTTCGCGCAGCAGCCGCGAATAAATGTCGAAGCTGCGCTCGCCGCGGTTGGATTGCTCGATGACGATCGGAACCAGACCATCGTTGATCGGGGCCAGGAAATCGCCGGTGTCGAACGGATTGCGCATGAAGGAGCCTTCTTTTAGGAATACGGAGCGAACATCGGGCGGCGGAGAGCGGAGATCAAGACCCTAACCGGTGGCGTACCCCATGCGGCTGCCGATTTCCTCGAGCGCAATGCCGGGTGGCGCCGTGCGATCGTGGCCGCAATCCTGTTGCTGTGCCTTCTCGTCTTCTTTCGCGACGCCCTGCTGTCGCGCTTCGTTTTGCTCTATGGCGACAGTTACGACGGCGGGATCGAGGTTTCGCTGCTCAATCACTGGTACAACGTCTTCGTCCATGGTGCACGCTGGAACCTCACCGGCTGGTTCGCGCCGCAGGACGATACGATCGGTTATAACGACACCGATATAATCCCCGGCATCCCGTTCACGATCGCGCGGCTGGCGGGGGCCGACCCGTTCCTCGCCGCGTTCGTGTCGCACGTCGCGATGAAGGTGGTTGGGTTTGCCGGCATGTACGCCCTGCTGCGCCGCGGTCTCGCCATCCGCACACCACTGGCGCTGGCTGGCGCGGCGATCTTCGCCACCAGCAATGCATCGCTGCTGCACATGCATCACGCCCAGTTGCTGACGGTCGGCCTCGTGCCGTGGCTGATGCTCGCCGCGATCGGCACCGTCCGCGCGGCGATCGCCGATGCTCCACCCGCGCTGTGGCGCAACGGCCTGGCGTTTGCGATCCTGTTCGGCGTGGCGGCGCTCAACGCCTTCTACATGGTGTGGTTCTTCGCGCTGTTCGCGATGCTGTTCGTGCCGATCGGGCTGGCCGTGGCCGATGCCGCGACGCGCACGATGCTGTGGCGCGCGGCGCGCCGGCATGGCTGGCGGATCGCCGGCGTGGCCGCCGCCACCATCGTAGCGCTCGTTCCATTCCTGCTGGTCTATCTCCCCAAGCTCGCCGAAAGTGGCGGGCATGATTTCCTGCGCGACGTGATGCGCTACCTCCCGATCCGGGATACCTTCGTCAACGTCGGTCCGGGCAACCTCGTCTGGGGGCAAATCCTGCCGAACGCGCGGTTCAGCCCCGGCGAGCACAGGTTCGGCTTCCCGCTCGGCCTGCTGGTCGGCACGCTGATCGCGATCCGCTGGTCGGCGCGCCATCAGCGCGCCGCCCCGCTGATGCTCGCGATCGCGCTGACGACGACGGTGCTCGCGTTGCTCGCGATACGCTGGAGCATCATGGGGTCACTCTGGTGGCTGGTGTATGAGGTCGTGCCCGGCGTTCGCTCGGTGCGCGTGATCACGCGCCTGCTGCTGTTCCTGCTCATACCGATGATCGCGCTGCTGATGATGGCGCTGCAGCGCTGGAGACTCCCGCCGGCTGTGCTCGCGATCGCGATCGCCTTCCTGCTGCTCGAAGAGGTCCAGCTTGCGGCGCCGCTGGCGCTCGACCGGCCAGCGCTGCTGCGGATGCTGCGCGACATCGGTCCGCCGCCCGCGGACTGCGACACCTTCTTCGTCGTCTCCGCGCGCCCCGCCGACGCTCCGCTCCAGGCCGAGGCAGACCAGATCGGCACCGCGTGGGGCGCGAGCCGCCCCAACGACCTGCTCGGGCTCTATCGCCACAATGTCGATGCGATGCTGCTCGCCTCTTATTATGACCGTCCGACGATCAACGGCGTCTCGACCTTCAATCCGCCCGACTGGAAATTCGACCATCCCGAAGCGGCCGACTATACGGCGCGCGTGCGCCGCTATGCGAAGGTGCATCACCTCGGCCAGCTCTGCGGCCTCGACCGCCGCCGCACGCCGCGGTGGTTCGCCTTGCGCTAGGACGCTGCCGGAAAGCTCAGATAGGCGAGACGTCGCACTTCGCGCCGACCGCGGACCACCGTATCCAGGATCAGCCCGGTAAAGACGCACAACGCCCCGAGAATGGTGAGCCCGGTGACCAGCACCGCGGTCGGCAGGCGCGGCACGAGATGGGTGTGCATGTAGGTGACGATCAGCGGAATGCCGAGCGCCAGCACCGCGAGCGCCAGCACCGCCGCGATGATGCCGAAGAACAGCAAGGGCCGCTCGATCCGGTAGAGCGTGATGATCGTGCGCGCGATGCGGAAGCCGTCGCGATAGGTGCTGAGCTTCGATTCGGAGCCTTCGGGCCGCGCGAAATAGGCGGTCTCGATCTCGCCGACCGGCATCTTGAGCTCGAGCGCATGGACGCTGATCTCGGTCTCGATCTCGAATCCCGACGACAGCACCGGGAAGCTCTTGACGAAGCGCCGCGAGAAGACGCGGTAGCCCGAGAAGATGTCGGTGAAGCTGCGCCCGAAGAGCTGCGCGAGCATCCCCGTCATCGCCTTGTTGCCGAGCACATGGCCCCGACGATAGGCGGCGGTGACCTGCGTCACGCGGCTGCCGACGACCATGTCGAGCTGCTCGTCGAGCAGGCGCGCGACCAACGCCGGCGCGGCGGTCGCGTCGTAGGTCGCGTCGCCATCGGCCATCACGTAAATGTCGGCATCGACGTCGGCGAACATCCGCCGCACGACGTTGCCCTTGCCCTGCATCCGCTCGGTGCGGACGATCGCGCCTGCCGCGCGCGCCACCGCCACCGTGTCGTCGCGGCTATTGTTGTCATAGACGTAGATCGTCGCCTCGGGCAGCGCGGCGCGGAAGCCGGCGACGGTCTGCGCGATGGCAGCGCCTTCGTTGTAGCAGGGCAGCAGGACGGCGATACGGGATGTCATGCCGCCGCCTTAGAGGCGAATCGGCTGCGGTTCGACTGTTTTGTGATTTGACGCATCGCGCGGACCCCTCGATACGTTTGCAATCGCTTCTGGGGGGAAAAGAGATGCAGATCCGCGACTTGCGGCCGTTGACGATGCTGGTCGCCGGCATGGTGGCGATCGGCGCACTGTGGACACCGCTCGTGCTCGGCACCGCGCTGCTCGCGCCCGCCGCCTTCGCCGCGCACGTCACGCCGATCGCGCAGTCGGTCGACCTGGCGCAGACCCTCTTCAAGCTGCTGACCACGATCCTATTCGCGATCTGGATCTATCAGGCGGGGCAGAATTTGCGGGCGGCGGGGTTCGACGACCTGCAATTCACGCCCGGCGCAAGAATCTGGTGGTTCGCGGTGCCGGTCGCCAATCTGTTCAAGCCGTTCGAGGGGATGCGCGAGTTGTGGAACGCGAGCCACGAGCGCTATCCTTACTCCGAAAGCGGCCTGCTCGTGTCGCTGTGGTGGGCGTGCTACCTGCTCGTCAGTTTCGCGCGATCGTTCATGCGGCTGTTCGCCGGCATCAAGGGTTCGGCCACGGGCGAGTTGTGGCTGGCCTCACCGATCGAAATCGCGCTGGCGATCACCGCGATCCTGTTGATCTGGAACATTGCGAAAGCCCAACTCGGCCTGCGCGGCGATCGGCTCGAGGCGGTGTTCGCCTAGCGACACGCCCGAAACGACGACGCCCCCCGGATGCTGGATCCGGAGGGCGTCGCCGTCATCGTATCTTTCGGGCTCGCGCCCGGCGGATCACTCCGCCTTTTCGGCCGCTGCCTTCTTCTTGGCGGCAGGCTTCTTCGCAGGAGCCGGCGCAGCATCTTCAGCCACAGCGGCGTCTTCTGCAGGAGCAGGAGCAGCCTTCTTGGCCGGCGCCTTCTTGGTCGCGGCCTTCTTCACCGGCTCTGCCTCGACGAGATCGTCGCTGGATGCTGCCGGCTCGATGTCGGCCGCTTCCATTTTCTTGGCGTCACCCGCCCCGGCGTCGGCCGCAGGCTTAGCCTTCTTGGTCGCGGCCTTCTTGGCCTTGGGCTTGTGGTTGTCGTGATCGTGCGTGTGCGTGCCGCTCGAGAAGCCTTCTTCGCTCTCGATCGCCGCTTCGAGTTCTTCGCGCGTCACTTCGCGGTCCGAAATCTCAGCCTTCTCGAACAGGAAGTCGACGACCTTGTCCTCGTACAGCGGCGCGCGCAGCTGGGCGGCGGCCATCGGCTCCTGCTGGATGTACTGCAGGAAGCGCTGGCGATCGTCGTTGTTATAGTTCTGCGCAGCCTGCGCGATCAGGCGGTTCATTTCCTGCTGGCTGACTTCGACGCCATTGGCCTGGCCGATTTCCGACAGGAGCAGACCAAGGCGCACGCGGCGCTCGGCGATCTTGCGGTAATCGTCGCGCTCGGACTCCATCTCGGCGAGCGCTGCTGCCGGATCTTCCTCATGCGTCGCTTCGTGCTGGAGCTGCTGCCAGATCTGGTCAAATTCGGCTTCGACCATCGACGGCGGCACTTCGAAGTCATGACCCTCGGCGAGCTGGTCGAGCAGCTTGCGCTTCATGTGGGTGCGCGTGAGGCCATTGAGCTCCTGCTCGATCTGGCCCTTCAGGAGACCGGTGAGCTGCTCGAGGCTCTCGAGCCCGAGCGAGGTCGCGAGCGTATCGTCGATCACGCTCTCGCCGGCGGTCTTCACCGCGGTGATGCTGAGGTCGAAGGTCGCGGCCTTGCCGGCCAGTTCCTTGGCCTGATAATCCTCGGGGAAATTCACGTTGATCTGGCGCTCTTCGCCGGTCTTGACGCCGACGACCTGCTCTTCGAAGCCGGGGATCAGACGACCGGTGCCGAGCTCGACCGACATGTCGGTGCCCGTGCCGCCGTCGAAGGCGACGCCGTCGACCTTGCCGACGAAGTCCATCACGACGAGATCGCCCATCTTGGCCTCATGGCCCTCGGCGGCATCGTCCCACTTCTTCTGCTGGTCGGCGAACTTCTGGAGCTGCTCCTGCACGACGGCTTCGTCGGCCGGAACGGTCAGCCGCTCGAGCTTGAGGCCTTCGATCGCCGGAGTCGGCACATCGGGGAGCACTTCGAGCGTCACTGTGATCTGCGCATCGTCACCCAGCTTGAAGCCTTCGGCGAGCTCGACCGAGGGCTGCAGCGCGGGGCGCAGCTTCTGCTCGGCGATCAGCGTCTGGATGCCCTGCTGGATCGAGCTGTTGAGCGCGTCCTGCATCAGCGCCTCGCCGTGCATTTTCCGCACGAGGTTGGCGGGAACCTTGCCGGGGCGGAAGCCGGGCATCTTCACCGTCGGCGCGACGCGCTTCAGCTCGGCATCGACACGCGAGTCGATATCCTTCGCGGTGATCGTCAGCGTGTAGGCGCGCTTGAGGCCTTCGTTCAACGTCTCGACAGTCTGCATTTCAGATCTCACGCCTTTTCAGGATTTTGTTTCGCAGCCCCCACGCCGAATCGCGCGAAAGACTGGTGCGGGCGAAGGGACTCGAACCCCCACATCTTGCGATGGCAGGACCTAAACCTGCTGCGTCTACCAGTTCCGCCACGCCCGCAAGGACACCGCCGGTGTGGGGGGCGTCTATACCAGCCATGCGCCCGGGGGCAAGCGGGCAAACAATCGACACAGACTAGAGGCGCAACCGCTAAGGTGGTGGCGCGTTGATACCTTCTAGAGGAGAGACGATATGGCCAGCACGCCCCCAACCGAACTGCCCCCGATCCCGAGCGATCCCGGCCAGCCCGATTCCGTCCCCACCGAATTGCCGAGCCCGACGCCCGATATCGTCGTGCCCGATCCCGCGGGCGACCCGTCGGGCGATCCGATCCAGCCGACCGACACCGGCCTGACGGGAGATTTCGCGTGAGCGACCGTGACCCGCATCCCGACAGCCTGCCCAAGAACGACAACGACACGCGCAGCCACATCGAACAGGCCGTCGACGCTCGCAAGGATGCGGTCGAACGCGGAGAAGGCGGACGCGAGCCTGATTCCTTTACGTCGCCTGGAATGGAAGACGGTGTTGGCGGCACCGGCGGCGTGGTGAAGAATCAGGACGACGACGCGCAGTAAGCCGCGCTAGTTGCAACACCCTGTATCCCTGTATAAATCCCCCCGGACATATCCGGGGGGATCAGGTGTTGCGTAAGGTTTCGCTCAGTGTGGCAGCCGCACTGATGGCGTTCAGTCCAGCCGCGGCCCAGTCCCCGAGTTCGACAGCGAGTTGCGAGCTCCACATCTGGCCCGGCGCCGGCCTCAATTCGATCTATAGTGGCTGATTCCACGGTGGGATCGTCAATGGGGCGGTTACTGGACGCGATGGCTATCCTATCGTGCCTGCTGCGCCGATCGACACCGCCAATCAAGTCGAGCTGCTCCGGAGCTTGGCTCTGCGCGACCTGCTTCACCTCCCCGACTATCAGCCGATCGTCCATGACGAGGCGTTGCCGAGCAGGGTCATGCGCACGAGCATCTCCCGCATCGCGCCATCGTCGGCGTCCTGTTATGCCGAGTTCGTCGTCGACAGCGTCTTCTTCCAGCAAGACATTGTCGATGGAAGCTATCTCAAGATTCTGTTTCGCTACCGCGACTTCACGACCGACCCGACGCCGCGCCGCGTGTTCAGCACCTGGACCAAGACCAAGCTGACGCTGCTTCCGCCGAAGCCCGGCACCGACATGGATGCCGCTGCCGCCGAATTGCGCGCGGCTTTCGCCCATGACGTCTCACTGTTCGCGGCCGCGCTGTCGAAGCCGCCCAAGGCGAAGACGGCTGGCTAGAGAGCGTTTTGCAAAGAGGGCCGGAAAACGGGCCGAAATCTAAGGGGGAGAATGTAATGACCAACACAGTTCGTCGGATCCTGGGACTTGCCCTCGCGGGCGCCGCGTGCGCGAGCGGTGGCGCCGCCAGCGCCCAAGCGCCGCGGTGTGAGCTCCACATCTGGCCAGCCGAGCGGATGAACTCGGTAACCACCGGCTTGCTCGGCGGCGGGTTGCTCGACGCGGCTCTGCACAGCGGCAAGGACGCCAGCAACAAGGCGCAGTTGGCCAGCGCGCTCGACAGCCCGTCGCAACTCGATGCCCTGCAGTCGCTTAAGCTGACCGAGTTGCTCAACCGCCAGCCTGGCACGGTCATCGTACGCCACGAAACGCCGCTCGAGCGCAAGACGATGAACAAGATCAAGACCCGCCGGTCAGACTCGACCGCGTCTTGCTATTCGGAATTGATCGTCGCCGACGTCTTCTATCAAAAGGCCGCGATCTATGGTCGGTCGCTGCGCACGCTGTTCATGCTGCGCGACTTCGGCAACGACCAGACGATTGATTATGAATATAAAGCGTGGGGTGGCAATGGCTTGAAGCTGTTCCCAGCCAAGGAAGGCGAGGACGCGACCGCCGCGCTCAACGAGCTGGTTTCGGTGTTCGACAAGAATTTCGAGGAATATGCCAACAACGCGCGGAAGGCGATGTCCACGAAGACGGGCTGAACCGCGCCCGGCAGCGGTGCCCGGTCAACCGGGCACCGCTCGTCGCTTAGCCCAGCACCTTCTTCAGCACGTCGTTGACGACGCCGGGATTGGCCTTGCCGCCCATCGCCTTCATCGTCTGGCCGACGAAGAAGCCGAACAGCTTGTCCTTGCCGCCGCGATAATCCGCGACCTTGTCCTCGTTTGCCGCCATCACCTCGGCGATGACGCGCTCGATCTCGCCGGTGTCGCTGGTCTGCTTGAGCCCGCGCTCCTCGACGATCTCGGCAGCGCCCTGCCCGGTTTCGAGCATGATCTCGAACACCTGCTTGGCGAGCGTGCCCGACAGCGTGCCGTCGCCGATCAGGCCGAGCAGTTCGGCGGCCTGATCGGGGCTGACCGGCGAATTCTCGATGTCGCGGCCGGTGCGGTTGAGCGCACCGAACAGCTCCGACGTCGTCCAGTTCGCCGCCGCAACTGGCGCCACGCCCTTGTCGAGCAGCGCATCGAACCAGCGCGCCGCCTCGACCTCGGCGGTCATCACCGCGGCGGCATAGGGCGTGATGCCGAGCGCCTCGTAGCGGCGGCGCTTGGTGTCGGGCAGCTCGGGCAGCGACGCGCGGCATTCTTCGAGGAATGCATCGTCGAGCTCGAGCGGGAGCAGATCGGGATCGGGGAAGTAGCGATAATCGTGCGCGTCTTCCTTCGAGCGCATCGAGCGCGTCTCGTTGCGGTCGGGATCATAGAGCCGCGTTTCCTGGACGATCCGGCCGCCGCTCTCGAGCATTTCGACCTGGCGCTTGGCCTCCTGCTCGACCACCGCCATCACGAAGCGGACCGAGTTGACGTTCTTGGTCTCGGTGCGCGTGCCGAGTTCGTCTCCGGCCTTGCGGACGCTGACGTTGACGTCGGCGCGCATCGAGCCTTCTTCCATGTTGCCGTCGCACGAGCCCACATAGCGCAGAATCGATCTGAGCTTGCGGAGGTAAGCCCCTGCCTCGGCGGGAGAAGCCATGTCGGGCTTCGACACGATCTCCATCAGCGCGACGCCCGAGCGGTTGAGGTCGACGTAGGAGCGCGTCGGATGCTGGTCGTGCATCAGCTTGCCCGCATCCTGCTCGACATGGATCCGCTCGACGCCGATACGCTTGCCCGCGGCATCGGGGTTCTTGTCGTCGAGGCTGATGTCGATCGCGCCCTCGCCGACGATCGGGTGGTAGAGCTGGCTGATCTGATAGCCCTGCGGGAGATCGGCGTAGAAATAGTTCTTGCGGTCGAAGCGCGACCATTTGTTGATCTGCGCGTCGATCGCCATGCCGGTGCGCACCGCCTGGCGGATGCATTCGCGGTTGGGAACGGGCAGCATGCCGGGCATCGCGGCGTCGACCAGCGACACCTGCGTGTTGGGCTCGGCGCCGAACGCGGTCGCCGCGCCCGAGAAGAGCTTGGCGTTCGAGGTCACCTGCGCGTGGACTTCGAGGCCGACCACGACCTCCCAGTCGCCGGTTTCGCCGCGGATCGTGTATTTGGTGTCAGTCATGACCTAAATTCCGTTCGGGCTCGGGGTGTCGACGCCCTGCCCGTCTTTGCCCGAAGTGAAGGAGAGAGCGATCACCACCACGCCTCGGCGCGAGCGGTGAACCCGGCGCGCTGCTCGAGCGCGAGCCCGGCATTGAGCACGCCTTGCTCGTCGAGCGGCTTGCCGATGATCTGCAGGCCGAGCGGCAGGCCGGCGCCGTCGAGGCCACCCGGCACCGACATCGCCGGCAAACCCGCCAGCGAAGACGGCACGGTGAAGACATCGTTCAAATACATTGCGATCGGATCCGCCGACTTCTCGCCCAGCGCGAACGCCGAGGACGGCGCCGTCGGGGTGAGCAGCAGGTCGCACTTCGCCCAAGCCTGTTCGAAATCGCGCGCGATCAGCGTGCGGACCTTCGACGCCTGTGTGAAGTATGCATCGTAAAAGCCTGCCGACAGGACATAAGTCCCGATCATGATACGACGCTTCACCTCGTCGCCGAACCCGTCGGCGCGCGTCGCGGCATACATGTCCTGCAGGCCTGCCCCCTCGGGCAGATCGCGCAGCCCATAGCGCACGCCGTCATAGCGCGCGAGGTTGGACGAGGCTTCCGCCGGCGCGATGATGTAATAGGCCGGCAGTGCATATTTGGTGTGCGGGAGCGAGACCTCGACGATCTCGGCGCCGGCATCCTTGAGCCAGTCGATCCCCTGCTGCCACAGCGCGTCGATCTCGGCGGGCATATTGTCGACGCGATATTCCTTGGGAATACCGATCCGCTTGCCCTTGAGATCGCCCGACAATCCGGCTTCCCATGCGGGCACCGGCAGATCGAGCGAGGTCGCATCCTTCGCGTCGAACCCGCTCATCGCCTCGAGCAGGATCGCGCAGTCGCGCACGTCGCGCGCCATCGGCCCGGCCTGATCGAGCGAGGAGGCGAAGGCGATCGTCCCCCAACGCGAGCACCTGCCATAGGTCGGCTTGATGCCGCTGATGCCGGTGAAGGCGGCGGGCTGGCGGATCGAGCCGCCGGTGTCGGTGCCGGTCGCCGCCGGGCACAGCCGCGCCGCGACCGCCGTCGACGAACCGCCCGACGAGCCGCCGGGCGCGAGCGGGGCGTTACCGCCGTCGCTGCGCCGCCACGGCGAAATCACGTTGCCGAACGCCGAGGTCTCGTTCGACGAGCCCATCGCGAACTGGTCCATGTTGAGCTTGCCGAGCATCCCCGCGCCGGCATCCCACAGATTGGCAGAGACGGTCGACTCGTATTGCGGGGTGAAGCCCTCGAGGATCAGGCTCGCCGCGGTGGTCGGCACGCCCTCGGTGCAGAACAGGTCCTTCATCCCGATCGGCACACCGGCGAGCGGCTTGAGCGTCTCCCCCGCGGCGCGCGCCGCATCGGCGGCGTCGGCGGCGGCCAGCGCATGGTCGGGGGTCTCGACCAGGAAGGCGTTGAGCGCCTTGGCCTTCGAGACATTGGCGATGAACCCTTCGGCGACTTCGCGCGCGGAAAAGGTGCCGGCACGGACGCCATCGCGGATGGCGGCTACGCCGAGATTGGTCAGGTCGGTCATTATTCGATCACCTTGGGCACGGTGAAAAAGCCGTGCTCGGCCTGGGGGGCGTTGGCCAGCACGGCATCACGGATGCCGCCGCCGGTCAGCGGATCGGCATTGACGACATCGTCGCGCAGCCGGAGGTGGTTGGGGATCACCGCGGTCATCGGCGCGACGCCCGTGGTGTCGACCTCGCCCAGTTGCTCGATCCAACCCATGATGTTGTCGAGCTCGGGCGCGATGCGCGCGGCTTGTTCCTCGGTGATCGCAATGCGGGCTAGGCTCGCGATCTTGCTGACGGTGGCGATGGTGACTGGCATGGCCTGCGGCTAGCAGAGCGGCCAAGCGTTACGCAACCTATTCGAACGGATCGCCGACCGGAACGCCCCCGACGAACACGCGGCGCGCGGGTACGGCGCGGATCTCGACCTTGCCCGCTGCCGCCCCCGCCTTGAGCGCGGCGCGTTCGGGCGACGTGAGGGGCGCACGGGCATTTTCATCGAGCCGCGCCCAATCGTCGCCGGTCCGCCGATAGCGCGAGGCGCCGCAGCCCGACGGGGTGGTCACGATCGGCACCGAGCCATTCGCGGATTGCGGCTCGCGCGCCAGATCGTCGATGCAGCTTTGCGATATCGACACCGCTTCGCTCGCCTCCGGGTGGTAGAGCAGGATGCAGCCATTCTCCCGATCGGACCGACATGCCTGCCAGTCGGTCAGTCGTTGGCGCAGCGCGAGCGGCACGGGCACCGCCGTCGGCACGACGCGAAGGCGTTTGACGAGCAGGTCGGCATCGGTCTGCGTGCGTTCGACGCTCGCGACCTCCCAGCGATTGGTCTTGGTCGCCACCTCCTTGGCGCGCGCCGCGATCGCCGGAGTCTTGGAGCGGGCGAGTCGCCGGAGCGCCGCCTTGCCGGGATCGCCGAAATCGAACGCCAGTGCCGCCCAGTCGAATTTCGCCGCCGGGACGCGCCCGCTCTCGAGCCGCACGACCTGGTCGGCGGTCGACAGCGCGTTGAAGCGCGCGAGCGGCGTGGCGAGGAGCAGCCCGATCCCCGTAACGATGAAGGCCAGTCGCAAATTGCTCGGCCGGACGTATGCGCTCGACCCGAGCCGCCCGCGCAGCAGCGCGACGAGATAGGCCACGCCGTAGACGCTCGCGAGCCCGACGAACACCACCGCCCACAAACGGTCGGGCGTCAGGCCATATTGGCCGATCCGCAAGCCGGTCGCGATCGCCGCGATCACCGCAAGCGGCAGCACGGACAGCGCCAGCGCCATCGCGCCGAAGCGCAGCACCGGGTTGGTCGCCTCGTCGTCCGACCCGTTGCCGATCACCGCATTGGCGAGGATCAGCGCGCCGATCACGCAGCTCAGCAGGATAGGCGTGGTCGACTTCGTCGCTTCCCACAGCGCGTCGAGCCCGGTGAACGGCAGCGCGAGCAGGAAGATCAGCAGTCCCGCCCCGAGCACCGGCGCCAGCACCGCGAGCACCGCGGTCACTACGCACTGGAGCAGCCTCAGCACGCCGTCGCGTTCGCGCAGCAGGCCGAGCGCCCCGCCGAAGCTCGCGCCGAACAGCAGAGCATTGAACCAATCATGCCTGAGCAGATCGCGCAGGAAATGCAGGCCGATCAGGTCGAATAATGCCGACAGCAACCATGCCAGCGCGAAGGCGACCCCGGTGAACAGCCAGCACGCGCCCCACAGCACGACGTTGGTCCACGCCTCGCCGTGGACGTCGGCATAGGGGAAGCGCCACGCGCCCTGGTCGCGCGCGGTCTGGAACAGCGGCACCGCGATCGCGATCGACAGGAACAGGCTCGCGCTGTGCCAGTCGCGCCACGCGCCCCAGCCGCCGCCATTCCAATAGACGATCAGCCCGGCGACCGCGCCGACCCCGACGCCGAACAGCGCCGCCCACCACCAGCGCCGCCGCTCGAGCGCAAAGCCGAAGGCGGCGGCGCCCGTCCCGATCGCGGTGGTCAGCGCGATTCGCCACGCCGCCGGGTCGATCGCCGGAAAGCGCGGGCCACCGACGTCGAGCAAGTGCTGGACCGCCAATGCCGCCAGCGCGCCGAGAACCGCGAGCAGGACCGGCCGCAGCGTCCAGCCATGCGTATCCCGTTCAAATCCGGTCGATTCGATCATCGCGTCGCTCCCCCGCCGTCGCGCCGCACCAACGCCGTCGCCAAGGCGATTGCAAGCGCCGCCGTCCTGCTGCACGGAAATCGCATCACGCTTGCATGGGCACTGCCGCGCCATGCTCGTGGGAGGTGGACCGCTTGGCGCGCAAGTTTCTCTACATCTTCACCGTCCTGATCGTGCTCGTGATCGCGGGCGCCTTTGCCTATGCGATCTGGGGCTCCGAGCTAATCAAGCTGGCGATGGTGCCGCGAACCGCGTTCGTCGCGCAGCCGCGCGAACCTGCCGCCGCTTATGACCGCGCCGACATGTGGCTCGCGCGCCCCGACAAGCCGGGAAATCCCGCTTTGTGGCTCCCGCCCGGCTATACGCCGGCCACGGACGGCGCGGCGGCGGTGTTCTTCATCCACCCGACCTCGTTCCTCAACCGCGCGCGCTGGAACGCGCCGCTCGACGACGCCGAGGCCAATGACCGCGCCGCACTGTTCCTGCGCGGCCAGGCGAGCGCGTTCAACGCGGTCGGCCAGATCTGGGCGCCACGCTATCGCCAGGCGACCTTCGGCGCGTTCCTGACGACGCAGGGCGCCGCGCAGCAGGCGCTCGATCTTGCCTATGGCGACGTCGCCACCGCCTTCGACGCGTTCGTCGCGCAGGCCGGCAACCGCCCGATCATCCTCGCCGGGCACAGCCAGGGTGCGCTCCATCTGCTGCGGCTGCTGCGCGAGAAGGTCGCGGGCAAGCCGATCGCGAAACGCATCGTCGCCGCCTATGTCGTCGGCTGGCCGGTGTCGCGCAGCGTCGACGTGCCGATGCTCGGCCTGCCCGAGTGCCGCAGTGCCGACCAGGCCGGCTGCATCCTGTCATGGCAGAGCTACGCCGAGCCGGCCGATCCCGCGCTGGTCCTCGACGCCTATGCCGCGAGCAGCGGCACCGACGGCAAGCCGCGCCGCGGCACGCCGATGATCTGCACCAACCCGATCACCGGAACGCCCGACGCCGCCGCGCCCGCCACCGCCAATCTCGGCACGCTGGTCCCGTCGGCCGACCTCGCCAGCGCGACGATCGCGCCCGGGCTGGTGCCTGCGCGTTGCGACGCCCGCGGCCTGCTGCTGATCGGCGCGCCGCCTGCGCTCGGCGGCTATGTGCTGCCCGGCAACAACTATCACGTCTACGATTACAGCCTGTTCTGGGCAAACGTCCGCGCCGATGCCGCGCGGCGGCTGGCGAGCTTCAAGAAATGATCACCACCGACCGCACCGAGTTTCGCGCGGCCCTCCCCGCCGGCGGTCGCCTGATCGGGCTCGACGTCGGTACCAAGACGATCGGCACCGCGCTGTGTGACGCAGGCTGGAGCTTCGCCTCGCCCGCGCTGCTGATCCGCCGCACCAAGTTCCAGAAGGACAAGCTCGCGCTCGCCGACATGATCGCGGCGCAGCAGGTCAAGGGGATCGTCATCGGCCTGCCGCTCAACCTGCATGACGGCAGCGAGAGCCCGCGCAGCCAGTCGAGCCGCGCTTTCGCGCGCAACATGGCCGACCTCGGCTTGCCGATCTTCCTCCAGGACGAACGCTGGTCGACCGTCGCCGTCACGCGCACGTTGATCGAACAGGATGCGAGCCGGGCAAAGCGCGCCGAACTGGTCGACAAGATGGCCGCAGCCTACATCCTGCAGGGCGCGATCGACGCGTTGGTGGCGATCTAGCCGACAGCAGGGAACCAGAAGCCGCCTTCGGACGTCGCCGCTTCCGAGATCCGTCGCACGGGCGATGGCAAGGATCGAGGTGGTGTGACCGATGGCTGTTCGCTGGCGCTATACTCTCTTTCCCGCCCGCCTGACGCAGTGGGCAGGCCCGTTCCTGCTCGCCGGAGCCGTGGGGCTGCTCGCAGCAGTCCTCGTCGTGACGAGCGGGGTGCTCAACCTCTCCGCGTCGATCCCACATCCGGCGGGCTGGGCGCGCTTTCTCCACTACACCTTCCGCCGCTCGACCGCGCATCATGCCGCCGACATCGTGCCCCCCGCCAATCTCGGCACGCCGGCCGAAGTCGCCAAGGGTGCGGTCTATTACGGCATGGTCTGCGCGCATTGCCACGGCGGCCCCAATCTCGGCCAGAACCCGGTCGCGCTGTCGATGCGACCGCAGCCGCAATATCTCTTCAAGGAAGTCGGCGGCTTCACCCCGTCGCAACTGTTCTGGATCGTCAAGCATGGCGTGAAATACAGCGCGATGCCGTCCTTCCCGGTGCAGGATCGCGACGATGAAGTCTGGTCGGTCGTGTCGTTCCTGCGCGCAATGCCGACGATGACGACCGCGCGCTATCGCCAGCTCGCCTATGGCGACGGGCTCGCCGCGTCCGCATCGACCGCGGTTTCGCCGCTGGGCGCGCGCTTCGTCTCGCGCCGCTACCGCTTGCCGCATGACGACGCATGGCCCCCGGAAAGCAGCTACATGCACCCGGCGATCGGCTTCGACGATTTCTCGATGACCGGCGACGTGGTGAAGACCTGCGCGCGCTGCCACACCACCAATGGCGCGGGCGCCGACGGTGGCGCGATTCCCAACATCGCAATCCTTGGCCAAGGCTATTTCCGCACCGCGCTGAACCGGTTCGCCAACGGCACGCGGCATAGCGGCTATATGCAGCCCGTCGCCATGCAACTCGACGAGACGCAGATGGCGCAATTGGCAGCGTATTACACTGCGCAGCCGCGCCAGCGCTCGGACAGCACCGCTGGCACCCCCGAACAGCTCGCGCTCGGGCAGCGGATCGCGGTCGTCGGGATCCCGGCCCACGGCATCGGCGCCTGCTCGGGGTGCCATGACGTCACCCGCGCCGCGGCCAAGGCTTTCCCGACGATCGACGGACAGCACCGGCTGTATCTGGCCGGGCGTTTGCGCCAGTTCCGGCGGGCTGCCCCCCCGATTGCAGGCGGCAATCCGATGATCGCGATCGCGCACAAATTGGAAGATCGCGACATCGACGCGGTCGCGGCTTTCTATGCTTCGCGCGCGCCCGGCGCGCCGAGCCCGATCATGACGGTGCACTGAGCCAACGCCACCCGCGAGCCGGGGCGACATGCCCCGCGCCGCATCCCATCTTGCCACCGCCCCCGCCCCCCGCTACCCGACACCCTCGATGCAATTCTCCGATCACCGCCCCGCCTCGCTCATCCCGGGCCGCGCCGTGTTTCCGCACCGGCACCTCACCGGAATCGAGGGATTGCAACCGCACGAGATCCTGTTCCTGCTCGACGAGGCCGATGGCTGGGTCGCCGCCAACCGCACGCGCGCGATCGCCGACAAGCGGCTCGGCGGGATGACGCTGATCAACGCCTTCTTCGAAAATTCGACGCGGACGCTGCTGTCGTTCGAGATTGCCGGCAAGCGGCTCGGCGCCGATGTCGTCAACATGCACGCGGCGCAAAGCTCGGTGAAGAAAGGCGAGACGCTGATCGACACCGCGATGACGCTCAACGCGATGCGCGCCGACATGATCGTCATTCGCCACATGAGCTCGGGCGCGGTGCGGCTGATCGCGGGCAAGGTCGACTGCCCCGTGCTCAACGCCGGCGACGGGCAGCACGAACATCCGACCCAGGCGCTGCTCGACGCGCTTACGATCCGCCGCCGCCGCGGCACGATCGCCGGGCAGCGCGTGGTGATCTGCGGCGATCTGCTCCACAGCCGGGTCGCGCGCTCGAACATCCTCGCGCTGACCGCGCTGGCTGCCGAGGTGCGGGTCTGCGCGCCCGCCACATTGATGCCCGAAGGGATCGAGCGGATGGGCGTCACCCCGTTCACCGACTTCGACACCGCGCTCGAAGGCGCCGACGTGGTGATGATGCTGCGCGTCCAGAACGAGCGGATGGCGGGCGGCTTCATCCCGTCGAACCGCGAATTCCACCTGCGCTACGGCCTGACGCTCAAGCGACTCGAGCGCGCCGCGCCCGATGCGCTGGTGATGCACCCGGGCCCGATGAACCGCGGGGTCGAGATCGACTCCGCGGTCGCCGACCATGTCCGCTCGGCGATCACCGAGCAGGTCGAGATGGGCGTCGCAGTGCGGATGGCCTGCCTCGACGTATTGACGCGCCGGTCGCGCGGCGTGACGGGCTGGGCATGAGCCGCATGCTCGCATTTCTGAACGCGACGTTGGTGTGCCCGCTCGCGGGCGTCTCGACCGGCGGCCTCCTGGTCAAGGATGACCGGATCGTCGCGACCGGCCTGATCGACGTGCCCGCCGGTACCGAGACGATCGACTGCGCCGGTAAGACGCTCGCGCCCGCGATCGTTGATCTCGGCGTGTTCGCGATCGACCTGCCCGCTTTCCATGCCGGCGGGATCGTCCGCGTCGGGCTGATGCCCGACCAGTCGCCAGTGCTCGACGACCCCGGCATCGTCCAGCGCGCCGCGCTGATCGGGCGGCCGGGGCTGTGGATTCACCCGATCGCCGCGGCGACGCGCGGCCTGGCCGGTACCGACCTCGCCGAAATGGCGATCAACCGCGACGCCGGCGCCCGCGCGGTCGGAACCGGCGCGCGCTGGATCGCCGATTCGGGCGTAATGCGCAAAGTGCTCGCGTATGCCGGCGATCTCGGACTCACCGTCGTCTCGCATGCCGAGGATGGCGGCGTCACTGCCGGCGCGGTCGCGACCGCAGGCGAGACCGCGACGCGGATGGGCCTGCCCGCCGCTCCAGCGATCGCCGAGGCGCTCGCCATAGCGCGCGACGTGATGCTCGCCGAGGAAACCGGCGCGACGCTGCATCTGCGCCAGGTCACCACCGCCGCCGGGTTCGACCTGGTCCGCGCGGCCAAGCGCCGCGGCGTGCGCGTGACGTGCGGGATCACACCGGCGCATCTGCTGCTGTCCGATATCGCGATGACCGATTTCCGGACCTTCTCGCATCTGTCGCCGCCACTGCGCAGCGAGAGCGACCGCCAGGCGGCCGTCGCGGCACTCGCCGACGGGACGATCGACGTGCTGTGCTCGGGTCACGACCCGCACGGTCCCGAGGAAAAACGCCTGCCGTTTGCCGATTCGGCATCGGGCATGGCGGGCGCCGAGACATTGCTCGCGCTCGGGCTCGGGCTGGTGCGCGACGAGACGATTTCGCTCGAGCGGCTGTTCGCCTTGCTCGCCGCCAATCCGGCGAAGGTACTGGGGATCGCGGCGGGGACGCTCGAGGTCGGCGCGCCGGCCGATCTGCTGCTGCTCGCGCCCGATGCGCCGTGGCAGGTCGATGGCGACCGGCTCCACGCCAAGGCCGGCAACACGCCGTTCGACGGGCTGCCGGTTCAGGGCAAGGTGCTGCGCCTGTTCAAGGGCGGGAACGCGTTGCCGCTCCCCGCCTGAACGCCGTTGGCGTCGCTCAGCGCGACGCCAGTTCGCGTCCCTTGCTCGCCCAAAGGGCGACCTGATCGCCTGCGTCGGCCCGCACGAAGCAGGTCCCGCCGCGGACGCGATACGCCTGGCACACCGACACCGCATCGGCCCGCGCGAAGCCGCCGACCGACAGGCGGTAGAAACGCTGGCCCGCCGTGGTGACATTCATCCCCTGCGGAGTCTGGCCGGCGAACGCGGCATAGCGGCGCGTCGCGCGGCCCCAGGCGTCGCGCGCAACCCCGGCATTCTCGAACGCGCCGAGCTGGACGACGAAGTTGCCTTTGGCGAACGCGTGCGACGGCACGCTCGGGAGCGCGGCAGGCGCGGGCGCGACGACCAACTTGGCGTAGGCGGTGCGCGAAGCGACCGCGCGCATCCGCGGCGACCCGGGAAGTGGCTGGACGACTTCCTTGCGCTCGGCGAACACGACCCCGGCGATGCTCGGACCGACCGCAGCAGGTTGCGTTTCCGGCGCGAGCGCCGCGACTGCGACTGGTGCTGGCGCGACGGGGGCGGCAGCAGCCTCGGCCACCGGCGCGGCGGTGCCGTTACCGGGCATGTAGCTGTCGATCGGCGCAGCGGCCTGCGCCATCGCAACCCCGTCGGCGTGCGGGCGCGTGGTCAGCGCCAGCGCGACCGGAAGCCCGGGATCGACGGCGGGCTTGACCCCGAGCAAGGTCGCGACCTGGTCCGACGCCGAGGTCGGACGCGAGAAGGTCGACCAGTCGAGGATGCGGCGCGCGACGTCGGCAGGCGCGACATCGATCGCGACGACGGTCTGCGCCTCGCGCCAGCGACCCGCCAGCGCGAGCGCGAGCGCGTAATTCTGCCGCACCTTGGCGTCGGCCTCGGGCCCGCGTGCCGCGGCACCCAGCACGTCTACCGCCGTCGTCGGGTCGCCGGCCAGCGCGATCGCCAGGCCGCGATCGCCGACCGGGATCGTGTCGGCGTGGGCGTCGAGAGTCTGGCGTGCGCCGGCCCAATCGCCCGTCGCGATCTGCGTCAGCGCGAAATGCAGCGCCGCCCGGCCGTTCGCCGGATCGAGCGCCAGCGTATCGCCGAACGCATCGCGGGCCGAGGCGAAGCGCCCGGCCTTGAGGTAGCTCTGACCGAGGATCATGCGATAGTCGGCGGCCTGCGGCTGGTCTCCCACCGCGATTTCGGCGTGGCGGATCGCCGCGGCGAGGTCGCCGCCGCGCAAGGCCTGCTGCGCTGCGCTCGCCTCGCTCCGCCCCTCTTTCTCGGCGCGCGACTGCTCGCGCGCGCTGGCGGCAGCGATGCTCGACAGCGACACGGCGGCAACCGTGCCGCCCAGCATCAGGAGCGAAAGCCCGACCGTGAGCGGGCCGAAGGTGATGGCGGACCGGGTCTTCATCGTAATGCCCTCCTCGGGGGTCTTAGCGCGAGGCTCGAAGCGGGAGCTGGCGGACCAGATCGTCGACTTCGGGCA
This sequence comes from Parasphingomonas frigoris, assembly GCF_036663815.1. Lineage (NCBI taxonomy): Bacteria > Pseudomonadati > Pseudomonadota > Alphaproteobacteria > Sphingomonadales > Sphingomonadaceae > Parasphingomonas > Parasphingomonas frigoris. The sequence goes on along the minus strand of NZ_JAXOJQ010000001.1, from coordinate 419,497 downwards.
GGGTTTTCAGGAATTGATCGAGCGCCTCGGTCACCAGCGTCTGGGCCGACGCATTGTACAGCGCGCTGGCGAGCCGGAGCCGGAGATGCCGGTCCTGGTCGAGCCGCAGCGTGAAGGCCGATTTCGGGCTGCTCTTCTTGTGCTTCTTGCCGGTCTCGCGCTCGATCCGCGTCGCGGTGGCGAGCGATACGGGCTTGATCGGTGCGCGCGCCGACGGCTCGGCCAAGGCCTCCGGCGGCGGTGCGATCGGTTCTGGTGCGGGTGCGGGCTGTTCGAACTCTTCGCGCAGCACCTCGCGCTGAACGAGCACCGGCGGCACCGACGCGATGGGCGCGGGCGGCTCGATCGGGGCCTGAACGGGAGCGGGATCGCCCCCCATGTCGTTCCAGCCGAGATCATCCTGCTGACCAGGCATGGCGCCGAAGCCACCAAAGCCCTGCGGGCGCATCGCCGGCCGGGCAGTGCCCTTGCGCGCGAGCAGCGTCGACGAGAGCGAGGCGGTCGGCTTGGGGTTTCCGAACATGCTCATCTTAGCTCACCACGCGGCGGCCGAAACCGCCTCCTGCTGCCGGGCGCGGTGCGCCGAAGCCGTGGACGGCGGTCGGCGTGGCGAACACGGTGCGGCGGAAGTTCTTTTCGAGCCGATCCGAGATATAGCTCCACAGGTCGCGCACTTCCTGGGCAGAGCGGCTCTTGGGGTCGACTTCCATGACGGTGCGGCCATCGATCATCGAGGCCGCGAAATCGGTGCGGTGATGGACCGTGATCGGCGCGACGGTGCCGTGCTGCGACAGCGCGACCGCAGCCTCCGAGGTGATCCGTGCCTTGGGCGTCGCGCCGTTGACGACGAAGAGGAGGGGCTTGCCCGCCCGCTCGCACAGATCGACCGTAGCGCCGACCGCGCGCAGATCGTGCGGGCTCGGGCGCGTCGGGATGACGATCAGCTCGGCCACCGCGATCACGCTCTGGATCGCCATGGTGATCGCCGGTGGCGTGTCGATCATCGCCAGCTTGAAGCCCTGCTGGCGCAGGATCTCGAGATCGGCGCCGAGTCGCGCGACCGTGGTCTGGGCGAACGCGGGGAACTCGCTGTGACGCTCGTTCCACCAATCCGACAACGACCCTTGCGGATCGATGTCGATCAGCACGACCGGCCCCGCTCCTGCGAGCTGCGCCTGGACCGCCAAATGCCCGGACAAGGTTGTCTTGCCCGAACCGCCTTTTTGAGATGCCATCGCGAGAACGCGCATGAGCCCCTTTCACCCCTGTAATCGAGCCCACTCAATGCAATGACAGGGGTCAAGGAAGGGTTAATGAAGGCCCACGCCGCGCATCGGGGCACTGGACGGCGATCCCATCCCAATCAGATCTTTGCCGTTTCGGAGATTTGCGGCATGTCTGGCACCACGCGGCAAGCGAGACGGGATCTGGATGATGCGGTACAAATTATGGATCGGGCTGGCCGGCGCGCTGCTGGCAGTCGGGCCGACGCTGGCGCCAGCGCAGGCCGACGTCCGCGACGGCGTCGATGCGTGGGGCCGCGGCGACTATAAGAAAGCGGTCGACGAATGGCGCCCCGCCGCCAATGCCGGCGACGCCGACGCGCAATTCAATCTTGCCCAGGCCTACACGCTCGGCCGCGGCGTGCCGACCGATATCCCGATGGCCGAAAGCTGGTTCCGCAAGGCCGCAGTGCAGGGCCATGTCGCGGCGCAGGCGAAGTACGGGCTCGTGCTGTTCGACCAGAACCGCCACGGCGACGCCGCCCCCTGGCTCGAAAAGGCCGCGCTGCGCGGCGAGCCCCGCGCGCAGCTCGTCTATGGCACGATGCTCTACAATGGCGATGGTGCGCCGAAGAACTGGCCGCGGGCTTATGCCTTTCTCGTGCGCGCCGCGGCGGCCAACACGCCGCATGCCTCCGAAGTGCAGGCGCAGATGGACAAGACCATCCCGACCGACGAGCGCCAGCAGGGGCTGGTGCTGGCACGGCAATATGAGGCCGAGGCCCAGCGCCCCGACCTGCCGCCCGAGATCACCGGCAAGAGCAGCGCCGCCGCGATCCGCGCCACCGACCTGCCACCCTCGTCCTACGATCCTGCCGTCGCGCAGAAGCCCGCGATCGTCGCGATGACGCCCCCACGCTCGCCAAGCCGCCCGACACCTGCGCGACCGCGCCCGTCCGCGCCGCCCCCGGCTGCGCCAGCCGTCGCGAAAGCGGCCGCAGCCCCGCGCCCGGTGGCAAGCGGACGCGGCTGGAACCTCCAGCTCGGCGCATTTGGCGACGCGGCCAATGCGCGCAAGCTCGGCGCACAGATCGGCGGACGCTTTGCCGGCGCCGAGGTGCGCTACGTGAAAAGCGGCACGATGACGCGCGTGCTGGTGGGACCATATGGATCGCGTGCCGCGGCGGCAGCAGCCTGTGGCCCGGTCAAACCCTGCGTCCCGGTCGCGCCCTGACCGCTAGCGGGAGATCAGGGTTCGACCCACTGTGCGCGCGCAATGCCTTGGGCGTAGAGCAAGGCGCTGAGATCGCCATGGTCGATCCGCGCCGCCGCTGCTGCCGAGACGACCGGCTTGGCGTGATACGCCACCCCGAGCCCCGCTGCGCGGATCATCGCCAGGTCGTTCGCGCCATCACCGACCGCGAGTGTCTGTTCGGGCAGCAGGCCGAGCTCGGCGGTGGCCGCGCGCAAGGTCTGCAGCTTGGTGTCCGATCCGACGATCGGCTTGGTCACCCGCCCGGTCAGCACGCCGCCGCCGAGCTCGAGCCGGTTGGCGATCGCGCGGTGGAAACCAATCTGCGCCGCGACCGGCTCGGCAAAGCGCGTGAAACCGCCCGAGACGAGAATCGCGGTCGCGCCACGCGCGCGCATCGTGCCGACCAGCGCAATGGCGCCCGGCATGATCGTCACCCGCTCGGCGAGGCACCGCGCGATCACCGCCTCGTCGAGCCCGGCGAGCAGCGCCACGCGCGCATCGAGCGCCCCTTCGAAATCGAGCTCGCCGCGCATCGCCGCCTCGGTGATCGCGGCGATCTGCGGCTTGATCCCGGCATAATCGGCGAGCTCGTCGATGCATTCGACCGTGATCATCGTCGAATCCATGTCGGCGACGATCAGCCGTTTCTCGCGCCCCTCGGCCCGCTGCACGACGATATCGACGCCGGGGAAGACGCCTTCGAGCGCGGCCCGCGCGGCGTCCGGCGCCACGCCGAACAGGATGTCGACTGCCGTGTCCGGCTCGAGCCACGCCGAGGTCGCCGGCGCGCACCCCGCCGCCGCTAGACGATCGAGCGCGGCAGAAAGATCGCCCGCAGCCAGCGTTTCCGATGCTATCAAGGTCGCAATGAACACACACATTCTCCCGCAGGTCGCGCTCATCGCAGGGCCGACCGCCAGCGGCAAGTCCGCGCTGGCCATCACAATCGCGCAGCGGCACGACGGCATCGTCATCAACGCCGATTCCGCCCAGGTCTATCGCGACCTGCGCATCCTCACCGCGCGCCCGACCGATGCCGAGATGGCGCAGGTGCCGCACGCGCTGTTCGGCCATGTCGACGGCGCCGACAGCTATTCGGCCGCGCGATGGGCGGCGGAAGCGCGGGCCGCGATCGACCGGGCGCACGTGGCGGGCAAGCTGCCGGTCCTGGTCGGCGGCACCGGCCTCTATCTGCGCACCTTGCTCGACGGGATCGCACCGGTGCCCGAGATCGACCCTGCCGTCCGCGCCGAAGTGCGCGCCCTGCCCGTCGCGGCGGCGCATCGCACACTGGCGACGCTCGACCCGGTCGCGGCGGCGCGGCTCGCGCCGGCCGATACGACGCGCGTCGCGCGCGCGCTCGAAGTCGTGCGCTCGACAGGCACGCCGCTGGCGGTGTGGCAGGCGCAGCGCAGCGGCGGGATCGGTGACCGCGTCGCGCTCGCGGCAATGGTGCTGCTGCCCGATCGCGACTGGCTGATGGCGCGCTGTGATGCGCGCGCCGCCGCGATGATCGCCGGTGGCGCGGTCGAGGAGGTCGCTGAATTGCTGAAGCGCACCGACATCGCGACCGACGCGTCGATCCGCCGCGCGATCGGTGTCGCCGAGCTCAGCGCGCTATTCACCGGAGAGACGTCGATGAATCAAGCGCTTGAGCGAATCATCTTGGCGACGCGGCAATATGCCAAGCGACAGTATACTTGGTTTCGTAACCAGCCGCCGCCAAGCTGGCATCGCGAACCAGCGTTAGAAAACGATTCCAGAGCCTCTCGAATCGACATATTATTACGTCGATAACGGTTGACACGCACATTTCGTTTCCCTAGCAGCGCCGCTCCAACGTTGCTAAGACCAGCAGCGCTGAGGGAGACACGACGTGACCGAGAAGAGCGGAGCAGACATCCTGATCGAGGCGCTGTGCGATCTCGGCGTGGAGGTCATCTTCGGCTATCCCGGCGGAGCCGTGTTGCCGATCTACGACGCGCTGTTTCGTTCGGGCCGGATCAAGCACACCCTGGTGCGGCACGAACAGGCCGCGACGCACGCCGCCGAGGGCTATGCCCGCTCGACCGGGAAGCCCGGCGTGGTGCTCGTCACCTCGGGTCCCGGCGCGACCAATGCGGTCACCGGCATCACCGACGCGCTGATGGATTCGATCCCGATGGTGGTGATCACCGGCCAGGTCCCGACCACGCTGATCGGCACCGATGCCTTCCAGGAAGCCGACACGGTGGGGATCACACGCCACTGCACAAAGCACAATTATCTGGTGAAGGACCCGGCCAGGCTCGGCGACACGATCCACGAGGCGTTCTACATCGCCACCTCGGGCCGCCCCGGCCCGGTGGTGATCGACATCCCCAAGGACGTCCAGGTCGCGACCGCGCGCTACTCCAAGCCCGGCCCGATCCGCCACAAGACCTATCGTCCGCAGATCAAGGCCGACCAGACCGCGATCGCGCAGGCGGTCGACATGCTTGCCGCGGCCGAGCGCCCGATCCTCTACACCGGCGGCGGCATCATCAATGCCGGTCCGGCGGCGAGCCAGCTGCTGCGCGAACTCGCGCGGATCAGCGGTGCGCCGGTCACCTCGACGCTGATGGGGCTCGGCGCCTATCCGGCAAGTGGCGAGCAATGGCTCGGCATGCTCGGGATGCACGGCACGTACGAAGCCAATCTGGCAATGAACAAGGCCGACCTGGTCGTTTGCCTGGGCGCGCGCTTCGATGATCGCGTGACCGGGCGGCTCGACGCGTTCAGCCCGTTCTCGCGCAAGATCCACGTCGATATCGATCGCTCGTCGATCAACAAGAATGTGCGCGTCGATCTCCCGATCGTCGCCGATGTCGGCCATGCGCTCGAGGACATGGTCCGCGTGTTCAAGGCGCGGCGCCATCCCAAGCCCGACCTCGCTGCCTGGTGGCGGATGATCGGCGAGTGGCGCGCGAAGAAAAGCCTCGATTTCCCGGAAACCGACGCCGACATCATGCCCCAGCGGGCGATCCGTGCGCTGTGGGAGGCGACGCACGCGCGCGCCCCGATCATCACCACCGAGGTCGGCCAGCATCAGATGTGGGCGGCGCAGCATTTCGGCTTCGACGCGCCCAACAAATGGCTGACCAGCGGTGGTCTCGGCACGATGGGCTATGGCCTGCCCGCCGCGATCGGCGCGCAGCTCGGCAATCCCAAGGCGCTGGTGATCGACATTGCCGGCGAAGCCTCGATCCAGATGAACATCCAGGAACTGGCGACGGCGAGCCAGTACCGGCTGCCGGTCAAGATCTTCATCCTCAACAACGAATATATGGGGATGGTCCGTCAGTGGCAGGAACTGACCTATTCGAGCCGGTATTCCGAGAGTTACAGCGATTCCCTGCCGGACTTCGTCAAGCTCGGCGAGGCCTATGGCTGGAAGGGCATCCGCATCGAAGGGCTCGGCCAGCTCGATGACGGGATTGCCGCGATGCTCGACCATGATGGCCCCGTGATCGTCGATTGCCGCGTCGCCAAGCTGGCGAACTGCTTCCCGATGATTCCAAGCGGCGCAGCGCACACCGAGATGATGCTCCAGGCGAGCGAAGTCTCGGGTGAAATGGACGACGAAGCGAAGGCGCTGGTTTAATGCATATCACCAAGGAAAAAGCGTCGCGCCACACTCTGGCGGTGATGGTCGACAACGAGCCCGGCATTCTCGCCCGGATCGCCGGCCTGTTCACCGCGCGCGGCTACAATATCGAGAGCCTGACCGTGTCCGACGTCACCGCCGACAAGGCGGTCAGCCGGATCACGATCGTCACCTCGGCGAGCGACGCGACGATGGAGCAGATCCTCGCGCAGCTCGACCGGCTGATCCCGGTGCATTCGGTCACCGACCTCACCGCGCTCGGCCCGCATGTCGAGCGTGAGCTCGCCTTGCTCAAGGTGTCGGGCGTCGGCGATCACCGGATCGAGGCGCTGCGCCTGGCGGATGTCTATCGCGCGCGCGTGGTCGATGCGACCACCACCAGCTTCGTGTTCGAGGTGACCGGCGGACGCGAGAAGATCGACACCTTCGTCACGCTGATGCGCGAGGTCGGGCTTTGCGAAGTGGCCCGCACCGGCATCGTCGCAATGGCCCGCGGGAACAAGCCAGTTTAACCAAACTTCCGTCACCCCGGCCTCGTGCCGGGGTCCACCTATCCAACACCCACCGTGCATGAGGCGCGGTGGACCCCGGCACGAGGCCGGGGTGACGACCTTAGGAGCTGAACACCATGCGCGTTTATTATGATGCCGATGCCGACCTGAACCTGATCACGTCGAAGAAGATCGCGATCGTCGGTTATGGCAGCCAGGGCCATGCCCATGCCCAGAACCTGCGCGATTCAGGCGTCGCCGACATCGCCATCGCGCTGCGCGAAGGCTCGCCTTCGGCACAGAAAGCGTATGGCGCCGGCTTCAAGGTGATGACCAATGCCGAGGCGGCCGCCTGGGCCGACATCACGATGATTCTCGCCCCCGACGAGCATCAGGCGGCGATCTATGCCGACGATCTCCACGCCAATCTCAAGCAGGGCGCGACGATCGCCTTCGCACACGGCCTCAACGTGCACTTCGGCCTGATCGAGCCGCGCGCCGATCTCGACGTCATCATGATCGCACCCAAGGGCCCCGGCCACACCGTGCGCAGCGAATATGTCCGCGGCGGCGGCGTGCCTTGCCTGATCGCGATCCACCAGGACAAGAGCGGCAACGCGCACGACATCGGCCTCGCTTATGCGTCGGGCGTCGGTGGCGGCCGTTCCGGCATCATCGAGACCAACTTCAAGGAAGAGTGCGAGACCGATCTGTTCGGCGAGCAGGCCGTGCTGTGCGGAGGCATCACGCATCTTATCCAGGCTGGGTTCGAGACGCTGGTCGAGGCCGGCTACGCCCCCGAAATGGCCTATTTCGAGTGCCTTCACGAGACCAAGCTGATCGTCGACCTGCTCTATGAGGGCGGCATCGCCAACATGCGCTATTCGATCAGCAACACCGCCGAATATGGCGATATCACCACCGGCCCGCGCATCATCACGCCCGAGACCAAGGCCGAGATGAAGCGCGTCCTCGCCGACATCCAGTCGGGCCGCTTCGTCAAGAATTTCGTGCTCGACAACCGCGCCGGGCAGCCCGAGCTCAAGGCGGCGCGCAAACAGGCCGAGGCGCATCCGATCGAAAAGGTCGGCACGGAACTGCGCGCCATGATGCCGTGGATCGGCGCGAACAAGCTGGTCGACCAGACCAAGAACTGATCTTGCCTTAAGCCCCTCCCCTGAAGGGGAGGGGCTTTGCCCGCCCCCGAAACGGTTCGTTGCCGAAACGGGGTTTGACGCTTCGCTGGCGACACCGCATCTGGAGGACACTTAACAGGAGTGTCCCCATGCGCCTTACCCACCTTTACGCTGCTACCGCCGCCGCCTTGCTGCTCGGCGCGCCCGCGCTTGCCCAGACCACCCCGCCCGAGATGCTGCGCGGCGCCGGCACCGTCGCCGACGTCAAGGCCGGTACCTACAAGGTCGAACCGAACCACACCCAGGTCACGTTCAGCGTCAGCCATTTCGGCATCTCGCCATTTGCCGGGACCTTCTCCGACGCATCGGGCACGCTGACGCTCGATCCTGCCAAGCCCGCTGCGACCAAGCTCGACGTGACGATCCCGATCGCCAGCGTGCAGACCACCAGCAGCGTGCTGACCGGCGAGCTCAAGAGCGCCGACTGGTTCGACGCCGCCAAATTCCCGACTGCGACCTTCCATTCGACCAAGATCGCCGCGCTCGGCGCCGATGCGGTCCAGGTCGACGGCACGCTCACGCTTCACGGCGTGACCAAGCCCGTCTCGTTCCGCGCCAAGCTGTTCGGTGCGGCCACCAACCCGATGAGCAAGAAGGCGTCGCTCGGCTTCCTCGGCCGGATGGTGATCAAGCGTTCCGAGTTCGGCGTGACCAAATATGTGCCCGTCGTCTCGGACGAGACCGTGCTCGTGATCAACGCCGCGTTCGAACTGCAGTAAGCCCTGCCCTTCCCGCGGCGGCCGCCATCGGCGCGCCGCGGGGAAACCCGGCGTTACGCCGGCGCCAGCGCGCGGAAATAGTCGGCCGTCTCGCGCGAAACGCCGAGCAACAGCGTCCGCAACCGCTGGTCGAACGCGTCGATCGCCTCGCGCCGATCACGGTGCACCATCATCCAGTCGCCAAATTCGCGCTCCTCGACCTGCCGGTCGCTCAGCACATGCACGTCGCGGTGGCGGGGATCGGCGAGCAGGCTGGCGAGGAGATCGGCGACGCTTTCGTCGGGGCCCTCGAGCGCCTGCAGAAATGCCGGACCCTCGGTATAGAGCAGCCCGGTGATCCCATCGATGCCGTTGCGCGACGCTGCCGCGCGCAAGATGGCAATCGAATCGTCGTCCGCACGGCCGCTCGCTGCGGTCGTGATGCTCCGGTAGATGAGTTGTCGCATCGGCATCGCGTACAGCACATTCTGCTTATTCTGATTGATATAGATCAAGTCCGTCGCGAGGACTGGACAGGGTGGTGCGCCAAGCGCTATCGCAGCCCCATGTTGGATGCCGTCGACCTTAGCTCGCTTCGACTTACGCGCCCTTAGGCGTGTACACTGCCGTGCGCGGATGATCGCAGCGCGGCTCGCCTAAGGATCCCCCGCCTCTCCTCGACCGCGACTGCTTTGCGAGATCCATCATGCTGCGAGACCCATCGACCAAATACCGTCCCTTCCCGACGATCGACCTGCCCGACCGCCGCTGGCCGTCGCAGACGATCACGCGCGCGCCGCGCTGGCTGTCGACCGATCTACGCGACGGCAACCAGGCGCTGATCGACCCGATGGACGCCGAGAAGAAGACCCGGATGTTCGACCTGATCGTCAAGGTCGGGATCAAGGAGATCGAAGTCGGCTTCCCCGCCGCTGGCGCGACCGAATTCGATTTCATCTCCGGCCTGGTGCGCGATGGCCGCATCCCCGACGACACGATGATCCAGGTGCTCACCCAGTCGCGCCGCGACCTGATCGAGACGAGCTTCGCCTCGCTGCGGGGCGCACCCAAGGCGATCGTCCATCTCTACAATGCGGTCAGCCCGGCGTGGCGCAAGATCGTGTTCGGCATGAGCCAGGCGCAGGTGAAGCAGATCGCCATCGACGGCGCGATGATCCTGCGCGACCAGGCCGCCGCCCAGCCCGACACCGACTGGTATTTCGAATACAGCCCCGAGACCTTCTCGACCGCCGAGCTCGATTTCAGCCTCGAGGTTTGCGAGGCGGTGATGGACGTGCTGCGCCCGACTGCCGACCACAAATTGATCCTCAACCTGCCCGCGACGGTCGAGTGCGCGACGCCCAACGTCTATGCCGACCAGATCGAATGGTTCAGCCGCAATATCCGCAACCGCGATACGGTCGCGCTCAGCCTGCATCCGCACAACGACCGCGGAACCGGCGTCGCTGCCGCCGAGCTCGGCCTGATGGCCGGCGCCGACCGCGTCGAGGGCTGCCTGCTCGGCAATGGCGAGCGTACCGGCAATTGCGACCTGGTGACAGTCGCGCTCAATATGTACACGCAAGGCCTTGATCCGAAACTCGATTTCTCGGACATCGACGAGATCGTCAATACGGTGAACTATTGCACCCAGCTGCCGGTCCACCCGCGCACGCCTTATGCCGGCGATCTCGTCTTCACCGCTTTCTCGGGCAGCCACCAGGACGCGATCAAGAAGGGCTTCGCCGCGCAGGAAGCCAAGAACGACCCACTGTGGGAAGTGCCCTATCTGCCAATCGACCCGGCCGACCTCGGGCGCAGCTACGAGGCGGTGATCCGCGTCAACTCGCAGTCGGGCAAGGGTGGCGTCGCCTGGGTGATAGAGCAGGACAAGGGGCTCAAGCTGCCCAAGCGACTGCAGGCCGACTTCAGCCGCCACGTCCAGCGACTCGCCGACGAAACCAGCCGAGAGATGAATGCCAGCGACATCTGGGGCCTGTTCGAGGCAACCTATCTCGCGCGCGGCGAGGATCGCTTCCGGCTGCTCGATTACAACGAGAGCGGCAGCGTTGGCGATCGGCTGTTCGTCGGCCATGTCGCGGTCGATGGCGAGGAGCGCTCGATCTCGGGCCGCGGCAACGGCCTGATCTCGGGCGTCATCGCCGCGCTTGGCGATACGACCGGGCCGCAGCTCGACGTGGTCGATTATAGCGAGCATGCGATCGGCCACGGCGCCGATGCGCAGGCCGCCGCCTATGTCGAATGCCGCACCGCCGATGGGCGGACGATCTTCGGCGTGGGGATCGACGCCGACATCGCGACCGCGTCGGTGCGTGCGGTGCTCAGCGCGGCGAACCGGGCTTAGAGATTCTCCCCGGAACTGGGAGGTGGGACGCGAAGCGTTACGGAGAGGGCCACCGCGGGCGCAGCGTTCGTGGCATGCCCCCTCCGTCGCCTTTGGAGCCACCTCCCCGTGCCGGGGGGATTAGGCCTCTCTCCGCTCCCGAACGATCTCGCAGCCGACCGCCGCATCGGGATAGACGTCGGGCTTCGACGTCCGCACCGTCACCCGTTCCACCCGCGGATCGCCGAGGCACAGCGCCGCGATCGCCTCGCATAGCGTTTCCTGCAGGTGAAAATGGCGCTCGGCGACCAGCGCCTGGACGCCGGATCGCACGAAATCATAGTCGAGGACCGCGTCGATCCGGTCGTCGGCCGGCGGCGCGGGATAGACCACCTCCATCCGCACCGAGACGATCACGCGCTGCCGCGCCGCCAGTTCGTGCGGATGGATGCCGAGCCCCATCACCACTTCGAGCCCGTCGAGCAAAGTGGTGAAGCGCACGCTCATGCCCGCCCCTCGAACATCACGTCGCGGGTCCGCGGCAGGAAATGCTGGCCGCAATCGACGAAGATATTCTGTCCCTGCACGCCCGCGGCGCCCAACAGGTACGCGACAGCGCCGGCAATATCGCTTGGGTCAACAGGACGTTGCAGCAGGTTCTTCGAAGCCGCCGCGACGAACTCCGCCTCGGTCTGGTCGGCGCTTGGCAGCGAGAGCCCCGGCGACACCGCGTTGACGCGGATGCGCGGGCCGAGCGCCTGAGCGAGCATCGCGGTCGCGCCGGTCAGCGCGATCTTGCCGCAACTGTACGAGAAGAAATCGGGATTGAGGTTGGCGACCTTCTGGTCGAGGATATTGACCACCGCACCGCGCGAAAGGTCGTCCTGCGCGGCAAGCGCGCTGGCGAGCAGCACCGGCGCATCGAGATTGACCGCCGCATGCGCCTTCAGCCCGGCGGCATTGATCCGCGGAGGCGTGTCATAGTCGAACAGCGAGGCGCTGTTGACCAGCGCCATCAGCGGCGCACCGAACCCCGCCCGCGCCGCGGCGAGCAACGCCTGCGGCGTCCCGGGATCGGCCAGATCACCCGACAGGACGATCGCGCCCGGCAATTCGGCCGCGAGCGCCTCGGCATCCTCGGCCGAATGGTGGTGGTGGATCGCCACCCGCCACCCGTCCGCCGCCAGCTGCCGTGCGATCGTCGCGCCGAGCCGCCGCGCCGCGCCGGTAACCAGAACGGTACGCGCCGCGCTCATCTGTGCCCGATCAGCGCGAGCACTTCCTTGCGGCTGCGCTCATCGTCGCGGAATACGCCCATCATCCGGCTCGTCACCATCGTGACGCCGGGCGTCCGCACGCCGCGTGCCGTCATGCAGGCGTGGCTCGCCTCGATCACAACCGCCACGCCAAGCGGCTTGAGATTGTTCCAGATGCAGTCGGCGACCTCCGCGGTCAGCCGCTCCTGGACCTGCAGCCGCCGTGCGTAGGCATGGAGCACGCGTGCCAATTTGGAGATGCCGACGACCATATTGTCCGGCAGATAGGCAATATGCGCCTTGCCGATGATCGGCGCCATATGATGCTCGCAATGCGACTGGAACGGGATATCCTTGAGCAGCACGATCTCGTCATACCCGCCGACTTCCTCGAACACGCGCGACAGATGGAGTGCCGGATCTTCGCGATACCCCGCGCAATATTCTTTCCACGCGCGCGCGACTCGCGCCGGCGTATCGAGCAACCCCTCACGGGCGGGGTCGTCTCCCGCCCAGCGAATCAGCGTGCGCACCGCCTCTGCGACGTCTTCGGGCACTGGCGGCTTGGCAGGGGCGGCGCTCGACGCGGCCGGCGCTGCCTGGTCTTTTTCAAATTCCACATCGGATCCTTTATACCACAACCCACATCTGACGTTACGGCACTCGAATTTCGCCGTACTGCAACATGGAATTGGTCCTAATTTGCAACTGTTAATTGTCGTCCCGCACCGGCAATCCGGCTGATCTACGTGATTTAGGCCATTGACTATGCCCCGGCATTTGCCGAACCTGATCTTCGAAAACCGTCATCCGGCACAGACTGGAGGCGGCGGAGACAGGGGATGCCATCATGAAGAAATTCGAATTGCTCGCTGCGTCGGCGTTGGTCTCGCTCTACGCTTGCCCGGCCGTAGCGCAAGACACTAGCGCGGCAGCGCCGGCTCCGCAAAGCACGACGGCCTCACGGCAATCGGACAGCGCCCGCCCGTCGGACAGCGACGACATCATCGTCACCGCGGCCAAGCGCGAGCAATCGCTGCAGGACGTGCCGATCTCGGTTTCGGTGACCAGCGCCGCGACGATCGAACGCGCGCAGATCAAGGATCTGATCGACCTCCAGTCGGTCGTCCCCTCGCTCAAGGTGCCGCAGCTCAACGCCACAGGCCAGACCAACTTTATCATCCGCGGCTTCGGCAACGGCAACGGCAATGACGGGATCGAGAGTTCGGTCGGCGTGTTCATCGACGGCGTGTATCGCTCGCGCACTTCCTCGACGCTCGACGATCTGCCCGAGATCGAGCGGATCGAAGTGCTGCGCGGCCCGCAATCGACGCTGTTCGGCAAGAACGTGTCGGCCGGCGCGATCAGCATCACCACCAAGCGCCCGTCGTTCGACTGGGGCGGCAAGGCCGAGGTCAGCCTCGGCAATTACGGGCTGATCAATCCCAAGGGGACGATCACCGGGCCGATCACCGACACGCTCGCCTTCCGCCTGTCTGGCTCGGTCAACCAGCGCGACGGCTATTTCCGCAACCTGACGACCGGTGCGAAGATCAACGACCGCAACCGCGTCTCGCTGCGCGCCGACATCCTGTACGAGCCGTCGTCCGATTTCTCGGTGCGCGTGATCGGCGATTACAATCTGATCAAGGAAGTGTGCTGCGGCGTCACCTCGATCTTCAACGGCCCGCGCACGCTGGCGATCGGCGCGGCGGGGTTTGCGATCTCCGACACGACGAAGATCTTCGATCGCAACGTGATCTTCAACACCGACCCCAAGAACCGCCTGCAAGGCAAGGGAATATCCGGTGAAATCGACTGGAACGTCGGCTTTGCCAAGCTTACCTCGATCACTGCCTATCGCGAACAGGTCAATCAATCGAACCAGGACATCGATTTCACCGGGGCCGACGTTTCGAACAACATCACCGCCAACAAGATCAAGACCTTCACCCAGGAGGTCCGGCTCGCGTCGAACGGCGAAGGTCCGTTCAGCTGGCTGCTCGGTGGCTTCTATCAGCATGAGAATGTCGATACCGGGCGCGACATCCGCTTCGGCAAGGACATCCGCACCTTCGTCAACGGGCTGACCGGCGGCCCGCAGGGGCTGATCTTCGCGCTGGAATCGCTGCAGCGCGTCACAAATCCCGCGATCACTCCGGGTAGCTATTATTTCACGCAGGGCCAGGGAATTTCGGACCGCTATTCGCTCAAGCAGGACAGCTATTCGATCTTCGGCCAGGCCGACTATAAAATCACCGATCGGCTGACGATCACCGGTGGCCTCGCCTATCTCAGCGATCGCAAGGCGGCAGCCTCGAATGTCGAGCTCAACGATCGTTTCTCGCTGCTCAACCTCGAAAATGTCGCAGGACTCGGCGTATTGCCGTTCGCGGCGCTGCCGGCATCGCTTTCGGGCTGCCTGTTGCAGAAAGGGTTCAATCCCGCGACGACGGGGGGACGCGCGCCGGTCAACCTGTTCGGCGCCTCGCTCGGATCGTCGCTCCCCGGCCCGGGCAGCGCGCCGTGCCCGGCCTCGCCCGCCGGGGTCAATCCGTTCGGCCTGAACGCGCTGCAATTCTTCTATGGCAACACCGCCAACCACGCGCCGGTAAATTTCCCGAATGCGTCTGAATCGGGCATCCTGAAGGGCGACAAGGTCACCTATGCGGCTCGTGCCGCTTACGACTTCGGCCCGGTCAACGCCTATGTCAGCTACTCGACCGGGTGGAAGGCCGGTGCGTTCAACCTGTCGTCGGACAGCCGCCCGCCGCTCAACGGCGTCGGCCGCACCGCCGCGCCCGAGAATGTGACGGTCTACGAGGCTGGCCTGAAGACCAAATTCAAGGGCGGCTATTTCAACCTCGCGGTGTTCAAGCAGACGATCAAGGGCTTCCAGTCGAACGCCTTCACCGGGCTTGGCTACAGTCTGGTCAACGCCGGCCAGCAGTCGGTCCGCGGCTTCGAGATCGACGCGGCCTATCGCCCGCTGCCGTGGCTCGCGCTCAACGGGGCGGTGACCTATCTCGATCCGAAATATGACAGCTTCACCGGCGCGCCGTGCGTTTCCTACGATACCACGCGATGCCCGATCAATCCGTTGACCGGGCTGATCCCCAACTTCCGCAATCTCAGCGGCACCAAGCCCGCCGGGATCCCCGAGTGGAGCTCGTCGGTCTCGGCGGTGATCTCGCACAGCTTCAGCCCGAGCGTCAGCGCTTATCTGCGCGGCGAATATGATTACACCAGCGACGTCCAGCTGACCGATGTCGTCCCGCCGGCGCTCAACACCTATGGCCAGAACAACGTCAATGCGAGCCTCGGCGTCACCTTCGACCGGGCGAAGCTCGACGTGATGCTGTGGGTGCGCAACCTGACGCAGGACGACCAGTTGATCGCGGCCTTCCCGACGGTGGCGCAGGACGGCAGCTATAGCGGCTATCCCAATCAGCCGCGCACCTACGGCCTGACGCTGCGCAAGTCGTTTTGATCGTATCGCGCGGGCCGGGCGGCCGGACCCGCGCGATGCAACCGAATGCCCCCGCCATGCGCTCCTCCTCCATCGACAAGGAGGATAGCGATGACCGAACCCAAGAAAGGCGATCATGTCAGCTGGAAGTCGCACGGCGGCACGGCCCACGGCGTGGTCGAGAAAAAGCAGACCAGCCCGACCACGATCAAGGGGCATAAGGTCGCGGCGTCAACCGAGAATCCCGAATTCATTGTTAGGAGTGACAATGGTGGAAAGGCAGCGCACAAGAGCGCAGCGCTAACGAAGGCGTGAAACCGATGTCGGTTTTAACGGCACATCAGGAAGGACTACACATGGCCAAGACACCCACCGCAAAGAGCGACGCCCCCAAGACCGGTGGCATCTTTGCGCCCATCACCCCTTCGGCCGATCTCGCCGCAATCGTTGGTGCCGACAAGCTGCCGCGTAGCGAAGTGATCAGCAAGGTCTGGGCGTACATCAAGCAGCATGATCTCCAGAACCCGGAGAACAAGCGCGAGATCGTCGCCGACGAGAAGCTGAAGAAGATTTTCGGCAAGGACAAGGTCACGATGTTCGAAATGAACAAGCATCTTGCAGGCCACATGAAGGCCTGATCCGTTCCGGACAGAGTTGCACCACGACACCGACGATCCTCGCGGATCGTCGGTGTCTTGTATTCTGCACTGCTCCCGATTCCGCTGATGCGTGTGAAAGGCAGCATAGCGCTGCCTTCGGCGCGCGGCATCGCGCTACCGGCCGCAGCCGACGCGTCTCCGATGACTGCCGCTATGCGGCAGCACTTCAGCCGGCGAGCTTTGCCGCCGCGTTGACCACCGCACGCGCTGCGGTCGCCTCATTCGCTTCCGCCATGGCTTCCCACGCATAAGCAGAGCGCTCGTGCATCTCGCGACGATTGGCGAGCGTGGTCTTTTGCGCTGCTTCGCGCTGAGCAGCGGCGTTGGCGCGGTATGTTTCGCTAGGTGTCATAGGATATTACGATTCCGCAGGCGGCGATCCGCCCGTCTCATTGGAGTGAGGCTCGAACAGGAGTGTGGCAAGCGGTCGGCAGAGGCGGCACCTTCCAACATCCGTCCGGATGACGATGGTGCCCCCGAGTGGATTCGAACCACCGGCCTGCGGTTTAGGAAACCGTCGCTCTATCCACCTGAGCTACGGGGGCTCCGGTGGTCTCCCTAGGTTTGTGTGGCGCCGAGGTCAATCGGCAACCGGAGCCGCGCGCCCTTTGCCGTAGGGATCACGCACGATAGTACCTCTTCGGCCTGTTCAATTGATCGTGTCGGCCGGCACCACCGGCAGCGGCAGCGGCAGGATCGGTACGCCTTCCTCGACGAGCGCCTTTGCCTCCGAAAGCGTCGTCTCGCCGTGGATCGGCGTCGTGGCGGTTTCGCCGAGATGCATCGCGCGCGCCTGATCGGCGAAGCCACGGCCGACCCATTGCGACGTTTCGAGCGCTTTCGCCTGCGCCGTCGCGAGCGCCCGGAGCGCCGCCTTGATCGCCTGCGGGCTCGGCGGCGCGTCGGACGCGGCGTGCGCAACGGGCTGGTTGCGGCTGTTGCCCTTGGTGCCGACATTGGGCGCCATCACGGCCTTGCCGATATCGCTGTCTCCACAGACCGGGCAAGCCAGCAGACCGCCCTCGCGCTGCTCCTCATAGGCACCACTCGAGCCGAACCATGCCTCGAAGACATGCGCCTGTGCACAGCGCAGATCGAACACGATCACGCCGTGATCACCTCCGGGATCGCCCGCCGATGCGCGAGCACCGGGATCCGCGCGCGGACGTCGGCGACGCGCGCCGGGTCGATTTCGGCGAAACCAACACCCGCCGCCTCGCCCATGTCGAGCACGACCTCGCCCCACGGGTCGACCACCAGCGAGTGCCCATAAGTCGCGCGACCGTCCTCATGCGTCCCGGACTGCGCGGCGGCGACGACATAGGCGCCCGCCTCGATCGCGCGGGCGCGCAGCAACACGTGCCAGTGTGCCGCGCCGGTCGGCTGAGTAAAGGCGGCTGGCACTGCGAGCACGCTCGCACCGGCATCGCTCAGCGCGCGGTAGAGATTAGCGAAACGCAGGTCGTAACAGATCGACAAGCCGACGGCGCCGGCCGGAGTCTCGACCACAACCGCGCCCTCGCCCGGTGCATAGCTGGCGGATTCTCGCCAGCTCTCGCCGCTTGGCAGATCGACATCGAACAGATGGAGCTTATCGTAGCGTGCCCGGATCACGCCGCTATCATCGATGACGAAGGCGCGATTGGCGAGCCGCCCGTCGGGCCCGAGCACCGCCAGCGAGCCGAGATATACCCAGATGCGATGCTCGGCCGCAGCCGCCCGCGCCGCGCCGAGCACGACATCGTCGTCCTCGCTCCGCAGCACCCCGGCGGCCCGCGCGCGATCCCGGTCGACCAGCCCCGACATTTCGGGCGTGAACAGCATCGCCGCGCCGCCCGCGGCGGCCTCGGCAATCGCCGCCACGATCGTGCCGGCGTTGGCGACGGGATCGATCCCGCTCGTCAATTGCGCCAGCGCGATCTTCATGCCGCGAGCAATGCGTCCAGCTTGCCGGCCCGCTCGAGCGCGGCGAGATCATCCGAACCGCCGACATGCTTGCCGTCGATGAAGATCTGCGGGACGGTGGTGCCACCGTTCGCGCGCTCGATCATCTCGGCGCGCTTGGGCCCGCCCATCGTGATGTCGAATTCCTCGGGGGTGGCGCCCTTCGCCGCGAGCAACTTCATCGCACGCGCACAATAGGGACAGAAGGCTTTGGTGTAGATTTCGATCTTTGGCATTCTGCAGAGATGTGGGCGGGGATGCGGCTTGTCAATCTTGGCGGGCTCAATCGCTGTCGCCCAGCACGCGCGCCCAGCACAGGATGGTGACCTTCGCCGCCCCTGCGCGGAGCAGCACGCGCGTGCACCCGTCGGTGGTCGCGCCGCTGGTATGGATGTCGTCGACCAGCACCACCGATTTGCCATGCAGGCGCCGCTGCGGGTCGACCACGCGGAACGCCCCGGCGACGGTGCGCGCACGCGCCAGCGCCCCCATCGATCGCAGCGGCGGCGTCGGCTTGATCCGGCGCAACAGCAACGGATCGCCCGGCACCCCGCTCGCGCGGGTCAGCGATGCCGCGATCAGCGCCGCCTGGTTGAAGCCGCGCGACCATAGCCGCCAGCGATGCAGCGGCACCGGAACGAGCAGATCGGCGCCCTCGGGCAGCAAGCGCACCATCTGCCGTCCGACCGTCTCGGCAAAGGCGGTCCGCCCACCATATTTGAGCCGCAGCGCAACGGTGCGCGCGACATCGCCATAGGCGACCGCCGCGCGCACCCCGGCATGGCGCGGCGGATCGGCGAGGCAGGCGGCGCAGCGCGCGTCGGCCCCGCGATCGAAGGCGAACGGCACATTGCACCCGGCGCACCACGGCGGCGCGAGAAAGCGCAGCGCCCCCCAGCAGCCGGCACAAAAACGGTGGTCCGCCCCGATCACCGCGCCACACCCCGGACAGCGCGGCGGCAGCGCGACATCGGCGATATAGCGCAGCGGGGCGAGCCAGGCGGACACGTCAACCCTTGTCGCGCGCGCGCCCCGGCGGCACAAGCCCATGCCATGAGCGTCCCCGACATCTTCGACCGCGAAGCGCGCCGCCAGCGCCGCGACCGCGCCGCCCCCGACTTCGCCGCCTATGATTTCCTGCGCGCCGCGATGCTCGAGGGGATCGCCGAGCGCCTGGCGAGCGTCACGCATCGTTTCGGCGACATGCTCGACCTCGGCTGCTTCGACGCGGCCTTGCCGGTCCCCGTCGGCGCGCGTGTCACGCGCTGCGACCCGGGCGCGCTGTTCGCGGCGCAGGCAGGCGGGGTGCAGGCCGACGAGGACCGCCTGCCCTTCGCGCCCGAAAGCTTCGATCTGGTGATATCGGCGGGGGTGCTCGACAGCGTCAACGACCTGCCCGGCGCGCTGACGCTGGCGCGGCGCGCGCTGCGGCCCGACGGACTGTTCCTAGCGGCCTTCTGCGGGATGGGGACGCTGTCGACGCTGCGCGCCGTGCTGCGCGAGGCAGAGGGCGACCGGCCGGCGGCGCGGATCCACCCGCAGGTCGATGTGCGCTCGGCCGGCGATCTGCTGATGCGCGCCGGCTTCGCGCTGCCCGTCGCCGATGTCGAGCCGCTGACGGTGCGCTATCGCGGGATCGGCGGGCTGCTGCGCGATCTGCGCGGGATGGGGGCGAGCAACATCCTGCGCGAGCGCACCCCGCTGCGCCGCGACACGCTCGCCCGCGCCGCCGACCTGTTCGCGCAACGTGCCGATCCTGATGGCAAGACTGCCGAGCGTTTCGACATCATCTTCCTGACCGGCTGGGCCCCTGCCCCGTCGCAACCCAAACCGGCGCGACGGGGCAGCGGCAAAACCTCGCTCGCCGCCTTGCTCGACCGCACCGATCCGACGGAAAGCTAAGCGATCATTCCGTCGCCGGCGCCCTTGGCCAGCATCCGCCCGATCGCGTCGAACAACGAATCCATCGCGACCGGCTTGAACAGTACTTCGTCGGCGCCTTCGGCGAGGCAACGCTCGCGCAGATCGATCGCGGTATCGGCTGTCAGCACGATCACCGGAAGGCCGGCTTTTGCGTCGCCGCGCGCGCGGATCCGGCGCAAGGTCTCGAATCCATCCATCCCAGGCATGCGCAAATCGAGCAGCACGATCACGAAGTCGTCCGATTCGATCAGCGCCAGGCCCTCCTCGCCGCTCTCGGCGCCGGTCATCGCCGCGCCGGCAACGTCGAGCATGTCTTTTACAACACGACGATTCATCGGATCGTCTTCGATAAACAGGATGTTCATTGCGCGGCCATCGGACCGCGAGATACATAGGACAAGTTGGACATTCCGGCCATATTTAGATCATGCCGCCTGGGGAACAAGTTGGAAAGCGCCAACACAATCGGCGCCATCCCTGTCGAACAGCAGCGCCGCGAGCGCAACACCTGCAATCGGTTTGGCGATGACCTGATCGATTCCTGCGGCGGCGAAACGCGCAAGATCGTCTTCGGTCGGCGACGCCCAGAGCAAGGCCGAGCCTACAGCACTCGCGCCGAGCACGGCCAGCGCAGCGTCGACGTCCGCCGTGGCACTGATCGTCGCCTGATCGATCAGCATGCGCGCCACGCCGCCTTCGGCAATCAGCGCGAGCACTTCGTCGGGCGTGCCGGCAAACACGACCGCACCGGCGCGCGGCTCGAGCACCGCGCGCAACATGCTGCGCGAGATCGGGTTGCGATCGAGGATCAGCAGCGCGCGCGGCATGATCGCGGTCTCCGGCACCAGCGCCTCCGGCCGCGTGGCCAGCACCAGCGGCACTTCGAGCGTAAAGGTCGAACCCTGCCCGATCGCGCTTGCGACGACGACGTCGCCGTCCATCGCGCGCGCCAGATTCTGGCAGATCGCCAGCCCCAGCCCTGTGCCGCCGAACTGGCGCGTGGTCCCGGCATCGACCTGGCGGAACGATTCGAAGATCAGCCCGAGCTTGTCGGGCGGGATGCCGATGCCGCTATCGCACACCGCGATCGACAGCGTCGTTTCGTTCGCCGTGGCCCGCAGCGTCAGGCTCCCCGATGCCGTAAACTTGAGCGCGTTCGACAGCAGGTTGAAGGCGATTTGCCGAAGCCGCGCGGCATCCCCGACGATGAAGCCGGGGCATGCGTCGAGGTCGAGCACGAAGGTCAGCCCCTTGGCGCGCGCCTGCTCTTCCCACAACCGCGAGACGTCGCGAAGCATCGCAGTCAGATCGAACGGTGCCTGCTCGATCGTCAGATTGCCGGTTTCCATCTTGGCGACGTCGAGAATGTCGTCGACCAGCGCACGCATGGTGATGCCGGCGCCGTGCACGACGCCGATCCGATCGCGCAGCTTTGCCTCGAGCGTGGCGTCGGCGAGCATTACCTGCGTCATGCCGAGAATACCGTTGAGCGGGGTACGGATCTCGTGACTGGTCGTCGCGAGGAATTCGGTCTTGGCGGCAAGCGCCTTGGCGAGCGCAGCGTTGGTCGTCCCCAGGTCGACGTTGGCGGCGCGCACCTCGTTGCGGCTACGGAAGATCGTGATCAAGCCGACCGCGAGCATCGCCACGATGATCAGCGTCGCCACCGCCAGCCCGCCGAAGATCGTCAGCTGCGTTTGCGCGCGCAGCTTGGCATCCGCGATATTGCGCTGCAACTCGGCGCGCTTGAGCTTTTCGATGTTGAGTTCCTGGCTCGCAAAGTCGAAGCGGGCCGCGGCGAGCGCGGTGTTGGCGGACGCGGCGAGCTTCGAGGTCTTGTCGTCGAGCTGCTTCAACGCCTCGAGATGCACGAGAGCCTGCGCGTCGTTTCCGGCCTGTTTGAAAATATCGTATGCGGTCTGATGGGCCTCACGCATCTCAAGGGTGGGCGAGTCACGATCAACCTTGACGAGCGCGTGTTCGATCAGGTTTTCGGCTTGCGAGAGATTGCCACGCAACCGTGCGGACCAAGCCGCCAACACGACAAAATGGTTACGCGACGATACACCCTGCTCGCCACCCAATACTGCAAGGCCACGCGCCACCGACCGGTCGGCATCGTCGAGCTGTCCCTCGATCAACTGTCCGCGCGCGATATTGCGAAGCGTACGAGAGGCGAGCAAGGGGCTTTTCAACGTTCCCGCGATCGCCAACGCTTTGCGAAACTCGATCTGGGCCTCCGGAATACGATGCAGTTCCTGCAACGACACGCCGCGATTGCTGTAGACCGAAAACGCAATCTGCGGGTCACCCTGATAGATGTCCAGAGACTTTGCGAAATATTTCAACGCGTTGTCATGATCACCCGCCTCCTGGTATAGGACGCCAATCATGATCATGGCGATGGCTCGGCTGCGAACCTCGCCGACATCGCGGAATACATCGTGCGCTTGTTGGTACGCCGCCAGCGCGCCCGCCACGTCGGCTTTCGCGGTCTTCAACCCCCCTCGCGACAGCAAGAGGTCGCCGTAAAGCTTGGTTGGCGGCCCGCCCGTAGAAATCAGGCCAATTGCATGGTCGATCAGCGGCGCTGCGCTCGCGGGGTCGTTTAGCTGAACATAGGCTTCGCCCTGCAACCATTGCGCAGTGGCAATGGCGATGATCTTGGCGCGGCCGGTCATGCGTGCAGTGAGACGTTCGGCCGCTTTCGCCTGGACGATCGCTCGCGCCGGATCGACAAGCATCTTCGATCTGGCATCCGCGACCAACATATCATAGGAAATGGGGGCGGCCACCCCGGTTGGGGCGGCGGAGACAAGCACAGGCAAGCCTGCTGCCACAACAGCAAGCACGAAGATCGCAAACGCGCGGAGGAAACACGGCCGCATCATGGCATCCCTGCAGCACAATCTCTTAAAGCGAAGCTAATCCGGTAGCCTCGCTTGGTCAGGAGCTTTTCCAGAAGGTCGCTGGCCGCCTGAACATCACTTGGCGCGGGTCATCGGCCGGACGCGCCAGATAGTCTTTCAGGAAGGCACGGAACGCATCGATCGAGATCGGTCGGCTGATCAGATATCCCTGGATCATGTCGCACCCCATGACCGAGAGCAACGCCATTGCCGCCTGCGTCTCGACCCCTTCAGCCGTCACTTCCATGTCGAGCGCGTGTGCCAGATCGATCGTCGAACGTACGATCAGCGGGTCGCGATTGCTGCTGGTCAATTGCAGCACGAACATCTTGTCGATTTTCAACTCGCGCGCCGGCAACTGCTTGAGATAGGCCAGCGACGACAGGCCCGCGCCATAATCGTCGATCGCGATCACGATGCCTTGATCGGCGAGGATCTGGAGATTGGCGATCGCCGACTCTGGATCGCGAATGACCGCGGTCTCCGTGATCTCGAAGCCGATCTTCACGCCCCCTTCGCGAACCTTGGCGCATGCGGTGTCGACGAAGTCTTTGTCGCCGAGCAACTGCCCCGAAATATTAATGAAGATCGTGAGGTCGTGGCCGTCCTGTGCAAGCACCTCCTGGTCGCGAATAACCTCGTCGAGCGTCCACAGCGTCAACGCGGAAATCTGACGCGCTTCCTCGGCAACGGTAATGAAATCCCCCGGCAGGATCAGTCCCCGCGTCGGATGCTGCCACCGCACCAGCGCCTCGGCGCTGCCGATTTCCTGCTTACGAACGTGCACCTTGGGCTGATACTGCAAGAACATCTCGCCATTGGCGATCGCCAGCGGCAACTCACGCGTCAACGTCAGCCGATCGAACGCCGCAGTCCCGACCGAAAGGTCGCGTCCTATGCTACGCTGTTCGGCGTGCGCGTCATCGAGCGCGCCCTCGGCTTCCTCGACCAGACGCACGTCGTCGGTTGTTCCGCGCGGCGCACCGGCCGCACCAACCAACACCTCGAAACCGTGCAGTTCACCGTCGATGTCGAACGGCTTGCTGGTCACGGCATGCACCGCAGCGATTGCCGCCTCGAGGTCGCCAAACCCGGTCCCGGTAAACGAAAGCTCGATCGTGGCTCGGCCGATGGCACGCGTTGCCGCCGATGGCAGCGCGGTGATCAACCGATGCTCGAGGTCCCCCGCGAGGCGATCGGAGCGCATCGGTCCAAGATGGCGACGGAGCGCAACGAAATTTGCGATCTGCACCAAGCCTATGAACAGCCATGCGTCGCAATGTTCCACAATGCAGCCGTTGCCGCCTTCTGCCGCTATCGGCCTGCGCCGAACACCGGCTTCTGCCAAATTATAGGCCGCGGGCGTTTGCGGCTGATCGTCGGCGGTTGGCCGAAGGTGTGCCTGGGGTTGCAGAGCGGGCGCCATGCCTCCTCACTACCGGCTTCGCCTGAAAGAACCGTTAAGGAGGCACCCACACATCCCGCATCCCTCGGAAAACCGATTGCTAGATGGTTAACAAAGCCTTAAGGGATGTTTGCACTCAACTGAGTGCAGCAAGGGAGAAAAGTAATGCTGCGTTTTGTCCTGTCTTTGATCTACGGCGAATCCACCCGCCCGTTCTGACACCTGACGTCGGCCCGGTGCGCATGAAAATTATTGACTATTAATAGTTTACCGGCACACCGGACCGATATTCCAACGCAGGGCGACAGATGCTGTCAAACTGATCAGGTCGCAAATGACGGGCCTTAAAAGCGCTTCAAGCATCGAAGGTCCGGGCTCGCCGACCGCGGTCAAATCCAGCAGAGAATTCAGTGAGCGCGCGCTTCGGCTCACGCCAAAGCCTCAACCAACCTGTGCATGAACAGCGCACCGCGCTCCAATTGCGTAATTTGTAAATATTCATCCGCCTGATGCGCCTGCTCGATCGAGCCTGGCCCGCAGATGATCGTCGAAAATCCCGCCCCCTGAAACTGCCCGGCCTCTGCCGCATAGGGCACGACCCGTGCGGGGCCGTTGTCGCCGGCCAGCCGTCGGGCGAGCGTTTCAGCCGCGCCGTCGGGCTCGGGTGCGAAGGAGGGGGTCGCCGAGCGCCGCGTGATCTGGACGCCGGCATCGGCAAAAGCCCGCCGCAGCCGGGCATCCTCTACGGCACAGGCGGCGAGAAACGGCGCCATGATCGCGTCGGGGTCCTGCCCCGGCGGCGTCCGCAGGTCGAAGGTGAATTCGCAATCGCCCGCCAGGATGTTGACGGCGGTGCCGCCGTGGATCAGCCCGATCGTCAACGTCGCATGCGGCGGATGGTAGAGCGATCCGGCAGCGGGATGCTGCTCGAGCGACTCTGCGAGGCGGCGTAGCTGGGCCATCAGCCCGACCGCGACCATGTTGGCCGACACCCCGAGATGCGTCAGGCTCGAATGCGCCTCATGCCCCTTCACGGTGACGCGCCAGGTCGAAATGCCCTTGTGCCCGCTGACCACTTCCATGTTGGTCGGCTCGCCGACGATCACCGCGATCGGCGCCGGCAGTTCGGACACGAGCTCGCGAATCATCGAGGGCGCGCCAAGGCACCCGACCTCCTCGTCATAGGAAAAAGCGAGATGCAGCGGACGCGACGCCCCGCGCGCAAACGCCGGCACCGTCGCCAGGGCGAGCGCAAGGAAGCCCTTCATGTCGCACGTCCCGCGCCCGAACAGCCGGTCGCCGCGGCGCGTCAGGACGAAGGGGTCGCTGCTCCATGCCTGCCCGTCGACCGGCACGACGTCGGTATGGCCCGACAGCACCACCCCGCCCGCCACCGCCGGGCCGATCGTCGCGTAGAGGTTCGCCTTCGACCCGTCGGCATTGCTGACCCGCCGCCCCGTCACGCCATGCGCGCCGAGGAAACCCTCGACATAGGCGATCAGCGCGAGGTTCGAATCGCGCGACGTCGTGTCGAACCCGATCAGCGTTTCGAGATGCGTCAGCGCGGCGGTTTGCAGATCGTGCGTCAAATCCATGCCGTCACCCTAGTCAGCACACGCCCCGCTTGCCAATCATCCCGTCTTCGCTTCGTCCCAACCGCCGCCGATCGCCTTGAACAGCGCCGCGGTGTCCTGCCGCAATTGCGAGTCGCTGGCGACCAATTGCTCGCGGGCGCTGAGCACGGTCACCTGCGCGTCGATCAGGGCATTCTGCGCGACGAAGCCGGTCCGATATTGCCCGTCGACGGCGTGTGCGGTCGCCTCGGCATCCGACACCGCGCGGCGCAGCACCGCGTTGCGCCGCCGCTCGGCATCGAGCCGCGCGAGTGGATCCTCGACATCGCGCAACGCGCCGAGCACGGTCGCCTGATATTGCAGATAGGCCTGCTCGCGGTCCTCCTTGCGCAGCCCCACGGTCGCGCGGCGGCGGCCCCAGTCGAGCAGCGGGAAGGTCACGCCGGCGACTCCCGTCGCCTGGATACTGTCGCGCGAAATGAGCGAAGCGAGCGAAGTCGACAGAAACTCCGCCATGCCGGTCAGCTTGAACTTGGGATACAGATCGGCGACCGCGACGCCGATATCGGCGGTCGAGGCCGCGAGCGTGCGCTCCGCCATCCGGATATCGGGACGCCGCCGCAGCAAGTCCGACGGCAGTCCGGCGGGCACCACCGGCACCGCCTGCAACGGCGGCAACGGCGCGGAGAGTTCGGCGGTCAGGCTCTCGGGCTGGGTTCCGAGCAGGATGCCGAGCGCATGCATCCGCACGCGGGCGTCGGCGCGCAACGGCTCCAGCCGTGCCTCGAGCGAGGTGATCTGCTGCCGTTGCCGCGTCACGTCGATCTGCGGGGACAGGCCGACCTCGGCGACGTTGCCCGCGATCTGCAGCGACCGCCGCTCGCGCGCGATTTCGTCCTCGACCACTGCGACCTGTGCCTGGTCCAGCCGCAGCGCGAAATAGGCTTGCGCGACCTCGGCGCTGAGCGTGACCGCGGCGTCGCGTTGCGACCACACCGCTGCATCGCTCCGTGCAACGGCCCCCTCGACGCTTCGCCGGCCGCCCCCGAACAGGTCGATCTCCCAGCTCGCATCGAAGCCGGCGGCGTAAGTGGTGATACCGCTGCCGGGAAGCGCGACACCGCCCGAGCTCCCCGATCCACCCGAAGAGCCACCCGAAAACAGGCTTGCAAGCGAGGAGAAGCCGGCATTCTTGCTGAATTCGACATGCGATACGTTGCCCGTCGCGTCGACTGTCGGCTTGCCGATCGCATGCGCAGCGATCTCCTGGAGCCGTGCTTGGCGAACCCGCGACCCGGCGATCGCGATGGTAGGACTATCCTTCAGCGCGCGCTCGACCAGCGAAGTGAGCATGGCATCACCGAATGCGGTCCACCACCGCGCCGGATCGATCGCAGCACCGGGTGCTGCGACCTGCGGCTCGGCGAAGGCCGGCGGCACCGCCATTTCGGGCGCGTGATAGTTGGGGCCGACGGTGCACCCCGCGAGCAGGGTTGCGCCGAGCAGCGCCGTCGTGACGAGAGAGCGGGTCAATGGGCCATGCCTCCACCGGCGCCACCGGTCTTGCCGGAGCGCATAAAGAAAACGACCGGGGCAACGCACAGCACCACGATCATCAGCGAATGAAACACGTCGAGGAAAGCGAGCATCGCCGCCTGCCGTTGGACAGTCTGATACAACACCGCGAGCGGCGTCGTGACGGCGTCGCCCACCCCGCCGAACGCACCGCCAGCCTTGGCCAGCCACTCGTTGTAATTGGGGTTGAGCGGGCTGAGGCCATTGACGAGTTCGGACTGATGGCGCTGCAACCCCGATGCGAGCATCGTCTGCGACGCCGAGATGCCGATCGACCCACCAAGGTTGCGCGCGACGTTGAGCATGCTCGACGCCTGCGCGGTCTTGTTCTGCGGCAGCCCGACATAGGCGACCGCACTGATCGGAACGAACAGGAACGGCAGCGCCATCGCCTGATACAGCCGCGCGATGCCGGCATCGAGGAAAGTGATCTCGGCGTTGAGGTGCGTCATGTTCCACAGCGCGAACGCCTGGACCAGCAGCGCCGGGAACAGCAGCAGCCGGACGTCGACCACCCCCGACAGCCGTCCCGCGAACGGCACCGCGACGAGCGTGGCGACGCCGCCGAAGGTCAGCGCGAGCCCCGCCTGAAACGAGGTATAGCCGAGCACCTGCTGCAGCATCTGCGGGATCAGCTGCGTCGTGCCGAACAGGATCATGCCGGTCACACCCATCACCAGCAGCGTGAGCGAGAAATTGCGGTTCTTGAGGAGTTTGAGATCGATCACCGGCTCCTTGTGATTGGTCTCCCAAAATCCGAGCGCGATCAGCGACAGCGCGGAAATCGCCGCCGTGGTGATGATCAGCCCGCTCGAAAACCAGTCCTCGCGCTCGCCCCGGTCGAGCGTGAGTTCGAAGAAGCCGAGCCCCAGCGCGATCAGGATGATCCCGATATAGTCGACGCGAATGCCGCGCTTGAGCAGCTTGGCGCGATCATCCTTGATCGCCTTGGGCTCGTCGACGAAGATATTGACGAGGAACAACGACGCGATGCCGATCGGCACGTTGATCAGGAACACCCAGTGCCAGCTCGAATTTTCGGTGATGTAGCCACCGAGCGTCGGCCCGAGCACGGGGCCAACCACCACCACGATGGCAAACGCCGCGAACGCCATGCCGCGCAGGCGCGGGGGGAAGGTATCGGCAAGCATCGACTGCTCGACCGGCGCCAGCCCGCCGCCGCCTATGCCCTGCAGCACGCGCGCGATGACCAGAGTCGACAGGTTGGGCGCCAGGCCGCACATCAGCGATGACAGCGTGAACAGCGCGATCGAGATCATGAAATAGCGTTTCCGCCCGATGACGTCGGACAGCCAGCCGCTGATCGGAATGATGATCGCATTGGCGACGAGATAGCTGGTCAGCACCCACGTCGCCTGATCGCCGGAAACCGACAGGCCGCCGGCGATATGATCGAGCGCGACGTTGGCGATCGAGGTGTCGAGCACCTCCATGAAGGTCGGGATCGAGATGATCGCGACGATCAGCCAAGGGCTGTAGCTGCCCGCGGCTGATCGCGTCGGATCCCACCCGTCCGCGCGTTTCCCGGTCTTGGCCGGGGCGGCGGCCATCTCAGCGGACCTTGACCGTCGGCACGACCGACATGCCGGGCCCCAGCGGATATTTGCGCGGATCGGGGCCGTTCTTGAGATCGAACTCGATCCGCACCGGCACGCGCTGGACGACCTTGACGTAATTGCCGGTCGCATTCTGTGGCGGCAGCAAAGCGAACGCCTGCCCCGCCCCGCGCTGGATCGAATCGACATGGCCCTTGAACTTCACGTCGGGATAGGCGTCGACTTTGATCTCGACCGGGCGGCCGATCGTCATCAGCTGCAGCTGGGTTTCCTTGAAATTGGCGGTGACCCAGATGTGATCGGGGACGATCGCCATCAGCTGCGTGCCCGGCCCGACGTAGGAGCCGACATTGACCGAGCGGTTGACCACCTGGCCTGAGACCGGGGCGACCAGGCGGTTGTCGCCGAGCGTGACGTTGGCCTGCCGCACCGACGCGCGCCGCGCCTCGATCACGGCCTGCGCGGCGGTGACCTGACGGCGGGCGACGACGATGTTGGCGTTGGCGCTGTCGATCTGCTGGCGGGCGGCGGCGGCATCGGCCGCGGTCGAACGCGCGGTCGCGCGTGCGGCATCGAGCTGCTGCCCGGCGACGGCGGCGGGATCGATCCGCAGCAACGCCTGATAGCGCGCGAGATCCTGCTGCGCCTTGGCCGCCGTGGCGAGCGGAGCGCGCGCCTGTGCGGCCGCCTGGTCGCGCGTCGCCTGCGCCGCGGCAACCTGCGCGAGCGCCTGCTCGACCTGCGCCTCGGCCTGCTTGACGTTCGCGGTTGCTTCGGCGACCTGCGCCTCAGGGCCCGACGGCTCAATGGTTGCGAGCAAACGACCGGCCTCGACATGGCGGTTGTCGATGTCCGCTACCGACTTCAACGTGCCCGCGACCTTGGGCGAAATCCGCACGATATGCGCGTCGACGAAGGCATCGTCGGTCGTCTCATATTGCCGCGCATCGAGATAATAGAGCGTGCCACCGATTGCGACCGCCGCGACCACGACGACCAGGATGATCCAGAACAGCGGCTTGCTGAAGATCGACGGCTTCTTCGGCGCATCGTCCGAATCGTCGCCGTCCGTTGCGTCGTCCTGGTCGTCGCTATCCTGCGCCTTGCCGCCCTTCTGATCCTGCGCACCGTCCGCTTTGGTCTGGGTCTTGTGGTCGTCGGAATCATCGGTCGTGGCGGCGTTGCTGTGGTCTTCGCTCATGGAAGCTCCTGTCGTTCGGCGATCAGCTGGTCGAGAATGGCGTTGGTATTGGCGACGATCCGCGCGGACAGCGTTGCGGCGGCCTGCGCGTCGAATTCGGTGCACTGCATCAGCTTGAGCACCGTCGCGCGCGAGGCGCGCAGCACGGTGACCTGCCCCATCAGCGTGATGACCACGACGCGCGCCGTCTCGGCGCTGCCTCCTGTGGCGAGGCACACGAGCTCGACGAGGACGCTCAGCATCCGGCCCATCAGCCCGCCGTAGATGCGCTCGAACGCCTCGGTCGGCTCCATCTGTTCGCGCATGATGAACAAGGAGAAAGCGGCGCTCTTCTCTCCCGCCATCGTCTCGATGAAGCGTGCGAGCATCTCGTGGATCAGCACCCGTGCCTGTTCGGCGGTGGTGCCCGCCGGAATGCCGGCGTCGCGAATCTCCGGCGCGACATGGTCACCGATCTGCGTCGCGATATGGTCGGCAGCAGCGAGGTAAAGCCCCTCCTTGCCACCAAAATGATAGGTGATCGACGACATCGCAGTGCCCGCCTTGGCGGCAATCGTGCGCGTGCTCGCGCCATCGAGGCCTTTGGCCGCGAATTCCGAAATCGCGATATCGAGGAGGCGCTGGTGGATCACGAATCCGCCACTAGTTCGTTCGAACGAACATAGCAACAGTTCGTTACAGTGACGCGTGAACGAGGCGGCCTTCGCCGGGTTCCGCCGAGATCTGGAAGAATCGTTGGTCGCGCTACACGGAGGTTTGCGCGCGGAGAGTCAGCAGAAACGTTAGGCCGCGACTCTCACCCGTCCGACGGTCGCGCCCACCGGGCTGGAAAAGACCATCCCGTCGTCGACCGACCCGTAGCGCAGCGCGAGCAGGTCGCGGGCATAATTCTGATGGACGCGCCACGGCGCCTTGCTGCCCTGCTTCGGAAATTTCTCCATCGCGCGCGTGACATAGCCCGAGGTGAAATCGAGGAACGGCTTGGGCACTTGGACGGTGTCACCCATCGTCGGCGTCGCCTGGCGCAGCCCGCGCTTGCGCATCGTGTTGAGCAGGCGGCAGACGTAGCCGCACGTCAG
Source organism: Parasphingomonas frigoris (assembly GCF_036663815.1). Classification (NCBI taxonomy): domain Bacteria; kingdom Pseudomonadati; phylum Pseudomonadota; class Alphaproteobacteria; order Sphingomonadales; family Sphingomonadaceae; genus Parasphingomonas; species Parasphingomonas frigoris. Next base: position 388,094 of record NZ_JAXOJQ010000001.1, on the reverse strand, counting down.
GTCGGCCTTGAGCGTCCACGACGCATTGGTGTAGCCGAACGACGACGCCATGTTCGGCACCCCCGAATACATCATGCCCTTGTAATTGTAGGTTTCGGCAAGATCGACCGGCCGGCCGTCGACGCTGAAGGCGACGTCGCTGAGCAGTTGCAGCTCGAGCCCGGTCGCGGTGACGACGACGTCGGCCGCGATCTCCGCGCCCGAGTCGAGCGCGATGCCGGTCGGCGTGAAGTGCTTGATCGTATCGGTGACGACCGAGGCCGTCCCGCCGCGTACCGCCTCGAACAAATCGGCGTCGGGGACGAGGCACAGCCGCTGGTCCCACGGATTGTATTTGGGGGTGAAGTGCGTCGCGACGTCATAGTCGGCGCCGAGTTGCTCCTGCACCATCCCGACCAGCCGCTCCTTGGTCTGCGCCGGTCGCTTGCGCGCAAGATTGAAGAACAGCATGCCGAGCAGGACATTGCGCCACCGCACCAGCCGATAGGCGAGCATCGCCGGCAGCTTGGTGCGCAGCCAGTTCGCCGTCTTGTCCTCGGCCGGACGCGAGACGACGTAGGTCGGCGAGCGCTGGAGCATCGTCACATGCGCCGCAGTCTTCGCCATCGCCGGGACCAGCGTCACCGCGGTCGCGCCGCTGCCGATCACGACGACGCGCTTGCCGGCATAATCGAGATCGGCGGGCCAGAATTGCGGATGGACGATGCGGCCGGCGAACTGCTCGGCGCCGGCCCATTCGGGCGTGTGGCCGCGGGCGTAATTGTAATAGCCGCTGCACATGAAAAGGAAGTTGCAGGTCAGCGTGACCGGCCCGTCGGGGCCGTCGGCCTCGACCGTCCAGCACGCGTCGGCGGTCGACCAGGCGGCGCGCTTGACGTGGTGGCCGAAGCGGATGTGCCGGTCGATGCCGTGCTCCCTCGCGGTCTCGCCGACATACTGCAGGATCGACGGGCCGTCGGCGATCGCCTTGGCCTCGGTCCACGGCTTGAACGCGTAGCCGAGCGTGTACATGTCGGAGTCGGAACGGATGCCGGGGTAGCGGAACAGATCCCACGTCCCGCCAAGCGCTTTGCGCCCTTCGAGAATCGTGTAGCTGCGATCGGGACACAGCGTTTGCAGATGGTATCCGGCGCCGATCCCCGACAGCCCTGCTCCCACCACCACGACGTCGAAATGCTCACGGCCCATGATCGTTCTCCGGGATACCGGATATTCGATTTTCTGAGCGACGGGAAGTGGCCAGCGCGCAAATTCGGCGCCGGCATCGCCCCTTCACGGACGATGCCGACAGCCAACCCCGCCTCAGAAGTCCTTCTTGTAGCGTACCGTAACGTTAGATCCGCCGAACGACCCGGCCTGCGACAGCACGCTGAGCGCCTTGGTCAGCGAAATCTCGAGCTGCGTCGCGGTGAAGCCGCGCGCATCGGTGATCACTTCGACATAGATGTTGTTGGTGATGTACTTGCCAGCGGCCAGCGACGTGCTCTGCCCGGTCGCCGAGTCGGCCCCCAGGATGCGCAACCGGTCGATCCCGGCGACGCTGCGCAGCTTGCCGAGCGGGTTGAGCCCGCCGCCCGACCCGCGCAGCGAGTTGAGCGCCGCTGCCAGCTGGATCGCCTGGATTGCCGACAGGTTGGTCACAGAGCTGCCGAACAGCAGGCGGCTGAGCACTTCGTCCTGCGGCAGTGCCGGGGTCGAGGTGAACGCGATCTGCGGCCGCTGGCCGGTGCCGGTGATGTCGATCTCGACGGTGATGTCGTTGGTCGTCGTCGTCGCGCTGATGTTGATCTCGGGGTCGACCAAGGCGCCACCGTCGAAACGGACGTCGCCCTTGGTGACCTCGAACTTCTTGCCCGCGAACGAATAGGTACCGCGCACGATCTGCAACCGCCCGAGAATTCGCGGCGCGGCCGAGGTGCCCGCCACGCGCATGTCGGCCTCCCACTCGGACTCGAGCCCCATCCCTGAGACGAACAGCTGGTTCTCGGCACGGACGCGCAGGTCGAGCTTGAACAGGCCGACCGGTGCCGCCGCGACGGGCTGAGTCGCCGCCTTCACCAGATCGCTCTTGCGGCGCACCCCGGTGAGCTCGGCAACCTCGGCCTGGCCCTGGCGGATGATCTCGTAGCGCGCATTGGGGATGCGGATATCGCCGGTGATCAGCCCGCCATTGGCCTTGCTGTTGGTGACCGCGATCGTGCCAGTAGCCGTCGCGCCGAGCGCATCGCTGCTGGCGAGCCGCGCGTTGCGCAGCGTCGCCTTGATATCGATCGGGAAGCCCGCCGCCGACGAGAAGCCGACCGAGCCCTGCGCCTGCACCGTACCGTCGCCGGCCTTGGCCGACAGCTGCGTGATCTCGAGGCGATCGTTGGTGAAGCGCCCCGCAATCTTCATCTGCGTCAGCCGCGTGCCATAGGTTTCGTTGTCATAGGTCAGCGCATCGGCGCGGATCAGCCCCGACAGCTGCGGTGCATCGACGCGCCCGCCAAAGTCCGCCGCGACCGCGATCGGCCCCGACAGCTGCTGCTTGGCCTGCCCGGCGAACGAGAAGAGCACGCTCGACGGGCCGTTATAGCGGATCCCGCCCGACAGCGGCGCCGCGAGCAGGCGCTGCGTCCAGCTGCTGCCGCCACCGAGCGGCCGCAGCGTTGCGACGATCCGTCCGACGGTCGTGCCGCCGCGCTGGATCAGCGCGCGGGCATCGCCGCCGGCATCGGTCAGCCCGACCTGCGCGATCAGGTCGACCGGGTCCGACACACTCGCCAGGCTCGACCGCGTGAAGTTCTTGACGCGGAACTGACCGGCGATCTGCGGCACCGAGGCGCCCTGCGGCTGGGTATAGTCGAGCGACCCCGTCGCGGTGCCGCCGAGCCCGAGATCGGGCACGATCGCGTTGGCGACCGACACGTCGAGCGAGTCGAGCCGCAGCTTGGCCGACAGGCCCTTGCCATATTCGCCGGCGACGCGTGCGCTGCCGCCCGCGCTGTTCGCGCCCGCGCCGAAGTCGATCCGCGTCGGCTGCAGGCGATAGGCGCCGCGATCGATCTCGATCCGCGCGACGTTGCCGGTCTTGAAATTGATCCCGTTGGCCTGGCCCTGTGTTGCGACCAGCCACAGCTTGGGGCTCAGCCGCGCATTGGCGGCGATGCGGAACGGAACGCCGTTCGACCCCGTCGCCAGCGCCTGCGCGGTCCCGCTGCCGTTGACGTAATTGATCTTGGCCCGCGCCGCCGACAGCACGGCCGCGCCATAGCGGAGGTCGGCGACCTGCGCGTCGGCGATGATCTGCGGCGCATTCGGGTAGAGCACCGCCTGCGCGTTGATGATCGCACGCCCGATCGTGAAGTCGGTCGCGCCCGGAATCTTTGCGTTGCTCGCCCGCGCGGCGACGTCGACGCGCTGGACCTTGCCCTGCGCCCCGAGCAGGGCCGTACCACTGATGCCCGACCCGGCAAAGGTGATCCGCCCGCCGAACGGCCCTGCCGCGAGCTGCTGGACGCGGCCCTTGAAATCGACGCCGGCGAAGCGCGCATTGTGGATGTCAGCGGTCAGCCGCGGCGACGGCGTCACTAGCACGTCGGCGGTGAACGGCCCGTAATTGGTTCCGCCCTTGGCGAGCACCGCATACGAGGTGCCGTTGCCGCGCACCTGCGCCTCGAGATTGACGAGGCCGATCCCGACGCCGGGCCGCGCGGCGCGCAGCAGGACGACCGGCTTGGTCGCGGTCCCGGTGACGCGCGCGGTGAGCGGGCCATATTGCGTCGAATAGGCGTCGGCATCGACCAGCAGCGGGCCCTTGGGGTCATAGCGCCCCTGCCCGCGCGTCACGCGGAACTGCGGCGCGTTCAGCCGCAGGTTGCGGAAGGTGATGATGCCGTTGGGATCGTAGCCGACATCGGCGGTGACCGCGGCATTGCCGCCGAGGAAGGTGCGCGCGCCTTCGTTGAAGATCTGCGACGTCTTGGCGGCGACATGCGCGGTGATGCCGAAGCCACCGCCGCCGACCGTCACCAGCTTGGCGTCGGTACGCAGCGACAGGATGCCGAAGCCGTCGACCTTGTAATCGTTGACGCGGCCGTTGATCGCGCCGCGATACAGGCCGGTCGCGAGGTCAGCGACGACGACCGCGGTCGCATCGATCTTGCGCGAGCGGATCCGCAGATTGTCGGACAGTAATTTGCCCTTGGCGATCGCGAAATCGCCGTTGATCGCGACATTGTCGAGCAATCCACCCGCCGCCGCATTGAGCCCGGTGACCCGAGCCGCCCGCGCCGCGACCGGCACGATGATATGGTCGGCATTCACCCGCGCGAGGCCCGAGGCATAGAGCTGCTCGACGCGCGTCTCGCCGAAGCCGAGCACGCCCGCCGTCACGACATAATTGACGACCGGGGTCGCGAATTTGCCGTCGAGCACGACGCGTGCGGCGACATCGCGCCCGTTGAGGTTGGGGGCGATCGCGCCGGGGGTCAGCAATTTGGCGTTGACCGCGAACTGGCCGAAGCTGCTCTGCGCGAAATCGAGCAGGCCCTTGGCGTCGAGCGCGAGCGCGTCCGAGCGCAGCGTCGTCGTCAGGTTGACCTTGCGCTGGTCGAGCGTCGCATCGATCGCAACCTGGAGCGCAGGCGCGGTCAGCCGCGCGATCGGGTTGACCGGGGTCGCCTTATCCTTGGGCGCGCCGCCGGGATAGAGTCCGGGATTGGTCGTGCCGCGCACTTTGAAGGTGCCGCTATGTGCTTCGAGCGTCAGGTCGGCGAGCGAGGCGCCGCCGAGCGTGCCGACGGCCTTGCCGGTCCAGGCCTTCCAGCCGCCCTTGCCACCGATGGTGACATCGAGCGGGGCCTTGAGCCCACTCATGCTCGCGACGACGCCATTCGCCGGCGCGGTCACGCGTGCGTCGAGATCGAGTTTGTCCTGATCAGGCACCGCGTCGAGCTTGACCGTCATCCGGTCGCCGCCGGCGATGCCGGGTCCGGTCAGCGCCGCGACATCGGCGGTGACCTGCGCGCGCTTGTCGGCGATGTGCGTCGCGCCATCGATGCGGATGATGTGCGGCTGGCCCGAGACCGCCTTGCCGATGATGAAGCGGTCAATCGTCAGCTTGCCGATATCGACATCGAGATCGGGCAGGATCGGCGCGTTGGGATCGGTCGGCGTCGGCGTGAAGGCCGGCGAGCGCGTCATCGTCACCAGCGCGGCCTGCGCCGAGCGGACGTCGATATGGTTGCTGGCATAGGCGAACGGCCGCCAGTCGACCGCGATCCGCGGCGAGGTCAGGAACACGCCCTTGGGGTCGCTGACGCGGACGTCGGTCAGCACCATCGCACCGTATAGCGAACCCTCGATCCGCCCGACCTTGATGTTGAGCCCGGAGGCGGTCTTGTAGCCGCCGAGATAGTCGGCGATCACCCGACGCCCGGGCGCGGTGTTGAGCCCGAGCACGACCAGGCCGACCAGCGCGACCAGCGCGATCAGCGTGATGCCGAACCACTTTGCGATACGCTGCCACAGCGGACGGCGCACGACGACGACCTCTTCTTCGGCCATCAGAAAGCTTGTCCGATCGAGATGTAGAGCGCGACCTTGCCGTCGCCCTTACGGGGGTTGAGCGGGGTCGCGACGTCGACGCGCAGCGGCCCGAAATTGGTGTAGAAGCGCCCGCCGATGCCCGCGCCGTAGCGCAGGTCGGTCCCCTTCGGGATCGGCCCTTCATAGGCGTTGCCACCGTCGAAGAACGGCACGATGCCGTAATTGCCGAAGCGATAGCGCGCCTCGAGCGCGAATTCGTTGAGCGAGCGACCGCCGACCGGATTGCCCTGCGGATCGAGCGGCCCGAGCCGCTGATAGCCATAACCGCGCACCGATCCGCCGCCGCCGCCATAATAGCGCCGCGAGGGCGCCAGATCGTCGCGCCCTGTGCCGGCGATCGAGCCCGCACGGACGCGCCCCGCCAGCACGATCTTGTCGCCGATCGGATAATAGCCGCTCGCCTCGATCAGCGTGCGGGCATAAGGCCGCACCGCGCCGCGCACCGAGGTTTCCGGGCTGACGCTCAGCTTGAGGCGATAGCCCTTGGTCGGGTTGAGCAGGCTGTCCGAGCGATCGAACAGCACCTGCCCCGGCAGCGCGACGATGAAGTAGGTGCCACGCTTGCGGTCGCCCAAGCCGAAATCATAGACGCTCTCATTGGTGCCGACCAATTCGAAGCCATAGGCGTAGGTGAATTTCTTCTGCCACAGCGGGGTCGAATCGTACGACACCTTGCCCGACAGCGTCGCGGTCAGCGCGTTGTACGCGTCGTAGCTGGTGCGATCGGCCGCGGCGGTGAAGGTCACCGTCTTGTCGCGCTTGCCGGCATTCGAGCGGCGGAAGGTCGCGCTCGCGCCCTGCTCCTGCGTGCCGCCGACCGCGGTGAGGATCAAGGCGCCCTCGGCGGGGAAGCGGTTGCGATCGGTGTACGATCCTTCGAGCCGGATGCCCTGCCCGGTGCTGTAGCCGCCGCTCACCGCGAGCGAGCGCGGCTTGCCGCGCTCCTGCTTGACCAGCAGATTGACCTGCTCGGTCCCGTCGGGGTTGATGTTGCCGGTCCGCACCGGCTCGACCGAAACGGTCGAGAACAGGCCGGTCGCGACGAGCGCGGCGCGCAGATCGTCGGTCAGGCGGTTGTCGTAGAGTTGGCCGGGCTTGAAGCGCGTCAGCACGCTGACATGTTCGGCACCGAAGGCGAGCCGACCCTCGGTGGTGAAGGTCCCGAACGACGACCGCGGGCCGGTGTCGACCGGCAGCGTATAGTCGCCCGTACCGACGGCATCGTCGAGGAGGATGTCGCGCTGGCCGACCTTGGCGAAGGGGTAGCCGCGCTGCGGCAGGATCAACGCGACGTTCGCCTCGGCGCCCTGCACGCGCTCTGCCTCGATCGCATCGCCGACCTTGAGGGGCAACTGGCTCTCGACCAGCCCCGGCGGCGTGGTCGGCTGCGCCTTTACCGTGATGCTGCCGAATTTATACTGCTTGCCCGGCGTCGCCGAGACGATCGCGCGGACGCGGGTCGCATCGCCCGGAACCTGCTCGATCGTTGAGACCGCCGTCCCGTCATAATAGCCGAGCGACTTCATCAGCCGCACCGCAAGCGCTTCATCCTCGCGGCCGCGCGCCGAGACGACCGTCGCATTGCCGGCCTTGCCGCCACCATTCTTGAGTGCGGACAGACCGTTGAACTGCCCCTTGAGGCCCAGTTCATCGAGTCCGCGCAACACCGTATCATAACGGATCTGCGGCGCTTTCTCGTCCTTGACGGTAACGTCGACCAACGGGGTCGAATCGAACCCCTGCAACGTGGGCAAAGGTTGCGCGAGTTCGGGAGGCGCGGTCTCGGCAGGCATCTGCGCGACCGGCGTCATCGGCTCGAGCGGCGCGTTGATGTCGTTCGACAAAGGCGGCAGTGCGGTGTTGAACTCCGCGTCGGGGACGATCGGCTTCTCCGCCGCCTGCTGCTCGATCGCCTGCGGCACGACCGGCACAACCTGAGGCTGCGCCTGTTGCATTCCTGCAGCAGCCACAGCGATCAACCCACTTGAAAACCCCGATACGCTCAAAGACCAACTTCCCCGCTTCGCGGCAGGATTCGCGCGTATACTGCTCCCGCTCAACCCCCGAACGCACGAAACGGCGTTGGTTTCCCTAACTTTGTTTGAGCATGCGCCGATAGGTGTGGAGCAGCGGCTCGGTATAGCCATTGGGCTGGGCAATCCCGTCGAACACCAGCGCACGGGCCGCCTGCCAGGCGAGGCTCTCCGGATGGCCGCTCATCGGGCGATAAAGCGGGTCGCCGGCATTTTGGACATCGACCTTCGCCGCCATCCGCTCGAACGCCGCATCGACTTCAGCCGTGGTCGCTACGCCGTGGAGCAGCCAATTGGCGATGTGCTGCGACGAGATGCGCAGCGTCGCGCGATCTTCCATCAGCCCGATGTCGTGGATGTCGGGCACCTTCGAGCAGCCGACCCCCTGATCGATCCAGCGCACGACATAGCCGAGGATGCCCTGCGCATTGTTGTCGAGCTCGGCGCGGATCTCGTCGGGCGTCCAGTTGCGCCCCTTGTCCGCGACCGGCACCGCAAGCAGGCGATCGAGCCCGGGGACCGCCTCCTTCGCGATCTCCTTCTGCCGCGCGAACACGTCGACCTGGTGATAATGCATCGCGTGCAGCGTCGCCGCGGTCGGCGACGGCACCCAGGCGGTGTTGGCTCCGGCCTGCGGATGGCCGATCTTCTGCGTCATCATGTCGCCCATCCGGTCGGGCGCGGCCCACATCCCCTTGCCGATCTGCGCCTTGCCCGAGAGACCCGCAGCGAGGCCGATGCGGACGTTGCGGTCCTCATACGCCTTGATCCAGTCGCTGGTCTTCATCTCGCCCTTCGGCACCATCGGCCCGGCGCGCATCGCGGTGTGCATCTCGTCGCCGGTGCGATCGAGGAAGCCGGTGTTGATGAAGACGATGCGGTCCTTCACCGCTTCGATGCAGGCGGCGAGATTGGCCGAGGTGCGGCGCTCCTCGTCCATCACGCCGACCTTGATCGTGTTGCGCGCCAGGCCGAGCAGATCCTCGACCGCGTCGAACAGCGCGTTGGTGAAGGCGCATTCGGCCGGGCCATGCATCTTGGGCTTGACGATATAGACCGAGCCGGCGCGGCTGTTGCGATAGGCGCCGTGTTCGCGCAGGTCGTACAGCGCGATCGTGCTGGTCAGGATTGCATCGAGGATCCCCTCGGGCGCGTCGCTGCCGTCGGCGAGCCGAAGCGCGGGCGTCGTCATCAGATGGCCGACATTGCGCACGAACAGCAGGCTGCGCCCGGCGAGCGTCAGCCCGTTGTCATAGACGCGGTCGGGGTTGAGCCGGCGCGAGACCGTCTTGCCGCCCTTCTCGAACGATTCCGCGAGATCGCCCTTCATCAGCCCCAGCCAGTTGGCGTAGGCGGCGACCTTGTCGTCGGCGTCGACCGCCGCGATCGAATCCTCGAGATCGCAGATCGTCGTCAGCGCCGATTCGAGAATGACGTCGGCGATCCCCGACGGATCGTCGCGGCCGATCGGATGCTCGCGGTCGACCACCACCTCGAAATGCAGGCCGTGATGGACGAACAGCCACGACGCGCCCTTGCGCGCAACGAGCTGTGCCGGATCGCGCAGCTCGGGTTCGTGCTCGCCCAGGTCGCTCCACGATCCGTGTGCCAGCGGGACGGCCTGGTCGAGGAACGCCTTCGCCGCGGCGACGACCTGCTGCCCGCGCACCGGATCGTAACCGCCCGGCACCGCCATTCCGGGCAGCGCATCGGTGCCGTAATAGGCATCGTACAGGCTGCCCCAGCGCGCATTGGCGGCGTTGAGCAGGAAGCGCGCGTTGAGGATCGGCACGACGAGCTGCGGCCCCGCCATCGTCGCGACTTCGGCATCGACATGCTCGGTGCCGATCGTGAAGGGTGCGGGCTCGGGCACGAGATAGCCGATCTCGCGCAGATAGGCCTCGTCGACCGCCTCGCCGGCCTGGTAGCGCGCATCGATCTTGCTCTGCAGTTCGTCGCGAACCTCGAGCAAAGCCGCGTTTTCCGGGCCGAACCGCGCGAAGATCGCCGCGACCCCGGCCCACCATGCATCCGCCGCGATATCGAGCCCCGGCAGCACGCGCTTCTCGACGAAGGTCGCGAGCGGCGTGGCGACGGAAAGGCCGGCGCGGTCGAGCATATCGGGCATGAAGGTCCTCCTGGAAATCACGATCGGCCTGGGGAGGTCAGCCGCTGGCTTAGGCCAGTAGCGCGACCCGCATCAACCCCGTTCGGGATCGAACGGCGCGGCCGACGCCTCGATCCGGTCGAGCATCGCGCGAAAGGTCGCGATTTCCTCGAGCGAAAACCCCGCGAACACGCGCCCTTCCAGTTCGAGCGCCTTGGGCGCGACATCGTCGTACAGCGCGCGACCGGCAGCGGTCAGCACGAGCAGATGCGAGCGCTGATCGCCCGGGTTGGGGCACCGCTCGACCAGCCCGCGTTCGACCAGCGTGGCGGCCGCACGGCTGACCGTGACCTTGTCCATCCGCGTCGCTACCCCCAGCGCCTGCTGCGTCAGGCCTGGCCCCTCGGCGATTACCGCGACCAGCCGCCACTCGGGAATCCGCAGCCCGAACAGCGTGCGATACGCGCTCGCGATCGCCGCCGAGACGCGGTTCGACGCGATCGACAGGCGATAGGGAAGGAACTCGTCGAGCTTGAGCGTTGCCATGGACAATCGATACGGGATGGACCGCCCCGCGCAAGCCCGCTATATCGTTTCATCTGAAACCAGTTGGAGCCGACCGATGACCGCGCCAGACACCAAGCCTGAGAATCCGATGGGCCTCAACGGCTTCGAATTCGTCGAATTCACCTCGCCCAGCCCCGAGGCGATGGCCGACCTGTTCGTCAAGATGGGCTTCACCCATGTCGGCAACCACAAGTCGAAGAACGTCCGCCGCTATGCGCAGGGTGACATCAACTTCCTGCTCAACATGGACGATGCCGGCCAGGTCGCGGGCTTCCGCGACACGCACGGGCCCTCGGCCAATGCGATGGCGTTCCGCGTCGCTGACGGCGAAGACGCGCTGAAAATGGCGGTCGAACGCGGCGCGGTTGCGGTCAAGGGCGCAGTCGGCCCGGACGAGCTCGACCTTCCCGCGATCGAGGGCATCGGCGGCGCGAACCTGTATCTGGTCGACGAGAAGTCGCGCATCTACGAGACCGACTTTACCCCCGTCGACGGCGCTGGCGTGGACGACCACAGCGTCGGCCTCCACACACTCGACCATCTGACGCACAATCTGCAGCGCGGACGGATGAGCTATTGGGCGGATTATTACGAGCGGATCTTTAACTTCCGCCAGATCCGCTATTTCGACATCGAGGGTCAGTCGACCGGCCTCTTCTCCAAGGCGATGACCGCGCCCGATGACAAGATCCGCATCCCGTTGAACGAGAGCCAGGACGAGCATTCGCAGATCGAGGAGTTCATCAAGGACTATAAGGGCGAAGGCATCCAGCATCTGGCGCTGGCGACCGACGACATTTTCAAGACCGTCGACACGCTGCGCGCCAACGGCATCCGCTTCCAGACGACGCCGCAGACCTATTTCGACCTGATCGACAAGCGCCTGCCGGGCCATAACCACGACGTCGAGGAAATGCGCAAGCGCGACATCCTGATCGACGGCGCGCCCGAAACCGGCGGCGGGCTGCTGCTGCAGATCTTCACCGAGAATATGGTCGGGCCGATCTTCTTCGAGATTATCCAGCGCAAGGGCAATGACGGCTTCGGCGAGGGCAATTTCAAGGCACTGTTCGAGAGCATCGAGCTCGACCAGATCCGCCGTGGCGTGGTGCCGGGCGCGGTCGAAGCCTGAATCCTTCTCCCTCGCCCCTGGACAGGGGAGAGGGATACCACAGCTTGGTCCCGCATCTTCTGCGGGGCCTAGCGGAGGTTGGGAGAGGGGTCGACCGTGCGCGCGCTGCCGCCCCTCTCCCCAGCTTCGCTAGGCAGCAAGCTGCCAAGCTACGCTACCCTCTCCCCGCCGGGGCGAGGGAGAAAGGGACACGATGACCGACTATATGACCGGCTTCGGCAACCACTTCGCCAGCGAAGCCGTCCCCGGCGCGCTCCCCGTCGGCCGCAATTCCCCCCAGAAGCCCGCCTTCGGCCTTTACGCCGAGCAGCTCAGCGGCACCGCCTTCACGGCGCCACGCCACGAGAACAAGCGCTCCTGGCTCTACCGCCTGCGCCCGTCGGCAGCGCATCCCGCGTTCACCCGCTATGATGGCGCCCCGCTGTTCGCGCCCGGCATCGCCAAAGCGCCGCTCGCCCCCAACCGCCTGCGCTGGGGTCCGCTCGACGCCACGCCCGATGCCGACTGGCTCGACAGCCTGACGACGATGCTCGTCGCGGGCGATGGCCCCAAGACGCAGACCGGCGTCGCGATGCACGTCTACCGCGCGACCAGGGACATGGAAAACCGCGCCTTCGCCTCGGCCGATGGCGAACTGCTGATCCTGCCTGAGCAAGGCGCACTCACCCTCCTCACCGAATTCGGACGGATCGACATCAAGCCCGGCGAAGTCGCGCTGATCCCGCGCGGCGTGCGCCTCCGCGTCACGCTCCCCGACGGCAGCGCACGCGGCTATGTCGCCGAAAATCACGGCCAGCCCTTCCGCCTGCCCGACCTCGGCCCGATCGGCGCCAACGGCCTCGCCAACCCGCGCGATTTCGAGACGCCGGTCGCCTGTTTCGAGGATGTCGCGGGCGACTATCAGCTCGTCCAGAAATTCCTCGGCAGCCTGTGGAGCACCGACCTCGGCCGCTCACCGCTCGATGTCGTCGCGTGGCACGGCAACTATGTGCCGTGGAAATATGATCTCGCGCGCTTCAACACGATCGGCAGCATCAGCTTCGATCATCCCGATCCGTCGATCTTCACCGTGCTGACCTCCCCGAGTGACGTGCCCGGCACCGCCAACGTCGATTTCGTCATCTTCCCGCCGCGCTGGCTGGTGGCCGAGGACACCTTCCGCCCGCCCTGGTTCCACCGCAACACGATGAGCGAGTGCATGGGGCTGCTCTACGGCGCATACGACGCCAAGGCGGACGGCTTCTCGCCCGGCGCGCTGTCGCTGCACAATCAGATGAGCGGCCACGGCCCCGACGTCGCAAGCTGGCAGGGCGCCAGCGCCGCCGACCTCAAGCCGCATAAGGTCGACGGCACGATGGCGTTCATGATCGAGAGCCGCTGGGTGTTCCATCCAACCGAATTTGCGTTGCAAAGCAGCGCACTCGATCCCGACTATGATCAGGCGTGGGACGGTTTCCCCAAAGCGCAACTGCCGTAAGTGGTTGATTGCGATCAACTAGATTTCCGGGAACCTTGGGCGGGGCAAAGTCGTCTTGATGGTCATGCCGATGCCCGCGACCCCGCTCTTCCCCTGGCGCCACCGCGCGCAGGGCGATTTCCAGGCCCTGCTCGACGCGCATGTCGCGGCAGCGGATTTTCCGTGCGTCGGGGCGAAGGCCGCGCTCGCCAAGGGGACGCTATCGGTGCTCGCCTGCGACCGGATCGACAGCGCGTGGGACGATCTGCGCATCCATGACGGACTGATGCACTTCGCCGCGGACTATCGCGCCGATCCCGGGCTGTTCCGCAGCTTCGCGGTGATCTTCGACGGCCCCCACGGCCTCAGCGAAGACGCGTTCGAGACCGCCTTGTGGCAGCGCGCGCAGTCGATCTCGGACAAGGATGTGTGGCGCGGCCAGGGCTATGACAAAGGCGTCAGTGCCGACCCCGACAGCCCGCATTTCTCGCTGAGCTTCGGCGGCGAGGCGTTCTTCATCGTCGGGCTGCACCCCAATGCCAGCCGTCCGGCGCGGCGCTTTGCGCAGCCGACGATGGTGTTCAACCTGCACGACCAGTTCACCACGCTGCGCGACCAGGGCCGCTACGAGGGCATGCGCGAGAAGATCCTGGTGCGCGACGAAGCGCTCGCTGGCAGCCGCAATCCGATGCTCGCACGCCACGGCGAGGTCAGCGAGGCGCGCCAGTATAGCGGTCGCGTCGTCGACGCCGAATGGAAGTGCCCGTTCAGCTACGCCGGCAGCGCCGAATGAGCGAAACGATCGAAATCCCCGAGCGCAGCGGCACCGCCTTCCGCCTCGCCAAGGGCGAGACGCTGACGGTGATCGACCCGCGCGGGCGGCAGGTCGCCGATCTGCTCGCCTTCAATGCCGAGGATCTCGACGAGGTCATCTCGTCGGGGCGGACGCTCGATTATGCCGAGACGATCTTCCTGACGACCGGTCACCTGCTCTATTCGAACCGCTCGGCGCCGATGCTCGAGATCGTCGCGGACACTGTCGGACGGCACGATTTCCTGCTGACGCCGTGCTCCTACGACACCTTCCACCATTTCTATCCCGATCTGCCGCCGCATCGCGGCTGCTTCGGCAATCTCGCGGCGGCGCTCGAGCCCTATGGCATCTCGCCCGACCGGATCCCGGTCGCGTTCAACTGCTTCATGAACGTGCCGGTCGATGCTGCAACGGGCAAACTGTCGGTGTTGCCGCCGCTTAGCCAGGCCGGCGACCACATCGTCTTCCGCGCCGCGATGAACCTGGTGATCGGCCTCACTGCCTGCTCGGCGCCGGCGAGCAATGGCGGGAGCTTCAAGCCGATCCACTACCGGGTTGATGCGGCCGACCAGGGCACGGTCTGAAGGCACCCCCCTTCGTCACCCCGGCCTTGTGCCGGGGCCCACCGTCCCGCGCGCGCTACGGCCGCAGCGCTTGCGGCCCGGTGGGCCCCGGGACGAGCCCGGGGTGACGGTTGGAGGAAGTATCCCCCACCTTATTTCATCTGCCGCTTCACGCTGCTCCACGTCGCCTTGCCATAAGGCGGCTTGAGCCCGGCCAGCTTCGCCACGTCGAGCTTGGCCTGCTTGAACACCGCCTTGGCGTGGCTGAAGGTCTTGAAGCCGTCAGGACCGTGATAGGAACCCATCCCCGACGGCCCGACCCCGCCGAATGGCAATTCTTCCATCGAGACGTGGAACACCACGTCGTCGAGCGTCACCCCGCCCGAGATCGTCCGGTCGAGCACGCGCCGCCGTTCGTCGGCGTCGGGCCCGAAATAATAGAGGCCGAGCGGCCGGTCGCGCCGATTGACCTCGGCGATCGCCGCGTCGATCCCGCTATAGCGCCGCACCGGCAGGATCGGGCCGAACAACTCCTCCTGCATCACGATCATGTCGTCGGTCGCGTTGCGGACGATGTGCAGCGGCATCTTGCGCGCGTTCGACCCGGCGAAATCCTCGCCCGCCGGATTGACCGTCTCGACCGTCGCCCCCTTGGCGCGCGCATCGGCGACCCAGTCCTGCAGCCGCTGATGATGCCGATCGTTGATGATCGCGGTGTAATCGGGGTTGGCGAGCAAGGTCGGATACATCGCCGACACCGCCGCCTTGAGCCCATCGACCACCGCTTGCTCCTGCGCTTCGGGCACGAGCATGTAATCGGGCGCGAGGCAGATCTGCCCGGCGTTGAGCATCTTGCCGATCGCGACGCGCTCGGTCGTCTTGGCGATGTCGGCATCCTTGCCGACGATCACCGGCGACTTGCCGCCGAGCTCGAGCGTCACCGGCGTCAGGTTGTCGGCCGCTGCATGGAGGATATGCCGCCCGATCCCGGTCGCGCCGGTGAAGATCAGGTGATCGAACGGCAGCTCGGAAAACGCCTTCCCCACCTCGGCGCCACCGCTGAAGAAAGCGAGCTCGTCCGCCGCGAAATAGTGCGGGCAGACCTCCTCGAACAGCGCAGCGGTGCGCGGCGTGAACTCGCTCGTCTTGACCATCGCGCGATTGCCCGCGGCGAAGATGCCAGCGATCGGCCCCATCACCAGATTGACCGGAAAATTCCACGGCGCGATCACGCCGACGACGCCCTTGGGCTGATATTCGACCCAGGCGCGCGCGCCGAGCAGGCCGAGCGGGAACTGCACCGCACGCTTGTCGGGCCGTGCCCAGCGATCGAGCGATTTGAGCGCGTGCGAGATCGGGGCGATCGATGCGGCGATGTCGGTGAGCATCGATTGCTCGCGGCTGCGATGCCCGAAATCCTCGCTCAGCGCGTCGCAAAAGCCGTCGGCATGGTCGCGGATCATCGCAGCGGCGCGCTTGAGGCGATCCTTGCGCCGATCGAGCGTCACCGGCAGCTCGTCCATGAACGCGGCACGTTGCGCGTCGAGCACCTGCTTCATCGTCATATCAATCCCCCTCAGGCCATTTCAGGCGCAGCCGATGATCCCCGCCACCGGCACCATGATGCTATCCTGCCCGCTGCGGTCGATCTCGAGCAAACCCTCGGGGACGACCGCGCCGTCGCGGATCGACTCGCGCGTCTCGATCCGCATCGTGAGCTTGGCGGCGATGCTCCCGGCGCCATAGTCGTTCTTTTCCGCAAAGCCGAAGCCCCCAGCGCCGACCTGCGCCGTGCGGTCGAGATCGGTGATCTTGCCGTCGACAGCGAGCCGCAGCCGCGCAGGATCGGCCCCCGCCATCGCGACCAAAGTGCGCGTCCCGCTGGCGGTCCAGAGATAGGCGGCACAGCCCTTGGCGGGGAGCTCCTGCCGCGGGATCGCGCCGATCGGCAGGCCGTCGATCGAGGCTAAGGCGGCGACAGGCGCCGCCTGCGGGGCGGCCGCCAGAAGCAACGGCGCAGCGAAGAGAAGCGCTTTCATGGCGCCGAGCCTAACAGGAACAGCCACGCCGGGTAAGCCGCGATCGCGAGCAGCGCGCCGAACGGCATCCTGTCGCCGAGCGCCGCCTGCCTGCCCCGCAGCATCGCGACCAGCACCACCGCGAGCCCGGTCAGCGCCGCAAGCAACAGCACCGCGGGCAGCAGCCGCCACCCGAGCCACAGCCCGATCGCGCCGAACAGTTTGGGGTCGCCCCCGCCAAGCCCTTCGCGGTGCCGCAGCCGCTGGTAGCCAGCCCCGATCGCCCACAAAGCGGCAAATCCGCCGCCGCCCCCGATCAGCCGGTCGACCAGCGACGGCTCGACGCCGAGAAGGCCGGTCACCACCCCCGCCCCGGCCAGCGTCGCAGTCAGCGCATCGGGCAGCCAATAGTCGGCGATGTCGAGCGCGGCGAGCGTCAGCAGCAGCCAGCCGAACACCGCCCCCGCCACCCCGACCGGTCCGGGCACCGCGATCCCGGCGACCATCCCGATGACGAGGCAGCCGAGCTCGATCTGCCAGTGCCGCGGATCGATCGCGCGTTGGCACTGGCGGCATTTCCCGCGCGCCAGGGCCGCGCTCAGCAACGGCACGAGATCGCGCGCCACCAGGACCGTGCCGCAGCCATCGCAATGCGAGCGGCCGTGCACGATCGAGCGTCCCTGTGGCCAGCGGATCACCAGTGTCGCGAGAAAGCTGCCGACGATCAGGCCAAGCCCGGCGAGCAAGGCGGGCCAGAGCAGCTCAGCCACCACGCCGCGTCCGTCCGCTGCCGCCCCGGCATCGCGGCGCGCCGCTCAAGCCAGCGCCAGCCGGTAATAGCGGCTGAACGCGCGGTCGCTATAGTCGGCGAAGGGCTCGCATTCGATGAAGCCGGCGCGTTCGTACAGCGCATGCGCCGCGGCAAACGGCGCGTTGGATCCGGTCTCGAGGCTCAGCTGGCGATAGCCCTGCGCGCGCGCGGTGCCGACGATATGCGCGAGCATCGCCGCCGCGACGCCGCGCCGCAGCTGATCGGGCGCGGTGCGCATCGACTTGATCTCGCCATGCCCTGCCTCGAGCTGCTTGAGCGCGCCCATGCCGAGCAATGCCTGCCCCTCCCAGATCGTCCACAGCGTGACGGACGGATCGCGCAGCCCGCTCAGGTCGAGCGCGAAGACGCTGCCGGGCGGCGAATTGTCGTGCGCGGCACGCAGATGCAGCGTGACCAGCGCTTCCACCGCGGGATACGTCAGATCGTCGTGCACGATGCGCCACGCGGTCACGGCAGCTCTTCGCCCGGCTCGACGCCCCACAGATGGTTCGCCTCGACGAAGCCACCCCGCCCGCGCACGTCGAGATGGCACCAGCCGCGGCTGCACTTGCTCAACCGCCCGATCACCCCCGGCGCCGCGCGCCACAAGATGCGACCGCCGTCGCGCGGCGAATCGCGCAAGTCCGCGACAGTGCCGAGCACGACCGCGGTGCGGTTCTCGCTGACCAGCGTCCCCATCATCCAGCCTTGCGTCCCGCCGGGATCCTCGACCTTGTACCACTGCCCCTTGTCGTAGACGTCGAGCACCTTCACCGGCAGGTCGGCACGCTGGTACAACCAGCTGGCCGGATAGCTCCGCGCCGGCCCGGTCCGCATCCGCGCCTTGCCCGCCGAGATCGAGGCGAAAAAGGGCGGCTTCTTCTGGACGAGCCCCGCGATCGACGGCGCCATCGCGCTCGCGCCGAGCGCGAAACCCGCTGCCACCAGCAGCGATTTGACCCCAATACGCATGACACTTCCCCGTAAACGATGCGCTTCGTCTATCGTGTTTCGACCGGGCTCTTCAACACCGTTGACGCCGCCAAAGCGGTCCGCCAAGCCATTGTCATGCCCGAAACGAGACGCGTGCCGAACCCGAACGTTGCCGTCACGCGCGAATTGCCCGACGCGGTGATGACGCGCATGACGCAATTGTTCGAGGCGACTATCCACCGCGGCCCCGTCGCGATGACGCGCGAGCAACTCGCCACGGCGATGGCGGAGTGCGACGTGCTCGTCCCCACCGTCACCGACGAGATCGATGCCGAGCTGATCGCCGGCGCGGGCGACCGGCTCAAGCTGATCGCCAATTTCGGTGCAGGCGTGAACCATATCGCGCTGAAGGCCGCACGCGCGCGCGGCATCATCGTCACCAACACCCCCGGCGTGCTCACCGAGGACACCGCCGACATGACGATGGCGCTGATCGTCTCGGTCCCGCGGCGGCTGGCCGAGGGCGAGAAACTGGTGCGCTCGGGCGCATGGCAGGGCTGGACGCCGGGCGGGATGCTCGGTCATCGCATCGGCGGCAAGGCGCTTGGCATCGTCGGCATGGGGCGGATCGGCCAGGCGGTCGCGCGGCGCGCGCGCGCCTTCGGGCTGTCGATCCATTATCACAACCGCCACCGCCTGCCCAAAGTGGTCGAGGCCGAGTTCCAGGCGCAGTGGCACCCCAACCTCGACGAGATGCTCGGCGCGATCGACATCCTGACGATCCACACGCCGCGCAATGCCGATAGCGAGGGGTTGATCGATGCGCGCCGCATCGCCCTGCTGCGCCCGCACGTCCATCTCATCAACGCCGCGCGCGGCGGGATCGTCGACGAGGATGCGCTGATCGACGCGCTCGAACATAAGCGCTTGGCCGGCGCCGGGCTCGACGTTTGGAAGCACGAGCCACAGATCGATCCGCGACTGCTCGCTTTGCCCAACGTCGTGATGACCCCGCATATGGGATCGGCCACCTACGAAGGACGGATGGCGACCGGCGAGAAGGTCATCACCAACATCCGCATGTGGGCCGACGGCCACCGCCCGCCCGACCAGGTGCTCGAGGGCTGGGCCTAGCAGCGCAGGCCAGAAGGTCTCACCACAGCACGCCTTGCGGATCGGGACGCAACGGCTCGGGCGCCGGATCGCCGATCGCCTGCAACAGGTCGATCTCGATCGTCCGGCACATCGCCGACAGCGGCACGTCGTGGACGGTGTTGGCGAACGGATCGACCAGATCGTCGCCGATCGCGAGCACCACCAGGAACATCAGCCCGGCGATGCTCGAGCCGAGCGGCGTCGCGACGCCCAGCGTCTCGACCAACCCGATCGGCAGCAGCAGGCACAGCAGATGCGTGAAGATCGTCGGGAAGAAGCGATACTGGCTCGGCAGCGGCATGTTCTTGAGCCGCTCCATTCCGCCCTGCGCATTGGCGATGTCGACCAGGATTCCCTCCATCGACGCCTGCTGAATCGAATCGATCCAGCCCGACGCCCGCGCGCCGTTGATGCGCCGCCCGGTGCCGTCGACGATGCCGTTGGCGACGTTGACGCGGCCCAGCGCGAAGTCCGCCTCGCCCCGCGACAGGAAGCGCAGCACTTCGCCGTCGGGGGTCTGGCGGCGCAGCTGGCAGCGCAGCGCGTTGACGTAGGCGATCTGCCGCAGGACGATCGTCCGCTTCAGGTCACGCCCCTCGTCGGGCAGATAGTTGCGCGCCTGCCGGGCGAGGCTGCGGCTGGCGTTGATCATCTGCCCCCACAGCACGCGCCCTTCCCACCAGCGCTGGTAGGCCGAGTTGGAGCGAAACCCGAGGAACAGCGCCAGCGCCGAGCCGAACAGCGTCAGCGGCAGCGACGGCGCGGTGAACGGCACCACATAATAGGTCACCGTGACGATCACGTCCCACACGAACAGCAAGGCCGCAGGCCGCCAGATTTCGCGGAAGATATGCTTGTAGCCGGGGGTGGTCGTGACGATCATTGGGTCTCGGGGGTCTCGGGGGTCATGCGGGCGCCTTCAGGCGGGATAGAGGTGAATACGCGACGCGGCAATCCGCCGGGTCACGACGTCTTGACCACCGCCTGGCTGGCAACCTGGGCGGGCGCGGAATGAGTCGCGGGCGGGATCGACGCCTTCGACAGCGCGGCGGCGGTCCCCGATGCCGGGCGCAGCTTGAACCATTGCGGCCGCTCGATCGCGACCAGGAAGGCGAGCAACATGATCCCGAACCCGAGCAAAGTGAACGAGGCGCGCAGCCGGTCGCGCGTGCTCGGGCGGTGCGATGGGGTGGACTCTTGCAACGAACATCTCCTTTTTTCCAACAACCCCAAGCTGGGAAATCGAGCGGTCCGGCGTGTTAGTGATCTGTAAGATTTCGTTGCTGCAACGCAGCATATCATTTGAAGTCGTGCCCTATCATGCCCTCAGGCAGCCGGCTCAAGCGTGGTTGGCATGACGTAACAGTCGGAAACACAGTAAAAGTTTCGATCGCGCGATGCGATCTTCGCTGCCATCGCATCGCGATCCGGAGATGATCGAAGGAAACTTCGCGCGCTGCTTGAAATTCCCGCGCTTCGCGCCGCGCATCCCTGTTGCAGTTTCGCATTGACGCGCGTCGTCGTGCATTGCAGCTTGGACACAATAATAAAGACGGAGGGTGATGATGGACCGATTTGGGTCGTTCGCGGTGGTCGCCGCGCTGGTATTGGCGTCGGCTTTGCACATCGTGAGTGCGCCAGACCTGCTGAACATCGTCCCCGCCATTCTGCTTGTCGTCGGCATCGTCCGTATCGTCATGAAACGTGGCGCTGCGACCGTGTCGCTGACCGACGAGCTCGCGCCGGCGGTCGAAGCCTGACGCGGACGCGGCGTCCCGATCCGCCCCCGCGCGGCAGGATCGGGAGGGCCGTGCCGGATGGTGCGGCGTGCAATGCCTCCGCACACGTTGCCGAGCCCCGCGCGCACCGCTAACCGGCGCGGATGACACTCGCTGCAGCGGCTCCGACGCACCTCGGACACCACGCCCCCGCCCCGCTCCTCCCGGGAACGCTGAGCGCGAAGGCGGTCGCGGTGATCTGGTTCGTTGCGTTCGCGTGCCGGGCGCTGCAGTTCGGCAATCCGGTCATCCAGATCGACGAGCAATTCTACCTGCTCGCCGGTGATCGACTGCTGCACGGCGCGCTCCCGTTCGTCGACATCTGGGATCGAAAGCCGTTCGGGCTGTTCGCGCTCTATGCCGCGATCCGCGCGCTCGGCGGATCGGGCATCCTGCAATATCAGATCGTCGCTACGCTCTTCGCGGCGGCCACCGCTACGGCAATCGCGCAGATCGCGCTTCGCCTGTCGGGGCCGCGCGGCGCGACGATCGCCGGTCTCGTCTATCTGCTCTTCATCCTGTCGAGCGGCGGAGACGGCGGGCAGGCGCCGGTCTTCTACAACCTTCCGGTTGCTCTCGCGGCGCTTGCCGTCCTCAAGCTACAGGAATGCACGACGATCGACCGGCGCGCCGTCGGTTGGGGGTGCCTGGCGATGGCACTGGTCGGCGTCGCGGTACAGATCAAATATACCGTCCTGTTCGAAGGCCTGTTCTTCGGGCTGTGCCTGCTCGTGCTGGCCTGGCGACGCGGTGCACGGCTGGTGCCGGTTGCGCTGCTCGCCTTGCTCTGGTGCGCGATCGCCCTGCTACCCACCGCGCTCGTCCTCGGTTTCTATTGGCAGCGCGGTGTGCTCGACCAATTGGTCTTCGCCAATTTCCTCTCGGTGTTCCAGCGCTCGCCGCACGGGCTGAACCTGCCGGCGCGGATCTTGAGGATCGCGCTGCATATCGCGCTGCCGGCCGTGGTCGCCGGATGGGCGATGCGGGTCCGTTCGCCCAATCGACCGGCGCAGTGGCTCGTCTGCGCCTGGCTGCTCGCCGCACTGGCCGGCGTCGCCGTGTTCGGGACATACCACGCGCATTATGCGCTGCCGCTGTTCGTCCCGCTCGCGGCAGCGGGCGCGCCGCTCTATGGCAACCGCGCCGCCGGGCTGAGATTGGGGCGCCGCCATCTGTCGCTCGGCGCGCTCGTGCTGCTGGTCGGCGGCGTGCTCGGCCTCGCGACGATGATCGGCACGCGGCACAGCCGCGGCACCGGTGCGGCGGTCTATGCCGCGGCGCAGCGCGTCGGCACTGCGCCGCTGGGCTGCATCTTCGTGTTCAGCGGCGACCCGATTCTCTATCACCTGACGAACAGCTGCCTGCCGACCGCATTCCTGTTCCCGACCTTCCTGAGCGAGACGCAGGACAGCGTATCGCTCGGTATCGATCCGATTGCCGAACTGCAGCGAATCCTGCGCGCGCGCCCCGCCTACATCTTCACCCACGAGCGGCCGCCGGTCGAGGCGCTGCCACAGGCCTGGGCGATCATGCGCGGCACGCTGCGGCGGGACTATCACCTGGTCTTCCGCCATCGCGCCGGGACGAGCGTCGTCTTGGGCTACCAGCGCAATTGATCCCGGCGCGCGAGATCAGCGCGCGTGGAAGAAATCGTAGAGCTGCTGCGCCACCGCCGCGCTCACCCCCGGTGCTTTCTGCAGGTCGGCGAGGCTGGCACCCCGCACCGCGCGGGCGGTGCCGAAATGCATCAGCAAGGCCTTCTTGCGCGCGGGACCGATCCCCGGGACGTCATCGAGCGGTGATGCACCGATCGCCTTCGAGCGCTTGTCGCGATGCGCGCCGATCACGAAGCGGTGGACCTCGTCGCGCAGCCGCTGGAGGTAGAACAGCACCGGCGCGTTGACGGGCAACTGGAACTCGCGCCCGTCGAGCAAGTGGAACACCTCGCGCCCGTCGCGGCCGTGCATCGGCCCCTTCGCGACGCCGACCAGGCACACGTCCTCGATCCCCATTTCCTCGAGCACCGCCTTGGCAGCGTTGAGCTGGCCGCGCCCGCCATCGATCAATACGAGATCGGGCCAGTCGCCCGCATCGCGATCCGGGTCCTCGTTCTGCGCGCGCGCGAAGCGGCGCTGGAACACCTCGCGCATCATGCCGAAATCGTCGCCCGCCTTGGTTTCGGGGTTCTTGATGTTGAACTTGCGATACTGGCCCTTGCGGAAGCCCTCGGGCCCCGCGACGACCATCGCGCCGACGGCGTTGGTCCCCTGGATGTGGCTGTTGTCGTACACCTCGATCCGGTCTGGCGGTTCGGCCAGATCGAACAGTTCGGCGACCTCGCGCAGCAGCTTCGCCTGCGTCGTGCTCTCCGCCAGCCGCCGGTCGAGCGCTTCCTCGGCGTTGCGCTTGGCCTGGTCGAGCAACCGCCGCCGCGTGCCGCGCTGCGGCATCGACAACGACACCTTGAAACCGACCCCGGCCCCCAGCGCTTCGCCGAGCAATTCGCCCTCCTCGAGCTCGCGATCGAGGAAGATCGTCTTGGGCGGCGGCACCTCCTCGTAAAATTGTGCGAGGAAGCCGGTGAGGATCTCGTCCTCGGGAACATCCGCGGTGTGCGCCGGGAAGAAGCTGCGATGCCCCCAATTCTGCCCGCCTCGGATGAAGAAGGCCTGGATGCCGATCACGCCATTCTTGTTCGCCATCGCGAAGATGTCGGCGTCGCCAAGCCCTTCGGCGTTGATCGCCTGGCTGCCCTGGATAAAGGTCAGCGCACGCAACCGGTCGCGCAGGATCGCGGCGAGCTCGAAATCCATCGCCTGCGCCGCGGCCTCCATCTGGCCGCCGAGCTTGGTCTGCACCTGCGTCGACTTGCCGCCGAGAAACGCCTTGGCGTCGCCGACCAGCTCGGCATAGCCCGCCTCGTCGATCCGCCCGACGCACGGCGCCGAGCAGCGCTTGATCTGGTAGAGCAGGCATGGCCGGTCGCGATTGCGGAAGAAGCTGTCGGTGCACGAGCGCAGCAGGAACAGCTTCTGCAGTGCATTGAGCGTGTTGTTGACCGATCCGGCGCTGGCGAACGGGCCGTAATAGTCGCCCTTCGCGCGCCGCGCCCCGCGATGCTTCTGGATCCGCGGGAATTCATGATCGGCGCGCAGCAGGATGAACGGGAAGCTCTTGTCGTCGCGCAGCAGCACATTGTACGCCGGGCGATAGCGCTTGATCAGCTGCGCCTCGAGCAGCAGCGCCTCGGCCTCGTTGTTGGTCGTGACGATCGTCATCGACCGCGTCTGCGCGACCATCCGCTGCAGCCGCTTCGACAGGCGATCAACCTGCGTGTAATTGGTCACGCGGTTCTTGAGCGCCTTGGCTTTGCCGACATACAGCACGTCGCCGCGCGCATCCTGCATGCGGTAGACGCCAGGACGGATCGGCAACGTGGCGAGCACGTTGCGGATCGCGGCGACCCCGGCCGCGAGATCGGGCGTATCGCCGCCACCGCGGACGGCAAAGGTGGATTTCTCTTCGTTGAAACGATCAGGCGCATTGGGCGAGGACATGCAATTGATCTAGGGAGTCCGCGCGGCGGATGCCACGGTTATGCGCATACACGCGCACGCCGCGCGCGCGCCCGCGATGGAGAAGATCCGCAATGTATGTCTCGATCACCGGCCTGAAGCCGAAAAGCCTGTTCCAGGTGCCGCGCTTCTGGTGGCACGCGATCCGTTCGATGCAGCAGGCGCAGCGCGCGCCCGGCAATCTTTCGGTTGAGGCGCGGACGATCGACGGCACGCACCACACGATGTCGCTGTGGGAGGATCGTGCGGCCATGCGCGCCTATCTCGCCGCCGGCGCGCATCTGGACGCGATGCGCGCGTCGCGCAGCATCGGTACGGGCGCGGTCCATGGCTATGAGAGCGACGCGGCGCCCGACTGGGCGGATCTACCCGCTTTGCTCACGGCGCATGGCCGGATCATCTGAGGCGGCGGTGGCGGTGCGTTCGCACCGCCACCGCACGCGGTTTACTTGATGGCTTCGAGGTCGGCCTTCACCTTGGCGAGCGCCGCATCGCTCAGCGCACCCTGCGACATCGGCTGAACCTGCGCGAGCGACATCGACTTGAACTGGTCGTACATCGGGTGCGCGGTGATGTTCTGGAGGTCGGTATCGAGCACCGCCTTGCCCTTGGGGTCGGCCGCGATCGTCTCGATCGGCGTGTCGAGCGTGAACTTGGCGCTGGTGGCAGCCGTCGTGGTCGTCGTGGTCGTGATGGTGGCAGCGGGCGTCGTCTGGGCGGCGAGCGGCGCAGCGGTCAGGGCGATCGCGGCGAGAAGAACAGACTTCATGGGAGGGCCTCTTTCGAAAGACGAAAACGGCGCGAATCGCCGCCGACGCGGTGTACCGCGATCAGTTGCGAAGGGAAATGTGTTGGATCAAGTGCGGGCCCGCACCGAAAACGCCAACCGTTCTATTCGAGCGTAGTCGAGGAACCGCCACCAAACGGTGCGCGGGTTCCCCGACTATGGTCTGAACAAACGGTGGAGGGTGTCTTGCGACACCTAATGCGTGTTCTAGTTGAGCCGCCCCAGCCCGGCGATCGTACGATCGACCAGCGCCTTGTCGGCATCGGCGCCGTGGCGCTCCGCCAGAATGCTTGCCGCAGCGCGGGTCGCGGCATCGGCTGCCAGCGCGCGGACTTCGGCGATCGCGCCGCGCTCGGCAGCAGCGATCTTGTCTTCGGCCATCGTCTGACGCCGCGCGACCAGGTCGGCGAGGTCGGCCTCCGCCTTGGCCAGCATGGCCGCCGCTTCGGCTTGGGCGTGCGCGACGATTGCGGCAGCGTCGCCTGCGCTCGCCGCGTTGCGGGCCTTGGCTTCGGCGAGCTGCGCCTCGGCTTCGGCACGCAGCTGTGACGCTTCATCGAGCTGGGTGCGGATGGTCGCGATGCGGCTGTCGAGCGCGCCCGCGATCATCTTGGGAACCTTCTGCCAGATCATGATGCCGATCACGACCAGCATCGACAGGGCGACGAAGCCCGGAGCGGTAATCCCGAACACCGACGGTTCGTGATGCAGTTCGGCGACGCCGGTATGCGCCACGGTGTTGACTGTCGAGGACTCAGCCATGCGCCAATTCCGCCTTTACGCGTGTTTCGATCGTCGCACGATCGACCGCCACGCCCGAAAGCTTGGCGACGATCTGCTCGACCGCGTCGGTGGTCGCGGTCTCGATTTCGGCGAGCGCCGCGGTCTTGGAGGATTCGATCCGTCCGGTGGCCGCGTGCAATTGCGCGGCCAGACCTGCGTCGCTCGTCTTGAGCTGCGCCTCGGTGCTGGCGGTTGCCTGCGCCTTGGCTTCGCCGACCGCGATCATCGCCTGCGACCGGGCGGCTTCGAGCCCGGCCTGATAATCGCGCTCGGACGCCAGCGCGGTCGCCCGCGCCGCCTCCGCCGCGGCGAGGTCGCCCGCGATCCGGCCGTTACGATCTTCGATCGTCGCCTCGATCTTGGGGACCATCGCCTTGCCGATCCCGAAATAGATCAGCGCGAAGACGATCGCGAGCCAGAACAGCTGCGACGCGTAGATCTCGCCAATTTGGGATAGCTGCGGCATTGGCTGGTTTCTCTTCTTACTTGACGACGAAGAGGATGAGGATCGCGACGACGAACGCGATCAGGCCGAGCAGCTCCGATGCTGCGAAGCCGATGAACAGGCGACCCTGCTGGCCATCTGCTGCGCCGGGGTTACGGAGTGCGCCTTCGAGGAACGAGCCGAAGACGTTACCCACGCCGAGTGCGGCCAGGCCGACACCGATCGCTGCCAGGCCGGCACCGATGTACATTGCACCAAGATCAGTCATGATAAGCTCCCTAGGAATACGGTAGTTAAGTGGTTGAAAATTCTAGTGCAGATGCACTGCATCGTGCAGGTACAGCGACGTCAGCAGCGCAAACACATAGGCCTGGATCGCGCACACCAGCAGCTCGAGCGCGCTGACGCCGATGATCATGACGAAGCTGAGCACGCCGACCACCGAGCCGAGACCGCCGCCGGCGGTGAAGCCCTGGACGACGAAGCTGCCGAACACTTCGAGCAGGATGTGCCCCGCGGTCATCGCAACGAAAAGTCGAAGGGCCAGCGAGAAAGGCCGCACCATGAACGAGACGAACTCGACCGGGATGATCACCGGCATCAGCCACGCCGGCGCGCCGTGCGGCACGAACAGCGTGAAGAATTTGAGGCCATGCTTCCAGAAGCCGACCGCCAGCACGATCGCGAACGACAGGAAGGCGAGGATCGCCGTCACCGTGATGTGGCTCGTCACCGCGAAGGTGTGCAGCCCCGGCAGGATCGCCAGCGGCATCACGCCGATCAGGTTGGCGAACAGGATGAAGTAGAAGAGCGAGAAGATGTACGGCGCGAACTTCTTGCCGCCGCTTCCGATGTTCACCGACACCATGTTGTCGATGAAGCTCACCGCGTCCTCGGCAGCAACCTGCCAGCGGCCCGGCACGAGCTGGCGCTTGAGGCCGCCCGAGATGAAGAGCGCGAGCAGCACGAACACGACGACCATGAAGAGCGCCGAGTTGGTGAAGGACACGTCATAGCCGAACAGATTCAAATGGCGGCCCAGGACGGGCTCCACCATGAACTGTTCCATCGGATCGATTTTGCCGGCGCTCACTCTGCGCGCTCCTTCGAAATCTTCATGATGTTGAGGAACGCCCCGATGATCGCAAGCGTAAGCACGATCAACAGCGCCCAGGGCGACGTGCCGAGCCACTGATCAAGCGCCCAGCCCATGATCCCGCCACCGAACAAGGCGCCGAGCAACAGCGCAAGGACCTTCGATCCCTGGCCATAACCCTTCGCCTGCGGCAGCGGACCAGACCCACGCGCCTGACCAGCCGCCTTTGCCGAAGCAATGCGGGCGTCCAGATCGTCGTTAGGGCGGTTCTCGGCCAAGCGGCGTGTATCCTGATAAGAAAACGCCGCCGTGCTTGCAGCACCGCGACGATGAACGGCGGGGAATGTGAAGCATGCCCCGCTTCACGCGCCGTTTAGGAAGGTGGCTTGAGGGTGTCAACTCTTGTGGCCGTCATGGCCATGGTCGAGCGTTGCGCGGCCGCAGGCCACGCCCTATTCCTATGCGATGAGCTCGCCTCTTCCCGACCATACCGGTCATCGCGCGCGGCTTCGCCAGCGGCTGATCGATCAGGGCGGCGACGCGCTGCTCGACCATGAGCTCGTCGAATATCTGCTCGCGCTGGCGATTCCGCGGCGCGACACCAAGCCGCTGGCCAAGGCACTGCTCGCCGAATTCGGCGGGGTCGGCGGCGTGTTCAGCGCCGATGCGGCGGCCCTGATGCGAGTGTCGGGCATGGGCGAGACGACCGCAGCGGCGATCAAGATCGTCCAGGCGACCGCGTTGCGGCTGCTTCAGGTCGAGGCCAGGGCACAACCGGTGCTCGCGAGTTGGCAGGCGCTGATCGACTATCTCCACGCCGACATGGCGCACCGCGGAACCGAGCGGGTGCGCGTGCTGCACCTCAACACCCGCAACATGCTGATCCGCGACGAGGTGATGAGCGACGGCTCGATCGACGAAGCCGCGCTTTATGTCCGCGAGGTGATCCGCCGCGCGATCGATCTCGGCTCGGCGGCGATCATCCTGGTGCACAACCATCCGAGCGGCGATCCCAGCCCGAGCCGCGCCGACATCGACATCACCCGCAAGGTGGCGGAGGCCGGCAAGCGGCTCAACATCGCGCTCCACGATCACATCATCATCGGCGCGAACGGCCATTCGAGCCTGCGCGCACTGGGCTTGCTGTAGCGGCGCACGCGTTACGCCGGCTGCGACAGGAAGCCGGTCAGCTCGGTTTTCGACACCTTGCTGTTCTGGTCGGTGTCGGCCTGCGCGAAGGCGGTGTCGAGCCACGTCTTGGTCGCGGGTGACGACGCCTCGGTCTTCGGCTCGGTCGCGGTCTTGAGCGCCACCATCCAGGCGTCGAACTCGGCCGCACTCAGCACGCCGTCGCCATCCTTGTCGTAGCTGGTGAACTCCTTGTCCACGACCGCGGCGACCTGCTTCGTGTCCGTGATCGGCTGCGTCGCGGCGGCGGCGTCCTTCGCGACCAGCGTCGCGGGCAGCGCCGAATCGGTCGATGTCGCGGCGCCGGCCTGGTCGACCGTAGTCGGCGCCGACAGCGATTCGCTCAGCGACGTCGGCGCGGCTTGGGCGAACGCCGGCGTCGCGAGCAGCAGCGTGCCGGCAAGAAGAGCAAATTTCGGCATCGTTCGTCTCCTGTAAGATGCACAGCGCGGGACGCGGACACGACATGCCGCCGCGGACCAACGCTCGGAGAGAGAACGTCTCGGTCCGCGCGAGGCTCCACCGCCCGTCGATTTGAAGGGGCGCCCCGTCCCTGCTAACGCCCCCCGGCGACGACGATCGCGTCGATTCCGTGCTCGCCCGACCCAGCATTGCCCGACTCAAGCTTTCCAAGGAAACCCCATGGTCCCCCGCTATTCCCGCCCCGACATGACCGCGATCTGGACCCCGGAGAATCGCTTCCGCATCTGGTTCGAGATCGAAGCGCACGCGACCGACGCGCTCGCCGAGCTCGGCGTCGTGCCGAAGGACGCCGCCGCGGCGCTGTGGGCGTGGTGGAACACCAACCCGGTGATCGACGTCGCCGCGATCGACGCGATCGAGGCGGTGACCAAGCATGACGTGATCGCCTTCCTCACCTGGGTCGCGGACAATGTCGGCGACCAGGCGCGATTCATGCACCAGGGCATGACGAGCTCGGACGTGCTCGACACCGCGCTGGCGGTGCAGCTGGCGCAGGCGAGCGACCTGCTGATCGCCGACATCGACGCGCTGCTCGTCGTGCTCGAGCGCCGCGCGCGCGAGCACAAGATGACCCCGACGATCGGCCGCAGCCACGGCATCCATGCCGAGCCGGTCACCTTCGGCCTCAAGATGGCGCAGGCGCATGCCGAATTCGCGCGCAACCGCGCGCGGCTGGTGGCGGCGCGCGAGGATGTCGCGACCTGCGCGATCTCCGGCGCGGTCGGTACGTTCGCCAATATCGACCCGGTGGTCGAAGCGCATGTCGCTGAGAAGCTCGGCCTCACCGTCGAGCCCGTCTCGACGCAGGTCATCCCGCGCGACCGGCACGCGATGTTCTTCGCGACGCTCGGCGTGATCGCCTCGTCGATCGAGCGACTGGCCACCGAAGTCCGCCATCTGCAGCGCACCGAAGTGCTCGAGGCGGAAGAGTTCTTCTCGCCCGGCCAGAAGGGCTCCTCGGCGATGCCGCACAAGCGCAACCCGGTGCTGACCGAGAACCTCACCGGCCTCGCCCGCATGGTGCGCGGCTACGTCACCCCCGCGCTCGAGAATGTCGCCTTGTGGCATGAGCGCGACATCTCGCATTCCTCGGTCGAGCGCTACATCGGCCCCGACGCGACGATCACGCTCGACTTCGCGCTGCAGCGCCTCACCGGCGTGATGGACAAGCTCGTCATCTATCCGGCGCGGATGGAGAAGAACCTCAACAAGATGGGCGGCCTCGTCCATTCGCAGCGCGTCCTGCTCGCGCTCACGCAGGCCGGCGTCAGCCGCGAGGATTCGTATCGCCTCGTCCAGCGCAACGCGATGAAGGTGTGGGATTCGGACGGGGCGCTGTCGCTGATGGAGCTGCTCAAGGCCGACCCCGAGGTCACCGCAGCGCTGTCGGTCGCAGAGATCGAGGACAAGTTCGACCTCGGCTATCACCTCAAACATATCGACACGATCTTCGCGCGCGTGTTCGGCAACAGCTGATCGACGAAACTGCACGCTTCAACGTGCAAATGCTGCACCTGCGAATGCGCGTAATAAAATTGCGCGCATAAGCAACAATCTCCACATGCCTCCTCGCCGGGACAAGCCCGGTATCGGAGACACCTACCATGCGCATTCTTCAGAGCCTTGCTGGCGGCCTCTTTGCCGTTGCAGGCGTCGCGCTGGTGGTCGAGGTTCTCATCCTCTGACCCATCGGCCCACCCGCCCCTTCGTTACGACGGGGCGGCCAGGGCTGTGGGGGTTCTAGCGTACAGCGTTGCCCAGTTGCGTATTCCGGCGTCATCCCAAGCCGTGAGGACGTTATGGAAGCCTGCATCGCCGCGCCGTCCCGAGTGCCGATCTTGGAATCTCCTTCCGGAGCGCCATCCGTCATGGCGATGCTCCGCTACGCGATCTCCGACCCCGCGCGGGTAATCCCGGCCAGCATCTTTGACGACTGGTCCTACGCACTGCCCGGCCCGCGCTTACCGATCGTGATCGCCGAGCCCGATGCCGTCCGCCACGTCTTGCTCGATACTGGCGAGACGTTCGGTCGCAACCGCCCATTGCAGACGTTGATGCGGCGGGCCTGGGGCACGGGCCTTGCCGCGGCCGAAGGCGAATCCTGGGCCGCACAGCGCCGTGCCGCCGCGCCGGCCTTTCGCCCGAAGGCTATCGACGCCGATACCCCCATCATGGCGACCGCCGTGCGCCGCGCCGCCGAGCGATGGCCGTGCGGGGATAGCGTCGACCTGCAGCCAACGATCGGCAAGGTCGTCGTCAAAATCGTGCTCGAGACGTTGCTGTCGGGCGCGCAGCGTTTCGATACCGACGCGATCGCCGCCGACATCCCGGAGGTGATGCGCGACGTCGCAAAGTTCGGCCTCCTCGAAGTCGCCCCCATCCCCGCCGTCTGGCTGGATCGGCTGCGCCGGACCGGACGGAGCAAGGCCGAAGCGCGGCTTCGGCACATCGCCCGCGACATCGCGGCGGATGGTACGGCGGAGGACCATCAGCTGGCTGCCTTGCTCAGGAATAGCGGCCCGCTCGCCGACAATATCTTTGGCTTCATGATCGCAGGATTCGAAACGAGCGCGCTCGGCGCGGCGTGGGCGCTCTACCTGCTGGCGCTCCATCCCGAATGGCAAGCGGCGGTGCGCGCGGAAGCGAGGGCCGCGCAGGATCAGACGACCCGCCCGATCGCTCGCGCCGTGGTGCAGGAGGCGCTGCGGCTCTATCCGCCGGGCCCGCTGCTCGTCCGCGCCGCGACGCGTGACACCGAGTTGCTCGGGCACCGGATCTACCGGGGACAGGCGGTGATCATCGCGGTCTTCGCGATCCACCGCCACCGTCAGCTATGGGGCCGTCCCGATACGTTCGATCCCAACCGCTTCCAAGCCGGGCAAACCACCCCGCGCGGCGCCTATCTGCCGTTCGGCGCGGGCCCACGGCTGTGCATCGCTGCCGGGTTCGCTACCGCCGAGATCACGACGATCGTCTCGGGGCTGGTCCGCTACCTGGCGTTTACCGCCTCGGGCGCCGCACCAATCGTCAGCATGAAAGTCTCGACGCATTCGACGACCGGGCTGCACGTCACCGCGCAGCCCGTCGCTTAACCCCAGGCGCTCTTCATCTTGGCGAAGAATCCACTCGTCTGCGGGCATTCCTTGCCGGTTTCGGTCGCGCGGAACTCCTCGAGCAGTTCGCGCTGGCGGGCGGTCAGGCTCGTCGGCGTCTCGACCTCGATGCGGATGACCAGGTCACCGCGCCCGCGGCCCTGCAGCACGGGCATGCCCGCGCCGCGCTGGCGCAGCTCGCGCCCGCTCTGCGTGCCCGCCGGGATCTTGATCGCATGGTCGACGCCGTCCGGCCCGGCGATATGGATTTCGCCACCGAGCGCCGCGGTGGTGAAGCTGATCGGCGTGCGCGCGAACAACGTCGTGCCCTCGCGGTCGAACAGCGGATGCCGCGCGACATGGAGGAAAATGTAGAGATCGCCCGCAGGCGCCCCGCGCAGGCCGGCCTCGCCTTCGCCGGTCAGGCGCACGCGCGTGCCCTCGTCGACGCCGGGCGGGATGTTGACGGTGCGCGTCTTGGTCTTCTCGACGCGCCCCTCGCCGTGACAATTGCCGCACGGATCGGCGATCGTCTGGCCGGCGCCGTGGCAGGTCGGGCAAGTCCGCTCGACCACGAAGAAACCCTGCTGCGCGCGGACCTTGCCGTGGCCTTTGCACATCTGGCAGGTCTTGGCGGCCGTGCCCTTGGTCGCGCCCGAACCGTCGCACACCTCGCACACGCCCGACACATCGATCGTGATGTCGCTGGCCTTGCCGTGGAACGCCTCTTCGAGCGTGATCTCCATGTCGTAGCGCAAGTCCGCGCCGCGCTGGGGTCCGCGCGATCCACCGCGCTGGCCACCCATGAATTCGCCGAAGATGTTCTCGAAAATGTCGGAGAAGCCGCTGAAATCCTGCGCGCCGCCACCGCCGCCGCCGCCCTGCTGCTTGAACGCGGCGTGGCCGTAGCGATCATAGGCCGCGCGCTTCTGCGGGTCCTTGAGGCAGTCATACGCCTCGCTGATCGCCTTGAAACGCTCTTCGGAGTCGCCGCAGCCCGGATTCTTGTCGGGGTGATAGCGCATCGCGAGACGGCGATAGGAGGATTTGAGCGTGCCGTCGTCGGCAGTCCGCTCGCACTCCAGAAGCTCGTAGAAATCGATGTCGGTGCTCATCTTGCGCCTCTAGGCCTCGTCCACATGCGGGAGAGGTTTGGGAGAGGGGAATGATGAGGAGGCCGCGTTGCGCCTTGCAGCGCGACACGGCCCCTCTCCCCGACCCTCTCCCCGCCAGCGGGGAGAGGGAGACTTTAGCTTACGCCTTGTGGTCGTCGACCTCGGAGAATTCCGCGTCGACCACGTCTTCCTTGGGCGCTTCGGCTTCGGCGGCCGGCGAGGCGTCGGCCTGGGCCTGCTTCTCGTAGATCGCCTGGCCCAGCTTCATCGCGACCTGCGCGAGCGCCTCCGACTTGGTCTTCATCGCCTCCGGATCGCCACCTTCGACAGCCGTCTTTGTCTCGGCGATCGCCGCTTCGATCTCGCCCTTGAGCGATGCATCGACCTTATCGGCATTGTCGGCGAGCTGACGCTCGGTCGTGTGGATCAGCGATTCGGCGTTGTTCTTCGCCTCGGCCGCTGCACGACGCGCCTTGTCGTCCTCGGCGAACTGCTCGGCATCGCGCACCATCTGCTCGATGTCGCGATCCGACAGGCCACCCGAGGCCTGGATGCGGATTTGCTGCTCCTTGCCGGTGCCCTTGTCCTTGGCCGACACGTTGACGAGACCGTTGGCGTCGATGTCGAAGGTGACTTCGATCTGCGGCACGCCGCGCGGCGCCGACGGGATGCCGACCAGATCGAACTGGCCGAGCATCTTATTGTCCGCCGCCATTTCGCGCTCGCCCTGGAACACGCGGATGGTGACGGCCTGCTGGTTGTCGTCCGCGGTCGAATAGGTCTGCGACTTCTTGGTCGGGATCGTCGTGTTGCGATCGATCATCCGGGTGAACACGCCACCCAGCGTCTCGATGCCGAGCGACAGCGGGGTCACGTCGAGCAGCAGCACGTCCTTGACGTCGCCCTGCAGCACGCCGGCCTGGATCGCCGCACCCATCGCCACGACCTCATCGGGGTTGACGCCCGAATGCGGCTCCTTGCCGAAGAAGTCCTTCACGACCTGACGGACCTTGGGCATGCGCGTCATGCCGCCGACCAAGACGACTTCGCTGATGTCGCTCGCCTGGACGCCGGCGTCCTTCATCGCCTTCTTGCACGGCTCGAGCGTGCGCTGGATGAGATCCTCGACCAGACGCTCGAGATCGGCGCGCGAGATCGCCTTGACGAGATGCTTCGGACCGGTCGCATCGGCCGTGATGAACGGCAGGTTGACCTCGGTCGTGGCAGCCGACGACAGCTCGATCTTCGCCTTCTCGGCCGCTTCCTTCAGACGCTGGAGCGCCAGCTTGTCCTTGGTGAGGTCGATGCCCTCGGCCTTCTTGAAGTCTTCCGACAGGAAGTTGAGCAGCTTGTTGTCGAAATCCTCACCGCCGAGGAAGGTGTCGCCGTTGGTCGCCTTCACTTCGAACACGCCGTCGCCGATCTCGAGGATCGAGATGTCGAAGGTGCCACCGCCGAGGTCATAGACCGCGATCGTCTTGTTGGTGTCCTTGTCGAGACCATAAGCGAGCGCTGCCGCCGTCGGCTCGTTGATGATGCGGAGCACTTCGAGACCGGCGATCTGCCCGGCGTCCTTGGTCGCCTGGCGCTGCGCGTCGTTGAAGTAGGCCGGAACGGTGATGACCGCCTGCGTGACCGTCTCGCCGAGATAGGCTTCGGCGGTTTCCTTCATCTTCTGCAGCGTGAACGCCGAGATCTGCGAAGGCGAATATTCCTTGCCGCCGGCGCCGACCCATGCGTCGCCATTGTTGCCGCGCACGATGTTGTACGGGACCAGCTCGGTGTCCTTCTTGGTGATCGGGTCGTCGAAACGACGGCCGATCAGGCGCTTCACCGCGAAGATCGTGTTCTCAGGGTTGGTCACGGCCTGGCGCTTGGCCGGCTGGCCGACGAGCCGCTCGCCATCCTTGGCGAACGCGACGATCGACGGCGTGGTGCGCGCGCCTTCTGCATTCTCGATCACCTTCGGCTTGCCACCCTCCATCACGGAGACGCAGCTGTTGGTCGTGCCGAGATCGATTCCGATTACTTTTGCCATTGGTCCTCTGGGGCCCCCGTCTGTCAAAAAATTGCCATTCAGCCGCGCCCTTAGGATAAGCGACGCGACACTTCACTCCGGCGATATAGGGGGGCTTTCGCTTGTCGCAAGATTGCCGCGCACGTACAGGCGTACAAGTTGTTCCCAAACCGGGAGAAGGTTGCGTGCGCATTTCGTTGGTTCTGGCAGCCGCCCTGGCTTTGGCCGGCTGCAGCAGCGGTCCGCCGCAGCTCTCCGTCGAGAAGGGCTATATCCGTCTCGCCGCCGTGCCGCGCCACCCGGCGGTCGCCTATTTCACGATCCATGGCGGCACCGCCGATACGACGCTGATCGCGGTGAGCAGCGAGGTCTCGATCAAGAACGAACTGCATGAATCGATGAAGGAGGGCGCCATGACGGCGATGAAGCCGATCGAGGACGTGCCGATTCCCGCCGGCTCGACCGTCGCCTTCGCGCCCGGCGGCAAGCATCTGATGCTGTTCGACATGAACCCCGGGATCAAGCCCGGCCGCGCGGTGACGCTGACCTTCACCTTCGCGAACAATCAGCGCATCCTGTTCGACGCGCCGACGATAGCGGCGGGCGCACCGGCTCCAAAATGAGCGGTCGCGCCTTGACCGCGGGCGAGATCGAGCTCGCCCGCAGCATCTTCGGCGATGCGATCGACTATCGCCCGGTACGGATCGTCCAGCGAAAATGGGCCTTCTTCCAGCCGCGCGAGACGGTGATGGCGCCGACCGGCTGCATCCACTTTCATCCTAAGGGAACGCTGTACCGCGACGATTTCGCCTGCGGGTCGCTCGACGGGCAAGCCCTGCTGATCCACGAACTGACGCATATCTGGCAGACGCAGCGCGGGCTGTTCCTGCCGCTGCGGCGCCACCCGTTCTGCCGCTACGATTATGCGATCCGGCCGGGGCTCCCGCTCCACCGCTACGGCATCGAGCAGCAGGCCGAGATCGTGCGCCACACCTTCGTGTTGCGGCGTGGCGGCTTCATCCGTGGCGCGCTGCCGCTGGCGACCTATGAGAGCCTGTTGCCCTTCTAGGCGGCCAGCACCTGCCCCAGCTGCGGCGCCAGCCCCAGCGTAAGCACCGCCATCGCGCCCTTGCCCACCCCTTCGCTTTCGAGCCGCAGCGACCCGTGCATCGCCGCCATCGAATTGGCGCACCAGTGCAGCCCGAGCCCGCCCGACTTGTGCCGCCGGGTCGAGAAACCGCGCTGGAACAGCGTCGGCGCATTGGTCGCGGCAAAGCCCTCGCCATCGTCGCGGATCGCGATCACCGCCTGCTCGCCATGCTCCTCGATCGTCACGCTGATCGAGCCGCTCGCCGTCCCGGTCGCCGCGATCGCGTCGGCGGCGTTGGAGAAGAGGTTGCCGATCACCTGGCTGAGGATGATCCGGCTCGCCAGCACATGGCAGGGATGCGCCGGGAAGCTGAACGCGATCGAGACGCTGCCCGAATAGCGCGCGATCGTCGCATTCTTGGCGATGATCTCGGTTATGTCGCACGCCTCGACCTCGGGCCGCTCGTGCGCCGCGCTCTGCTGTGCGCCGATGATCTCGAGCACATGGCTCATCGCCTCGCGTCCGATCGCAAGTTCGGTGCGGCGATCGGCGCGGTCCTTGCTCTCGGCATCGATCGCAGCGGCGATGAAGGCGAGCAGCTTGGCGCGGCGTGGTGCCGGCAGGTCGTCCCTGCCGAGCTCTGCGACGGCACGGTCGAGCACGGTGCGATCGATCGGTGGCGGCTGCGCGATCCCCTTGCTCAGGATCGTGCTGATCGGGTTGAGCGCGTTGCGCACATTGTGCATCACCGCGACCGCGCTCTCGCTCTTGCCGAGCGCGAAGCTCTGCACCTCGAGCTGTTCGCGCAAATCCTTGAGCTGCTGGAGCATCGCGTTGAAGCTGTTGCGCAACGAGCCGATCTCGTCCTTGCGCGGTTCGCCGGCGAGCAACCCCAGCGAGCCCGAGCTGC
Source organism: Parasphingomonas frigoris (assembly GCF_036663815.1). NCBI lineage: Bacteria > Pseudomonadati > Pseudomonadota > Alphaproteobacteria > Sphingomonadales > Sphingomonadaceae > Parasphingomonas > Parasphingomonas frigoris. Next base: position 350,557 of record NZ_JAXOJQ010000001.1, on the reverse strand, counting down.
GCACCACCTGCATGTGGCGCTCGACGCTGGCGAGCGGGCGCAGCACCAGCATCGCGATCATCCGCCGCAGCATGATCAGCACGAGCAGCAGCAACACCGTCGACCCCGCCACCGCGAGCAGCAGCATGCGCTGGCCGAGCAGCGACAGGTCGCGCGGCACCGAGAAGGTCGCGCTGGCGACGGCATGGCCATCGGCGCCGCGGATCGGCACCGCGATCCGCATCGTCTCGCGCTGCGACACGATCGCGTCGGTGTCGGGCCGGTTGACGAGATCGATCGTCGCGGGAAGCTGCAGCACGTCGGTCAGCGCGCGCGAAGTGAATTGCCGCGCCATCAGGACATAGCCGCGCGGATCGCCCGTGCCGTCGCTGCGCCGCACCACCGCGACGCCGACCGCGACCAGGTCAGCCCCAAGCCGCAGATAATAATGGCCCGAGCTCGCGCGACCGAGCACGCGCCGGAAATCGGTACGCGCCAGCGCCGTCACGAAGCGCGCGCGCGTCTCGGCGCCCGACGGGCCGGCACGCCAGCGCGCGATCACGATGTGTCCATCATTGGCGACATAGGCCATGCCGTCGACGTTGAGATTGGCCATCGCGAGCGGCGAAAAGCTCTCGCGCTCGAACTCGGGCGTCGGCTTGGCCATATAGTCGTAGCTCGACGTCCAGTCGCCATAATCGCGCACCGCGCCCTCGACCTTGCTCGCGAAATCGCCGAGCGCGGCGCGCGTCCGCTCGACATGCGCGGCGACCGATTTCTGCTCGAGCTGGTTGAAGCTCGGGACGATCAGCGCGGCGAGCAAGGCGGTCAGCGCGACCGATCCAATCAGGCCGATGCCCATCAGGATCAGGACGAGCTTGGCGCCCAGCGAACTGGGATTGCGCAACGCGCTGATCCGGCCCGACGCAGCGCTGGATCCGGCGGCGCGGAAGCCGGCAAGCATCAGCCGTGTGTCCCGTTACCCGGTTCGAGCACCCCGTCGGCAACTTCGGGATCGGCGGGATTGATCATGTAGCGCGCCTGCGCAATGTCGCGCGCCACCGCCTGAGTCACCGGGCGCGAGAAGAAATAGCCCTGCATGTGGCTGCACCCGGCGACGCGCAGCGCCTGGAGTTGGGCCAAGGTCTCGACGCCTTCGGCTATCACGCCGAGCCCTAGCGCATGGCCGAGATGGATGATCGAATGGACGATCGCCGCGCTCTCGCGCTCACGGCCCATCCCGTCGATGAAGCTGCGGTCGATCTTGAGGCAATCGAGCGCGAACTTGCGAATGTTGTAGAGGCTCGAATAGCCCGTCCCGAAATCATCGAGCGCGATGCGGAAGCCCATCTGGCGCAATTTGTAGAGCGTGTCGGCAGCACGGTCGGCATCGTCGAAGATCGCGGTCTCGGTGATTTCGATCTGGACGCGGCGCGGGTCGATCCCGGCGCGCTGCACCGTCTCGACCAGCCGTGCCACGAAATTGTGGCGGCGGAACTGGCGTGGCGAGAAATTGACCGAGACATATTGGCCGGGCCATTCGCCGAGCACCTTGAGCGATTCGCCGAGCACCCAGTCGCCGAGCTCGTGGATCAGGTTGGTCTCCTCGGCGATCGGGATGAACACCGCCGGGCTGATCGGGCCGTGCGCGTCGGTGTTCCAGCGCAGCAGCGCCTCGAACCCGACCACCTCGAGCTCGCCGCGCGCGACGATCGGCTGGTAGACCAGGCTCAGCTCGCCCTTGGCGATCGCCTGCGAGAGCCCCCCCTCGATCGCGCGGCGCAGCCGGATATTCTCGTCCATCCCCTCGTCGAACACCCGCACGACGCCACGCCCGTCACGCTTGGCATCGTTGAGCGCGAGATCGGCGCGGCGCATCAGATCGGTCGGGTCGCGCGTCTCGCCGTGCTCAGTGACGATCAGGCCGAACGAGGCGCCGCCTTGGACCGAATTGCCGAGCACCTTGAAGGTACCGGTGCAGGCACGCAGAATCCGCGCACATTCCATCGCCGCCGCCTCGGCACCGGGCGTGTCGAACAGCAGCCCGAACTCGTCGCCGCCGAGCCGCGCGACCAGCCCGCCGTCGGGAACCGCGTCTTGCAGAATGCCGCAGATCGTGCGGATCAGTTCGTCGCCGGCGAGATGGCCGAGCGTATCGTTGACCAGCTTGAAGCGATCGAGATCGACCATCGCCACCGCGAACTGGCCGGGCCGCTGCGCCCGATCGGTCAGCGCACGGCGGAAGGCGAGCCGGTTCGGCGCCTCGGTCAGCGAATCGTGGTTCGCCATGTGTATCGCGCGGCTTTCGTTCGCAGCGAGCTCATGGCCCTGTTCCTGCAGCTGAACGACTTGCGCGGCGAGCGTCTCGCGCGCCTCGGCGAGATCACGGTCGCCCTGCCAGCGGTGCGCCAGCGCGGTCGCCATCTGCGTCACCTCGGCGACCTCGAACGGCTTGGCGATGTAGAAGATCTTGTCGGCCGGCCCGGCCGCCTTGGAAATCTCGACCGGCGAGAAATCGGAATAGCCGGTGACGATGACGAGGTTGATGTCGGGGTCGAGCTTGCGGATCCGCGTCGCGGTTTCCTTGCCGTCGATCCCGGGTGGCATGCGCACGTCGATGAACGCGACCGCATAGGGGTCCCCATCGCGGATCGACGCCTCGATCGCCGCCACGCCGTCGAGCCCCTGCATCGCATGCGTCAGCGCGAAATGCATCGTGGCGTCGGGCGCTGGTTCAATGGCTTCGGCGGTGCCGAACAGCTCTGCGGCCATCGCATCGAGCGCACCGGCTGCGGCAGCCGCCGGCGCAAAGCTGCGCCGATAGCTGTCGTGCATGGCCGGTTCGTCGTCGACGATCATAATTCGCATGTCCACACCCGCCCGTTGCATTCGGGCGCTCAGGCCCGTTGCGAACTGGTATGCCAAGGTGGTTAATCCGTCGTAAACGACGGTCTCGAAGCTCAGTCGTGCGGCAGTGCCAGGATACCCAACTGGACTGCACCGAGCGGCCCCGCCATCGCGCCCAGTCCGGCGGGCATCACGAAGCTGTCGATCGGCAGCAGCCCCGGAGCGGCCACATAGCCACCGAGGCTCGCCACCAGCCGGCTGCGGATTTCGGGCAGCAAGTGCGGCACGCCGACGATCACGCCGCCGCCCATCACGATCCGCCGCGGGATTCCCGTCAGGACGAGCGTATGGCAAAGCTGGGCCAGCGTGTGCGCGACGGTATCCCACGCCGGGTCGGTCGCCGCCAAATCTTGCCCTGCCGTGCCGGTACGCGCGTGGATCGCCGGGCCCGATACGAGCCCTTCGACGCAATCGCCGTGGAACGGGCAGCTTCCCGCCCAGCTGTCACCCGCCATCCGCATCGTCCGGATATGGCCAAGCTCGCTGTGGGTAAGCCCCGACACAGGCGCCCCGCCGAGCACCAGCCCGACGCCGACCCCGGTGCCGACGGTGATGTAGGCGTGATCGTCGACGTCATGCGCGGCGCCCCACCGCCCCTCGCCGAGCGCGGCACCGTTGACGTCGCTGTCGAAGCCGAGCGGGACGCCCGCGATCTTCGCCAGCCGCATCCCGACATCGGTATCGGACCAGCCCGGCTTGGGCGTCGCGGTGATAAAGCCATAATCGGCAGCGCTGCGGTCGAGCGACACCGGGCCGAAGCTGGCGACGCCGAGCGCGTCATAGCCCGACCACCGGCGCAGCACGTCCTCGACCGCGCCGAGCGTCTCCTCGGGCGTGGTCGTCGGGATCTGGACGCGCTCGCGGACATCGTTGGGGCCGCTTGCCAGAACGCAGATGACCTTGGTCCCGCCGAGCTCGACGCCGGCGATCAGCGGTGGGCTCACTCGACCGTCACCGACTTCGCGAGGTTGCGCGGCTGGTCGACGTCGGTGCCCTTGATCACCGCGACATGGTACGCCAGCAGCTGCACCGGCACCGCATAGACGAGCGGCGCGATCAGCGGGTGGACCTTGGGCATCGTGATCGTCGCCATGCAGCCGTCGCCCGCCGCCTGGATGCCGTCATAATCCGAGATCAAAACGACCTTGCCGCCGCGCGCCTGGACTTCCTGCATGTTGCTGACGGTCTTGTCGAACAGCGGTCCTGAGGGTGCGATGACGATGACGGGGACGTTCTCGTCGATCAGCGCGATCGGCCCGTGCTTCATCTCGCCTGCGGCATAGCCTTCGGCATGGATGTAGCTGATTTCCTTGAGCTTCAGCGCCCCCTCGAGCGCCAGCGGATAGTCGGTGCCGCGGCCGAGATAGAGCACGTCGCGCGCACCCGCGATGTGGTGCGCCATCGCCTCGATCGCCTCGTCATAGGCGAGCGCGCCGTTGAGCGCGGCGGGGGCTTCGGCGAGATGCTTGACGATCATCTTCTCCTCGGCCGGGCTGAGCTTGCCCTTGGCGCGCGCGAGGTTGGCGGCGAGGGCGGCCAGCACCGCGAGCTGGCAGGTGAACGCCTTGGTCGAGGCGACGCCGATCTCGGGGCCGGCATGCGTCGGCAGCAGCAGATCGGCCTCGCGCGCCATCGAGCTGGTCGGCACGTTGACGACGACCGCGATGATCTGCCCCTCGGCGCGGGCATGGCGCAGCGCGGCGAGCGTATCGGCGGTCTCGCCAGACTGGCTGATGAAGAGCGCGAGCCCGCCCTCCTCCATCACCGGCGCGCGGTAACGGAATTCGGACGCGACATCGAGGTCGACCGGCACGCGCGCGAACTGCTCGAACCAGTATTTGGCGACCATGCCGGCATAGAAGCTCGTCCCGCAGGCGACGATCGTAACGCGCTTGATCGTCGACAGGTCGAACTCGGGGATCGGCAGCGTGACGCGCTCTTCCATCCGCTGGAGGTACGAGCGCAGCGTCTGCGCGACGACGATCGGCTGCTCGTAGATCTCCTTGAGCATGTAATGCTTGTGGTTGCCCTTCGACACGAGGTCGCCGGTGACGCCCGAGATCGTGATCGCGCGTTCGACCGGCGTGTTGGCACGGTCATAGACTTGCGCGCCCTCGCGGGTGAGGACGACCCAGTCGCCTTCGTCGAGATAGGCGATGCGCTGTGTCAGCGGCGCGAGCGCGAGCGCGTCGGAGCCGAGATACATCTCGCCCTCGCCGTAACCGACGACAAGCGGCGAACCGAGCCGCGCGCCGATCAGCAGGTCGGGATGCTGGCGGAACAGGATGGCGAGCGCGAACGCGCCGTGGAGGCGCGGAAGCACGTCACGCACCGCGTCCTCGGGGGCAAGCCCGGCCTCGACCTTCTCGCTGATAAGATGCGCGACGACTTCGGTATCGGTCTCGCTGGTGAAGGTTCGCCCGCGCGCGATGAGTTCGTCGCGCAGCGGCTTGAAATTCTCGATGATGCCATTGTGGACGACCGCGACCTCGCCGGTCGCATGCGGGTGGGCGTTGTTGGTGGTCGGCCCGCCATGCGTCGCCCAGCGCGTGTGCGCGATGCCGGTCTTGCCCGGCAGCGGATGCGCGGCGAGTTCGTTGGCGAGATTTATCAGCTTGCCCGACGCGCGCCTCCGCTCGATCGCGCCGTCGAAATCGGTGGCGATGCCAGCCGAATCATAGCCGCGATATTCGAGCCGCTTCAGGCCGTCGAGCAGACGGTCCGCAACGTCTTGGGTGCTCAGGATGCCAACGATACCACACATGGAATGTCGTCCGAATTAGAGGGTGTAGGGTACACGGACCCCCGGCATGTTCGCCGGAAAATCCTTGGTGTTGCGGGTCACTAGCACGCGACCGTGAACTTGCGCTGACGCGAGGATGATGGCGTCAAGGGACTTCAGCGTCGGACGATCCCGGCGCAAGGCCGCGGCCCGGTCCGCGATATGCATATCGAGCTCATCGACCGCGAAACCGGACAGGAACAAGCGCGCGCGCGACAAGGACTCGGCCGATCCTTTCGACAGGACTTCCAGCCAGGCCATCCGGCTCATCCACGCCCGTGAACCGGACTCCGTCGCGCGGCGTATCTCCGCGCTCGCTGGCGGGTATCCGGCAAGCGCGTCGATAATGATGTTCGCATCGAACGCGTAGCCGCTCACCGCGGCGGGTACTTGGGTTCGGGGTATCGCCCGGCGACCATATCGAGATAGATCTGCCGCTGGCGGTCATCCTCGGCATCGAACAGGTCGGGCGACTCTGCCCTCACCGCCTCATAATCGTCATCCCAAGGGCGGGTCCATTCGGCCCGTCGCTGCCGCTCATATTCCTTGGGATCGACGACGATGCCCTGCTTGGCCCAGAGACCGAATCCCGCCTCCAGCCAATCCGCCGCCGGCGGCTCAACCTTATACGCCGATACCGCATCGCGCAGGATCGACGCGCGCGATTTGCCTTGCTCAGCGGCGCGCGCGTCGAGCCATTTGATGTCTTCATCCGGCAAATCAGCAAGAATGCGGGTCATGAGGTTACGATATCATATCGTGATATCACTTGCCAGCTTTCTTCGCCGTCATCGCGTCGCGAAAGCGCTTGGCCCATCCGGGCTTGGCGACTTGCGGCGGCCGCACCAGCGCCAGCGCATCGGCTGCGACATCGGCGGTGATTACCGATCCCGCGGCGACAATCGCGCCAGCCCCGATCGTCACCGGAGCGACCAGCGCGGAGTTGGAGCCGATGAACGCGCCTTCGCCGATGATCGTCCTGTATTTGAAGAAGCCGTCGTAATTGCAGGTGATCGTCCCCGCGCCGATATTCGCGCCCGCGCCGACCTCGGCATCGCCGAGATAGGTCAGGTGGCTCGCCTTCGCGCCCGCGCCGAGCACGGCCTTCTTCATCTCGACGAAATTGCCGATCTTCGACTTCTCGCCCATCACCGCGCCCGGGCGCAGGCGTGCGAACGGGCCGACTTCTGCCTTGGCGCCGATTTTCGCGCCTTCGATATGGCTGAAGGCGTGGAGGACCACGCCGTCGGCGACGGTCACGCCGGGGCCGAACACGACGTTTGGCTCGATCAGCACGTCGCGGCCGATCTGCGTGTCGTGCGCGAACCAGACGGTCTCGGGCGCGATCAGCGTCGCGCCATCGGCCATCGCCCGCGCGCGGCGCTGCGCCTGCCAGTCCGCCTCGACCACGGCGAGCTCGGCGCGGCTGTTGACGCCGGCGACCTCGCGCGCGTCGGTCTCGATCACTGCCGAGCGGCGGCCGTCGGCGGCGGCGAGCATGACGATGTCGGGCAGATAATATTCACCCGCCGCATTGTCGTTGCCGACGCGCGCCAGCAGCGCGAACAGATCGGCACTGCGCACCGCCATCAGCCCCGAATTGCACAGGTCGACCGCGCGTTCGGCCTCGGTCGCATCCTTGAACTCGACCATCTTCTCGATCACGCCGTCATGCGCGATGATCCGGCCGTAGGCGCCCGCATCCGCCGGGCGGAAGCCGAGCACCACCGTCGCAGGCGCATCGCCCGCATTCAGCCGGTCGAGCATCGCGCGCAGCGTCTCGGTCGAAACCAGCGGCACATCGCCATACAGGATCAGCACGTCGCCATCGAACCCGGCAAGCGCCGCCTCGGCCTGCGCCACCGCATGGCCGGTGCCGAGCTGTTCGGCCTGCAGCGCGGTGGCGATGCCGAGCGGCGCGACCGCCGCCTCGACCTGCTCGCGCCCCGCGCCGGTGACGACGACGGTGTGCGCCGGCGAGAGCTGCGCGATGCTGTCGACCAGGTGGAGCAGCATCGGCCGCCCCGCGATCGGGTGGAGCACCTTGTGCAGGTCGCTTTTCATGCGGGTGCCCTTGCCGGCGGCAAGGACGATTGCGGCTACGGGACGGTTCATGGACCCATGCCCTGCCACGAGCGTCTTTCCTTTTCCAGAGCAACGCTGACAGACAGGCCGACATGACCAACATTTCATTCGATCTCGTAGGCTTCGACCTCGACGGCACGCTGGTCGACAGCAGCGGCGATCTCACCGCGGCGGTCAACGACGCCCTGGCGGCGGCCGGACGCCCACAGCTCGAAGTCGCGCAGGTCCGCACCATGATCGGCGGCGGCGCAAAGCATATGCTGGCGCAGGGCCTCGAGGCGACCGGCGGCTGTAGCCCCGAAGACTTCCGACCGATCTACAAGCACATGCTGGCCTATTATGCGGCGCACATCTCGGTCCACACCCGTCCCTTCCCCGGCGTGATCGAAGCGCTCGACCGGCTCGACGCGCTCGGCATCAGGAGCGCGGTGGTAACCAACAAGTTCGAGAGCCTCGCGCTGACGCTGCTCGCCGATCTCGGGCTGACCGAGCGCTTCGCCTGCATCATCGGTGGCGACACGATGGGGCCCGGCCTGTCCAAGCCCAACCGCGCACCGATCGACGAGATGATCCGGCGCTGCGGCGGCGGAACCGCCGCCTTCGTCGGCGATTCGATCTATGACATCATGGCAGCGAAGAATGCCGAGATCCCCGGCATCGCGGTCAGCTTCGGCTTCCTGCTCGAACCGGTCGAGCAGATGGGCGCCGATGCGGTGATCGATTCGTTCGACGAACTTGTCCCGACGCTCGAGCGCCTCTCAGCCTGACGCGGGCCCTGCCCCGCCCTTGCGCCACTTGGTCCACAGATGCCGCGCGAGCATCGCCGGCGGCATCCGCAGCCAGTGCGAGCGGATGTAGAAGGCCATCCGCGCGACCGGACGCGTTGCCCGGCCCCAGCCATCGCGCGCGGTGATGCGGCGCAGATACAGCGCGTCCGAGCGGCGCGGGTTCAGATCGACCGTGATCGGCACCGTGTAACCGACCGCAGGCGTATCGTAGAGCCGGTGGCACAGGCGCAGCGCGCGCTCGACCGCGTCGGACAAGCCATGGTGCGCGGCGCGCTCGTAGACGCAAAGATAGAAATCGGACTGTTGCGCAGCGAATTCGCGGCAAAGTTGATCGATGTCCCACAGGTTGCGCATCCCGCCGGCCAAGTCGCCATCGGCGAACAGGTGCGCGGCGGCGTGGACGATCATGTCTTCGGGCGACAACGTCCACAGCCCCGGCGCGACCTCTACTGCGTCGGCGAGCAACGCCGCCGCGTCGGGCGTGACGCGCGCGGTCAGCGGCAGGATCGTGTGGTGGACGTCGATCATCCGGTCGCGGTCGCGGTGGATCAGCGGCGGGAGCTCGTGCATCCACTCGCGATAATAATCGTCGTCATACGGGTCGGGCTTGACCCACTCCCACCCGGCCCCGAGCAACGCCGTTTCCACGCCGTCGAGCGCGGACTGCGGTACGAGAATGTCGAGATCGCCGATCGACCGCCCCTCGCCTGCGCGCAAACCCGCCGCAACGAAGGCGGTGCCCTTGAGCAGCACCAGCCGCTCCCCGAGCGGCGCGAGCGCACGGCGCGCCGCCTCGGCCTCCCACAAAGCGGCGATCCGCCCCTGCTCGGCCGACGCGCACGCATCGGCGAGGATCCGCGCCACGCCCGCCGGCACCGCGACGCCGCCCAGCCGCCACGCCAGCGTTCCGATCATCTGCTCGGCCCGCGCGATCGCCAGCAGGGCGGTCCACGCCGCCGCATCGAAGCCGCGCACGCTGTCGGGCACGCGCAGAACCCGCGCGAGCAAATGCCCGTCGGGCGCGCGGTCGCCTAGCGCGCCGCCCATGCCGCCTCCACCTGCGCGACCGCGCTCGCCGTATCGGGATAGTCGATCGCGCGCGCGGGCACGGTGGTGACCAGCCGTGTCAGCGCATCGAATCCGCGCTCGCCAAGCGCGACATAGTTGGTCGAGGCCTGCGTCAGCCGCACGAACACCTCGCTCGGCGCCATCGCGCGCGCGGCCGCCTCGAACCCGAAGCTCGGGAACAGGATCAGCGCAGGACGCGCCGGCACGTCCATCGCCGCGACCGTAGCCGCGTCGGGAACGAGATGGCGGATCGTGCCCTTGGGCGTGCCCTCGAGCAGCGGCCCGAAGCGTTCCGCGCCGACCTCCGCAGCGACCGTCGCGATGCTCGCATTCTTGAGGCTGACGAGCCGCGGAAAGGCGTGGATCAGCCCGGTCGCGGGGTCGAGCAAAGCAAACTCGTCGCCCATCAGTCGCCAGCCGCGCTCCCCAAGCAACGCCGCCAGCGTCGATTTGCCGGCCCCCGAAACGCCCGTCATCACCAGCGCCTGCCCGTCGCGCTCGACTACTGCGGCGTGGAGCAGCAGATAGCGCCGCTGCCCAAGCGCCATCTGCAGGTTCATCCCCATCTCGGCGGCGAGCAGCCCCTGCGCGAGCGGCAGCGGCGCCGCCTCGGGCAGCACGTAGTCGCCCCCGATCATCACCGCCGGCCGCACGATCCGCCGCCACGGCCGCGCCGCGAACAGCCGCACGGTGAAATCGGGAACGCCATCGGCGGGCTTGGGATAGGCGGCGTAGAGCTGCTCGAGCTGCGCGATCGGCGCGCGCCAGTCCGAGCCGATGCGAAACCCGACCGGCCCGATCCGCACGCTGTAGCCATGCTTCATGTCGCGCAGACCAGCCCGGTCGCGACGAGTTCCTCGAGCCGCTCGGCCAGCGCTGCCTCGTCGGCATCGCCCAGCGCATAGTCGGTCGCGAGCCGATCGAGCAGCATCGCGCGCGTCATCCCCGCCTCGCCCAGCATCGCGAGGATCTCGGGCGCAGGCGCGGTGAGCAGATGGGTGATGCCAGAGCTGCGATGATAGACGGCGGTGAACGCGTCGAGCGCGACGATCTTCAGGCTTTCCGGGCGCGCCATGCGATAGCGGAGCGCGCCATCCGTGGCGGCCACGGCCTCAGCCGCGCGGCATCTGCAACGACGCGAAGCAGGTGAAGCCGCTCGTTCCCGTCTGCAGCCGCCGGATGTAATTGGTGTAGGCGCGGCTCTGCTGGTAGGTGGTGCCCGGCAATTGCCCCCCGGCGAGTGCGGTCTTGACTTCCTCGCCCTTGAACGGCCGCCCCGGCGGCGCGAACGCCCCGCGCGTGCCCGACGCGACGACGCTGCCATCGGCGGCGATGAAGCTGCCCGCGCGACCCGGATCGGGCACGGGAATCTCGCAGGTCGAGATCGACGCGGTGGTCGCGGCGAGCGCCGGGCGGATCGACACCACCGCGGCGGCGCCGACGGCACCGAGCATCAATGCCCGGCGGCGCGTCGCATTAGGCATTTCGGGCGTATCGTCGCTCATCGTCACCGCTCTTTCACATTCGCAAATCGCTGGCAAGCAACGCTATCAGGGTTAAGGATCTTTAGGCTATGGCGGCGCCATGCTCCAGGGTTTCGGTTCTCGCACGATCACTGCCATCGGCCTCGTCGTCGTGGCGGCCATCGCGGTCTTTTTCCTCCAGTCGGACCTCCAGCCCGCGCTCATCACGCTGGTCGGCGGGATCGCCGCGGCGCTGGTCGCGACGGGCACCGGCGACGGGCCGATCGAGACGCCGCGCCACGTCGAGACCCTCGCCGCCTCGGCGCTACCCGATCTGCAGGACGTGATCGAAGCGATCGTCGAACCCGTGCTGATCGTCGCCGACGGGCGCGTCACCCACGCCAATGCCGTCGCGCTGGGCCTGCTCGGCAAGCATATCGTCGGCGAGGACGTGCGCGTGGCGATCCGCCACCCTGGCGCCGCCGAGCGGCTCGCCAGCCCGCTCCCCCTCACGCCATCGGAGCCGACCACGCTGGTCGGCGTCGGCACGCTCGACCAGCATTGGGAGATGCACGTGCGCGGCGCCTCGGGCGGGCAGCGCATCGTCCAGCTGATCGATCGCACCGGCAATTATGCCGCCGAGCGGATGCGCGTCGATTTCGTCGCCAACGCCAGCCACGAGCTGCGCACCCCGCTCGCCTCGATCCTCGGCTACATCGAGACGCTCGGCGACGACAAGGCCGGCGAGGATCCGCAGGTGCGCGGGCGCTTCCTCAAGATCATGTTCGACGAGGCCCGCCGGATGCAGCGGCTCGTCGAGGACCTCATCTCGCTCAGCCGGATCGAGGCCGAGAAATATCGCCTCCCCGCGACCGCGGTCGATCTCGGCGCGCTGATCGGCGAGGTCCGTTCCGAACTGCTCGATGCGCAGCATGCGCGCAGCGCCGACATCGTCGCCGACGTCGATCTCGGCGTGCCGTCGGTGACCGGCGATCGTGCCCAGCTCAGTCAGGTGCTCCACAACCTCGTCGGCAATGCGATGAAATACGGCCGCGCCGGCACGCCCGTCGCGATCCGGCTGTGGCGCGATCCGGCCGGGATGGTGCGGATCAGCGTGACCGACGAAGGCGACGGCATCGCGCCCGAACATCTCCCGCGGCTGACCGAGCGCTTCTACCGCGTCGACCCCGGCCGTAGCCGCGCCGCCGGCGGCACCGGCCTCGGGCTCGCGATCGTCAAGCACATCGTCGAGCGCCATCGCGGCCGGCTCGATGTCGCCAGCGTCGTCGGCACGGGGACGACCGTGACCGTGATGCTGCCGGTGCACGCCCCGGGAGGCGCTGTCATCAAACGGTAACGTGAGTGTCACACAGGCGGTTCGGTCGGGGTGGTAGCGGAACTGGGGGCCGCCCAGTGCCCGACGGGAGAATCGAGTGATCCGGATCGATACGATACGCGTCCTTGCGGCAAGCGGCGCGGCCATGCTCGCGCTCTCGGCATGCCATGACCAGGCCAATGGCGGCGGCGCCGGCGCGCGCGATCATATCACCGTGGTCGGCTCCTCGACCGTCTTCCCGTTCACCACGCTCATCGCCGAACAGCTCATCAACAAGACGCCGGGGATGAAGTCGCCCGCGATCGAATCGACCGGCACGGGCGCCGGCATGAAATTGTTCTGCGCCGGCGTCGGCGCGGCGCATCCCGACATCGAGGACGCCTCGCGCCGGATGAAGGCGAGCGAATATGTCTCCTGCAAGCAGCATGGCGTCGACGCCATCCTCGAGGTGCAGGTCGGCCTCGACGGCATCGCCTTCGCCGAATCGAAGAACGGGCCCAAGCTCCAGCTGACCGCGGTCGATCTCTACAAGGCGCTCGCCGCCGCGCCGCTGGGCCGGCCCAACACCGCCAAGACCTGGCAGGACGTCAATCCGGCACTCCCGGCGATCCCGATCCAGGTCTACGGGCCACCCTCGACCAGCGGCACGCGCGACGCGCTCGCCGAGCTGATCCTCGCCAAGGGGTGCGATGCGATCACGCCGGCGCTCGCCGACATGAAGGAAAAGGATGCCGCCGGCTATGCCAAGGCGTGCACCGCGATCCGCGAGGACGGCGCCTATGTCGACGCCGGCGAGAATGACAATCTGATCGTCCAGAAGCTCCAGTCCAACCCCAATGCGATCGGCATCTTCGGCTATTCCTATCTCGAGGAGAATAAGGACAAGCTCAACGGCGTGCCGATCAACGGGGTCGAGCCGACCTACGAGACGATCGCGCGCGGCGCCTATCCGGGCTCGCGGCCGCTCTACCTCTACGTCAAGAAGGCGCATCTTGGCGCGATCAAGGGCCTGCGCGAGTTCCTATCGCTCTACGCCGCGTCGTGGGACGCCAAGGGGCCGCTCGTCGCCAAGGGGCTGATCGCCGCGCCCGACGACGTCCGCACGCGCAGCGCCAGGATCGTCAAGGACGAAATCTCGCTGGATCCGTCCAAGCTGCTCTGACCAAAGCCTTTTTCCTACCTCGAACGCGAAGTCGAAACCCTCTTCTTGTCCATGCTCGCTCTTTCCCTGGTCATCGTGGGGCTCGGCCTGATCGGCTGGCTGACGGCACGGATGCGCGCCGTCAGCTTCCGGCGCGGCAGCACCGCGCGCTTCAGTTCGCTGCCGTCGCATTTCGGCGGCTTCGTCGCGCTGTGGACGGTGCTCCCCGCCGCCCTGTTCCTGTGCGTCTGGGCAACGACCTCGCCCGCGCTGGTCACCGACCGCGTGCTGCGCGACCCCGCCGCCGCGCAGCTGCCCCCGCCCGGCTTCGATCGCGCGGCGGTGCTGTCCGAGGCGCGCAGCCTCGCGGCGGGCAACAGCTATGGCGCGTTCAACCCGCTCTCGCAGAAGCTCGCGCCGGCCTATGCCGCGGCGCAGGCGCGCAACGACTGGATCGGCACCGTCGTCGCCTTGCTGCTCGTCTTCGCGACCGGCGGCTATGCCTATACGCGCGTCCGCCCCGATTTCCGCGCGCGCAGCAGGATCGAGCGCGTGGCCATGGCGTGCCTGCTCGCCGCCTCGCTGATCGCGATCGTGACGACGATGGGGATCGTCGCGTCGCTGCTGTTCGAATCGTGGCGCTTCTTCAGTGTCGTCCCGATCGGCGACTTCCTGCTGGGCACGCATTGGAGCCCGCAGGTGATCGACCCGGCCGACCCGGGCAAGACGCTCGGCGCAGTGCCGTTGTTCTGGGGCACCTTCTTCATCGGCGCGGTGATCGCGATGCTCGTCGCGATCCCGTTCGGGCTGATGAGCGCGGTCTACCTCACGCAATATGCCACGCCGCGCGCACGCCGCTGGATGAAGCCGATCCTCGAGGTGCTCGCCGGTGTGCCGACCGTTGTCTACGGCTATTTCGCCGCGCTGACGGTCGCGCCGGCGGTGCGCGATTTCGCGGTGTCGATCGGGGTGACCTGGGCGAGTTCGGAAAGCGCGCTCGCGGCGGGGCTGGTGATGGGGGTGATGATCATCCCGTTCGTCTCCTCGATGGCCGACGATTCGCTCGCCGCGGTGCCCGGCGCGATGCGCGACGGCAGCCTGGCGATGGGCGCGACCTCGTCCGAGACGATCCGCCGCGTGCTGCTCCCCGCCGCGCTGCCGGGCGTCGTCGGCGGCGTCTTGCTCGCGGTGTCCCGCGCGATCGGCGAGACGATGATCGTGGTGATGGCGGCCAGCGGCGTCGCCACGCTCACGCTCAATCCCTTCGCCAGCGCGACCACGGTCACCAAGCAGATCGTCGACCTGCTGACCGGCGAGGCCGAGTTCGACAGCCCCAAGACGCTCGCTGCCTTCGCGCTCGGGCTCACGCTGTTCGTCATCACCCTGCTCCTCAACATCGTCGCGCTGACGGTCGTGAAACGGTATCGCGAAGCCTATGAGTGACGTTTCAGGACAGGCTGGGCCCACCCTGAGCGGGCTCGTCCCCGGTGTCGCGACCACCGCCAGCGGCAAGGCCGAGCGTGCGCCGACCGATTGGCGGACGCAGTCGATGCAGCGCCGCATTCGCCGCCGCTATGCGTCCGAGCGCCGTTTTCGCCTGCTCGGGCTCGCCGCGGTCGTGTTGTCGGCGGGGTTCCTCGCCGTGCTGCTGGTAACGATGGTCTACAATGGCGCGAGCGGGTTCCTGCAGACGCGGATCGCGCTCCCGGTCGATTTCGCCCATGCCCGGCTCGGGCTGACCCCAGCCGAACTGCGCGGTCCGGGTGCCGATCTCGCGCTTTCGAACGCCAATATCCAAGGGCTGACCGACGATGCCGCGCGCGCCGCCTTCGGTCGCGACGGCGACCGCTGGCTGTCGGACGGCGCATGGCTCACGCTGCGCGCGGCGCTGAAGCAGGATCCCGCACTGCTGGGCAGCCGCACGACGCTGTGGGTGCCCGCCGCCGACATCATCGACGTCGCCGCCAAGCGCCAGGGCGACCCGCTGTCCGAAGCGATCGTCGCCAAACTCGGTGCGCGCGGCGCGATCTCGACCGCGTTCAACATGCCGTTCCTGACCGCGTCCGATTCGAACGATCCGACCCGCGCCGGGATCTGGGGGGCGTTCAAGGGGTCGCTGTTCACGATGCTGGTGACGCTGCTGATCGCCTTCCCGGTCGGCGTGCTCTCCGCGCTCTATCTCGAGGAATATGCGCCGCGGAACCGTTGGACCGACCTGATCGAGGTCTCGATCAACAATCTCGCGGCGGTCCCCTCGATCATCTTCGGCCTGCTCGGGCTCGCGGTGTTCCTCGGCACCTTCGGGCTGCCGCGTTCGGCGTCGATCGTCGGCGGGCTGACGCTCGCGCTGATGACGATGCCGGTGATCGTCATCGCCGGACGCAACGCGATCAAGGCAGTGCCGCCGTCGATCCGCGATGCCGCGCTGGGGGTCGGCGCGAGCCCGATCCAGGTCGTCTTCCACCACGTCCTGCCGCTGGCGCTTCCCGGCATCCTGACCGGCACGATCATCGGCATGGCGCGCGCACTCGGCGAGACCGCGCCGCTGCTGATGATCGGGATGCGCGCCTTCATCGCCTCGCCCCCCGACCGGCTGAGCGACCCGTCGACGGTGCTGCCGGTGCAGATCTTCCTGTGGTCCGATCAGATCGATCGCGGCTTCGTCGAGAAGACCAGCGCGGCGATCATCGTCCTGCTCGTCTTCCTGCTCGCGATGAACGGCTTCGCGATCTACCTCCGCAACAGATTCGAGACCCGCTGGTGAGCATTCCCAATTCGTCCAAAATCTCCGCGCATCACGTCAACGTCTGGTATGGCGCCAAGCAGGCGATCGACGACGTCTCGCTCGATTTCGGGCAGGACCATGTCACCTCGCTGATCGGCCCGTCGGGCTGCGGCAAATCGACCTTCCTGCGCACCCTCAACCGCATGAACGACACGATCGCCTCGGCGCGGGTCGAGGGCGACATCACGCTCGACGGCGAGAATATCTACGATGCCGCGATGGACGTGGTGCAGCTGCGCGCGCGCGTCGGGATGGTGTTCCAGAAGCCCAATCCGTTCCCCAAGTCGATCTTCGAGAATGTCGCCTACGGCCCGCGCATCCACGGCCTCGCCGGCAGCAAGGCGCAGCTCGCCGAGATCGTCGAGCAATCGCTGCGCCGCGCCGGGCTGTGGGATGAGGTCAAGGATCGGCTGACCGACAGCGGCACCGCTTTGTCGGGCGGCCAGCAGCAGCGGCTGTGCATCGCGCGCGCGATCGCGGTCGATCCCGAGGTGATCCTGATGGACGAGCCCTGCTCGGCGCTCGATCCGATCGCCACCGCCAAGATCGAGGAACTGATCCACGAGCTGAAGGGCCGCTACGCGATCGTCATCGTCACGCACAACATGCAGCAGGCGGCGCGCGTGTCGCAGCGCACCGCCTTCTTCCACCTCGGTAGCCTCGTCGAATATGGCGCGACGTCCGACATCTTCACCAATCCTCGGCAGGAACGCACCAAGGATTATATCACCGGCCGCTACGGCTAAAGGACATGCCCGTGAACACCCACACCGTCACTGCCTTCGATCAGGACATCGGCCAGCTGCGCGGGCTCATCGCGCAGATGGGCGGCCTGGCCGAGCATGCCGTCGCCGCCGCGATGGATGCGCTGCGCCACCATGATCTCGAGGGCGCGCGCGCAATCGTCGCGGGCGACAAGGCGATCGACGCGCTCGAGCTCGAGGTCGAGGCGCTCGCGGTCCGGATCATCGCCTTGCGCGCGCCGCTCGCCGACGATCTGCGCGAGGTCGTCGCCGCGCTCAAGATGGCCGGCGTGGTCGAACGGATCGGCGATTATGCCAAGAACATCGCCAAGCGCGTGCCGATGATCGAGAATCACGGCGAGATCGAACCGCTTTCGGTGCTCCCCGCGATGTCCGCGCTGGCGGTGCAGATGGTGCGCGACGCGCTCGATGCCTTTGCCGCGCGCGACCCGCACGCCGCGATCGAAGTGTGCGAGCGCGACCGCCAGGTCGACGATTTCTACAACAGCCTGTTCCGCGTCTTGGTCACCCACATGATGGAAAATCCCAAGACTATCGGCCAGGTCACGCAATTGCTGTTCATCGCCAAGAATCTCGAACGCGTCGGCGATCACGCGACCAACATCGCCGAGATGGTCCATTTCGCAGCGACCGGCCGCCACATGGCCGAGCGCGACCGCGGCGCCCTACCCACGACCTGAGTCTCTACCTGACTGCCTTTGTACGGAGTGAACGATATGGCCCGGGCCAAAATGTTGCTGGTGGAAGATGATGCGGCGCTCGCGGAGCTGCTGATCTGGCACTTCAAGCGCGAGGATTTCGAGGTCACGCAGACCCCGGACGGCGAGGAAGCGTTGCTGCTCGCCAAGGAGAAGACCCCCGACATCGTCCTGCTCGACTGGATGGTCGAGGGTCTGTCGGGGATCGAGGTGTGCCGCCGCCTGCGCCGCATGCCCGAGACCGCGAACGTGCCGATCATCATGCTCACCGCGCGCGGCGAGGAAGAGGATCGCGTGCGCGGGCTCGAGACCGGCGCCGACGATTATGTCACCAAGCCCTTCTCCCCGCGCGAGCTCGTCGCGCGCGTCGGCGCGGTGCTGCGCCGCGTCCGCCCCGCGCTGGCGGGCGAGCAGCTGACCTATTCGGACATCGAGATGGACACCGTCGGCCACAAGGTCCGCCGTTCGGGCGAGGTCATCCCGCTCGGGCCGACCGAATTCCGCTTGCTCAAGCACTTCCTCGAACATCCCGGCTGGGTGTTCTCGCGCGAGCGGCTGCTCGACGCGGTATGGGGGCATGACAGCGACATCGAGAGCCGGACGGTCGACGTCCACATCCGCCGGCTGCGCAAGGCGATCAACATCGGCGACAAGCCCGACATCATCCGCACGGTGCGTTCGGCCGGCTACGCACTCGATTCGGGAGCGTAAAGAAATTTTGGACCCATGCGGGGAAACGTGCGTTGGACGACCCGAGCAGCACGCAAAGCTGCCCGTTTGCAGGAGACCCCGTATGAAAGTCATGATGTTTGCGGCGCTCGCCGCTGCCGTCGCAATGCCGGCCCTTGCCCAGACCACGCCCGCCCCGGCGACCCCCGACCAGACCATGACGCAGCCGGCCCCGGCCGCAGATCCCGCGATGGCGCAGCCTGCACCTGCTGCCGATCCCGCGATGGCGCAGCCGGCCGCTCCGGCGATGGCGCAGCCGACGACGACGCCCGCCGCAAACGCCTCGGCGGCAACGCCGTCGGCACCGATGCCGGCGACCGGCGAATATCCCCCCTGCTCGCGCACCGTGAAGGATCAGTGCATCGACAAGGGCGGCATGGGCGGCTCGAAGAAGATGACGCGCCACAAGCGCAAATAATGCGGACGGCGGCGCACAGGCGCCGCCGCCTCCCTCGACCAAGGCCGACGTAGCGGAATCTCGCTGCGTCGGCTTTTTCGCGCCCGGATGGCGCCGGATCGCCGCCGTCGCCCCCTCTTGCACCGCCCCCGCAATCGCCTACGACGCGGAGCAAAGCAGTAGGAGAAGCCACCATGTCCATTCGTTTCGATGATCAGGTCGCGATCGTCACCGGTGCCGGCGGCGGCCTCGGCCGCGCCTATGCGCTCGAGCTGGCGCGACGTGGCGCGAAGGTCGTGGTCAACGATCTCGGCGGATCGCGCGATGGCACCGGCCATTCCGATGCGGCGCTGAAGGTCGTCGAGGAAATCAAGGCGGCAGGCGGCGATGCGATGTCGAATGGCGGCAGCGTCACCGAATATGAGCAGATGGTCGAGATGGTCGCCAAGGCCAGGGAAGCCTGGGGCGGCGTCCACATCCTGATCAACAACGCCGGCGTGCTGCGCGACAAGAGCTTCGCCAAGATGGAGCCGACCGACTTCAAGTTCGTGGTCGACGTGCACCTCAATGGCTCGGCCAATTGCACCAAGGCGGTGTGGGAGACGATGCGCGCGCAGAATTACGGCCGCATCCTGATGACCGCCTCGTCGACCGGGCTCTACGGCAATTTCGGCCAGGCCAATTACGGCGCGGCCAAGCTCGGCCTCGCCGGCCTCACCAAGACGCTCGCGATCGAGGGCGCCAAGAACAACATCAAGGTCAACACGATCGCGCCGACCGCCGGCACGCGGATGACCGAGGACCTGTTCCCGGCTGAGGCGTTCGCCGCCTTCGCGCCCGAGAAGGTCGCACCCGCCGCGCTGTACCTCGTGTCGGACGACGCGCCGACCAACATGATCATCGGCGCGGGTGCGGGCGTATTCCAGGCCGCCTATGTCACGCTGACGCAGGGCAAGCTGCTCAGCGGCGACGATCTCTCGCCCGAGGGCATCGCCGCGCACTGGGCCGAGATCACCGACCGCACTGGCGAGATGACCCCGCAGAACGGCGCCGAGCAGTCGATGAGCATCCTCAAGAAGCTGCAGGGCGGCTGAGCCGAGCGCGGGCTGGCGCGATCCTAGACCCTTCCCCGGCGAAAGCCGGGGAAGCATATTTTCTGTATCGAGCGCTCAGTCGACCAGCTTCATCAACCGCCGCTCGACCGGCGCCAGCACCGGCCCGAGCTCATGCCCGCGCTTGAGCACGACGCCATGCTCGCCGATCAGCGCCCATTGCCCCTGCTTGTTGCGCAGCGCCGGGCGTTTCTCGACACGAAACTCAGGCCGCTCGGCCGCGCGCCGGAACGCCGCGAACACCGCCGCGTCGGCACCGAGGTCGATCGCATAGTCGCGCCACATCCCCGCCGCGACCATCCGACCGTAAAGATCGAGGATCCGGTTGAGCTCGAGCCGCTCGAACCCGATCTGGGTCGTCACGCCGCGCGGACTGGGGAAAGGGGTAACCGTCCCCATCAGGCGCGGTCGCGCTCCTCGCGGGGCTCGGCGAGCAACGCATCGAGCCGCTTGCGCATCGTCTCGAGCTCGCAGCGCAGCAGTTCGACCTTCTGCGTCGCGGGATCGAACATCTCGCTGCACGGCGTCCCGTACGCCAGGAATTCGACCGGCTTCTGCCCGCCCTCGACCATCGTCGCGCGCGCCGGGATGCCGACCATCACCGCGCCCTCGACGACGTCGCGCGTCACGACCGCATTGGCACCGACGCGCGATCCCTTGCCGAGCGTGATCGGCCCCAGCACCTGCGCGCCCGAGCCGATGATGACATTGTCGCACAGCGTCGGATGGCGCTTGCCCGCCACGCCATTGTCGGGGCTGGTGCCGCCGAGCGTGACGCATTGGTAGATCGTCACATTGTTGCCGATGTCCGCCGTCTCGCCGATCACGACGAAGCCATGGTCGATGAAGAAATTGCGGCCGATCGTCGCGCCGGGATGAATGTCGATCGCCGTCATCAGCCGCGAGAAATGGTTCACCGCGCGCGCCAGGAAGAACAGCCGCGCCTTGAACAGCCGGTGCGCGATGCGGTGATAGCCGAGCGCCCAGACGCCCGGATAGGTCAGGATCTCGAGCCGCGAACGCGGTGCCGGATCGCGGGCCTTGATCGAATCGAGATAGGCGACCAATCGTCCCATCATGCGGTGTCCCCTTTATCTGGGCGCTTATCTAGGCCCTCGGCCCGGCGAATTAAAGGCGCGTCCCGCCGCGAACTTTGC
Organism: Parasphingomonas frigoris; assembly: GCF_036663815.1. Classification (NCBI taxonomy): domain Bacteria; kingdom Pseudomonadati; phylum Pseudomonadota; class Alphaproteobacteria; order Sphingomonadales; family Sphingomonadaceae; genus Parasphingomonas; species Parasphingomonas frigoris. The sequence goes on along the minus strand of NZ_JAXOJQ010000001.1, from coordinate 329,366 downwards.
AAGAACAAACCCGATCTTTCTTGTAGGATAAGGACGAACCGGCAATTCCGGAGCCATGCCGAACCTTGCGACCCTCGATTTCGCCGCGATCTTCGCGGTCATGCTGCCGTTCATCGCGATCGGTTTTGCCGCGCAGATCGTCGACGGCGCGCTCGGCATGGCCTTCGGGGTGATCAACAACACATTGCTCGTCGTGTTCCTCGGCATGCCGCCCGCGCTCGCCTCGGCCAGCGTCCATGCGGTCGAAACCTTCACCACCGCCGCCTCGGGGATCAGCCATATCGCGCATCGCAACGTCGATTGGCGACTGTTTCGCCGGCTGGTCATCCCCGGCATGCTCGGCGGCGTGCTCGGTGCCTATGTGCTGAGCAACATCGACGGGTCGGTCGCGCGGCCGTTCGTGATGGCCTATCTCTCGCTGATGGGGCTGTACCTGCTCTACCGCGCCTATCGCGGCACGGTGAAGCCCCGGCAGCCCACGATCATCGAACCGCTCGGCCTGGTCGGCGGCTTCCTCGATGCGGTCGGCGGCGGCGGCTGGGGGCCGGTGGTGACGTCGAACCTGCTCGCGCAGGGATCGGTGCCGCGCACCACGATCGGCACGGTCAACACGTCGGAATTCTTCCTCACCGCGACGATCTCGGCGACCTTCATCGCGACGCTCGGGCTCGGCGCGTTCACGCTGCAGACGCTCGGCCTCCTGCTGGGCGGGCTGCTCGCCGCCCCCTTCGGCGCGGTGATCGCCAAGCGCGTGCCCGCCCGGCTGCTGATGGCGATGGTCGGCGTGCTGCTGACGGTGACGAGCGCCTACTCGATCTGGGCGGCGCTCGCCAAATAGCGTCAGTTGAGCGCGGCGTGGACCGTCGCGACGGCCTTCATCACGGCGCCGATCCGCACCGCGGTCTGGATCGCCTCGGCCTTGGCGCCGGCCTTCTTGAGGATCTGCTCATGGCTGTCGATGCACATGCCGCAGCCGTTCATCGCGCTGACGGCGAGGCTGAACAGCTCGAAATCGACCTTGTCGATCCCCGGCTGGCCAATCACGTTCATCCGCAGCTTGGCCGGCATCGTCTGATATTCGGCATTCGCGGCCAGATGCGTGAAGCGATAATAGACGTTGTTCATCGCCATCACGGCAGCGGCCGCACGCGCGGCATTTGCGGCCTCGGGCGTCAGCTTGGCGGCGACTTCGGCCTCGGTCGCATCGACCAGCGGCTTGTAGCCGGTGGCGTGCGCGCAAGACAGGAACAGGCCGAACTTCTGCTGGTCGGGCAGATGCGCTTCGTTGAGCAGCGAGCCGACGTTGAGGCGAATATCCTTGGCGAAATCCGGGAGCGTCCCGGCAAAATCCTTGAGCGACATGGGGGGTCTACTTTCTAGCTCCCCTCCCGCTTGCGGGAGGGGTTGGGGGAGGGCCTGACATAGAAAGGGAGGGCGCGTCTGCTGACACGCCCTCCCCTAGCCCCTCCCGCAAGCGGGAGGGGGACTTCGCTTACGCCGCGACCTGGAGGACGTCGTCGCCCTTGTTCCAGTTGCACGGGCACAGCTCGTCGGTCTGCAGCGCGTCGAGCACGCGCAGCGTCTCGGCGGGGTTGCGGCCGACGTTCAGGCCGTTGACCTGCACCGCCTGGATGATGTTGTCCGGATCGATGATGAAAGTCGCACGGAACGCGACATGCTCGTCCTTGTCGAGAATGCCGAGCTGTGCCGCGAGCACGCCGCCATTGTCGGCGAGCCACGGGAAATCGGCCGCCGCGAGATCGGGGTCCGACTTGCGCCAGGCGAGGTGGACGTGTGCGGTGTCGGTCGACGCGCCGATCAGCACGGCGTCGCGATCCTCGAAGTCACCCTTGAGGCCGGCATAGCCGACGATCTCCGTCGGGCAGACGAAGGTGAAATCCTTCGGCCAGTAGAACAGCACCTTCCACTTGCCCGGGAAGGCATCCTGGCTGAGCGTCTCACCGGCGGGGAGCGCGGATACGCCCTGCTGGACGGGAACGGTAAAGTCGGGGAGCTTGTCGCCGATGGTCAACATGTCGTGGGCCTCCTGAAAAATTGGGGCCTCGTCGGACATCCTCATGCGCGGCGCTGAACGCCGTCTCGTTGCAGGCTCCATATAGGGACTGTTCTTATCGATCCAATGGGTTATTTGTCGCCGGGTGATCGAGTGGAGCGATAAATGGCCACCTACCTGCCGACCCTGAAGCAATTACAGTATCTCGCGGCGCTGCAGGACCACGGGCATTTCGGCCGTGCGGCGGAGGCGTGTTTCGTCACGCAATCGACGCTGTCGGCGGGGATTCGCGAGCTCGAGACGCTGATCGGCGTGACGCTGGTCGAGCGCACCCGCCGCGTCGTGCGCTTCACCCCGCTCGGCGACCGGATCGCCGACAAGGCGCGGCGCGTGCTGCGTGAGGCCGAGGAACTCGGCGACATGGCGCGCGCCGCTGGACGCCCGCTGTCGGGCGAGATGCGAATGAGCGTCATCCCGACGATCGCCCCCTTCATGCTGCCGCGTATCCTGCCGCGCCTGCGCCGCGACTATCCCGACCTCAAGCTGTTCCTGCGCGAGGAGCCAAGCGGTGCGGCGTGCGAGGGCCTGCACCACGGCCGCGCCGATTGCGTGCTGCTCGCCCTCCCCTACGCGTGCGGCGAAGTGGCATCGCAGACGCTGTTCGACGATCGCCTGTTCGTCGCCGGCCAGCCCGGGGAGATGGGCAATGTCGATCGCGCGATGCCGCCGTCCGAGATCGACGAGACGCGGCTGTTGCTGCTCGAGGACGGCCATTGCCTCAAGGACCACGCCCTGTCGGCCTGCGCGCGCCCCGAACTGCGCGCCGAGGCGACGATGCTCGGCACCTCGCTCCACACCATCGTGCAGATGATCGACAACGGCCTCGGGCTGACGATGCTACCCGAAATGGCGCTCAATGCGGGCATTCTCGACCACACCAGTCTCGTCGCCCGGCCGCTCGACGCCGCCAATCCGTCGCGCAAGATCGCCTTGGTCTGGCGGCGCGGTTCGCCGCGCGAGAAAGACTTCCAGTTGCTCGCCACCGCGCTGGCCGACGCCGTGTAACGAAACCATTTCGCTCCTGAACCGTATTTAGGGAGCTTGCCCGTTCAGGGTTTGCCCCAATCCAATGGAGAACCGGGATGACCTTCAAGACCAACCTGTATCTGTCGGCGATGGCCGGCGCCCTCGCGCTCGGTGCCGCAGCGACCGCCCAGACCACGCCAGCCGCTCCGGCAGCCCCCGCCGCGCAGATGCCGGCCACGGCAGCACCGGCCGCGACCGCACCGGGCGCCAATCCGATGGTCGGCGGCGTCGCGATGGACGCGACCAAGCCGATCGCCGTCAACGCATCGGCCGCGCCCAACCTCAGCACGCTCGTCACCGCGGTGAAGGCAGCTGGCCTCGCCACGACGCTGTCGGGCCCGGGTCCGTTCACCGTCTTCGCGCCGACCAACGACGCCTTCACGCGCCTCGCGCCCGGCACGGTCGACACGTTGCTCAAGCCCGAGAACAAGGCGACGCTCGCCAAGGTGCTGACCTATCATGTCGTGCCGGGCACGCTGACGCTCGCCGACATCCAGACCAAGGTGAAGGCGGCCCCCGGCGGCAAGCTCTCGCTGACCACGGTCGAGGGCGAGCCGCTGATCGTCGAACTGGTCGGCGGCGGCGTGCAGCTGACCGACGTCAACGGCAACAAGAGCTATGTCGAGACGCCCGACGTCAAGCAGTCGAACGGCGTCGTCCACGTCGTCAACGGCGTGGTTCTGCCGAAGCTCGGCTAATCCTTCCACCGCGCGGCGGCGGCATCGTCGCTGCCGCGCGGCTCTACCCAGCGCGGCGCGCCGTCGCGCGTTTCCTTCTTCCAGAACGGCGCTTCGGTCTTCAACCGATCGATCAGGAAGGCGCAGGCCTCCAGCGCGGGCGCCCGATGCGCCGACGCCGTCGCGACGAACACCACGATATCGCCCGGCACCATCACCCCGACCCGGTGCGTGATCCGCGCGTCGATCAACGACCAGCGCCGAATCGCCTCGTCGGCCAGCGCCACGAGCGCTGCCTCGGTCGCCCCCGGATAATGTTCGAGCTCGAGCGTCGCGACCCCGTCGTCGGCGCGGACCAGACCGACGAAGGTCGCGATCCCCCCCACCCCGCTCGTCATGATCGCGGCATATTCCTGTGCGACGTCGATTCGCGCTGGCGATACGGTGATCATCCGCCCGTCACCGGCGGAAAGATCGCGACTTCGCGTGCGGCGCCGAGCGGAGTGTCGAGCGGCACGAAGGTCTGGTCGAGCGCGGCGCGCAGCCGCGTGCGGTCGGCAAAGGCGTCGGCGTGTGGCGCGCTGTCGGCCCCCAGCCAGTCGACCAGGTCGGCAACGGTCACGACGCTGGCGGGGGGCGTCACGCGCTCGGCGCCGACGCCGATCCGTTCGCGCACCCAGGCGAAATAGAGCATCTCGATCGTCACGGGTCAGTCCATATGCTTGAGGCCGACGCGCAGATAATCCCACCCGGTGATCAGCGTGAGCGCAGCGGCGAGCCAGAGCGTGCCGATCCCGACTTGCCCGACCCACGGCGCATAGGGCACCGCACCACCGAGGATCAGCGCGCCGAGCGAGACGAGTTGCAGCGTCGTCTTCCATTTCGCGAGGCGCGAGACCGGAACCGAAACCTGCAGCTGCGCCAGGAATTCGCGCAGTCCCGAGACGGCGATCTCGCGCAGCAGGATGACCAGCGCCGCGATCTGGTGGACGCCCTGGATCACCGCCGGCTCGCCGTCGCGCGTGCCGACGAGCAACAGGATGACCGCGGCGACCATGATCTTGTCGGCGATCGGATCGAGGAAAACCCCGAGTTTCGACACCGTGCCCTGCGCCCGCGCGAGATAGCCGTCGAAATAATCGGTGATCCCCATCAGGCAATAGAGGATGAATCCGACGGCGTAGCCATCGGACCAGCCGGGCCACCACAGGAACCAGGCCAGCAGGGGCACCGCGACGATCCGCGACAAGGTGAGCAGGTTGGGCAGGGTCAGCACGGCACCGCTCTACCCGCCTGATCGCCCCGGCGAAAGCCCGCTGCGGGCCGCTTGCGGCGACAAGCGGGTTGCTGGTGCCATACCGCCTAGTCTATGGCAGCCTTCATTCTGCCATATCGAGGCCGTGAACACACCATGCTCAATGCGCTCGGCTTGCTGAAAGAGCGCCGATTTTTGCCGTTATTCGTCACTCAGTTTCTGGGCGCGCTCAACGACAATCTCTTCAAGACCGTGATGGTCCAGTTCGCGATCTACAAGATTTTCGCAGACCCCAAACTCGAACAGAATTTTACCGCGTTCGCCACCGCGATCGGGATTCTGCCCTTCTTCCTGCTGTCCGCATTGGCCGGGCAATTGGCCGATACGCACGACAAGGCGAAGATCATACGGCTGGTGAAGACCGCCGAAATCGGGATCATGATCCTCGGTGCTGCGGGCCTGATGATCGCGTGGAACGGCTATACCACCGCCGGCCTGATCCTGATGCTGGCAGCGGTGCTGCTGCTCGGCGTCCACTCGGCGTTCTTCGGTCCGATCAAATATGCGATCCTGCCGCAGCATCTGCACGAGGATGAAGTGCTCGGCGGCACCGGCCTGGTCGAATCGGCGACCTATCTCGCGATTCTGCTCGGCACCGTACTCGGTGGCTTCATGGCGGTGCAGCATGCCGCGATCGCCGTGCTGGTGATCGCCGGGATCGGCTGGGTCGTCTCGCTGCAGGTTCCGCCCGCCTTGCGCGAAGGCAAGGAGCTGGTGATCAGCTACAATCCGTTCACCTCGTCGTGGCGGCTGATCTCGGGGACGATGCACATCCGCCGGCTGTTCCTCGCGATCTGCGCGATCAGCTTCTTCTGGACGATGGGCGCGGTGCTGATCATCGTGTTCAACCCGCTCGCCAAGAACGTGCTGACCGCCGACAAGCATGTGCTGACGCTGATGATTGCGCTGTTCTCGGTCGGTGTCGCGGTCGGCTCGGTGCTGATCAACGCGCTGCTCAAGGGGCATACCTCGGCCAAATACGGCCCCGCCTCGGTGCTGGCGATGGGCGGCTTCATCGTCGCCTTCTCGTTCCTGTGCCGCTCGTGGCCGGCGGCGCCGGTCGGCACGCTCTACGACGTGATGACCTTCATCCAGACGCCGCGGGCGGCGCTGGTCATCCTCTCTCTGGTCGGGATCGCGGTGACGGGCGGCATGTTCGTCGTGCCGCTCTATGCCTTCCTCACCACCACGGTGGCCAAGGACCAGACCGCGCGGACGGTCGCTGCCAACAATGTCGTCAATGCCGGCGCGATGACGGTGGGCGCGATCGGCGTGCAGGGCCTCGCCATCGCTGGTGTCTCGCCCGAGAATACGCTGCTGGTGGTCGCGGCGATGTGCCCGATCTCGGCGTGGCTCGCCTACAAGCTCCACCTCGCCTGCGACTGAGCCGCGTCGGCCTTCAGAAGATGAAGGTGTAGAAGCAGATGAAGAACGCAGCGAAGCTCAGCGCGAACAGCCGCACGTCGCTGTCGTCGCGAACGCGCGCGCGCTCGATCGTCGACTCGACGAACGCCTGACGAAAGGGATGGCGGGCGCTGGGCGCGGCGAGCGTTGCGGTACGAATCATAGCAACAGGTTAACGCCACGTTCACGATTTCGCTGCGTCCTTCTTGTCGCCGCTCCGTCTAATTTCGGGACGGCGGCGCGACGTCACCCGCGACGTCACCCGCGACGTCAGCACAAATTGTCACAATTAGGTCAAGGTTTTATGGCCAGACTTGGCCTGGCCAGTCGCTGTCCATCTCGGCGCGCAACCGGGGGACGTGCGTGCAAAGTTCAACCTTACGCTGGCCCTCGCTCCTTCTTGCCCTCGCCACCAGCCCCGCCGGAGCATGCCTGACGCAGACCAGCGTTCGCGAGGACGTCCCGCCGGGCGAAGCGCCCGCGCCTACCAAAGCCGACGGCCCCGATATCGTCATCACCGCGCAGCGCGTCGCAGGCACCGCGATCGGCACGGTCGAGCCGCTCGCCGTGCTCGACAGCACGACCCTGTCGTCGCTCGGCGTGACCAACATGGGGGACCTCGTCAAGCGCTTGAAGGGCCTGACGACCGCGGGAAATGGCAGCGAACCCGTCATGCTGCTCAACGGGCGCCGCACTTCGGGTGGCGGTGACATCTGGAGCTTACCGCCAGAAGCCATCGAGCGTGTCGAGATCCTGCCCGAACAGGAAGCCGCGCGCTTCGGCTATCCGGCCACGATGCGCGTGATGAACTTCATCACCAAGAAGCATTTCCGCTCGCTGACGCTGCAGCAAAACGGCGGCTCGACCACCGAGGGCGGTGGCGGCACCCAATATGCCGAGCTCAGCGCGACCCGAATCGAAGGGCCGCGGCGCGCCGCGGTCCGCGCCTCCTATCTGCACCTCGACCCGCTGCTGCAAAGTCAGCGCGCGATCGTGCCCGATCCCGACACACTCTTCGCCGCCGCGGGCAATGTCGGCGGACGAACCGGCGCGAGCATCGATCCCGCGCTCGACCGGCTCGCCGGCCGCCCCGTCACGGTCGCCGCGCTGCCCCAGGATGCGGCCGCACGCCAGCAGCTCGCCAGCTATGTCGGCCCGGGCCAGGCGATCACCGACATTGGCGCCTATCGCAGCCTGCAGAACCGCACCGACACCGTGCAGGCAGAAGGCACGCTCGCCTCGCCGCTCGGCCGCAAGCTCGACGGTTCGATCAACCTCTCCTTCCAGGCCGACCGCAGCAGCGGCCTCAGCGGCCTGGCGAGCGGCGTGCTCGACGTTCCCGCCGGCACGGGCGTGTTGCCCTTTTCGAGCCCGGTACTGCTGTATCGCGCCTTTCCGGGCGTCGTGCTCCATCAAGCTACCAGCGCGCTCACGCTGCACGCCGGGACGACGCTCCAGGGCAGCATGCGGCGCTGGTCGTGGAGCGTGACCACCGGCTACGACCGGGTGGCGAGCCGTGCGCGGTCCGAAAATGGCGTTCCGCTCGATGCACTCCAGGCTGTCGTAACCGCGGGGAGCGATCCGCTCACCCCGCTCGATGCCGCCAGCGCGCGGCAACGGCTCGTCGCGAACAGCCGGACGTCGACCAATACGGTCGCGACCAAGGCGGTCGTCAACGGCCCGCTCGCCCGGCTTCCGGCCGGCGATGCGCAACTCACGGTCTCGGCCGACTACACCCGATCCTCGAGCAGCGTGCGGGGTAGCGGCGCTTCGCCCGACGGCACGTCGCTCAACCGCGCGATCGGCGGGGCCAGTGTCAACACCGTCGTCCCGCTCGCCTCCGCCAGCGAGGGCGTGCTGCCCTTTCTCGGGCAGATGTCGCTGAGCGGGATGATCGGCGTTTCCGCCGTCTCGCGGTTCGGGCGCCTGCTCAGTTCCAATTACGGCTTCACCTGGGCGCCCGTCGCGCCACTGCAGATCACCGGATCGATCACCGACACGCGGACGCCGCCCGCGATCGCCTTGCTCGTCAGCCCGACTTTCACGACGCCGAACACGCCGTTCTTCGATTTTACGGCCGGAACGAGCGTGCTGGTATCCAGCATCGTCGGCGGCAATGCCGCGCTGCGGCCCGAGCGGCGCCAGACGGCGACGATCGGCATCGCGATCAAGCCGATCAAGAGCAAGGAACTGCGCCTCGGCGTCGATTATCTCGATGTGAAGATTGACAACCAGTCGGCGATGCTCGGTAGCCTGACGCCAGCCTTCCAGGCCGCCTTTCCGGGGCTGTACGTGCGCGACTCCGGCGGGGCGCTGGTCAGCGTCGATCTCCGCCCGGTCAATCTCGCGCGCGAGACCGATCGGAAATTGCGTATGACACTCAACCTGCAGACCGCACTCGGCCGCGCACCGCCGCCTGCGCCGGCACCGACGAAGACCTCACCGCCGCCGCCACCGCCAAAACCGCGCCCGATGCTGTTCGTCAGCCTGACCGGCAATTACCGGCTGCAAGATCGGCTGGTGCTACGCGATGGCACGCCGGCGCTCGACCTGCTCGATGGCGCGACGATCGACGGCACCGGTGGGCGTCCGCGCTGGGATGTCGACGGCACGATCGGCGGGAGTTACGGCGCCTTCAATCTGGGGGTGTACAGCCGCCTGCAAGGGCCCACGCGGATTCGCAGCACGCTGGCTGCCTCCGACCTGCGCTTCTCTGGTCGCACTTGGCTGGTGTTCTACACGACGCTCGATCTGGCAAAGGTCGTGGCGCGTCCGTGGAGCAAGCAGATGACGCTGCATTTCACGGTCGAGAATCTGCTCAACGATCGGATCGCGGTGCGCGACGCGACCGGCACGACGCCCAATCGCTTCCAGTCCGCCTATCTCGATCCGCTCGGACGCTCGATCCGGTTCGGCGCACGCAAACTGTTCTGAGGTTTCAAGCGGGGATTGCGTCCGACGGAGCCAGCGCCACCATCGACGAGATCCAAATTATGGCGTGAAGAGCGACCTGTCGTCGCCTTTGCAAAATGGTGGAGCCGAGGGGGATCGAACCCCTGACCTTTCGCATGCCATGCGAACGCTCTCCCAGCTGAGCTACGGCCCCATCGATTTTGTAGAGACCCGAAACCGGGTTCTCTGCGGGAAGGCGTCGCCCCTACCGAGGCGACGCACCCTTGGCAAGCGATCTGAGAGCCGCTTGCCATAAAAACTTCAATTAGCTGTGGATCAATGCTCGTCTTCGCTCTGCGGCGCTTCCACGCCGAGATCGTCGTCGCCACCGAGATCGACCTCGTCGTCGGGCGAGGGCTCCTCGTCCTCACCGGTGTCGATATCCTCATCGTCGCCGGCGAGATCGTCATCCTTCTTGACCAGCTCGGGCTTGGCCTGCTCGAACGGCAGCGGCTGCTTCGACTTCAGGATCGGCTCGGGCTCCCAATGCGCACCGCAATTGATGCAGGTGACGGGATCGTCCTTGCCGAGGTCATAGAAACGGGTGGCGCATTTCGGGCACGTACGCTTCGTGCCCCATTCCGGCTGGATCATATGCCGATAGACCTTTTTGTTGAGCCGGCAGGCCTCGCGGCCATGGGCTGATAGGAATTGGGGTCTCGCAACCCGTTGGGCCGCAAAGTGGTGCGCGCCTTGCCATAGCGCAAGCGCACTGTCAAAGCGCACGCCCGATGACACACCCTACCCCTGACCGCCGCGAAATCCAACCGTCCGGCCCGCTTACCGGCCGCGTCCGCGTGCCGGGCGACAAGTCGATCAGCCACCGCTCGCTGATGCTCTCCGCGCTGGCGGTCGGCACCAGCCGGATCGAAGGGCTGCTCGAAGGCGAGGACGTGCTCGCAACCGCGGCCGCGATGCGCGCGATGGGCGCGACGATCACGCGCGGCAACGATGCCGTGTGGAGCGTCGACGGCGTCGGCGTCGGCGGGCTGCTGCAGCCGGCAACGGCGCTCGACATGGGCAATTCGGGCACCTCGACGCGGCTGCTGATGGGCTTGGTCGCGAGCCACCCGATCACCGCGACCTTCATCGGCGACGCCTCGCTGTCGAAGCGGCCGATGGGGCGCGTCATCACGCCGCTGTCGCAAATGGGCGCCGACGTGACCGCGAGCCCGGGCGGGCGCCTCCCGCTGATGCTGCGCGGCCTGTGCCCCGCCATCCCGATCACCTACACGCTCCCCGTCGCCTCGGCGCAGGTGAAGTCGGCCGTGCTGCTCGCCGGGCTCAACACGCCGGGCATCACCCGCGTGATCGAGCCGATCGCGACGCGCGACCATAGCGAGCGGATGCTGCGCGGGTTCGGCGCGACCGTGACGGTCGAACCCTCGCCGCAGGGCCGCATCATCGAAATCACCGGCGAGGCCGAACTCAAGCCACAACAGATCGTGGTGCCGGGCGACCCCTCGTCGGCCGCCTTCCTCGTCGTCGCTGCGACGATCGTGCCGGGATCGGACGTGGTGGTCGAGAATGTCGGCCTCAACCCAACGCGCGCCGGGCTGTTCACTGCGCTCCGCCTGATGGGCGCGAGCATCGAGGAGCTCGACCCGCGTGAAGTCGGCGGCGAGCCGGTCGCCGATTTGCGCGTCCGCCACGCCGCGCTCACCGGCATCGATATCCCGCCCGACCTCGCGCCGAGCATGATCGACGAATATCCCGTGCTGTTCGTCGCCGCGGCCTTCGCCAGCGGGCGAACGGTCGCACGCGGCGCCGACGAGCTGCGCGTCAAGGAATCGGATCGCATCGCCGCGATGGCTGCCGCGCTCGGCGCGATCGGCGCGCGCGTCGAGGAGGTCGAGGACGGCATGATCATCGACGGCACCGGCGGTGACCCGCTGCCCGGTGGTGCGACGATCGCGACGCTGCTCGATCACCGTATCGCGATGAGCTTGGCGGTCGCCGCGCTGCATTGCCGCAAGGGGAATGCCGGCGGCGGGATCACGCTCGACGATGCCTCGCCGGTAGCGACCAGCTATCCCGCCTTCTTCGATCAGATCGCCCATTTGCAGGGCGGCGCGTGATGATCGATTCGCAAAGCGCCGACATCATCGGCTTCGTCGGTGCGGTGACGATCCTCGCCGGCTTCGCCTATCAGACGCTGCGCAACGCGGCGCCGAACCTGCTGTCGAACGGATTGAATTTTCTCGGCGCATCGCTGCTGGCGGTGTCGCTGATGGTCAACTACAATCTGCCTGCGCTCGCCCTGGAACTCGCCTGGGCCGCGATCGCCCTCATAGGATTGGTACGCACGTTGGGCACACGCCGATGATCATTGCCGTCGACGGACCCGCCGCGTCGGGCAAGGGCACGATCGCCCGCGCGCTGGCGCGGCATTATGGCCTGCCGCACCTCGACACCGGGCTGCTGTATCGTGCGGTCGCCGCCAATGTCGCAAAGCTCGAACTCGACCCCGCGATCGAGGCCGATGCGGTCGCCGCGTGCGATTTCGACGATTCGCTGCTCGACAATCCCGTGCTGCGCAGCGATGCGATCGGCTCGCTTGCGTCGGTCGTCTCGGCGCATCCGCTGGTGCGGGCCGCCTTGTTCCACCGCCAGAAGCGCTTCGCCTATCAGCCGGGCGGCGCGGTGCTAGACGGGCGCGACATCGGCACGGTGATCGCGCCCGATGCCGACGCCAAACTGTTTATCCGCGCGACGCCCAACATCCGCGCCAAGCGCCGCCACGCCGAGTTGCGCGCGAACGGATCGATGATCAGCATCGACAAGGTGCTCGCCGACATCCGCGCGCGCGATCTGCGCGATTCGACCCGCTCGAACGCGCCGCTGGTTCCCGCCAACGATTCGGCATTTCTCGATACGAGCTTCCTGTCGATCGAGGCATCGGTCCAGCGCGCGATCGACATCGTCGAATCCAGGGTCGAATCGAGGGTCGAATCCGGGCGCACATCCTAGCGCCCCACCTTGCCCCCTTCCCGCGCTTGCGCTAAGGACCGTCCGTCCGGCGAGCGGTGCTCGCGGAGGCTGGCGCGACAGGCATGTCCTCTCGCGCCCTTTTCGCATTCACGCGATTTGCCCCTCCGCCCGCAGCAATCGGCGGATGTCGGCCCGGCATTCGGCTGTTCCGACACATAGGCCAAGACCGCCGGAGACAACCGGCTGGCCGGAACAATGATTTAGGATCCCATCTCTTTATGGCCACTCAGCCAAACCCAACCCGCGACGATTTCGCCGCCCTCCTCGAAATGACTCTCGGCGGTGCCGACAGCTTCGAAGGCCGCGTCGTCAAGGGCACCGTCACCGCAATCGAGAACGACCTGGCCGTCATCGACGTCGGTCTGAAGTCCGAAGGCCGCGTTCCGCTTCGCGAATTCGCGATGCCGGGCCAGAAGGCCGATCTCAAGGTTGGTGACGAAGTCGAAGTGTTCGTCGACCGCGTCGAGAACGTGCACGGCGAAGCGATGCTGTCGCGCGACCGCGCTCGCCGCGAAGCCGCATGGGACACGCTCGAAACCGAATTCGCCAAGACGGCACGCGTCGAGGGCGTCATCTTCGGCCGCGTCAAGGGCGGCTTCACGGTCGACCTCAACGGCGCCGTGGCCTTCCTGCCGGGTTCGCAGGTCGACATCCGCCCGGTGCGCGACGTCACCCCGCTGATGGACATCCCCCAGCCCTTCCAGATCCTCAAGATGGACCGCAAGCGCGGCAACATCGTCGTGTCGCGTCGCGCGATCCTCGAAGAGACCCGCGCCGAGCAGCGTTCGGGCCTCATCCTGTCGCTCGCCGAGGGCCAGATCATCGACGGCGTCGTCAAGAACATCACCGATTATGGTGCATTCGTTGACCTCGGCGGCATCGACGGCCTGCTCCACGTCACCGATCTCAGCTACAAGCGCGTCGGCCATCCTTCGGAAGTTCTCAACATTGGCGATACCGTCAAGGTTCAGATCATCCGCATCAACAAGGACACGCAGCGTATCTCGCTCGGCATGAAGCAGCTCGAGAGCGATCCGTGGGAAGGTGCAGCCGCGAAGTACCCGGTTGGTGCCAAGCTCACCGGCCGCGTCACGAACATCACCGAATATGGTGCGTTCGTCGAGCTCGAGCCGGGCATCGAAGGCCTGGTGCACGTTTCGGAAATGTCGTGGACCAAGAAGAACGTCCATCCCGGCAAGATCGTCTCCACTTCGCAGGAAGTCGACGTCGTGGTCATCGAGGTCGATCCCGACAAGCGCCGCATCTCGCTCGGCCTCAAGCAGGCGATCAGCAACCCGTGGGAGGCCTTCGCAGAAGCGCATCCGATCGGTTCGACCGTTGAAGGCGAAGTCAAGAACGCGACCGAATTCGGTCTGTTCATCGGCCTCGACAACGACGTCGACGGCATGGTCCACATGTCCGACATCGCCTGGGGCGTTTCGGGCGAGGACGCGCTCAACCTGCATCGCAAGGGCGAGATGGTTCAGGCCATCGTGCTCGACATCGACGCCGAGAAGGAGCGTATCTCGCTCGGCATGAAGCAGCTCGAGCGTGGCGCACCGGCAGCAGGCGGCGTTGCAGCCGGCGGCATCTCGGCAGCGGCATCGGGCCTCAACAAGAACGCCATCGTCACGGTCACCGTGCTCGAAGTCCGCGATGCGGGTCTCGAAGTGCAGGTCGGCGACGACGGCGCGACGGGCTTCATCAAGCGCACCGACCTCGGCCGCGATCGCGACGAGCAGCGTCCGGAGCGGTTCCAGACCGGCCAGAAGTTCGATGCGATGGTCACCGGCTTCGATCGTTCGAAGAAGCCGACCTTCTCGATCAAGGCCATGCAGATCTCCGAAGAGAAGCAGGCCGTTGCACAGTATGGCTCGTCCGACTCGGGCGCGTCGCTGGGCGACATCCTGGGTGCAGCGCTCAAGGCGCAGGGCGCCGACGCCAAGAAATAACCATTATGGGTAACTGGCGGAGCGATCGAGGTTAAGTTGATCGCTCCGCCGCCTTTTTTCCGTCGTTTCCTGCCTATCTCCATGCTAGACTTGCTGTAGATCAAGCCGATGTGGACGTATCATCCTGCGTTTTGGATGATCTCCGTTGGGTTTAAGGAAGCGTACGATGATCCGATCAGAACTTGTGCAGACATTGGCGGCCGAACATCCCGACTTGTCGCTGCGCGACATCGAGGCTCTGGTCACGACCTTTTTCGATGAGATTACCAAACGCCTCGCCGAGGGTGGCCGTGTCGAGCTGCGCGGCTTCGGCGCTTTCTCAACCCGCGCGCGCGATGCCCGCACCGGCCGCAATCCGCGTACCGGCGAACTCGTCGATGTCGAGGCCAAGCGTGTTCCCTATTTCAAGCCCGGCAAGGAAATGCGCGCAAATCTCAACGTGTGAGGTCGAGGGACTTAGTCCTCGCGGCGCAGGAATATCCAATAGCCGCCGTCGCTGGCAGATTGAACGCGGACGCTCAGCATGCGGTCGCGGTCCTCAAAATCCCCGACATGGGTGAATTCGAGATTTACGTGGCCTGCCGCGCGCGCGCTCGACGCGGCCGCGGAAGGCCGGCGTATCCATGCACGGTGCGATCTTGCTGAAGAAATCAAGGCCCAGTCGACGCCGCTCGCCCGAGCCCGACAGGCGACGTTCGGCTTCGCTGTAATAAGCGACCGTCGCATCGGCGCGCAGCCGGATCGCGCCGTACGGCAGCGTATCGACCACCGCATGGGGTAGCGCTTCCATCCGCTCTGCCAGCCGCGGATCGTCGAACCCGGGCGCCGCGACATCGTTCTCGATCATGACGGCGACTCCAGTGGGGATTGGTCGAAGACGACGGCGCCGACGATGCGATCGACCGCCGATCCATCCGAGGAAAAGGGCAGCAGCAACCGCTCGAACGTTTCGGGGCTGCCGTCACCCAAGTCGATCCGTGCATATTCGTAGGACGGCTTGCCGGTCAGCGCGCAGCGGCGATAGGCCGCCTCCTGCGCGGCCAGATCGTCACTGCCGCTGATCGCCAGCTCGGAAGCGCCGGTGGCGCCGCCCGGTGCCGCGGCGGACAGTGCGTCGCCGACCGCGGTGACCGTGAAGTCGATCGGCACGCGTCCCAGATCGACGTCCAGCACCACGATACGGTGCGGTTCACTGCAGGCGTCGATCGCGAACGTGGCGAACGGCGGTACGTCGTCCTTCGACCGAATCGCGCGCCAATGTGCGAGCAGCGACCGGGTGCACTCCGATTGCAGACGACGTGCCAGACGATCGAGCCGCTCGGCATCGGTCGCGCGCCGATCGCGCGCGACCAGCAGGCTGCGAAGCGCCGTGCGCAGCAGCGCCGGGGTGAAGGGTTTGGGCAATACGGCCTCGCTCTCGAGCGTCGCCGCAGTGCCGTTCGCGGAGGTGAACAGGCACGCCAGATCGGGTCGCTCGGCACGGAGCCAAAGGACCGCCGCTCGATTATCGGGTGCGACCATATCGACGTCGGCGACGACCGCGTCGATCGCCCGGGTCCGCAGTGCATCGCGCGCGCCCGCCGGATCGGTCGCGACGATAACCTCGAACCCGTCGTCGGACAGACCCTCGGCGAGCACCGCGCAGAGATCGCTGTCGGCATCGACGATCAGCACGGTCTCGTGCGATCGGCCGGGTCCGACCATCGCGTCTTCAGCGCTAGCGGGCCCACCCGCCGCGCCGTCTGCCACGTCGTTGGCGCGCGGCAAATAGATCGAGAATGTCGTTCCCTGCCCGACCCGGCTTTCGATCCGCAACGCCCCGAGCGATTGCTGGACGAACCGCTGCACCATCGCCAGCCCGAGACCGGTGCCCTTGCCGCGTGCCTTGGTCGTGAAGAAGGGTTCGGTGATGCGCTGCAGCGTGCGGCTGTCCATCCCCGGCCCGTCATCCGCCACCAAGACCAGCACAGCGTCCCGCCCAGCCAGTTCGACGGGATGCTCCGGCGCAGACGCGGGACTGCGTGTGACGGTGATCCGCAAATGCCCCGTTCCATTCATCGCGTCGCTGGCATTGCTGGCGAGGTTGAGCAGCGCGGATTGCAGCTGTGCCGGATCGGCAAGCGCGGGCCAGACATTCGGCGCGCAGGTGACGGTCAGTTCGACATTGCCCCGCACGCCGTGCGCGATCAGATCCGAAATCTCGCGAATCGCCGCGGCGAGGTCGACGGACTGTGGCACGACGTCCTGCTGCCGCGCGAACGCGAGCAGTTGACGCACCAGCGCGGCACCCCGCTCGATCGCGCGATTGCCCATCTGCGCCACCTGCTGGACGCGCGGATCGGCGCTGCGGTTCTGGATGACGATGAAAGCACCGATCGCGGCACCGAGGATATTGTTGAAATCGTGCGCGATCCCCGAGGTCAGCTGGCCGACCGCCTCCAGCTTCTGGCTCTGCAGCTGCGCGGCCTGCAGCGCCTCGCGGCGCTCGATCTCGGCGGTCAGGCGCTCGTTAGCCTGATTGAGCGAAGCGGTTCGCGCCCGGACACGACGTTCCAGATCGACGGCGAGGTCCCGCAGTTGCGCTTCGCGGTGGGCCAGTTTCCGGCTCCATTCGTCGCGTTCGGTCAGGTCGTAGAAATAGCAGACGACGCCGTGCCGATCGTCGGGCAGCGTGATGCGTTCGATCCGCCAGTCATAGGCTTCGCGCGCTTCGATATCGGAGCGCTGCTGGACCGTCGGGCGCGACTCATAGGGCCTGCCGCTGTGCAAGGTGTCGCGAAAGTGGCCGATAGCCTCGCTGACGAACGGTTCGGTCCAGAGCGCTCGCAGCACGTCCTCGAAATTGCGGCCGATCGGGTCGGCGATGTTTTCGAACACCCGCCGCGCACCACGGCTGATGACCCGCAAGGTGAAGTCGGCATCGACGAGATAGACACCGAACGGGTTGTTGGCGATCAGCGCCTCGAACATCTCGCCCTGCCGCCGCAAGCGCTCCTGCGCTTCGCTCGCCTGTGTTACGTCGCGCATCACCGATACGAACCCAACCACCGACCCGCTCTCGTCGCGGGTGACGAAGGTCGAACGCGCGACATCGACGATCCGGTTGGTGGTTCGATTGACGATTTGCATCGGGCCCGCCCACATGCCGTCGCGGCGGGCGGTCGGGATGATCGTCGCCGCCACGAGCGCGCGTTGCTCCGGCACGACATAATCGCTCAACCGCATTGGAAAGATATCGGCGTCCGCGACCCCGATCAGTTGCCGCCCGGCTGGATTGAGGTACAGCAGCCTCCCGTCCGCATCGCAAAGCCCGATCAGATCGCTGGTAAGCTCGGCCATCTGCAGAAACGCAGCCTGGCTTTGCGGCAGCAGGTCAAGCGACGACGCCCGCGGCGCCTTCGCCGCAGGATCGATCGCACGGACCGCATCGCGATCGGTTTCTTCCACGACGGTACCCCTCGAACCGGCAGAGCGCGGACCATAGCGCTTTTAGTCCAGATCGGCCATATTTGGCGCGGACGCTGCTACCCATCTTGCGCCATGCCGTCGGCGAGTACGAAACCGCACGCGCCGACGGCATGGCGCTGGGTCTTGTCTGCGCGATCGCCAGCCCGTATCACGCGGCCCAGATCCGCATGACAGCGTGATTGTGGTTGGCGGACGTGGCGAAATTGGTAGACGCACGGGACTTAAAATCCCTCGCCCTCAGGGTGTGCGGGTTCGAGTCCCGCCGTCCGCACCACTCGGGCAAACCGTGATCGATCCCGAGCGTCTTCGCGCAGGCGGCGCCTGTGGTCCGGCTCGTTCCGACAGAACCGTAAACGGCGGCGGGGCGCGACACCGCTAAGGCTCGCGAACAAGTGGCCAGGTCCGTTCGGCCCTTCGACACCGCACCTCCCTGCTCTCCGATCCACCGCGCGCTCCTTGCGCGTAGCTGGCAACTCGCGCGCGAGAAGAGCGTTGATGACCGGAAGGTCGGGAGCGCAAATGCGGGGAGCAGGATCAGCAGATCGGAAATCGACGCTCGACGTTCCGATGTCGACGGCCTGGTTCGACGCGCAGATCTGCCGTAATTGCGAGCGGCCCCGATCGACCCGCTATTGCGCACACTGCGGCCAGAAGGCGGCGCGGCGGCTGACCCTAAAGGACATCGCGAAGGAGAGCTGGGAGCGACTGCGGTTGTTCGAAAAAGACAGCGTCACGACGCTCTGGCGGCTAATCGCCTCGCCCGGACGTGTCGCGCGCGATTATGTGCGCGGCAAGCGGTCGTCGCAGATGCACCCGTTGAAACTGCTGGTGGCGCTGGTCGCCATCCTGCTCGTCGTCCTTGCGGCCAGCCAATACTTTCAGCATTTTCTGTTCGCCGGCCGGAACGGCGACGTCGATCGCATGGCGGCGCGGGTGATCGCCTATGGCAATTGGAGCTTCACGCTCGGCATCGTCGCGATTTTCGTGGGGAGCTGGATCGGGTTCGGCCGTCGTCTCGGCTACAACCCGACCGAGCACGCGGTGCTGGCGGTCTGCTGCCAGAATTTGATCCTGGCGTTCGTCATCCTCAACCTGCTGCCGACGCTCATCTGGCACACGCCGGACTTCATCCTGCTGCACAAACGGATGTCGTCTTATTATCTTTATGCTGTCAAATTCGGCATCGTCGGCCTCGCCTACGTCCAGTTTTTCCAGCTGCGGCTTCGCCACGATTGGCCGCGCCTCGGGCTGGCCTGCCTTGTCTATGGCGTCACCAGCTGGTCGCTGCTGCGCCTCTACGCCGCGGCGATTCTGTGGATCGTCACTCGATCAGCCTGAGGAGTGTGCCATGCGCAAAGGTTTTCTTGCGACTACCGCCCTGCTAATGCCCGCTATGCTCGCCGGGTGCGGCAAGCCCGCGCAGACGTCGGCGAGCACGACCCAATTGTCCGGCGGACAAAAGGTCGAGGCGATCGCCTCGACGCTGCAGGCCTGTTCCTACGACGGACGTCCCGTCACCGCCGATCCTGCGGCGATCAGCGACGGCGCACCACAGGAATGCCAGGTCGCGGTCAAGCGGATCATGGATTTCACCGGCCTGCCGGCGAACTTCGTCGTCGTGTCCGGACCGGTGCCGAACGCCGCGGCGCTGATCATGCTCGACCAGAACCGCGTCCCGCGCCGCGTGATCGCCTTCAACCCGGACTTCATGCGGACCGCGATGAAGCTCGTCGGGGGCGATCCGTGGGGCCCGACCAGCATCCTGGCGCACGAGATCGCGCATCATCTGTCGGGCCACACGATCGTGGCGGGCGGCAGCCGGCCGGAGATCGAGCTCGAGGCCGACAAATTCTCGGGTTTCATCCTGGCCAAGATGGGCGCGCCCGAAACTGCCGCCACCGAGATGATCCTGGCGGTTGGCACGGCGCACGGGACCCCGACGCATCCCGACAAGAATACCCGCGCAAACGCGATCCGCGATGGCTGGAACCAGGCTTGCCAGCAACAGGGGCGGCGCGATTGCGGCAGTGGTGCCGGCACCGCATCCCCGGCTGCGCCGCCGGCCGCATCCCCGGCCGCGCCAACCCCTGTTTCAACCCCAGCACCGTCACCAGCGGTAGCCAGCGCAATCAGCCAGACCTTGCCCGCGCCCGGTTCGACACCGTTCAAATATGGTCGCTTCATCGTCGACGAGACCGGCAAGCTCGACCCGACCCGCGCACGCGCGATGGACCAGCAGCTGTACGCGCTGGCCAAGGATGTCGGCGCAGAATTCACCATCCTCGTCGTCAACGACCTGCATGGCTTATCGGCGGAAGACTATGCCTGGGCGATGATGCGCCAGTTGCGCGTCGGCAAGCTCGATGTCGGCAACGGCGCCGTCGCCGTGGTCGCGCCGCGCCAGCATCAAGCGGCCGTCGCGTTCGGGCCTGGGTTCGCCAAGGAAGCCGAATTCTCCAATCCGAAGAAGATGCTGCTCGATTGGATCGACCAGGGCTGGGGCTATTGCGATGATGCCGATGGCTGCAAGGGCTGGACCGACACTCTGTTCAACGTCTTCAATCTGACGCTGGCCAACGTGCGCAACACCAAGTGGACGATCCAATATCAGACGCTTGGCCAACTGAGCCAGCATTTCGACCAGATCGCGGCCGAGCGCGCGCGAACCAAGCGCCCGTGGAACGACGCAGTGGATCAACCGCTCGGCAATCTGTTGCGGATCAGCGGGAAGGTGACCAGCCTCGACCCGCCACAGGGAATCGGCCAGGTCACCCCCGCGATCGTCAACGGCCCGCTGCGCTACAAAGCGGTCAGCCTGCGAACCGACGATGGCTACCCGATGATCCTGTACATCGCCCCGCAAACCGCCGGGCTGATGCCGTCGGGCGCGATCCGGCTGAACCAGCGCTACACGGTGGTCGGTCGGCTGCAGCGGCGCGGCGACCGGGACCGGCAGGCGTCGGCGCTATGGACCTTCAGCTACGACCCGCTTTGATCCGGCGGTGCGGCGGTATCCGCTGCACGTTCAATCCCGCCCGGCGTCGCCGTGCCGCCGCCGCCCCGGCGCGTCGGGGGCGGTGATCGTCGCGCGATCGAGTGCTTCGGGCACCAGTGCGAGATTCTGGATCGCCGCGAGCCCCCATTGCGCCGCGGCGTTGGTCGAAACCCCCGGCCATTCGAGTATTCCGTCGACGCGATGCCGCGGATCGGCTGGCCAGGTACCGAGCCCGGCATCCCCCGACAAGAACTCGTCCGCGGCGCGCGTCGCGAGCGCCGCATCCTTCTCCTCGAACGCCGCATAAGCGGTGAGCCGCGAATGCCCCTCGCGCAGGTTGCGCGGGCCGAACGGGGCGCCGAACTTGGCAAGATAATCGCCCTGCGGCGCATTGTACCAACGGCAATAGTCGAGCCATGCGGCGCGATAACGCGGCACGTCAAACAGGCGGATCAGCTCCGAACTGACCTCGACCGCGCCAAACACGGCGTTGAGATGCGAGAACTGGATGCCGCGCCCCTGATCGAGGAAGCGTCCGCTCGCCATGTCGAAGGGCGCGCTCCCCGTCATCCAGCCCTTGGGCAGCCGCCCGATGCTGTCGAGCCCCGCCGTCACGCGATCGCGCCAGCGCACGTCGCCGGTCCGCTCCCATTCGGTCAGCCACGCGGCGGCGAGCGGGCACCAGGTGGTGCCGAAGGTCATCTCGATCGTCCCCGCCGGCAGCGCGGGCTTCTTCGCCCCGTTCGGCACCTTGCGCCCGATCTCGACCGTGGTCAGCGTCTGGTCCGAGGTGACCAGATCGTGGAGGAGGTCGCCGACCCGCTCGTCGGCGGTGAGGTAGTAAAACGGCCGGCGATAGCTCGCATTGCTGACGCGCGGCTGCTTCGAGCTGTCGCTCCAATGCTGCACGCCGTGGCGCGTCCCCATCCCTTTGAAGCGGCCGCTATGATAGACGTCGACCTCGCCGGTGTGGCGCGTCATCGCCTCGGCGAAGCGCCAGGTCTTCGCGTCGCCGGTGCGCAGCACCTGGTACCACAGCCACAAATCGGGCGAGAGCTCGCTATTGTCCCACGCGAAGCCGCCAATGTCGTAGCGCCAGCGATGCCGGTCGCTGTCATAAGTGTGCATCACGTCGCCGTGATTCCAGAAACCGTACCAGGCGCGGCGATCGACTTCGCCGGCGTAGAAATCGACGAGATTGCTCAGCTGGTTCTCGATCGCGGCGCGGTTGGGGGTCGACCGGTCGGGCAGGCCCCAGTCGCCGAACACCTGCGCGGCGTGGAGGTGGGCGGGTGCGACCATCAACTGCGGCGGCTCGGCCTGCATCGTCGCGAGCCCGCGCAGCAGTGCGCTGTCGGGCGTTGCCGGGAACGCCCACAGCATCAGCTCGCTGGTCCGCGCGATCCCCGCGGCATCGTCCCAGCCGGGTTCGTAATCTTCGTAGGTGACCGCCAGGCCTTCGTTCTGCGCGTCGAAGCGCTCCATCCCCATCGTGCCGTGATACGGCCGCATGTCCATCGCCGCCGCCTCGGGCGACCAAAGCCACGCCGTCAGCGCGGCGGCGTCGCCGGTCGCGCCGTCGATGTGCAGCGCGGTCGGATGCCGCTGCCAAAAATAGCGCACGCCGAGCGCCGCGCCGCCCTGCGGCGAGCCGACATACGCCAGCCCCGGTGCACGACGCCCTTCGTCGGCGTCGATCCAGCCCTGCTCGGGCGCGGTCCGCTTGGTGATCGCCCAGCCATTGGCGGTCGGCTGCTCGAGCCGGAAGTCGCCCCAGGCGGGGATCCGCTCGAGCGTCGCGCGCACGGCCTTGGCCATCGTGTCGAGCGGCGGGACCGCGCGGCCAGCGATCTGCGCCGCCTTGAACGCCATTCCGGGGTCACGCCGCAACCCGGTAAGCGGGCGTACCCCTTCGGCGAAGAATTGCGCGTCGGTGGCGAAGCGCACGTGGCGATCGTGGAGCGCGGCGTCCTTCACCGGCACGCTCGCGCGCACGCCCAGCGCCGAGACGAAGTCCTTCGACGCGCTGCCATCGAACACCACGCTGTGCACCATCCTCAACCCGGTCGACCCGGCATAGGCATAGAGCCGCACGACGAACGGCAACCAGCGGCGCTCGCCCGATATGTGCGCGCCTTCGATCTTCACGACCGCGCGTACCGGGCCGGTCTGCTCGACGGTAACGCGCTCGATCCGGCCCGCGAAGGGCAGGTCGGTGCCGTGCAGCGGCTCGGTCCGCGCTGCGCCGATGAGGGTGACGGGGCCGAGCACCGCCCGACCGGCAACACTCGCCTGCTGGACCAATGCCGCGCCGGACTTGCCGATGCGCCATTGCAGATCGCCGACGCTGATTATCACCGCATTGGCGCTCTCGGTCACGCGGACGGGGCGGGCTGGCATCGCGGGGCGGCCGCGCGTGACGCTCAGCCCTTCGGGCGCGATGTCGGCGGGGATCGCATGCGCGCTCCATTTGATCGAGCCGTCAGGCCAGCTCGCGGTGGTCCAGCCCTGCGACGGGACCGGCGTGCCGTCTCGCGCCGTCACGCTCAGCGCCGTGCCGCGCTTGACCGCGCCGCGCGGCCAGGCGACGCCGAAGGTCTGCCCCGGCTGGAGCGCGGGCGTCGCGCCGTCGATCCAGCGCACCGGCGCTACCTGAAACGCCGCAACCGGGGCCGCGCCCAACCGCGCCGGCAGCAGCGCGACGCCGCTCCCGAGCAAAGCCGCCTTGAGCGTCTCGCGTCGATTCAGCATGTCTTTCTCCATCAACGGTGCGTCACCGACACGCGCCGGATGCGCAGGTGGCTCCACGTGGTGCGCAGGCCCCAATGGCCGCGCGTGTAGGGTCGGGTGTCGTCGAGCGTGAACAGCCGCTTGCCGTCGCGCTCGACCGCGACCGTGCGGCCGTCGGCGATCAGCGCGATCCGCGTCCAGCGATTGGCGACGAGCATCGCGGCGGGCGCGGCTTTGTCATGCTCGGGCAGGATCGGGCGGTTGCCGGGCACGCCGATATAGCGGCGGAAGCGCGTCGTGCTGTTCCGGTTGCCGCCGATCCCGACATAATAGGTGATGAGGTCGTCATAGCCGGCGAAGGCGCCCGAGCGCGGCGTGGTCAGTACCGACGATCCGTCGCGGTTGGTCGCCATCCAGAAGGCGTTGAGGTCGCTGACCTGGTCGTTGGCGCCGCCGGCGGACACCGCCATCGCCTCGAACCGGATCGTCGTCGGCGCGGTGATCGGCCGGGTCCACCACAGGGTGAGGCCCTTTGGCGTGTCGATGTCGATCACACCGCCGCGTTCGGTGACGTGAGCAGCCGGCGATTCGGCCTCGATCCGCCAATTGTCGAGCGAAGTCTGGGGCGCGGCGCCGAGCAGCGTCAGCGCGGCGATGCTGCCGAGTAGCTTTGCGCTCCTCATATCCTCTCTCCCCGCCTTTGCGTAGCGTCCGCGCGAGCATAGGACAGCGGGCGCTGGTTTGCCAAGCCAGTCCCGCACTATATTGGCTTATGTCATATTATGGAAATACGAGCCCGATCCGGCACTATAAGAGTCATTGCGATTTGTGGAATGAGATCGCATGATGCGGGACAAAGAGGAAAGTGAGAGGGTGCCATGAAGGCAAGAGTCCTGCTGAGCGCGCTGCTGGCCATCGCCACGGTGCCAGCGATCGGTGCGAAAGCGCCGCCGCCGCTGCGTATCTTCATCGCCAGCGATTCCACCGCGCAGGACTATAAGCCCGACAAATATCCGCAATCGGGCTGGGGGACGATGCTCCGCTGTGCGCTCGCGCCCAATGTCACAGTCGAGAACCGTGCGATCGGCGGGCGCAGCACCAACAGCTTCATCCGCGAAGGCCGCCTCGACAAGATCGCTGCCGACCTGCGGAAGGGCGACACGCTGATGATCCAGTTCGGGCATAACGATCAGAGCGCCGACAAGCCCGAACGCTACACGACGGTCGACCAGTACATCGCCAACCTCCACCGCTTCCTCGCCGTGGCGAAGACGGCCGGCGCGAAAGCGGTGATCCTCACCCCCGTCGCGCGCCGCGACTTCAAGGACGGGATCGAGCAGCAAACCTACCCACTCTATGCCAATGCCGCGCGCCAGGTCGCGCGCGACACGCGCACGCCGCTGATCGATCTCGGCAAGCTGTCCGAGGCGATGGTGCAGGCGCTCGGGGAACAGGCGGCAGCGGCCTATTACCTTCATTATGACGGCAGCGCCGGGGCGCCGGGCTATCCCACCGGCGTGCACGACAACACGCATTTCAGCGAACTCGGCGCGCGCCATGTCGCCGACCTGATCGCGGTCGAGTTGCACGCACTCAAGCTGCCCGTGTCTCGCTACGTCACGCCGCACGTCCCCGCGCTCACCCGCACGACGCCCGCCGGCGGCCCGTCTTGCGCCTGATCGCCGGTCTCGCATTGAGCCTCGCCGTGGCGCTTCCCGCGCACGCGCAGACGCGCAGCTTCACGCTCGCCGGCAAGGCCGCGCCCGACGCGACGTCCGTCGCCCCCGATCACGCTTATGCCGACGGCTTCGGCTACGAACCCGGTTCGACGCGGTTGTTCTCGGTCGCTGCCACGCCGGGGAACTACAGAGTCACGGTCACGCTCGGCCTGCCAAAACAGGCGACCGAGACGACGATCAAGGCGGAGTCGCGCCGGCTGATGCTCGATGCAGTGCGTGTGCCTGCCGGGCGCAGCATCACGCGCAGCTTCATCGTCAACGTCCGCAACGCCGCGCTCGTCCCCCCGCCGCTCAACGCGCCCGGCGGAACTGCGTTGCTCCTCAAGCCGCGCGAGCGGGGCTCGTTCAGCTGGGACGACAAGCTCACGCTCGAGATCCTCGGCGATCATCCCGGCGTCACCGCGATCGCGATCGCGCCGGTGCAGGTGCCGACCATCTTCCTGCTCGGCGATTCGACCGTCACCGATCAGGGCGCCGAACCCGCCGCGAGCTGGGGGCAGATGCTGCCCGCTTTCTTCAAGCCCGACATCGCGATCGCCAACCACGCCGAGAGCGGCGAGACGCTCAAATCGTTCATCGCCGAACTGCGCTTCGCCAAGGTGCTCGAAGCGGTGAAGCCCGGCGATTGGGCGTTCATCCAGTTCGGCCATAACGACCAGAAGGCGAACTGGCCGCAGACCTATGCCGCGGCCGAGACGACCTATCGCGCCTATCTGCGCACCTGGATCGCCGAGTTCCGTCGCCGCGGCGTCACGCCGGTGCTCGTCACCTCGCCCGATCGCCGGATGTGGAGCGGCACCAAGATCAAGTCGACGCTCGCCGACTATGTCGCGGCGGTGAAGGCGGTCGGTGCCGAGCAGCAGGTCGCGG
The DNA here is from genome assembly GCF_036663815.1 of Parasphingomonas frigoris. NCBI lineage: Bacteria > Pseudomonadati > Pseudomonadota > Alphaproteobacteria > Sphingomonadales > Sphingomonadaceae > Parasphingomonas > Parasphingomonas frigoris. The sequence continues at coordinate 303,173 of NZ_JAXOJQ010000001.1, read as the reverse complement.
TGATCGATCTCAACACCGCGAGCATCGCCTTCTACGAAGCGCTCGGCCCTCAGCGCGCGCCGCTGGCGTTCAACGACGGCGGAAAGGACGCGACGCATCACGACAATTACGGCGCCTGGGTACTCGCACGCAGCGTCGCCAAGGGCATAGCCGACGCCGGGCTCCCGCTCGCCGCGCATCTCGCGCCCGATTTGCGGGCGTTCGATCCGGTCCAGCCGCCCGATCCCGCGACATTCCGCGTTGCGCCCAGTATCGCCCACGACACCACTCGACCCGACGGAAGCTGACATGACCTCACGCCGCACGTTCCTCGCCTGTGGACTCGCCGCGAGCCTGCCCCTGCCCGCCTTCGCGCAGGATCCCGGTGTCGGCGCAGGCGCGCGCGTCGGCAGCGGCACGGTCGAGCGCTTTCCGCTCTGGCCGAAAGCGCCACCCGGTGCCGCGCAGACCAAGGTGACCGACGCCTGGGTCAAGCGCTCACCGACGGGAGGGCCCGACGACATCGCCTGGCCGCATGTCGCGATGCCGATGCTGAGCGTACTCAAGCCTGCCCGGCCGAATGGCGCCGCTGTGCTGATCTGCCCGGGCGGCGGCTATGTCCGCGTCGCGGTCGGGCGCAACCCCGGGGCGATCTCGCAATGGTTCGCCGATCGCGGCGTGACCGCGTTCGAACTGCTCTACCGGTTGCCGCACGATGGCTGGGCGGCGGGGGCCGATGTCGCGTTGCAGGACGCGCAGCGCGCGATGCGCGTGATCCGCGCGGGCGCGGGCACGCGCTGGACGGTCGATCCCGCGCGCGTCGCAATCACCGGCTTTTCGGCGGGCGGCCATGTGGCGGCCAGGCTCGCGGCACGCTCGACGCTCGCCGTCTACGATCCGCAGGACGCCACGGATCGGCTGTCGGCGACGCCGACCGTCGCCGGGCTGTTCTACCCCGTCATCACGATGTTCGACGAGGGCGTCCACGCGCAGTCACGCCGCGAATTGCTCGGCGCCAACGCTACCAGCGCCGACTTTCAGCGCCGCTACTCGGCGCAGATCGACCTGCCCGCCGACATGCCGCCGACCTTCATTGCCTGCAACGCGGACGATCCGGCCGTCCCGTTCAAGAACAGCCTGCTGATGATCGAGGCGCTGCACGCCGCGAAGGTCCCGGCATCGCTGATGGTGTTCGAAAAAGGCGGCCACGGCCCGCCCGCCAAGCGTCGCGACGGGACGATCGTCCCATGGCAGCAGATGTTCGCCGACTGGGCCGGGGAGCATGGCTGGCCCGCCTGACCCGACGCCACGACCAAGGAAATGACCATGCGTATGACCGTCGCGGCGCTCCTGCCGCTCGCCCTGCTCGCCGCGCCCGCCGCCGCGCAGACCGCCGATATGAAGAGCTGGGTCGATGCCAAGACCGGCCACAAGATCGTCCGCATCACCGATGCACCCGGGAACTACGCACTCTACTTCAATTACAACGCCTATACGCCCAACGGCGACACGATGCTCTACTCGACCACCGAGGGGATCCAGGCGATGGACCTCAAGACGTGGACGCTGCGCACCGTGCTCAAGCGCCGCGGCATCCGCTTGCTGTTCGCCGGCCACAAGACGCGCAGCGCCTATTTCTCCGAGACCGACCGCAGCAAGCCCGACGCCCCCGTCACCATCTCGGCTGCCGACATCGATACAGGCGTGGTGCGCAAGATCGCCGAGGTGCCGCGCGGCAGCCAGATCGACACGATCAACGCCGATGAAACGCTGCTCGCCGGGCAGTTCACCACGCGCCCGGTCGAGCTCCAGCCCGGCACCGCCGGCCACGACCCGCGCACCGACCAGGCCGCCTATGCCGCCAATGGCCCCGACGGCAAACCGCTGCCCTATGCCGAGGCCAAGGAAGTGCGCCTCAACGACCGGCTCGAGGCGAAAATCCCGATGGAGATCTTCACGCTCGACGTGAAGACCGGCGCGCGCCGCACGATCGTCACCGCGACCGACTGGCTCAACCATTTGCAATTCTCGCCGACCGATCCGACGCTGCTGATGTATTGCCACGAAGGCCCGTGGCACAAGGTCGACCGCATCTGGACCGTCCGCACCGACGGTAGCCGCAACACCAAGATCCACACGCGCACGATGAACATGGAGATTGCCGGACACGAATTCTGGTCACCCGACGGCAAGACGATCTGGTATGATCTGCAGACCCCGCGCGGCGAGGATTTCTGGCTCGCCGGCTACGACGTCGCCACCGCCCAGCGCCGCTGGTTCCACCTCGAGCGCAACGAATGGTCGGTGCATTACAACGTGTCCGCCGACCAGACGCTGTTCTCGGGTGACGGTGGCGATCCCGAGATGGTCGCGCACGCGCCCGACGGCAAATATATGTACCTGTTCCGCCCGCGCGCGATCGCCGACGTCGCGGGCATCCATGCCGACAATGCCGGCGCGCTGATCGCGCCGGGTACCTTCGCGACCGAAAAGCTCGTCGATCTTGCCAAGCAGGATTACAAGCTCGAGCCCAACGGGCGCTTCTCGCCCGATGGCCGCTGGCTGTTCTTCCGCGCCAATATCGAGGGCAAGGCGGCGATCTACGCCGTCGCCACCGACAAGGCGCGGTAGCGGGCCTATTCCGCCGTTTCGGACGGCGTCAGGCTGCCGGGGAAGTAGCCGAGGTGCGGCGGCTGGTTATACGCCGTGTTCTGCCAAGCCACCCCGGCGCGATAGACCGGATCCTGCATCAGCGTGACCAGCCGATGCTGGGTCGGATAGGGCGTGACGTAGATCCGCAATTCGCGATTGTCGGCGGTGCGCCACACCACTTCCTCGCGCCAGTCGCCCAATATGTCGGCCTGCAACGCCGGGGTGGCCTTGGTCCCGTTGTTCGACGCGAGTCCCTCGGGCGACAGCAGCGGGAAGGCGGTGGCGGTCTTCCAGTCCCATTTGCTGATCGTCGTCTTGTCGAGCAGTTCCTGCAGCAGATCGCCATCCCAATAGAGCGCGAAGTTGGTCTGGCGCGGCGCCGGGCCGATCGCATTGCCCTTCACGTCGAACAGGTCGCGGCTGTTCGAGCCCCACAATTCGGCCCCGACATGCCGTGGGTCGATATCGGCGGCGAGCCCGCGGCCGGTGTCGGTGTCGGCGGGCTTGCTCCACAGCACTTGCCCGGTCCGCGCGTCGAGCAGCGCCGAGCCGATCCCGCCATTGGTCTTGACCTGCTCGTGCACGCCCCATTTCTCAAGGCCGGGCCGCGTCGGGTCGAGATCGGCGACGTGCATCGCATCGCCGTGGAACAGCGGATCGGTCCACAGCCCCTTTCCGTCATCGTCGAGCGCCATCGATCCGTAGATCACCTCGTCGCGCCCATCGCCGTCGACATCGGCGATGCTGAGCTGGTGATTGCCGCGATCGGCATAGTCGCCATTGCCCGGCGCCGACGAATCGAAGGTCCAGCGCTTGACCAGCTTGCCGGCGCGGAAATCCCAGGTCGCGACGACGGTTCGCGCATAATAGCCGCGGCCGAACACCATGCTGGGATGCTGCCCGTCGAGATAGGCGGTGCCGGCGAGGAAGCGGTCGGCGCGGTTGACATAGCCGTCGCCCCACGTGTCGCGCAGCTGCTCGAAGGTGGGGTTGCCACCGGGATAGCGCGGCGGATCATAGGGCTTGGTGTCGAGCGCGCGGCCGCTGCGGCCGTCGAACACGGTGAGATATTCGGGCCCCTTGAGGATCCGCCCGACCAGCGGCGCGACCTTGCTGCCGTCGGCCAGCACCTTCGCGCCGGTGTGGTCGGGCTGCGGCACTTCGCCGCCATGCTCGCGCCAGTCGGCCGTGGCGTCGCCGATCACCGCGCCGGTGCCGTCGACGGTCCCGTCGGCGGTCTTCATCGCAATCTCGGCGCGGCCGTCGCCGTCATAGTCGGCGATCTGGAACTGCGTGTAGTGCGCACCGGCGCGAATGTTCTTGCCCAGGTCGATCCGCCACAGCCGCTTGCCCTCGAGCGTATAGGCATCGACGAACACATCGCCGGTATAGCCAGCCTGGCTGTTGTCGTGGCTGTTGGTCGGATCCCACTTCAGCACGATCTCATAGCGGCCGTCACCGTCGAGATCGCCGACGCCGGCATCGTTGGCGGTATAGCTATACGCCTCGCCAGCCGGGGTCGTACCGCCAGGCGGCGGGGTGAGCGGGATCGACAGATAGCCATTGGGCGCCATCAAGGCAGGCCGCTTCTCGGGGGCGCCGTTCGCGACCGCCAGCGTGTAGCGCGCGCCGGCGCTGCCCTGCGGGTCGACGAAGGCGGTGGCATCGGTCACCGGGCGCGGCGTGATCTTGCGGCCGTCGCGATAGACGTCGAACGCGACCGCGCGCGGATCGCTCGACAGCAGGCGCCAGCTGACCAGCCAGCCGCCACCCTTCGCGGGCGTCGCGACGAGTCCGCGATCGAGCTTCTCCATCGCATGTGGCGGCGGGGCCGCTGCTGCCGTTGCAGCCACGGCGCAAAGCGCCACGTTTGCCCAATAATAGCTGCGCATCCGGATCATCCTGTCTCTCCATTGGCGACGGTCGGCCTCGCCATATCTCAACAATTATGATTGCATTTCACCAAATGGCAACATAGAACGGAACAGCGATCCACAATGTGGATGTTAGACGGAACAAGCGATGGCGACGGCAAGAACCGCGCCGCACGAGAGGGGATGACGTGACACGGCCAACGCATGCATGAACGCCGGTTCGATACGCGCCGCCTCGGCAGCGCGCGGCATACCTGAAGCAGCATCAGATCATAACAGGACGTTCAAATGGCTCGAAAAGCCAGGACGCCTCAGGGGGAGGATTATCATGACCACTACTCGTTCGGCACCGCGTCGCCAGCTTTTCCGCACCACCTCGGTCGTCGCGCTGACGCTTGGCTGCGTCCTGCCCGCGATCGCCCAGGCGCAGACCGCGCAGCCCCAGACTGCCAAGCCCCAGTCCACCACGCCCAATCCCCCGGTCCAGCCGCAGCCGCAGACCGCGCCGCAGAACGACCAGACCATCGCCCCCTCCTCCGCCACGGTCGAGCCGGCGACGCCCGACCGCCGCTCGGGCGACGTGTCGCCGCCGGTCGAGACGCAGTCGGCGCAGGACAATCCCACCATCGCCGGGCGCACCAGCCCCGATGACGCGACCGCGCAGGACATCGTCGTCGTCGGCACGCGCGCCTCGCTGCAGTCGGCGATCAACCGCAAGCGCAACGCCGGCACGGTGGTCGACTCGATCGTTGCCGATGACATCGCCAGCTTCCCCGACAAGAATATCGGTGACTCGCTGTCGCGCATTACCGGCGTCCAGCTCCAGCGCGATTTCGGCGAAGGCGTCGCGGTGTCGATCCGCGGCGTCCAGCCCGAGCTCAACCGCGTCGAAATTAACGGCGTCAGTCAGGCCTCGGCCGGCGGCACGCGCGCGGGCGACTTCCGCGAACTCGCCAGCGAACTCGTCAAGTCGATCGACGTCTACAAGGGCTATTCGGTCGATCTGACCGAGGGCGGCATCGGCGGCACCGTATCGGTCGAGACGCGCAAGCCGCTCGAGCTCAAGAAGCCGCTGGGCACGATCGTCTTCTCCGAGCAACATCTCGACACGACGCAGGACTGGCGGCCGCGGGGCACGATCGTGCTCGGCACGCCGCACCTCTTCACCGACAAGCTCGGCGTTCTGCTCAACGTCACCTACGACGACAAGACCACGCGCCAGGATTACATCAGCAACACCCAGTTCAATCGCTTCGCCGATTTCGACCGGACCGACACCAAGACCGTCGCAAACCCGACCTACGCCGCAAACAACACCTATGCGAGCTGCGCCGGGGTGACCGGCAACACCGCCTCGGCCGCGACGGCCAACCGGCTGGCGTGCGAGAACCAGTTCTTCGACTGGATCCCGACCTCAGTCCGCTATCGCAACCTCGTCCGCCGCGACAAACGCATCTCGGCTGATTTCTCGGTTCAATATGAAGTCGCGCACAATCTGCGGGTGTTCGGCGAAGCGCAGATCAACAACCGCGACCAGCGTCTGTCCGACACCAACTACTCGATCGACACGTCGCGCTTCGAGCGTTTCCAGACCGACGCGGCGCTGGCGACCAACGCCGCGGGTGGCGCCTCGCGCCCGCAGATCACGCGCGGCACGTCAACGGTCGACGCCAACCATGTCGTCACGAGCTGGACCAACGCACTTAATTCGGTGAACATCGGCACCGCCGCCGCGCCGAACTACAACGGCTCGAGCAACATCCTCGGCGTCCAGCGCCGCGATTTCGATTATAAGCAGAAATCGAAATATTACCTCGGCGGCGCGGAATGGAAGCTCGACCGGTTTCAGGTCAATCTATTGCTGTCGCGCAGCGAAGCGAGCACGATCAACAACACCAACCTGGTGGCCTATTCGACCGGCGTATCGGGCATCGGCGTCGATCGTCGTAACGATCTCGGCCTGCCGGTGTTCATCTATCCGACCAACATCAACCCGGCGGATCCCAACATCTACACCGACACCAGCCGCCCGGGGAACACCGGCCAGGCCGGCCCGACCGTGCAATATCGTCCGTCGGACCTCAACAACAGCGAAAACCAGGCCAAGCTCGACGTCGATTGGAAAACCAATCTGGGGCCGATCAAGAGCATCGAATTCGGCGGCCAGTATCGCAAGCAGGCGTTCCTGAATTACACCAACGGCGGCTTCCGCCTGCTCTCGGCGCCGGGCGCCACGCCCCTGGTGTATCAGACCGACAACAACCAGTCGTTCACCACGGTGATCGACCGCGTCAATTCTACCGTCCCCGTCCGGCGCAACGGCAACACCTTCTATATCACCCAGGCCGAATATCAGACGCTCGTCACCGGCAATACTGGGCTGAGCGGCGGCGCACCGCTGTTCACCGGGCTAAGCGTCGTGCCGTCGAGCGCACCGGGGCGGATCGCAGTGCCTAATTTCAACACCGCGGTGCTAGGGCAATATTACGATCTGTCGAAGTTCAACCAGGCGACCGTCCGTTTCGCCGACGGCCTGCCGCAGATCCCGAGCGTCAAGATCGACGAGACGATCTTCGCGGGCTATCTGAAATACAACCTCGACACGACGGTGTTCGGGATGCGCCTGACCGGCAATGGCGGGGTGCGCTATCTCCATACGAAGGACGCCGGGACGGGCACCAACGTCAGCCGGATCACGCGCCGCACCGCGACCGGCGGGACCGAGACTGTAACGCTGGCCGCCCAGCAATTGTCCCTGCGCAACAGCTACACCGACATCCTGCCGGCGTTCAATCTGGCGCTCGAGTTCACGCCCAATCTGGTGCTGCGCGCCAACTGGGCGAAGAACCTCGCGCGTCCGGCGCCGACTGATCTGGTGCCCAACATCAACTGCCTCGACGACCAGACGCTCGCCGCGGCCGGCGCGCAGGTTTGCACCGCGGGCAATCCGCGGCTGCAACCGTATCGCGCCGATCAGTGGGAGGCCAACCTCGCCTGGTATCCCAACAAGGATACGCTGCTCAGCCTGGGCTATTACAAGAAGTATGAGTCGAGCTTCGTCATCCCCAACGTGACGCAGTCGAACGTCGACCTGTTCCAGGACGGCACGCTCTACACGGTGCGTCAGCCGATCAACGGCTTCGGCGCGCTGCTCGACGGCGTCGAGGCGAGCGCGCAAACCGCTTTCACCTTCCTGCCGGGCATCTTCAGCGGGTTGGGCGCTTCGGGCAACCTCACCTGGGCGCGCGCGATCCGGACCAATCTGACGAATGCGGCGACCGGAGCGCCGCTCAACGAATATCCCGGCCTGTCGAAATGGACGTACAATGCGAGCATTTTCTACGACAAGGGCTTCCTCAACGCGCGACTGAGCTACAATTACCGTTCGGACTGGCTCGTCACGATCGCGGATTCGACCAACGGCAACCTGCCGAACTACCGCCAGGCCGAGGGCTATCTCGACGGCAAGATCACGATCCGCATGCCGAAATACCATTCGAGCGTGTTCTTCGAGATGCAGAACATCAACAAGGCGTACTCGCGCTCTTACATCAAGGGCATCGGCACGTCGGAAGTCTACTATCCCGGCCAGCGCCTGTTCGCCGGCGTCCAGCTGAAATTCTAGGCCGCACGCCGGAGCACCTTTCCTCCCCCCCTGCGGCTGGCTATCCTCGCGGTTGGCCAGCCGCCTTTTACGGGGAGCCGACCCGGACCGACACTGGCTGGTCGATTGCCAACATACGGCGCGACATTCTAAGGGATGGACATGAACGCCTCGATCATCGACACCGAAATGCCCGAAACCGCAGGCCCCGCCGTCGGCGCCGGCAGCCAGACGCTGATGCGCGGGCTCGACCTGATCGAAGCGGTGAGCCACGAAGTGCTCACGCTGAGCGAACTCGCGGTCAAGCTCGACCTCACCAAGAGCACGACGCACCGCTTGCTGTCGGCGCTGGTCGATCGTGGCTACCTCGCCTTCACCCCGCGCGCCGGCTATCGCCTGGGGCCGAAACTGCTGCTGCTCGGTACGCTGGCGCAAGCGCAGGCCGATCTCGTCCAGGTCGCGCGGCCGTATCTCGAGGAGCTTTCCGCGGCGACCGAGGATACGGTCCATCTCGGCATCCTCGACGGCGACTCGGCGCTGTATCTCGACAAGGTGCCCGGACGCCGCCGCATCACCATCTCGAGCCGGATCGGCGATCGCCAGCGGCTGACGTCGACCGGCCTCGGCAAGGCGCTGATCATCGACCACACGCCCGCTTACTGGCGCGAGCGTTTCGCCGCCGACCAGGCCGACGGCGCACCGCACGTCGACCCCGCCGTGTGGTTCGAGCGCATGTCGGGCTATGCCAGCCGCGGTCGCGCGTTCGATCTCGAGGAGAATGAGGATCAGGTGCGCTGCGTCGCCGCGCCGATCCGCGATGCCGGCAAGCACATCGTCGGCGCGATCAGCGTGTCGAGCGCCGCGCAATATATGAGCGACGACCGCATGACGACGCTAACCGACGACGTCTGCGCGGTGGCGATGGCGATCAGCCGCGAACTCGGCTTCGACCCCGCCGACGCCTGACCCTTCCTTCGTACCCCCAGGAGACCAGCATGTTACTCGCAGGCAAGACGGTGCTCGTCACCGGTGCATCGGCCGGGATTGGCCGCGCAGTGGCGATCGGCTGTGCGCGGCACGGCGCCGACGTCGCGCTCAACTTCGCGCGCGATGTGGCAGGTGCCGAAAGCGCGGTCGCCGAAATCGAGGCGCTCGGCCGCAAGGGCGTGGCGATCCAGGGCGATGTCGCCGATCCCAAGACCGCGAACGACTTCGTCACCAAGGCGGTCGCCGCGCTCGGGCGGGTCGACGTGTTCGTCAACAATGCCGGCATCTGCCCGTTCCACGCCTTTCTCGACATGCCCGTCGAGACCTTCGAGCGGACGATGCAGGTCAATCTGCACGGCGCCTATTTCATGGTGCAGGCCGCCGCCAACCAGATGGTCAAGCAAGGCGATGGCGGCTCGATCATCGCGATGTCGTCGATCTCGGCGCTGGTCGGCGGCGAGTATCAGACGCACTACACGCCGACCAAGGCCGGGCTCCACTCGCTGATGCAGTCGGTCGCGATCGCGCTCGGCAAGCACAAGATCCGCTGCAACTCGCTCTTCCCCGGCACGATCCTCACCGACATCAACAAGGACGATCTCGCCGACACCAAGAAGCGCGACTATATGGAAAGCCGCATCCCGCTCGGCCGGCTCGGCCAGCCCGACGATCTCGTCGGGCCGACGGTGTTCCTTGCCTCCGACCTCGCGCAATATGTCACCGGCGCCTCGCTGCTGGTCGATGGCGGCGCGTACGTGAACCTGCAGTGAGATGAACTGGACGCGGCGCGACCTGGCCTTGGGCCTGATGGCGGCCGCGCTCCCCTTCCCGGCGCATGCCGCGCGCCTGTTCGACGTGCGCCGCTTCGGCGCGCGCGGCGACGGGCGAACGCTCGACACCGCTGCCTTCAACGCCGCGATTGTCGCGGCGGCGGGCGGCGGAACCGTGATCGTCCCGCCGGGGCGCTATCTCTGCTTCTCGATCCGACTGCAGAGCAAGGTCACGCTCCAGCTCGCCGAGGGCGCGATCATCGAAGCGGCGGATCCCGCACGGCACCCCGGCAGCTATGACCTGCCCGAGTCCGGGGTCGAGCAGCTCTACCAGGATTTCGGCCATAGCCACTGGCACAACAGCCTCATCTGGGGCGACGACGTTGCCGAGGTGGCGATCACCGGTCCCGGGCTGATCGACGGCGCTGGACTTACCAGAAACGGCCCGGGCGCACGCTGGAAGGCGCAAACCGGCGAGCGCCCGCTGTCGATGCAGGGCATGAGCCAGCGCCAGATCGACCAGTTCGAACCCGCCACCGCGGCGATGAACGGCCAGGGCAACAAGGCGATCGCGCTCAAGAACGGTCGCGACATCGTGCTGTCGGGGTTCACAATGCGCCAGTGCGGCCATTTCGCGATCCTCGCCACCGGCACGCGCAAGCTGGCGATCCGCGACCTGACGATCGACACCGATCGCGACGGCATCGACTTGGATTGCGTGCGCGACGTCGTGGTCGAGCGCTGCCGCGTCAACACCCCCAATGACGACGCGATCGTGGTCAAGAGCAGCTATGCGCTCGGCCACGCCGTCGCGGCCGAGAACATCGTCATCCGCCACTGCGCCGTCTCGGGCTTCGATCTCGGCACGCTGCTCGACGGCACGCGCCGCACCACGCAGGAACTCGCGCCCGATCGCGACCGCGTCACCGGGCGGATCAAGCTCGGGACCGAGAGCAATGGCGGCTATCGCAACGTGCGGATCGAGGATTGCAGCTTCACGCAGTGCCGCGGTCTCGCGCTCGAGACGGTCGACGGCGGGGTGATGGAGCAGATCGTCGCGCGCCGCCTGACGATGACCGACGTCACCACCGCGCCGCTGTTCCTGCGGCTCGGCGATCGACGGCGCGGGCCCGCCGGCACCGGCATCGGCGCGATCCGCGACGTCACGATCGAGGACGTCACCGCGACCGGCATCGACCACCGCTACCCGGCCGCGCTCGCGGGCCTGCCCGGCCATCCGATCGAGCATGTCACGCTGCGTAACATCGCGCTCACCTATCGCGGCGGCGGCACCGCCGAGAACGCCGCGCGCCGCCCGGAGGAACACGCCTCCGCCTACCCCGAACCGAGCATGTTTGGGACCTTGCCCGCCTGGGGCCTGTGGCTGCGCCATGCGCGCGACATCACCATCGACGGCATGCGGCTGGCCACCGCCACGCCCGACGCCCGCCCGCGTTTTCTCGCCGACGACGTCGAACGGCTGAGCGTGCACGACAGCCCACTCTGACGCGCTTTGGGTTTGACCTTCCCCGCATTCGACGGTACCAAATAATACAAATCGGTGCCATATAATGGCCGGAGAGGGAGAAGGCTGTGTCGATCCATGCGTTCAAGATGCAGCTGAAGCCCGGCGTTCTCGACGAATATCGCAAGCGCCATGACGAGATCTGGCCCGAGCTCTCCGCGCTGCTGACCGAGAGCGGCATCTACGATTATTCGATTTTCCTCGACGAGCAGACGCTGAGCCTGTTCGCCGTGCTGCGCGTCCGCGCAGACAGCAAGCGCGATGCGCTGCCCGATCATCCGGTGATGAAGCGCTGGTGGGATTACATGGCGCCGCTGATGGAAGTCGAGCCCGACAATCGCCCCAAGGAATGGGCATTGCCGCTGATCTTCCATCATGCGTAAGCGCCCCGCGCGCTCGATCGCCGCGCTCGCCATCGCGCTTGCCGCTCCTGCCGGAGCGCAAGTCGCGCGCCCGACGCAGAACCTGCAGGCCCCCGTCAAGACCTTCGGCCGCGTCAGCTACGACGCGCGCTCGCTGATGATCGACGGCCAGCGCCGCATCATCTGGTCGAGCGAGTTCCACCCGTTCCGCCTGCCCTCGCCCGATCTGTGGCGCGACGTGCTGCAGAAGATGAAGGCGAGCGGGTTCAACACCGTCGCGCTCTATTTCGACTGGGGCTATCACTCGCCCAAGCAGGGCGTGTACGATTTCAGTGGTATCCGCGACATGGATCGCGTGCTCGACATGGCGGCGGAGGAAGGGCTCTACGTCATCACCCGCGCCGGGCCGTATGTGAATGCCGAACTGTCGCGCGGCGGCTTCCCCGGCTGGCTGGTCAACCAGAAGGGGCGCGCCCGCACCGACGACCCCGCCTATCTCGCCGCGGCCGACGAATGGCTGACGCGGATCAACGCGATCGTCGCGCGGCACCAGATCAACGGCGACGGCAAGGGCCATAGTGGCACCGTCATCCTCCACCAGATCGAGAACGAGCTGGCGATGACCACGCCGGCGCAGCGCCGCTACATGGACCATCTCGCCGCCAAGGCACGCGCCGACGGCATCACCGTTCCGCTGTTCCACAACGACCAGGGCCGCAACGGCTATTGGGTGCCTGAAACGTCCAAGGTCGAAAACGTCGTCCACGGCCCCAACGATCTCTACGCGTTCGATGGTTATCCCGGCGGCACCTGCACCGTCGCGGGCAAGCCGACACGCGGGTCGGCCGCGCCCGATTGGGGCTATTACGGCCCGGGGGGCGCCAAGGGCGGCGCGTCCGCCTCGCCCGACACCCCCGCCTTCCTCGCCGAATTCGGCGGCGGCTGGTTCGATTATTGGGGGTCGAACGGCGGCTACGACTGCAACGCGATCCAGCGCGGCAAGCGCTTCCAGCGGGTTTTCTACGGCACCAACCTCGCCAACGGCATCGACATCCAGAGCTTTTACATGGGCTATGGCGGCACGAGCTGGGGCTGGCTGCCCGCGCCCGTCGTGTTCACCAGCTACGATTACGGCTCGGCGATTTCCGAGGCGCGCGAGCTGCGCGAAAAGGCGGAGGAGATGAAGCAGCTCGGCGGGATGATCGCCGCGGTGCCCGATCTCGCCGGCATGGTCCCGGCCGGCGCCGTGACGGTCTCGTCGCCCAATGTGCAGGTCTATCACGACCGCAACCCGCAGACCGACGCGCGCTTCCTGATGGTCACGCACAAGCCGTCGAACGGCCAGGGCGACGACAGCTTCACCGTCGCCGCGAACCTGCCCGACGGCGCGTACAGCTTTCCGATGCGGCTCAACGGCTTCGATGCGAAGTGGCTGCTCGCGGGGGTTACGCTCGGCGGCCAGCGGCTCGTTTACTCGACCTCCGAGCTGCAGGCGACACTGACCGCAGATGGCCGCGACCTGCTGCTGCTCTACGGTCGCGCGGGCGAAGCGAACGAGACCGTGCTGCGCTATGCATCGGCGCCGAAGGTGGAAGTGCTCGAGGGCGCCGCCACCAGCGCGTTCGATGCCGCCAAGGGCGATCTCAAGCTGACCTACACGCTCGCTGGGCGCAGCGTCGTGCGGATCACCGGTGGCGGCCGGCCGCCGCTAACGCTGCTGCTCGCCGACGAGGCCGAGGGCGTGCGCTACTGGCGCCGCGATACCGCCGCCGGCCCGGTGCTCGTCCGCGGCCCCGCGCTCGTTCGTAGCGCCGATGCGAACGGCGCCACGCTCGCGCTGAGCGGCGATACGAAGGAGGCCACGCCGCTCGAACTGTGGACGCCCGCACGGCTCACCTCGGTGCGCTGGAACGGCGTCACGGTGCCGCTCGAGACCAGCGCGATCGGCAGCCGTCGCGCGGCGCGCCCGCTCGCCGGCCCCGCCCCGGTTACCCTCCCGGTCCTCACCAACTGGCGCGTTGCTGCGGGGACGGCCGAAGCGCGCCCCGATTTCGACGACAGCGGGTGGCAGGCGATCGACCGGCGCGGTTCCGCCACCACCACCGCCAAGCCCGACGGCGAGCCGACGCTCGTGATGGACGCGTACGGCTTCCACGACGGCGATGTCTGGTATCGCGGCCGCTTCAGCGGCACGCCCGACGCCAGACAGCTGGCCTTGTTCTACGGCGGCGGCGGCGCGGGCGTGGTGCAGGTGTTCCTCGACGGGAAGCTGGTCGGCCAGGACGAGCTTCCCGGCGGCCTGCCGCGCCCGATCACCACCGCCGCGCCACGCTTCGACCTCCCCGCCGCCGCGCAGGCGCCGGGCGAGCATGTGCTGTCGATCATGGTCCGCAACAACGGGCACAATTGGGACCTCGACTCCGACGATTTCCACAAGGAAGCGCGCGGGCTCGTTTCGGCCTCGCTCGAGGCGCCGGGCGGACGCAGCTTCGCCGTGCCGATCGCGTGGAAGATCCAGGGCAAGCAAGGCGGCGAGGATCTCCCCGATCCCGCGCGCGGCGCCGCCAACAATGGCGGCCAATATGGCGAGCGGATGGGCTGGCATCTGCCCGGCTTTGACGACGCGCGCTGGACCACGGCGACGCTGCCCGCCGCCACGACGACCGCTGGCACCACCTGGTACCGCACACGCTTCACGCTCGACGTGCCCAAGGCGCAGGACACGACCGTCGCGGTCACGTTCGGCGACACCACCACGCCGCGCTCGGTCGCGCGCTATCGTGCATTGCTGTTCGTCAACGGCTGGAACATGGGCCAGTTCATCGCGCATGTCGGCCCGCAGCGCGTCTTCCCGATCCCCGAGGGCATCCTCAACCATCACGGCGCCAACACGATCGCGCTCGCCGTCACGTCGGATGGCGCGGCGGGCAATGCGCTCGAACAGGTCAAGCTCGTCACGCTGCGCAGCGTGAAGGGCGGCGTGCCGGTGCAGATGGTCGCCGCGCCCAGCCGGCCGGACCAGCTGCGGTGAGCGACGCGCTTGTCACCCGGCGGGGCTTCGGCGGCATCGCCGGTGCAGCCGCGCTCGCGGCGATGGCGCGCCCGGCCTTCGCTGCCGGGGCGGCGCGGCCGTGGCCCTATCTGATCGGCGCGGATGTCTCGTGGATCCCCGAAGACGAGGCGGTCGGTGCGACCTATTGGCAGGATGGGCGGCAACGCGACCCGCTCGCGATCCTCGCCGATGCCGGGTTCAATGCGATCAAGCTGCGCACCTTCGTCGATCCCGCCAACGGCTACAGCAAGCGCAAGCCCGGCGGGCCATGGTGCGACCTGCAGCAGACGCTGGCGTTCGGCCGCCGCATCAAGGCCGCCGGCTTCCATTTCTCGCTGACGCTGCACTATTCGGACGACTGGGCCGATCCGCAGAAGCAGACGAAACCCGCCGCCTGGGCCGACCTGCCGTTTCCCCGGTTGGTCGAGCGCGTCGGGGCCTATACCGCCGACACGATCGCCGCGCTCGTCCGCGGCGGGGCCGCGCCCGACATGGTGGTGATCGGCAACGAGACCACCTTCGGCATGCTCTGGCCCGATGGCCGCGTGCCGCTGACCATTCCGACCGGCAACCCGCAGACCGATGGCGTGCATCTCAATGCTGCCGGCGCGGGCGGCTATGACCAGTTCGCCGCGCTGCTGAAGGCGGGTATCGCCGGCGCGCGCGCTGCGGCACCGCGCGCCAAGGTGGTGCTGCACAACCATCTCGGCCGCCACTGGCCGATCACGCACTACTGGACCGACAACCTGCTCCAGCGCGGCGTCCGCCCCGATGCCATCGGCTTCTCCTGCTACCAGCAAGCGGCGCAGGGCGACTGGCAGCATACCTTCGCCGAATTCGCCAAGGCCTATCCCGATCTCGGCTTCCTCGCGTTGGAATATTCCGCGCGCAAACGCTATCTCAACGATCTCGTCCACGCCGCGCCGCACGGTTGGGGCAGCTATATCTGGGAGCCGACGCGCCACCAGGAAGCGATCTTCCGCCACGACGGCCAGCCCGCCGGCGAAGGCGCCCGCCCCGATCTGCTAAGCCAGGGCATCAACGCCGCGGAAGCCCCCGGCGCCGCGTCCGGCGTGCCGACCCAGACGCCGCCCGACGGCCATCAGGGCCGATACGACATGGATCCCCAGTTCCGCACCCTCTATCGCACCATGGCGCACGATTACGGTCTGAAGCCCGTGCGCCTTCCCACCAGGAGAAGTTAATTGGCCGCCCTTACCCACGACGTGCCGCGTGCAGACGTGACCGCCGCGATCGCCCGACTGATGGACAATCTCGTCAACATTAAGGACGAGACCGGCGAGTTCCTGCTCCATCTCGAAGACGGGCGCATCATCGACACCAAGGGCTGGGCCGGCTGGGAATGGACGCACGGCGTCGGCCTGTTCGGGATGTGGCGCTATTACGAGCAGACCGGCGACAGCACCGCGCTCGCGATCATCAAGCAATGGTTCGAGGATCGCTTCGTCGAAGGCACGCCGACCAAGAACATCAACACGATGGCGCCGTTCATCACGCTCGCCTATTTGTACGAGCTCGAGCGCGACCCGCGCTACATCCCCTATCTCGACACCTGGGCCGAGTGGCTGATGGCGCCCGACGGCCTGCCCAAGACCGAGGAAGGCGGCTTCCAGCACATCGTCTACAATGACGAGAATCCCGGCGAGATGTGGGACGACACGCTGATGATGTCGGTGCTGCCGCTCGCCAAGATCGGCCTGCTGCTCGGCCGCCCGCACTATGTCGAGGAAGCCAAGCGGCAGTTCCTCGTGCACATCAAATATCTGTTCGACAAGAAGACCGGGCTGTGGTTCCACGGCTGGGACTTCAACGGCCGGCACAATTTCGCCGAGGCGCTGTGGGCGCGCGGCAATTGCTGGGTGACGATTGCGATCCCCGAGATCATCGAGATCCTCGATTTGCCGCAGGGCGACGCGCTGCGCACCTTCCTGATCGACACGCTCGCGGCACAGGTGAAGACGCTCGCCGAGACGCAGGACCCCGCGACGGGCCTGTGGCACACGCTGATCGTCGATCCGACCAGCTATCTCGAGGCGTCGGCGACGGCTGGGTTCGCCTACGGGATCCTCAAGGGTGTGCGGAAGGGCTATCTGCCGCGGCACTATGAGGCGGTCGGCATCAAGGCGGTGCAGGGCGTGCTCGCCAATATCGACGCGGCGGGCGAGCTCAAGCAGGTGTCGTTCGGCACGGCGATGGGCGACACGCAGCAATTCTACAAGGACATCGCGCTGACCTCGATGCCCTATGGGCAGAGCCTGGCGATGATCGCGCTCGGCGAGTTCCTGCGTACCTACATCTAATGCAGCGGGCGGCGCTTCCCGGCTTCCACCGCGTAGCGTCGCGTGGGATCGCCTGGCGCCGCCCGGCCGGCGCGCTCGCGCTCCTTCTGGCGCTCGGCGGCGTGGCCCGACCGGCGGTGGCGGAGACGCCGCTGGTCGCGTTCGATGCCGGGCCGGGCGTCGTGCTGGCGGATGCGCGCGGCGTCGCGCGCGTGGTGACCGACGCGCGCGACCATGCGGTGGTGCGGATCGCCGCCGCCGACCTCACCACCGATCTCGCCCGCGTGTCGGGCACCGCCACCGGCAACGGCACGCAGATCTGGCTGGGTACGCTCGGCCGCAGCGCCGCGATCGACGGCCTCGCGCGGCGCGGCTTGCTCGACGTCCGCAAGTTGCGCGGCGCGTGGGAGAGCTTCATCATCGCCACGGTCGATCGCCCCGCGCCCGGCGTCGCCTCGGCGCTGGTGATCGTCGGCAGCGACCGTCGCGGCACCGCATTCGGCGCCTACGAACTGTCGCGCGCGATCGGCGTGTCGCCGTGGCATTGGTGGGCGGACGTCACGCCCGAGCATCACGCGCTGTTGCGCGCGCCCGCAGGCGTCGCGCGCTTCGGCCCGCCCTCGGTCAAGTATCGCGGCGTTTTCCTCAACGACGAGGATTGGGGGCTGCAACCCTGGGCGGCGCACACCTTCGAGCCCGCGGCGGGCACGATCGGCCCAAAGACCTACGCCAGGCTGTTCGAACTGATGCTGCGGCTCAAGGCCAATCTCGTCTGGCCGGCGATGCACAAGGTGACGCGCCCGTTCAACGCCGACCCCGGCAATGCTGCGCTCGCCGATCGCTATGCCATCGTGATGGGCTCGAGCCATGCCGAGCCGATGCTGCGCAACAATGTCGGCGAATGGACCGCGCCGGCGGAGCGCTTCAATTACGCTACCAACGCTGCCGGTGTCGCGCGCTACTGGCGCGAGCGGGTGGCGACCAACGTGCGCTACGAGAGCCTCTGGACGCTCGGCATGCGCGGCATCCACGACAGCGGGATGGTCGGCCCGAGCGACGATGCCGGTCGCCGGACGCTGCTCGAGCGCATCTTCGCCGACCAGCGCGCGATGTTGCCCAAGACCGCGCCGCAGGTGTTCACCCCGTATAAGGAAGTGCTCGACGTCTATCGCAGCGGGCTGAAGGTGCCGCGCGACGTCACGCTGCTGTGGCCCGACGACAATTTCGGCTATATCCGCCACCTCCCCGACGCCGCCGAGCGCGAACGGCCCGGCGGATCGGGCGTCTATTACCACCTCTCCTATCTCGGCGCGCCGCTGTCGTATCTGTGGCTGTCGACCACCCCGCCCGCGCTGATCCGCGAGGAACTGGGCCGCGCCTGGGATGCCGGTGCGCGGCAGATGTGGGTCGCCAACGTCGGCGATCTCAAGCCGGCCGAACTCGCCACCGACTATTTCCTGCGACTGGCGTGGGACGTTCCGGCGACACGCGCGCAGCCGATCGACGCGGTCGTGCGCGAGTGGGCTGCCAGGACGCTCGGCGCCGATGTCGCGGCGGACGCCACGACGATCCTCGCCGAGCATCACCGCCTCAACTTCGCGCGGCGGCCCGAGCATCTGCAATGGTGGCTGCCGGGCGAGCTGTCGCGCCCCAGCCCGCTTTCGCCGCCCGAGATCGCCACCCGGCTCGCCGCGTTCGACACGCTCGCCGCCCGCGTCCGCGCGCTCGCGCCGCGCATCCCCGCCGACCGCCGGGATGCGTTCTTCGAGCTGGTCGACTATCCGGTCACCGCCGCCGCGCTCGCCAATGTCCGGCTGTTCGATGCCGAAGCCTATGATCGCCTGCACGACAGCGATCCGGCAGCCGCGGCGCAAGCGGGCGCCCGCGCACGGGCCGCCGATGCCGAACTCACGCGCCTGACGCGCCGCTACAATGAGACGATCGCCGGGGGCAAATGGCGCGGGATGCTCGCGATGGAGCCGGCCGATGGCCAATGGCGGCGCTATCGCCTGACCCCGCCGATCCTTCCCGCCGCTGCCGTCCTCCCGGCGGTGACGGTAGCCCGACCGCAAACTCCCGCTGCCGCCACCGCACCCGTCGTGGAAGCCGAAGCCGCCGAGGGCCCGCGCACCGGCTGGCGCGTAATCGACGGGCTCGGCCGCAACGGTGCCGCGGTCGGCGCGGCACTGCCGGCGCAGCTGTCCTACACGGTCGACCTGCCGCCCGGCCGCTGGCGCCTCGTCGCCGAACTGCTGCCGAGCTACGCCACGCGGGACGGCGATCCGCTGCGCCTGACGCTCGCGCTCGACGGTGCCGCGCCCGTCACGCTCGCCGCACCGCGCGTCACCGGCGATGCCGCCTGGGCGCGCGCGGTGCTCGACAATCGGATCGAGCTCGCGTTGCCGACCGCGGTCGAGGCAGGCCGCCATCGCTTCACCGTCGGCCTCGCCGATCCCGCGCTGATCCTCGATCGCTTCCGTTTCGATCCGCTTCCCGCCAGCTTGCCGCCCGCCGGCGCAAAGGACTGACCGCCATGGCCACCGACCCTATCGCCGCCGCGCCCGCCAACCCGATCGCGCCGACGCGCCCGGTGCGCTGGTACACCCTGCTCGCCTATGGCTCGAACGACGTGCTCGGCGCAGGCTCGATGGCGGTGATCAGCACCTGGATCCTGTTCTTCTACACCACCTTCTGCGGACTGTCGGCGCTGCAGGCGACCGCGATCTTCGGCATCGCGCGCGTGCTCGATGCCTTTACCAGCCCGCTGATCGGCCACCTCTCCGACAGCCTCGGCCGCTCGTGGCTCGGGCGCAAGTTCGGGCGGCGGCGCTTCTTCATCCTCGCCGCGATCCCGCTGCTGCCGTCGTTCGCGATCATGTGGGTCGCGGGGCAAGGCTTCTGGTATTACCTCGTCACCTATGTGCTGTTCGAGATGGTCTATGCGATGGAGATCATCCCGTACGAGACGCTCGCCAGCGAAATGGCGACCGACTACAAGACCAAGGCGAAGTTCGCCGGCGCGCGCATCCTGCTCGGCCAGCTCTCGGCGATCGGCGCGGCGTTCCTGCCCAAGGCGCTGATCCAGTATCTCGGCGAGGGCTCGCCCGACACCTATCTCTACATGGGCATCATCTTCTCAGGGCTCTTCATGGGCGCGGCGGGCTTGCTCTATGCGTTCAGCTGGGAGCGGCAGCGCCCGCCCGGGCTCGATGCCGAGGAGGATGCGCGCGCCAAGCCGACGCTCGGCGCGGCGTTCAAGGCGCTCTATCGAAACCTGTTCTCGACGCTGCGGATCCGCGCCTTCCGGCTGCATCTCGGCATGTATCTCGGCGGCTATATCAGCCAGGACATCTACAACGCCGCCTTCACCTATTTCGTGATCTTCGCGCTGGCCGGGTCGGCGGCGATCGTCGCCAACCTCGTCGGCGTGACCTATATCGTCCAGTTCGTCGCGGTGATCCTGGCGATCAACTTCGCGCTGAAACTCTCCCCCGCCGCCGCCTACCGCATGGCGGCGGTCAGCTTCGGCATCGGCGTGATCCTGTTCCTCGCGATGTATGCTGCCGGCTATACCGCCACCGCGATGCTGTTCTGGGTGCCGGTGCTGTTCGCCGGGCTCGGCCGCGGCGCGCTCAACTACATCCCGTGGGCGACGTACAATTACATGGCCGATGTCGACGAGATCGTCACCGGGCGGCGTCGCGAAGGCGCGTTCGCGGGCGTGATGACCTTCGTGCGCAAGATGAGTCAGGCCGCCGCGATCATCCTCGTCGGCCAGGTGATGCAGGCATCGGGCTTCGTCTCGGGCGCCAAGACGCAGAGCGCCGGCGCGCTGGTCGGCATCGTCGGGGTGATGGGTGCGGGCACGATCGCGATGCTGCTGTTCGGCATGTTCGTGTCGACGCGCTTCCGGCTCGATCCGCGCACGCATGCGATCCTGCTCGAGGAGATCGAGCATCTGCGCAGCGGCGCACGCACGCCGTCCGATCCCGAGCATGCCACCGTGGTCGAGGATCTGTCGGGCTGGTCGTATGACCGGCTGTGGGGCAACAATCCGGTGGCGGACGCGCACAAGTGATCGCGCTGCTCGCCGCGGCCTTGCTAGCGCAGGCGGCGGTGCTGGCGCCCAAGCCGCTGTTCCGCGATCCCGTGCATGACGGGGCGGCGGACCCGTCGACGGTCTACGATCCGGCGACGCGCGAGTGGGTGATGTTCTACACCAACCGACGCGCCGATCTGCCGATGGACGATGCCAAGGACGTGCGCTGGGTCCACGGCACCGCGATCGGCATCGCCCGGTCGAAGGACGGCGCGCAGTGGCGCTACGGCGGCACCGCGGCGATCCCGGAGACGTGCACCGGCGCGACGCTGTGGGCGCCCGATGTCGAGCGGTTCGCGGGGCAATGGCACATGTGGGTGACCGTCGTCCCCGGCATCTACCGCGACTGGAACGCGCCGCGATTCCTCGTCCACCTGACCAGCCGCGACCTCACAAGCTGGCGCTGCGGCGAGCGGGTCGAGCTGGGCTCGGACCGGGTGATCGATGCGAGCGTCGTCGCGCTGCCGCGCGGCAGATACCGGCTGTTCTTCAACGACGAGTGGATGAACAAGGCGATCCGCACCGCCGACAGCCGGGATCTGGTGGATTGGACGGTCAAGGACCGGCTCACCGACACGCCCGGCGAAGGGCCCAAGGCGTTCCGCTGGCGCGGGCGCTGGTGGCTGGTGTCCGATGCGTGGAAGGGGCTGCTGGTGATGCGCTCGGCCGATGGCGAGCATTGGACGCGCCAGAGCGACTATCTGCTCGCCGCCCCCGGCACCGCCGCGACCGATCGCGCCAAGGGGCAGCATCCCGACGTGATCGTGGCGGGCGAGCGCGCCTATCTCGTCTATTTCGTCCACCAGTCGGGGGAGCCACAGGCCGCGTCTGATCGCGAGTGGCACCGCCGCAGCGTGCTGCAGATCGCGGAGCTGAAGGAGGTCGACAACATCCTCACGGTCGATCGCAACGCGCCGGCCGACGTGCGCTTGCTGCCCCGCTGAACGCGGGCGCTTAGAGAAACCCGACCTGACGCAACCAGGCCGTACACAGCTGCGGCCACACCGAGACCGGCAGACCGTGCGTATCGAGCGCGAAGCCGTGCGGGGCATCGGCGAAGATGTGGCACTCCGCCGCGCCGCCGGCTTGCTCCCAAGCGGCGTGCAGCCGCCGCGCATTCTCGACCGGGACGACCGGATCGTTGCCCGAATAGACGATGAATGCGGGCGGCGGGTTGTCCAGCAATTGCGCGTCGGGCTGCAGCCGATCGTACATCGCCTGCTTCTCGACCGGCGGCAGCGGCGGCTTGTCGACGACGATCGTGCGGCCTGCGGCATTGGTCGAGATCGGCGCATAGCCGATCACCAGCACGTCGGGGCGCGTCGTCGCATCACAGGACACGCCCCATTCTTCCGGCACCGCCGCCGCGAGGCACGCCGCGAGATGCCCGCCCGACGACAGCCCGACGACACCGAGCGCGCTATCATCCTCGCGCAGCAGCCGCATCGCCGCCAACGCATCGGCAAGCGCCGCGACCGGCCCGTTGTCCGCATCGGGGAAGCGATGGATCAAAACATGCGCGTGATAGCCGAGCGTATTGAGCCAACGCGCAACCTGAACGCCCTCGCGCCCCGCCATCAGCTGGACATACCCGCCGCCGCCCAGCACCAGCATCGCGCGCCCGTTGGGCTGCGCGGGCGCGAAACTCAGCAGCACCGGCTGCGACACCGCGGTCACCACCGCTTGCGCGGGATCGGCGAAGGCGGGATCGAACGTCACCGCATCCGCGCGCACCGACGCGCCATCGAGCGTGCGCACCTGATCGGCACCGAGCATCAGCATCCCGGATGCGCCCCGTCGAACGACGAGTGGCCAGCGACGCATGGATGCGTCGGATAGGCCTCGCCGTCGAGCTCGACCGCCTCGCGCACCACCGACAGCCGGTCGCCATCGTCGCGCATCTCGTAGAGCTTGCCGAGCGCATAATTGAACGGACGATGTAGGATCATCATCAGTCTGCCGTCGAAGGCGTGGAACAGCATACCGTGCCCGCTGTCGCGCTGCACCAGCGGGCCGAGCTGCTCCCACGGCCCGGCGATCGTGCCCGAGGTCGAGCGCGCCTGCGCCTCGACATAGCCCTTCTGGCCATAGCTCGACCACAGCATCAGCAGCGTGCCGGTCTTCGATCGATACAGTTCGGGGCCGTCGGTGACGTAGACGATATCGCCGTTCGGCTGCTTCTGGCCGACCGCCCACGGCGCGTCGTTCGCCTTGAACAAGGTCTGCGGCGGGCCGGCGGCGGCGAGGTCGTCGGTGAGCGGCACGGCTTCCATCGTGCCGACCGTCGTCTGCCACCATTCATGCGCATAGACGAGCCACGGCTTACCCTTCGGATCGACATAGAGCGAACCGTCGAGCGTCATCAGTTTGGGATCGACGATCGGCCCCCCGCCACGCACGAGCCGATACGGCCCGTCGACCGTGTCGGAAACCGCCAGCACCGTACCGCGTCGATAGGTGTCGCGCGTGCCGTTCTTGCCGAGCGGCAGATCGGGATTGTGGAAGGTCGTGAACAGATACCATTTGCCGCGCCAGCGATGCACTTCGGGCGCCCAGCTGCCCGCCTTGGCCCACAATCCGGAAGGCAGGACGAAGGCGAGCTTGGGCTCGGTCCAATGCTTCAGGTCGCGGCTGGCATAGACCATCGTACCGAGCCGCTGGTCGCCGCTCATCGCCGCCTCGTTGCGGGTGAACAGGTAATAGGTCTTGCTTGCTGCGTCGGCGACGATCCACGGATCGTGCAGATGCATCGCCGTCAACACCAGCGGCGCATCGGCCTGCGGTGCGGCGGGGGCGGCCCCTGCCAGTCCGAGCAGCGCGGCGGCGGCGAGCAGCCACCTCACGGCGCGACGGCGATGCTGTTGCCATAGCCGATCACCACGGTGGCGATCAGCAACAGGCCGACCCCGCTCCACACGGTCGCCTTGATCCGCGCGCCGGCTTCCTTCCACTCGCGGAAGGCGAAACCCCACAGCGTGCCGAAGATGATGATGCTCGCCATGTGCAGCGTCCAGCTGGAGAAGCCCAGCCGGCCCATCTGGCTCTCGCCCATCGTGTAGAAGAAGAACTGGAAGTACCACGTCACCCCCGCCAGCGCGCTGAGCAGATAGTTGCGCAGCAAGGGCGGCCGGCCGACATCGGCCTTGGTGACGCCGCGCCATTCGGGGGCGCTGCGGTTCTTGGTGATCAGGAACGCGCACCACGCTCCGTTGGTGATCAGCCCGCCGAACATCACCAGGCACAGTACCGGCAGCCCGGTCCATAGCGGCCCCGTCCCCGCCGCAGCCGACAGCGCCTTGATCGGCTCGCCCGCGGCGAGGCCGAAGGCGAAGCAGGCCGACATGATGCCCGCGAAGATCGCGACGAGGATACCCTTCTTGAAGTCGAACTCGGCGACCACCGCCGCCTTCTGCGCGGGCGTCAACAGCGCATCCTTCTTCGCGCCCGCGATCGCGACGACGATGATGCCGAGCAGCGTCAGCGCTATGCCGAGCAGAACGATCCGCCCCGAGGCGTTGGCGAGCAGCTTCGCGTGGAATTCGCCCGCGAACAAAGGCGGGATCAGCGTGCCGAACACAGTACACAGCCCCAGCACCACCGCCATGCCGAGCGACAGCCCGAGATAGCGCATCACCAGCCCGTAGCCGAGCCCGCCGAACCCCCACAGCACGCCGAAGACAATCGGCCACCAAAATGCTGTCGGCGTGGCGCCGTGCAGCACGCCGAGCAGGTCGTTGGTCTGGAGGCTGGCGAAGAACCACGGCGCGAACAGCCACGAGAAGACGCCGCCGGTCAGCCAGTAAATCTCCCACGACCAGCGCTTCACCCCGCGATACGGCACGTAGAAGCTCGCCGAAGCGAGGCCGCCAAGCCAATGGTAGAGGACGCCGAGCAACGGGTTCATAGATGTAATCCCAGGCGATAGAGGCGGTTGGCGTTGCGCGCGAACAGGTCGCGTTGCTCGTCGTCGCTGAAGTCGGCGGCGATCGCGTGGAATGCCGTCATCGTGCGGTCGATCGGCGCGAAGAGCGTGTCGGTCGGAGTATCGCTGGCGAACAGGCAGCGGTCGGTGCCGAACAGGTCGATCGCCGTGAGCAGGAACGGCCGCACGCTTTCCAGTGTCCAGTCGCGATCGATGAAGCCGAGCCCCGACAGCTTGATCGCGACATGCGGCAGCGCGGCGAGCGTCTCGAGCCCGGCGCGCCACTGCGCGATCCCGTCGCGATCGCTGATCACCGGCATGCCGAGATGGTTTAGGATCACCGGCACGTCGGGATCCCGGGCGATCAGCGGCGCGAGCACGGCCATCTGCCCGGGATAGCATTGCAGGTCGAACGACAGGCCGTATTTCGCGAGCAGCCCGAAGCCCGCCCGCCACTGCTCGTCCTGCGTCACATCGCGCGGGGTGTAGCTGCGCAGCGGATCGGCGTGCCAGTTGACGATGTGGCGGATGCCACGAACGCGCGGATGCGCCGCCTGCTGCGCGAGCAAGGCTTCGACCTCGGGATCGTCGAGCCGCGCGAACGCCACGATCGCGCTCGGCAAGCCGCCGGCATCGGCGACGCCTTCGAGCCATTCGGTCTCGTCGAGCGCCTCCGCCGCGTCCGCCCCGGCATCGATATGCACCGCGCCGACGACGTTCCAGCGTGCCATGTCGGCGCGATAGTCGGCGAGCGTGTAGTCCGTCGCGATCGCTTCGACCGAGCCGTTGGGCCCGTCCTCCGCAAACGGCGGCGTCAGCCACGGATAGCGGAGCCGGCCGAGCTCCCACAGATGGATGTGCGCATCGACGAACGGGATGGTCACGAAGCCTCTCCAGATGGGGAAAGGCCGCGCCGTCGTCTATCGGACGGTCGCGGCCATGGGGCGATCAGAAGGTGGTGCGACCGCCCGACGTGTCGAAGGTCGCCGCGGTCGTGAAGCTGCACTCTTCCGACGCCGCGAAGCACACCATCGCGGTCGATTCATGGATTTCGCCCAGGCGCCCCATCGGGATCTTCGAGCGCATATACTCGACCTGGCTCGGCGGCAGCTGCGCGAGGATCGGGCTCTCGAAGGTCGCCGGGGTGATCGCATTGGCGATCACGCCCTTGCCGGCCAATTCCTTGCCGAGGCTCTTGGTCAGGCCGATCACCGCGGCCTTGGTCGCCGAATACGCGCTGGCGTTGGGATTGCCTTCCTTGCCCGCAACCGAGGAGACGTTGACGATCCGGCCATAGCCGTTCTCGAGCAGATACGGCACGACCGCGCGATTGCAGTAGAACAGCCCGTTGAGGTTGACGTTGACCACTTGCAGCCAGCTCTCGATCGGGAATTCGTGCAGCGGCACGGTCGCCCCGGTGATCCCGGCCGAGCAGACCAGCACGTCGATCTTGCCGAGCACCTCAGCGCTTTCCTTGGCAGCAGCGGCGACGGCATCGGCATCCGACACGTCGAGCGCGACAACATGCGTCGCGCCGATCTCGTCCCTGGTCGCGGCGAGCGCCTCGGCGTTGCGATCCCACAGCACGGCCTTGCCGCCCTCGGCGATGATCCGCCGGGCGACATCCTTGCCGAGCCCCGAAGCGCCGCCGGTGATGACCGCGCAGCGCCCCGCAAAGCGTCCTTCGTAGACGCTCATGCGAGTTTGCCTTCGCCGAGATGGCGCCACTCGACGATCTTCTGCGTCTGCGTGCCGAGCTTGGCGATCGACAACTCCATCACGTCGCCGGCCTTCAAGAAGATCTTGTCGGGCTTCTTGCCCTCGCCCACGCCCGGCGGCGTGCCGGTGATGACCAGGTCGCCCGGCATCAGCGTGACATATTCGCTGGCATAGGAGATCAGCTCGGCGAGATCGAAGATCATCGTCTTGGTGTTGCCGGTCTGCATGCGCACGCCGTTCACGTCGAGCGTCATGTCGAGATCCTGCGCGTTGCCGACTTCATCGGGCGTCACCAGCCACGGGCCGGTTGGGCAGAAGGTGTCGTGGCCCTTGCCCTTCGACCACTGGCTGCCGCGCTCCTTCTGGTTGAAACGCTCGGACACGTCGTTGACGAGTGTGAAGCCCGCAATCGCGTCGAGCGCGTCTTCCTTCGCGACGTAACGGCAGGTCTTGCCGATGATCACGCCGAGCTCGACTTCCCAGTCGCTGTGCGTCGAGCCCTTGGGCAGCACGACGTCGTCGTTCGGGCCGCTGAGGCTTGACAGCGCCTTGGCGAACATCACCGGCTCGGTCGGGATCGGCAGGCCGGATTCGATCGCATGGTCGCGATAGTTGAGGCCGATCGCGACGATCTTGCTGATCCCGCTGATCGGCACGCCGTAGCGCGGCGTTCCCTCGACCACCGGCAAGGACGCGACATCGGCGGCGAGCGCCTGCGGCAGCGTTGCGATGGTCAGGTCGGCGATCACGCCCGACAGGTCGCGGAGGATGCCATCGGCGTCGACGATACCGGGCTTTTCTTGGCCGGGCTGGCCATAGCGGCAGAGCTTCATGAGACGGTCTTTCGTTATCAGTGCGTGTAGGGACGGTGCATCGCGATATCGCGATTGAGCTCGACGCCGAAGCCCGGCGCATCGAGCGCGCTGGCCTTGAGCCGGCCATTTTCGGGCACCGGCTCGCCGATCAGCTGCGGGTGGAACATCGGCACCACTTCGGTCGGCCCCGGATGCATCATCAGGAACTCGGCGAAGGGCGAATTGTGGCGCGTGATCACGAAGTGATAGCTGTAGACCGACGATCCGTGCGGCACGACCATCTTGCCCGCGGCATCGGCGAGCGCCGAGATCTTGAGCAATTCGGTCACACCGCCGCACCAGCCGACGTCGGGCTGGATGATGTCGCAGCATTCCATCTCGAGCAGCATGCGGAAGCCCCAGCGGGTCGCCTCATGCTCGCCGGTGGTGACCAGCATGCCCTTGGGGACGTTGCGCTTGAGCTGCTGATAGCCCCAATAATCGTCGGGGCTGATCGCCTCCTCGATCCATTTGAGGCCATGCTCGTGTGCCGCGATCGCGAGCCGCGTGGCGTAATCGAGGTCGAGCGCCATCCAGCAATCCCACATCAGCCAGAAGTCCGGCCCGACGCGCTCGCGCATCTCGGCCAGCTCGGCGATGTTCTTGTGGAAGCCTTCGAGCCCCTCGGCAGGCCCATGGTGCAACGGCATCTTGCCGCCGATGAAGCCGAGCTCCTTGGCGATGTCAGGGCGTGCGCCGGTCGCATAGAATTGCAGCTCGTCGCGCACCGCGCCGCCGAGCAAGTGATAGACCGGCTCCTGCCGCAGCTTGCCGAGCAGATCCCACAACGCGAGATCGACGCCCGAGATGGCATTCACCACCAGACCCTTGCGGCCGTAATATTGCGTCGAGAAGTACATCTGGTCCCAGATCTTCTCGTATTCGGTCGGACTCCGGCCCTCGAGGAAGCGCGCGAGATGCTTCTCGACGATGAACGCCGCCGGCTCGCCGCCGGTGGTGACCGCGAAACCGATAGTGCCGTCCTCGGCCTCGATCTCGACCACCAGCGTGCCGAGCACGTTGATCCCGAAGCTCTGCCGGCTCTGGCGATATTCGGGATAGCGGCTCATCGGCGTGGCGATATGGTCGTCGATCCAGTGGCCTGCGCCCTGGTCGTGATAGTCAGCCCCGCCGCCGCGCACGGTGAATGCGCGGACATGCTTGATCTTGGGCAACTGGACGATCGCCACGTGTCACTGCTCCTCATCATCGCTTCACGGATGCGAAGCGGTCCTCCACTAAGCAGACGTTCCGGGGCACCGCGCCGAAGCTGGCAGCCTCTCCCGGGCCGTTTGCATGGTCTCACTTTATGAGATAGGTCGTTAGTTGATGGAAAGAGCCGCGTCAAATACAGACTCGGGCGAACGAGAGGATGCTGCGGTGCGCGACAGTCTATGGGATCGTCGGACGGTGCTTGCGGGCGCTGGCGCGCTGTCTTTCGCGAGCGCGGTTCACGCTCCGGCACAGGCCGCCGATGTCGGGGCGGGCGCGTTCCGCACGATGCCGCTCTGGCCTGGCAAGCCGCCCGGCGGCGCGCGCGTCACCGCTACCGAGAAGCGGACCGAGCGCCAGCCGGCAACGGCCGACGGCAATTACATCGTCGAGCATGTCCGCCAGCCGACGCTGACGATGCTCAAGCCCACCAAATCCAACGGCGCTTCTGTTCTGCTGATCCCCGGCGGTGGCTATCGCTTCGTATCGATGGGCAATGAAGGCTTTCCCGTCGCGCGGCGTTTTGCCGAGGCGGGGTACACCTGCTTCATCCTGCTCTACCGCCTGCCCGCCGATGGCTGGTCCGCCGGTGCCGACGTACCGTTGCAGGATGCGCAGCGCGCCGTCCGCACGATCCGCAGCCTTGCTCCGAGCGAGGGCTTCGATCCGCAGCGGATCGCCGTGGTCGGCTTCTCGGCCGGCGGGCATCTCGCCGCCTGGCTCGCGACGCGCGACGTTCGCGAGATCGCCGCGCCGGTCGATGCGATCGACCGGCTGCCGGCAAGCGTCACCGCCGCCGCCTTCGTCTATCCGGTGATCACGCTGCGCGATCCGGTCGCGCATAAGGGCTCGCGCGAGCAGTTGCTCGGCGCCGATGCAACTCCCGCGCGGATCGCGGCCTATTCGCTCGAGGAGAACGTCATGGCGACGCCGCCGCCAGCGGTGCTGGTCCACGCGCTCGACGATCCCGCCGTGCCCTATCAGAACAGCCTGCTGATGGCCGAGGCGCTGCGCGCCCGCAAAGGCGCGGTGGAAGTGCATTTGCTTGAGTCAGGCGGCCACGGCTTCGGCCTCGGCACGACCAAGGCCGCCGTGGCGAACTGGCCCGAGCTGGTCACAGGCTTCCTCGGGCGGCACGGCGTATGACCACCACGCCGCGCGTCGCCTTGTTCGTCACCTGCCTGGTCGACCTGATCCGCCCGCGCATCGGCTTCGCGTCGATCGCCGCGCTCGAGGCGGCGGGCTGCGAGGTCGTCGTGCCCGAGGCGCAAACCTGCTGCGGCCAGCCCGCGCTCAATTCCGGCGATCGCAAGACCGCCGAGGACTTCGCGCGCCGCAACATCGCGCTGCTCGAGGGCTACGACCAGGTCGTCGTCCCGTCAGGGTCGTGCGCGGCGACGATCCGCGTCCACTATCCCGAGATCCTCGAGCATGACGCGGCGTGGTTCCCGCGCGCGCAGGCACTGGCGGCCAAGACGTTCGAGATCCTCGCCTATCTCGACGAAGTCCGTGGCTGGAAGCCCACGGGCGTCGCGCTGCCGACCACCGCGACCTATCACGACAGCTGCTCGGGCCTGCGCGAGCTCGGCATCAAGCGCCAGCCGCGCCGCCTGCTCGCCGCGATCGACGGGCTCGAGCTCAGGCCGCTGGCAGGCGCCGAGACCTGCTGCGGCTTCGGCGGCACCTTCTGCGTCAAATATCCGGCGATCTCGAACGCGATCGTCGGCGAAAAGACGGCGGCGATCGATGCCGCCGGCGCCGACCTGCTGCTCGCGGGCGATCTCGGTTGCCTGATGAACATGGCGGGCAAGCTCCACCGCGACGGCTCGCCGGTCCGCGCGTTTCACGCCGTCGAGCTGCTCGCGGGCATGGGTGACGGCCCGGCGATCGGCGAAGAGGCATGAGCGGCGGGTTCGCTACGCGCGTCGACGCCGCGCTCGCCGATCCGATCCTCAAGCTCGCGGTCGAGCGCACCGCCGGCACCGCCGAGGCCAAGCGCACGCTCGCGATCGACGCGTTCGCCGATTTCGAGGCGGCGCGCGATCGCGCGGCGGCGATCAAGGATCATGTCATCGCCAATCTCGGCGGCTACCTCGAGCGCTTCGAGGCGAACGCCGTGGCGGCAGGCGCCGTCGTCCACTGGGCGCGCACCTCGCAGGAGGCGTGCGACATCGTCATCGGGCTGTGCAAGGCCGCCGGCGCCAAGAGCGTCGCGCGCTCGAAATCGATGCTCGGCGAGGAGATCGGCCTGCCGCACGCACTGGCCGAAGCGGGCATCACCCGCGTCGAAACCGATCTTGCCGAACATATCATCCAATTGTCGGGCGAGCGCCCGTCGCACATCATCTGGCCCGCGATGCACAAGACGCGCGAGCAGGTCTCGGTGCTGTTCAAGGCCAACCACCGCGACCCGCACACCGAAGAGACGATCGCGGCGATGGCGGAGAGCGCCAGGCGCCATCTGCGCGAGGGCATGCTCGCGGCCGATGTCGGCATTTGCGGCGCGAACTTCCTCATCGCCGACACCGGCGCAGTCTGCACCGTCACCAACGAGGGCAATGCCGAACTGTCGCTGGTGCCGCCGCGGATGCAGATCGTCACCGCCGGGATCGAGAAGATCGTGCCGTCGATGGGCCATGCCGTCCACATGCTGCGGATGCTGGCGCGCTCGGCAACCGGCGCGCCGCTGACGCAATATACGACCTTCTACACCGGCCCCAAGCGCCCCGGCGACCGCGATGGGCCCGAGGAAATGCACATCGTGCTGGTCGACAACGGCCGTACCGCGATGCGCAAGGACGGGCTTGCCGAGATGCTGCGCTGCATCCGCTGCGGCGCGTGCATGAACCATTGCGTGGTGTTCCGGCAGATCGGCGGCCACGCTTATGGCGGCACCTATCCCGGCCCGATGGGCGCGGTGCTGACCCCGGCGATCGACGGCCTTGCGGCGAACCGCGACTTGCCCAATGCCTGCACGCTCAACGGCAAGTGCCAGGAGGTGTGCCCGGTGCGCATCCCGCTCCCCACGCTGCTGCGCGGCTGGCGCGAGAAGAGCTGGCGCGAGGGGCTCGAACCCAAAGCGACCCGCGCCGGGATCGGGCTGTGGGCGTGGGTGGCACGCCGCCCGCGGCTGTACCGCACGGCGACCGCGACCGCGCTCACCGCATTGCGGCTGCTGGGACGGACCGGCTGGCTGAGCAACGTGCCGCTCGCCGGTGGCTGGACGCGGCATCGCGACTTGCCCAAGCCGGCGGCGGAGAGCTTCATGGCGCAATATAAGAAAGGGCAGCGCCAGTGACCGCGCGCGACGCAATCCTGTCGCGGCTTGGCGGCACCATGACGCCCTCGCAAATCGAGGATGAAGCCGCCGCTTTGCTGATCGCGCCCGAACGGCCGCCCGTCGCTATGGCGGCACTTGAAGAAACCTTCGAGGAGCGGCTCGCGTTGCCGAGCGTCGCCGCAAGCTATGACCGCATCGCGGACTGGAGCGAAGTGCCCGACGCCGTGCGGCGCTATTGCGCAGCGAACGGCTTGCCGGCGGTGCTGTGCCTTCCGCCCGACCCGCACCTCACCGCGCTCGACTGGCACGGCGTGACGCTCCACGCCGCCGCCGCCCCCGATGAAGACGCGGCGTTGGCGATCGCGCGGTGCGGCGTCGCCGAAACGGGGTCGCTGGTGTTCGAGACCAGCGCCGAAGCACCGATGCTGCCGAACTTCCTCGCGCTGCATCATCTCGTCATCGTCCCCACGCTGGTCGCGCATCTCGAGGATGCGATCCTGCCGGGCGCACAGCCGCGCGCGCATTACTGGGTCACCGGCGTGTCCGGCACCACCGACATCGAGGGGACCTATGTCCGCGGCGCACATGGCCCGCGCTTCCTCCATGTTATCCGACTGGTGACCCCGCTAACGTCCTGAAGCGACAGGGCGAACGCTTGCAAAGATATTTGCGAGAGTGTGGCGTACGCGATAAAGTATTTCACATTCCGCACATTTATCCTTCCATATGGCACCCTGTTAGCCGTATATAGATACTGCACTTCACATATTGGGATCCGCAACGACGGATCCCGGGTGATTTTCGGGGAGGATTTCATGACCTATCGTCGCGTCGCGCTCGCAGCCGTTCAAGTTTCCACGCTGGCCCTTATGGTGGCCGCGACCCCGTCCTGGGCGCAGCAGGCGAGCGACCCCCAAGCCACCCCGCCCGAAACCGCCGCCGCTCCGGCCGATGACGCGCAGGCCGCCGACATCGTCGTCACCGGCTTTCGCGCCTCGCTCAACACCGCGATCAACCAGAAGCGCCGCGAGACGGCTGCGGTCGACAGCATCGTCGCCGAGGACATCGGCAAGTTCCCGGACGCCAACCTCGCCGAATCGATGCAGCGCATTCCCGGCGTCGCGCTGGCGCGCGGCGATGGCGGCGAGGGTCGCAACATCTCGGTCCGCGGTCTCGGCGCCGCCTTCACGCGCGTCCGCATCAACGGCATGGAAGGCACCGCGCAGACCGGATCGTCGGACATTTACGGCGCCGGCAACAGCGGCCGCAGCTTCGACTTCAACGTCTTCCCGACCGAGATCTTCTCGGCGCTGGCCGTGCGCAAGACGCCGTCGGCCGATGTCGAGGAAGGCTCGCTCGGCGCCACGGTCGATCTCACCGCGCCCAAACCACTCGCCGGCAAGCGCGATTTCACGCTCAGCGCCACTGCCCGCGGCACCTACAGCGACCTGGCCAAGAAGGTGAATCCGCGTGCCTCCTTGCTCGTCGCCAAGAAGTTTGCCGACGGCACCTTCGGCGTGCTCGCTTCGGTCGCCTATCAGCAGCGTGACATTCGCGAAGTCGGCTATTCGGCGGTCGACATCCTGTCGTCCAACACCAATGGCGGCTTCTGCTCACCGGTCGGCGTCACGCCGGTCAACCCGGCGGTCGGCAGCAAGGGCGCGTCGGCGACCGAATGCTATCCCGGCGTACCGCGCACCAGCACCGCGGCGGCCTACAACACGATCGTCAACGCGCGCCGCGCCGACCTGCCCAACACGCCGGGCAGCGGCGCCTTCCTCCCGCGCATCCCGCGCTACCTGAACTCGACGCAGGAGCAGAAGCGGATCGGCGGCACGCTGACCTTCCAGTGGCAGCCCGACAGCGCCACCGACATCTCGCTCGACCTGCTCTACTCGCGCTTCGACGTCGTCCGTCGCGACAATTACATCGCCGGCCTGTCGTTCGGCCGCTCGGCGACCAACAACGGCCAGCCGGTCACGTCGGTCAAGGACGTCCAGCTGAGCCAGCAGGGCAGCCTCGTCTACGGCCTGTTCGACGGCGTCGACGTCCGCTCGGAAGGGCTGGTCGATCGCTTCGTCTCGACCTTCAAGCAGGCCAACCTCAACCTGAAGCACGACTTCACCGATCGCTTCGGCGTCACTGGCCTGTTCGGCATCAACGAAACGCGGTTCGACAACAAGCAGCGCTTCCAGTCGTTCATGGATGCGATCGACACGCCCAACTTCTCGGTCGATTATCGCAAGGGCAAGGACACGCCGCTGCTCGGCTTCGGCTTCAACGTCGCCGATCCCAACGCTTTCGCCTACGGGCCAGCGCTCGCCGACGGCACGGTGCGCGGCGGCTATAATTTCCAGGGCAAGCCGTCGGTCAACACCAACAACGGCACGACCGGCGAGCTCAATTTTCACTGGAAGGTCACCGACGAGCTGACGCTCAAGGCCGGCGGCCAGTATCGCCGCGCGGACTTCCGCGTGCGCAACCTCGTGCCCTACACCGCCGACACCGTAACGCGCGCCCTGCCCACCGGCACTACGCTCGCCAGCCTGACCACGCAGATCACCGGGGTCGATACGCTATGGGGCAACGGCGCGCCGGCAAGCTGGGCGGCGCTCGATCCCGACAAGCTGTTCTCGACCTTCAACCTCGACGCCGTGCGCTATTGCGGCATCGAGTGCGGCGCGCAGTCGAGCCGCGTGCTCGAAGAGGTGACGTCGGGCTATGCGATGGCGGCATTCGACCTCGGCCAGCAACTCGGCGGCATCGGCGTGCGCGGCGATGCCGGCGTACGCTACGTCCATACCGAGCAGAATTCGTCGGGCTATATCTCGGTCGCGCTGCCCTCCTCGCCGACCGGCGTGACCGGCAGCTTCAAGACCGCGACCAAGCGCTACACCGACTGGCTCCCGTCGGCGAACGTGGTGATCGAGCCGGTCCGCGACCTGCTGTTCCGCTTCTCGGGCGCCAAGGTGCTCGCACGGCCCGAGCTGGCGCAGCTGACCCCGACCAGCGGGATCACCGCGACGACGCGCGTCGGCAGCTTCCAGAACCCGCAGCTCGACCCGATCCGCGCAAACACGCTCGATGCCGCGGTCGAATGGTATTTCCGGCCGGGTGCCCTGCTGTCGGCGGCGTTCTTCTACAAGGACATCAAGTCCTATGTGCAGAGCGTCAACACGCAGGAAGCGTTCAATACGCTCGGCCTGCCCGCTGCCTTGCTCAACGGCACCAACACCGCACCGACCGAGATCTTCACGATCTCGCGGCCGACCAACACCCCGGGCGGCAAGCTCAAGGGGGTCGAGGCGAACGTGCAGTTGCCCTTCACCTTCCTCCCCGGTTTCCTCAAGAATTTCGGGGCGCTGGCGAACTACACGCACGTCACCTCGCGTATCCAATATATCCTCGCGAGCGTGAACGGCGTGCCGACCGTGACCACCACCGCCGATCTGGTCGGCCTGTCGAAGAACACCGCGTCGGGCACGCTCTATTATGAGGATCGCAAGTTCAGCATCCGCAGCACGGCCAACTGGCGCGACGGCTTCATCCGCGGCATCCCGGCGTCGCCCGGCAGCGACCTGCAGGGCAATTCGGAGACGTTGTTCGTCGACGCCTCGGCCTCGTACAACGTCAACGACAACATCAAGCTGATCGTCGAAGCCACCAACCTGACCGACGAGCAGAACCGGCTCTATACCGACAGCATCCGCCAGGACACGCTGTTCCAGACCCGCATCGGCCGCACGTTCACCCTCGGTGTGAACTTCAAGCTGTAGTCGGCGGAAGCGGTGGCGGAGCATCCGCGGTTCACAGCGGCGCGTCGCGTCGCGCGGGCGACCCGCGCCAGCGCGGCGTGACGCGACCGGTCGCCGCGCGCCGCGCTAGGATCGGCGTGCGGCATGGCTTGCTCCGGGCCATCGAGCCGCTGGCAAGCGCCGCCGCACTTCTGCTATGGAAGCGCATGTCCGCGCTTCTCCCCGCCCCCGCCCGTCCTCTTGGTCTTCCCGCATGAGCGAAAAATTGGCGACCGCGGATGGCGATGATGCCCGCAAGACCGGCACGCAAACGCTCGAACGCGGGCTGGAACTGCTCGAGCTAGCGGTCAACGAGTCGCTGACGCTCGCCGAACTGACGACCCGCTCGGGCCTGCCGCGCGGCGTCGCCTATCGCCTGGTCACCGCGCTTGCCGGACGCGAGTTTCTCGCACAATCGGGCAATGGCCGCTTCCGCGGCGGTCCCAGTCTGTTGCGGTTGAGCCACCGCGCCGGCGAGCAGACCGACATCGCCACGATCGCGCGCCCGCACCTCGACGCGCTGTCCGAGCGGACCGGGCTGAGCGCGTTTCTCGGCCGGCGCGACGGCGACTATTCGGTCCATCTGCTGCGCTCGCAGGGCAGTGAGCGGGTGGCCGTGACGACCCAGCCCGGCACGCGGCGGCTGTTGCCCGAGACCGGCATGGGCAAGGCGCTGATGCTCGACGACACGCCCGCCGAATGGGCGCGGCTGCAAGCGCTGATCGGTGCGGAACATCGCCCCGACGCGTTGCTGCCGGCGCTCGAAGCTGCGGCGGCGAGCGGCGTGGTGCTGCAGCGCGGGCCGCCGCCGGATTCGATCTGCTCGGTCGCCGCCCCGGTGCGTGATGCGACCGGTCGTATCGTCGCGGCGATCAACGTTGCCGCCGCCGCGCCCTATCTCGGCGACGCTCGCATGGCGGAGCTCGCGCCGTGGGTGCGGCAGACCGCTGCCGCAGTTGGCACCGTGCTGGGACATTCCGGCGCGCGGCGCAGCGGAGCAGGCGCTTAGCGGCTTGACCTGAGCGCGTTGGCGGCGCAGTCGGACCGATTTCTGAAACGGAGTTTCATATGTTCGACCGGACCTATTACGCGACGCATCCAGACATGATGGAGTGCGTCTCCAATGACGAGCTGCGCGACCGCTACCTGATCCAGGACCTGTTCCGCGCGGGCGAGTGCGTGCTCAACTACACCCACGCCGAGCGCTTCGTGATCGGCGGCGTCGCTGTCGCCACGGGATCGGTCAAGCTGCCCGACCAGACCGAGCCGGCCTCGGCGGCGGGTCATCCGTTCCTCGAGCGGCGCGAACTGGCGATCGTCAATGTCGGCAAGGCCGCGGGCACCGTCACCGTCGATGGCGAGGCGTTCACGCTCGGCAACAAGGACTGCCTGTACGTGACGATGGGCGCCAAGGACGTTCAATTCTCGGGCGACGGCGCGCGCTTCTATCTGGCGTCGTGCCCGGCGCACAAGGCGTTCGCGACCAAGCTGATCTCGACCAAGGACGCGACCGCGCTCGAACGCGGGACCCTCGCCGAATCGAACGAGCGGACGATCTTCCAGATGGTCATCCCCGGCATTTGCGACAGCGCGCAGCTGGTGATGGGCCTGACCGTGCTCAAGCCGGGCTCGGTGTGGAACACGATGCCGCCGCACATCCACGAGCGCCGCAGCGAGATCTATTTCTACTTCGAGCTCGACGATCTCGAGAAGGATCGCGTGTTCCATTACATGGGCGAAGGCGAAGCGACGCGCCACATCGTGATGGCGAACGAAGAAGCGGTGATCAGCCCGCCCTGGTCGATCCACATGGGCTCGGGGACCAAGGCCTATGCCTTCATCTGGGCGATGGCGGGCGAGAATCAGGATTATACCGACATGAACGTACTCGACATCTGCCAGCTGGCCTGACGCCGCGTGGCCGGGGAAACGGCACGCCCTTCCCCGGCCAGCGAACGATCGCTGCACCACCGCGTGGCAGCGTAACGGCGATCGGGGCGTTTACCGGCGATGCGTGATGCCGCCACACCGAACCTACCCGCCCCGCTTCCACCGGGTTTCTTCGAGCGCGACGTCGACACGGTCGCGCGCGCGCTGCTCGGCGTGCACCTGACGGTCGACGGTGTCGGCGGGACGATCGTCGAGACCGAGGCCTATGACGCGACCGACCCGGCATCGCACAGTTTTGCCGGCATGACGCCGCGCAATGCCCCGATGTTCGGGCCGCCGGGCCGGGCCTATGTCTACCGCAGCTATGGTCTGCACTGGTGCCTCAACCTGGTCTGCTGGCACACCCAGCCGGGCAGCGCGGTGCTGCTGCGCGCCATCGAGCCGCTCATCGGGTTGGCGATGATGGAGCAAAGGCGCGGGATCGGCGATCCGCGCCTGCTCTGCAGCGGTCCCGGGCGGCTCGCGCAGGCGCTCGGCATCGACGCGCGCTGCAACGGCCTCGCGCTCGATGCCGCGCCCTTCGCGCTGTCCCTGCCGGCAGAGCCGCCGGCGGTGGTCGTCGGCCAGCGGATCGGCATCACCAAGGCCACCGAGGCCCCGCGCCGCTTCGGCATCGCCGAATCGCGCTATCTCAGCCGCTCGATCCGCGGCTGATCGCGCCGACCGGCGCGTGGCGGGTGGCGTGGGCGGTGCGCGGGTGGCAAGATGATCGCGATGTCCCGCCGCTTATTCTCGCCCAGCCGCCGCATGAACCGCGCCCTCGCCGTCACTGCCGGCCTCCTGCTCGCCGGGTGCGCCCCCCGCCCCGACGACGGCCCGGTAGTGGTCAGCGCGATCGGCGGCGCGCCCGAGCTGCGCGATCCTGCGCGCGAGACGCTCGACACCCCCGCCCGCCTGATGCTCGATTCGACCGCGCAGGGCCTCGTACGTTTCGACGCGAGCGGACAGATCGAGCCCGGCATCGCCGAGCGCTGGAGCGTGATCGATCAGGGCACCAGCTACATCTTCCGGCTGCGCGAGAGCGAATGGACCGATGGCGAGCGCGTCACCGCGGCCGACGTCGTGCGGATCCTCCGCCGCCAGATCGCCGCCGGTTCGCGCAACCCGCTGCGGCCGTATCTCAGCGCGATCGACGAAATCGTCGAGATGACGCCCGAGGTGATCGAGATCCGCCTCAAGCGCCCGCGTCCCGACCTGCTCAAGCTGTTCGCCCAGCCCGAACTGGCGATCTTCCGACTGCGCCCGCCGGCGGGGAGTGGACCGTTCCGCATCACCGCGCAGCGCCGCCGGCAGGTGACGCTGCGGCCGGCCTTCGACCCGGCCCGCAGCCCCGACGACGACGTCGCCGAGCCGCCCGCCGCGGCCACCGTCCGGCTGATCGGCGAGCGCGCCGCGCGCGCGATCGTCCGCTTCGACCGGCGCGAATCCGACCTCGTCAGCGGCGGCACCTTCGCCGACTGGCCGCTCGTCCTGCTGACCCAGATCGCCCCGGTGAATCGCCGCTTCGATCCGACGGTGGGGATGTTCGGCCTCTCCGTCGCGACGCGCGACGGGGTGCTTTCCGATCCTGCCAATCGCGCCGCGATCGCGCGGACGATCGACCGTGCCGGCTTCGTTGCCGCGATCACGCCTGATTGGGAGCCGATGACGCAGTTGCTCCCCGAGCAATTCGATTCGGCCGCGCCGCCCGCGGTGCCGGCCTGGACACAACCGCTGGCCGACGGCGAACCGACTCCGCGCGACCGCATCGCGCGCTGGAACGCGCTAAACCCCGGTCCGATCACGCTGCGGATCGCGCTGCCCGACGGTCCGGGGGCGACCGTTCTGTACGGCTATGTCGGTGGTGCCCTGGCCTCCCTCGGCATCCAGCCCGTCCGCGTGGCCGCCGACGCGCCCGCCGACCTGCGGCTGATCGACGCGGTGGCGCCCTACGACAGCGGCCGCTGGTACGTCGCGACGGCTTGCCAGCCGTGCGGCGAGACGGCGACCAACGCGATCGAGGCGGCGCGCGAAGCCGCCTCGCCGCGGCTGCGATCGCAGCAGATCGCGCTGGCCGACGCGGCGCTGGCGAGCGATGTCGCCTTCATTCCGCTCGCCCGGCCGCTGCGCTGGTCGCTGGTCAGTCTGCGGCTCAAGGCGTGGACCGGGAACTCGCGTGCGTGGCACCCGTTGAATCACCTGCGCAACGACCCCAATTGAGATGACATGGCCAACACAACCAGAATGAGCTCCCCGCCGTTGGGCGAATTCGCTTCCAGCTACGCCGGGCGCGACCCCGCCGCCGTGCGCAAACGGATCGAGGCGATGGAGCGACTGCTCGAGGGTCTGTTCACGATTCCCGGCATCAATCGCAAGGTCGGCCTCGACGTGATCCTCGACGTCATCCCGATCGGCGGCGATGCGGTCGGCGCGGCGATGGGCGCTTGGATGGTATGGGAAGCGCGCAATCTCGGCATGACCAAGATGCAGATGGCGCGGATGTTCGGCAATGTCGGGGTCGATTTCCTCCTCGGGCTCGTGCCCGTGATCGGCATCGTGCCCGACATGCTGTTCCGCTCGAACTCGCGCAACCTGCGGATCATCAAGCGGCACCTCGACAAACATTATCCGGCGACGGCGATCATCCAGGGCGTGTGATGCGCGCATGGGGCTTCGGAATGGTGTGATCCGCTAATAGCCGTTCGGGCTGAGCTTGTCGAAGCCTGCCCTCAACACGCAGGTCGATTTCTGGTTGAGAGGCGCCCTTCGCCGGGCTCAGGGCGAACTAAGCGCGGGGCCCAGTCCTGGCGAACAGGCCCCCGGTTCAGCGCCGCCCCCGCCAGACCTTCACGCTAGCGTTCGCGTCCAGCCCGCCCGAATTCGCCTCGCAGCGCCTATAGGCCAAGCTTTTGTCGAGGCACATCCACAGCTCGTCGAGCCAGCCCTTCTTGTTGGCAGTCACCCGCACCGCGTCTGCCGGAACGCCCGGATTGGCCTTGGCAAACGCCGCGGCCAGTTGTCCCGCAGTGAGCGGGCGGCGCGACAGCGCGGTCATGTCGGGATAGCCGAGCTTGGCATAAAGCCCGGTCGATCGCGCGAAATAGGCCTGCGGCGTCGTCCCCATGCAGGTGCCATGCTTGGCCCACTCGTGCTGCAGCAGTTGCGGCGACGGGGTGGCGCAGACATGCTGCCGGATCAGCGCTTCGGGCAGCAGCGCCGTGGAGGTGCAATATTGCGGCCACTCCTTGCCGACCCCGTCCGGCCACAGGCCATGCAGCGTGAAACCGAAGCGATTGCCGCTCTGGCACTGGAATTGCGCCGCGGCATCGCGCAGCTTGCCATGACAATATTCGGGCGCCCAGGTCAGCGCGAGCGTGTAGCTGCCGATCGGCAACACGCGCTGCGGCTGGCTTGCCGAGGCGAGATCGGGATGCGGGCGCGGAACGGCGGCAGGAACGCTGCATCGTAGCGCCTGTGCCCCCGCCACGCCCGGCAGGCCGAGCACCACCGCAGCGACCAGGAGGCGCCCCCGGATCACGCCGCAACCTCACCGAACCAGGCCTTGGTGTCGGGCTTGAACAGCTGCCACACGGCAAGACCGTTGAGCACCAGCGCGGCGACCCCCAACACAGCGCCGAACCCCGTCGGGACGGTACCCGAGGACAGTCCCAGCAGGAACATGAGCAGATTGTAGCCGAACAGCACCGTGACGATCCACTTGGTCACCGCCGAGCGCTGCCGTGCGGTGAAATACCACAGCACCAGCGAGACCGCGATCACCAGCACCGCGCCGATCCCCAGCGCTGCCGGAATGAAGGACGATCCGAGCTGCGCCGCCGCGGGGTTGGATTCCATTTGCACCGACATCTTGGCGATCAGCCCCGGCCACTGCACCGCCATGTTGAGCAGGCTGACCGCAAGGCTCCCCAGATAACAGCGTTCGAACCAGACGATCGAGATCGGACGTTGCATGATTCGTTCCCCCTTTTAAGCTCTTAGCCGCCAGACTAGCGCGGATTGAGCCGCGCGCAACGCCGTGTCACGCCGGCGTGAAATCGAGCCCGACATCCGCGGCAGGCGCCGATTGGGTCAGCCGCCCGACACTCACGAAGGTCACCCCGGTCTCGCCGATCGCGCGGATCGTGTCGAGCCGCACCCCGCCCGAAGCCTCGGTCGGCACGCGCCCGCCGACCAGCGTCACCGCCCCGCGTAGCGTCGCCGGATCCATATTGTCGAGCAGCAGGTGCGTCGCCCCCGCCGCCAGCGCCGGCTCGATCTGATCGACCGAATCGACCTCGACGATGATCCGCGCGATCCCCGCCGCCTTGGCGCGCGCGACCGCCGCGGTGATTCCGCCCGCGACCGCGACATGATTGTCCTTGATCATCGCCGCGTCCCACAACCCCATGCGGTGGTTGGTCGCGCCGCCCATCCGCGTGGCATATTTCTCGAGCGCGCGCAGGCCGGGGATCGTCTTGCGCGTATCGAGCAGCGTCGCGCCGGTGCCGCGCAGTTGCGCGACATAAGCCTGCGTCATCGTCGCGATCCCCGACAGGTGCTGCACGGTGTTGAGCGCCGCGCGCTCCGCGGTCAGCATCGCGCGTGCCAGCCCGTTCAGCCGCAACAATTCGGTGCCAGCGGCAACGCTCTGACCATCCTCGACCAGGCGCTCGATCCGCACCGCGGGGTCGAGCGCGCGGAAGAAGGCTTCGGCGATCGGCAGGCCCGCCACGACGATCGCGTCGCGGCTGTCCATCACGCCACTGAAGAGCGCATCGGCGGGGATCACCGCGGCCGACGTTATGTCGCCCCCCGGCCCGAGATCCTCGGCCAGCGTCGCCGCGACGAATGCGTCGAGGTCGAAGCGATCAAGCGCGAATGCCATCCTGTCCTCCACAAAATCTCGCGCTGCCCCTGCCACAGGCGACCGGGCGAAGAACAGCAATAAGGTCGACGCCGGGCAGGATTTCGGCGCTGACCCGGCGCACCGGCGATCAGCCAGGGCGCCGACGACCGGACTCGTTGAAATCGCAGCACAATAACAAGGATCACTATCCTCATCGCATACATTTGATCTGATCGCAGAAACCGATCTGTGCTAGCGCACGCCCCTCGCCGGAACGCTAGATGACCCTAGGCGAATGAGAGATGCGGTGCTCCCGCCCTGGCGGAGACGTAATGCGCGAAGATCCTGTTTTAGAAGTCATTATTGCCCGGCTTGAAACCCGGGCAACCCTGTCCGATGAAGACCGCCAGGCAATCCGCGCGCTGCCCTATGTGCAGCGGGAGGTCGAACCTTCGTCCTATCTGGTCCGGGAGGGCGCGCATCAGACGCGCTGTGCCTTCATCCTCTCGGGGTTCTGCTATCGCCAGAAACTCACCAGCGAGGGATCGCGCCAGATCATCTCGATCGAGATCCCGGGCGATTTCGTCGACCTGCAGCAGCTTTTCCTCGAGGAATCGGATCACAACGTCCAGGCACTGACCCGCGCCTCGATCGCCGAGATCGATTCGGCGGCCTTGCGGACACTCGCGCTGACGCGGCCGGCCGTCGGCACGGCGTTGTGGATGGAGACGCTGATCGGCGCCTCGATCTTCCGCGAGTGGATCGTCAATGTCGGTCGGCGTGACGCGCATTGCCGCGTCGGGCATCTGCTTTGCGAATTTGCAATGCGGCTCGACACCGCCAA
The DNA here is from genome assembly GCF_036663815.1 of Parasphingomonas frigoris. NCBI lineage: Bacteria > Pseudomonadati > Pseudomonadota > Alphaproteobacteria > Sphingomonadales > Sphingomonadaceae > Parasphingomonas > Parasphingomonas frigoris. Next base: position 259,569 of record NZ_JAXOJQ010000001.1, on the reverse strand, counting down.
CGACACCAGTGGCCGTCGCTACGACTTGCCGATGACGCAGGAACAGCTCGGCGACGCCGTCGGCCTCACCCCGGTGCACGTCAACCGCGTGCTGCGCTCGCTGACGCAGCGTGGCCTGATCTCGCGCGACCGGCGGCAGGTCGCGATCCTCGACTGGGACGCGTTGCGCGACGTGAGCGACTTCAACCCGCGGTACCTGCATCTCGCCAAGGGCTGACGGTCCGGCAGCGCGCGCGATCAGCCGGGATCAGCGCGCTGGCCAGGCTCGATCGTGCCGGCAATGTGGAAGGTCAGCAGCCGCACGCCGCTGCCATCCTCGACCTGGACGTCGAACATCACATCGGTCTTGCCCTCCCGCAGGTCCGTCGTGAGAATTTCTCCAGCCGCGTCCGATGCCTGGTCGCGCGCGCTCTCGATCGAGGCGAGCTCCAACCCGACCTCGTCGCGGACGTAGGAGGACTGGTTCAGGATATGAAAATAATATCGTGCCATGCCGTCATGATGGCAGAAACGCCCTCATCCCGAAATAATATGGATTATGCATCCGTGATGCGCAGCGGGCCAAGGTCGCCCATGCCGACGGTACCACTTGCCATCGCCAACATCGCGTCGAGGCTCTTCTTTGCGCGCAGACGAAGCCCCTCCTCGATTTCGACGCGCGGCGTGAGATCGCGCAGCGCGAGGTAGAGTTTCTCCATCGTGTTGAGCGCCATGTACGGGCAGATATTGCAGTTACAATTGCCGTCGGCACCGGGCGCGCCGATGAAAGTCTTGAGCGGCGCCGCCTTCTGCATCTGGTGGATGATGTGCGGCTCGGTCGCGACGATCAGCGTGTCGCCGGGCATCGTATCGGCGAAGGCGAGGATCCCGCTGGTCGAGCCGACATAATCGGCATGGTCGAGGATATAGGGCGGGCATTCGGGGTGCGCGGCGATCGGCGCCCCGGGATATTGCAGCTGGAGCTTGAGCAGTTCGGTCTCGCTGAACGCCTCGTGGACGATGCACACGCCCGGCCACAGCAGCATCTCGCGCCCCGTCTTGCGCGCGAGATAGCCGCCGAGATTCTTGTCGGGGCCGAAGATGATCTTCTGGTCGAGCGGAATCTGGCTGAGGATCTTCTCGGCCGACGAGCTCGTCACGATGACGTCGCTGAGCGCCTTCACCTCGGTCGAGCAGTTGATGTAAGTCAGGGCGATGTGATCGGGGTGTGCCGCGCGGAACGCCGCAAACTTGTCGGGCGGGCAGCTGTCCTCGAGGCTGCAGCCGGCATCCATGTCAGGCAGCACGACGATCTTGTCGGGGCTGAGGATCTTGGCGGTCTCGGCCATGAAGCGCACGCCGCAGAAAGCGATGACGTCGGCGTCGGTCGCCGCGGCCTTCTTCGACAGGTCGAGGCTGTCGCCGACGAAGTCCGCGAGATCCTGGATCTCGGGCTTCTGATAATAATGCGCGAGGATGACGGCGTTGCGCTCGGTCCGCAGCCGGTCGATCTCGGCCCGGAGATCCAGGCCGGTCAGGCTTCCGCCAATCCCGTTGCGCGCGTCCATAGTCAGTTCCTCGTCGTGGAGGCTGTCAGATGGACGCGCGCGCGTGCCGGATCAAGGCATTACCGGCGGCGGCGGGAAGGCATAGCCGGCAACCGCCGCGCCCGGCGTGCCGGCGACGACCATCGCGTAGAGCGACGCGCCAAGCGCGCTGAAGGTGATCAGTTCAACCAGCAGCGTCGAGCCGACGATCGCCCCGGTGCCCCACCACCAGGCCGGATGCACCTTTCCCGACCGGCGGATGTCGGCAACGATGCCGATCAGCGGGAACACCATCACCGCCAGGAAATCGACCTCATAGGCATAAGGCGCCAGCAACGGCATCGGCAACAACCGCCCCAGTGCCGGTCCCAACAGCAGCGCCATGCCGGAATAGTGCAGCCGCCGATGCCACTGCGTTGCGCGCCGCAGCACGATCGCCGCCGCGGTCAGCCCCGCGAAGGTGAACAGAAGCAGCGGATCGAAGACGAGGAACTGGACTGGCAGGAAAAAGAACGGCGCATGCCCGAGCTGCACCAGCCGGATCGTGACAAGCGTGCCGAGCACGACCATCGCGACCACCCAACCCGCCGCGATCCAACCGAGCCGCCGATGCAACGCGGTCGCTCCGCGCGCGACCAACATGTTCTGTGTGACATAAAGCACCACCCAGCCCATGAAGACCAGCGCATGGGCATGGACGATCGGCGGCGCGGCAAAGCTCGACCGCCCCATCGCAAGCGCGAACGAAAAGCCGGTGAAGACGACCAGCGCCATCACATAGGCCATGACAAGAAAGAAACGATCGTCACCTCGCGCGATCGTCTGCGGCGCCGCGATAGTTGCCATGCCCATCCCCCGATGAAAACGACTCGTCGGGGCGTCGGTAGCACAATCTGGCCAACAACACACGGCATCCGCCGCTGAAATCAGGTCCGCTATTGCGCGCTACGATCAGGATCGATTGGCGAGCACTTCGGCGATCGACTTGGTCGTGTCCCACACTTCGCTCGTGTCGCGCGCTTCGTCGGCGAAGCGGACCTTGACGGTCGCGTCGAGCCCAGCGGCCTGCAACGGCAGCGCGAAACTGCGCTCGACCGCGCGGCGCGTCGCATCGCGAGCGAGGCGCATCGGCACCGGCTCATGCGCCTGGCGGACCAATTCAGCCTGTCCCGCGGCGCGGTTGGCGGTCTCGAGCTTGGCGTCGGCGTCGGTCAGCGCCGAGAGCAGCCCGCCCGCGCCATATTCGCGGATCTGCGTCAGGTCGATCTGCGGTGCCGAGGCCTGCACCGGTGGCAGCACGACGCCGAGCGTGCGCGTCTTGGCGTCCCACGTCACGTCTCGCGCGGTCAGCTTGGCCATGTCGACATGATAGTCGACCAGCCCCGGCATGATCAGCGTCTTCTTCGCCTGCAGCCCATATTGCGACTGGGTCGAGGTCGACACCGCGACGAAGCGCGCGGCGAAGGCCGACAGCCGATTCTGCTCGCGCAGACCCTGGAGCGATCCGCTGGCGATCGTCACCGGGTCGGGCCCGGCGAGCTTGTGCTCGACCATCGCCCCGATCCCCCACACCAGCCCCAGGACGAACAGGGCGATCAGCGCCAGCGCGGCGGCGAATTTGGCGACGAAGCTCATGCGGGCACGCTCCAACTGTCTCCGGCTGCGGTAACGAGATCGCGCCCGCGCAGATCGATCAGATGCGCCAGCACCGAGCGTTCGGCGGCGGGGAACAGCCGCGGATCGATCCCGACATACATCCGCGCCACCATCTCGGGGATCGTCGCCGGCGCAGCCCGCAGCGCGCGCAGGATCTGCCCCTCGCGCTGCTTGCGGTGGCCGAGCATGCCGCGGACGAGCCGCTGCGGGTTCTCGATCGGGTCGCCATGCGCAGGGTAATAGATCCGCTCTTCGCGACCGAGCAGCTTGTCGAGGCTCGCCATATAGGCGGTCATGTTGCCGTCGGGCGGCGAGACGATGCTGGTCGACCAGCCCATCACATGATCGCCGCTGAACAGCGCCCGGCTTTCCGGCAAAGCGAAGGCGAGGTGGTTCGAGGTGTGGCCCGGCGTGGCGATCGCGGTGAGCGTCCACCCCTCGCCTTCGACGCTGTCGCCCTCGGCGAGCACGCGGTCGGGCGCATAGTCGCGATCGAACGACGCATCGGCGCGGATGCCGGCATCGTCGATCGCGAGCGGTGCGCAGCCGACGATCGGCGCGCCGGTCGCTGCGGCCAGCGGGCGCGATCCGGGGCTGTGGTCGCGGTGGGTGTGGGTGATGACGATCGCCCGCACCCGCCGCCCGGCGATCGCCTGGACGATCGCGTCGATATGCGCGGGATCGTCGGGCCCGGGATCGATCACCGCGAGATCGGTCGTGCCGACGAGATGCACCTGCGTGCCGGTATGCGTGAAGGGCGACGGATTGGGCGCGAGCAGGCGGGCGACGAGAGGCTCGAGCTGCTCGGGCACGCCGGGAAGTTGCTCGCTCATATCGCCGAGATGGCGGGTCGCGCCGGCGAAGGCAAGGGCGCGACCCGTCGGAGCTTACTGTCCGCCATTACCGCCAGGTCTTATTGGGCGTGCGCGAGATCCGCTTCGAGCTCGGCGATCGCGGTATCGATCCCGGCGAGCGCTTCCTTGCGCTGCGCTGCGGTCATCGCCGCTGACGCCATGACGTGCGCACGCGAGCGGTGGAGCCCGTCGAGCGCATGGCTGTACGCGTTGCGCTCCATGTCCTTGCTGTTCGCGGCCATCGCGGCGCCCTTGGCAGCGGCGGCGGCGATGCGATCGGTGCAGATGATGATGCGCTTCTGGCCGGCGCGCTGCTCCTTGATTACCATCGTTCCGTCCTTGCCGCGCGGACCGCAACTCCGCGAGGAGACTTGCGGCATCGGCGGGACCGGCGGCATCGCGGGCATCGACTCCATCGCTGGCATCGCGGGGATCGCCGGCATCGCCCCGATCTCCCCGACCAGCGTCGAGCTGCCGTCGCGGTTGAGCTTCACGTAGCGGCCGTAGCGGACGATGCGCTTGCCGTCCTTGGTCACCGTGACCATCGTCGTCGTCATGCCAGAGCCGGATTTGCCAGTCGCGCGCACCGGCGGTGCAGGCGGCTCGGGCGGAACGGCATCGGCGACGGCCGACGGCGGCAGTGGCGGCTCGGGCGCGGGCGGCAAGCCCGGGCCGGGCATGTCCGACGCCACAACATGCTGGCGCATCGGGGGCGCCGGGCGTGGCGCAGCGGGGATAGCGGGCGCCGCAGGTACGGCGGCAGGCGCCGGCGGGGCCGCAACCGCCTGGTCGAGGCTCGCGAGATCGACCCCGGTCGCTGCCTCAACGGTGCTGCGCATCTTGGCGGCGGCAGCGGTGCCCGAGGCGGTGAGGCCAAGTCCGCCCGCGGTGAGCAGCGCGAGCATCCCAGCCCCTGCCATCAGCCGGGTGCGCGACGTCCTGGTCGTGGTCAACATCTTCAGTCTCCCTTTCAGATCGTCGATCGTGTGCAAATGGCAGGTCGCCGACACCGTGCCGCCGAGGAAGCTCGGATGCGCCGCCTTGAGGATCGCGCAGGCATAGGTGTGGCGGCGCATCGGGTTCATGCCAGCGAGCACGCGCGCATCGTTGGCGATTTCCTGGTCGGCGCGAAACGCGCGGAAGGCACGCCAGGCGATCGGATTGAACCAGTGCAGCCCGAGCACGATCAAGGCGACCCAATTGGCGATCAGATCGCCGCGCGCATGATGGCCAAGCTCGTGCGCCAGCGCGAGATCGCGCTCCTCGGCCTCGAAGCGCTCGGCGAAATCGCGCGGGAAAGCGACGTAGCGACGCCAGATGCCGAAGGCGAGCGGGCCGCTGGCCGCGCCGGTCTCGATCACCTGGATGCCGCCATGCTCCTCGCTCGACGCCGCCTGATCGAGCATGCGCCGACAGAAGCGGTGATGAACGAGCGTGTGCCAGGCGACGAACAGCCCTGCCCCCGCGATCCACAGTCCCGCCAGCGCCGGCACCAGCCACGCCTGCGCCGGAACGCCGGCGATCGTGGCCGCCGCGGCGGCGCCGGCGTCGGTCGGCGCGACGAACAGCACGGTCATCTGCTCGGTTGCGCGCAGCATCGGCGCGACGGTGGCTTCGCGCCAGGCGGCGGGCAGCGGCGGCAGCGCGAGCCGCAGCACCGGCAGCAGCCACAGCGCATAGGCGACGTCCGCGCCGAACGCCTTGCGCACCGGGCGGCGCAGCAGCAGCACGATGACCATCAACACGGTCGAGGCGACCAGCGTCTCGACCAGCCAGCTCGGCGAAATCCAGTCGGTCATGCCTTCAGCTCCTTGAGCAGCGCTTCGATCTCGGCAATGTCCTGCGCGGTCAGCGCATCGCGGTCGGCGAGGTGGGCGACCAGCGGGCTGAGCTTGCCACCGAACAGCCGGTCCATCAACTTGCGTGATTCGCCCGCGACATAGTCCTCGCGCTTCACGAGCGGACGATACAGATAGCGCCGTCCATCCTGTTCGTGCGCGATGATGCTCTTGGCGAGCAACCGGCCCAGCAGCGTCTTGACGGTGTTGGCACTCCAGTCGCGCGTATCGGGGATTCGCTCGGCCACGTCTTGCGCGGTCAGCGGGCTTTCGTCCCACAACACTTCCATCACTGCATGTTCGGCATCGCTGATGCGTTCGGCCACGAGTCGCTCTCCGTAATGACTACGGATGTAATCGTATCGTTTACGCCTGTAGTCAAGTGCTCACTTGCCCGCCCCGGCAGGAGGAATAGGCTGCCCGAAAAAACAGGAGCGGAGCGATGACTTTCACCACCCTGGCGACCGGCCTGCGCTTTCCCGAAGGCCCGGTGGCGATGCCCGACGGCAGCGTCATCCTGGTCGAGATCGAAGCCGGCCGCATCACGCGCGTCCATCCCGACGGCACCAAGACGACGGTGGCCGAACCCGGCGGCGGCCCCAACGGCCTGGCGATCGGGCCCGACGGCAAGCTCTATTGCTGCAACAATGGCGGCTTCCACTATGTCGAGACGCCGAGCGGCCTGCTCGTGCCGCACGGCCAGCCCGCCGATTATTCGGGCGGACGGATCGAGCGGATCGACATCGAAACGGGCGAAGTCGAGGTGCTCTACAAGGACGGCGACTTCCACTGCAGCCTGCGCGGCCCCAACGACATCGTGTTCGACGATGCCGGCGGCTTCTGGTTCACTGATCACGGCAAGACGCGTGAGCGCGAGCGCGACGTGACCGGCATCTTTTATTCGCACGCCGATGGCCGCCACCTCGCCGAGGTGATCTTCCCCAGCGAGAACCCCAACGGCATCGGCCTGTCGCCCGACGGCAAGCGGCTCTACGCCGCCGAGACCTATACCTGCCGGCTGATGGCGTTCGACATCACCGCGCCGGGCGAAGTCGATCTCACCGCGGGCCTCGGCGGCCCCGGCATCCCGCTCTACCGCCCCGCCGGCTACAAATTCTTCGATTCGCTCGGCGTCGAGGAATGCGGCAACATCTGCGTCGCGACGATCGGCGAGAGCGGCATTTCGGTGATCTCTCCTGCCGGCGAGCTGGTCGATTTCGTGCCGACCCCCGACCCGTTCACCACCAACATCTGCTGGGGCGGCCCCGACATGCGCACCGCCTACATCACGCTGTCGGGCACCGGGCAGCTCGTCAGCATGGAATGGCCGCGGCCAGGGTTGCGGCTCGCTTACGGATAGCTGCGCCGTTTCGGATCGATCTGTCCCCGGAAGGCCTTCCCGTTTGTCCCTCGGGATCAGGCGGATGTAGCGACCTTCTGGTTTTCCGTGTACACCCTTCGACAGCGTTGCAGCCTGACTTCGGGCTACGCGGATTCGGGGGCGGATCATGAAGAAGCTGGCATCGGTGTGGGCCGTCATCGTCATGGCGGCATGTCTGGGCGCCTGTTCGATACCCCGCCCCGTCGCGCGCGCCGGGTGCGACTTCGCTGCGACCCCGATCCGGATCTCCGAGACAGACTCCCAGCCGATGCTGCTCGCGCCGCGCCCGGGCGCCGGACCCGAGGTTGCGCCGGGAAGCTTCGCCGAGGTCATGCGCGCCGCGGCCGAACGCCGCCCGACGCTGCCGATACTAGAAGCGAGTCCCGGCCCCGCCCCCGGCCCCGATCAGTATCTCATCCTCAGCGGCGGCAGCCAGCATGGCGCATTCGGTGCGGGCTTTTTCTACGGCATGGCGAAACGCAGCGGCATCCCGACCTACAAGATCGTCACCGGAGTCAGCACCGGCGCGCTGCAGAGCACCTTCCTGTTCCTCGCCAACCAGCCGACCGGCGGCGGCAGCTATGCGTGGGTCGACGGGCCGATGGCTGGCGTCGTCACGCCGGGCCAGAGCAATCCCGGCGATCTCGTGCTCGCTTATTCGATCGCCGCCGAGCGCGACCTGCTCAAGCCGACCGGCGGCGGCGGGCTGCTCGCCGCGCTGCGCCACGGCTCGACCGACACGTTTGCGCCGTTGCGCGCCCGGCTCGAGGCGGCGATCACGCCGAAGCTGCTGGGCGAGGTCGCAGCGCAATATGATGCCGGGCGATCTTTGTTCATCGGTGTCGGCGATGTCGATGACGGGGTCGGCTATGCGATCGACATGACCCGGCTGGCGCACCGCGTGCTGTCGCCGGGCGCCGACATCACCCGGATCCAGGGCTGCTACATCGATGCGTTGCTGGCTTCGTCGTCGGTGCCGCCGGGCGTGCCGCCGGTGTCGCTGCACCTCGCCGGCAAGGATCCGGCCGCGCCCGACATGTTCGTCGATGGCGGCACGCGCGATGGCGTCTTCGTCCAGGAAGCGCTGTCGGGTCTCGCTGCGCGCGCCACAGGCACGAAGGTCACGGTGATCGTCAACGGCGTGCTCTATCAGGGGCCGTGGCTCGAAAAGGGCGAACGCGTCCAGAAATGGTCGGCGCTGACGCTCGCCTTGCGCGCGGTCGATATGCTCGAGAATCAGGTCTACCGCTTCTCGGTCGCGCGCGCCGAAGCGTTCGGCATCGCCAATGGCGGGCTGTTGATGGCCTATATCAGCACCGAGGGCCTGGCGAACGGCGCGCCACCGCCGCGCGAGCATCTGTTCCGCGGCAAGACCTGCGACGCGTGGAGCCAGCTGGACAGCGCGGCCGGCGCCAAGCAGTTCCACCCCAATTATATGTCCTGCCTGATCACCTACGGCGAAGCGCGCGGCGGCGGCGGTGCGGGCGGCGTGTGGAACCGCGACATCGCGCGGGCGCTGACGGTCGCCGCGCCGTAACGGTGGATCCGCGGTCCTGATCTCGGACGGGGGCGTTGACCGCTTTTCGCGGGGATGCTTAAGCACCGCACGCCCCGGGGCATTCGGAGACCGTCATGAACAAGCTATTCCCAACCGCCGCCGCCGCGCTCGATGGGCTGCTCCATGATGGCATGACGATCTGTGCCGGCGGGTTCGGCCTGTGCGGCATCCCCGAGCGGCTGATCGACGCGATTCGCGACGCGGGCACGAAGGATCTGACGATCGCCAGCAACAATGCCGGGATCGACGGCGAAGGCCTCGGCAAGCTGCTCCGCACGCGCCAGGTCAAGAAGATGATCAGCTCGTACGTCGGCGAGAATAAGGAATTCGAGCGGCAGTATCTGAGCGGTGAGCTCGAGGTCGAATTCTGCCCGCAAGGCACGCTCGCCGAGCGCTGCCGCGCTGGTGGTGCTGGCATTCCCGGCTTCTACACCAAGACCGGCGTCGGCACGCTCGTCGCCGAGGGCAAGGAAGTGAAGGTGTTCGAGGGAGAGGAATTTATCCTCGAGCGCGGCATCCGCGCCGATCTGTCGATCATCAAGGGCTGGAAGGCCGACGAGAGCGGCAACCTCATCTTCCGCAAGACCGCGCGCAACTTCAACGCGCCGATGGCCACCGCGGGCAAGATCTGCGTCGCCGAGGTCGAGGAGATCGTGCCCGTCGGCAGCCTCGATCCCGACTGCATCCATCTGCCGGGAATCTATGTGAAGCGGATGATCATCGGCAGCCCGTACGACAAGCGCATCGAATTCCGCACTGTGCGCGAGGCGGCGTGAGCCACGCGTCTTCCGCTCTCCTTCTTGCCCCCCTCCCGCTCGCGGGAGGGGCTGGGGGAGGGCCTGTCGCGAACGTCGCCCAAGCTTCCAGGCCATTCCCTCCCCTAACCCCTCCCGCAAGCGGGAGGGGGATAGCGGCAGCGCTCGCTTTGATGCTGTCCGCGTGTACGACCGTGCCGCAGGCACCCGTCGCGCCCGTGTCAGCCGCCCCCACCATCCCCCCCGGCATGCAGTTCCTCTACGGCTCGGGCGAAGCCGCAGCGCTCGACCACCAGGCCTACAACGTCCTGGTCGACGCCGTCCGCCGCCGCATCGCGAGCGAAAAAGCCGATCCCAAGGCGATGACCGACCGCACCTCGGCGGTCCTCCAGCCCGGCACCATGCTCGACCAGCCCGCCACCATCCCCTGCGGCGACCGCCCCCGCGCGGTCGTATTCGACGTCGACGAGACGCTGCTGCTCAATCTCGGCTTCGAATATGACGACGCGCTGCACCCCGGGCGCCCGTACGACGCAGCGCTGTGGCAGCAATGGGAGCAAGCCGGCGTCGACCGCGTCGAGGCCGTCCCCGGCGCGATCGCCGCGGTCAACGAGCTCCGCGCGATGGGCGTGACGGTCGTCTTCAACACCAATCGCTCGACCGCGACCGCCGCCTTCACCGAACAGGCAATCGCGCATGCCGGCCTCGGCACCGCCAAACACGGCGAGACGCTGTGGCTCAAGGGCGACCTCGGCAGCGGCTCGGGCAAGGACACCCGCCGCCAGGCGATCGCCGCGCGCTATTGCGTCGTCGCGATGGGCGGCGACCAGCTCGGCGACTTTTCCGACCTGTTCACCGGCACGCCGCAGCAGCGCCGCGCGGTGGCCTCGTCGCCCGCCATCCACGGCATGTGGGGCCGCTTCTGGTTCGTCCTGCCCAACCCCGTTTACGGCACCGCGCTGAAAGGGGAGATCGACGACGTCTTCCCCGCCGACAAGCGCTGGACGCCCACTGCATCTGGAGAGAAATAGAATGGCCTGGACTCGTGACGAAATGGCAGCCCGCGCCGCGCGCGAATTGCAGGACGGCTTCTACGTCAACCTCGGCATCGGCATCCCGACGCTCGTCGCCAACCATATCCCCGAGGGCGTCACCGTCACGCTCCAGTCCGAAAACGGCATGCTCGGCATCGGCCCCTTCCCGCTCGCGGGCGAGGAAGACGCCGACCTCATCAACGCCGGCAAGCAGACGATCAGCGAGCTGCCGCAGTCGGCCTATTTCGGCTCGGACCAGAGCTTCGCGATGATCCGCGGCGGGCATATCGACCTGACCGTGCTCGGCGCGATGGAAGTCGCCGAGAATGGCGACATCGCCAACTGGATGATCCCGGGCAAGATGATCAAGGGCATGGGCGGCGCGATGGATCTCGTCGCAGGCGTCAAGAAGATCATCGTCGTGATGGAGCACAGCTCGAAGAATGGCGACCCCAAGTTCATCCCGGCGTGCACGCTGCCGCTGACCGGCAAGAACGTCGTCGACATCATCATCACCGATCTCGCGGTGTTCCAGCGGCCCGACCATCAGTCGCCGTTCAAGCTGATCGAGATGGCGCCGGGGGTGACCGCCGAGGAAATCGCGACTAAAACGACGGCGCACTATTTGGATTGATCGCAATGCCTTACACCCTGATCACCGCGAACCGGAACTATTCGAGCTGGTCGCTGCGACCCTGGGTGTTGATGCGTGCGCTCGGCATTGCGTTCGAGGACCGGATCGAACCGTTCGCTGAGGCCGACAATTACGCGGCGTTCCGCGCCTTCTCGCCAAGCGGGCAAGTCCCCGTGCTGCTCGATGGCGAGCGCACGGTGTGGGATTCGCTCGGCATCGTGCTGTATCTCGCCGAACGCCACGCCGGCGTCTGGCCGGCGGACCAAGCGGCACGCGCCTGGGCGCAGTGCGCCACCGCCGAGATGCACAGCGGCTTCGGCGCGGTGCGGAATGCCTATTTGATGAACGTCGGCGTCCGCGTGACGCCGCCGCCCCCCTCCCCGCCGCTGGCACGCCAGATCGAGCGGCTGGGCGAGCTGTGGGCCGAGGGGCTGTCGCGCTTCAGCGGCCCGTGGCTCGCGGGCGCCGATTTCACCGCGGTCGACGCCTTCTACGCGCCGGTTGCATATCGCGTGCGGACCTACGGCCTCGACGTCGGCACGGCGGGCGACGAATGGGTCGCGCGCATGCTCGAGCATCCCGCGATGCGCGAATGGGAAAGCGCCGCGCTCGCCGAAAGCTGGCGCGAGGCCGAGCATGAGGCCGAACTCGCCGCCGCCGGAAGCCTCACCGCAGACTATCGCGCATGATCCGCTGGGCGCTGGCGGGAATCGCGCTGCTGGTCGTCCTCGCGGGTGGATTGATCTACGCACTGGTCTCGCCGCCCGGCCAGCTCAGCTTGCTCGACGCTGCGATGGGCGGTGGCTCGGGCGTCGAACGGCCCGGCACCGCGATCGCGTTCGGCAGCGAAGGCCAGACGCTCGACGTGTGGCGCCCCGCCGGACCGGTGACCAAGCGCCCGGTGCTGATCTTCTGGTATGGCGGCGGCTGGGTATCGGGCACGCGCCAGGGCTATGCCTTCGCCGCGCGTGCCTTTGCGCGCAATGGCTTCGTCGTCGTGGTGCCCGATTACCGCAAGGTGCCGCAGATCCGCTTCCCCGCGATGCTCCAGGACGGCGCGCAGGCGGTCAAATGGACGCGCGACCACATCGCCGAATTTGGCGGCGACCCTAGCCGGATCGGCGTCGCGGGCCATTCGGCAGGCGCGTACACCGTCGCGATGCTGACGCTCGACCCGCGCTGGCTCGCGGCCGAGCAGGTCGACCCTAAGATCATCAAGGCCGCGATCGGGCTGTCGGGCCCCTACGACTTCTACCCGTTCGACAAGAAGCGCTCGATCGATGCGATGCGGGGCGCGAAGGATCCGCTGATGACCCAGCCGATCCACTTCGCGCGCGGGGACGCCGCGCCGATGCTGCTCGTTACCTCGACCGAGGACACCGAAGTCCGCCCGCGTAATGCGATCCATCTGACCGCGGCGCTGAAGGCGCACGGTGGCGCAGTAGAATTCCGCAACTATCCCGGCATCACGCACGAGAACGTTGCAATGGCGTTGTCGGCACCGTTCCGGGGGAAAGGCCCGGTGCTCGCCGACAGCGTCGCCTTCCTCCGCGCGCATCTCGGGAAGCCATAAAGATGCGCGTCCTGCTGACCGGATCGTCGGGTTGGCTCGGGCGCTTCCTGGCGCCGATGCTGCGCCATGCCGGGCACAGCGTCACCGGGCTCGATGTCGCACCGGGGGCGTTCACCGACACGATCGGCAGCGTCGCCGACCGCCCACTGATCGATCGACTGTTCGCCGAGCACGGCATCGACGCGGTGATCCACAGCGGCGCGCTCCACAAGCCCGACATCGTGCGCTACCCGACCCAGGCGTTCGTCGACGTCAACGTGACCGGCACGCTCAACCTGCTCGAAGCGGCGGTGGCGCACCGGGCGCAGGGACTGGTGTTCACCTCGACCACCTCGCTGATGATCTCGACCGCGATCCGCGAAGCGCGCGGGTCGGAAGCGGCGTGGATCGACGAGGCGATGGCGCCGCTCGAACCGCGCAACATCTATGGCGTGACCAAGCTCGCCGCCGAACATCTCTGCCGCCTGTTTAACGCCGAGCACGGCCTGCCGGTGCTGGCGCTGCGCACGTCGCGCTTCTTTCCCGAGGATGACGATACGCATCGCAGCCTCGACGGCGAGAACATGAAGGCGAACGAGTTCCTCCACCGCCGCCTGACGGTCGAAGATGCCGCCGCCGCGCACATCGTAGCGCTCGAACGCATGGCCGAGATCGGCTCGGGCACCTTCATCGTCTCGGCGCCGACGCCCTTCGCGCGCAACGAGGCCGAAGCGCTCAGGCACGATGCCGCCGCGGTCATCGTGCAGCATTACCCGGAGGCGGCCGCGCTCTACGCGAAACGCGGCTGGCGCCTGCCGCAGACGATAGATCGCGTCTACGATGCCGGCCTCGCCGAGCGCGTCCTCGGTTTCCGCGCACAGACCGATTTCGCCGCGATCCTGCACGCGCTCGACAACGTCCTCCCGTTACCGTTCGAGCACGATTCGGACTATATCTCGCCGATCCTCACGCAATAACCGCCACGTTAAGCTTCCCGCCCGCGCATCTTTCGGCTACTGCGCGCGCATCATGGCCAGCAAACCCCGCACCCTGTACGAAAAAATCTGGGCCGACCACGTCGTCGAACAACGCGACGACGGCACCTGCCTGATCTATATCGATCGTCACCTCGTCCACGAAGTGACCAGCCCGCAGGCCTTCTCCGGCCTCCGCGCCAATGGCCGCACCGTCCGCCGCCCCGACCTGACGCTCGCGGTGCCCGACCATAACCTCCCGACCACCGCGCGCCGCGATGCCGCGGGGCGCCCGCTGCCGATCGCCGATCCCGAAAGTGCGGCGCAGCTCGACGCGCTGACGCGCAACACCGCCGATTTCGGCATCGACTATATCGACGCGCTCGCCCCCGCACAGGGCATCGTCCATGTCGTCGGCCCGGAGCAGGGCTTCACGCTGCCCGGCACGACGCTCGTCTGCGGCGACAGCCACACCTCGGCGCATGGTGCGCTCGGTGCGCTGGCGTTCGGCATCGGCACGAGCGAGGTCGAGCATGTCCTCGCCACGCAGACGCTGCTCCTCGGCCAGTCGAAGACGATGGAAGTCCGCGTCGATGGCACGCTCGGCTTCGGCGTCTCGGCCAAGGACGTCGCGCTGGCGATCATCGGCAAGCTCGGTGCCGCCGGCGGCACGGGCTATGTCCTCGAATATACCGGCTCGTCGATCCGCGAGATGTCGATCGAGGGCCGCCTGACGATCGCCAACATGTCGATCGAGGCCGGCGCACGTGCGGGCCTGGTCGCGCCCGACGAGACGACCTTCGCCTATTTAAAGGGCCGCCCGATGGCCCCCAAAGGCGCCGATTGGGACGAAGCCGTCGCCTATTGGCGCACGCTGCCGAGCGACCCCGGCGCGGTCTACGACGCTGTCGTAACGATCGACGCCGCCGAGATCGCCCCGCTGCTGACTTGGGGCACCTCGCCTGAGGACGTAGTGCCGATCACTGGCGTCGTCCCCGATCCCGACAGCTTCGCCGACCCCGCCAAGCGCGACGCCGCGCGCAAATCGCTGGCCTATATGGGCCTGACCGCGGGCACCGCGATGCAGGACGTCGGCGTGGATTACGTCTTCATCGGCAGCTGCACCAATAGCCGGATCGAGGATCTCCGCGCCGCCGCGAAGGTCGCCGACGGCCGCCACGTCGCCGATGGCGTCACCGCGCTCGTCGTTCCCGGCTCGGGGCTGGTCAAGGCACAGGCCGAGGCCGAGGGGCTCGATCGCATCTTCCTCAGCGCCGGGTTCGAGTGGCGCGAGCCGGGGTGCTCGATGTGCTTGGCGATGAACCCCGACAAGGTGCCGCCGGGGCAACGCTGCGCTTCCACTTCGAACCGCAATTTCGTAGGACGCCAGGGACCTGGTGCGCGCACGCATCTGGTTTCGCCGGCAATGGCGGCCGCTGCCGCGGTCACCGGGCGATTGAGCGATGTTCGTAACCTGGTTACGACTTCTTGAGGGGCATAGTATGAAGCGCGTTCTGGTTCTGCTCGTGATGGGCACCATTCTCAGCGGGATGGCCGCCTATGTCGCCACCGCGAAGACCAATCCCGTCGGCACGCCGTCGGTCCCGACCAAGCGCTAACCGATGGAGCCGGTGACGCGCGTTTCGGGCAAGGCCTATCCATGGGGGCAGAAGAACGTCGACACCGACGTCATAATCCCCGCGCACTGGCTCAAGACGATCACCCGCGAGGGGCTCGGCAAGGGTGCGTTCGAAACGGTGCGCGCGGTCCCCGGCAACATCTTCGATGATCCGCGCTATGCCGGCTCGCCGATGCTGATCGCGGGCGACAATTTCGGCTGCGGGTCGAGCCGCGAACATGCCGCCTGGGCGCTCGCCGACATGGGCATCCGCGTCGTGCTCGCGCCGAGCTTCTCCGACATCTTCTCGGGCAACGCGTTCAAGAACGGGATCGTCGCGGTCGTGCTGCCGCAGGACGCGATCGACCGCTTGATCGAGGTCGCGCAGGACCAGCCGATCACCGTCGATCTCGAGACGATGACCGTCACCACCCCGTACCAGGATCGCTTCGGCTTCGAACTCGACGCGTTTCGTCGCCAGTGCCTGATGGAAGGGCTGGACGAGATCGGCCTGACACTGGCAAGAGATACCCAGATTTCGAAATACGAAGCCGGGGTAAAAGAACACCGGCCGTGGATGAGCGGAGACCGGGCACATGCGAGCACTTCTGTCGAAAGCGGCGGGCGGACCTGAAACTCTAGTTCTCGACGAAATGCCCGATCCCGTGGCGGCTGCGGGCCAGGTCGTGGTCGCGGTCAAGGCGTGCGCGATCAACTATCCCGACGTGCTGATCATCGAGGATAAGTATCAGTTCAAGCCGCAGCGCCCGTTCGCGCCGGGCGGCGAGATTGCCGGCGTGATCGAGAGCATCGGCGAGGGCGTCACCGGCTGGAACGTTGGCGATCGCGTGATCGGAATGACCGGGCACGGCGGGCTGGTCGAGAAGGTCGCGGTGCCGGCGGGCTCGCTCTACCCGCTCCCGCCCGAGCGCGATTTCGCCGAGGGCGCGGCGCTTCTCCTCACTTACGCGACGACGATCCACGCCTTGCTCGACCGCGGGCATATCGCCGAAGGCCAGACCCTGCTCGTGCTCGGCGCGGCGGGCGGCGTCGGCCTGGCCGCGATCGAGCTCGGCAAAGCGTTCGGCGCGCGCGTCGTCGCGGCGGTGTCGTCCGAGGAAAAGGCGCAGGCCGCGCGCGATGCGGGCGCTGACGAGACGCTGATCTACGCCCGCGCGCCGTTCGACAAGGACCAGTCGAAGGCGCTCGCCGAACAGTTCAAGGCGCTCGGCGGCAAGGCCGGCTATGACGTGATCTACGATCCGGTCGGCGGAGATTATGCCGAGCCCGCGCTGCGTTCGATCGGTTGGGAGGGGCGCTACCTCGTCGTCGGCTTCCCCGCCGGCATCCCCAGGCTCCCGCTCAACCTGACGCTGCTCAAGAGCTGCGACGTCTGCGGCGTCTTCTGGGGCGCCTTCGCCGCGCGCGACCCCAAGGCCAACGCCGCACATATCGCGCGGCTGTTCCAGCTGTGGAAGGACGGCAAGATCGCCCCCCGCGTGACCGAAACCTTCGCGTTCGAGGACGGCGGCAAGGCGATCGCCAAGATGGCGGCGCGCGGCGCGATCGGAAAACTTGTGGTGACGGTGGCGGCATAGCCGTGGCTGAGCCGTTCGCCATGCCGTTCATTGTGCGGTCAGGCGGATTGCGCCTATATGGCGGCATGATCCGCTCGCTGCCCTCGCGCTTCGGCGCCGCTCCGCTCGTCCTGGCCTGCATGGCGGCGGCGGTGGGCTCGACGGCTTCCTCAGCGCAATCGGCCCAGCCGGCGCCGACGACGC
Organism: Parasphingomonas frigoris; assembly: GCF_036663815.1. NCBI lineage: Bacteria > Pseudomonadati > Pseudomonadota > Alphaproteobacteria > Sphingomonadales > Sphingomonadaceae > Parasphingomonas > Parasphingomonas frigoris. The sequence continues at coordinate 242,408 of NZ_JAXOJQ010000001.1, read as the reverse complement.
AAGCTCCCGCCACACCCGATGCCGAACCCGGTGTCCGCCGGATCAGCGATGCCGAACGCGCCGCGATCCTCGAGTCGGCCACGCCCGAAAGCGCCGCTCTGGCGCGTGGCGAGGATCCGGGCGCGGAACGGCTAGGGCGCGGTATCCACGGCGAAGTCGGCGCGATGATCGGCACGGGTGGCGCGCGCGCGATCTACGGCACTGCGGCGATCCCGCTCGGCGACAATGCCGGCGCGATCGTGTCGTTCGAGAGCAGCCGCTTCGGCTATCCGCGCCGCTGATCAGGCAGCCGGCGCACGCTCCGCCGGGGCCTTCCAGCCGAAGCGCACATAGGCCGCGAACGCCAGCATCACCGCGAGCATCACGCCGACCCACAGCGGCCCGATCGTCTCCCACAGCAGGTAGACGTTGAGCGCCGCGATCACGCTGCAGATCGCATAGCCCAGCACCTTCACCCACAACGGATTGGCATAGGCGCCCATCCGCTTGCGGCTGCTCGTCACCATCATCAGCGGGAAGATCGCGAACGGCAGCTGCATCGACAGCACGACCTGCGACACCACCAGCAGTTCAACGGTATCCTTTCCGCCGGTCGCCGAGATCACGATGAGCGCGGGCACGATCGCCAGCCCGCGCGTCACCAGCCGCCGGATCCACGGCTTGATCCGGATCCGCAGGAACCCCTCCATCACGATCTGCCCGGCGAGCGTGCCCGTGATCGTGCTCGACTGGCCCGAAGCGAGCAAAGCGAGCGCAAAGGCGGTCGCCGCCACCCCGCCGAGCGCCGGGCGCAGCAGCTCGAACGCCTGCCGCAGATCGTCGACGACGATCCCGCTGCGCCAGAACACCGCCGCCGCCAGCACCAGGATCGCGGCGTTGACGAAGAACGCCGCGCCCAGCGCGAGTACGGTATCGATCGTGTTGAAGCGCAACGCCGCCCGGACGTCCCCCTCGCCCGCGCCGAACGCGCGCGTCTGCACGACCGAACTGTGCAGGTAGAGATTGTGCGGCATCACGGTCGCGCCCAAGATCCCAAGGGCGATCAGCAACGCGGCGGTATTGGGAATCGTCGGCGTCACCGCGCCGAGCGCCACCGCGCTCCAGTCGGGCTTCGCCAGTACGATCGTATAGACGAAGCACAAAGCGATCGTCGCGATCAGCACCATCACCACCGCCTCGATCTTGCGAAAGCCCAGGTTGATCAGCAGCAGCAGCAACAGCACGTCGAGCCCGGTAACCAGCACCCCCCAGACGAGCGGCAGGCCGAGCAGCAGGTTGAGCGCCACCGCCGACCCGACCACCTCGGCCAGGTCACAGGCGATGATCGCGATCTCGCACAGCAGCCACAAGGCGACGGCAACGGGCTTGGCATAGTAATCGCGGCACGATTGCGCGAGATCGCGCCCGGTGACGATGCCGAGCCGCGCGCAGAGGATCTGCAGGAAGATCGCCATCAGGTTCGATGCGAGGATCACCCACAGCAATGCATAGCCGAACTGGCTTCCGCCGGCGAGATCGGTGCCCCAATTTCCGGGGTCCATATAGCCGACCGACACCAGGAACCCCGGCCCGGCAAAGCCCAGCCACTTGCGCCATCCCGGTCGCTGCGCATCGCCCGTCTCCCACACCTTCACCGTGCGATGCGCCTCGGGCAAGGAGTGCGCGAAATCGGGCTGCGTTGGTCGGTCGGGCAACGTGGCCATCGGTTTATTGGGTCCAGATCTCGAAAGCAGGGGATGTCGGCACAAGTCGACCGCCATTGGTCTATACCGCGCGCGACCGTTTCAGCTACGGCCAAGCAAGCGTTTGGGCGCACACAAAGGTGCTTTCCTTTTCGCGCGCATCAGCAAGCGTTGCGCATGCCCGGCGGCGCGCTTATCTCAAGGCGGCTAATTCGACAGGCCCAAGGGGACCGACCATGACCACTTTCGACGATCGCGAGCGCGCTTTCGAGACAAAATATGCCCGCGACGAGGAAGTTGCCTTCCGGATCGTGGCCCGTCGCAATCGCTTGCTCGGGCAATGGGCGGCGACCCAGATGAAGCTGACCAAGGAAGAATCGGACGCCTATGCCACCGCCGTGGTCCAGGCCGATTTCGAGGAAGCCGGCGACGAGGACGTGATCCGCAAGCTGGTCAGCGACCTGACCGCCGCCAATGTCGAGATCGACGAACCCGCGATCCGCCGCGCGATCGAGGAAAAGACGATCGAGGCGCGCCGGCAGCTGATGGGGTCCGAATAATGCCGATGGCCGCCGACGAGATCGTGTCGCTGATCGTTGCAGGGATTCCCGACGCGACAGTCGAGATGACCGATCTGGCGGGCGACAACAATCATTGGGCGGCGCGCGTCGTGTCGGAGAGTTTCCGCGGCCTGCCCCGCCTCAAGCAACAGCGCGCGGTCTATGCCGCGCTCGGCGACAAGATGGGCGGCGTGCTCCACGCGCTGCAACTCACCACCGCCGTCCCAGTCCAGGAGTAAGCATCATGAGCACCGATCCCGACCAGATTCGCATCGCCGAACTCGTCAAGAAGAGCGACGTCGTCCTGTTCATGAAGGGCAGCCCGCTCTTCCCGCAGTGCGGCTTCTCGAGCCGGGCGATCGCGATCCTCAACCATCTCGGCGCCGAGTTCGAAAGCGTCGACGTGCTGCAGGACCAGGGCGTGCGCCAGGGCATCAAGCAGTTCTCGGACTGGCCGACGATCCCGCAGCTTTATGTGAAGGGCGAATTCGTCGGCGGCTCGGACATCATGATGGAGATGTACGAGAGCGGCGAACTCGCCGCCTTGCTCGAGGAACAGGGCGTCTCGACCGAAAAATGAGGATGCCGGGTCGGGCGGGCCGCGCTTTATAGCGCTGGCCCGCCCTGCTGAAGCGATGATCGCTCGGCATGGCACCCGCGTTGCATCGCGCGTGCCAGTTTGTGCAAAGCACGGTTTCCCTACCATTCAAGTAGTTAACAGCTTTCCCGCAGTGCCGCAGCTGTAAGATTTCTCGACATTCGACGGGCGCCGCCGCCCGCGATCTGCGTCCCCGGCGACGGCTATCGGGGTGGCTCAGGCGGCAGCCGCTTTGGCCCGCAGAGCTACCCAAGCCGCCCCGCCCTCGCTACAAAATGGCGATGACCACCTCCCCCACCCCCCGCACTGGCGGCCGCATCCTCGTCGATCAACTGCTGGCGCAGGGCTGCGACCGTATCTTCACCGTCCCCGGTGAGAGCTTCCTCGCGGTGCTCGACGCGCTCCACGACACGCCGCAGATCGATCTGGTCGTGTGTCGGCAGGAAGGCGGGGTCGGCTTCATGGCGTGCGCCGACGGCGCGCTCACCGGGCGGCCCGGCGTCGCCTTCGTCACGCGCGGGCCCGGTGCGACCAACGCCTCGATCGGCGTCCATGTCGCGATGCAGGATTCGCAGCCGATGGTGCTGTTCATCGGCGACGTCGATCGCGCGACGAAGGACCGCGAGGCGTTTCAGGAGATCGATTTTCCCGCGATGTTTACGCCCATCGCCAAATGGGCAGCCAAGATCGACGACGCGCGCCGCATACCCGAATATGTCGCGCGCGCGTGGAACGTAGCGATGTCAGGGCGGCCCGGACCCGTGGTCCTCGCACTACCCGAAGACATGCTGCTCGATACCGTCGAGACGATCGACCGGCCGCGCCTCGATCGCGTCGTGCAAGCCGCCGACCCGAACCAGCTCTGCGCACTCGGCGCCATGCTGGGCGAGGCCGAGCGCCCCGTCGCGATCGTCGGCGGGGCCGGCTGGACCGCCGCCGCCGCACGCGATTTCACTGCCTGGGCCGAGCGGTCGGGGGTTCCCGTCGCCGCGGCGTTCCGGCGGCAGGACGCGATCGCGAACGAGTCGCCGGTCTGGGCGGGCAATCTCGGCTATGGCCCCAACCCCAGGCTGGTCGAGCGGATCCGGCAGGCTGACCTGCTGCTCGTCGTCGGACCACGCCTGGGGGAAGCGACCACCGACGGCTATACGTTGGTGACGCCCGATCATCCCGGGCAGACGCTGGTCCACGTCCATCCCGATCCCAATGCGCTCGACCAGAGCTATCGCAGCGATCTCGCGCTGTGCGCCGACATGACGTCCTTCGCCGCTGCGCTGCTGACGATCGACCTGCCGCCGATCGATGCTGGCGCGGCAGCGCATACCGACTATCGCGCCTGGTCCAGCCCTGCCCCGCGCGACAGCGTCGTGCTCGATCTCGGCGCGTGCGTCGCCGAAATGCGCGCGCAACTCCCCGGCGACGCGATCATCTGCAACGGCGCGGGCAATTATAGCGGCTGGTGGCACCGCTACTGGCGCTATGCCGGCCCCGGCACGCAACTCGCCCCCACCGCCGGCGCGATGGGCTACGGCGTCCCGGCCGCCACCGCCGCCGCCTTGCGCCATCCCGATCGCACCGTCGTCGCGCTCGCCGGCGACGGCTGCTTCCTGATGAACGGCCAGGAACTCGCCACCGCGGTCGCGCATGGCGCCGACATGCTGGTGCTGGTGATCGACAACAGCACCTACGGCACGATCCGCATGCACCAGGAGCGCGAATATCCCGACCGCATCTCGGGCACCGCGCTGCGCAACCCGGATTTTGCGGCGCTCGCCCGCGCGTATGGCTGCTGGGCCGAGACGATCGAGTCGACCGCGGCGTTCGCCCCAGCTCTGGCGCGCGCGCAGGCGGAGACCGGTGTCCGCCTGCTTCATCTGAAAACCGACGTTGAGACGATCACCGCCGCGACGACGCTGACCGCCATGAAAGCACGCATGAAAAAGGCCGCTCCGTAACCGGAGCGGCCTTCCATCACGCTTTACGCAAATGATCCGAAGATCAGATATCGTCGCCGAGCGCGCCCTTGACCTTGCCGGCAGTCTGCTGGGCCTTGCCCTTCAGTTCCTGCGCGGCACCTTCGGCCTGCGTGTCGGGATTGTCGCTCTGCTGCTTGACCTTGCCAATGGCTTCATTGACGTTGCCTTTGATCTTATCGACGAACTCGCCCATGATACTATCCTTCCAGTCTATGAAGTCGGCGACCCGACTTCGTTGCACCTGGTAATAAAACGGATCGGTCGCACACTGGTTCCATGACTTATGTGTCATTCTGTGGCCGGATCGGCTAAATGAGACCCGCCAGCGGGCTCGACGGATCGGCATACATCCGCCGCCCCATCCGCCCGGCGAGATAGGCGAGCCGCCCCGCCTCGACCCCGGCCTTCATCGCCGCCGCCATCATCACCGGGTCCTTTGCCTCCGCAATCGCGGTATTCATCAGCACGCCGTCGCAACCGAGCTCCATCGCCTGCGCCGCTTCCGACGCCGTGCCGACCCCGGCATCGACCAGCACCGGCACCTTCGCACCCTCGACGATCAGCCTGATCGTCACGCGATTCTGGATGCCCAGTCCCGATCCGATCGGCGCGCCCAGCGGCATGATCGCCACCGCGCCGACATCCTCGAGCCGCTTCGCCGCGATCGGATCGTCGACGCAATAGACCATCGGCAGGAAGCCTTCCTTCGCCAGGATCTCGGTCGCGCGCAGCGTCTCGACCATGTCGGGGTAGAGCGTCCGCGCCTCGCCCAGCACCTCGAGCTTCACCAGATCCCAGCCGCCCGCCTCGCGCGCCAGGCGCAGCGTGCGGATCGCCGATTCGGCATCGAAGCAGCCCGCCGTGTTGGGCAGGTAGGTGACCTTCTTGGGATCGATGAAGTCGGTCAGCATCGGCGCGTTGCGATCCGACACGTTGACGCGTCGTACCGCAACCGTAACGATCTCGGCCCCCGACGCTTCGAGCGCGGCGGCGTTCTGCGCGAAATCCTTATACTTGCCGGTGCCGACGATGAGGCGCGAGCGGAAGGTGCGGCCCGCAACGGTCCAGCTGTCGGTGCCGATCGCGGGCACGTGATCCCCGCCGCCGACGAAGTGCACGATCTCGAGCTCGTCGCCATCCTCGACCAGCACCTCGGCGAGCGTCGAACGCGGCACGACTTCCAGATTGCGCTCGATCGCGACCTTTTCGGGCATCAGTCCGAGATCCTGCGCCAGCTCGGCGAGGCTGAGCCCCGAGCGTACGCGGCGATGCTCGCCATTGACCTGGATGCTGACGGTTCCATCGGTATGGGCTTGCACGATTGTCCAACTTCCGTTCGGGCGGAGCATGTCGCAGCCCTGTTCTCCCGAGTCCGCGCAGCGGAAGAACAGCCCTTCGACAAGCGCGGGGCGAACGGGCTATGTGGTGCCGTTCCCCTAGGCCGAGGCCTGCCAGCATTCAACCGTCCACAGCAGCCGGAAGCGATACGCGATGCCCGAAACGATCTTCGTCCTCAACGGCCCCAACCTCAATCTGCTCGGCACGCGCGAGCCCCAGATCTACGGGCACGACACGCTCGACGACATCGCCGGCCAGCTCGAGGACCGCTCGCGCGAGCTCGGCCTTTCTATCGACCTGCGCCAGTCGAACCACGAGGGCCATCTGGTCGATTGGCTGCACGAGGCGCAGGCGCTTCCGGCGAAGGCCGTACTGCTCAACGCCGGCGCCTTCACCCACAGCTCGATCGCGCTGCACGATGCGATCAAGGCGATCCGCACGCCGGTGATCGAAGTACATCTGTCCAATCCGCACACGCGCGAAGCCTTCCGCCACAGAAGCTTGGTCGGGCAGGCCGCGCGCGGAACGATCGCGGGTTTCGGCGCGCTTTCCTATCTGCTGGCTCTTGAAGCCGCCGCGCGTCTCTGACAGGAGCGTCGCCAATAAGGGAGACAAAGGTCGCATGGCCGAAGATACACAGACAGACGCAATGCGGATCGACGTCGATCTCGTGCGCCAGCTTGCCCAGTTGCTCGATGACACGCAGCTGACCGAAATCGAAGTCGAGGATGGCGGTCGCAAGATCCGCATCGCGCGCAAGGCCGCGGCCGTCGCCGGTGCGGTGCACTATGCGCCCGCGCCTGCCGCCGCCGCGCCGTCGGCGGCCGCACCGGCCGAGATCGTCGCCTCGCCGGCGGCGGCATTCAATGCCGTCAAGTCGCCGATGGTCGGCACCGCCTATCTCTCGCCCAACCCCGAGGCGAAGCCGTTCGTCAGCGTCGGTGACACGGTCGCGGCCGGCGACACGCTGCTGATCGTCGAGGCGATGAAGGTGATGAACCCGATCCTCGCGCCGAGCGCGGGCTGCGTCACCGCGGTGCTGGTGACGAGCGGCCAGCCGGTCGAATTCGACCAGCCGCTCGTGGTGGTCGAGTAAGCACGTGGCCGAGATCAAGAAACTCCTGATCGCCAATCGCGGCGAGATTGCGCTGCGCATTCACCGCGCCTGCCACGAAATGGGCATCCAGACCGTCGCGGTGCATTCGACCGCCGACGCCGACGCGATGCACGTGCGACTCGCCGACCAGGCGATCTGCATCGGGCCGCCGTCTGCGACCGAGAGCTATCTCAACATCCCCAACATCATCTCGGCCGCCGAAATCTCGGGCGCCGATGCGATCCACCCGGGCTATGGCTTCCTCTCGGAGAATGCCAAGTTCGCCGAGATCGTCGAAGCGCACGACATCATCTTCGTCGGTCCCAAGCCCGAGCATATCCGCACGATGGGCGACAAGATCGAGGCCAAGCGCACCGCCGGCGCGCTCGGCCTGCCGCTCGTCCCCGGCTCGCCCGGGCCGATCAGCGATCTCGCCGAGGCCAAGGAAATCGCCGCGCAGGCAGGCTATCCGGTGATCATCAAGGCCGCGTCCGGCGGCGGTGGTCGCGGGATGAAGGTTTGCACCTCCGAGGACCAGCTCGAGACGCTGATGCAGCAGGCCGGCAGCGAGGCGAAGGCCGCGTTCGGCGATGCGACGGTCTATCTCGAGAAATATCTCGGCAACCCGCGCCACATCGAATTCCAGGTGTTCGGCGACGGCGAAGGCAATGCGATCCACTTGGGCGAGCGCGACTGCTCGCTCCAGCGCCGCCACCAGAAGGTGCTCGAAGAGGCCCCCTCCCCCGTGCTCGGCGAGGAAGACCGCGCCCGGATGGGCGGCGTCTGTGCCAAGGCGATGGCCGACATGGGCTATCGCGGCGCCGGCACGATCGAATTCCTGTGGGAAAATGGCGAGTTCTATTTCATCGAAATGAACACGCGCCTGCAGGTCGAGCATCCCGTCACCGAGGCGATCACCGGGCTCGACCTGGTGCGCGAACAGATCCGCATCGCCGAGGGCCACGGCCTGACGCTGCGCCAGGAAGACGTCCAGTTCCGCGGCCATGCGATCGAATGCCGCATCAACGCCGAGGACCCGCGCACCTTCGCGCCGTCCCCGGGGCTCATCAAGCAGTTCCACGCGCCGGGCGGCATGAACGTCCGCGTCGATAGCGGGCTCTACGCCGGCTACCGCGTTCCGCCTTATTACGATTCGATGATCGCCAAGCTGATCGTCTACGGCACCACCCGCGCCGGGGCGATCCGCCGCCTGCGCCGCGCGCTCGAAGAGTTCGTGATCGACGGCCCGACCACGACGATCCCGCTGCACCAGGCGCTGATCGAGGATCCCGAGTTCCAGGCGGGGGATTACACGATCAAGTGGCTCGAGGAGTGGCTCGCGCGCACGGCCGACTGATTGACGGCAACCCCCTTGTTATCCCACGCGAACCAGCGATGATACGGCGCGCGCAGCGTCGGTCGCAGCGCGGGCATAACGGGGGGGAAGCGATGCGCTGGCGGATCTTCGGGGCGATTGCAGGCAGCATCCTCGCCGCTTTGTTCGTTGCCTTCCTTTATTTCCGCACCCCCGACACCGATCCCGCAGCGATGCGCGCGAAATATGGCGGGCCGACCTCGAAATTCGTCGATCTCGGCGGCGGGCTGACGGTGCATCTGCGCGATACCGGGCCGCGCGATGCGCCGGTCCTGCTGCTGATCCACGGGTCGAACGCGTCGCTGCACACGTGGGAACCGTGGGCGGAACGGCTCGGCGGGCGCTACCGGATCATCCGCATGGACTTGCCAGGCCACGGGCTGACCGGCGCCAGCCCGACCCAGGATTACAGCCCCGCCGCCTTCGTCGCGATCGTCGAGCGCATCCGCGCACAGCTCGGACTCGACAGCGTCGTTCTTGCGGGCAATTCGATGGGCGGCGGAGTCGCGTGGCATTATGCTCTCGCCCATCCGGAGCACGTCCGCGCGCTCGTGCTGATCGATTCGGTCGGCCAGCCCGAGCCCGGCAACACGAGCCCGCCGCTCGCCTTCCGAATCGCGCGCATGCCGGTGCTCCGATCGATCGCGGCCGCGATCACCCCGCGCAGCCTGATCGCCGACAGTCTTCCGAGCGCGTTCGCCAATCCGCAGCTGGTCGATGCGGCGATGATCGACCGCTATTGGGAATTGCTGCGCTACCCCGGCAATCGCCTCGCGACGATCGACCGCTTCGCGCTCGCGCCCGACGTGGCCAGCCCGGCCGATCTCGCCGCGCTGAAGATGCCGGTGCTGATCCTGTGGGGCGCAGACGACCTGATGATCCCCGTCGCATCGGCGCACTGGCTCCACGCCCACATCCCCGGCAGCACGCTGATCCTCTACCCCGCGACCGGCCATCTCGTGATGGAGGAACGCCCCGACCGCAGCGCGGCCGATGTCGAGCGCTTTATCGCAGGCCTGCCGGGTCGATCGCGTTGATCGAGCAGGACGTTCGCGCCGCACACCGGGCGCAATCGAAGCTACAGATTTTCCTGTTCCGAACCATAGGCACCGCTATGCTCCCGGGACATCTTTAGGGGGCAAGAACTTGGGACTCAGCACGGCGGGACTGACGCTGATCGAACAGCGTGTGACGAATGATGGCCCCAGCACGGGCGTCGCCTATCTTTTCTGGCTGTTTCTATGGTTCGTCAGTGCCCACCGCTTCTATCTTGGCCGCCCGGGGACGGCGATTTTGCAGATTCTTTCCTATTTCTTCCTGATCGGATTTGTCTGGCTGCTGATCGACGCGTTCTTGATCCCCGGCATGATCCGCGAAAAGCGCAACGAGATCCGGCAGACCCTCGCGCTTCAGCTCGGTGCCGATCGACGCATGTTCGGCTGACACGCAGCAACCCTCGCTTTGGCGCGCCGTCCGCTGTTCGACGTCGATCGGGTCGAAGCGAAAACAGCATGCGAACGGATCTCCGACCTCCGGAGACCCGATGCAGCGATCCGCGCCCGCGCCGGATTTCGGCGGGCCGCGTATAGTGAGGGTGACGGACCCGCACGGCGTCGCTAAAGGCACAGGCATGACCGACATCACCCCCGAGATCGTCGCCCAGCACGGGCTTTCCGCCGAAGAATATGAGCGCGTGCTCGTCGCGATGGGGCGTGAGCCCAACATCACCGAGCTCGGCATCTTCTCGGTGATGTGGTCCGAGCATTGTTCGTACAAATCCTCACGCATCCACCTGAAGAAGCTCCCCACCACCGGCCCGCAGGTCATCTGCGGCCCCGGCGAGAATGCCGGCGTGATCGACATCGGCGACGGCCAGGCGGCGATCTTCAAGATGGAGAGCCACAACCACCCGTCCTACATCGAGCCCTACCAGGGTGCGGCGACCGGCGTCGGCGGCATCCTGCGCGACGTCTTCACGATGGGCGCCCGCCCGATCGCCAACCTCAACGCGCTGCGCTTCGGCCGGCCCGACCATCCCAAGATGCGCCACCTGATCGCGGGCGTCGTCCACGGCATCGGCGGCTACGGCAATTGCGTCGGCGTTCCGACGGTCGGTGGCGAGGTCAATTTCCACCCGGCCTATGACGGCAACATCCTCGTCAACGCGATGACCGTCGGCATCGCGCAGCAGGACAAGATCTTCTACTCGGCCGCGTCCGGCATCGGCAATTCGATCGTCTATGTCGGTTCCAAGACCGGCCGCGACGGCATCCACGGCGCGACGATGGCCTCGGCCGATTTCGGCGAGGATTCGGAATCGAAGCGCCCGACCGTCCAGGTCGGCGACCCCTTCACCGAAAAGCTGCTGATCGAGGCGTGCCTCGAACTGATGGCGTCGGACGCGATCGTCGCGATCCAGGACATGGGCGCCGCCGGGCTCACTTCCTCGGCGGTCGAGATGGCGTCGAAGGGCGGCGTCGGCATCGAACTCGACATGAACGCCGTGCCGCAACGCGAGACCGGCATGACGCCGTACGAGATGATGCTGAGCGAGAGCCAGGAGCGCATGCTGATGGTGTTGAAGCCCGGCCGCGAGGATTTCGCCGAGGCGATCTTCAAGAAGTGGGAGCTCGATTTCGCGGTGATCGGCAAGGTCACCGAGACCGGCCACATGGTGCTGAAGTTCAACGGCGAGACCGTCTGCGACATCCCGCTCGCCCCGCTCGCCGACGAGGCCCCGCTGTACGACCGCCCCGCCGCGAGCAAGGAAGAGTATCAGGCCTGGGCCAAGGTACCCCCGCTCGGCGCCACGCCAGAGGCGAGCGACATCGCCGCCGACCTGCTCAAGCTGATGGCCTCGCCTGATATCGCCTCGCGGCGCTGGATCTGGGAGCAGTATGACACCCAGGTCGGCGCCGACACCGTCCAGCGCCCCGGCGGCGACGCCGCGGTGGTCCGTGTCCACGGCACGCAAAAGGGGCTCGCGATGAGCACCGACTGCACCCCGCGCTATTGCTATGCCGATCCGTATGAGGGCGGCAAACAGGCGATCGCCGAATGCTATCGGAACCTCTCCGCGGTGGGCGCGACGCCGCTCGCGGTTACCAACTGCCTTAACTTCGCCAACCCGCAGCGCCCAGAGATCATGGCGCAGATCACCGGCTGCCTCGACGGCATGAGCGAGGCGTGCCGCGCGCTCGACTTCCCGATCGTCTCGGGCAACGTCTCGCTCTACAATGAGAGCAAGGCGACCGGCGGCGGCTCGGCGATCCTGCCGACCCCCGCGATCGGCGGCGTCGGCCTGCTCGCCGACTGGTCCAAGTCGGCGACGATCGCCTTCAAGGGCACCGGCGACGTCATCGTCCTGATCGGCGACCGCCGCGGGCATCTCGGCCAGTCGCTGTGGCTGCGCGAAGTCCATGGCCGCGAGGAAGGCCCGCCCCCGCCGGTCGATCTCGACGCCGAGCGCCGCAACGGCGAATTCGTCCGCGCCCACATCGCCACCGGCGCGCTGACCGCGGTGCATGACGTGTCCGACGGCGGCGTTGCGGTGACGATCGCCGAGATGGCGCTTGCCGGCAATGTCGGCGCGATGCTCCACGCGCCGCTGCCGTGCGGCGTGGCATGCTCGCTGTTCGGCGAGGACCAGGGCCTCTACGTCGCGACGATCGCCGATCACCTGCTGCTCGAAACGCTGACCGCCGCCGACGCCGCCGGGGTCGAAATCGAGCGAATCGGCCGCACCATCGCCGGTCGGCTGATCTTCGAACTGCCCGACGACGATCATGTCGTGACGCTTGATGCCCTGCGCACCGCGCACGAAGGCTTCTTCCCGAAGCTGATGGGCGATACCGCCGTCATCGCCTGACCGAAGTTTTTGCGACTGACACGCAATAGACCTTGCGAGTCAGTCGCAGTAGCGCTAGATCCTGTGCGAGCAAGGGAGCCGCACATGGTCGTCTGCATCTGCAATGCTATCCGCGAGCGCGACGTTCGCGACGCTGCCCGCCAAGGGTCGACCACGGCGTGCCAGGCCTATCGCGCGCTTGGCTGCCAGCCCAAATGCGGCCAGTGCGTGCCCTTCGCGCGCGCGATCATCGATGCCGAACGCGCGGCTGCGTAGCAGTCGCAACCGTTCCAACCCGCGGATTTCCGCCACTTTCCAGCTATTCACTTTCCCGCTTTTGGCCTATTCGGGTCTCCGCAAGCGGAGATAGAACATGCAGGGCGACCTCAAAGTCATCGAATATCTGAACGAGGCGCTCAAGAACGAGCTGACCGCGATCAACCAATATTGGCTGCACTACCGCCTCTACGATCATTGGGGCGTGCGCCGCCTCGCCAAGTTCGAGCGCGAAGAATCGATCGACGAGATGAAGCACGCCGACTGGCTGGCCGAGCGCATCCTGTTCCTCGATGGCCTGCCCAACTTCCAGATGCTCGGTCGCCTGCGCATCGGAGAGACGGTCGAGGAAGTGCTCAAGGCCGACCTCGCGCTCGAGATGGAAGCGCTGCCGCTGCTGCGCGACGCGATCGAGCATAGCGAGAAGGTGCGCGACTATGTCAGCCGCGACCTGTTCCGCCGCATCCTCGACAGCGAGGAAGAGCATGTCGACACGCTCGAGCGCCAGTTCGAGATGATCGCACGGATGGGGATGGAGAATTACGTCCAGCTGCAGAGCAAGCCGGCAGACGACGAGGGCTCAGCGAGTGGGGTCGGCGGTGCTTAGCGCCGCCGGCCGCCGCGCTTACTCGACGCCGTCCCACGTCCCGAACACGTCGAGCATCTGCGGCGTCAGCCAGCCGTAATGGAAGTTGAGCATGTAGAGCGCCCACAGGATCGTCGCGACGATCGTGACGCGCTTGGCGATGCGCCCGGGGTGGAATTCATGCGGCGCGCTCTCGGCCTGGCCGGGGACACGCTCGACCCCCGCCTCGTCGCTGGTCTTCACGCCGAACGGCAGCACGAAGAAGACCGAGAAGGCCCAGAACAGGAAGTAGATCGCCAGCGCCGAAGTCCACCGCATCGTCGTTTCCTATCTAGCTCCACCGTCACCCCGGCCTTGTGCCGAGGTCCACCGTCAATCCAGGACCAAGGGCCGCAGGATATGTGGCACGGTGGGCCCCGGCACGAGGCCGGGGTGACGGTGGGAAATTATGCCTCGATCAGCAACACATCCACATTCGGCTTCTTGCCGGTCCAGCGCGTCGCGACCTTGCGCGTGGCGAGGCGGATCTGCTCGCGCAGCTTGTCGCGGTCGCGCCCGCCCTGCTTGGTCGCCGCGATCACCGCGCTGACGGTCTCTTCGAGGAACGGCTCGCGATCCTCCTCGACCGGGATACCCTGGATGCGCACTTGCGGCGTGCCGATCAGCCCGCGCGACCCGATCGCGACCGCAACCGAAATCTGCCCGTTGAGCGCAAGCTTGCGACGCTCGTTGATCGTCTGGCCGTCACCCGGCAGGATCACGTCGCCGTCGAGCACGAGCCGGCCGACCGGCGCATTGCCGATCTTGGTCGGCGCGCCCGGCGCGAGCCGCACGATGTCGCCATTGGTCTGCACCAGCGCGCGCGGCACGCTCTCGGACAGGCCGAAGCGCGCATGCTCCATCAGATGGCGCATCTCGCCGTGCACCGGCATCAGGATCTCGGGCTTCATCCAGCGGTACATCTGGAGCAACTCGGGGCGACCTGGATGGCCCGACACATGGACATGCGCCTGGCGGTCGGTGATCATGATCACGCCCTTGGCCGCCAGCTGGTTCTGGATGCGACCGATCGCGACTTCGTTGCCGGGGATCTGCTTCGACGAGAAGACGACGGTGTCACCGGTCGCGAGCGCGATCGGATGCTGGCCGTTGGCGACGCGGGCGAGCGCAGCGCGCTCCTCGCCCTGCCCGCCCGTCGCGACGACGAGCACCTTGTCGCGCGGCAGCCGCATCGCGGCCTCGGCGTCGACCGTCTCGGGGAAGTCCTTGAGATAGCCCGTCGCACGCGCGACCTTGAGGATTCGGTCGAGCGAGCGACCCTGGACGCAGAGCGAACGGCCCGTCTCGATCGCGACCTTGCCGAGCGTGTGCAGGCGCGCGGCGTTCGACGCGAACGAGGTGACCATCACGCGGCCCTTGGCCTTGCTGATCACGTCCATCAGCCCCGAGAACACGTCGCTCTCCGAGCCCGAAGCCTCGTTGTTGAAGATGTTGGTCGAGTCGCAGACCAATGCGAGGATGCCTTCCTCGCCGATCGCAGCGAGTTCGGCCGGGCTCGACGGATGGCCGATGACGGGCGCCGCATCGAGCTTCCAGTCGCCGGTGTGGAAGATCCGGCCGTAAGGCGTGTCGATCAGCAGCGCACTCGCCTCGGGGATCGAGTGCGACATCGGCACGAAGGTAACGCCGAACGGCCCGAGGTCGAACGGCGCGTTGGGCTGGATCACGCGCAGCTTGACGCGGTTGGCGTTGCCCTCTTCCTCGAGCTTGCCGCGGATCAGGCCAGCCGTGAACGGCGTCGCGTACAGCGGCACGCCGAGATCCTCGGCGAGATACGGCAGCGCGCCGATGTGATCCTCATGGCCGTGCGTCAGCACGATGCCGACCAGATCGTCGAGGCGTTCCTCGATGAACTGCAGGTCGGGCAGGATCACGTCGATGCCGGGATATTGCGGATCGGCAAAGGTGATGCCGCAATCGACCATCAGCCACTTGCCTTCGCAGCCGTAGAGATTGACGTTCATGCCGATTTCGCCCGACCCGCCAAGGGCCAGGAAGAGAAGCTCGTTCTTTGGTTTCGTCACGTAGAATCGGTACTTTCATTTCGGCCGCGCCAAGCGCGTGCCTTCAGGTTTGCGCGGTCAAGCGCGGAATTTCGTAAGAGTTTGGGGAAGCGGGGCTCCGGAACACGGCGCACACTCGCTGACTCTAAGCTCCTATATGGGCGCGATCCCACAGAATCGCCAGCCCCTGAATTGTCAGGTCGGGTTCGACCACGTCGAACATCGCGGTATGCTGTTCGAACAGGATGGCGAGGCCGCCGGTCGCGACGACCTTGATCGGGCGCCCGACCTCGGCCTTCATCCGCGCGACGAGCCCCTCGATCATCGCGACATAGCCCCAGAAGATGCCGATCTGCATCTGGCTGACGGTGTCCCGGCCGATCACGCTGGGCGTTGCCGGCGCCTCGATCGCGATGCGCGGCAGCTTGGCGGCGGCGGTGACCAGCGCGTCGAGCGACAGGTTGATGCCCGGCGCGATGATCCCGCCTTTGTAGGCGCCGGTGTAATCGACCACGTCGAGCGTCGTCGCGGTGCCGAAGTCGATCACGATCAGGTCGCCGGGGTGGAGCGCGTGCGCCGCGATCATCGTCACCGCGCGATCGGCGCCGACGCTCTTGGGCTCGAGCACGTCGAGCGCCATGCCCCATTCGACCGACGGTTCGCCCGCGACGAGCGGCTCGGTGTTGAAATATTTCCGCGCGAGCGTCTGGAGGTTGTGGAGCGCGCGCGGGACGACAGTGGCGATGATCACGCCGTTTACCGCCGCGCGGTCATAGCCTTCGAGGTTGAGCAACTGGTGCAGCCAGACGGCATATTCGTCGGCGGTCCGGCGCGGGTCGGTGGCGATGCGCCAGCGCGCCTTGATGGCTTTGTCCTCGACGAGCGCGAAGACGATGTTGGTGTTGCCGGCATCGATCGCGAGCAGCATGGGGGGTGGCCTTATACGAACGGATGGGACGCTAGATCAGAAACACGTCGCCGGCGTGAATGACACGGCTGCCGCCGTCCGCCAAGCGCAGGATGAGCGCCCCATCGCCGTCGAGCCCGCCGAACAGTCCGTCGATCGCCTGCCCGTCGGGCAGCCGCGCGGTGAGCGCGGTACCGACCGGGTGCGAGCGCTCGAGCCAGCGTGTGCGGATCGGGGCAAGGCCCTGCCCGCGCCAGATGGCGAGCCAGCGGGCGAACGCTTCGGCGAGCGTTTCGGCGAAGTCGGTTGGGTCGGGTGTCGTGCCGTGTTTGGCGAGGCTGGTGGCGAGCCGATCGGTGTCGTCAGGGTGATGCGCGAGGTTGACGCCGATCCCGACGATCACCGCATCGCCTGCGCGTTCGAGCAGGATGCCGGAAAGCTTAGCCCCGCCGAGGAGAAGATCGTTGGGCCACTTGATCCACATCGTCGCCGCGGCGGAGGCCGGGGCCGCTGGAGTATCGCGCGCACCGGCCGGCGCCCGTTCCAAGGCAGCGGCCCCAGCCTTCGCCGGGGCGACGGTCTCCTTCAGATAGACGCGAACCACCTCTTCCAAGGCAATTGCAGCAACCAAAGCCAGCGTAGCAGCCGCCGGATCCCCAGCGCGCACCCGCACCACGGTCGATCCGTAGAAATTCCCGACCGGCGAGGCCCACACCCGCCCCTGCCGTCCACGCCCGCCACTCTGCCGCTCGGCCCGAAGCCAAAGCCCTTCCTCGGCGCCCGAGGCGGCGAGGAGGAGCATATCGGCGTTGGTAGACCCCGTCTCGGCGACGGTACGGATCATCGCCGTCAGAACAGCGCTTTCGCCGCGAACATCGTCGCCACGCCGAGCGGTGCGAGCAGGAGCCAGCCGATCGGCGACACGAACACCGCCGACACCGCGATCACCGCGCTCTCGACCGGGGTCGCACGGCCCGAATAGGCCTCGGCCGGATCGTCGAAGTACATAACCTTGATGACGCGCAGGTAGTAATAGGCGCCGATCACCGAGGCGACGAAGCCGACCACAGCGAGCGGATAGAGCCCCGCATTCACCGCCGCGGTGAACACCGCCAGCTTGGCGTTGAAGCCGAGCAACGGCGGAATGCCCGCGAGCGAGAACATGAAGATCGCCATCGCCAGCGCCAGACCCGGCCGCGAGCGCGACAGGCCCGCCAGGCTCGCCAGCGTCTCGACCGGCTGGCCCTCGGCATCTTTCATCTGCAGGACGACGACAAAGCTGCCGAGCGTCATGACGACATAGACGGTGAGGTAGAACAGCACCGACGCGACGCCCTCCTGCGTACCGGCGGCAAGGCCGACGAGCAGGAAGCCGACATTGTTGATCGACGAGTAAGCCAGCAGCCGCTTGACGTTGGTCTGACCGATCGCCGCGACCGCCCCGAAGATGATCGACGCGAGCGACGCGAAGATCACGATCTGGCGCCACTGGTCGGTCGCCGGACCCATCGCCTCGATCGCGACGCGCACCGCGAGCGCGACCGCCGCGACCTTCGGCGCCGAGGCGAAGAAGGTCGTCACCGGGGTCGGCGCGCCTTCATACACGTCGGGGGTCCACATGTGGAACGGCACTGCGCTCATCTTGAAGGCGAGGCCTGCGAACACGAACACCAAGCCGAAGGTCAGCCCGAGCGAATGGCCTGCGCCATAGGCCGTCGCGATCGACGAGAAGAGCGTCGTGCCGCTGAAACCGTACACAAGGCTGATACCGTAGAGCAGGATGCCGCTCGCCAGTGCGCCGAGCACGAAATATTTGAGGCCCGCTTCCGCCGAACGCGTATCGCGCCGCATGAAGCTTGCCAGCACGTACGCCGCAAGGCTCTGCAGTTCGAGACCGACATAGAGCGTCAGCAGATCGCCCGCCGACACCATCATGCCCATGCCCGCTGCCGACAGCAGGATCAGCACCGGATATTCGGGACGGAGATCGTCACCGCGACCCTGCGCGAAGAAGCGCGGCGCGATCAGGATCGCAACCGCCGAGGCGACATAGATCAGCACCTTGGCGTAAGCCGCAAAGGCATCGGCGCGGTACAGCCCTTCGAAGGCGGCGCCACCCTTGGACGCCGGCCCGAGCAACGCCAGCCCGGCGCCGATCAGCACCGCAACCGAGGCCCAGGACACCAGCCGGGTCGAGCCCTGCCCGCCCCAGGCGGACACCAGCATCAAAGCGATCGCCCCTGCCGCGAGCACAAGCTCGGGCAGCGTCATCAACAGCGAAGCGTTCATGGCCGTGCCTCCGCATGGGCCGCGGGCGTGGCCGGAGACTTGCCCGGCGTCGGCAGCGAGTCACCCTTGGGCGTCGCGCGTGCGATCCGTGCCTCGAGCGTCGCGACATCGCTGCGCATCGGGGCGAGGAAGCTCTCGGGATAGACGCCCATCCACAGAGCGACCGCAGCGATCGGTGCGAGCAATGCCATCTCGCGCAGGCTGATGTCCTTCATCGCACGGACGTCGTCATGAACGATCTCGCCGAAAACGACACGGCGGTAGAGGTAGAGCATGTAAGCGGCACCCAGGATGATGCCCGTCGTGCAGAGCAAGGTTGCAGTGGTGGAGACGCGATAGGTCCCGGCGAGCGAGAGGAACTCGCCGACGAAGCCGCTGGTCCCCGGCAGGCCGATCGAGGCCATCGTGAAGAACAGGAACAGCAGCGCATAACGCGGCATGTTGATCGCCAGACCGCCATAGCGCGAGATCTCGCGGGTATGGAGCCGGTCGTAGATCACGCCGACGCACAGGAACAAAGCCGCCGAGACGAGGCCATGCGACAGCATGACGATCATCGCGCCCTCGATGCCCTGCCGATTGAAGGCGAACAGGCCGATCGTCACGATCGCCATATGCGCGACCGACGAATAAGCGATCAGCTTCTTCATGTCGGACTGCACCAACGCGACGAGCGAGGTGTAGATCACCGCCACCGCCGACAGCGCTAGGATCAGCCAGGTCAGCTGTGCCGAGGCCTCGGGGAACATCGGCAACGAGAAGCGCAGGAAGCCGTATCCGCCGAGCTTCAGCAGCACGCCCGCCAGGATCACCGACCCTGCGGTCGGCGCCTGCACGTGCGCGTCGGGAAGCCATGTGTGGAACGGCCACATCGGCATCTTCACCGCGAACGAGGCGAAGAAGGCGAGCCACAACCAGGTCTGCACCTGCACCGGGAAATCGGTGTTGAGCAGCGTCGGGATGTCCGAGGTGCCGGCGAAATTCACCATCCACAGCATCGCCACGAGCATCAGCAGCGAGCCGAGCAGCGTGTAGAGGAAGAATTTGTACGACGCGTAGATCCGGTTCGCACCGCCCCAGATGCCGATGATCAGGTACATCGGGATCAGGCCGGCTTCGAAGAAGATGTAGAACAGGAACAGGTCCTGCGCCGCGAAGGTGCCGATCATCAGCACTTCGGTGATCAGGAACGCCGCCATATATTCCTGGACGCGCTTCTCGATCGCGACCCAGCTCGCGCCGATGCAGATCGGCATCAGGAAGACGCTGAGCATGACCAGCAGCAGCGCGAAGCCGTCGAGGCCGAGCTTCCAGCTGAACACGCCGAGGCTGACGGCATTCTCGACGAACTGCCACTGCGCCCCGCCGATGTCGAAGGTCGACCACAGCACGATCCCGAGCACGAAATCGATCAGCGTCGCGATCAGCGCGATCCAGCGTGCGCCCTGTGCACTGACGAAGAGGCACGCGACCGCCGCAAGCGCGGGGATGGCGAGCATCACGGAGAGGATGGGGAAGCCGGTCATTGTATCCCCGTCACCCCGGCGAAGGCCGGGGTCGCTACGTTGGTGTGTCCGGCGTCAGCCCCATTCGGCTGGCCGGCCCCGGCCTGCGCCGGGGCGACGAAAAAGAGGCGCGCGCTCATCGCGTGATCGCCCAGGTGACGGCGCCGGTCAGACCGAGCAGCATGACAAAGGCATAAGTGTAGACATATCCAGTTTGCAGCTTTCCGGCGACGCGCGAGCCTTGCGACACGACCCAGGCCGAGCCGTTGGGGCCGAGCCGGTCGATCGTCTTCTCGTCACCCCGGTGCCAGAAGAAGCGGCCGATGGCGAAAGCGGGTTTGACGAACAGCAGATTGTACAGCTCGTCGAAATACCATTTGTTGAGCAGGAAGTCGTAGACCGGAGCATAGGTCTCGGCGAGCTTCCGCGGCGCGTGCGGCGAGCGGATGTAGAAGATGTAGGCACCGAGCAACCCGGTCAGCATCGCGATCGACGCCGACAGTTTCACACCCAGCGGCACCTCGTGCATCGCGTGCATCAGATGCTCGCGGAACGCGATCGCGCCGTGCCAATATTCCTCGCCCGCGGTCGGCTCGATGAAATAGCCGTGGAACACGAAGCCCGCCGCAATCGCACCGATCGACAGGATGATCAGCGGCAGCAGGATCGGGAACGGGCTCTCGTGCGGATGATAGCCGCCCGTGCCGTCGCCATGCGTCGTGAACACCGGATGCGCCTGGACGACATGCCCATGGTCGTGGCCGTGATCATGCGGCTCGCTGCCCTGCCCTTCCTCGGCGGCTTCGCCGTGGTGGGCATGCGCTGCCGTCGTGCCATGATCGTCATGGCCAGCATGCACGGCGTCATGGCCGTGGCCATGCGCGTCGTGGATCGCGTGCTGGATATGCTCGGACTGCTCCCAGCGCGGCTTGCCCCAGAAGGTCAGGAACATCAGGCGCCACGAGTAGAAGCTCGTCAGCAGCGCGACGATGATCCCGACGATCGATGCGCCATGCTGGCCCGAAGCCCACGCCGCCTCGATGATCGCATCCTTCGAATGGAAGCCGGCGAAACCGATCGCGAGCGGGTTGCCGAACACGGCGGGGATGCCGACGCCGGTGATCGCCAGCGTCCCCATCATCATGCCCCAGAAGGTGATCGGGATCGATTTCCGCAGGCCGCCATAATAGCGCATGTCCTGCTCGTGATGCATCGAGTGGATCACCGAACCGGCGCCGAGGAACAGCAAGGCCTTGAAGAAAGCGTGCGTGAAGAGGTGGAACATCGCGGCGCCATACGCACCACAGCCAGCGGCGAAGAACATGTAGCCGAGCTGCGAGCAGGTCGAATAGGCGATCACGCGCTTGATGTCGGTCTGCACCAGCCCGACGGTCGCCGCGAACAGGCAGGTCGCGGCACCCACCGTCATCACCACGGTCAGCGCGAAAGGCGAGGTCTCGAACATCGGCGACAGGCGGCACACCATGAACACGCCAGCGGTGACCATCGTCGCCGCGTGGATCAGCGCCGACACAGGGGTCGGGCCTTCCATCGCGTCGGGCAACCAGGTGTGGAGCCCGAGCTGCGCCGACTTGCCCATCGCGCCGACGAACAGCAGCAGGCACAGCACCGTCATCGTATCGAAGCGGCCACCGAAGAAGCCGATCGTCGATCCGGCCATCCCCGGCGCGAGCCGCAGGATCTCGGGGATCGAGACGGTGTTGAACACCAGATAGGTGCCGAAGATGCCGAGCATGAAGCCGAGATCGCCGACGCGGTTGACGACGAACGCCTTGATCGCGGCAGCGTTGGCGCTGGGCTTGCGGAACCAGAAACCAATCAGGAGGTAGGATGCGAGACCCACGCCTTCCCAGCCAAAGAACATCTGGACGAGGTTGTCGGCGGTCACGAGCATCAGCATCGCGAAGGTGAACAGCGACAGATAGGCGAAGAAGCGCGGCTGGTCGGGATCTTCCTCCATATAGCCCCAGCTATACAGATGGACGAGCGCCGACACCGACGTGATGACGACGAGCATCACCGCGGTCAGCGCGTCGACGCGCAGCGACCAGTCGATCCGCATATCGCCCGAATGGATCCAGTCGAGCACCGGCGTGACCGTCGCTTCGCCACCACCGAGGTAATGGATGAAGATCGGCCAGCTCAAAGCGCACGACGCGAACAGCGCACCGGTCGTCACGACCTTCGGCAAGATCGCGCCGAAGCTCTTGTTCGCGAAGCCCGCGACGATCGCCGCGAGCAGCGGCAGGAAGACGATGAAGAGGATCACGAAATTTACCCCTGCATCCGGTTGGCGTCGTCGACCGAGATCGTCCCGCGGCTACGGAAATAGATGACGAGAATGGCGAGCCCGATCGCGGCCTCACCCGCCGCGACGGTCAGCACGAACATCGCGAACACCTGGCCGACGAGATCGTGGAGATACCCCGAGAAGGCGACGAAGTTGAGGTTCACCGCGAGCAGGATCAACTCGACCGCCATCAGCATGACGATGAGGTTCTTGCGGTTGGCGATGATGCCGAGCACGCCGAGCGCGAACAGGATCGCGCCGACCACGAGATAATGGCCGAGACCAATCACAGCTCAATTCCCTTGCCGACGGTAGGTTGGGTGTTGCGCGTGGCATCCTGCGGACGCCGTGCGTTCTGGCGGCTGACATTCTGCGCGCGCGCACCCTTGCGCTCGCGGTGCGTCAGCACGATCGCGCCGATCATCGCGACGAGCAGCACGAGCCCCGCGCCTTCGAACACGAACAGGTAGCGCGTGTAGAGCAGCATCCCGAGCGCCTCGATGTTGGGCACAGTGTCGGGCGTCGGCGCGGCACGGCGCGCGAGCTCGATCTTGCCGGCGCTCCAAGCGCCGAACGCAACCATGATCTCGGCCGCGAGGCCGACCGCGAACACCGCGCCGATCGCCGCATATTTGGCAAAACCAGCGCGCAGCTCGGCAAAGTCGATGTTGAGCATCATCACGACGAACAGGAACAGCACCGCGACCGCGCCGACATACACGATGACGAGCAGCATCGCGATGAACTCGGCGCCGACCAGCACCATCAGCCCTGCGGCGTTGAAGAAGGCCAGGATCAGCCACAGCACGGCGTGCACCGGATTGCGCGCGGTGATGGTCAGCGCGGCGGACGCGATGACCATGAACGCGAACAGGTAAAAGGCGATTGCTTGGATCACGGAATCAGTGGGCCCCTCTAAGTCGCGTGGCGCTTAACGGTACGGTGCATCGGCGGCAAGGTTCGCCGCGATGGCGCTTTCCCAGCGGTCGCCGTTCGCGAGCAGTTTCGCCTTGTCATAGATCAGCTCTTCGCGCGTTTCGGTCGCATATTCGAAGTTCGGGCCTTCGACGACGGCGTCGACCGGGCAGGCTTCCTGGCACAGGCCGCAGAAGATGCACTTGGTCATGTCGATGTCGTAGCGCGTCGTGCGGCGGCTGCCGTCGTCGCGCGGTTCGGCCTCGATCGTGATCGCCTGCGCCGGGCATACGGCCTCGCACAGCTTGCACGCGATGCAGCGTTCCTCGCCGTTCGGATAGCGCCGCAGCACATGCTCACCGCGGAAGCGCGGCGAGATCGGGTTCTTCTCGAACGGATAGTTGATCGTCGCCTTGGCCTTGAAGAAATATTTCAAGGTCAGCGTGTGCGCCTTGAGAAATTCCCAGAGCGTGTACGACTTGATGATCTGCCCGATGTTCACGAGCGCTTCTCCGTCTGGTTCGCGGACGCGGCCTGGCACACGCCATCGGTGGGATAGCGCTGACGACCGTCGTCATAGAGATATTGCTTGGAATAGACCCGGTCCTGCGGCGCGCACTCGGTGCCGACGCGGGTGAGCATCAGCACACCCGAGACGAGGAACACCCAGAACAGCGACAAAGGCAGGAAGATCTTCCAGCCCAGCCGCATCAGCTGGTCGTAGCGATAGCGCGGCACGGTCGCCTTCACCCAGCTGAACAGGAAGAAGAACACCAGCATCTTGATGAAGAGCCAGATGATCCCCGGCACCATGTACAGGATCGGGATGTCGAGCGGCGGCAGGTAGCCACCCCAGAACAGCGTCGCGTTGAGCGTGCACATCAGGATGACGTTGGCATATTCGCCGAGCCAGTAGAGCGCGAACGACATCGACGAATATTCGGTCTGATAGCCGGCAACGAGCTCGCTCTCCGCCTCGGTCAGATCGAACGGTGCGCGCTGCGTCTCGGCGAGCGACGAGATGAAGAACACCACCGCCATCGGGAACAGCAACGGGTTGATGAAGAAGCCGTTGATCAGGCCGAAGCCCATGCCCTTCTGCGCCTGGACGATGTTCGTCAGGTTGAAGCTGCCGGTCCACAGCACGATCGAGATCAGCACGAAGCCGATCGCGACTTCATACGACACCATCTGCGCTGCGGCGCGGATCGCCGAGTAGAACGGATATTTCGAGTTGGACGACCAGCCGGCGAGGATGATGCCGTACACGCCGAGCGACGACGCCGCGAGCACGTAGAGCAGACCGACGTTGATGTCGGCGATCGCGGCGCGCGCATCGAACGGCACCACCGCCCAAACGATCAACGCCACCGTGAAGGTGATGATCGGCGCGAGCAGGAAAAGCACCTTGTTCGACGCGGACGGGATGATGGTTTCCTGCAGGAACACCTTCAGACCGTCGGCGAACGACTGGAGCAGGCCGAACGGCCCGACGACGTTGGGGCCGCGGCGCAGCGCCATCGACGCCCAGATCTTGCGATCGGCATAGATGATCATCGCGACCGACAGCATCAGCGGCAGCGCGACGAGCAGGATGTCCATCAGCGTGGCGGCGAACCACGCCCAGCCATAGTCCCAGCCGAAGCGATAGGTGAAGAAGGAGGTCATTCCGCCGCCTCCGCAAAGTCGACACCGTGGACGAGTTCGGACGAGCAGCGCTGCATCGTCGGGCTCGCGCGGCAGATGGCGTTGGTCAAGTAGAAGTCCTGGATCGGATAGCCGGTGATCTCGCCGGTCACGCTCGCGTCGAGCGCGGGCGGTGCCCAGTCGAAGCTGGCGAGGCCGAGCGTCGCCAAAGCAGGCGTATCGCTCGCCATGTTCGCGCGCAGTTCCTCGATCGTGTCGAACGGCAGCGTCTTGCCGAGCACCGCCGAGAGCGCCCGCAGGATCGTCCAGTCGTCACGCGCGTCGCCCGGTGGGAACACTGCCCGCTCTCCGCGCTGCACGCGACCTTCGAGGTTGACGTAGGTGCCCGACTTCTCGGCATAGCTCGCGCCCGGCAGGATCACGTCGGCAGCCGCCGCACCCTTGTCGCCATGATGGCCGACATAGACCTTGAAGCTGCCAGCGAACTTGCTGAAATCGACTTCGTCGGCGCCGAGGAAGAAAGCGAGCTTAGGCGCGGCCGCGACGAGATCGGCGATGCCGCCCTTCTGCGCGAATCCGAGCATCAATCCGCCCATCCGGCTCGCCGCCATATGGACGACGTTGAAGCCGTTCCACGCATCCTTGAGGAGGCCAAGCGGCGAAACCAGCGCGAGTGCTGCGCCGAGCGCCTTGAGCCCTGCCCCGCCGACGATCACCATCGGACGCTCGGCCGAAGCGAACGCCTCGGTGACGGCTTCCGGCAGGTTGCCGAGCAGCGCCAGATCGGCGCCGAGCCACTCGACCTTGTAGGTCAGCTCGGTTTCCGGCCCGATCGCGAAGACCTTGGCGCCCTTCTTGATCGCCTTGCGGATCCGCGTGTTCACCAGCGGCGCTTCCCAGCGCAGGTTGCTGCCGACGAGCAGGATCACGTCGGCCTTTTCGGTGCCGGCGATCGTCGTGTTGAAATTAACCGCGGCGAGGCTCGACGTGTCGTAATCCATGCCGGTCTGGCGGCCTTCGAGCAAGGTCGACCCCATGCTCGCGAGCAGCGCCTTGGCGGCATACATCGTCTCGGCATCGACCAGGTCACCCGCGACCGCAGCAACGCTCGAACCCGCATCGACCGCCGCGATGGCAGCGAACGCTTCGTCCCACGTCGCCTTGGTCAGGCGCCCGTCCTTGCGGATGTACGGCGTGTCGAGGCGCTTGCGCACCAGGCCGTCGACGGCGTGGCGAGTCTTGTCGCTCGCCCACTCCTCGTTCACGTCCTCGTTGATCCGCGGCACGGCGCGCAGCACCTGGCGACCGCGGCTGTCGAGCCGGATGTTGGTGCCGACCGCGTCCATCACGTCGATCGTCAGCGTTTTCTTCAATTCCCACGGACGCGCCTCGAAAGCGTAGGGCTTCGAGGTCAGCGCACCGACCGGGCAGAGATCGACGACGTTGCCCGAAAGCTCGCTCGTGACCGCGCCTTCGAGGTACGACACGATCTGCATGTCCTCGCCGCGACCGATCGCGCCGATTTCCTCGACGCCGGCGACTTCCTCGGCAAAACGGATGCAGCGCGTGCACTGGATGCAGCGCGTCATCACCGTCTTGACGATCGGGCCCATATATTTCTCGGTGACCGCGCGCTTGTTCTCGTCATAGCGCGAGTGGCCGCGGCCATAAGCGAGGCTCTGGTCCTGCAGGTCGCATTCGCCACCCTGATCGCAGATCGGGCAATCGAGCGGGTGGTTGATGAGGAGGAACTCCATCACCCCTTCGCGCGCCTGCTTGACCATCGGCGAGTTGGTGAAGATCTCCTGCTTGTCCGCCGCCGGCAGCGCGCACGACGCCTGCGGCTTGGGAGGGCCAGGCTTCACCTCGACCAGGCACATCCGGCAATTGCCGGCGATGCTCAGGCGCTCGTGATAACAGAAGCGCGGAATTTCCTTGCCGGCGATCTCGCACGCCTGGAGCACGGTGGCACCAGCGGGCACTTCGACTTCGACGCCATCGACTTTGACAATAGGCATTATTCAGCCGCTTCCATCATCGGCGAGAGACCACCACCGCGCTTTTCCGTAATCCGCCGCTCCATTTCTGG
This sequence comes from Parasphingomonas frigoris, assembly GCF_036663815.1. Taxonomy (NCBI): domain Bacteria; kingdom Pseudomonadati; phylum Pseudomonadota; class Alphaproteobacteria; order Sphingomonadales; family Sphingomonadaceae; genus Parasphingomonas; species Parasphingomonas frigoris. The sequence continues at coordinate 215,348 of NZ_JAXOJQ010000001.1, read as the reverse complement.
GCGGAAGTGCTTGATCAGGCCCTGGATCGGCCAGGCCGCGGCATCGCCGAGCGCGCAGATCGTGTGGCCTTCGACCTGCTTGGTCACCTGGTACAGCGTGTCGATCTCGGAGATGTCGGCGTCGCCGGTGCGCATCCGCTCCATCACGCGCCACATCCAGCCGGTGCCCTCGCGGCACGGCGTGCACTGGCCGCAGCTCTCATGCTTGTAGAAATAGGACAGCCGCGAGATTGCGCGGACGATGTCGGTCGACTTGTCCATCACGATGATCGCCGCGGTGCCGAGCCCCGAGCCGACCTTCTTGAGGCCGTCGAAGTCCATCGGGCAGTCCATGATCTCGGCCGCCGGAACGAGCGGCACCGAGGAGCCGCCGGGGATGACCGCGAGGAGGTTGTCCCACCCGCCGCGAATGCCGCCGCAATGCGTCTCGATCAGTTCGCGGAAGGTGATCGACATCGCCTCTTCGACCACGCACGGCTTGTTCACATGGCCGCTGATCTGGAACAGCTTGGTGCCGCGGTTGTTCTCGGCGCCGAAGCTGGCGAACCACTCGGGGCTACGGCGCAGGATCGTCGGGACGACCGCGATCGACTCGACGTTGTTGACCGTCGTCGGGCAGCCATAGAGCCCCGCCCCTGCCGGGAACGGCGGCTTCAGGCGCGGCTGGCCCTTCTTGCCCTCGAGGCTCTCGAGCATCGCGGTCTCTTCGCCGCAGATATAGGCGCCAGCGCCGCGATGGCAGAACACGTCGAAATCATAGCCCGACCCGCAAGCGTTCTTGCCGATCAGACCCTTGTCATACGCCTCGGCGATCGCCGCGAAGAGCACTTCGGCCTCGCGGATATATTCGCCGCGAATGTAGATGTACGCCGCGCGCGCGCGCATCGCGAAACCCGCGATCAGCGCGCCCTCGATCAGCTTGTGCGGATCATGCCGGATGATCTCGCGATCCTTGCACGAACCCGGCTCGGACTCGTCGGCGTTGATCACCAGGAAGTTCGGGCGATCCGCCTTCGGCTCCTTGGGCATGAACGACCATTTGGTGCCGGTCGGGAAGCCAGCGCCGCCACGACCGCGCAGGCCCGACGCCTTGACCGCATCGATCAGCGCATCCTGACCGCGCGCCATCAGGCCCTTGGTGTCGTCCCAGTCACCGCGCTTGATCGCGGCGTCGAGGTTCCACGGCTGGAAGCCGTAGACGTTGGTGAAAATGCGATCCTTATCGGCGAGCATCAGCCCCACTCCCCGCGATAATCGTGATTCTCGTCGACCATCGCGACGAGGTTGGTCGGGCCACCCGCGGCGCAGCTGTCGCGACGCCCGGTCTGCGAGCCAGGCGTCACCGTCCCGCCCGTGGCGAGCGCCTCGAGGATCGCGGTGGTCTTGTCGTAATCGAGGTCTTCGAAATTATCGTCGTTGATCTGGACCATCGGAGCGTTGGCGCACGCCCCCAGGCACTCGACCTCGGTCAGCGTGAACATGCCGTCGGGCGTCGTGCGGCCCTTGATCAGACCCTTGTTCTTGCATGCCGACAGCACGTCGTCGCTGCCGCCGAGCAGGCACGGCGTCGTGCCGCAAACCTGGACGTGATAGCGGCCGACCGGCGCCATGTTGAACATCGTGTAGAAGCTGACGACTTCATAGACGCGCATGTACGGCACGCCGATCTGGCGCGCGACGAACTCGATCACCGGAACCGGCAGCCACCCTTGCGTCTGCGTCTCGGCGCCGACCTGGCGCTGCGCGAGATCGAGCAGCGGCAGCGACGCCGATTGCTCGCGACCCTTGGGATAGCGGCCGAGGATCTCGTTCGCTTTCTTCTGATTCTCTTCGGTCCAGGCGAACGCGCCCCAGCGCGCGCGGGTCTCGGCCTCGTCAGGAATTTTGGGCGCTTCGGCCATTAGCGGATGAACTCCACGCGGTCGACTTTGTCGCCGACGAACGAATAGATGGACATGACTTCGAACGCTTCGCCGCCGGGTGCGCGCGAAACATTCTCGTGCAGGACGACGGTGTCGCCGAGCACGTAGGACGACAGGATCCCGGCATGGTTGTGCGGGAACTGCGCGAACATCGCCTTGAGCCCCGAACGCACGCCTTCACGCCCTTCGCGGACGACGGCGCCGCGATAGGTCGCCTCGCACGCGGCGTCGGTCATCAGCTCGACATAGCCGTCGGCATCCTGCGCATTGTACAGCGCGATCATGCGATGCGCGGTCTCGAGCTTGCCGGTCACCGGTCGCACTCGCCGAACACGATATCCATCGCCCCCAGGATCGCGGTGGTGTCCGCAAGCATGTGGCCCTTCGACATGAAGTCCATCGCCTGCAGGTGCGAGAAGGCCGTCGGGCGGATCTTGCAGCGGTACGGCTTGTTGGTGCCGTCGGCGACGAGATACACGCCGAACTCGCCCTTGGGGCTTTCGGTCGCGACATAGACGTCGCCGGCCGGCACGTGGAAGCCCTCGGTGTAGAGCTTGAAGTGGTGGATCAGCGCTTCCATCGAGCGCTTCATCTCGGCGCGCTTGGGCGGCACGACCTTGCGGTCGAGCGACGCGATCGGCCCTTCGGGCATCTCGTTGAGGCACTGCTTCATGATCCGCGCCGACTGGCGGACTTCCTCGACGCGCACCATGAACCGGTCATAGCAATCGCCGCGCGTGCCGACCGGCACGTCGAAGTCCATCCGGTCGTACACATCGTAGGGCTGCGACTTGCGCAGATCCCAGGCGATACCCGAGCCGCGGATCATCGGGCCCGAGAAGCCCCACTTGATCGCATCGTCGCGGCTGACCGTGGCGATGTCGACGTTGCGCTGCTTGAAGATGCGGTTGTCGGCGACGAGCGAAATCGCGTCTTCGAACAGCCGCGGCAGGCGCGTGTCGAGCCAGTCGGCGATGTCGGTCAGCAGCTTGAGCGGCGCATCCTGATGGACGCCGCCCGGACGGAAATAGGCGCTGTGCATGCGTGCGCCCGAGACGCGCTCGAAGAAGTTCATGCAATCTTCGCGGATCTCGAACAGCCACAGGTTCGGCGTCATCGCGCCAACGTCCATGACGTGCGACCCGAGGTTGAGCATGTGGTTCGAGATGCGCGTCAGCTCGGCGAACAGCACGCGGAGGTACTGCGCGCGCAGCGGCACTTCGAGATCGAGCAGCTTCTCGACCGCGAGCACATAGCTATGCTCCATGCACAGCGGCGAGCAGTAATCGAGCCGGTCGAAATACGGCAGCGCCTGCATGTAGGTCTTGTATTCGATCAGCTTCTCGGTGCCGCGGTGCAGCAGGCCGACGTGCGGATCGACCCGCTCGATGATCTCGCCGTCGAGCTCCATCACCAGGCGCAACACGCCGTGCGCGGCCGGATGCTGCGGACCGAAGTTGATCGTGTAGTTCTGGATCTCGACGTCGCCGACCTCGGGGTCTTCGCCGTCGAAACGCTTTTCGAGCTGGTCGAGATACTCTGTCACTGGTTCTGCCCCTTGGGGGAGGGAACGACGTCGGGATCGGCGGGCTTCTCGCCGGCACCCGGACCGGGCTTGCCGGCGCCCGATTGCGCGGTGCTCTCGGTCGTCTTCGGGTCGCTCGGCGCGGCCTTTGCCGACACGTTGGCGTCGGCCTTGACGATCTCGTCGGCCTTGAGTGGCGTCGGAGCACCCTTCTCTTCGGGCAGCTTTGCCTTCTCGTCGCCCGGGAGGACGTATTCGGCACCTTCCCATGGGCTCATGAAGTCAAACGTGCGGAAATCCTGCGCGAGCTGGACGGGCTCGTACACGACGCGCTTGGCTTCTTCCGAATAGCGCAGCTCGACATAGCCGCTCAGCGGGAAGTCCTTGCGCTGTGGATGACCGCGGAAGCCGTAATCGGTCAGGATGCGCCGCAGATCGGCATTGCCCGAGAAGAGCACGCCATACATGTCGTACACTTCGCGCTCGAGCCAACCCGCGACCGGCCAGATGCCCGTAACCGACGGTACCGGCTTCTCGTCATCGGTCTGCACATGCACGCGGATGCGATGGTTGCGCGTCAGCGAGAGCAGGCAATAGACGACTTCGAAGCGGTCGACCCCGCGATCGGGATAGTCGACGCCAGCGATCTCCATCAGCTGCTGATATTCGAGGCCGGGCGTATCGCGCAGCGCGACCATCGTCTCGACCAGCGAGGCGCGATCGACGTGCAGCGCGACTTCGCCGACGGCGTCGAGCGAGTGCAGCAGACGGCCACCGAGCGCGGCCGAAGCCGCGTCGATCACGCCGTCATTGGCGACATAGGCAGGTGCAGGCGCCCTCACCGTTCAATCGTCCCGACGCGGCGGATCTTCCGCTGGAGCTGCATGATGCCGTAGAGCAAAGCTTCGGCGGTCGGCGGGCAGCCCGGCACGTAGATATCGACCGGAACGATCCGGTCGCAACCCCGCACGACGCTGTAGCTATAGTGATAATAGCCGCCGCCATTGGCGCACGAGCCCATCGAGATGACGTATTTCGGCTCCGACATCTGGTCGTAGACCTTGCGCAGCGCCGGGGCCATCTTGTTGCACAGCGTGCCCGCGACGATCATCACGTCCGACTGGCGCGGCGACGCGCGCGGCGCGGCGCCGAAGCGCTCGAGATCGTAGCGCGGCATGTTGACGTGGATCATCTCGACCGCGCAGCACGCCAGACCAAAGGTCATCCACCACAGCGAGCCGGTGCGCGCCCAGTGGAACAGGTCCTCGGTCGAGGTGACGAGGAAACCCTTGTCGCCGAGCTCGCCGTTGAGATCGTTGAAGAACGCGTGATCGGGCTGCACGATCGGGTTCGGCCCGGCATCACGCAACAGTTCGACGGGGCCCGAGTGACCGGGCAGGCTTGGTGCTACTCCCATTCGAGCGCTCCCTTCTTCCATGCATAGACGAGGCCGAGCGCGAGTTCGACGATGAACAGCATCATCGAGCCCCAGGCGACCCAGCCGAGTTTGAAGACCGATACGGCCCAGGGATAGAGAAACGCCGCTTCCAGATCGAAGATGATGAACAGGATGGCGACGAGGTAGAAGCGCACGTCGAACTGGCTGCGCGGATCCTCGAATGCGGGGAAACCGCACTCATATTCGCTGAGCTTCTCGGCCGTGGGCTTGTGCGCCCCGGTGAAGCGTGCAGCCAGGATCGGCAGGAACACGAAGGCGCTCGACAGCACCAGGGCTACGCCCAGGAACAGCAGAATCGGGAGATATTGCGACAGGTCGACCAAGGTGCTTCTCGCATGTGCGAACGGATGCCCGGGGCTTTAGGACGATGCCCCGAGGCGGGCAAGGCTTTGAGGCGTGAGAATGAATCGCAACAAGCCCGGCGATGCGCGGCGCTTGACCTGTAACCCCTATGCTTCAAACTCTTAGCGGGGACGAACAGCGGGGGAATGGCAATGCGCGCGCGGCATATCGTGTTTGGGCTGGCATTTCTGGCGTCGGTCGCGGCATCCGCGCCGATCCCCGCAGACCCCCTCCCCCGCCAGGCGCGGCAGCTTTTCGCGATGACGCCCGACCAGTTCGCTACCACCGCCGAGGTCAAGGACGACGCGCTCGAGACGATGGCGACGATTTCCACGATGCACGGCTGGCAACAGCATGACGGCCTGCTCGGCATGGTGAACGACGACGGCTTCTTCCGGGCGTTCGTCGACAAGGCGACCGGCGACACCCATTTCCAGGTCTATCATATGGTGCACTACACCCAGCCGCGCCGCGCGAGGTTCGAGATCGTGAATTACGAGACGCCCGCCGGGCCAGTGGCGGTGCCGCTCATCCGGATCGGGCGCTACCGCGGCCCGTGCCGAGCCTATGCCGGGTGCGCGTTTCTCGAAACCGTCGCCTTCCCGGTCGACGAGGCGCTGCTGCGCGCGCTGGCGGCGCGCTATGTGCCGGGCCGGGTCGCGGTGTGGAAATATCGCCTCAAGGCGAAGACCGGGGCGGAGCGGGACGAAGGCTTCGCTGCGGCCGAGATTGCGGGACTGCTGATCGCCGTCGACCGCTACCGCGCCGCGCATGGCCTGACCGACGGGCGAGGCAGCCGATAGTCTATGCCCCTCCCCTTCAGGAGAGGGGCTTTTTTCCGGTTACCGCAGCGCGTTCGCCAGCAGCTTGTGCAACCGCGACTGCAGCGCATCGTTCGCCGCGAGGATTTCGCTGCGCTGCACCATCTGGTCGCTGCCACGGAAATCGCTGACGAAGCCGCCAGCTTCCTTGACCAGCAGCATGCCCGCCGCGACGTCCCACGGCTTGAGGCCGCTTTCCCAATAGCCGTCGTACCGCCCCGCAGCGACCCACGCGAGATCGAGCGCAGCCGAGCCCATCCGGCGGATGCCAGCGACTTCGGGCGCGATCGCACCGAAGATGCGGCTCCACTCGGTGAAATTGCCATGACCGAGGAAGGGAATACCCGTCGCGATCAGCGAGTCGGCGAGGTCGCGGCGGGCCGAGACGCGCAACCGCTGCTCCTGCACCCAGGCGCCACGGCCCTTCTCGGCCCAGAAGGCTTCGTCGGTGATCGGCTGATAGACCATCGCCGAGGTGATCTCGCGCTTGCCGTTGGGCAGCGGCTCCTCGACGCCGATCGAGATCGCGAAATGCGGGATGCCGTGGAGGAAGTTGGTCGTGCCATCGAGCGGATCGACGATGAAGCGCGGCTTGTTGGGGTCGCCGGCGACTTCGCCGCGCTCCTCCATCAGGAAACCCCAATCGGGGCGGGCGCGCGACAGTTCCTCATAGATCGTCTGCTCGGCGCGCTGGTCGGCGATCGACACGAAGTCGGCCGGGCCCTTGCGGCTGACCTGGAGCTGCTGGACTTCGTTGAAATCGCGACGAAGCCGCGGACCGGCCTTGCGGACGGCGCGGTCGATGATCGTCATGAGGCCGGAATGGGAGGGCATTGGCTATACTCGATAGAGACTCTTGCCCTCTCCCGCATGCGGGAGAGGCTACGGAGACTTGGCCCGCCCTCTTCGGGCGGGCCTAGTCGTAGTCGGTGAGGGCCTTCTTCGTCTGGAGCGTCGATGAAGAAGAAGCCCCTCACCCAACCCTCTCCCGCAAGCGGGAGAGGGCTAAGAAGCGAAGGATCAGTCCGCGCGGCGGACGTAGGTCTGCTCGTACACGTCGACGACGATCCGCGTGCCCGCACCGATATGCGGCGGTACCATCACGCGCACGCCATTCTCGAGGATCGCAGGCTTGTACGACGACGAGGCGGTCTGCCCCTTCACCACGGCGTCGGCCTCGACGATCGTCGCCTCGATCGTGTCGGGCAGCTGGACCGAGATCGGACGCTCGTCCCACAACTCCATCACCACATCCATGCCGTCCTGCAGGAAGGCGGCGGCATCGCCGAGGATGCCCGCATCGAGCGTGATCTGCTCGTAATTGATCTTGTCCATGAAGGTCAGCGTGTCGCCCTCGCGGAACAGATACTGGAAGTCGACCGTGTCCATCCGGACCTTCTCGACGCTTTCGGCCGAGCGGAAGCGGACATTGGTCTTGCGGCCGTCGATGAGGTTCTTCATCTCGACCTGCATATAGGCCCCGCCCTTGCCCGGCTGGGTGTGCTGGATCTTGACGGTCTTCCAGATACCGCCTTCATATTCCAGGATATTGCCGGGACGAATTTCGACCGCGTTGATCTTCATGGGGGAGCCTGTAGTTGGAAAGAGCCAAGCGCGCAGCGAACCGCGCGGACGTGCGCCTTAGCCGGGCAAGGGCTTTCCGGCAAGATAGGGGTAGGGATCGACGTCTACCCCTTCGTACCAATGCTGCTCCGGCGTGGTGCGAGTGAGACCGAAATGCAGATGGAAATTGCCCGCCCCGGCGTTGCCGGTATCGCCGACATAGCCCAGCACGTCGCCCGTCCGGATCGCCTGCCCTTCGTGCAGCCCGGGCGCATAGCCACTGAGATGCGCGTAATAATAGCTCCACGTGCGCGCCGGCGACCGGACGTAGACCGTCGTGCCGCCCGCCGCGCTGGTCCACAATTTCTCGACCGTGCCCGGCGCCGCCGCGACGACGGGCGTGTTGGCGAGTGCCGCCAGATCGGTGCCGTGATGCTCGCGCAGCCCATTGTCGCGCGGATCGCCCCACGACTCGCGGACGTCCTGCCGCCGAAGTCCGGCGATCGGGAGCGACAGCAGCGCGCTGCCGCCAGTGGGGCGCGGGACCGGCGCCGCTTCCGGCGCCGGCGCGGGTCGGCTGCCAACGCGACGCGCCGCATCCGGCAACATGACCAGCAGCGCGATCCACGCTGCCGCCATCACCGCCAGCGAGATCAGCACGAAACGCGCGACGCGGCTCAAGCCGTCACTCCTGGAAAACGGCCGGCGTGCCCGGCTTGACCATCATCGACAACCGCGCCGCGTCCCAGTTGGTCAGGCGGATGCAGCCATGGCTTTCGGCGCGACCGATCGTCTCGGGCGACGGGGTACCGTGGATGCCGTAATGCTCCTTGGAGAGATCGAGCCACACCACGCCGACCGGACCGTTCGGCCCCGGCGGCAGCAAGGCGGCCTTGGCGCTGCCCTTCGCGTCCCAGAACAGCTTGGGATTGTAATGGAACGGCGGGTTGTACGACGGGCCGTTGATCTTCCACGTGCCGATCGGCAGCGGATCATGCTCGCTGCCCATCGTCGCCATGAACTGCGCGACGAGCTTGCCGTCCTTGTCGAGCACGCGCAGCACCTGATCCGACTTGTCGACGACGATCTTGGCGCCCGCCGGCTGGGTCGAGTCGATGTTGAGCGAGGCAAGCGTCTGGCGCCACGCCTCGGGCAATTTCGGATTGTAGGCGGTCGCGGCCGCGATCGCGTTGGGCACGACGATCTTCGTGCCGGCCTTGAGCCGCGTCTCGGGGCTGTTCAGCTCCATCAGCACCGCGGGCGTGGTGTGGAACATCTCGCCGAGCTTCTCCATCGCGTTGCGATAGCCGAGCGCCGGCAGCTTGGCCTGCAGCGCGGGGTCCTTCGGCAGCGGATTGACGTACGGGCCAGCGAGCATCTCGGGGGTCAGCGCGATCGTCACCGTCGGGCGCCAGGCGCGGCTGGGATAGAGCGCGCGCAACGTCGCCGGGTCCATTTCCCCGCTTTCCTTCAGGCCGCGCGTCTCTTGGAAGCCCTTGAGCGCTGCGGCGAGCGACTTGCCCTGCCGCCCGTCGAGCACGCCGGGCGAGAAGCCGAGATGATCGAGGATCACCTGAACGTGGAGCGTCGAAGCGTCGAGCGTGGCGGTCTTGGCAGGCTTTGCAGGCGTCGCGGATTTGGTTCCCGGAGCGGCGGCGGCGATCAGACCAATGGAGGCAATCGCCAGACAGGCTGAGCCTGAAACCATTTTACGCATAACATCGACTTCCTACATTCCAACGTATGCAGACAACGATGGACGACACGCTTGTGTCCGGTGAAACGGGCGCCACCGAAATGAAACTGTCGCGCCGCGCGCTGATCGGCGGCGTTTTTGCCGGCGGCGCAGCGCTCGCCTTCCCGCTTCCCGCGGTCGCCGTCGGCACCGAATGGCGCCTCGCGATCCGCAACGTCCACACCGGCGAAAGCGTCGATGCGATGTTCGCGCGCAACGGATCGTTCGTGCCGCAGGGACTGGCCGAGCTCAACCACGGCCTGCGCGACTGGCGCACCGGCCAGGCGACCGCGATGGACCGCCGGCTGCTCGCCCTGCTCGTGCGGCTGCGGGACAAATTGGAATTGAGCGGCCGCACCAAGATCGACCTGATCTCGGGCTACCGATCGCCCGCCACCAACGCCTCGCTCCGCGCCCGGGGCGGTTCGCACACCGGCGTCGCGAGCCAGAGCCAGCACATGCTGGGCAAGGCGACCGACATCAAGGTCGCCGGCGTGCGGCTCGACCGGCTCCACGGCGCCGCGCTCGCGCTCGGCGGCGGCGGTGTCGGTTACTATCCGCGCGACGGCTTCGTGCATGTGGATACCGGGCGCGTCCGGCACTGGTAGATCAGGGATAGTCTTGCCGGGTGTGCAGGACGGCAAGAATGTCGATTGCGGTCTCGCTCACTCGATAGACCAGGATATAGTTTGGGTGCACGACCGCTTCGCGCGTCCCACTCACCCGGCCGGACCGATACATGTAGGGATGGAGCGGCAGCCTCTCCGCGGCCTGCTCGAACAGCGATTGAAGGTGATCCGCGGCGAGCGGGTTGCGCGCGGCGATGAACGCCGCAATCTGGTCCAGCGAGTCGAGCGCTTCAGCGGTCCAGACGACCGGCAGCACGCTTCGACTCGGCTATCGTTCCGCGCACCCGCCGCATCGCTTCGTCATGAGCGATCTTAGGCCGCGTCGAATCCAGCGCTTCCTGCACCTTCGCGCGAAACCAGACGTCGTACGCCTCGGCCTCCTCGGTGGTGGCGAATTCGGACTCGATCGGAGACAGCTTGGCCATACCGCCAACATAACACGAATCGGCGCTATTCTCTAGCCGGCGAGCACCGCTGCGAAGGCCTGAATCGCCGCCGCCTCGTCCCCGCCCCACACCGCATTCGACACCGCGACGAAGTCCGCGCCCGCCGCAACGAGCGGCGGCGTGTTGGCCGGCGTGATTCCGCCTATCGCCACACAGGGGATTTCGAACACCGTCGTCCACCAGCTCAGCAGTACCGGATCGGCGACATGCTCGGTCGTCTTGGTCGTCGTCGGATAGAAAGCGCCGAACGCGACATAATCCGCCCCCGCCTCGCCTGCTTCCATCGCGAGGTGACGGCTGTCGTGACAGGTCACGCCGATCTGCGCCGTTGGCCCGAGCTCGGCGCGCGCCTCGCGCGGATCGCCATCGCCCTGCCCGAGATGCACGCCATCGGCGCCGAGCCGCTTTGCGAGCGCGATGCTGTCGTTGACGATGAAGGCGACGTCGGCATCGGCGCAGATCCGCTGCAGCGGATCGGCAAGCGCGGCCGCGACATGCTGGTCGACATCCTTGACGCGGAACTGGAACGCCGCGACCGGCCCCGCGTCGAGTGCGCGCCTCAACCGATCGGCAAAGCCGCCGGTGACGTCGAGCGGCGAGACGAGATAAAGTTGGCACGGCGGCCGGCGGATATCGCGCGTGAAGCGCGCCGCGAAATTGGGGTCGAGCGGGCCGAGCGGGTCTTCGCCGCGTACGTCTTCAATGTCCATCGCGCGGCGATAGCGCCGCGATCGCGGCATGGAAAGCCACCGGATCATCGAGCTTGTGCGCGACCGCGTTGAGCTGGCGGCCGCGGCGGAGCATGATCGGCGGATCGAGATCGACGACAACGCTCGGCCAGCTCGCCAGCGCGAGGTTGAGGACACCGCGCTCCTTGAGCGCCGCGGCATCCCAGCTGGCACGCAATCCGGCGATGTGCGCGACGGGGATCGTCACGGTCTTCAGCGACCCGGCGCGCATCGTCAGCACGCCATCGACCAGCGTGACCGGCAGACGCCGGAACGATCGGATCAGGCCGATCAGCGCGATCACCAGCGACGCATCGATCACGCCCGCGATCAGCGCCGCCCACCAGCCGAGCCAGGCGACGACGACGAGATGCACCACCAGCATCTCGACGATCGCGATGCCGAGCAGAACGCCTATCATCGGAGCCAAACTCCGATGATAGGCGAATTCCACGGCTTATTCCGCGTTCTGGTAGATCGCGATGATCTTGGCGAGCATCTCGAGCGCCTCTTCGCGCGGACGCTGGAAGGTGTTGCGACCGATGATCGAACCGTTGCCGCCGCCGTCGCGAATGTCGCGCGCGTCCTGATAGACCGCGTCGGCGCCCTTCGCCGCGCCGCCCGAGAAGACCACCACGCGTCGCCCGGCAAAGCTCGCCTGGACGACATGCTTCACGCGGTCCGCCTGGTTCGACCAGTCGGTGCCCTCGTACATCGGCTTGGCCTCCTTCTGCTCGATATGATCGCTCGGCAGCTTGACCTTGATGATGTGCGCACCGAGCAGCGCCGCCATGTGCGCGGCATAGGCGCCGACGTCGAGCGCGAGCTCGCCCGACTTGGGCAGCACGCCGCCGCGCGGATACGACCAGATTACCGTGGCGATGCCGACCGACTTGGCCTCGGCCGACATTTCGCGGATCTGGCCGAGCATCTCGAACAGGTCGTCCGACCCCGGATAGATGGTGAAGCCGATCGCCGCGCAGCCGAGCCGCACCGCGTCCTCGACCGAACCGGTCACCGCCTGGTTGGCGCCCTGCGCCCAGCTGTTCGAGCTGTTGACCTTGAGGATCGTCGGCACCTGACCGGCGAAGGTCTGCGCGCCCGCCTCGATCATGCCGAGCGGTGCAGCGAACGCCGACAGCCCGGCGTCGACCGCGAGCTGCCAGTGATAATGCGGGTCATACGCCGCCGGGTTGACCGAGAAGCTGCGCGCCGGGCCGTGTTCGAAGCCCTGATCGACCGGCAGAATCACCAATTTGCCGGTGCCGCCAAGCTTGCCGTGCATCAGGATGCGCGCAAGATTCGCCTTCGTCGCAGGGCTATCCGATTCATACTTGTCGAGAATGGCTTGGACCACGGGCGTCATTGACAGCTCTCCAGTTGGGACTCTTTCAGCGGCTGATAGTCAGCCCGGCTCTTGACTGCAACGCAGCAATCTCGCGCACGGCGATTGTGCCCTGCGCACTTGCCTTTTGTTCCCCGGCAAGCTTTCGGACCGGGATGAGCGATCCCGATACGCACGACCTGTCCCCCACCGTGACCGCGCTGATGGCGATCGCCTGCGGGGCGATGGTCGCCAACCTCTATTATGCGCAGACGCTGATCGGCATGATCGCGCCCGACATCGGCTTGTCGTCCTCGGCGGCGGGCGGGATCGTCACGCTGACGCAGCTCGGCTACGGGCTCGGCCTCGCCTTCATCGTGCCGCTGTCCGATCTGATCGAGAACAAGCGGCTGATCGTCATCGCCACGGCGGGCGCCGCACTCGGCTGCATCGGCATCGCGCTGGCGGAAGGGCCGCGCACCTTCCTCGTTGCCGCATCGGTCACCGGCATCTGCTCGGTCGGCGCGCAGGTCCTGGTCCCGCTCGCCGCAATTCTCAGCAGCAAGGCGCGCCAGGGTCGGACGATCGGGCTGGTGATGAGCGGCTTGCTCACGGGCATCATGCTGGCACGACCGGTCGCGAGCTTCGTCGCGGGGGCGTTCGGCTGGCGCGCGCTGTTCTTCGGATCGGCCGGGGTCACCGCGCTGGTCGGCATCGCCTTGCTCACAATGCTGCCCGCACGCCGCCCCACGAGCACGTTGCGCTATACCGCCCTGCTCGCCTCGTCGCTCGATCTGCTGCGGCGGCATCCGGCGTTGCGGCTGCGCGCGGCGTATCAGGCGCTGCTGTTCATCGCCTTCAACCTGTTCTGGACCGCGGCACCGCTGGTGCTGACACAGCGCTTCGGGCTGGGCGCCAACGGCATCGCCTTGTTCGCGCTCGCCGGTGCAGGCGGTGCGCTCGCCGCGCCGATCGCCGGCTATTTCGCCGACAAGGGCCGCGCGCGCGCCACCACGCTGGTCGCGCTCGTGCTGCTGACGCTGTCGTTCATCGCCGCCGACCTCGTCGTCGCAGCAGGCGCCTTGATCGCGTTCGCGGTGACGGCGGTGCTGATCGACGCTGCGGTCCAGCTCAACCAGATATCGGGCCAGCGCATCATCTTCGGGCTCGACAGCGCCGCCGGCGGGCGGATCAACGCCGCCTACATGACGATCGTCTTCGTCTTCGGCGCGAGCGGATCGCTGATCGGCAGCGCGAGCTTCGCCGCGGGCGGCTGGTCGCTGTCGAGCCTGATCGGCGCGGCGATCGGCGCGGCCGCGTTGCTGCTCTACCTGCTGTTCGACCGCCGCCCGGCGACGACGCGCGCCACGCCGCGCGACGATTGACGCTCGGTGCGATCCGCGACACTGTTCTGCCGATCTGGGGGGGACTAAGCATGCGGGTTTTCACGAAATTTTCAGCGAGTCTGGCGCTGCTGGTCAGCGCCATCGCGATGTCGGGCGCAAGCGCGGCGCCGAAGGTCGGCGAGGTCGCGCCGCGGTACGAACTGACGCTGATCGACGGCAGCAAGATATCGTCCGAGCAGCTGCGCGGCCAGGTTGTCGTGCTCAACTTCTGGGCGACGTGGTGCGGGCCGTGCAAGGCGGAGCTCCCGCTGCTCGACGCCTATTACGACGCGCAGAAGGGCCACGGCCTCAAGGTCTTCGCGATCGCGACCGAGGATTCGCTCCCGCCGTACCAGCTCAAGAAGCTGTTTGCGGCAATGCACATGCCATCGGCACGAAAGATCAAAGGCCCCTACGCCGCGATGACGGGCGTGCCGACCAACTTCATCATCGATCGCGCCGGCCGGCTGCGCTACGCCAAGGCCAATGCGTTCGATCTCGACGCGCTCAACACGCTGCTCGTCCCGATGCTGCAGGAGCCGACGCCGGCGGGGTAAGCGCGGTTGGGGCGGGTTGCTTCCCCACTCCGCTCCCCTTCCGTTCGCCCTGAGCTTGTCGAAGGGCTGTTCTTCTTCTCGACGATCGAAAGAAAGAACAGTGCTTCGACACGCTCAGCACGAACGGAAAATGGGTCAGCGCGAGGGCAACGGCCTCCTGGCCGCGCACCTTACCGCGAAAGCGCAGCAACCCCCGGCAAGTCCTTGCCTTCCATCCATTCCAGGAACGCACCGCCCGCGGTCGAGACGAAGGTGAAGTCGTCGGCCGCGCCCGCCTGGTTGAGCGCCGCGACGGTATCACCGCCGCCCGCCACCGACACCAGCGATCCGCTCTTGGTCAGTGCCGCGGCAGTCTTCGCCAAGGCAACCGTCGCGGTATCGAACGGCGGCGTCTCGAACGCGCCGAGCGGGCCGTTCCACACCAGCGTGCGGCAGTTCTTGAGCACGTCCGCAAGCGCCTCGGTCGCTGCCGGACCGACATCGAGGATCATCTCGTCGGCGGCAACCTCATGGACGTTGACGGTGCGCACCGGCGGGTTCGCGCGGAATTCCTTCGCCACCACGACGTCATACGGCAGATGGATCGTGCAACTGGCCTGCTCGGCGGCTGCGAAAATCTCTTCGGCAGTACCGGTAAGCTCATGCTCGCACAGGCTTTTGCCCACATTGACGCCACGCGCCGCGAGGAAGGTGTTGGCCATCCCGCCACCGATGATCAGATGATCGACGCGTGCGACGAGATGCTTGAGCACGTCGAGCTTGGTCGACACCTTGGCGCCACCGACGACGGCCGCGACGGGATGCTCGGGGTTGCCGAGCGCCTTGTCGAGCGCGTCGAGTTCGGCCTCCATCGCGCGGCCAGCGAAAGCCGGGAGCAGGTGCGCGAGCCCCTCGGTCGAAGCATGCGCGCGGTGGGCTGCCGAGAAGGCATCGTTGACGTAAAGGTCACCGAGCGCGGCAAGCTTCGCCGCGAACACCGGATCGTTCTTCTCTTCACCCGCATCGAAGCGCGTATTTTCGAGGATCGCAACGTCGCCTGGCTGGAGGTTTGCCATGGCGTCACTCGCGCCGTCATAATCTACGAACTGGACCGGCCGCCCGAGCACGCTTTCATACGGCTTGGTCAGCAGGGCGAGCGACATGTCGGGGTTACGCATCCCCTTGGGGCGACCGAAATGCGCCAGGATCAGCACGATCGCGCCCTTGTCGGACAGCTCGCTCACTGTCGGCAAAGTCGCCCGGAAGCGTGTGTCATCGCTGACTTTTCCGTCGATCATCGGCACGTTGAGGTCTTCGCGGACCAGCACGCGCTTGCCGCGCACGTCGCCCATGTCGTCGAGGGTCTTAAAAGCCCGCGTCACTGAAGAGTCCGTCATGGTTCCACCCTGATAAGATCGCCGACGCGGATGATCCCGCCGGCCAATACACGCGAACAGGCGCCACCGCGCCAGTCGGGCAGCAGCGCCGCCTTCAATCCCGGCGCGAGCGCTTCCATCCGCTCGCACGGATCAGTCTCGCGCGTGATGCTGAGGACGACGTCGTCGCCGATGCGCAGCTTGGTGCCGGAAATCTGTGGCAGATCAAGCCCTTCGACCAGCAGGTTCGAACGCCGTTCGAACCACGGCAGGCTGTGTCCGACCTCGGCCATCGCAGCATCCCAGTCGGCTCGCTCCAGCAGAGTCACTTGCCGCCGCCCTCTGCCGCCCGGCTTGACGACCCCGCGGAAGTCGCCGTGGAGCCCGCCGTCGAGGCTGACCTCGACATGGTCGATCGTCTCCATCGGCCCCTTGGGACGGCCATGTCGCGCGATGCCCGCCAAAACACCCGTCGCCCCGGCGAAGGCAGGGGCCGCTGCGTCATCGAGCGCATCGCATGACAACAAAGCGGCCCCGGCCTGCGCCGGGGCGACGGCGTCTGGCATCAGAGGAACTTCCCCATCGCCCCGGCGGTATCGATCATCCGGTTCGAGAAGCCCCACTCATTGTCGTACCAGCTGACCACGCGGACGAGCTTGCCGTCCATCACCGCGGTCTCGAGGCTGTCGATCGTCGACGACGCCGGCGTGTGGACGATGTCGATCGAGACGAGCGGCTCGTCCGAATAGACCAGCACGCCCTTGAGCGGACCGCTCTCCGACGCTGCCTTGAGGATCGCGTTGACCTCGTCCTTGGTCGTCTCGCGCGACGGCATGAAGGTCAGGTCGATCAGGCTGCCGTCGGGAACGGGAACGCGGATCGCCGAGCCGTCGAGCTTGCCCTTGAGCTCGGGCAGAACCTCGCCGACGGCGCGCGCGGCACCGGTGGTGGTCGGGATCATCGACATCGCCGCCGAGCGCGCGCGGCGCAGGTCGGGGTGGATCTGGTCGAGGATCTTCTGGTCGTTGGTATAGGCATGGACCGTAGTCATCAGCCCGCGCTCGATACCGATCGCATCGTTCAGCACCTTGGCGACGGGCGCGAGGCAGTTGGTCGTGCACGACGCGTTCGAGACGATCGTATGCTCGGCGGTCAGCTTGTCGTGGTTGACGCCGAACACGACGGTCAGGTCGACGCCCTTGCCCGGGGCTGAGATCAGCACCTTCTTGGCGCCGGCATCGAGATGCTTCTGGCAGCTCTCGCGATCGGTGAAGAAGCCGGTGCATTCGAGCACGATGTCGACGCCCAATTCCTTGTGCGGCAGGTTGGCGGGGTCGCGCTCGGCGGTGACGCGGATGCGCTTGCCGTCGACGACGAGGTCGTTGCCGTCGGCCGAGACGTCGCCGGGATATTTGCCGTGGACCGAATCGCGGCTGAACAGCCAAGCGTTCGACTTGGCATCGGCGAGGTCGTTGATCGCGACGAGCTTGAGCCCGCTGTCGGCGCGTTCGAGGATGGCGCGGGCGACGAGCCGACCGATCCGCCCAAATCCGTTGATCGCTACCTTGATCGTCATCGTCCTGGCTCCTTCAAGCGCTAAGGTCGATCGGCGGCGCTCCGCCGACTCTGCGTTGTGCGCGCGTCTTTGCGGGCGGCGGGCGGACACGTCAACCGCCCGGAACGCGCGGCGAGTGACACGCGACTGTCACGAACGCGCCTTGTTCGCGCGTTGCGCCATGCTATCTCAAAGCGGATGGCAGACCCCAACCCCGCACCGATCCTCGACCGTATCGATCACGCGCTCGCGCGGATCGAAGCCGCCGCCGCCGCGCGCACCGCCAACCATGCCGCCTTGGTGCGACGCCATGAAACCTTGCGCACGCGCATGGCCGAGGCGGTCGGCGCGCTCGACGCCGTGATCGCGCGCGAGAGCGACGGCTGATGGCCGACGTCACGCTTTCGATCGGCGATCGCCGCCACGTCGTCGCCTGCCCCGACGGGCAGGAGGACCAGTTGCTCCGGCTCGGCGCGATGCTCGACGCGCATTGGGCGACCGCGGTGCGCGCATCGGGCGGGCTCAGCGGCGAACGCTCGATGATGTTCGTCGCGCTGATGCTCGCCGACTCGCTCGAGGAGGCCAATCGCCGCCCGGCCGAGATCAAGGACGAGGTGTTGCTGGCGACGATCGCCGAGCGGCTCGAATCGCTCGCCTCCTCCCTTGAGCAATAGCCGCCGAGCGCCTATATCGGTCGGTGGCGGGCACTGCCCGGTACGAGCCTTTATTATCCCTGAGGCTATTCATCATCCAAGGGGGTTGTCCCTGCTAGGGTCTTGGCCCGAAGCACATGATCCCCACCTGACGTACCGCGCGTCAGAGGATAACCCGGCACACGGCCACGGCGGTCCCGCCACCGCTTCTATTTGCGCAAGCCCCACCCGTCGCCCCGGCGCAGGCCGGGGCCGGCCCGTTGGGATACGGAACCTGGCACAGCGCACATCGCTGGCCGGCCCCGGCCTGCGCCGGGGCGACGCTCGATGATCGACAAGCGCGCGCTGCGAGCCCGCATCCGCGCAGAGCGCGATGCCTTCTTCGCAGCACAGCCCCCGGCGATCGAACCGCCCGCGCAGCTTCTCGCCCTCCTGCGCCCCGGCCTGACCGTCACCTCCTACGTCCCGCTCGGCAGCGAAGCCGACCCCTCGTCGCTCGCCCGCGCCGCGGTCGAAGCCGGCTGCACCATCGCCCTCCCCCACGTCACGACGCGCGCTGCGCCGATGCGCTTCCTCGCCTGGGCGACCGAGGCCGCGCTTGTCGCCGGCCCATTCGGCCTGCACCAGCCGTCCGCCGACGCCGCCGCGCTCGTGCCCGACATCATCCTTACGCCGCTGCTCGCCTTCGACGCCAAGCTCGATCGCCTGGGTCAGGGCGCCGGCTATTACGATCGTGCCTTCGCGCAATTTCCGCACGCGCACCGCATCGGCATTGCATGGAGCGTGCAACAGGTCGAAACGCTCCCGGTCGACGCGTGGGACATGCCGCTCCACGCCGTCATCACCGAGCACGGATGGATCGAGCGATCATGACACCAAGCTGGCGCAAACCCGTCGGAATGCTCGCGATCCTCGCGCTGATCGCTGTGTGGTGCATCCTCGCCGCGAGCCTGTCGGGCGTCGTCGGGCAGTGGCACCCGTTGCTGCAGGCGCTCTTCTATCTCGTCGCCGGCGTCGCTTGGATCTGGATCCTGCCACTGCGCCGGATGCTCGGCTGGATGGAAACGGGGAAGTGGCGCTGAGGCGCACTCCCCCAAATCCGGTCCCGCACCCGCGGCTCACTCGCTGATCCGCACCGCCTTGCTCGCGCCATCCGCGGCGATCTGCGCCGGCGTGAACGGCAAGCGATGCCAGCGCTTGACCGAGAAAGCGCGCGTCTGGTCGGCATAATGCGGCGATGCCGGATCGGTCGACTGCGAATAGCTCAGCAGCGCGTCCGCCACCGGCCCGGTCGCATCGAAGCCGACCACCTGGACATAGCTCGACCCGTGCTTGGGCACGATCCCGCCCGCCACCGCATCGGATTGCTGGACGTTGAGCACGCCCAACTGCCCCGAGGCGCCGTGGATCGGGATATGCTCGGCCCCGCGCACCGCGAACTGGACGTCGCCCCAGCGCGCGTCGAGCGCAATGCCTTCCTTTCCAAGCTGTTCCTGCGCGGTCTTGAGCGCTGCTATTAGCTTTGCACCCTGCGCACCGCCCGTCGCCAGGTCGCGCGGCGTATGCACCGGGTCGGCGACGTCGAACGGCGTCGACCACAGCCCCGGCATATTCCGGACAGTCTCCCAGAAGGTCGCGAACAGATAGGCGCCGCGGCTGTCGAGCTCGTACCGCCCGTCCCACTTGCCGAGCGCCGCGCACGCCGCCGCCACCGATGCCTCGCCGCGACACAAGGCCAGCAGCGGCGCGAGCGCCAGTTCGGCGGCGAGGCTCTTGTTGGCGAAGATCATCGCCTCGGCATTGGCATGATCGAGCTTGGTCCCCGGCAGGCCGTCGCTGCCGGCAAAGCGCCGGTCGATCTCGACCAGCCCCGATCGCGTCCGCAGCGTCCGCACCGTCCCCGCGCTTCCCAGGATCGGCGAGCGGATCACCGCCGGCACCTTGGCGTTGCTCAGCCAGTAGGAGTCGTTGCTGTTGGCGACATAATCGCGCCGCTCGAGCACCGCCTGGTCGCGCGCCGGCATCAGCCCGGCGACTGCCGTCCCCGGCGCGCGATCCCAGTCGCACGCCGCCCGACTGCCATCGAGCAGCACCAGCCGCCCGGCGAGCACCTTCGACAAGGGCGTCGCGCAGTCCGCGATCTTCGCCGCCGAGACATTGGGCACCGCGGTCACGTCGGCATGCAGCGCATTGCCCGCGCGATCGGCGGCGATCGTGTTGACCCACGGGATGCCGAGCGTGCGCTCGACTGCCGCGCGCACCTCGCCGACGCTGCGCGCCTGCCCCATCGCCAGCCACGTCGCGATGCCGCGCTGGTTCGCATGATTTGCGTCCCGCAGGCTGAACGCCTGCGCCTTGGTCCAGGTGAAGCCGGCGAGCGGATTGTAGACCACCGGCCCATAGCGTGTCGCATACATCGTCCGCACCACCGGCGCGGTGCCGTCGGCCATCGGGATGGTCACCGTCTGGCGCCGCATCGGCTCGCTCTTGCCGTCGACCAGATAGCGCGTCGGGTCGGCCGGATCGAGCTTGAGCTGAAACACCGTGAAATGCTGTGCCGCGGTCACGGTGTGCGTCCAGGCGACATCCTTGTTGAAACCGAGCGTGACGATCGGCCCGCCCGCCAGCGTTACCCCCATGACGTCATATTTGCCCGGCACGGTAAGATGCATCTCGTAGAAGCGGCTCGGGCCGTTCCACGGAAAGTGCGGGTTGCCGACCACCAGCCCGCGCCGGTCGCTCGTCGCGTCGCCCCCGAACGCCCAGCCATTGCTGCCGAAACCGATGTCGCGCGGGCGCAGCGGATCCTCGCCCGGCAGCACCTGCGCCTGTGCGGCGCCCGGGGGTGCGGCGTGGACGACGAACGGCGCGAGCGCGAGCGAGCTCGCCAGCAGCATCTGCTTCTCGGTCAACCGCAGCATGTCGTCGGTCGTGATCGGCCGCACCCAGCCCTTGCCGCGACACGCCTCGGGAACCCCCGCCGGCCCGAGATCGCGCAGCAGCTTGTTATAGCCCGCGACATAGCCGCGCGTCAGCGCCTGCACCGGCGCGCTGACGCTCGCATAGCTGCCGCGCAGCGCCGGCACGTCGATCATCGACCGGAAGAACAGGTCCGACGACAGATTGTCGATCCTGTCGAAGCCGAGCACCGCGCCCTCCTTCGGCCCGAACCAGCGCGAACGCTCGCCCGCGACGGTCGCGAATTCCTCGGCGAGCAGGCACAGATTGTCTTGGCCGTAAGCATAAGCGACGCCATAGCCGAGCCCACCCCAATCGGCCGCACGGATGTGCGGGATGCCGTAGGTCGTCCGCGTGATCGTCGCCGCAAAGTGCGGTGCCTTCGCCCCCGCCCCGCTCGCAGCACCCAACAGCAAAAGCGCCGCGCCCCCCGCCAGATAGCGTCCAAGTCTCCGCATCATCGCTCTCCCCTGTTTTGCCACACTGTGCATGGCCCAACCGTCGTCGGCAAGCACACCAGCCGCTACCTAAATCCTCCCCCGGGAACCGGGGGAGGGGGACCGTGAGCATAGCGAACGGTGGAGGGGGGCCGCGCGCGCAACGCCCGCCAGGACTCCCCTGCCCCCCGCAGCGAAGCCCCCCCAGATTTGCGCTCCCCCGCCAAGCGCGTAGGAGGGCGGCAATGAACAGCGTCCTCAACATCTCCCACTCGATCCTTGGCCAACCATGGCGCTGGCGCATGCTCGAAACCGATGCGCGCGACCCCGGCTTCGCGCCCGACGACCTCGTCACGCAATTGCTGCTCGCGCGCGGCTGCCCGCGCGACGCGATCGAGGCGCACAAGACGCCGAGCATCCGCGGCTTCATGCCCGACCCGTCGATCTTCCGCGACATGGACCGCGCCGCCGACCGCCTCGCCGATGCGGTGCAATCGGGCGAGCAGCTCGCCATCTTCGGCGATTACGACGTCGACGGCGCGACCTCGGCCGCGCTGATGATCCTGCTGCTGCGCGATCTCGGGCTCGAAGCGCGCCCCTACATCCCCGACCGGATGCTAGAAGGCTATGGCCCGACGGGCGCGGCGCTGGTGCGCCTCAAGGACGAAGGCGCCAGCCTGATCGTCACCGTCGATTGCGGCGCGCAGGCGTTCGACGCGCTCGCCGCCGCGCGCGACGCCGGTGTCGACGTCGTGGTGGTCGATCATCACAAATGCGCCGCCGCGCTCCCGCATGCGCACGCCTTGGTAAATCCCAACCGGCTCGACGAGACCGACGGCGCCGAGCACGGCCATCTCGCCGCGGTCGGCGTCGCCTTCCTGCTCGGCGCGGCGCTGATCCGCACGCTGCGAGGCCGCGGCTATTTCGCCGAGCGCCCTGAGCCGAAGCTGCTCGACCTGCTCGATCTCGTCGCGCTCGGCACCGTCGCCGACGTCGCCGCGCTGCGCGGGCTCAACCGCGCGTTCGTGGCCCAAGGGCTCAAGGTGATGGCACAGCGCCGCAACATCGGGCTCAACGCGCTGATCACCGCCTCGCGCCTGACGCGCGCACCGACCAGCACCGATCTCGGCTTCGCGCTCGGCCCGCGGATCAACGCCGGCGGCCGCGTCGGCAAGTCCGACCTCGGCGTCCGCCTGCTCACCACACGCGATCCCGCCGAGGCCGAACGAATCGCAGTCGAGCTCGATCGCCTGAACGAGGAGCGCCGCGCGATCGAGGGCATCGTCCAGGAAGCGGCCGAACTGATCGCGCTCAACCAGAGCAACCGCGCGGTGCTCGTCGTCGCCGGGCATGGCTGGCACCCCGGCGTGATCGGCATCGTCGCCGGGCGATTGAAGGAAAAATACGGCCGCCCCGCGCTCGTCATCGCGCTCGACGACGCCGGTGTCGGCAAGGGATCGGGCCGCTCGATCTCGGGCGTCGATCTCGGCGCGGCCGTGCTGGCGGCGAAGGAAAACGGCCTGCTCGTCGCAGGCGGCGGCCACGCGATGGCTGCGGGCCTGACGATCGCCGAGGACCAGGTCGACGCGTTCGCGGCGTTCCTGAGCGAGCGACTTGAGGCAGCGGTGACGCGCGCGATGGGCGACCGTGCGCTGCTGCTCGATGCGGTGCTGACCGCGGGCGGTGTCACCCCTGCCCTCGTCGCCGCGATGGAGGCCGGCGGCCCCTACGGAATGGGCTGGCCACAGCCGCGCGTCGTCGCCGGGCCGGTGCGGATCATCAAGGCCGACGTGGTCGGCAACGGCCACGTCCGCGCGATCGTCGCGGGCGATGGCGGCGGGTCGCTCAAGGCGGTCGCCTTCCGCGCCGCCGACACCGCGCTCGGCCAGGCGCTGCTCGGCGCCGCGCCGCACCGCCGGCTCTGGCTCGCCGGCCGCGCGAAAATCGACGATTGGGGCGCGCGACCGGCGGCCGAATTGCACCTCGACGACGCCGCCTGGGCCGATTGAGACGATTTCCTGCAACACATGGCTTGACCCGCGCGACCACTTTCCCTAACCGCCTCCAACCAACCGGCCACGCCGGCATGGCCCCTTCGTCTAGCGGTTAGGACGCGGCCCTTTCACGGCTGAAGCACGGGTTCGATTCCCGTAGGGGTCACCACCTTCAAATCACTGGATTTTTACAGTCTTTTGTGGTGAGTTCGGTAATCGTCCAGTTCCGGTTTTACCAAACCACGCGGTTGCGAATACGCTCACAGCCGCGAACGATAGCGATCTCGAGGCTTGAGACCCCGTCTCGCCGAGCGTTGTGCCATACCCTCGCGGGATCAGCCGAACCGCGTGTCCCATCGCCTGCAACGCGCGCGCCCATCGATGCGCGCCGCCGCGCGCTTCGAGCGCAACCCGCACACTCCAGGCGATATCCAGGCCGATTGCGATACCCTGCGTCACGGACGCTTCTGTTTGCCACCACGGTTTGGCCGTTCATGAGCGGACGGATCGGAAATGTCCGTCCGCTCACGAATGCGGTCCGCGGCTCACGTCGCGCGGCTGGGCCTAGAACGTCACGCCGACTCCGCCGGTGACCGTTTCTCCGGAATCGTTGCCGATATATGCACCGGCGCGATTGTCGGTGTGCCAGCGGATGACGTTGAACTGGAGCCGGATCACGCTGTCCAGATACCAGTTGGTGCCCGCCGTTGCCGCCCAGCCCTTGCCGCCCGTCGCCAGACTGGCATAGTCGATATTCTCGTAGCGGGCGGTAAGCTCGATCGCGCCGGGGCCGCCGTTGAAGACCGGCCGTAGCACCTTGGGCTGCGCAAAGGTTCCGAGCCGCGGATTGTACGGCGGCAATTCGCCCGTCAGGAAAAACCCGGTCGACAGGCTCCACGCCTTGCTCACGAAATCAGGACGATCCGCGTTGAGCCGGGCGTGGCGCTGGCCGGCTTCGGCCATGACCCACAGCGGCCCGACATAACCACCGACTTCGGCGCCGTAGCCGGTCGTCCCCGTACCACCGACGAGCGTGCCGCTGGAGACCCGCAGGGTGCCATTGAAACGGCCGCCGATGACCGTGTTGCGCGTGAGCGAACCGGGGCCGGCGGCGAGCTTTTCGTCGAAGCCCCAGAGGCCGAGATGCAGGATCGCGCGATCGGTCTTGATCGGGTTCCAGTGGGCGCGGGCCAGCACGGTGCGGCTATCGCCGACCAACTGGCTTGCATCGACCGAATCGCCGCTGACCGTGACCGAGGCGTGTCCGGTGCTCCAGAACAGCCGCGGCATGATGCCCATGCCGTAGAAGCCGCGCTGCGGGATGATCGCCGTTGCAACGACGTTGCGCTCGAGGAAAGGCGGCGCGTCCGATCCACCCGATCCCTCGAAGCTGCGATCGTTGAACATGTTGCCGGCGCGAACGTCGTACGACATCTTGCCGATATCGTCGCGCCACCCGACGAACATGGTGCCGACATCGGACAGGTTGTCGGCGAAGTCATTTTCAAACTGGTAGAAGAAGTGCGGACCGACCGCCCCTTCGATCCCGATCCGCAGAGCACGCGCGCCCGTCGTCGTGATGTTGCGCGCATCATAGCGGGATCCGAAGGTCGAATTGGCGTGGTTGATGATACGGCCGCGCATCTTGAACAGGAAGGTGCCGTCCGCAGACCGGAAGATCGGCAGCCCGCCGCGCCATTCCGTCTTGACGCCGGCACTGTTCAGGGCCGCGGCGCGGGCCTGATCGACCGTCTGGTCCGCGAGGCCGGGCGGAAGGATTTGCGGTGCGAACGATTCTACCGCGCTGTCGTCGTTGGCGGTCTGCAGACGGGTTGCGACGGGGACCTGCCGCATCGGTGCGGCGGTTGGCGCATGCGCTGCAGTCGTGGGCGCGCCACCCTCGATCTTGTCGAGGCGGTTACGCAGCGCGGCGATTTCGTTGGCCTGCGCGCGGACCAGCGCAGCCAGTTCGGCCTGATCGGGTGAAACACTTTGCGCAAGAGCAGGAGTCGCGAAGATGAGCGCTGCAATTGCAACGCCGGCATGAAATGGAGTTTTCAAGGAATATGCCCTATATTGCGCTAAATATTTTGGTAATATCGAGCGGTGATGCCGACGCGGATTTCGGTGATGATTTCAGTGAACGTCTGGAATAATATTGAAATTATAGGCCGGCGGCCGCTGAACCGATGAGAAGCGCGATTATTTTTTCCTGATTTTTAAGAACATCGGGTGCCGCGTGCGTGGACGTCCCTTCTGGTCCCGCAAAGCGTTTGAGCCGCAGTGCGGCAAGCGGGACCAAGGCGCCGAAGGTAGCGCGAACGTGTCGTACCGGGGCGACGCAGCGGAAGGCCTTCAGCGTGGAGAAGAAGCGCGCGATCAGCGTACGCTCGCGGTCGCGCCGCTTGCCGAGGCAACCGCCGTCCGCATCACTTCGACATCGTCGGTACCACCTCCCGAAAAAGGGCTTCTCGCGCCGCGCGACGGTCCAACCCAGCCGCAGCAGAAGTTCCCGCCTCGACGCCGCTTGACACGCCTGGACCAAGTTGGATTGATGATGCATGCGGATACAGGCCGTGTGTACAGACAGATGGGCAGAGCCGATCAGAGACCCTCGGAATTCCGTGCATTTTTGTTGAAACGACGCCTCCCGCAGGGGTCACCACCATTCGCCTCGCTGGCGCAATCGCGTGGCGCCTGCGGGTTTGACGCACATTGGAACCGTCATGGCCCGCATCCTTGTCATCGAAGACGATCCAGCCACCGCGGACCAGATCGTCGCGGCGCTCCACGCGCACGGCCATGTCACGACGCACGTCGCGGACGGTGACCTGGGGTTGGAGCGCGCGACGCGCGAGCCGTTCGACGCCGCGACGCTCGATCGCATGCTACCGGGCCGTGATGGCCTGTCGGTCGTGGCGGCGTTGCGCGCCCGGCGCATCGTGCTTCCCGTGTTGATGATCAGCGCGCTGGGCGATGTCGACGAGCGCATCGCGGGCTTGCGCGCGGGTGGCGACGATTATCTCGTCAAGCCGTTCGCGCCCGAGGAGATGGCGATGCGGATCGAGGTGCTGCTGCGCCGCCGCGAGGATTCGGCCAACGCCGCGACGCTCCAGGCGGGCGATCTCGTGATCGATCTCATCCGCCGCGAGGTGACGGTCGCCGGGCAACCGGTGCGCCTGCTCCACATGGAGTTCCGCCTGCTCGAGTTCCTCGTGCGCCATGCGGGCGACACGCTGAGCCGCCGGATCATCTTCGAGCAGGTCTGGGGCTATTATTTCGACCCCGGCGCCAACCTCATCAACGTCCATATCGCGCGGCTGCGCAAGAAGCTCGACCGGCCCGACCGGCCGTCGGCGATCGTCACCGTCAAGGGCGAAGGCTATCGCTTCGATGCCGATTGAACGGCTGCATTTCGGGCAGATCCGCCGGACCAGCACCTTCCGGCTGACTTCGCTGCTCGGGCTGGTGTTCGCGCTCGGCGTCGTCGCCTTGCTCGCGTTGATCTACGGGCTGTCGGCGCGCGAACTGACGCGGCGGACCGATCACATCCTGCGGATCGAAGCGACCAGGCTGCGCGCGAGCTCGCCCGATACGCTGCCCGACCGGATCACCAGCGCGCTGGCGCACAGCACCAGCGGCCTCAACTATTACGCGCTGCAATCGCGCAGTGGCGAGCCGATCGCGGGCAATCTCGCGATCGTTCGCGACTTCCGCTTCGACCATCCCGTCAACATCGCCGCCAGGCCGGGTGCACACGGGCCGCTGCGCGTGCTGGCGATCGCGGTGCCGACCGGCGAGACCGTCCTGATCGGGCGCGACATCGCGCCGATCGTCGATCTGCGCCGCCGCATCCTCGAAATCCTGATCGGCAGCGGCGTGGCGATCGTCGTGCTGGTACTCGGCGCCGGCGTACTGCTCAGCCGCGCGCCGCTGCGCCGCGTGCGCGACCTCGAGGCCGCCAGCCGGGCGATCGCGGCGGGACGCTTCGACCTGCGGATGCCGGTCACCGCGCGCGGCGACGAGCTCGATCTGTTCGCGGGCACGGTCAACACGATGATCGAGGAGGTCGAGCGCGTGGTGGCGCAGGTCAAGGGCGTGACCGATGCCGTCGCGCACGATCTGCGCACGCCGCTGGCGCACGTCCGCGGGCAGCTCGAGCGCGCGATCGCGCTGCCCGATGCCGATCCCCGCTCGGTCGCGATCAGCCGCGCCGCGCTGGGTGATCTCGACCTCGTGCTCGAGCGCTTCGGCGCCTTGCTGCGGATCTCGCAGCTCGAGGCGAGCGGCCGCCATGCCGGCTTTGCGACCGTGCCGCTCGCGCCGTTCCTGGAGAGCCTGTGCGAGCTGTACGAGCCGCTCGCCGAGGATGCCGGCCTCACCCTGCGGCTCGGGCCAATCCCCGCCGCGACGATCCGCTGCGACCCGCAATTGCTGTTCGAGGCGATCAGCAACCTGCTCGACAATGCGATCAAGTTCAGCCCCGCGGGTGGCGCGGTGGTGCTCGGGGCGACGCGCGACGGCGAAGGGCTCACCCTCACCGTCCGCGACACCGGTCGCGGCCTCGCCCCGCACGAGCGCGAGGCGGCGTTGCGGCGCTTCTATCGCGGGGTCGACGCGGCGGGAATCCCCGGCAGCGGGCTGGGGCTGAGCATCGTCGCGGCGATCGTCCACCTCCACGGCTTCAGCCTCGAGCTCGGCGATGCCGCCCCCGGCCTGATCGTGCGCATCCACGCGCCGGCCGAGCCCCCGAGGTGAAATTCATTTAATTAGCGCTGCACCGCAACCCGCATAAATGGAGCCCCGTCTTTCCTCTGGAAACATCGGGTCCACCGTGCTGCAGCTCGTCAAACTTGCCCTCAGCAAGCCCTACACCTTCGTCGTCCTGGCGATCCTGATCGTCCTGTCGGGGTCGATCGCCTGGGTCGAAACCGCCACCGACATCTTCCCCGACATCAAGATCCCGGTGATCGCCGCGGTGTGGACCTATCGCGGCCTGCCGCCCAAGGACATGTCGGGCCGCGTCGTCTATTATTACGAACGCTCGCTCTCGACCACGGTCAACGATATCGACCATATCGAGAGCCAGTCGCTCAACGGCGTCGGCATCGTGAAGATCTTCTTCCAGCCCGGCGTCGACATCCGCACCGCCTCGGCACAGGTCACCGCCGCCTCGCAGACGGTGCTGAAGCAGATGCCGCCGGGCATCACCCCGCCGCAGATCCTCAACTACAACGCCTCGACCGTCCCGATCCTCCAGCTCGCTTTGTCGTCGAAGGATCTGAGCGAGCAGAAGATCTACGATCTCGGCCAGAACTTCATCCGCCCCGCGCTCGCCGCGGTGCAGGGCGCCGCGATCCCCTCGCCCTATGGCGGCAAGGAACGCCAGATCCAGATCGATCTCGATCCTGCGGCGCTCCAGGCGCGGCACCTCTCGGCGAGCGATGTCGGCGCGGCACTCGCGGCGCAGAACCAGATCGTCCCCGCGGGCACCGCCAAGATCGGCCAATACGAATATAACGTCCGGCTCAACAATTCGCCCGAGCTGGTCGACCAGCTCAACGATCTGCCGATCAAGACCGTCGATGGGACGACCGTCTTCATGCGCGACGTCGCGCATGTCCGCGACGGCTCGCCGCCGCAGCGCAACGTCGTGCGCGTCGATGGCGGCCGTGCGGTGCTGATGACGATCCTCAAATCCGGCGCCGCCTCGACGATCGCGATCGTCGACCAGGCCAAGGCGCTGC
The DNA here is from genome assembly GCF_036663815.1 of Parasphingomonas frigoris. Classification (NCBI taxonomy): domain Bacteria; kingdom Pseudomonadati; phylum Pseudomonadota; class Alphaproteobacteria; order Sphingomonadales; family Sphingomonadaceae; genus Parasphingomonas; species Parasphingomonas frigoris. Next base: position 186,213 of record NZ_JAXOJQ010000001.1, on the reverse strand, counting down.
TGCCCGGCCTCAAGGCGACGCTGCCACCGTCGCTCAAGGTCCAGCCGCTCTCCGACCAGTCGCTGTTCGTCAAGGCGGCGGTGTCGGGCGTGATCAAGGAAGGGGCGATCGCGGCGGCGCTGACCAGCCTGATGATCCTGCTGTTCCTCGGCTCGTGGCGCTCGACGGTGATCATCGCCGCCTCGATCCCGCTCGCCATCCTCGCCGCGGTCGCCGGACTGGCGGTGGTCGGGCAGACGCTCAACATCATGACGCTCGGCGGGCTCGCGCTCGCGGTCGGCATCCTGGTCGACGATGCGACGGTGACGATCGAGAACATCAACTGGCATCTCGAGCAGGGCAAGTCGGTGCGCGACGCGATCCTCGACGGCGCGCAGCAGATCGTCCAGCCGGCGCTGGTTTCGCTGCTGTGCATCTGCATCGCCTTCCTGCCGATGTTCTTCCTCCCCGGGATCGCCGGCTTCCTGTTCGCGCCGATGGCGATGGCGGTGGTGTTCGCGATGATCGCGTCGTTCATCCTCTCGCGCACGCTGGTGCCGACGATGGGCAACTTCCTGCTGCGCGATCATCCCACGCCGCACACCGCAGAGATCATGGTGTCGCACGATTCTCGGACGGGTCGGGCGGGGACGCGCAACGTCTTCATCCGCGTCCAGAGCGCGTTCGAGCAGCGCTTCGAACGCGTGCGCGCTTATTATGTCGCGATCCTTGCCTTCGCCCTGGCGCGGCGGCGCGTCTTCGTGCCCGCCTTCATGGCCGTCGTGCTGCTGTCGTTCGCGCTGATCCCGATGCTGGGGCGCAACTTCTTCCCGACGATCGACGCCGGGCAGATCAACCTCCACGTCCGCGCACCGATCGGCACGCGGATCGAGGAGACCGCGGCGATGTTCGACCGCGTCGAGGACCGTATCCGCGCGACGATCCCCGCCGACGAGCTGGTCTCGATCGTCGACAATATCGGCATGCCGGTGTCGGGCATCAACCGCGCTTACTCGAACACCGGCGGCGTCGGCTCGCAGGATGGCGACATATTGGTGACGCTCGCCGAGAGCCACAAGCCGACCGCCGGCTATGTCCACACGCTGCGCAAGGCGTTGCCCGATGCCTTCCCCGGCTCGGTCTTCTCGTTCCTGCCCGCCGACATCATCAGCCAGATCCTCAATTTCGGCGCCCCCGCCCCGATCGACGTCATGGTGACCGGCAGCGACACCAAGCATAGCGAGGCCTATGCGCACCTCCTCGCCGAGCGGATGCGCCACATCCCCGGCATCGCCGACGTTCGCGTCCAGCAGACCGAGGCCGCGCCCGAACTCGGCTTCGACGTCGACCGCGCGCAGGCCGACCGCGTCGGGATTACCGAGAATGACGTGACACGCAGCCTCGCGGTCAATCTCGCGGGCAGCTCGCAGATCGCCCCCGCCTTCTGGCTCAACCCGAAGAACGGCGTGTCCTACCCGATCGTCGTCCAGACCCCGCAATATCGCACCGATTCGCTGTCGGACCTGCAGAACATCCCGATCACCGGATCGGGCGCCGGCGCCTATCAGATCCTCGGCGGGCTCGGCACGCTCCACCGCGAGCCATCGCCTGCGGTGGTCACCCACTATGCGCTGCAACAGTCGTTCGACGTCTATGCGACGACGCAGGGCCGCGATCTCGGCGCGGTGGCGGGCGACATCCAGAAAGTGATCGACGGCGCCAAGCCGGCGTTGCCGACCGGATCGGCGGTTGCGCTGCGCGGCCAGGTGCAGACGATGAACGCGGCTTTCTCAGGGCTCATCTTCGGTCTGATCGGGGCGATCGCGCTGATCTACCTGCTGATCGTCGTCAATTTCCAGAGCTGGGTGGATCCTGCGGTGATCGTCTCGGCACTCCCCGCCGCGCTCGCCGGGATCGTCTGGATGCTGTTCGCGACCCATACGCCGCTGTCGGTGCCGGCGCTCACCGGTGCGATCATGTGCATGGGCGTCGCCACCGCCAATTCGGTGCTCGTCGTCAGCTTCGCGCGCGAACGCCTGGCCGAGACCGGCGACGCGCTGCGCGCCGCCGCCGAGGCGGGCGCGACGCGCTTCCGCCCGGTGCTGATGACCGCGCTCGCGATGATCATCGGCATGGCGCCGATGGCGCTCGGCCTCGGCGAAGGCGGCGAGCAGAATGCGCCGCTCGGCCGCGCGGTGATCGGCGGCCTGATCTGCGCGACGCTCGCCACGCTGGTCTTCGTGCCCGTCGTCTTCGCGCTCGCGCATCGCCGCGAACGCCGGCCTACCTCCAACCCTTCGACAATCGGACAGCTCGCTCATGGATGACGCCCTCGCCGCCCCCCCGCCCAAGGGTCTCAAAAGCGCCGGGATCGTCGCGCTCGTCGTCGCCGCGGGAGTGGTCGCCGCCGGCACGTTCGTCCGCTTCCACGATACCAGCGAGGCGCAGACCTGGTCCGATGCGCGATCGGTCCCGACGGTCCATCTCGTGCCGATCAAATCCGCGGCGGCCAGCGACGCGCTCGACCTGTCGGGCACGATGCAGGCGTGGAACATGGCCAAGCTCTATGCCCGCGTCGGTGGCTATGTCAGCGCCTGGTACAAGGATATCGGCGCCCCGGTCGCCGCCGGCGCGCCGCTCGGCCGGATCGACACGCCCGAGCTCGACCAGCAGATCATCGCCGCCCGCGCCGCTCTGGTCAGCGCGCAGGCGCATGCCGGGCTCGCGCGCAGCACCGCGGCGCGCTGGAACGACCTGCTCACCGACAATTCGGTGTCGAAGCAGGAGGTGGACGAGAAGAATGGCGATCTCGCGGTGCGCAACGCCGCAGTGCTGGCGGCGCGCGCCGATCTCGGGCGGTTGCTCGCGCTGAAGACCTTCGCGACGGTGCGCGCGCCGTTCGCCGGGACGGTGACGGTGCGCTCGGCCGATATCGGCGATCTCGTCGGGCCGGGCGCGTCGGTGCAGCAGCCGATGTTCGTCGTCGCCGATACGCAGCGGATCCGCATCTATGTCAGCGTGCCCCAAAGCTACTCGGCAACGATGACGCCGGGGCTGCCCGCGACGTTGAGCGTGCCCGATTATCCCGGCCGCAGCTTCCCCGCGCATGTCGTCGGCAATTCGGGCGCGATCACCCCGCAGAGCGGCACCTTCCAGGTCCAGCTCGTCGCCGACAATCCCGAGAATGCGCTGCGCCCCGGCGGCTTCGCGCAAGTCCGCTTCGCCGTGCGCGGGCAAGCCAGCACGGTGCAGATCCCGTCGACGACGCTGCTGTTCCGCGCGCAGGGCACGCAGGTCGCGACGGTCGATGCGTCGCACCACATCCGCCTCCAGCGCGTCGCGCTCGGGCGCGATCTCGGCCAGACGGTCGAGGTGCTGTCGGGCCTCTCCTCGACGCAGAAGATCGTCGACAACCCGCCGGACTCGATCGTCGACGGCGAATTGGTCCGCGTCGAGGGAGGCGCGCGTGGTTGAGCGATTGCGCGCGGCGATCGCGGCGATCGCGCTGGCGAGCCTCGCCGGCTGCTCGTTCGCCCCGCCATACCATCCGGCGGTGACGCCGACGCCCCCCGCCTTCAAGGAGGCCGGGCCATGGCAGCCGGCTGCTGCCCCCGCCGCGATCGTGCCCGACGCTTGGTGGCGCGTGTTCGGCGACCCACAGCTCGACGATCTCGAACAGCACGTCGCGCGCGACAATCCGACGCTCGCCGGCGCGCTGGCGCGCTATGACGGCGCGCGCGCCTATCTCGGCCAGGCGCGCGCCGGGCTGTTCCCGCAGATCGGTGCGGATGCCAGCGTCACGCGCAACCGCCAATCCGACGATCGCCCGCTGCGCGGCAGCAACCAACCCGACGTTTACGGCGCCGATACGATCGAGGCGAGCTTCGGCTACGAGCTCGACCTGTGGGGCCGCGTGCGCAACAGCGTCGCCGCGGGCAAGGCCGAGGTGCAGGCCTCGGGCGACGACCTCGCCGCGATCCAGCTGAGCCTGCAGGCCGAGCTCGCCTCGGACTATATGGCGCTGCGCGGGTTTGACCGGCAGTCCGAGCTGCTCGTCCAGACCGTCGACGCCTTCGCCAAGGCCGACCATCTGATCGCGCGACGCTTCCAGGCCGGGATCGTCAGCGGGATCGAGACCAGCCGCTCGGGCGCACAGCTCGCCGAGGCGCGCGCGCAGCTTGCCGACGTCGCGGCCGCGCGCGCGCTGACCGAACATGCCATCGCCAGCCTGGTCGGAACGCCCGCCTCGACCTTCAGCATCGCGCCGGCGACGACGCCGTTCGCCATTCCCGTAGTGCCGCTCGGCTTGCCGTCGACGCTGGTCGAGCGTCGTCCCGCCATCGCGGCCGCCGAACGCCGCGTGTTCGCGGCCAATGCCGCGATCGGCATCGCCAAGGCGGCCTTCTTCCCCGCGATCCGGCTCGGCGGCAGCGCGGGTTTCCAGGGGACCGGCCTGCCGGGTCTCCTCTCGGCCTCGAACACGATCTGGTCGATCGGGCCGAGTGCGGTGCTGAGCCTGTTCGACGGCGGCCGTCGTCGCGCCGAGCTCGCCATCGCACGCGCCCGCTGGGCGAGCGCCGGTGCCGACTATCGCGCGACCGTGCTCGGCGCGTTCCAGCAGGTCGAGGACTATCTCGCGCAGCTCCACCATCTCGGCGACGAGGCCGCGGCGGAAAATGAGGCGGTGCGCCAAGCGGCGGCGACCGAGCGCCTCTCGCTCAACCGCTACGACAAGGGCGCGGTCACCTATCTCGAGGTGTTCACCGCGCAGACGACCGCGCTGCGCACCCGTCGCGCTGCGCTCGACCTCGAAACGCGCCGGCTGCAAGCGAGCATCCGGCTAATCCGGGCGCTGGGCGGCGGATGGTCCGCGAACGCCGTGGCCGCAGTGCCGTGATCGGGCAAGACCAGCCCATCGCCGAGCAATGCCGTGTTGCCGATCCGCTCTGGTATCAGACTGCCACGCGCGGGGCGCGGCGTTCGCGGCGGCGCAAGGCCGCGCCGATCGCCCCGAAGCCCAGGATCATCATCGCCCAGCTCGCCGGCTCGGGAGCCGCCGAAACCGCCGGCCCGAACGACACGTCGTCAAGGGTGAAATTGCCGACCGCGCCGCTGCTGAACAGGACCGAGGAGACCCCCTGCCCGCGGTAGCCGATCATCGACGTGCTGCCGATATTCGGCGCCAGCAGCGAAGATCCCAGGATCACGCCGTCCAGCCCGTAAGCCGTCATCAACAGCGGCGTCGCGGTCGTCGCATACGCCGAAACATCGAAGGTCAGCGAGGAAAAGAACAGACGAATGTCCCCGTCGCTATTGTAAACGACGGCCTTTCCGCCGTGCGTCGGATAATCGCCGAAATTATAATCCGGGATTCGCAGGATCGTTGCACCGGAAAAGGTGACACCGCTGCTTTCATATTGCCCCTGGATCACATCCCCTTGCGTCGTACCGTTTTCGAAGCCGATCGTCACGGCTTGTGCCGGCGCAGCGAGCGTCACTGTTGCCAGCAGACACCCCACGGCGGCCCATGTCTTTAATCCGCGCATCGTACTTCGCCTCCCGGATGATCCTGCCACCCGTTAAGACCCTATTATCCTTAACAACCGGTAAAGAGGCGCCCCGCGCCGTTTCACTTTGGCGGTTCGACCGGTGTCTGTATAACGCCCGCCAGCCGCACGATCTGCGTCGGCCGACGGCATTGGAGCAAGAATGCGCGCATTGTTCACGAGCGCGGCCGTTGCGGCCACGGGATTGGCGGTCGCCATCGTCGGTAGCCCCGCGCCTGTGCCACCGGCCGTGCTGCGAAGCGGCCCTCCGGCCGGCTATGCCATGACGCCGAGTTTCAGCGAGGAGTTTTCAGCGCCGCTCGATCCGCGCAAGTGGAACCTGGCCTATGGCGCGCGCACCAGCGCCGAGCCATCGGTCGGCTCGCGCAGCCTGTGGAACAATGGCGAAGCGCAGATCTATTTCGACCGCAAATATCTGAAACTGGGCATCGACCCCTTCAGCTTCGCCAACGGCGTCATGACGATCAGCGCACGCCCCTTGCCGACGGCCGCGCGCGATGCGGTGTTCGGCGATCTGGCCCGGCATCCCGACTTGCTCAAGGGCCTCAAGACCCTCCCGCGCATCGAATACAGCTCGGGTGCGATCACGACGCGCGACACCTTCAAGCAACGCTACGGCTATTTCGAAATTCGCGCGGCCTGGGCCGGGGGCAAGGGCGTCTGGCCCGCCTTCTGGCTCCTGCCCGCAGATGGCGGCTGGCCGCCCGAGATCGATGTGCTCGAAGCGCATGGCAACAAGGCAGGCACCGTCTTCCAGTCGATCCATTCCAAGCGAACCCCCACGGTCACCAACACCGTGCGGCTCAATATCTCGCAGGCAGATTTCCATACCTATGGCGCGCTGTGGGTCCCGGGACGGATCGATTTCTACGTCGATGGTGCGCTGACCTCGACCGCGCCCGAGACGGCGGACATGAACCAGCCGATGTATCTCCTGGCCAATATGGCGATCGGCGGCGGCTGGCCGGGCTACCCCGATCCCGACCCGAACTTTGCCGCGACGATGCGGATCGACTTCATCCGCGCCTGGCAGTTCCGCGGGCCGCCGCCGTCCGCCCCGCGCGCCAAGTGACCTGAGGCTTGATCGGCCGCGCTGCGCGCGACGCCGAACACCGCACGCCGCTTGCGCAGCGTTACCGCCAGACGTAGCTACGGCCTGACATCAACGGCGACCGCGTCTCATCGAAGGTTAAGGCGCTGTCGGGTCAGGCGCCGGTGGAAACCGCCCCTGCCCCAACGTCCTGCACGAGATGCTCGCCTTTGACGATCATGCTGGAACCGTCCACGTGATAGTCTGACGCCCCACTGTTGCGCACCGCAGCAAGTCGGCGCAGCAGCGGCCGAACCCAGATCAACGCCAAGACCCCGTAGACCAACGCGCCCGCCACCACCGATGGAAACAATTGCAGGATCCGCTCTTCGAAGGAGAGCTCACTCCGCAACGTGACAACGCACGCCCACATCACGAACCCGCTCAACAAGGGCGGCGCCGCCGCGCGGCCCAAGGCGAGCAGGGAAACCCCGACGGCGCGTGTCGTTGCGATCACCACCGTGATGCTGCCCAGCGCGGTTCCGACCAGGACGCCGATCGCGACGAACCGCAGACCGCCCGGGAGTCCCAGGACGACCCCGGCGAGAACGAACCCTGCAAGCGCCAGCGCGAGTACCGCCTGGAGATGCGTCTTGCCGACGCCCATCAGGATCCCGTAACTCGCGGGAACAAGGCACTGGAGCGCTCCGGCCGGTGCCAGGATGGCGAGCAGCAGGCCAGTCTCGGTCCACTTCGCCCCCAGCAGGATTTCGACGATGATATCCGCGGTTGCCGACAATCCGAAGAGGATCGGAACAGCCAGGGTCAAAAGGCATTCGATCATCGCAAGATACGCTGCCCCGACGCGCCGGCGGTCACTTTGCATGCCGTCGATCGCCGGGAAAATCGTGAAGGCGATCGGGCCAGCGATAATCGCGTCGGGAATCCGCATCACCTGATAGGCGAGCGAATACCAGCCCAGGCTGGCCGTACCCAGCACGCGCCCGACGATGAGATTGTCGATCGTTCTCGAAAAATAATCGACGAGATTGGCACCACTGAGCGGAAGCCCGAAGCGAAAGGCGGCGCCCAGTCCCTTCAGGTTGAACGAAAACTGCGGGACGAAACGCGCAGTGACGAGCAGGATGCAGGTCTTTGCGATCCAGATGGTCAGCTGCTGACCGACCAGCGCGTAGATGCCGTAGCCACGAAACGCCATCCAGAATGCCACCAGCGCACTCGCCAGCGACGTCAGCAGATCGCTGGCGGAAAACGCCAACGCATCGCCACGGCGTTGGATGCAAGCGGTCGGGACGGTGCACAGGCAGCTCAGCAACAGCACGACGCCTAGCCATTCGAACACCGGAAGCGGCACCGTGTTGCCAAGGAAGGCGCGCAGGCTTCCCGCGCCCAGAATGAAGGCGACCATCAAGGTGAGCCCGAGCGCCACCGAGATCCACCAAATCGTGCTCTCGAGCTCCTTCTGCGCAAATTCGCCGCGGACCAGCGCCGATCCCAAGCCCATCTCGCTGATGATATTGATGACGAGCAGAAACGGCACGACCAGGCCGATTGCACCGAAGTCGCTTGGCGACAGCAGCCGCGCGAGAACCGGAAGGACGACGATCTGACTGACCAGACGCACGCCGTTCGAAATCGATAGGATCGCCATGCGCAGCGCCGGGCTGATCGTTTTGCCCTTCCTGCTCGCGATTGCTGGCCCGCTGCTGATCAGGCGGGTTTCGGGGTGCGGATCGGTCATGCAGTCATCCCCAACACGTAACGCTCATCCCGCGCGTTGTGCTTGGGGCTAATATCCTATGAAGCGAACCGCCGCTGACGATCCGCCTCGGCCCACCATCGTTGGTGAGCCGATCGCAAAAGCCCCCCCCGGAGCCAAGTCTTTTCTCGACATATCGCAGCGTCCGGCGGAGCACTGCGGCATCGATAGGGCCGAATAGCGACCATTCTTCAGCCGCGCAATCGTTTGTCGGCGACGTGACAAATTTGCCATCCGCATCCAGGATAGATCGCCTTTCCAACGGACCTTGCGGCCGTTGGCGACGGATCGCCTCAACACGGACGCTCGCCCGCAATTGTGACCAGAGACATAAGGATTGCGCCCTTACCGCCGCGATGACATGAGCGGCAGGTGGCACGAAACATTTTGTTCATCAGTCGGCAACGCTTGGTCGGGGCTACCAACGGAAGTTCCACCTACCTTTTGGATCTTGCCACCGCGGCGCGCGCTGCGGGCTATATTCCGCATCTGGTGCAGCCATCGCCCACGATTACGGGCCGGATGCCGGTCCTCACGCTGCTCCCGGAAATGGCCGTGTTCGAAACCCATCAGGTGCGGGGCCTCATGCGCTTCGGCCGGCGATTGGTTTCGGTCCGTCCCAAGGTTTATGCCGCGCTCGGGCTGGCGGCGATGCGCGCGCTCGCCCGAAAGGTTGGCGCGCGCGGCGCGTGGGCGCAGGATGTTCCCCTGCCCCACAGCATCCTGCTGCCATGGACGGCGGCGGACCGGTCCTATGTGCGCCGCGCGAGCGCCGGTATCTCCGACATCGCGATCGCCGACTATATCTTCTGCGCGACCGGATTGGCCGATCTCGCCGACCCCGCGGTCCCGACCGCGATCGTCATGCACGATCTTCATCACGCGCGTGACGGGATGGGGGCCGATTCGATAACGCCGATCACGCGTGACCAGGAGATTGCTCTGCTGGACCAGGCCGACGCCGTCATCTGCATCCAGTCCAGCGAGGCAGGCTTCGTGACGGCAGCCCTTCCGCACCGTGTCACGATCCTCGCGCCGATGGCAGCAGATCCAAGCCCGTTGCCGGCCGCCGGCGCGCGCGATCGTTTCCTGTTCGTCGGCAGCAACACGCCGCCCAACGTCGTCGGCCTGCAATGGTTTTTTGCCGAGGTCTGGCCGTTGGTGCTGGCGCGGTTTCCAGACGCGCGGCTCGACATCGCCGGGACCGTCCGGCGTGCGTTCCCGGACGGCGGGCCGCATGGCACGGTTTTTCACGGCTTGGTCGAGGATCTGGGGGCGCTCTATGATAGCGCCGGGATCGTCATTTCACCGCTGACCTTCGGCTCGGGGCTCAAGATCAAGCTGATCGAAGCGCTCGCGCGCGGCAAGGCGGTCGTCGCGACGTCGATCACGCTCCAGGGTGTCGAGGCCGAGTGCGCCGATGCTGTCCTGGCAGCCGACGATCCGCGCGATTTTGCGAATGCCATCCTTGCCTTGAACGGCGACGACACGGTTCGCGCCGATCTCGCCGCCGCGGCCCTCGCGGTCGCGCGCAACCACTTCTCGGCCGCGGCGTGCTACGGATCGTTCACCCGTTGGCTGGACGCCAGCGCGCAGCCCGCTCGGGCGCGCGCTGGCGATACCTGATCGCCGTCAGCGCAGCGGCGTATAGCCGTAGCCGTGGACGACCATCGACAGCGTCTCGTTCGCGGCCAGCCCCTGCCACTTGCCGGCCCACGACACGAACCCGGCATTGCTCGTGATGGCGGGCCACATCTCGATCCACGGTTTGAGCGGCTTCGAGACGAAGAAGCTCATCGTGCTCCGGTTCCAGCGATAGACCAGGACACGGTCGACATACATTTCGACGAAGCCCGACGTCTGGTCGACCTTGATCCCGAAGCGTTTGCGCTGGCCCGACATGTCGACGCCGGGATAGAGGCGCACGGTACTGACCTTCATCACGCCCTGCACCGCCGCGTGCAGCGAAACGTCGAGCCCCTTGCGGCCGGCAAATTCGAAATCGATCTCGTCCCTGCTCGCCGGGTCATACACCCACAGCGGCGCGACGATCAGGCCGTCCTTCAGCTTGGGCAGCGTCACCTCGGTTTCCCACAGGCCATTCGCCGCGGCGGCCGTCCCGTTCTGCGCCTGCAGCTGCGGCGCCCCGCTGGCGTCGAGCGTGAACGTCGTATCGCCGCGATTAACCTGCCGGATGTGATTATACCGCCAAGGCAAAGGAGAATTCCCATTCCCCCATTCCGACGCGGTCCATTTGCCGTTCCAGTTCCACAGTGCCATGTCGCTCAGATTCAGCGGTGGTAGGGCTGGAACTGCGGCGACCGGGGCCGTGGACGGGACCACCACGGGTGTCGCCGATACCGCGACGGTACTGGCCTTTGCGACAACCGCAACGGCTGGCGCGGGTGTGGGCGTCGGAGTAGCCGCGGCAACAACCACGATTGTCGATTTCGAGGCCACAGGACTGGCGACGGGGCCTAAGACCGTCGCGCTCGCGGCTATGGCGAGCACGAATACGGATGCACCAGCGAGGACGCCAATTTGCTGTTTCATAGGACCTTGGGGGGCTGTTTAACGGAGCACCAATCCTACGAAGACTTTGAGTATATTTAGGTAAGGAGCCTAGTGTACAAGCACGTAAAATATGAAGTGAACGCCCGGCTAAGCGTGGCGAAGCCGTCAGAGATTTAGGTACACCCGACGCATCCATCTCAATAGGTTGCAGGAGTTTTGGCGCGGTGGGCCCGTTTGCGCGTGCCGTGCCTACCGTTCAATCGAGCCGTACGCGTCATCGTCGCCGCTGCGGGTGATCTCTGGCATCATCGCCTCGGCGAAATCCACGTCCTTCGGAACGTGCGCGCGAACAATTGCCTCATGACTATCGAAAATCTCAGTTAACAAACTGATATATCGTCGCGAATAACGAGTTTTTCGTGTACTTACCCGGTTATAGGATAGTCCCGGTAAATATGGTCGAGCTTTCTTTGAAAAAACGCACTGTGCACCGCGCATGAATTAACGCGCTCGGCTTGACTACCGATCGCCAGCACCGACCAATACGGCCAACTTCTCGAACAACTTCGCAGGAGCGTCAATCACCCCAGAGATTTTCGCGTGTCGCGGCAAACAGCGTATTAAGATCAATCATGCAAATGGCAACGAACTAAGGCTACAGCCCGCGCTTGGATGCAATTGTCTGCGCCCGACCTCAGTTGAATATCATTCCCGCCCGAGGGCGTGCTTCGATCCAACGGCGCGGCGCGATGCGGACCAACGGGGTTCCACACTCCTTGCAAACGCTACGGCAACTGCCGCCGTCGATCCACGCTCGAGAGGCCGACCGACGATGCTGATTGAAAAGGCAGGACAGCTTCATGCATGAGATTCCGCAGCGTTTGGCAATTCCATCCTACTGTAGCGAAACCTTTCAACGTCGCGTTAAAGCGCGTCTTCGGTCGCGAAGCCGGTATCAAGCACCCATCGCGCGTTGCCCTCAAGGCCGACCGCCGAAAGGCGCCCGGTGCGACACGCCCCGGTATCGACCCCGATGCGATTGGCATTGAGCGACACCCCGGTTTCAAAAACCGTGTGACCATGCACGATGATCGCGCCATGATTCGCCTGGCTGTGGATGAAGGCGTCGCGAATCCACAAAAGGTCGTCGGCCGTCTGTTTGTGCAACGAAACCCCTGGCCTGATGCCGGCATGCACGAATAGATACCCGCCACATCGGTACATCAGTGGCAGACGCGCCATCCATTTTACCAATGTCTTCGGGATGATCCGCCGCACCGTCTCCAGCAGAACCCGCGAGTCCGCTGGGTAGATCTCATCTTCACTCGCACCGAAGCTGCGCAGCGTCGCATCGCCACCATGTTCGATCCAGAGATCAAGCGCGGCGCGGTCACCGCGGATACCATCGACCAAGGCGGCTTCATGATTGCCTTTCAGGACAATCAGGCCCGGACGCGTCTGACGAGAGGCGAATATGCTTGCGATGCGCGCCGAATCGGGCCCGCGATCGATGAAGTCGCCAAGCACGATGATACGATTGCGCGCGGGTGAACGCTGCGCAATATCGTCTTCGATCTTGCCCAGCAATTGATGGAGCAAGTCTAGCCGGCCGTGAACGTCGCCGATAGCGTAGATGCGCTCATCCGCCGGCATCAACTGGCTGAGGGGCTTCCGCCGAAGGGCCGTGTCGAAAAGCATTACCCTCATGTGTAGCCGAATGAGGGACACCCGCGCCAGCGGCGAGGGATCTGCTCGTGTTGCCGGCGCTGAGGCCCGACTGGCGCTCTGACCAGCGCGAGGCTGAGACCGAGCAATCTCAAGCCCGCGAATGGATCTGCTTCACACGCCGCCGGCGTCGCGTTGCATCGCGAACATCGTGATCGCGAGTGCAGCGAGCATCAGGAAGATCACCAGCACAGCGCCGACGAGCAGTGGAAGTGTCGCTCGCGCCTGCTGAACATATCCACGGGCATCTGGCCATCGGCCCGGCGCACTCTCGGGATCTGCCGGAAGCAGGGCCGGGAAAAAGCGCCGAAGCAATGGCCGCTCGAGCAGAAACCACTCCGCGCCCGACAACGCCAGAATGATGGGAAGCGATAGCGACAGGTTCACCACGACGTTCTGACGATCGGGGCCGAGCGCGATAACCAGCTGCTGAATTGGATACGACAGCAGCAGGATGCGCCACAGCAACGGGGCAATGCGCGGCGCCAACCGGCGGAACGGCCACGGCCACGAACTGGCGTAGATCGCCAAATAGGCAAGCGGGATGGCAATACCCGCATTCAACAGCGGCACAGAAGACCACGATGGGTCGGAGACTGCGGCGACTACCAACGCAAGCAAGGCGAACACGACGGCCGCGCGCCAATCGATCGGGACCGAGCGTCGCACACGGTACATGAAGGCGCCGGCGATGAAGCTCACCAGTGCGCACAGCCCCTTCCCGACCAGCAACAGGGACAACACGCCGTCCGCATTGCCCAGATCCACATCCGCCAGATCGAGGCCTACGCCTGCGGCGGCCAAGACAAGACCGATCGCGGCGAGAAGAACGGTCGTCCATCGCGCTCGAAGCGTGGTTACCACTAGGATCACAGCCGCTGCATAGCCGACCGGCACGAGCCAAAGGGTCGGGTTCACTTCGCCGGCAGAGGCGTTGAATTCAAACACGCCGGGCAGCGTGAACCGCACGATGCCGAAGATATTGAGCAAATAGCTGACGACATTGCCGTCGATGAGATAGGATTGTCGCGGCTCGGTCGTAACGGCAACACCGATAGCGTACGCTGTCACCACCACGACGAGCACCAATGCCGGCAGGTAGCGGGTCACCGCGCGCATTGTTATGCCACTGATGCCACGCCGTTCGACGCCCCGCATCGCGGTAAACCCGGCGAGTGCAAATAACGCGGCAACGCTCCAGACCGGCATGACCCACAAGCCCGTGCCAGCAACGCGGACGAAGCTATCGCTGACCTCCAAGCTTTGGAACGCGACCAGCACCAGAACGAGAAACCCGCGTACCGCATAGACGCTGCGCAACGTCGCGCGTTGACGTGACACCCTCGTGTCGATGGTCATCGATCCCCTGCTCTCTTCAACGAAGGATCGACCGATACCCGCTTTTACCGTGCGCGCAATGCAATCTGACCGGCAATTCTTCGGCACGAGATCGCCAACGGACCGCACATCGGCGATTTGGCCTTGAATGCGGGCACGGCGGATGCGATGCGCTTGGGTAATCGTGGGGGGCTCGGTAACCTTTGCGACCCTAAGACATCAGCGCGTGGATCGTTCGATGAGACTGATTCTGGGTTGAACAAAGGATAAGCGGTTGGCGTACGGTGTTGAGAACCAGGACGGACACGCAATCGATGCGAGCGAAGCCGAAGCTGCAGAAGTAGCGGTCGGCAACAGTTCGCTATTGCCCGATCCAAGACAGCTCCTGCTGATTCTGTGGCGGCGCATCTGGATCTTCCTGTTTGTCGTGGCCGCGGTGATCGCTGCTGTCTTAGCGTATACCATGCTCACTCCGAAGCGTTACTCAGCGAGTGCAACCGTCCTCATCGAACCTCGCAAGGGCGATCCGATCCAGGCGCGCGAGACCGCGCCCGCCGATCAGGCACCGACATCGGACTTCATCGACACGCAAATTCTCGTGATCGATTCGCCACAGAATGCCAGCGCGGTCGTTCGCGCGTTGAAACTGACCGAAGACCCTGAATTCGCGACGGGCGTCACGGTGCCGCAGACGATCGGGCAAAGCGACGCGGAACGGCAGGCGGCGCGTGTCTTCGAAGTCGGCCAGCGCTTGCGGAACGCCGTCACGGTGCGTCGCGCCGGACAAACGGCGCTGATCGAGATTACGGCGACTTCGCTCTCGGCGGGCCAGGCGGCGCGGATCGCCAACGAATATAGCAACCAGTATCTGGCTGGGATTGAAGCGGCGAAACGCGCCACCGAGCAACAATCCAGCGCCCAGATTGATAGCCGGCTTACGCAGTTGCGCAAAGACGCCGAGCGGGCCGATTCGGATCTGCAGCGCTACAAGATTGCCCACGGCCTGATGAGCGCCGAAGGCGCGACGATGGCCGAGCAGGAAACGTCTTCGCTCAACCAGCAGATTGCGGTCGCCCGTTCCGCGCTTGCCGAACGTCAGGGTCGACTGGCCGCGGCACGGCGCCAGGTCACGCAGGGCGGTGGTGGCAGCAACGTCGCCTCTGCGCTGAATTCGGGCACGATCGGCGCACTGCGTGCTCAGGAGGCCGACAGCAGCCGGACCTTGGCTCAGCTGCGCGCGCGATATGGCGAGCGCCATCCGGCGATCGCGCAGGAAGAAGGGCGCCTCGCCGACATTCGCCGGCAGATCCAGCTTGAAATCGATCGCATCCTCTCGAGCCTCGAAGCTGAGGTGAACGTCGCGCAATCGGGGCTGCAATCCCTGCTTGCAAGCCAGGGGCAGTCCCGTGCGCAGCTCGCCGGGAATGCTCAAGCGCAGGTCGGCTACATGGAACTCGACCGCAAGGCGACCGCTGCCAAGACAATTTACGAGGCTTTCCTCGCGCGCTCGAAGGGCACCGCTGCGCGTGACGGTATCAGTGACCCAATCGCCAGCGTTTCTGCGCCCGCGGTCGAGCCCACCAGTCCGTCGTCGCCCAACACGCGCCTGGCCTATCTGCTGGGTTCGGTGTTTGCCGTGCTGGCCGGCCTGCTCGCGGTCGCGGTCAGCGAGTTCCTCGATGGCGGCATTCGCACCAAGCTTGATGTCGAAAAGCGGCTCGGCGCACGCTATCTCGGCGCCGTTCCGGACGTGGAATCGACGCTGGGCGGGTTGCGGCTGACGGAGTCACCGCAGGACTATGTCGTCTCGCATCCGCTCTCGACCTTCGCTGAATCGCTGCGCAGCCTTCGGGCGGCGGTAACCCTGCGGGGCAATCGCCGTCCCAAGATCATCGCGCTGACTTCAGCATTGCCGCGCGAAGGCAAAACGACCACCGCAGTCTCCCTCGCGCGCACCCTCGCGCTCTCGGGCGCGTCGACCGTGCTGGTCGATTGCGATCTCCGTCGCCATTCCGCCAGCGATCTTCTGCTCGACGGACGTCCCGGCCTGCTCGCGGACGTACTTGGCGGCAAAACCGACGTAGAAACCGCTCTGCTTCGGGACACTGCTACCGATCTGCAAATTCTGGGAATCAGCGAAGCGCCCGGCGACGGCCGGGATCTGCTTGATCCGGAGCGAGTCAGCCGATTGCTCGCAGAGCTTCGCGCGCGTTTCGAGTTTGTCGTCATTGATACCGCGCCAGTCCTCGGCATCGCCGATGCCCGCGCCGTCGCGAGCCAGGCCGATGCGGTCATTCTGCTCGCGCGCTGGCGCAGCACCTCGCTTCGCGCCGCCGATTCCGCGCTAGACCTGCTGCTGGCCTCGAAAGCCAAAGTGGTTGGCGTTGCTCTCACTCAGGTCGATATTCGCAAGTATGCCAGTACTGGCCATGAGGATCTTTACGGCTACCATAAGAAGTTCAAGGGCTATTACGTCAACTAGGGCGTCGGGGGCGGAGCTCGTCGCCCCCCTAAATAGAATAGGTGGCGCCAAGCATGCCGATCCCCCGCGCCTAGGTTGCCGGATCGTGAAGCCGGGGTGGCTTCGTCGAGAGCGCGCTGAGTGGCGATCGGATCGTATCGGTTCGCTCCATCCCCATAAGAGCGGCGGAAGCGCTAAACAGGGATGCGCGTAGCTTGCCCGAGGGGTCGCCCTCGGCGGATGTCGCTGGAATCAGCGCACGTCCTAATATGCGTATTTCGCAGCCAGCCCGACCGTCGCCGCGTGATAGCGCAAAAACGTGCTGGCCGAATCGCGACGATTGTAGCCCGCGCTTAGCGTCGTCGACCAATGGCGATCGATCAGATATCGTACGTTGGCGTCGGCGCCATATTCTTTGCCGCCGATGCCGGGTCCATTCGGCACGAAACTGCCGTAGTGGAGATTACCCGCCAGAATGATATAGCGATACAGTTCATGATCGACGCCGACCGAGAAGTCGCTTCGGACGTTCCCCGCCACCGTCGTCGAACTCGTATCCTCGACTGAGCGCGCCGCTTGGAACCGCAGCGAGGTGAGCGGGGTCACGTTCCACAGGATATAGGCGCTGTACGACAGGCCGGTGAAATCCTTCAGCCGAGGATCGCGATAGTTGCGATTGAGAATGCCGATCTGCGCGCTGCCGGAAACCAGCGAACTCAGTTCGAAGGTCAGCCCACCCTGCGCCGTAGCGCCCGACGACTGGCGATCCAACGTCGTCAGTGTGTTGAAGCCGGGACTGCCGGGGTGATAGCTGTAGGTGCTCTTGTTGGCCTCGCCGCTGACGATGAGCCCCAGCCCGCCGCCAATATCATATTTTGCGCTCGCTGTGCCGATCAGCACGGTAAAATCACGGTAATCCTGATCGATCGTCGTTCCGTCGAGCGCTGCCACATCGTGAAAATTGGTATAAGTGGCGCCGACTGAGGCATTTAGGATGAGCCGATTGAACGCGTGCGCCGCGCCGATCGCCGCGTTATATCTCTCGTACTGAACCGGCTCACGCGAGTTGCGAAAGCTGCCCAGGCTGGAACGGCTCTCGACATAATGCCCAGCGGAAACATTCGCATTCAGCACGGACTGGCGTGTGATGTCGAGCACGCCATCGGCCGTCGCGCCATATTGCGAGTAATTCTCTCTCGGCAATTCGGCGTGAAAGCTTTGATCGAAGAAGGCCCGCCCTTTGAGACTATTGCGGTTCCAGTTGCTGGCGACCCGAACTTCCGGTTGCAACGTCAGATACTGGTCTGCCAGCCGATTGGTGTCGGTGGCCCGGTAATTGTCGGTCGCGTCCGCGCGCACGGTGAGCGACGGATAGACCAGAAACGAACCGAGCCCCTGCCCCACCGCGTCGTAATCAGGCCGCGCGCGATCAGCAACGCCGATGCCACGGTCCGCAGTCTGCGCCATTGCTGGCCCGCTCGCGAGCAATACCATCGCCAAGGCGATTCCGTAGGTACCCGCTGGCTTCACAAACATTCCCCTCTTAACCACACTCTGGCATGCGACATGCTGCGCCACACGACAAGCGAATTGCGCGTTGCAGGTTGTGCACCAGTGCCGGGATCCACGCGCTTCGTCGTCGCTTATACCATCCCCGGGATGTTGATCCCTCGGCGCGCCGCGCCGTGCCTGCGTGGCCATCGCCGCGTTTGCCCGCGATCCTTGCAGGTACCACGCGGAACAAGACCGCGCTCGCAAGGGGGACGAGCAGCGGAGCGAGCGGCCCGACGGACACTGCCGGTAAATGGATCGACCGCACCTCGTGCAACCTCCGGAGAAGAACCCGGTCACGACCGGAAACGCGAATCGCAAGAAACCGGAGGCAAGGTCGGCCAGAGCCACCCCAAGGGTTCTCGACCGGGACTGCGGATGCGGAGAGCGAGACCTTGCCCCGGATCGGCGAGAGCGCCGCTGCTTAACGCGTGGAGACCAGAGGCCGGCTCTGTGTTCTAGCGAGGCGACGACAGGTCCGTCGAAGTCGCGTTGCGCCGCACTAGCTTTGAAAAATGCTGAGTCATTCCCATGGAATGACCGATCGCGAATCGCATGAGTTCCTTCGTGTATCCACGCCCGCTACGGGAAATGAAGCTGGTCAGAAACGCCGCCGGGTAGGCCAACGCGACAGCCGCCGCGAACATCGGGAAGAAGGGCAAGGTGCCGCCAAATGCGCGAAACAGCGCCCCGACCACACACGCGCCGATGAGCGGCTCGATCTGTGCGCCATACATATCGCGCACCGGCACGGGGGTGTCGGCCGCACTCCAATGATAAAGGAACGGAAGGCGTACCAACAAGCTCACGAACAGCGCCTGCGCGACCCCGACCGCACCCCATTGGATGCCGATCGCAAAGGAGACGATGGTGACGACCGCCGAGATGAAACCCCACCGCATCATCGCTGCGCCGCGACCGGTCGTGATGAACAGCAAGCCGGTCAGATTGGCGATGGGCTGGATCAACCCGGCTAGCCCGAGCCAGAAGAAGATCGGTCCGGCATCCTTCCACTGCCCGCCGAGCAGCCACGGCATCAGCCGCTCGCTCAGCAGCGCCGCCACCGCCACGCCCGGCGCGACGGCCAGCATCGTTCCGCGCATCGCCAGCCCGAAGATACGCCGATAGCGCGCCGGCTCCGAGCGCAGCCGCGCCAGGATCGGCTGCAGAATCCGGCTGATCGGGCCGTTGATGTTCTGCAGCGGCATCATCATCAGGCGATAGCTGCGATCGTACAAACCGGCCGCGCTCGCCCCGGCAAAACGCGCGACCAGCACGTCGTCGAGGTTGCGCACGCAGAAATTGAGCAGGCCGAAGCCCGTGATATGCCCGCCGAACCGCGCCATCGCGCCGATCCCGCGAAGGCTCGGTCGCGCCGGGCGGAAGGGCGAGGCGTACCAATAGAGCAGGTTCTGCGCGAGGCTGCCGGCAAGCGTCCCGATCACCAGGGCCCAATAACTGCGCAACTCGATCGCGAGCACGATCGACATGCCATAGGTCACGATCAACCCGGTGATATCGACGATGCCAAGCCAGGCGAAGCGCAACTCGCGATTGAGCAGCGCGGAATGCTGCAGGCCGCTCCCCGAAATCAGCAGCCCCAGCCCGAGCACCGCCGCGACGTGCCCAGCGCGCGCATCGTGATAGAACCAGCCGATCGCGGGGGAGACCAGCACGAGAAAGGCGGCGAGCCCGCCCGAAGCCAGCATGTTGAGCCAGAACAAGGCATTGGATTGCTGCCGGCTGATCGCATCGGCCTGGATCGCCGCGGTGCCGAGCCCGAGATCCTGGAACATCATGATCAGCGCGAGGATCGGCCCGACCATCGCGATCACGCCATAATCGTCGGGTGCGAGTACGCGCGCGATGATCGCGGTCGAGGCGAAGGTGAGCGCGATCCGTACGATCTGCGCCGACCCGAGCCACACGGCGCCGCTCGCAGCCGTCTTGCCGAACGAAGCGACGCGCGGCGGCGCGGCAGGATCTGGGGTGCTCATGGCAGCCGGGATAGCTGCGGCCCTGCGCGATGGCGATAGCGGATTTGCGCGGTGCAGCATGGAAGGGTGATGCTATTTGGCGGCAACGCTACAAGCTAGACCACGCGAACCCTATGATAATAGCAATGGGTGATCTGCCCGCGCAGCCCAAGTCTTGCTCTCGCTCAGTAGCGCAGGCTGCCTTTTAGTCCGATTTCGCTTCTTCCTTATCAGCGCCCGAACGAGTCCTAGACGGCCGACGAGGGATAAGATCAGCTTGCGCATCTCAACTGCATCGTTCTCGGTGCCTGCGCGCAAGCGCCACAATGCCCCATCAAGCATAGCTCGAACGATCTCTCCGCCGACCAGGGAATGGCGAAGAAGGGCCCGCAACGCTTCGACGACAGCGACGTCAGTGGCGCCGGAGATGCCATGTTTACCGTTAAGGCTTCTGGCACAGATATCGATTTCGCCGGCATCGAGAGCCTGTGTCATGATATCGGCAGCGGCCTGCAGATCGCGCAGTGCGATTTGCCACAGGTCATGCCGCGCATAGATACAAGCGCGCTGCAAAAGCGCAGCCCGCTGCAATCTTCGCGGATCTTCCGAGACGTACATTGCTGCGTAGTCCGAAAGAGTGAGCTGATCATACAATTTCGTGAAAATGCGCTGATCATAGCCGCGCCAAACACTATCGGATTTGGTCGCGGCATGGAGCGCCTGTGCAGGGCCCCGCACACCTTCATGCTTGCGCTGGTCGAAAATGTAACGATCGCAATATGCCGAGGTGCATGAAAGGGCCAGACGCACGAACATCTCATAGTCGAGCGAGCGCAGCATGGTCACGTCAAATGGTCCAACCCGATCATATGCACTGCGTCGGACGATCGCCGCGTTCTGCATCACGAACGCGTCCTCCAAGATATGGCGCACCAGAAGGCCGCTGGAGAGATTGGGCCAGTATCCGGTGCCCATGTCGATCGGCGCGCCGTTTTCATCCGAACGGAATCGCGAATAACGACCGAAGACGAAATCCGCTTGCGTCTCGTCCAGCTGGGTCATCAACGCCGCAACGGTATCGGCACGAAGCACATCATCGTCGTCACAAATCATGACAAACGCACCGGTCGTCATCGACAGGCCAAGATTGAGCGCCGCCGATTTTCCGGAATTATCTTGCCGAACATACCGAACTCTTTCGCCCATCGCCGCGACGATGTCGGGAGTTCCATCAGTTGACCCATCGTCGATCACCAATAATTCGTCGTCGGCTGTCATTTGGGCGATAACTGCGCCGATAGCTTCAGTGATAAACTTGGCCCGATTGAACGTCGGCAACAAGAACGAGATCCGTACCAGAGCAGTCATCCTAATTTAGTTCAAACAATCGCCCCGGAAGCGCCCAGTTTTCAAATTCGGCGGCAATAGCGCCGCACTAAAAACGATTATTAGAAAGGAAACGCGCCATACGCGCCTTCCACTGCACGAATCTGTCGGTCGTTGCCGTCACCTTCGACATTATCCACTCGCAGACCGATCTGCTGCGAGCTCGGCCATTCAATGAGGTCTATCCAACCATCAACTCGAGAATGGCGGGTCCCGGCGCGTTTGGCCATCCAGTAAAACCAGACATCATCATTGCGAGGACACAAAGTCGTGAACGCGTCTTGATCAAAGACATCCGGGTGCAAGCTGCCGGAAGGATACAGTACCCCCCCTACCCCCGTCGGAAACAACGCAGCAAACGGCTCATCGACATGCGTTCGAGACGTTGCAAATTCCCAGTCGACATAGCGGGCAAGACGGCCCTCGGGATCCGCACGTGCAACATGTGCGCGCCAAGCGATAATATTATCGGGATCGGCACGATGGGCTTCAACGAGCCCTCCTAACCAGTTCGGCGGATAATACACATCGTCATCGGCTGTCACCAACGTAGCACCCGGCCACTCGGTCATCGCAGGGATCAGCTTCGTAAAAGAACGAATATCCTCACAGCCGCGGATCTCCAGGCCATGTGAGGCAAGTTCCAAGACGTCTTCAGGCAGCTTCGCCACATCGTCATGGCCGAGCCACAATACCGTTCGGTCGGGCAGGATTTGCTGATCCAACAAGCTCTTGATTGTGGCAGCTAACGTCGCGAATCTGCCGGGATAAGATGTCAGCGTAACAATAAGCTCGGTTGGCAATCCATGCGATTCCCGGCGTGCTATGCGGGGAAATCGTTGCACCGCCGTTACGGCCTCACGAGCGCGACGCGCCAAACGCCGCTTCGCAAAAAATTGCCTGATGCGCCAAGTACCCCTCATGCAAACCTCATTGTGCGGCGCGGCACGAATGTGCAACCCCAAGATTGCCGCTCACCACAGGTGCCGTTGCTAAGATGATTGACGGCCACCCTTCTGTTTGCCCGCCACAAAGCAACGGCAGCCGGATTAACTTGCATAATAACAAGTCTATAGCCTGCGCGAGACCGAAACAACCTTTCGACATATTCGCGTCTCGATACACGACACCCGATTCGCCGAATGCGTCATTACGCGCTCCCAACGGAGCTGAGCCGCTAGCGCTCGTGCGCTCTATGGGCTATCTCGTATTTCGGATGTGAAGCACGTGCATCGCAGTGACGGATGATCGCCGGCTCAACGTGCTTCCCTTCGTTTTCGAAATATCACACTTGAGCAAGGGGATCTGCGACGAACGGCTTTTTTGAAGTGAGAGGCGTCCGCATAATCCTTCTCTTCGCCCAAAGCCAAATCGATAATGCAAACGTCGATCACACGGATCTTCCTGCGATTGCCTTCTGGTTCAAGCGCCGCGAGTGAAGCGGCGGGGGGTCGATTTGCCTCGAACGCGCGTTGTAGAGATACGCCGGCGCCGGGCTCCGAGTGCGGCGACCTCCAGAAAGCGATCAGGCCGGGTGGGATTGCGCTGGGTTGCGATGCCCCGGTGGAGACGTTGCCCCCTACGTCGCACGAGCCTTTATCGGGTGACCTCCTAGATCGACGATATACCGAAGCTGGACGAATTCATATGCACCGATCTGACATCAATCCGGATCGTCAGAATGAAACGTTTTGGTTTTATTGGGCAACGCATCGCGTAAGCCGAAATCCCGGTAATCACATACAATTTTTCACGATCATTCCAGCCAAAGAGAAACATCGATGCGGCATGCTATTTTGCTAGGATCGGGAAAATATTCCGATGAGATAAAGGGATTTTCTGCAGAGGACCAACCAGAAAAAGAATTTATTGCGATAGCAAAATTATCAGATGCACGGGTATTTTCGCTCGCCTCGTCCGACGGCACCTTCAATAACAGCATAAGAACCATGTTTTCGAAGCGACCCAATTATGGCTCTGCCTTGAAGTTCGCGGCTTCCGCAAAGGATATCGATGCCTGCTACGTTACCGGTGAAGATTTGGGAATTCCCGCAGCTATCATTTTGAAAGCACGCGCTTGGCGTGGGAAGCTATATTGCGTCGTTCACAACATAACACCAAAAAAGGCATTCTTGTTTCGCAGAATCGGACATAAAATGTTCGGAGGGTTTATCGTCGTCAGCAAGCGCCAGCGCTCATTACTTGTAGAGCAGTGCAATATCCCATCGGAAAAGGTCTTCCTCCGGTATAATTGCGTCGACGACACCTTCTTCAAACCGATATCGAACGCATCATCGCAAAGCGGCCCAGATTCGGCAGTCATGGCCTGTGGCGCAGAGAATCGCGACTACGCTCTGCTACGGGAGGCCGCGCGCGCGCTAGATACGAAGTTCGAAATATACGGGCACGGTTTTTTCGGCGATCGATCGGACAACTCCGATGCAGGCTCACCTCCGAACTTTGCGAGCATGCCGCGTGTTTCCTTTCCAGAGCTGGCCCATGCCTACAATCGCTCACGCGCGGTCGTGCTGCCGTTGAACGATGTCGACTATGCGGCGGGTGTCACCGGATTGGTCGAGGCCATGGCTTGCGGCAAGACCGTGATCGTCACGAAAACCACAGGCATCGAGGGATATCTCGATGCAATCGAGCCAACGCTTCTTCTTAAACCAAATGACGTCGATTACGCGATTGAAGTGTTCAAGAATTTCAATACGCGCTCGCAGGCGGAGAACGATGCGGCCGGTGCTCGTAATCGGGAGTGGATCTTAAAAAACTGCGCTCAATCGGATTACGCCGAATTCGTCAGAGATTTGATGGAATCCCGTCCGGCATGAAATGACTATTTTAGCTCCGTGCAGAACTCACCGCAAAGTCCTGGTGTCGGCGTTCAGGGCACGCGCGCCGGAAACTGGCGCGCTGCCCTACCTTGGTGCGTCTGGGGGATACTGCTTTTGTCTCGCAGCGGTTTAGACTCGGTGCGGGCATAAACTGCCGCGCCAATCCACAAGAACGTCATGATGTTGAATGGGCCGATCAAGCTACTTTCCGCCAAGCTGCGGATATACAGCACGGTCAGCAGCGACATCAAAGCCGCTATGATGACATCGCCCTTGGTGAACTGGCGGAGAAGGGTCGCTGCCGCGATGCCGGCGCTCGTGACCAAGAATACGATCGCCCCGACCCAGCCGAGATCAACTTTCATTTCGACAAGCTCGTTATGAAAATTGAAGCCGCTTCGACTGGCGATCCCGCCCCATCGCCACAGCCCCTCCGCATCGACATTGCCGACCCGCCAGAATGCGTAATAGCCATGCCCGAGCAAAGGACGCTCGGCGACAAGCCGCGCGGCAAAGTCCCAGAGATACGTGCGGCCGGTCAGCGTCGTGTCCTTCTTGAGCACGTTCACCTGATAGTCGGTCCATGCCGCGAGGATGTCCGACATGAAGACCAGCGCGAGCGCCAACGCCACCGCGGTGAGCACGATGATCACGATCCGCAGCGCGGGGGACACGCGACCGATCAAGAGGAAGGCCGGGAACGTCAGCAGCGTCACGATCAGCGACGTTTTCACGCCGGCCGATTGCGCCAGGATGACGAGCAGGACAGCGAGCGGAACGGCGAGCAACGCGCCGATCCGGAGCAGCGGATGCTGGCGACGATCGAAGATGATCGCGAGATCGAGCGCGAATTGCAGATGCGCGACCAGCGCGAGCTCGTTCTTGCTGCCGAACAGCCCGACCAGCGGGTGTCCGCTGCTCAATGCCGCGGGCAATTTGGCGAGCGACCCGAGGCACATCGCCAGCGTTGCGGCGAGCAGCACCGCGATCAGCGTCGTGCTGGGCACGCGCCGGCAGACGATGATCGCCGCCATGATCGTCACCATCAACTGAATGCCGGCGCGCAGCGTGCGCTCGGGCGCATCCGACCAGATCGTCGAGACCATCGCGAGCAGGGGGAGCGCCAGTAAGGGCGCGAACCGCGCGAGGTCGCGCGCGGACGCGGCCGGGCGGACGCCGATCAGCGCAACGGTCGCAACGAGGAAGATCGCGGCGCCGATCGTACCGGCGACCAGCGTCACCGCAACGGCCAGAACCGCGACGACGCCCAGCATCACTTCGAGCTGCCCCAGTCGCACTTGCGCCGTGCGCCCGGGCAGCTGCCCGCGTGGCGCGCCGAGCGGGCTTGTCCGTCGCAGCACGGAATCGGTCATAGGTCGCGCCATCGAGCTACCTTAGCTGCAACGTCTGGAGCGGCCAAGGCGGCAGTCCGCTGTCATGCGGGTGCCGCCACGCTCGCGAGCAGGGGCACGACGATCGCCGCTGCCGCAGGCTCGGGTCGCTCGACCATCGATGCCACCGGCCGTTTGGTGATCCGGCGCAGCGCAGCTTCGATCGGCATGCGCAGCATCGGGACGATCGCCGGCGTCTTGAGGGCGATCGCGAGCGCGCGCCCGGCCCGGCGCGCCTTCAGCGCATCGATCAGCCGCGCGAACGCTTCCGAGCGCGCGAAGGCCGCGTGGCGCGCCGCAAGCAGAGCGCGCACGTCGTCCGGCTCGGCAGCGGCGGCGCGCGTGAGCTGTGCGGATGCGATCACGATCGCCGCAGCGTTGCGCGCCGACAGACGATGCGAAATGGAGTTGCCATGCCGGCGATAGGCATAGCCCGGCACCGGCTCGAGCCAGTAGCGCAACCCCGCGGCGAGCATGCGCAGGACGAAGTCGTCATCCTCGGAGATCCGCAGCTGTTCGTCATAGCGCAGATCGAGCGCGCGGAGCCGGTCGACCCGGATCATCGGCTTCAAGTAGCCCAGGTTGGGGCCACTTGCGTACATCATGGTGCGGCGCAGATACTGGGTGTTGGAGATCCAATCCGACTTAGTGTCGCTCGCCAGGAAAAAGGTTGCCTGTGTCGGATCGGCATCGTCGAACACCACCAGATTGTCGGCAACAATGTCCGCGTCGACCGCGTCGCCTGCCGCGACCAGCCGCGCAAGCCGATCGCGCACGAACAGATCGTCGCTGTCGAGCACCGCGAACCACGCGCCGCGCGCCAACGCCAGCGCGCGATTGCGCGCAGCGGCCGGTCCGCCGTTGCGCGCCAGGCGATCGATCACGATCCGCGGGTCGGATTGCGCCAGTTGCTGTACGAGGTCCCAGGTGCCGTCCTGCGAGCAATCATCGACGATGATCACCTCGATGTCGGCGAGCGTCTGCGCGAGCGCGGATGCGACCGCGGCCCGGAGGTGGTCTTGCGCATTGTAGGTGGCAATGGCGACGGACACGCGCGGCCGTGCGGCGGGCGCCCGCGCCGCCGTCGGCTCGTTCAGCGAAGGATCAGAGGAGATAGGCCACCCCCTTGGCGCGGACCGGCGTGGCGAGAAGCTTGTCGGCCGCAATCGCGCCGACCAGCCGGGGAAGCATCAGCGGCTCTGCCGCCGCATAGGCTAACGCAGCGAGGGCGCCGCGCTCCCGCTTGATATCGAGGAAGGTGCGGTGGCGGACCATTCCTGCGAGCTGCGTGCTATGCCGCTTGACGCTGGCCTTCGCGGGCGCGGGCAGCCCTTCGGCCTCAACCTCCAGCCGCTTGTCATAGGCAAACAGCGCGGCCAGATCATGCGTGCGGTGCTGCGCGCTCAGCGACGTACTGCGCTCGACCGCGACATAGCCGCAGCGACGGGTCGTCAGAAATCTCGCGCCTCGAAGCATCATGCTGGTGTAGAGCGCATAGTCTTCCCCAAGGCGCAACGCCTCGTCGTAGCGAAGCGCGGCTTTCTCGAGGAACGCACGGCGCATCACCGGCTTGGCGAAACCGAGTTCACGCCGCGCCGCGCCGCGCCGGGAAATGTTACGCTCGACGAAGGACGCGAAGGTAAGAACCTGTGGCTCCGTTTCGAATTCACGAATGTCCGAAGTCTTGAAATCGGGAAGCTCATCACTCGTGATGAACGCAATATTGTCCGCGATCGCGTCCCAGTCAGGTATCGCGAAAAGCGCAGCGAAACGATCCGGTAACAAGAAATCGTCGGCATCGAGCACGGCGACGAACGGGGCCCTGCTGAGCGACAGGCCTGCGTTGCGCGCAGCGGCGGGACCGCTGTTGCGGTCGAGCGACACGACGCGAACGCGATCGGTGCCGTCATCGGCCGCACGCGCCGTGGCGACCGTGGCATCGGTCGAGCGATCGTCGATCACCAGGACTTCGCACACTTCCTGCTGGATCAAGGCGGATGCAATCGCGCGCCCGATCGTAGCTTCGGCGTTCCAGGCTGCGATGATGACCGAAACGCTCTGAATCTCGTTAGGCATTACGTCCCCTCGAGCAGCCCTGCTCAAGCCGCCTTTACCCGACATCCCTAACAATTCCACTATCGCTGGGCGCTTTGACACGCGGTAAACTTGCGGCGTTCCAATCGCCGTGCTTATGCTGATGCAGGTGTGCCACGAGGAAGAACTACATGCAGCGCAAATTTCTGACGGTTTTCGCGATGGCTGCAGCACTCGCGCCGCTGGGTACCGCCAGCTTGGCCCAGGTCGCGACGGCCGGCAAGACTGGCGCACCGGTTGCCACCGCCGCGCCGATCGGCGCTGACGATGCTGAGTACCGCCTCGCTCCCGGCGACAAGATGCATATCATCGTCTTCGGCGAGGAGACACTGACCGGCGACTATGTCCTGACCAGCGCCGGCAATCTCAGCTTCCCGCTGGTCGGCAATATCCCCGCGACCGACAAGACCGTCGAGCAGTTGCAGGCTGCCCTCGCCACTGCGCTGGCCGACGGCTACGTCAAGAATCCGCGCGTCAGCATGCAGGTCATCTCTTTCCGGCCGTTCTACATCCTCGGCGAAGTGAACAAGCCCGGTGAATATCCGGTCTCCACCGGCTTGACGCTGCAGCAGGCGGTCGCGTCCGCGGGCGGGTACACCTACCGTGCCAATACCCGCCGCATCCTTGTGAAGCGTGCGACCGAGACGAGCGAGCAAGCGATCGACCTGCGCAAGACCCCCTCGGTTGTGATCCGCGCTGGCGATACGATCCGGATCAGGGAACGGCACTTCTGACGGCCTGAGGGGTTCGAACACGTCGATCCTCGCGAGCGGTGTGCCGGCACCGACTCGTCGACTGCCGGGCTCGCCGCCCGCCGAAGAGAGATCAGCTTCGCTCGTCCTGTCGCAACCTACCTAAATACCCTGATACCTGACTTCACAGTTCGTTAGCGCCGCGCCGGTATCACCGCGTCATGGCAAACACCTTATTTACCATCGCGACGAAAAGGACAGCGATGATTGCTGTTGCCCTGTTGATGAACGGATGCGGCGGTGCCGATGGCGGCGGCGTGGCGACCAGCGCGAGCTTGAGCGTGGTCGCCATACCAGCGCCAGTGGCGTCCGCGCCCGCGCCAGCCCCTACTCCGGTACCAACGGTCACTCCGACGCCGGTGGCGACCCTCCCCACCCCCGCG
This sequence comes from Parasphingomonas frigoris, assembly GCF_036663815.1. Taxonomy (NCBI): domain Bacteria; kingdom Pseudomonadati; phylum Pseudomonadota; class Alphaproteobacteria; order Sphingomonadales; family Sphingomonadaceae; genus Parasphingomonas; species Parasphingomonas frigoris. Next base: position 157,446 of record NZ_JAXOJQ010000001.1, on the reverse strand, counting down.
CTGCTTGCCGATGTCGCCCTGGTAATCCCCGACACCGTGATCTCGAGCGACGCCACCGCCGCCAACGTTCACGTCACGCTGTCGCGAGCGGTGGACCGCCAGCTTGCCTTCAAATATCTCACCACCAATGGAACGGCGCGTGAAGGCGCGAACTTCACGCGCACCCAAGGCACCTTGACCTTCCGGCCGGGGGAGCGCGACAAGATTGTGTCGATCCCGGTGCGCGCGATGTCTTCGGGGCTCGCGTTCACGCTGAGCGTGTCTTGGACGCTGAATAACCCGCCCGTCGGCGGCGCCAGCGGAAAGATTGCGAGCGGCATCCCGACCGCGAGCGCGGATACCCTGCAGCCCACGTATACCCTGCTACCGGCCGCTGGCGAAACGGGTCGTCGCCAGGTGTTCACCTCGGACTTCCGCGGCCCGGTCAGTCCGGTCGGAGGAACCGGTGTTTGGCGCACGCGCTTCAACTGGGGCCGGTGGCAGTCGGGCAACAACGAACTGGCGCCCTATACCGACGCTACGACCGATCCGGGGACGAACCCGCATCCGATTGTCGATGGCTATCGGACCTTGCGGACCGAAAAGGTGTCAACGAAGGATGGCAGCCGCACATTCGCCTATTCGGCGTCAATGCTCTCGACGCAAGGGTGGTACAGTTTCCAATACGGCTACATCGAGCTGCGCGCCAAGGTGAGACCGGAAATGGGTGTAACACCGGCATTCTGGTTGTTGCCCGCATCCGGCGAGTGGCCGCCGGAAATCGACATCTTCGAATTCTTCAATGGCGGACCGCTCAGCAGCTCGCTGCACTTCAAGAACGATCCCAAAGGCTCGGCGGAAGGTGTCGCGACGAGCTTTAGTTCGGATGGCCAGTGGCACACCTATGGTCTGGACTGGACGCCGGATTGGTTGATCACGTTGGTCGACGGCAAGGAAGTGCATCGCCGCCGCAATCTGTTCCATCAGCCGATGTACATCATCGTGAACACCGCCGTGGGATTGCTGTCAGGCGCCCCCCCGAGTGCGGCTGCGGACGCGAACTGGCATAACGACATGACGCTCGACACCATCTCCGTCTACCAGTGAGGCGTAGGCGCCGCCCAGCTTAGCGCGATTTCCTGATGCGCCATTCCAGGCAGGGCGGCAGAGGAAGCGCCGCGGTCAGTTCCCGACGATTGTCGCGACGATCGCGGCATTCTCCTCGGCGGTCAGCTCGATCGTCGCGCGCGGCAATGCGGCGACGGCAGCGGCAAGCTCCCCATATTTCGGGATCGACATGCTCTGCAGATGGGCCGCCGCTTCCTCCGCGGTGTCGATCACCAGTCCAACGTGGTTGCGCTTGAGCCACGCCCCGGTTTCGACGGTCGCCAAGGCGATTGGCACCGCGCCATAGCCAAGCGACTCGTACAGACGATTCGGCAACAGCCAGGTCGAGTTGAGCCCTTCTTCGAAAAAGTCGATCGCCCACGCGAAATGCACGCGTCCGTAGAGAGCGGCAAGGTCGCCTGCCTGATAGCGGCCGACGAACGTCACACCCGGCATAGCCGCGACGGTCTCGGCGAAGTCGCTGAATTCCGCGTCGGAGGGAATACCGGCGATGAGCACTTCGACGCGGCCGTTGGATGCCGCGGCGAGCTCCGCCAGGATCGCGAGGCTGCGCTTGCACCGGAGCATACCGAACCAGCCGACCACCCAGGGCGGGCCTGCCACCGCCCCGACCGCCGACCGCGCAGCCGGCGGGTCCGTCAGCATCGGGAGCTTGTTCTCGACCAATAGGACCGGCGTTGCGACCCCACGCCGATCACGGAAGTAGGCATCGGCAAACCGTGGTGAACTCGTCACGATCAGCGCGACCTTGCGCAGCGCTGCTCGTTCGACACGCTGGACGAGCCCCGGCAGAAGGCCATCGGTGAGCAGCATCCGGTGAATGTCGAGACATTCATAGACCAGCCGTCGCCCCTTCGCCGCACGCGCCGCGAGCACGAGCGTCTCGAGATTGCGTGCCATCAGCACGTCCGCGTCGGACACGGCGCGGCGGACGGTGTCAAACGCTGCCAAATTGCGCAGCACGGCCCAGATGCGTTGAACGAAGCGCCCGTCGCCGGTCTGCCCGAGATCGACGACACGCGCGCCATCGATCGTGTCGAGCGGGACCGCACGGCGACGAAAACCGATCACCGTGACCACGACGCCCGCCGCGTGAAGCATCCCGACCCGGCGCGCCACCGCGGCATCGGCGACATCGTGGACGAAATAGGCCAGGCGCGGCGCGCCCGACCGGATCACGGACGACAAGATTTACGCCCCCTTCGGTTTCAGCGCCGGATCATATTCGATCTTGGCGTCCTTGCGCAGCTTCGCCATCGACGCCTCGAGCGTCTTTCCCGATCGTTCGCGCCGGATCGCTTCGGTCGCAGTCGCAGCCCATGCGGCCGGTTGCGTGGCCGCGGTGCTGCGGGCGGTGATGACGCTGATGAAGCTCACGCCTCCGGTCGAGATATCAAAAACCTCACCGTTGCGCAGATTGATGATCTGGCTTGCGACAGACGGCTCGAGCGCTCCGGTGTCGACCACCGGCGTCCCGCGCTTATAGGCGATACCCGCAGCCTTGAGCTGCTGAACGACCGCGTCCATCGTCGGGAGCTTGGCGATGCTCTGAAATTGCTTGGTGTCCGCGAGAACCGGGAATTGCACCTGGTCGAGTGTCAGCTGCTGGCGCTGGGAAAACATCGTCGGATGCGCCGCGATGAAGGCCTGCACTTCGGCCTGAGTGGGCTCTGGTTGCGTCCCGGCAAGCTTGCGCAACGCGAGTTCCGCGAGCAACGTCTGCTCGAGGAAGCGGCGTCGCGCCACGAATTCCGGACCACGATCCAGCCCTTGTTGATGGGCGTAGTCGGCGAGCAACGTCCGATCGACGACGCGCTGGAGCAGCGCGACCGTTGCTGTGTGCTTGTCCGCGGTTGCCGGCACACGGGCCGCCTCGGCTTCGGCCTGAAGCTCCTGGCGGGTTACTTCCTCGTTATTGACCACGGCCACGACCTGCCCGCCGACCTGTTTCGAGCAGGCGCCCAGCATAGCGAGAGTCAACGGCAACGCGACCGCGATACCGAGCCGACGGGCCGAACGCCCCTGTTTCGAAGTGGTCATTCTGTGATCCCCCCCGCGTGGCGCACCGCCAACACGTCTATTTTCCAGCCTTATGTACTGCCCTGCCCCTAGCGGATCGCCTGGGCGGGGACAACTCGACGCGCCGAGAACAGCCACGACCAATACCCTGCGGACCAGCCCGCATGCATGACCATCGCGGCAAGCCCCGAGGCGAGCACGCAGACCGAACGCGCGCGGAGCGCCAGCATCACCGCGAAGGCCTGGCACAACAGCGCCCAGGCCAAAGCCGGGAGCGCAAGCAGCGCAAACCTGCTGTCGACGGTGGCGAGGACAAGTCCCAGCAACGCCAGCACAATGCTCGGTGCAGTGACGAGCGGCGCGGCCTGTCGCAGCTTGAGCGTCAACTGGTGCTTGGCGACCGTCCGGGCACGCCCACGGCCGTAATTCCAATATTGCCGCAACAGGCGCCCGGCCGTCTTGCGCGGATGATAGATCAGGCTTGCCTTCGGCTCGAGCCATATCCGTCCGCCGGCCAGGCCGAGTCGATGGTCGAGCTCGGCATCCTCATTATGCGAAAAGGTCTCGTCATAGCCGCCAACCGCGAGGAACGCAGCGAGGTTGAACAGCGCGTGATGGCCATGGTCGACATAGCGACCGCTCACGAGATGACGATGGGGTGAGCCGCCCGTTCCCATGACCGAATTCTGGGCTGCAGCCGCCGCGCTTTGGAAACAGGCGCCACCTTGGGTCACCATCGGCACCACGACGCTGGTCGCTTCGTGCAGCCTGGCCGAGTCGAGCAGCCGATCGATATAGCCCACCGGGTAGCCACAATGCGCATCGATCCGGACCAGCCAGTCCCGGTCCGCGCCAAAGCGCTTCGCCGCGAGATTGACGGCAGCGCTCTGAACACGGTGCGGGTTGTCCATCAGGCGCACCATCGGATGCTGCAGTGCGAAATGCTCGACGATCGCGACGCTCGAATCGCGACTGCCGCCATCGGCCACCACGATCAGCGCATCGGGGCCAGCTTCCTGCACCAACCACGCGAGCAAATCGGGCAGTGCGGCTTCTTCGTCTAGGCAGGGCACAACGATCAAAAGGCTGGACGGCTGCGGCATCAGGTCTCCGGGATCGCGAGTCGCATTCCTCCTAGGCCGAATTCCTTATGGATTGGCAACCATTGTATCATCTGATCGATTACTGGTGTTCAATGCTGTCTGCGCATAGGGTGCAGGCCAGAGGGGAAGCCAGTGGCGACGACACAGCGCAAACGAGATCAACGGCAACTCGTCACAGGTGGCATCATCGCCTGGGCCATCCTGATCTCGCTCTTTTTCCTATGGGAGAGCGTCAACTACAGCGGCGCGATGGCATTGTTGGCCGAGTGGCAGTTCAATGTCTTTGGAAGCTTCTACCCCAGCGCGACCTATCTGGTCCTCATCGCTTTGCTGGCCTCTCCGGGCCTTCTGCTCTTCTTGCGCGTGCGCAAGCGGGAATCGGATCAACGCCTCGGCCTGGCGACGCTGCGATCGGCGATCGTTTTTCGCCGCGTCTTGCTGGGGACCGGCGCCGCGTGCCTGGCGGCGGCGGCGGCAACGCTGTTGCTGATCCTCACCCTTCCCACGAGTGTCGGACCGCCCCAACGCATCGATCTCGCCCGGCCTGTGATCAGCTTGCCGAGCGAAGGGCCGAGCACCATCGATGGCGCCATCCTGTATGACCGAGTCGCCGCGTTCAACGAAGACGTGATCGTCGCGCATCATAACGTGCGCTATGCTCCGATCGTGGCACCCGGTTCATCGAGCACGACGCTACAATTCTTCGTCGAGCTTCCGCCCGAGACGGCGCCGCGCGCCACCGGCACGACCTCTATGACGGGAGTGCTCAAGCGCGATGGGCTGCCTGGCGAAATCGTCCGCCTGTATCGCTACGCCGGTTTTACCGTCGAACCGCCCTATTATGTGTTGTTCGCAAGCGACCACGAGATGCGCTGGCCGTATATCGAGCTCGCCATAGAGCTTGGGATCGGCGCGCTGGTTTTCTTGGTGTTCGGCGCTTGGCAGCATCGCCGAGTACGATGGTTTGAGAAAGCCCTGGCGCCTCCCGAACCGCCCCTAACGGAAGCTTAACCGTATCCGCAAACGCTTGTGGAGCAAGGTCCCGTTAAACCGGGACCATGTTCAAAACGATCGCCATTTCGGGAGCGCTGTTGCTGGCCTCGACGAGCGTGCCCTTCGGGGCGATCGGCGCTTCGTCTCCGTCCAGCAAGACGTTCGCACTGACCGTTGCCCCGGCGTCAGTCGCCGCAACTTCGAGCGCGGGGCCCCCAGAAGCGGTCGGTCGCACGATTCATCGCGCGCCGGATGGCCTTTTTTACACAAGCGCTATCGTCAACGGCAAAGCCGTCCGTTTCATCATAGACACCGGATCCAATGTCGTAGTGCTCACCAAGGTGGATGCGGCGCGGATCGGCATGGCGAACGCGCCCGCAGGTAACGATGCGCTGCAGACCGTCGGCGGCTCTGCGCCGGGCAGGCGAGGCTATGTCGATCGGTTGATCGTGGCAGGCCAGTCGCTCGACGATGTCGATGCGATAACCGTCGATAGCGGCCTGACCGTCTCGTTGCTCGGACAAAGCGCCTTGTCGCGCCTGCAATCGCTCAAATTCGAAGGCGATCGCCTCGAGTTGAATTGATCAGCCTGACCCGACGACGCAAGACGGCACCGATCCCGAAAAACCCGAAGATCATCATCGCCCAAGTCGCAGGTTCAGGCAGCGCTGCTACCGGCGTTATCGGGGTGGTCGGTGTGCCCGGCCCTACCGGAGAACCCGGCCCGGTCGGATTGCCGGGCCCAGTCGGATTGCCCGGGCCAGTCGGATTTGTCGGACCGCCCCCGCCATTTGGTGGTCCTGCTGCTCCGAATGTCTGCGGTACCGATCCGGCAAGCGGCGCCCCTGGGATCCCGGGGCCGCCGGGATCGAGCGACGCGAGCTGGACTGGCGATCCCCCGACATTGGGCACACCCGGCCCACCCGGCCCACCCGGAACCGCAGCGGCTGGACCGCCCGGCTCGAGCCCGTTCGGAACCTGCACGCCGCGCCCTTGTGGGCGGACAGGCGCCCGGAACCGGTACGAGCGCCCGCCGCCCTGCCCGCCATTGTCAAAAAAGCCGTTGAAGGCAGGCGGCGCAATTGCTGCGAATGCCTTTGTCGCCGGGCGATCGCCGATCACGAACAACGCCCGCTCGTTGCGCGGCGCGAGGCCGCACACTAACGCCAGGGCAGCGCTGCCCACCAGCATGTATCGCTGATTGCGATGATTGCTTAAATAGAGGGTTGAGAAATCGGCCATTCTTCCGGTGTACCAGCAAAAATGCGGAGGTGGTTAGGGAAATCTTCATTCATTATGGGACGGCTGTGACAACAGGACGACACTGCCTTGCTATTGCCGAATCGCCGCTTATGGTTGGCGCATCAGGAGGCAACATAGCTTGCAGCGTACAAGTAAAATCGCGTCGTTATTGGCACTTGCAGGCAGCGCGATACTGAGCGGATGCGCAGGCGGAAGCCCGGTGCAGGCCGATGACACGGGACAGGTGATGCAATCCTTGCTCGTGCTCCTGACCGCGGACGGCAAGCCGGTCTGCATCGACGGCCGCACGCGCGGCAAGCCCCTCGCCATTTTTCGGACGATGATGGTCGCGCCCGATCCAGCGCGGGGGAGGCTTGAGTGGTTTGCGCCGCAACCCCTACGACCGGAAGGCATGCTGTCGGCGCAGCAATTGTTCGACGATCAGATCCGCGCCGATCACATCGTCCTGAACAAGCCGCAGCAAGCGGCGCGGACGCTGTCGAACGCGTTGCAGGGCCAGCTCAATAGCGCCGCCGCGCAACTCTCGCTCGACCAGGACGAGACGCGCGTCACGATCAGCGAGACGGCCGCCGCGCCCTTGGCGAAGTCGCGGTGGTGGATCCGCAACAGGGTCGATACGGCGTGCTCGCCAATCTATACGGCCTCCAACCCGGTCGTCGCAAAAAACGTCGCTTTCGTATCGGTCACCGCCGGGCATTGGGGAACGACCTACGCGTTCCACAAGCAGGCTGCCGGATGGTCGCCGGTCGCGCAGTGGACCAACTGGCTGTACTAGCCTGACCGCGGCGCCGTAGCCGCGGCGCCCTCGCCGCCCACGACGCACACCATCCCCAACACAAAAAAACACCGCCTTGCAGAGCAAGGCGGTGTTTTTCGTAGGTCGTCGTGTGGCGATTAGGCCAGCGCGAGCTTCCCACGCGAACGGCGCGAGGAGCGCAGGCCCATGCCTGCGAAACCGAAGCCGAGGATCATCATCGCCCAGGTCGCCGGCTCGGGCGCCGCGCTGACGATGTTGTCGATCTCGAACGAGTTCTGGCCCGACTGGAACAGCGCCGCGGTGATCAGCGTGGTGTTCGAACCGGTGTCGAAGGTGATGCGACCATCGCCGTTACCGAACGCGCTGAACATCTGCGACGTGGTCGTCCCGGTCTTGGTATCGACCAACGAGAGCGTCACCGAGTTATACGGATCGAGCGAGCCCGCGAGGAACGACAGAACCGGCGCGAACGACGGCAGCACGATCGAGTAGAAACCGCCGCCGAGGATCGCCGCATAGTTGTCGCCAGCGCCGCCCGAACCATTCGGGGTCTTGCCGACGTTGACGACGTCCGAATTGAGCGCCAGCACCTGGTAGGCGGCCGTGTTCGACGACGAGGTAACCGACGACCCCGGCGTAAACCCGTTGAAGTTCTGGAGCACCGTGCCGTTGTTGACGGTGGTGGTGACACCGGGCGCGAACTGCACCGTGACGGCCGAAGCCGGTGCGGCCGCGACGGTCGCCATAAAAGCTGCTGTCAGTAGAACGCCGAACTTGCGCATTTTCTTGCTCCCTTTTCGCAGGACGACCGATTCGCCCGTATCCCATTGAAATATTACGATAACCAGTACGCGCCCACAAGTTTTGGGGAGACGGATGACCACTGCTTGAAAGGTTTACTAAATGTTAAGTCTGCAGAGAGCAACGCGATTCGCGCCCGGCGCGGGCCGATTATGTGCCAGTTCCGCACACCCGAGGCGTAAAGCTGTGCGGTAAAACAATTTTCTCGCGAATCTATCTCGAACTCGCTTCGACGAACAGCTTGCTCTATGCCAATCATGCCATTGCGCCCCGAACGAGTAAGGCCCCATCCATGAACACCGTATTCGACGTCCTGGCGATGATGATCTTTGCAGGTCTGATCGTGTTGTTCCTGCAACGCTCGCTCAGCGACTCGGAACCCAAGGACGCGATGTGGCAATATCTCGTCGCTGCGGTCGGATGTGCCGTTTCCAATTATCTCGGCAATAATGGCTATGGCATTCTGGCGGCGGTCGTCATCGTCGGGACGCTTGCCTTTATATTCTACGTGTTGCGTCCCTTCGGGCGATCGCCGCAGCCATAGAATTGCCAACCAGGATCGCCCGGCCAGCCGCGGCGCCATCGATCATCGCCGCCGCGAACTTCGCCAGCGCTTCGTCCGACGCGCGGATGTTCGTACCGACCGACGAGAGGCGCACGAGAATACCGTCGGGCACAATCCCGTGCAGCACGCTGCCGATGATCGCCCGATATTCCTGTGCCGTGCTCCGCGGAAACGACTCGGCGATGCGCGTCCAATAGATCAGCCGCTCGATCCGATCATCGCGCGAGGCGGTGAATGTCCGCGCGGCGATCGATTCGTCGGGCGCGGGATGAAGGTCCACGTCGGAAAAGCTCGTAAGCTTGAACCCCTGGCCGGGATAACAGGTTTCGGGGCGATGCAGCTGCAGGCTGCCCCCCTGCGTGCTGCCATAGGCCATCAGCAGCATCACCGACGGCAGGCCGCTGGCTTCGTAGACGCGCGTGACCACCTGATCATAGCCGTCGACCGGCCCCTCTTCGCCTGGCACGACGACACCGTCGCTGGTGGCGAAACGCCACGGCCCGATTTGCGTGGGGATGAGCTTTCCCAGTTTCGCATGCGCCAAGCGATGTTCGGCGCGGCGCGGCATTGCCGCAAAGGCGGTCGCCGACGTCAGCGCGAGCGCCCCGCCGACGACGAGCGAGCGTCCGAGGAGCTGGCGACGATCGAGCATGGTGGGGGGACTCATGCCGCTGCCTCCGACGACAACGCACGCCGGATCGGGCCAGCGACCCGATCGAACAGCAACACCCCGCCCATCGCCACAGCGAACATCGTCAGCCCGGCAAATTCATGGAGGAAGCCCTGCGCGGCGCGGTCGCCAAGATAATAGGTGATCAGAACCAGGGCGAGAACCCGGACGAAGTTGGCCGCAACCGCCATCGCGATCGTCACGAAGAACAGGAGAATCGTGTAGCGCACGTTCACATTATGCAGGACGTACCCGTAAAACAGCCCGATCGCGGTGAGGCTGATGATCGAATTCAAGCCGCCGCATGCCGCTTTGACCTCGAGGATATATTGATCGACGTAGATCAACAAACCGGAGCGAGCGACCGGATAGTGCAGGAATGCGAGCACATCGACGGCGCGCTGCGAGATTTCCAGCCGCAACGGTTGCGTGGTGACCGCCACCCAACTGCCGGGAGGGGGCAGCACGAAAAGAAGATAGGCAATCGGAAACCAGTTTTCGCGCAGCGACCTGAAACCGACGAAGAGATACAGAGCGGTGACGAGCGCGAGATACATCATCGCGCTTTCGATCACGATACTGCCGATCACCCGCGCTGCCAGATAGCCGACGAGCGCGGCAAGGAGGACCGGGCCGCCGATCCAGACATTGCCCGGTTCCGCCTCCGCCGTAATGGCTTTCCAGCGCCGGGCGATCAGCCACACGCCGATCGCGAGCACGATCGGCCCGTGTGCGCCCTGTTCCGTCGACCAGGAGACTGCCGCGATACCGATCATGGTCGGCACGACCAGCGCCGCGACTCCGATCGCCAGCGGAATCAACCACAGCCAAGATTGCCAGCCTTGGCCGCGCCAGACGTCGGAAGCGAGCAAACCGGGCGCGGCAGAACTTCGCATAGACAGGACCTCGGCACCTCGGGAAAAGAACAAGCTTCGCGCCTGTGTCTTGCGCGGCGAAACGGGTGGCCTTGTCGCGCAATGCCGTATCAAGGACAAGCGGTTAAGGAAGCGCTAGTATAGCTCGGCCACGCGGACTGGCGCGACCACCGCCGCAGCGCATCGCGGCAAGCGACGCCTAGCGCCCCGCCCTTACGGGCGCGGGGAGTACTGCCGGTGTCGCTTTGACCGCCGGCGCGGGCTTGACCGTGGATGCCTCGTCCTTGTGCCGGGTGGCCGGCGATCCATCGGCGACGGGCGGTTCGGCCGAGGCCGCCCCTGCCCCCTCCGCCTTGGCGGTTTCTGCCGCATGGGACAGTGGGAACACCGCTTGAACCCGCATGCACTGCTTGGGATCGGGGCGGGGAAACTCGGCGCAGTTCCATTGCGTGCGATCGAAGGGATGCGCCCGGTCGCGCAGATCGCGCAAATAGCTGAACCCCATCGCCGCCATCTGCAGCGGCTGAAGCGGCCATGCGGTGGGGGTCTTGGCCCGGTCACTCCAGCCCATCACCTTGCAGAGCGGCCTGTCGCCGCAGAGCCTGAGCGCCAGTGCCGCAAACTCGTCAGGCGCCCCGTGGACGTCGAGCGTGATCAAATAGAGATTTGGGTCGCTGGCGAGCGGCAGCATCGCGACGGCCGGAGATCCACTGGTCGCGATCGACGCCGGATCGGTCGTTTCGCCCGGCGCCTCGATCGACCCTGCGGCCATCCGGTGCGCCGGGGAATATGCCGCAAGCTGGGCAATGACGGGCTCGTCTGGCGAAACCTCGCGATGGAAGGCGGCGGGCGTGCCCCACCAGCCGGTCCAGCGGAAGAACAGATGCGTGTCGACCGCGGCGATCTTGTCGAGGCTCGATTGCCAATACGGCACGACCCAGTCGGTATGATAGTGCGTGGCATAGCCGACGGGGGCGAACACGTCGCCGGACAGCGCCGCCGTCGCGACCTGGCGCGCCCGCGCCCATTGCACGTCGAGCCAGTGGTGCCGCACCAGCGCGCCATCGCACGTGAACGTGAACTGGCATCCGGTCGTGCGCTCGGCGCCTTGGAACACCACGCCGCAGATCGTCTTGGGGAAAGCGGGGTGACGAACCCGGTTGATCACGACTTGCGCGACTGCGCGCTGGCCACGCGGATCATCGCCGGCTTCGTACAGCACGGCTGCGGCCATGCAGTCGATCGCGCGGGCGCGCTGCGCGTCGTCACCGGCGAGCTTGAACGGGCGCGCGGGCGGATTGGGCCCGTCGACGAACGGCACCGATGCATTGAAGGTGCGCGCTTCGCTGGGATAGAGATCCTGATACGCGACCGGTTCGACCGCCGGCAGTTCGGCCGCCGGTATGACGCGCGCCGGCGCGGCGCGCGGGGCATGGAGGCGCACCAGCGGTGGCGCGACGCGCAGGAGCAGCGTCGGAACGACGATCGCCAGGATCGCGATCGCGACAACGACCGCCTTGAGGATAAGACCGGGGGATGCTGCACCAGGCACGGGAGCAGACCTGACGACATGCGAAGACGACGGCACTAACGGCTCCTCAGCGGAAACGGAGCGTGCCCTTACCGCACGCGGTCGAAATAGCGAAGGAATGATCGGGAGCGGATCATCCCGGGCAGAAGACAGCCGTCTGGCGCAGCGTCGTATCGCGGCAGTTCGCGACGCCGTGCCTGGCTCGAGAGGCGTTCCCCGACCGAACACACTGCGTAAAGCACTTCTTTACCGATATTCGTTCATGACGTCGCCGAGGACGCCGTAGCATGACGGTGCAGGACTTAGACGCGGACGGCCACGCTGCGACCAGCGCACGCTTCCTGACGCGCGGCGAAAACAGCGGCGGATCTCGGATCGATCCACCCGCGTGGATCGTCCCTAGCGAAGCAGGAGGAAAATGTTTGGCGAAACCGACAACATTTCGGAATAACCGGCCGCCATTGGCATAATTTGATATTAAGGATACGCTTGAATATTCGGAGTGTGTCGATTCGTGCCCTGGGCATGTTCCAATACTCCGACTTTTACCTGCGCACGTGAAAAATACACGCCTGAACGGTTCCCAAAAACCTGAAAACGTCTTCGAACGAGGCATGCACGACGTGGATATGCATGGTATGGTGCGCCGCAGCATCGAGTGATCAAGGTGTTTTGAGCAGTGACCAAGTCGAAGCGTAGGCCGATCGTGATTCAAGAGGCTCGACGTGCGCCCACATCGAAGGAAACAGTGTTGCTTTCACGTGCGTCAGCGATTCGTGCGCTCGATTTGACCGTCGCGCTCGCTGCACTCGCCTTTCTGTTCCCGCTGCTCGTGCTCGTTGCGATACTGGTGTTCGCCTTCGACCCGGGGCCGATCTTTTTTGCGCAACGCCGCATCGGGCAACACGGCGTCCATTTTCGCTGTTTCAAGTTCCGGTCGATGGCGACCAACGCCGAAGAGCGGCTCCAGCACGTGCTCCAGACCGACCTCGCCGCCCGCGAGGAATGGCAGCGCGATCACAAGCTCAAGCGCGACCCGCGGATTACCGGGATCGGCGGTTTCCTGCGCAAAAGCAGCATGGACGAGCTGCCCCAGCTCATCAACGTCCTCAAAGGCGAGATGAGCCTGGTCGGCCCGCGCCCGATCGTCGATGCGGAAGTCTCGCGATATGGCCGCTATTTCGCGCATTACTGCCTGACAAAGCCGGGCATTACCGGGCTTTGGCAGATCAGCGGACGCAATAACGTGTCATATCGCCGGCGGGTGGCGTTCGACGTGGCCTACAGCCGGTCGGTCTCGTTCAAGCTCAACCTCAAGATCCTTGCCTACACAATCCCCAGTGTCTTGCTGGCCAAGGGCTCCTATTGAGGCAATAGATCGCGTTCGTTCTGCATTAATCGCGCGCGTGAGCGTGGCTAGATGATGGAATGCAGGATGACCGCCCAGAGCGCCGCGCTGATGCCAAGCCCGACCAGCACGCCCCGCGCAATGTCGAGCTGGTCGACGGCGTCGGGGGTCATCATGGTGCGGAAGGGCGCGCGGACCAGGCGGAAATTGCCACGAACCCGGCCTTTGACGATTTTCGGGCGTACTTCGATCATCCTAACCTCCTACGTATCCGCATCCATGTTGTGGATTGCGGCTGCCCCATTCCGGGACAGTATGGACGTTTCAGATCTTAAACGCACCTAAAATTACGCGGTTCCGCTTGGATTTGACGAGACCGCGAAGGCGAGTGGATATGGGTGTCTCGCGCGGGCCGAACGCAACGCGGTCAGAGCACGCTTTTCGCCGCGAGCAGCACGAGAACCCAGCAGATCGTTGCCGAGCCGACAATCATCGCCACCCGGACCTTGGCGGGATAGCGCTGGTCGCCGGCAGCGCTGTCGTCCTGCTCGTCCTGAAGACTTTCCCCCACGCTGAACTGCGCGATGTTCTCGGGGTTTCCGAACTCCTGCAGGCGATCGATATAGCTTTGCGAGACCGACTCGGTGAATTCGCACCCATACCCTTCTGCAAACTGCCGTGCGATCACGGCAGATTGCATGCCGAGCCCGGTAATGCCGATGGTAAAGCGCTCGCCGAGATCAAACGGTAAGGCGGTAAGCATCCGAAACCCCGAGACCGAGATATCCTCGATATCGACGTCGACGGGATTGAGATCCCCGTCTCGCAGAGTGGCCGCCATGCCGACCTCAAGCCTGCGACCATGGCGCCCGGAGCGGATCATCTTTACGGCAACGGACACACATATCTCCTGTTTCATAAGGTGATGCCATGATAGGCTTAATCCTTAGTTAACAGAGCGGCCTTAACGGGATTGCGATCAATGACGTTTCTTAACTAGATCAATTAGGAAATGCTCCATTTCGAACCAATCTCCTTGCGTGATCCACCTACAGACCAAGATTGGTGCGAACAACCTAGGCGATCGATCATTGTTTATTGGGATACCTTACTTCCAATTAAAAACATTTTGTTTTTCCGATCTTCGATCATACGACATATTTTTATGATCCTCCATACAGTTTTTCTCGCCAGCCGCAGATCTCGCGTGGCAGACTCTGCACGTCGAGAGACACGGCCCGTGCTCATCGGCGACAGTCGGTCGATCCGCCGAATACCCGCAGTCGAGTAGCCGCCCCCGGGAACGTTCACAGTTCCGCACACCGCGATCACCGTATTGGCGCTGTATTAGCGTGTGCTGGCGTATTTCAGATCGAACCAGGAGTCTCTTCGCGGTTTACGCGACTGCGATTGTGCAAATGTACTGCCGGGCTACGGCGATGCGATGCATAACCGCTCGGCCAATTGTCCCGAAATGCTACACACCCCACGCCAACAGGAATCGGTGTTGCAAAACGATGTATTAAGAAATACTGAACCTCACGGATCGACAGGCCTTAACAGGGGCTTTTGTTAAGAAACAAGGAAATGGGGCGATTGGTCGTCCCGTAAAGGGGAGCGAAAATGCGCAAGCTTGGACTTACATTCGCAGCGGCACTCGCCGCCACCATCGCCGCGGCGCCTGCTTCGGCAGCCACGGTCACGGTCGGATCGGTGAATTCCACCGTCAACAACGCCGGCACGGTCCAGGATTTCAGCGGTTTCGCAGCAAATTCGTTCCTCGCGCCCAACGTCCAGGTCCTGGATGCGTCCGTCGCTAACGTCGGCAAGCGCCCCAGTGGTTCGACCGGCAATTATCTGGCGGTGCTCGGTGGCGGCGAATATACCTACACGCTTCCGACATTCGCACCGGTCCTGTCGTTCATCGCGGGCTCGATCGACACGTACAATTCGGTCACGTTGTCGATCCTGAACCTGTCGACCAACACGACGATCACGCAACTGTTCACGGGTTCGCAGTTCGGCAACACCAATGGCTCCACCGACGTACGCCTGACCTTCGATACCGGCTCGTCGTCGCAGGTGATCACCTCGGCGCTGTTCAAGTCGACCACGAACTCGTTCGAGATCGACAACATCGTCAGCGCGGCGCCTGAGCCCGCCACCTGGGCGATGATGATCCTCGGCTTCGGCTTCGCTGGCATGGGCCTGCGCTCGTCGCGTCGCTCGCGCGGCAAGCTCGCGCTGGCGTAATCGCCAGGCACTTCGCTCGAAAAGGCGCCGCCCTGCTTCAGCGGGGCGGCGTTTTTTATGACGCGACGCCCTAGCGCCGAAAACCAAGGCTGAGACTCTTCTCCCCCGTCACGGGCAAAATCGCTGCCGGTCGAGCGACCGCTGCGCTCGCTGGGGAGCCCTCGCTACGGTGCGCGCGTGGTCATGGGGTCCGGTGCGAACGCCTGACGACGCACGATGTCCTGCCGGGCGCGGCGGCATTGCGCAGCTAAGTGCGATCTGTTCGACAGATCGAGACTTGGCGCGCGGGCCACCACGCCATAGAGAGGACGCAGCCCCTAATAGTCACATGACATATCGGAACGTCTCGCATGCAGATCATCGTACGCGATAACAATGTCGATCAGGCCCTGCGCGTCCTGAAGAAGAAGCTTCAGCGCGAAGGCGTCTACCGCGAGCTCAAGCTGCGGAAGCATTACGAAAAGCCGTCCGAGAAGCGGGCGCGGCAGCACGCTGCCGCCGTCCGCCGCGCCCGCAAGGCCGATCGGAAGCGCGCAGAGAAGGACGGCTGAGCGCCCAGACCGATTCGCAAGCCGTGCGACGCTAGGCCCGGCCACGCTCGACGCACGCTTCGGCATCTCGCCCGTTGCGTCGCGCGCGCGTGCGGCCAGGCGATGGCGCGCGCGCGCGACGCCGACAGCGCATGGGCCGGTCGCCGCTTCGACCTCCGGCATTTCAGCGCGCGAGCGCGGCGCGTGCGATCAAGGGCTGCCACCACGCCTCGCGCGCCAGATACCAGGCGAGCGTTTCCGCAAACCCCTGCGGGAAATCGCGGGCCGGGGCGTAGCCCAATTCCCCGCGGATCTTCGTCTCGTCGATCGCATAGCGCCGGTCGTGACCCTTGCGATCCTCGACATAGGTCTTGAGGCTGGCGGTCGGGCGCCCGCGCGCGGCGGGCGCACCGGGAAACCGCCGCGCCAGCTCGGGATCGGCCGCAAAGGCCGCATCGACACCACGGCAGATCTCGTCGACGACCCGGAAATTGGGCAATTCCTGGCCGCCACCGACATTGTAGGTCTCGCCGATGCGGCCGTGGCGCAGGATCCGTTCGATTCCGCTGCAATGATCCGCGACATGCAACCAGTCGCGCACGTTCTTGCCGTCGCCGTAGATCGGCAAAGGCTTGCCCGACAGCGCGTTGAGAATGAAGAGCGGGATGAGCTTTTCGGGAAACTGGAACGGCCCGTAATTGTTCGAGCAGTTGCTGGTCGTCGTCTCCAGCCCATAGGTGTGGTGATAGGCGCGCACGAGATGGTCCGAGCCCGCCTTCGACGCCGAGTAAGGCGAATTGGGCGCATAGGGCGTCGTTTCGCTGAACGCGGGGTCGTCGGGCCCGAGCGTGCCATACACTTCGTCGGTCGAGACATGGTGGAACCGGTGCGGTTTTCCCGTCCCATGGTCGAGCCACGCCGTCTTGGCCGCCTTGAGCAGACTGTGCGTGCCGACGACGTTGGTGGTGACGAAGGCGTCGGGGCCCGTGATCGAGCGATCGACATGGCTTTCGGCCGCGAAGTGGACGATCGTGTCGATCGCGTGATCGGCAATCAGCCGGCTGACGAGCGGCGTATCGCAGATATCGCCCTCGACCAGCGTGACGCCATCGAGGCCGTCGAGATTGGCAGGATTGCCCGCATAGGTGAGGATGTCGAGCACGACGATGCCGTCGGCAGGCGCGACCTGCCGCCAGTGATGCACGAAATTTGCGCCGATGAAGCCGGCGCCGCCGGTCACGATCACATTAGCCATGGATGCCGATCTCGCCGATCACCGTTTGCCGGGCAACGCGCCCGGGGGAAATAGCGCGCCGAGCAGGGCAGACTGCCGGCGCGCCAGACGCGGCGGCAGCGCCTTCCGACACAGCTGCCGGCCGCCGCTCGGGTGCGCGACCGATCACGCGGAAAGCGCCGCCTTGCCCTGCAGAAGACCCATCAGATATTCGCCATAGCCACTCTTGCGGAGCGGCGCCGCGACTTTCTCCAATTGGGCGTCGTCGATGAAACCGAGGCGCCAGCAGATTTCTTCGGGACAGCAGATCTTGAGCCCCTGGCGCTCTTCGGTAATGCGGACATACAGCGCGGCGTCGAGCAACGACGCATGGGTTCCGGTATCGAGCCAGGCATAGCCCCGCCCCATGATCTCGACCGTGAGTTTGCCGGCGTCGAGATAGCGGCGGTTCAGGTCGGTAATCTCCAGTTCGCCGCGCGCGCTGGGCTTCAGGTCGCGCGCCAGCCGGACCGCGTCCTGGTCATAGAAATAGAGCCCCGTGACGGCGTAATTGGATTTCGGAACCAGCGGTTTCTCTTCGATCGTTTCGGCGCGGCCGGCTTTGTCGAACGATACGACACCGTAGGATTGGGGATCCTGCACGAAGTAGCCGAACACCGTCGCCCCCTCGGTGCGGTCGTCGGCGCTCGCCAGCAGGTCGACCAGGCCGTGGCCGTAGAAGATATTGTCGCCCAGCACGAGCATCGATGGCGAGTCCCCGACGAAGTCGCCACCGATATGATAGGCTTGCGCAAGCCCGGCCGGCTCGGGCTGGACCGCGTAGTCGAGCCGGATACCCCAATCGCTGCCATCGCCCAGCAACGCTTTGAACGCCGGCTGATCGTCCGGTGTGGTGATGATCAGGATCTCGCGCACCCCGGCGAGCAGCAGCGTCGACAGCGGATAATAGATCAGCGGCTTGTTATAGACCGGCATCAATTGCTTCGAGACGCCCTTGGTCAGGGGATAGAGCCGTGTCCCGCTGCCGCCGGCCAATATGATACCCTTGCGCATGACTGCCCCCATCTGCACGGCGCCGAACCAGGCCCGCCTTGGCGGTCGCCACGCGGCGTGCGCGAAATCCTCTTTCGCCCTATCCATCCAAATTCTGGAGATTGAATGAATGGCCCGATCCGGGCCGCGCGATTCCTGATCTCGGAACGCGCTGCAGGGTGCAGCGGGGCGCGGCATCGACGCCGGCCGCAACATGACAAAAATGAGAATTGCTCGCGACAAGGCGCGCGCCGATACGATCGGACAGACTTGAAAAGGGCAATGTGGTGGCAGACGGCAGGTGCGTGTTGGTAAGCGGCGCGGAGAGCGGGATCGGCGCGGCCTGCGCGATCGCGTTCGGCGCGCTGGGGGACAAGGTCGTCGTGCTGTTCCACGATGCCCATAACGACGGCAGCGACACCGTCGCAAAAGTGAAGGCGGCAGGCGGCGAAGCGATCGCGGTCCAGTGCGACGTCGGCGACGAGGCATCGGTCGAGGCGGCATTCGCGGCCGCCGAGCAGGCCTTCGGACGGGTCACCGTGCTGGTCAATTCGGCCGGTATCAACATGGCGGGCGTGCCGGTGCGGCAGATGACGCTACCGCAATGGCAGCGCATGCTCGACACCGATCTGACCGGCGCGTTCCTCACGTCGCGCCGCTTCGTCCGCGACCGGCCCGCCAACACGCCCGGCGCCATCATCCACATCTCGTCGATCCACGCTTATGCGGTGCGGGCCGGCGGTGCGGATTATTGCGCGGCCAAGGGCGGCCTGACCAATCTGATCGAGACGCTCGCGATCGAGGAAGCGCCCAACGGCATCCGCGTGAACGCGATCGAGCCGGGCATGATCCTCACGCCGATGAACGCGCGGGCCAGCACCGATCCCGCCTATCGCGCGTCGCTCGAACGGAACATCCCGATGGACCGCGCCGGCCGGCCCGAGGAAGTGGGCGATCTCGCGGTGTTCCTCGCCTCGGACAAGGCGTCCTACATCACCGGCGCGCGGATCGTGATCGACGGAGGCCTGTCGCTGATGCAGGCGCTCGGCGCATGATCGCGGGCACGCGCGCAACGCCGTCGTCTGCCGCCGCCGCCACCAATCAGGCGGAGATTGCGCCCGGCGTGCCGATCGTGCGGTCGCGCCTGCCCGCCGACAGCGTGACCGGCGACCGCAAGGTGCTGGTCTATCGCTCGTCGGGTTCGGTCGATTTCAACGTGCAGGAGCTTCAGGACCTTCAGCTAGCGGGACCGCCGCGGCTGATGGCGCGCGACCTGATGAGCCCGTTCGTCTGGCTGGAGCCCGATGGCAGGTTCGGCATCATGGTCCGCGCGGTGACGCGGCCCGGCGAGCCGATGACCGACACCGGCATCATCTGGGCCGGGTGGAGCGACGACGGCGTCCATTTCGCAATGCTCGACCAGCCTTCGATCCTCCCCGGCGGCACCGGCGAACAGGATGCGGGCGGGGTGGAAGACCCGACCGTGGTGAGGATGGAGGACGGCAGCTACGTCGTCTATTACACCGGCGTCGAGGCCGACATGGCGCATGGCGAGATGTTCTACGCCGTCGGGCCAAGCGTCGACGCGCTGGTCAAGGCCGGTGTCGCGCTGGCCTCGACCAAGTCGCTCGGCAACACCAAGGAAGCGACGGTCGATCGCGAGAAGGACGGGCGCTGGAGCCTGTTCTACGAATATGCCGCCGACGAGGCGAGCCGCGTCGGCTTGGCGATCGGCCCCAAAGTCGACGGGCCGTGGGCCGAGCAGCCGACCCCGTTCATGCCGCGCGAGGACGGGTGGGACAATTGGCATCTGTCGACCGGCCCGATGCTGCTCGACGATCCCGAGATGCCGGTGATGTTCTACAATGGCGCGACGCACGATGCGCGCTGGCGGATCGGCTGGGTGGCGTTCGATCGCGAACTGACCCGCGTGATCGACCGCTGCATCGAGCCGCTGATCACCCCGCCACCGGTCCCCGACCGGACGGCGAGCGACATTGCGTTCGCCGCTTCGGTCACCAGTCGCGATGGCGAGGTCTGGCTGTATTACTCGCTCGAGGACCGGCGCCTGGCGCGCGCGCGGCTGCGGCGGAGCTGAACCCGGACCGGGCGGACCCCGGCCGGCATCACGCGTCAGCCCGTCGCCGGGTCGTTCGTTCGGACCTGCTCCGGCCCGGCTGCGGCTTCGGGCGTGCCGTCGGCGACGATCCCGATCCCCGGCAGCAGGTCGCCAGCGACGGCGATCAACGCGCCCGAGCGCACCAGGCGGTTGGCCGCTTCCATGTCGGGGTGGAAGTACCGGTCGTCGCTCAGATGCGGCACGTCCGCGCGCAGGCAGGCATGCGCCGCCTGCAGCACGATGCTGCTCGGCAGCGGTGCGTGAAAATCGATCGCCTGCGCGGCGGCGAGATATTCGATCGCGATCACGGCGCTCGCATTCTCCGCCATGTCGAGCAGACGCCGGGCGCCGTGCGCCGCCATCGAGACGTGGTCCTCCTGATTGGCCGAGGTCGGGATCGAATCGACGCTCGCCGGATAGGCGCGCTGCTTGTTCTCCGAGACCAGCGCCGCGGCGGTCACCTGTGGGATCATGAAGCCCGAGTTGAGCCCGGGCTTGGGCGTGAGGAATGCCGGCAGGCCCGACAGCGCGGGATCGACCAGCATCGCGATCCGGCGCTCGGAGATCGACCCGATCTCGCAGATCGCGAGCGCGATCATGTCGGCGGCGAAGGCGACCGGCTCGGCGTGGAAGTTGCCGCCCGACAGCGCCTCGTCGGTCTCGGCGAAGATCAGCGGATTGTCCGACACCCCGTTCGCCTCGATCGCGAGCGTGGTCGCCGCCTGGCGCAGGATGTCGAGCACCGCGCCCATCACCTGCGGCTGGCAGCGCAGGCAATAGGGGTCCTGCACGCGCGCGTCGTTTTCGAGATGGCTCGCGCGGATCGCCGAGCCGTCCATCAGGCGGCGCAAGGCGGCGGCGGTCTCGATCTGTCCGGCATGTCGGCGCAGCGCGTGGATCCGCGGATCGAACGGCGTGTCCGATCCCTTCGCCGCCTCGGTCGACAGCGCGCCGGTCATCAGCGCCGACTTGAACAGCAGTTCCGCCTCGAACAGCCCGGCGAGCGCATTGGCGTTGGAGAATTGCGTGCCGTTGAGCAGCGCCAGACCTTCCTTCGGGCCGAGTTCGATCACCGCCAGCCCCGCACTTTCCAGCGCCTCGGTCGCGGGTACGCGCACGCCGTCGACCCAGATCTCGCCAACGCCGATCATCGTCGCCGCCATGTGCGAGAGCGGCGCCAGATCGCCGCTCGCGCCGACCGAGCCCTGGCACGGCACGACCGGGGTCAGCCCCTGCTCGAGCATCGCTTCGAGCAGGGCGATCGTCGCGGGTCGCACACCCGAGGCCCCCTGCCCCAGGCTCGCCAGCTTGAGCGCCATCATCAACCGGATGATCGGCACGGGCGACGGTGCGCCGGTGCCGGCGGCATGGCTCAGCACGATGTTGCGCTGGAGCGTCGCGAGATCGGCATCGTCGATCCGCACGCTCGCCAGCTTTCCGAAGCCGGTATTGATGCCATAGACCGGCGCACGCCGGGCGAGGATCCGCGCGACGGCGGCGGCGCTCTCGGCGATCTGCGGCGCGCACCGCGGATCGAGCCTGGCCGGCGCGCCACGATATACGGCGCACCACTGGGCGACCGTCACGGCGCCGGGGTTGAGCAGGATCGGGTTCATAGACCACTCCAGACACGGGCATGGGGCGGATTGAACCCCATGCGGGAAACCAGTTCGGACCGCATCGAACGCAGCGACACGCCCGGCGGCTGCGATCGGCTGCGGCAGACGGTCGCCCCCCGCCCGTGGCTGCACAGGACCGTCCGGCAGCGGGCTGATTGCACCCTTCCCGATTAATGTATAGACAAAAAGCACGCGGTCGATCGCGTCTGGCGATGCGGACCGAAGCGGGTTAGCGCAAGGCCAGGATGCGCGACGCCGCGAGTGCGCGCCATCGTATCGTGCTGGAGACGCCTTTTCGGATGAAACTGCCGCTGCACGAACGGATCCGGTCCGACTTCGAAGCGCGGATCCTGTCGGGCGAGCTTGCGCCCGGCGATCGGCTGCCGATCGAGCAGGCATTGATGCAGCAGTATGGCTGCGCGCGGATGACGGTAAACAAGGCGCTGTCGGCGCTGCTGTCGGCGGGGCTGATCGACCGGCGCAAGCGGGCCGGCACCTTCGTCGCGCGCCCGCGGATGCATTCGATGGTGCTCGACGTGCCCGACCTGCCGGCGCAGATCCGCGAGCGCGGACAGGCCTATGCCTATGCGCCGATCGGCCATCGTCTGCGCCCGCCGGCGGCCGACATGGCCGAGGAGGTGCTGCTCGCGGGGGATGGCGACCTGTTCGAGCTCGAAGGACTGCACCTTGCCGACGGCGTCGCGCTGGCGCTCGAGTTCCGCCTGATCAGCGTGCTGGCGGTGCCCGACATCGCCGACGCCGCCGATATCGAGGCCGTCTCGCCGGGCAGCTGGCTGCTCAGGCACGTGCCGTGGACCGAGGCGGAAACGCGCATTTCCGCCCTCGCGGCGACTCCCGACGAAGCGCGCCTGCTGGGCATTGCGCCCCGCGCGGCGTGCCTGTGCGTCGAGCGCCGCACCTGGCGCGGCACCGATCGCATCACCTATGTGCGCCAGCTCTTCGTCGGCAGCAGCTACGATCTCGTCGCGCGCTTCGGCGCGACCAACGCCGCCGCGCGGCACGGGCCAGCGCCCGCCGTCTAGGCGAACATGCCGTAACGCTCGCGCCAGGCACGCACCTCGTCCGCGAGATGGGCGGGCGCAGGCTCCCCCGAGATGACCAGACTCGCCACCGCGTTTTCGGGGTGCATCAACATCTTGCGCGTGCCGTCGCTGAACCAGACGGGAACCGTTTGATCGCACACGCTGTCGAGCACCGTGGCCGCCATGCCATCCGCGATCGCCGTGCTGCCGGGGAGCGCGCGCACGTTGATCGACACGCCCTCCAGGCAATTCTGCGGCGCGTTGACGAAATTGAGCGACACCAGCAGCCCGGAGCGATCCGGCCGCGCAGCATCGGGCAGGCGCGCGATCCTGCGCCACGCGCAGAACCATGTCCGGCAGATGCGCGGGCGGACGGCGTGGATCCCGCATCCCTGCGCGCCGAGGTGGACGCAGGGCGTCTCGGCCGGTTTCTTGAAATCGGGCGTATCGACCGTCAGCACGGTGCAGCACGCCGTGCACGCACCGCATTCGCGATCCGCCAGCACCGGCCCCAGCAGAAGGGTTTCCAGATCGGTCTCGGCCTGCATCGCCACCCGAGTGCCGCTCCCGCCGCCGAAACGCAAGCGCTCAGCGCCGCCGCTCGAATTTGTATTACATATTGTGCATCTCTCAGATCGTGATATAAGTTGCCACAGCGTGAGACGCCGCCGAAGCGCGACGCAGACCGCAATGGGACATAAGGGGGAGGATATTTGATGAAGGTGACTTTGCAGGCCGCGCTGATGCTCGGCGCTTCGACGCTGAGCCTGACGCCGGCACTCGCGCAGACCGCGCCAGCGCCCGAGGCTGTCGCGCCGCCGGCTACCCCCGACGACCAGGCGGCGCCCGCCGACATCGTCGTCACCGGCTTCCGCAAATCGTACATCGACGCGCTGCGCATGAAGCGGAACGACGCGGGCATTTCCGACAGCATCTCGTCCGACGGGCTCGGGCGTTTCCCGGACCTCAACGTCGGCGAAGCGCTCCAGCGCGTGCCCGGCGTCCAGATCAACCGCGAGGCGGGATCACGCGACGCGACCGTCAACCTGCGCGGCCTGCCGGGCAATTACGCGCGCTACACGATCAACGGGCAGGCCTTCGCCGATCCGGTGCTCGACGGATCGACCCCGCTCGGCGCGTTCAACGCCGACGTCTTCTCGGCGATCGCGGTCAAGAAGACGATCGCGCCGACCGACCAGGCCGGCGGCCTGTCGGGCATCATCGATCTGCAGATCGCCCCGGCGCTCGGTCGCAAGGACGGCGGGTTCTTCAAGGTGGCCGGCGAGTATAATACGCTCGGCAAATATGCGAGCCCATCGCTCACCGCAGGCTATAACGCGCATATCACCCCCAACCTCGCGGTGTTCGGCGTCGTCGCCTACAAGAAGGAGAAGTTCCGCCGCGACACGATCTTCTTCAATGCCTATTCGCCCCTGTCGGCGGCCAACGCGCCCAATTTCGGGCAATATCTCGATTATTACGCGCCCTTCGACAGCGCCGGCAAATGCGCCTCGGGCAAGGTCTGCGCGGCGGGCGGCACCGGGGCCAAGAGCTCGACTGGGGTGCTGTTCGCGTCCGACCAGCGCCAGTCGGTCAAATATAACGACGGCAATCTGTTCACCGCCGCGGGCGGTGCCGAATGGCAGGCGACGCCGACGCTGCGGCTCGGCCTGACCGGCTTCTACACGCGGCGCAACCTGCAGAACAACATGACCAACCTGTTCGAGGTCGACATGCGCTCGAACATCGCCAGCATCACGCCGACGAGCGCTCCGGTGATCCAGGGCGACGGGAACGCCTATGTCCAGGGCCTCAGCTACGCCAATGCGCAGGTCAACGATTCCATCCGCTCCGAGCCGCTGCTCGAGCAGATGTGGGACGGCATCGCCACCGCCGAATGGAAGAGCGACGGCTGGCGCGCGTCGGGCACGCTGACCAAGTCGCGCGGCGAGAACAATTCGGTGCAGACGCAGATCGATTTGCGCAACCTGCCGCGCGCGGGTGGCAACGGCGTCAACGGCACGTTCAATTCGGGCGGCGCGTCGATCGACGATTACCAGCTCTCGCTCAACCGCAATCCCGCGATCGTCATTCCGGCCGGTCCCTACAGCTGGAGCGCCGGCAACCAGCCGACGCAGATCGCGGCGAATGGCGACCAGCTGATCGTCGCAGGCAGTTCGGGCTACGGCCTCAACCAGGTCACCGCCGCACAGGGCGAGCTCGAGCGCAGCTTCGAAATTCCGATCCTCAAGTCGATCGTCGTCGGCGGTCGCTACGAACGGACGACCTACACCTCGCGCGGCTATCGCACGAGCGCGAAGGGCGTGCAGACGCAGAACATCGACTCGGGCTTCCTGACTGCCAACCCTTACGCGGGCAATTTCTTCGGGGGCAGCGTCGCCGGCTTCCTGTCGAACTGGCCGCAGCTCGATTATGGTCACATCGTCTCGCGCCTGCAGCCGGTGACCGCCGCGCCGGGTGACGTCGTGACGCCGACGGGGTGGATCAACGATCCCACCAACGCGGCGTTTGCGCTCTACAATTTCTCGGTGCGCAACACCGCCTCGGTCGGCTACGGCCAGGCCAATCTGGCTTTCACCGTCGCCGGCATCCCGGTCAGCGGCTATGCCGGCGTCCATTACGAGCATACCAACCAGCTGATCAACGCGCAGTCGAAGCAGGTCGGCCCAAACGGCAGCATCGTCTACGTCCCGCAGCAGTTCCGCCAGAGCTACGGCAATTGGCTGCCCTCGGCCTATCTGTCGGCGAGCCTCACCGATACGCTCGTCCTGCGCGGCGCTTACTACAAGGCGTTCGTCCGGCCGCAACCGCGCAACCTGACGCCGTCGACCACGGTCAGCACCAACTCGACCGGCTATGCGATCCAATATGGCGGGTTCGACCTGAAGCCCTATTCGGCGACGTCGCAGGACATCTCGCTCGAATGGTACAACCGCCCCGGCGGCCTGTTCGCGATCGCGGCGTATCGCAAGGTCATCCGCAACCTGATCTCGCCCGAGACCCGCCTGTCGCGGCTGTGCCCGGCGGATGCCAGCGCGTTCGGCCTGGGGCAGCTCACCACGATCGGCACGACCTGCTACAGCAACCAGCTCGTCAACGGGCAGCCCGCGATCGTCACCGCGAGCGGCAGCTTCAACCAGCCCAATCCGATCACCGTCACCGGACTCGAAGTGACCGCGCAGCAGAATTTCGATTTCCTGCCCGGCCTGCTGCGCAACCTCGGCGGCCAGATCAATTATTCGTTCACCAACATCTCGGGCACCAATGCCGACGGCACCAAGGCGGTCCTGCCCGGCGTGTCGAAGAACAACGTCAATTTGATCGGCTATTACGAAAGCCCGTTCATCGGCCTGCGCGTGATCTATTCCTGGCGCGACCAATATTCGCTGGTCGGCGGGAACAGTTTCACCGGGGGCAGCAGCTTCGTCGCGCCGCGCGGGCAGATCGACTCCTCGCTGGCGCTCAAATTCTCGCCGCGCTATTCGCTGTCGCTCGATGCGTTCAACCTGCTCGATGCCAAGCGCATCCAATATCAGGTGACGCCCGCCATCCCGCGCCAGGCGGATTATGACGGCCGGACCTTCACGCTGAGCTTCCGCGGCACGTTCTGATCGATACGAAGGACTATGGTGATGACACGCATGCGCATCGGGCTGGCGCTCACACTGGCGCTGGCCGCGCCAGCCACCGCGCAGGGGCCGGCCACCCCCGCGCCACCGCAGTTCAGCGCGATCGATCGGGTCTGGTCAGGGCAGAGTTCGCGCTTTGCCCTGGCCGTGACCGACACGACGATCATCGTCGCCTATTACGACGCCAACCGGCAGCTGACCGTCGCCTCGCGGCCGCGTGCCGGCAGCTACTGGGTCTATCACAAGCTCGACAGCTGGGTCGGGTGGGACAGCCACAATTACATCGCGCTGGCGATCGACGATGCCGGTGGGATCCACGTCGCGGGCAACATGCACGGCGATCCGATGGTCTATTATCGCAGCCGGGTCGCCGGGGACGTCCGCAGCCTCGAACGGGTGCCGGTGATGGTCGAGGCGAAGCTCGAACATCACATGACCTATCCGATCTTCCTGCGCGATGGCGCCGGGCGGCTGGTCTACAAATATCGCGACGGCAGCAGCGGCAACGGCAACGAGATCTACAACGTCTACGACAGCGCGGCGCGGACCTGGCGCCATCTGCTCGACGTGCCGCTGACCGACGGCGAGGGGCATCGCAACGCCTATTTCGTCGGCCCCGTGCTCGGGCCGGACAAGCTGTTTCATATCGCCTGGGTCTGGCGCGAGTCGCCGATGGCGGAGACCAACCACGACCTCACCTACGCGCGCAGCCGCGATCTGGTGCATTGGGAGCGCTCCGACGGAACGCCGCTGCGCCTGCCGATCACGCTGAAGAGCGGCGAGATCGTCGATCGCGTGCCGGTCGAGGGCGGCATGATCAACAACAACACCGTGATCGGTTTCGATCCCGCCGGCGCGGTGATGATCACCTTCCACAAGTTCGATGCCGCCGGAAACACGCAGATCTTCGTCGCGCGCCGTGAAAAGCAGGGCTGGCATATCGCGCAGGTCAGCGACTGGCGCGGCTTCCGCTGGGACTTCCGCGGCGGCGGGTCGCTCGACAGCCGCCTGTTCGTGAAGGGGCCGGTGCCGGTCGGCAAGGACCGTATCCGGGTATCGGTCACGCGCGACGGCAAGCCGATCGACTTCCTGCTCGACGCGACGACGCTGCACCGCATTTCCGAGCAACCGGGCAGCCTGCTGGCCGAACGCCTCGCACCGATGATCGCGGTGCCGACCGGAATGACGCTCAACACGGTGGAGGACACGGGGACTTCGGGCATCGCGCTGGCCTGGCCGACGCGCCCGCCACATCGAGACCTGCCGAGCGAGGATATCCCCGACCCGACGACCCTGCGCCTCGTCACGCCGGGCGCTGCGCACCTTCCCGGCTAGGCGCGCCGCACCCGGCGCGCCGCGCCGTCACGCAGGTCGGTCGGGTCGAGGCTGGTCGGGTTAGGCCCGACCTTACGAACCCGACCCGACCGCGCGTTTCGCGTGCGCCTGAGGGGCCTCTGCCCCACCGCCATAGATCGCGCGGGCATCGCGCTTGAACGCGGCACCGCTGTCCTCGCGGCTGTAGAACATGTGCCCGCCCGGATAGACGGTGAGCTTCACCCGCTCGGCCGCGCCGAAGCTCGGCATCTGGTCGACGATCAGCCGCGAGGCGAAGAACGGGCACGACAGGTCGTCCCACCCGTGCACGATCAGCACCGCCATTCGCGGATCGTTGGCGATCGCCTTGCGCAGGTCGGTCACCGGCGTGTCGTCGGGCTTGCCGCGATCCCACGCGCTGTTCACCTCGAACGACAGCGCATGGTAGCGCGCGTCGGTCTTCCACCCGACCACGCGGGTGACGAAATCGACCATCGCGCTGGTCGTCGGCGCGATCAGCGCGTCGAGGATCGGATCGGCCGACTGGCGCGAAGCGGACCAGGGGAACGGGTCGAACGCGGTCACGTTCGAATCGTAGACGCTGCCGATCGTCCCGTCGGCGCGGTGGATCTCGCGCAGGAACGTGCCCGAATCGACGCGCCCGCCCAGCTTCTGCACCAGCGCCGGATCGAGCCCGGTCAGCCGGCTGACATTCTCGACGAGCCGCGACACCGCCTGCGGGTCGCTCCGCCCGCGCAGCAGGTCGGTGGCGAAGGCGCCGCGCGTATAGGCCTCGACATCGGCCATCGCCGCCGGGGTCAGCTGATGTTGCTGCTCGAGATGCGCTGCCGCCATCGACGGCAGGTCGATCATCCACGGCAACGGCGACAGAGCAGTCGCGCCGTCGCCCGATGCGGGGTCGAGATAGGGCGACACCATCACGATCCCGTTGACCCCGACGCCGATCTGCGACTGCAGTTCATAGGCGATCCGTGGTGCGCGGTAGCCGCCATAGCTCTCGCCCATCACATATTTGGGCGAGCGCAACCGTCCGGCCTTGACCAGCCAGTCGTAGACCACCTTCGACAGATATTTGATGTCGGGATCGTTGGCGTAGAACGCCTTCTTGGTCTTGTCGGCATCGATCAGGCTGCGGCTGAAGCCGGTGCCGATCGGATCGATGAAGACCAGGTCGGTGAAGTCGAGCCAGCTGTTGGCATTGTCGGTGGTGATCGGCGCATCCGACGGGGCATTGCCCTGCGCGCCGAACTGGACGCGCTTCGGGCCGACCGCGCCGAGATTGAGATACACCGACGACGCGCCGGGCCCGCCGTTGAAGGCGAAGGTCACCGGTCGATTGGGGGCACCCCCGGCCGCGATATAGGCGGTATAGACGACCTGCCCGATCTCCTTGCCCTTCTCGTCGCGCACTGCGATCGTGCCGATCGTCGCGTCATAGGCGATCGTCCGCCCGCCGATCGTCGCCGACTGGCGCACCGTCTTGTCGGCGGGCAGCGGCGGGAGCTTGATCTCGTCGTCGACCTTCTTCTCGACGGTCGAGGTCTCCTTCTTGTCCTGCGCGGCGATCGGGGCGGCGATCAGGCTGGCGGCGGCCAGCGCGGCAAAGACGCGCACGATCACTTCGCCACCCCGCCGCCGGCCGCGATCCACGCGTCGATCTTGGCTTCGAGCACCGGCATCGGCAGAGATCCCGTATCGAGCACCTGCGCATGGAAGTCGCGGGGATCGAACTTGGCCCCGAGCGCAGCCTGCGCCTTCGCCTTGGTCCGCGCGATCGTCAGCTGGCCGATCTTATAGGCCAGCGCCTGCCCCGGCATCGCGATATAGCGTTCGACCTCGGCGGTCGCGTCGGTCCGCGCCATCGGCGAATTGGCGAGCATGTAGGCGATCGCCTGGTCGCGCGTCCAACCCTTGGCGTGGATGCCGCTGTCGACGACCAGCCGCATCGCGCGCAGCATCTCGTCGTTCAGCCCGCCCATCCGTTGATACGGGTCGGTCTCCATGCCGAGCTCCTTCCACAGGCTTTCGGCATAGAGCGCCCAGCCCTCGACATAAGCGGTGTTGCCGCCGAAGCGCATGAACGCCGGCAGCGCGGTGTTTTCCTGCGCGAGGCTGATCTGGAAATGATGCCCCGGCACGCCTTCATGCAGGAACAGCGTCTCCATCTCCCACATGTAGCGCGAGGGCAGGTCGTAGCTGTTGTAATAGAAGGTGCCCGGCCGCGACCCGTCGGGCGTGCCGCCCTCGTACGAGCCCCCCGCCGACGTCTTCTCCTTGAACGCCGGGACCGGGCGGATTTCGAGCCGCGTCTTCGGCGTCAGCGAGAATTGCTCGGGAATCCGCTGATAGATCCGCTTTTCGATCGCCTGATAGCCGTCGCGCAACTGGTCCACCGAGCTCGGCTGGAACTGTTTGTCGGTGCGCAGGAAGGTGAAGAAGGCCGGCAGATCGCCCTTGAACCCGACCGCCTGTTTCTGCGCCTCCATCCCCTTCAGGATCCGCGCGACCTCGGACAGGCCGAGCTGGTGGACCTGCTCGGCGGTCATCGGCAGCGTCGTGCGTTGCCGGATCAGATAGGCGTAATAGGCGTCGCCGCCGGGCAGTGCGGACAGCCCGACGCTGTCGCGCGCGACCGGCAGATAGGTCTTGGCGAGGAAGTCGCGCATCCGCTGGTGTGCCGGCGTGATGACATCGCGGATCTGCGCCGCATAGGCCGCCTTCAACCGCGTCTGGTCGGCCGCGGAGATCGTCGCCGGGAAGGTCTTCACCGGGCCGTAGAAGGTCGATCCCTCGATCCCTTCGGCGATCAGGTTGTCGAATTCCTGGATCATGTTGGTGACGACCAGCTTGGGCTGGACGATCCGGTCCGTCATGCCCCGGCGGAACAGCCCGATCGCCCGGTCGAGCACCACGGCATATTGCGCGTTACGCTTGAGGTTGTTCTCATAGTCGGCAACCGTCTTGAACGGCGCGGCTCCCTTGCCCGACGCGAAGTCGGGATAGAAGGTCTGGAAGCCCTGGAAATGGTCGATCGGCAGGTCGCGCTCGACCTTGACGATCGCGGGGGCGTAGCCCGCAAGGTCGGTTTCGTTGCGGGTCTTGAACACGTCATAGGCGATCTGGTTGGTCGCGGTCAGCTTGGTCCGGTCGATCGCCTTGAGCGCGGCGAGATCCTGCTCGATCGCAGCCTGCTCCGCCGTGCGATAAGCATCGGTGAGATAGTCGCCGAGATGGTCGGCATAGCGCAGGTCGCCGCGGAAGATGCCCTCGACCGGATTGCGCTTCAGGCTCGCCTCGTCGCTGTCGTAGAACAGCCGTTTGAGACGCGCGTCGTCCGCGCTCTCGCCCGGTAGCGCGGTCGGCGGCGGCAGCGCCTGCGCGGATGCTGCCGCTGCGGGAAGCGTGGTGATCAAGAGAGCGGCAATCATCAGTTTGACGGACACCAGGCGTTCCTTCGTTTGCGACGGTGCGGGAGTAGGATGCGCCGGGTGTCCTCGCAAGCGTCCACGATGCTGTGGCCTTATGGTGGCAGCCGCGCGTGACCGGAGACCTGCCGGGGAGCTCTATGAACACCCCAGGTTCTTGAGCGTCGCGCGAACGGCATCGATCAAGCGCGTGCGCGGTTCGCGCCCGAATACGGCCTCGAGACGGCCATTCGTTAGCCGGAGCGCCTATCGTGAGCGGCAGTGCGGGTGGCGGAGGAGCTTAGCGATAGCGTTCCAGCCACATCGTCCGCTTCACGATTTCGGACAACGTGCAGCTGTTGGAGGCCAGCCCTGCGGCACTGCCCCCGCCTGCCTCATTGCCGACCGCCACGCAGTGCGCATCGCTCCGCTTGATCCAGGCCCGTTCCGAAGTGCGAAGCTGCGTCTGTCGCGCCTTGGGCAAGCGTGCCATGGTGGCGCGATACGTGCGATTGAGCACGCCGTCCTGCCGATCGATCTCAAGGCTGTTGCAGTCCAGCATCGCGGAGGTGACCCCACGTGCCGCATCGCCAGTCTTGAAACAGGCGTGATAGGCCTTCGTATAACGGGCTTCGACTTGCGCCTCCGAGGGCGGCGGCGCGCCGACGGCGGGAGCTGCGATAGCGAGCAGGACGGCGATGAACATCGAGACCTCCAATAGCGTAGCGTTCGAACGCTCTTAAAGTATTCCCGGGCCCATATTAATCGCAGCCGAACGACGAAGCAAAAGCGGTGGGCTCGATCCGGTCGCAGCATCGGCCGCCCCCCCACCGTGCGCGTCTCACGGCAGGCCTGTTTACCCGGGTGGCGGGACATCCACTATTGCTGGCGTGTTGCCAGACCGTCACATTGCATGGCTGCACTATGCCGATGCTTGCCGCGACGGCTTGGCACCCTACCTGAAATTGCTATCGTCAGTATCTCGCACCGTCTTATCGTCGCCCGAAACCCGGACACGCTCGGGAATTAAAGCGATTCTCAACCCATCATGCCGCTGCGGCCGACACACGAGGATCACCATGCCGTCAGGACTCGTCGCGCTGCTTGATGATGTCGCAGCCATCACCAAGGTCGCTGCCGCCTCGCTCGACGATGTTGCCGCCGCGACCGGAAAGGCGGGTAGCAAGGCGCTGGGCGTGATCGTCGATGATGCCGCGGTCACTCCGCGCTACGTCGTCGGTTTCACCGCGGCGCGCGAATTGCCGATCATCGGCAAGATCGCGCTCGGGTCGCTGCGCAACAAGCTGCTCATCCTGCTCCCGGCGGCTTTGCTCATGAGTGCGTTCACGCCGTGGCTGGTCACGCCGCTGCTGATGCTCGGCGGCGCCTACCTCTGCTTCGAGGGCACCGAAAAGGTGGTCGAGGCGATCTTCGGCGGGCATGCGGCCGAGGCGGCGCCGACGGAGGGCGACGCGACGGCGCTGGAAGCGGCAAAAGTATCGAGCGCGATCCGCACCGACCTGATCCTGTCGGCGGAGATCATGGCGATCGCGCTGGCCGAAGTGGCCGGATCTCCGATCGTGACGCAGGCGGTGGTGCTGGCGCTGGTCAGTGTTGCCATCACGGTGGGTGTCTACGGCGTCGTCGCGCTGATCGTGAAGATGGACGATATCGGCTTAGTCCTCGCACAGCGAACCGGCGCCATCCCGCGCGCGCTCGGTCGCGGCCTGGTGACCGGCATGCCGATCCTGATGCGTGTCCTGTCGATCGTCGGGACGGCGGCGATGATCTGGGTGGGCGGCGGGATCTTGGTGCACGGCCTAGAGAGCTTCGGGCTGAGCGGACCGGCGCACGTCAGCCATGCATTCAGCAAGGCGGCGGGCCGGTTGCCGGCGATCGGAGCGGCGACGGGATGGGCCGCGGGGGCCCTCTTCGCTGCGCTGGTCGGCCTGCTGGTAGGCGGCGCGATCGTCCTCGCCCACGCCGGCTTCACCAGGATGCGCGGCCAGCACGCCTAGGCCGTCGCTTGCGCGGGCGCCCGCCGCTGACCGTGCGCCGGCCGGCCCGACGCGACGACCTTGCGCCGATGGCGCGCCGGTCGATGTCGTCCGGCAAGCTGAATGGAGGTTGCAAGACCAGTTCAGGGTCGGTTCGGACGCGACTCGCTAGACCGTCTTCATCAACCGACAGGAGACGTACCATGTTGAAGCAAAAGTTCGCCTTCGCCGCGCTTGCAACCGCAGCGATCCTACCGATGACTATGGCGGCGCCAGCACAGGCACAGCACTATGGCTATCAGGACCGCGCGCAATACGAGCGCAGCTATGATTACGATCGCGGTCAGTATCAGCGCAGCTACAACGGTGGCTATACGGACCGTCCGGTCTATCGCAGCTATGCCCGCCGCAATTATCAGGATTGCCGCCGGTCGAGCGGCACGACCGGTCTGATCGCCGGCGGCGCAGGTGGTGCGGTGCTGGGTTCGGTGCTCGGAGGCGGAACGCTCGGCACGATCCTCGGCGCGGTCGGCGGCGGCCTGCTCGGGAAGAGTCTCGACCAGAATCACGACCGCTCGCAGAATTATCGCAACGGTTGCTGACCCGAACAGCGCGGCCGATCCGGAGATCAGTCGCGCTGTTCGCCGCCTGCGATGATCCCCGGCGCGGATGCGACGATACAGGCTGACGGGCCGGGTGCCATCACCACCTGGCCGCCGTGACCGGAGCAGCGGCTACAGGCATCCCATGCTCCGGAGCGTTGCGCTCACTGCGTCGCGCAAAGGCGTGCGCGGCTCGCCCCCGAGCACGGCCACGAGACGCTCATTCCCCATTCGGACCGGGCGATCCCACAGATATTTCATCTCCAGCACTTCGCGGAGCGTCGGTACGAACGATGACAGCAGCCGCATCGT
Source organism: Parasphingomonas frigoris (assembly GCF_036663815.1). Lineage (NCBI taxonomy): Bacteria > Pseudomonadati > Pseudomonadota > Alphaproteobacteria > Sphingomonadales > Sphingomonadaceae > Parasphingomonas > Parasphingomonas frigoris. The sequence goes on along the minus strand of NZ_JAXOJQ010000001.1, from coordinate 123,284 downwards.
CCACCACGGCATCTTCCGCACCGGGACCGCGGGATCACCGAGCGCACGGCAGATCGCATCGGTCATTTGCGTACCGTCGGCGTCCCACAAACCTTCCATGTGGAAGCTGGCGAAAGAGGCGAGACCGTCGGTTTCGAGCAGCCGCACCATCGTTTCGGCGACGTCGGGCAGATAGGCCCATTGATGGCCAATGCCCCGGCGACCGGGATAGCGGATCGCAGCGGGGCGTCTTCCCGCCGGAGCCAGTTGCGCAAACCAGTTGTTCGCGGCGTCGGGACCGAAAAAGTCGCCCGCGCGCACGATCAGCACGCTCCCCGCCGCGGTGTCGGCAAAGGCGCGCAATCGGCGCTCCATTTCGACCCGGATCGCGCCCTTGCGGGTATCGGGATGCTGCGGCGCGTCCTCGGCAATGTCCGGAAAGCCGTCGCGACCATAATTATAGACGGTGCCCGGAAACAGGATCCGCGCACCATTGGCGCGTGCCGCCGCGATCGTATTGTCGAGCATCGGCAGCACCAACCGGTCCCAGTGGCGATAGCCCGGCGGGTTCACCGCATGGACGATCAGCGCTGCGCCCTCGGCGGCGGCGGCGACGTCGCCCGCGACCATCGCGTCTCCGGCCCGCCATTCGAAATCATGCCGTGCCGCCACTCGGTCCGGCGCGCGATGCAGCGCCCGAACGTGCCAGCCGCTCGTCCTCAGGCGGTGCGCGACGGCGCCGCCGATCCCGCCCGTTGCGCCCAATACCAATGCGATCTTGCGTTCCATGCTTCGTCTCCGCTGTGTGTGGCGAAGCGATGCAGCCGATCGCGGTTGAACGAAATTGCCGAAATTCGTGGATCGGTTATACGCATACAGATGAGCGAACCGAGCTGGGATCTGTACCGAACGTTCGACGCGGTCGTGCGGACGGGCTCCCTGTCCGGCGCCGCGCGCAGCCTGGGGCTGACGCAGCCCAGTGTCGCGCGCCACATCGACGCGCTCGAACAGACGATCGGGCGCGATCTGTTCGTGCGATCGCAGCGCGGCCTGACGCCGACTACCGCTGCGATCGAGCTTCGGCCTTATGCCGCGTTGCTCGCCTCGACCACCGCAGCGTTGTTGCGCACGGCGGATGGCGGCGCCGGCACGGTCGCCGGAACCGTGCGGATCAGCGCAAGCGAAGTGGTCAGCGCCGAGCATCTGCCGGCAATGCTGGGCCGCCTGCGGCAGCGGCACCCCGCGCTCACGTTCGAGCTGTCGGCGTCGAACAGCGTCGACGATCTGCTGCAGCGCCAAGCCGATATTGCGGTGCGGATGGTCCAGCCTACCCAGCAGGCCCTGATCGCGCGCAAGGTTTCGCCGATCCCACTCGGCCTGCATGCCCATGCCGACTATCTCGCGCGCCGCGGCACACCCTCGACCCTGGCCGATCTGGTTGACCATGATCTCATCGGCTTCGACACGGAAACGCCCGCCATCCGGGCAATTGCCGCGAATTACCCCGCATTGAACCGCGCGGCCTTCGCGCTGCGGGTCGATAGCGACGTCGCGCAGCTCGCCGCGATCCGGGCGGGGTTCGGGATCGGCATCTGCCAGGTCCCGGTCGCCGCACGCGACCCGCGGATCGTCCGCGTGCTGCCGGATGGCTTCGCGATCGATCTCGGTGTCTGGATCGTGATACACGAGGATCTCGGCAACAGCCCGCGATGCCGCGCCGTGTTCGACGGCCTGGTCGCCGAGTTCACGACCTCCTAAGCGGGCATCCCCGCGACGATCCGCGGATCGACGGCATAATCGCGCGCGATCTCGCGGGCGGTCATCTTGGCCGACATCATCACTGACGGCGTCCCCCCGCCCGGCTGCGTCCCCTGCCCGACGAGGTACAGGTTGGTGATATCCTCGCTGCGGTTGTGCGGACGGAAGAAGGCGGTCTGCGTCAGTCGCGGCTCGACCCCGAAGCCGTTGCCGGCATAGGCGCCGAGCGTCTGCTCGAAATAATCGGGGGTGACGAAGCTGCGATAGACCAGCCGCTCGCGCAGGCCCGGGATGTAGCCGCGGTCGTCGAGGAAATTGAGCACCTTCTCGGCGAACCCCTCGCCCACCGCATCCCAGTCGATATCGCCCAGCGTGTTGGGCACCGGGATCAGCGTATAGGCGGCGTGATACCCTTCAGGGGCCAGGCTCGGGTCGGTCAGCGTCGGGACATGCAGATATTGCGAGAAGTCCTCGGCGAGGAACTTGCGTTCGAAAATGTCGGTCAGCAATTCCTCGTAGCGCGGCCCGAGGATGATGTTGTGGTGCCGGACGTCGGGGTCGCCCTCGCGCTTCTGATAGCCGAAGTAGATGACCATCAGCGACATGCTCTGCTTGCGGAACTTGACCACGGCATCGCGATTGATCCGGCGGTGCGCCTTGTCGATCAGCTTGAGATAGGTGGTCGCATAATCGCCGTTCGACACGACCAGATCGGCTTTCAGCGTCTCACCCGACGCGAGCGTCACGCCGGTCGCGACGCGCTGACGCCCGCGCTTCTCGACATCGATCCGCGCGACTTTCGCGCCGAGCTGCAGCGTGCCGCCCAGTTCCTCGAACTTGACGACCAGCGCCTTCACCAGCGCGCCGGTGCCGCCCATCGCATAATGCACGCCCCAGGTTTTCTCGACGAAATGGATCATCGCATAGATCGCCGGCACCTTGAGCGGATTGCCGCCGATCAGCAGCGGCTCGAAGCTGAACACCTGCCGCATCTTGTCGCTCTTGAAATAGGTCTTGATGAGCGAGAAGAGCGGCTGGACGGCACCGAGCTTCAACAGGTCGGGCACGACCTTCAGCATCGAGCCGAGGCTGCCGAAATAGGTATAGCCAAGCTCGAGGAACCCGCGCTGGAAGATCGCGCGCGCCGCCTCGTGGAAGCGGTCGTAGCCGTCGAGGTCCTCGGGCGCGAGCCGCGCGATCTGCGCGCGGACGTTCACCGGGTCGGCGTCGTAATCGAAGACGCTGCCGTCATCGAAATAGATGCGGTAGAAGGGCAGCACCGGGACGATGTCGAGATAGCGGCTGGTATTGGGCCCGCCGCTGATGCCCGACACGATCCGCTGGCCATCGCCCAGCACGTCGGCGGGAAAATCGGGCGCGGTCAGCATCGCCACGTCGCGCTCGAGCGAGAACAGTTCCTCGATGAAATGCGGGACGGTCAGCACCGTCGGCCCCATGTCGAAGGTGAACCCCTCGGCGCGCCGGACGTAGGCGCGCCCGCCGACATCGTCGAGCTGCTCGACGATGCGGGTGTCTAAGCCGAGGCTCTGCAAGCGGATCGCGCAGGCGATGCCGCCGATGCCGGAGCCGATCACGATGGCGGTACGTCGGGTCATGGGATCAGGGTCTTTTCTTGAAGGCGATGAACGATGGGCGGGCGCCATCGAGCCCGCGCGATGACAATAAATGTGAACGGCGCCGGTTGCGTCACGCGCCCGCCTTTCGGCGTGCCGCGCGCAAATCGACCCCCAGCCGCTTGACGCGGTAATAGAAGGTCTTGCGCGGCAGCTGCAGGCGCTCGATCGCGACCGCGATCTGCCCGTCGGCGGCGGCCACCGCGTCTAGGATCGCAGCACGCTCGAACGCATCGAGCCGCGCGGCCAAGGGCGCCAGACCGACGTCGCCGCCCGCCCCTTCCTCTTCCAGCCCGAGGCAGATCCGCTCGGCGGTCTTCTCCAGTTCAAGCACGTTGCCGGGCCAGGCGCGCAGCGCGAGGCGATGCGCATGGTCGGCCAAGGGCGGCACGGCGCAGCCATGCGTACGCGCCGCGCGGGCGACGAGATGCGCGAACAGCAACGGAATGTCCGAGGTGCGCTCGGCCAGCGGCGGCATGCGCAGCGGGACACCGGCGAGCAGATGATACAAAGCCGGTGAAAGCCCCGCCCGCGCGCCTTCCTCGACCGCGGCGATGATCCGGATATCGACCGGATCGGGATCGCGGGCATCGGGCGCGATCGTGCGCGTCTCGGCGAGATGGATGAGCCGGCTCTGCAGATCGTCGCTCGCGCGCTCGAGGTTGTCGAGGAACAGCGTGCCGCGGTCGGCGCGCGCGATCGTGCCGTTGCGGGCGAACAGCTCGCGTTCGACCAGCGGCTGCGGCACCGTCGCGCAGTCGATCCGCAGGAACCGATGCCGCGCGCGGCGCCCGGCGCGGTGGACGAGCCGTGCGAAATGTTCCTTGCCGGTGCCGAGCTCGCCCTCGATCACCACGTCGAGCGCGGCATCGCCCAGCACCGGGATCAGGCCGCGCAGCCGGCGGATCGCGGGCGTGTCGCCAATCAAGGCGTCCCCCGCCGCGGCATCCACTGCGGCGCGCAACTGCCGGTTCTCGAGCGTCAGCGCGCGGGCGCGCGCCGCGCGCTTCGCCGCGGCGAGCAGGGCGTCGGGATCGAACGGCTTGGTCAGGAAATCCCACGCGCCCGCCTTGATCGCGTCCACCGCCATCGCGACGTCGCCGTGGCCGGTGATCAACACGACCGGCAGCTCGGGATCGCGGTCCTGCAGGATGGCGAAGAGCTCGATCCCCGACAGGTGCGGCATCCGCACGTCGGTGATGACGACGCCGGGAAATGCCGCGCCGATCGCGCCGAGCGCGCTTTCCGGGTCGGCGAAGGCGTGGACCTCGAACCCGTCGAGCGCGAACAGCTGGGCCGTCGCGGCGCGCAGATCGTCATCGTCGTCGATCAACGCGACGTGCCAAGCCGGATCGGTGCGAGTCATGCCCGCCGCATCCCGATTTCGAAGCAGGCACCCGCGTCGCTCGGCATCAGCCGCAGCCATCCCCCCAGCTCGAGCATGATATCGTGCGCGATCACCAGCCCCAGCCCGAGCCCCTGCGCGCGCGTGGTGACGAACGGCGTGAACAGACGCGCCGCGACATCGCCGGCGACGCCGGGGCCGGTATCGGCGACGGCCAGCCGGACATGGTCGGCGTCGCCCGTCACCCGCAGGCTGATGCGCCGCTCGGGCGCCGCCGCGATCGCCTCGGCGGCATTCTGCAGCAGGATCACCAGGACCTGCTCGAGCCGCACCTTCCCGCCGATCACGACCAGACCGTCCACGTCGCGCGGCAAGTCGAGCGTGACGCCGCGCAACTGCTCCTTGAGGATCAGCAACGCACCGGCGATCATCTCGGCGATCGCGATCGGCCGCAGCTCGCCGGGCTGGCGCCGCGCAAACCCGCGCAGATGTGCCGTGACCGCGCCGATCCGATCCGCCAGCCCGCCGATCTTGACCAGATTACCGCGCGCCTCGTCGATCGCGCCGCGATCGAGCAGCGTGCAGCCCGACGCCGCATAGGTCCGAATCGCGGCGACCGGTTGCGCGGTCTCGTGCGCGACGCTGGCGGTGATCTGGCCGAGCGCCGCGAGCCGGTTCGCCTGTCGCAGCGCCTCGCGCAGATCGGCGGCGCGCGCTTCGCTCTCGGTGCGTTCGTCCATTTCGCGGCGCAAGTCGGCGGTGCGCTGCGCCACCGCTGCCTCGAGCTCCGCCGTCCGTCGCCGCGCCGACGTTGTCCGCTGGCGCCACGTCCAGCCGAGCGCGGCTAGCGCGAGCGTCGCCAGCAGCGCGCTCAGCGCCGCCGCGCGCCGCGCCGACATCACCGCGTCGTCGACCGGCTGCAGCAGGATCAACCGCCAGCCGGGCTGGTCCGTCGCCGCACCGTGCGCGATGAAGCTGCCACCGAGCCCGGTGAAGCGACCGTCGCTGCCCGCCGGCGCGAGCGGCAGCGGCGCGAGCGCGCTTGCCGGAACGCGCGTCTCGCCGCGAAAGGTCGCCTCGTGTACGGGCGACAGTGGCCGGGTCGCCGCGAAGCGCCAGGCCGGGCGGCTGGTGACCAGCACGATGCCGAGCGGATTGCGGACGAGCGTGATCCCGCCGGCACGCGCCCACAGCTGTTCGATCCGGTCGAACTCGAGCTTGATCACGATGACGCCCTGCCTGGCGATGCGCCGCGCCAGATACAGGCCGGGGCGACCGCTGACGGTACCAAGGGCATATTGGCTGCCCTCGCCGCGCGCCAGCGCCTCGCGAAGATAGGGGCGGAAGCGATAATCGGCGCCGACGAAGCTTTGCCGGGAGCGCCAGTTGCTCGACGCGATCGCGATGCCAGCGGGTCCGATCACATACAGGACCGGCGCTCCGGTCGCGCGCGACAGCGTCTCGAGCTTGATGTTGAGCGCCATCGTGCCCGACGCGTCGCCGCTGAGCGCCGCGGTCACGTCGCGATCGTCGGCCAGCGCGAGCGGCAGCAAGCGGAAGCGCGCCAGCTCGCTGTTGAGCAGCGCGGCGCGCAACCGCGCATCGGTTGCGACCTGAGCGCGCAAGCCGGCAATGACGCGATGCTCGGCCAGCCGTGCGGCCAGCAGCGCCGCCGCCACCGCGACGATGACGAGCGCGACCAGCCAGCGCCATCCGCGTGACCGCCAAGCGGTCGCGATCATCGCACGTCCGATGGTCATCCGCCGTCACTGCCCGCGGCGGCTCGATCGAAACGGCAGGAGGCGGGACGCGACATCGCCCGCGCTTATGCCATAGCGACGCCCGCAAAGCATAGCGGCGCGCCGCAGGAATCGCCCGAAGAGTGCAGGTTTCGGCACATTGGCCGGTGGCGTACCCCAAAAGTTGCACAAGCCCGCCGGGAATTTTCCGCCAGGACCGGACATGACTGCATAATTTTCAGATACTTATGCCGATTGCCGATTTCGCGATTGGCCGCACGCGCCCTTCGCGCAAACCCCACGCTCCGATCAGACGCCCGCCAGAGGCGCTTCCCCCACGGACGAGGACGCAAGGCCATGACCCCGATAGCAGAGCATGTTTCCCCCGAAAGCGCCCCGGCGCCCGATCGGCCGTGGTACCGCCACATGTACGCGCAGGTACTGGTCGCGATCGCGGCGGGCGTGCTGCTCGGCCACTTCTACCCGACGGTCGGTGAGTCGCTGCAGCCGCTGGCGGATGCCTTCATCAAGCTGGTCAAGATGATCATCGCGCCGGTCATCTTCCTGACGATCGTCACCGGCATTGCCGGGATGCGCGACCTCGCTTCGGTCGGGCGCGTCGCCGGCAAGGCGTTTGCCTATTTCTTCTTCTTCTCGACGCTCGCGTTGATCGTCGGGCTGATCGTCGCCAATGTCGTCCGCCCCGGCGCCGGGCTCAACATCGATCCGTCGACGCTCGATACGACCAAAGTCGCCGAATATGCCAGCAAGGCGCATGCGACGACGCTGGTCGGCTTCCTCACCAGCATCATCCCCAACACCTTCCTGTCTGCGCTGACCGAGGGCAACATCCTGCAGACGCTGTTCGTCGCGGTGCTGTTCGGGATCGGCCTCGCCATGATCGGCGATCGCGGGACCAAGCTGCTCGGCGCGCTCGAGGATATCTCGGTCGCGGTGTTCAAGGTCGTCGCGATCGTGATGAAGGCCGCGCCGATCGGCGCGTTCGGCGCGATGGCGTTCACCATCGGCAAATATGGCGTCGGCACGCTCGCCAATCTCGCGATGCTGGTCGGCACCTTCTATTTCACCTCGCTGCTGTTCGTGCTCGTCGTGCTCGGCCTGGTCGCGCGCTGGGCGGGCTTCTCGATCTTCAAGCTGATCGGCTATCTCAAGGCGGAACTGCTGCTGGTGCTCGGCACGTCGAGTTCGGAAAGCGCGCTGCCGAGCCTGATCGAGAAGATGGAGCGCGCCGGCTGCCCCAAGTCGATCGTCGGGCTGGTCGTCCCGACCGGTTACTCGTTCAATCTCGACGGCACCAACATCTACATGACGTTGGCCGCGCTGTTCATAGCGCAGGCGTGCAACGTCGATCTCTCGCTCGGCCAGCAAGTGCTGCTGCTCGGCGTCGCGATGCTATCGTCGAAGGGCGCGGCCGGGGTGACCGGCGCAGGCTTCATCACGCTGGCGGCGACGCTCTCGATCGTGCCGAGCGTACCGATCGCAGGTATGGCGCTGATCCTCGGGGTCGATCGCTTCATGAGCGAGTGCCGCAGCCTGACCAACTTCATCGGCAATGCGGTCGCGACGGTCGTGGTGTCGCGCTGGGAAGGTAAGCTCGACATCGAGCAGTTCCGCCGTGCGATTGCCGGGCAGAGCCCGCGCGTCGACCAGATGGCGGCCGACGCCGTGCCGGCCGAATAAGATGGCCCGCGTGTACCCGCTTTCCGCCGCGACGCCGATCGCGCTTCTGTTCGCGACGAGCGCTTATGCGCAGGCCGCGCCCGCCAAGGCCGAGACCGAGGCGACCGCGAGCCCCGCCGCCGCCGAATATCCCGCCGCAGCACTCGGCGACGGGGCGACCACCAACGGCTACAATCTGTCGCGCTGGGCCGAGGATTGGCGCGTGATGCGCGATCCCGCCAAGCGCGACGATCCGATCGACCGCCTCAAATATCTGCCGATCGACAGCAATGGCGACGTCTATCTGACGCTGTCGGGCGAGGCGCGGTTTCGCGTCAACATGACGAGCAACCCGAATTTGCGCGAGACGCGGCACCAGCGGCAGGACATCCGCCGCCTCACCGCCGGCGCCGACCTGCATATCGGGCCGCACTTCCGGCTCTATGGCGAGGTCGCGCATGGCGGGATCAGCGGGCGCGAGCTCGGCGCGCCCGCGGCGACGCTGCGCAACGCGCTCGTCCTCCAGCAATATTTCGCGGAGGCGACCGCGACGATCGGCGGCGTGGCAGTCGGCGCGCGCTATGGCCGGCAGGAATTTACCGACGGCCCCAATTTGCTCGTGTCGCAGCGCGACAACAATACGATCCGCTACACGCTCAACGGCATCCGCGCCTGGGCGCATACCGGCACGGTGCGGATCGACCTGTTCGACCTCAAACCGACCGCGTATGGCGATCTCGGCATCGACGACGACGTCAACGATCCGGCGCGGCGCTTCTCGGGCGTCACGGTCGGCGTTGTGGTGCCGACGCGCTGGTTCGGCGGATCGAAGCTCTATTTCGACCCCTATCTGTGGCGCCGCCGCAACGAGGTCGGAACCTGGGGCGGGCGGATCGGGCCGGCGCGCCGTTATTATGGCGGCGTCCATCTGTGGGGCGATGCCGGGCCGGTGACGATCGACTGGACGGTCAATCGGCAATGGGGCAGCTTCATCGACCAGAAGATCGCCGCGTGGCAGGCGCTGTTCGCGCAGAGCTACCGCGTCGGCAAGACCTCTGCCGCGCCGCGGATCGGCTTCCACGCCGATTATGCGAGCGGTGGCGGCGGCTATGGCGGCAAGACGTTGCGGAACGCCTATTCGCCGTTCGGCAACAACATCTATTACAGCTACCAACTCTCGCTGACGCCATCGAACCTCGTCGCCATCGCGCCGACGCTGAGCTTCACGCCAGTCAAGAAGGTGCGCATCAGCGCCGCCTATCAGTTCACTTGGCGCGACGATGTGCGCGACGCGGTCTACCGTGCCAACGGGCAGCCGTTTGCGGGCACGCAAAACGTCGTCGACCGCAAGATCGGCAATGTCACGCAGGTGCAGGCGGTGTGGTCGATCGCGTCGCGGCTGTCGTTCACCGGGCGATACGAACATCTCGCGGCAGGGCCTGCACTCACCAAGGCGGGCTATCGCAGCTCGGACTTCCTCGCCGGCTGGCTGAGTTTCCGCTTCTGACGCCCCCCTCCCCACCGAAGGAATGATCGTGTCCACTCCCCCCACCTCCCCCGACCTCGCCGCCGCGCAGACCCCGGGGGTCACCCGCCGCGGCCTGCTCGGTTCGGCGATCGCGACCGGCAGCGTGGCGCTGCTCCCGCTGGCGAACGCCGAGGCCGCGCCGCCCGAGCGCACGGTCGACGTACTGGTGATCGGGGGCGGCATCATGAGCGCGACGCTCGCGGTGCTGCTGCGCGAGTTGGAGCCGTCGTGGACGATCGAGATGGTCGAGCGGCTCGACGATGTCGCGGCGGAGAGCTCTAACGGCTGGAACAATGCCGGCACCGGCCACTCGGCGCTGTGCGAGCTCAACTACACCCCGGTCAACGCCGCCGACGGCCGCGTCGAGATCGCCAAGGCGATCGAGATTAACGAGCAGTTCCAGGTCACCCGCCAGTTCCTGAGCCATCAGGTCAAGGCCGGCATCCTCACCCAGCCGCGCGCCTTCATCAACTCGACGCCGCACATGAACCTGGTGTGGGGCGACGCCAACATCGCCTTCCTGCGCAAGCGGCATGCGGCGCTCGGCGCTAGCCCGCTTTTTTCGGGCATGCAGTTCAGCACCGATTTCAACGAAATCTCGGGCTGGGTGCCGCTGATGACGCAGGGCCGCGACCGCGCGACCAAGCTCGCCGCGACGCGCTCGCCGCTCGGCACCGATTGCGACTGGGGCGAAGTGACGCGGCAATATATCGGTGCGCTAGTCCAGCAGCCCGGCTTTGCGCTCCGCACGGGCCAGGAAGTGCGCGATCTCGAGCGCAACCCCGATGGCACGTGGCGCGTGACCTATCGCGCGATGAAGGGCGGCGCCAAGCAGGTCGTCACGGCGCGCTTCGTGTTCGCCGGCGCCGGTGGCGGCGCGCTGCCGATCCTGCAGAAGTCGGGGATTCCCGAGGCCGATGATTATGCCGGCTTCCCGGTCGGCGGATCGTTCCTGGTCACCGAGAACCCCGCGATCGCCAAGCGCCACGGCGCGAAGGTCTACGGCAAGGCCGCGACCGGATCCCCGCCGATGTCGGTGCCGCATCTCGACACGCGCTATCTCGGCGGCAAGCAGGCGTTGCTGTTCGGGCCGTTTGCGACCTTCTCGACCAAATTCCTCAAGCAGGGCTCCTATTTCGATCTGCCCGCGTCGATCACGCTCGAGAATTTCCGCCCGATGGTCGCGGTTGGCTGGGACGATTTCGACCTGGTCGAATATCTCGCCGGGCAGCTGATCATGTCCGACGCCGATCGCCTCAAGGCGCTGCGCGAATATTTCCCCGATGCGGTCGAGGGCGACTGGAAGCTGTGGCAGGCAGGGCAGCGCGTCCAGATCATCAAGCGCGATCCCAAGAAGGGCGGCGTGCTCAAGCTCGGCACCGAGATCGTCGCGTCGAAGGACGGCTCGATCGCAGCGCTGCTCGGCGCGTCGCCGGGCGCCTCGACCGCGCCGTCGATCATGCTCGACCTGCTCAAGAAGGTGTTCGGCAAGCGGCTGGCGACGCCTGCCTGGCAGGCCAAGATCCGCGCGATCGTGCCGACCTATGGCATCGCGCTCAACGATCATACCGATCTGCTCGCCGCGCATTGGGCCGCCACCGCCGAGACGCTCCAGCTCGCCACCCCCTCGCCCACAGTGCAGGTGTCGAACACACCGCGCCCCGCCGCGCGGCGCGTGAAGGTCGATCGTCACCCCGACCTCGCGCTGTAACCCGGCGGATGGCGGTGCGGCGAGTGGCGTACCCCGCGTCGATATGATAGCGCGCGGGGCATCAGCCCTTTGGCCTATCCCAAGCGGGCAGCGGATCCGGCCGGACTCTGCTGCCCTACCCGATCTGGAGCTCTGCCGTGACCGACCCCATCATCATCGCCAGCTATGCGCGCACCCCGATGGGCGGCTTCCAGGGGGCGCTGTCGGGCGCGACCGCGGTCGATCTCGGGGTCGCCGCGGTCAAGGCGGCGGTCGAGCGCTCGGGCGTCGATCCCGCGGCGATCGACCGGATCTACATGGGCTGCGTGCTCCCCGCCGGGCTCGGCCAGGCGCCTGCGCGCCAGGCGGCACTCGGCGCCGGCCTGCCCGATTCGGTCGAGGCGACGACGATCAACAAGATGTGCGGATCGGGCATGCAGGCCGCGATCATGGGCTATGAGGCGCTCGCCGCCGGCACTGTCGACGTGGTCGTCGCCGGGGGCATGGAGAGCATGACCAACGCCCCCTTCCTGCTGCAAAAGCATCGCGGCGGCGCGCGGATCGGCCATGACACGATCGTCGATTCGATGATGATGGACGGCCTCGAGGACGCCTATGACAAAGGCAAGCCGATGGGCGCGTTCGCCGAGGATACCGCGCGCGACTATCAGTTCAGCCGCGCCGAGCAGGATGCCTACGCGCTCGAGGGCCTGCGCCGCGCCAAAGTCGCGGTCAGCGGCGGGCACTTCAGCGAGGAGATCGTGCCGGTCACCGTCAAGACGCGCGGCGGCGACGTCGCGATCAGCGAGGACGAGCAGCCCGGCAAGGCCAAGCCCGAGAAGATCCCCGGCCTCAGGCCCGCCTTCGCCAAGGACGGCACGATCACCGCGGCGACCTCGGCGTCGATCTCCGACGGTGCAGCCGCGCTGGTGCTGACGCGCGCGAGCGTCGCCGAGAAGCTCGGCCTGGCGCAGGAAGCACGGATCGTCGCGACCGCGGCGCACGCCACCGCCCCCGCACACTTCACCGTCGCCCCCGTCTCGGCGATCCGCAAGGTGCTGGCGACGGCGGGCTGGTCGGTCGAGGATGTCGACCTGTTCGAAGTCAACGAAGCCTTCGCGGCGGTGGCGATGATCGCGATGCGCGACCTGTCGATCCCGCACGAGAAGCTCAACGTGAATGGCGGCGCGACCGCGCTCGGCCACCCGATCGGCGCGTCGGGCGCGCGGATCATCGCGACGCTGGTCGCCGCACTCAAGGCGCGCGGGCTCAAGCGCGGCGTCGCGGCGCTGTGCATTGGCGGCGGCGAAGCCACCGCGGTGGCGGTCGAACGGATCTGAAGCCGCGCGGGGGGATCGCGGCGCTCAGGCGGGTTGGCGCGATTCCCAGCGGGCGAGAATGCGCTCGCAGGCGCGCAGCATGCGTTCGCGCCGGCCGAGCATCGAGTCGATCCAGGTGCAGCCGGGGTCGTAATTGACGCGACCGTCGGGCTCGACCACCGCGGCGCCGTTGGCGATCGCGGCGGCATCGCGCGGGCAATGCCCCTCGTTGAGCGCCTCCAGCACGGTCAGGATCTGGTCGGACGACCAGCTCGGATCGTCGAGCGCGGTTTGCTGCACGAGCTGGCGGCGCGCGCGCTCGATCCGCGCGAGCAACTTGGCGGCGACCGGCGGGGCGTAGCGGCGGTCGTCGCCGTCACGATCCCACAAGCCCGCGATATCATCATTCGCCGCGCTGAGCCGGACACGCGCATAATGGGGACTGAAACGATATGCCATCGTCCAATAGACGACGCGACCGCGCCGAATCCGCCCGCCGCGCGCACAAAAAGGCGCAAGCGCGGCGGCGCGATCAGGACAGCCCGCCGCCGAGCACGCGGTAGAGCGCAACCAGGTTGCTGACCCGCGCCAGCCGCGTCGTGACCAGATCCTGGTCGGCCGCATAGGATGTCCGCTGCGCGTCGAGGCTGGTCAGGAAGCCGTCCACCCCGGCGCGATAGCGCGCGTTCGAGATCGTGTACGCACCGCGCGCGGAGGCGGCGCGGTTCGTGCGGGCGGCGACCTGTTCCTCGATCGTGCCGCGCGTCGCCAGCGCATCGGCGACTTCGCGGAAGGCGGTCTGCACCGTCTTCTCGTAGGTCGCCACCGCAGCATCGCGGCTAGCTTGGGCATAAGCGAGGTTGCCGCGATTGCGCCCGCCGTCGAACAGCGGCAACGACACCGCTGGCGCCGCGCTCCACGTCTCGGTGCCGTTGCCGAACAGATGCGACAGCCCGCCGCTGAGCACGCCGAGCGCACCGGTCAGCGAGATCGTCGGGAAGAAGGCCGCGCGCGCCGCGCCGATGTTGGCGTTCTGCGCGATCAGCTGATGCTCCGCCTGCAGCACGTCGGGGCGGCGCAGCAACACGTCCGAACTGACCCCGGCGGGGAGATTGGCAATCGTGAACTGGCGATCGCCTAGGCCGTTGGGGAGCAGCGTCGTCGGCACCGTATCGCCGACCAGCAGGTTGAGCGCATTCTGATCCTGCGCGATCTGCGTCCGTGCGGCGGCGATGTCGTAGCGCGCCTGGTCGTAGGTGGTCTGCGCCTGCTGCACCTCGAGCTCGGACGACACGCCTTGGTCGAACTGCGCGCGCGTCAGGTCGACGGTCTGCTTGTAGGTGGCGAGCGTCTCGGTCGAGATGCGCAACAGGTCCTGGTCGGCCGCCATCGTCGCATAAGCGGTGGCGATTTCGGCAATCAGGCTGATGCGCACGGTGCGCTGCGCTTCCTCGCTGGCGAGATAGGTCTGCAGCGCAGCCTGGCTCAGGTTGCGGATGCGCCCGAACAGATCGAGCTCGAACGACGAGATGCCGATCCCGGTATTGAAGAATTGCGTGGTGACGCCGGTCGCACCCGTCGCCGCCGCGCCACCCGCCCCGGTCCCGGCTCCAGAACCGGCCGCCTGCCCAACGCCCGAACCGTGCTGATAGGTCGCCCCGGCGGTCGCGTTGAGCGTCGGCAGCCGATCGGCGCGTTGGACGCGATATTGCGCGCGTGCCTGCGCGATGTTGGCGACCGCGACGCGCAGGTCGCGATTATTTTCCAGCCCCTGCGCGATCACCGCGCGCAGCGACGCGTCGGTGAAGAAATCACGCCACGCAATATCGGGCACCGCGACACTCGGCGTGCCACCGGCGGGATAGACCCCGCCCTGCGGCAGCGTCGCCGGCGCGGCGAGCCCCGGGCGGACATAGGTCGGGGCAAAGCTGCACCCGCTGAGCAGCGTCGCGCCGAGCGCGAGCGAGAGGATCGAACGCTTCATCATTCAAACTCCCTGCGGTGCGGGCGTGCCGGCACCGGAGTTGTTTTCGGTTTCTTCGACAGGCGTCGCCTCGTGCTGGCCGAACAGCCGACGCACGACGATGAAGAACATCGGCACGAAGAAGATCGCGAGGATCGTCGCCGACAGCATGCCGCCGACCACCGCGCGGCCGATCGCATTCTGCCCGCCAGCACCCGCGCCGGTCGAAATCGCCAGCGGCAGCACGCCGAAGATGAACGCGAACGACGTCATCAGGATCGGTCGCAGCCGCAGCTTGGCGGCGGCCACCGCGGCATCGAACGCGCTCATCCCTTCGCGCATCCGTTCCTCGGCGAATTCGACGATCAGGATGGCATTCTTCGCCGACACGCCGATCGTGGTGATCAGCCCGACCTGCAGATAGATGTCGTTGTTCAACCCGGTCAGCGTCGCCGCAAGCAACGCGCCGAGCACGCCGAGCGGCACCACCAGCAACACCGAGATCGGCACCGACCAGCTCTCGTACAGCGCGGCAAGGCAGAGGAAGACGATCAGCAGCGACAGCGCATAGAGCGCCGGCGCCTGCCCGCCCGACAGCTGCTCCTCATACGACAGGCCGGTCCATTCATAGCCCGTCCCCGGCGGCAGCTTGGCGTGGATTTCCTCCATCGCCTTGATCGCCGCGCCCGAGCTCTGTCCCGGTGCCGGCGCGCCGAGCAATTCCATCGACGACGCGCCATTGTAGCGGTTGAGCTGGCTCGGCGCGACGATCCAGCGCGAGGTGGCGAAGGCCGAGAACGGCGCCATCGTCCCGCTGCTCCCGCGCACATAGAAGTCGCCGAGGTTTTCGGGCGTCATGCGGTAGGGCGCATCGGCCTGCAGGAACACCTTCTTGACGCGCCCGCGATCGATGAAGTCGTTGACGTAGGACGCCCCCCATGCCGAGCTGATCGTCTGGTTGGCGTCGGCCAAGCTGACGCCGAGCGCACCCATCTTGTCCTGGTCGATATCGACCTTGAGCTGCGGCGCATCCTCGAGCGCCTGCGGACGCACCTGGCTGAGCCGCTTGTCCTGCGCCGCCATGCCGAGCATCTGGTTGCGCGCGGCGAGCAGTTTCTCATGCCCGATGCCGCCCGTGTCGGTCAGCTGGAAGTCGAAGCCGGTGGCGTTGCCGAGCTCCTGCACCGCCGGCGGGATGACCGCGTAAATCAGCCCGTCGCGATATTTCGAGAAGGCGCCCATCGCACGCCCGGCGATCGCCTGCGCACGGTTGTCGCTGCCCGACCGCTCGGACCACGGCTTGAGCGCGATGAACGCCAGGCCGGCATTTTGCGACTGCCCGTTGAAGCTGAAGCCCGAGACGGTGAAGGTCGAGGCGACATTGGCTTTCTCGGCGCCCTGGAAGTGGTTGCGCACGACGTCGAGCGCCGCCTCCGTCCGGTTGACGGTCGCACCGGTCGGCAACTGGACGAGCACGATCGCATAACCCTGATCCTCGTCGGGCAGAAAGCCCGAGGGCAGCCGGATGAACAGGAACGCCATCACCGCGACAATCCCGGCATAGACCAGCAGCGAGCGACCCCAGCTGCGACCGACCCGGCCGACGCCCTTGCCGTATTTCTCGGTACCGCGATCGAAGGTGCGGTTGAACCAGGCGAAGAAGCGCCCGAACAGGCCGTTGCCCTGCGGCTTGTCCTTGTCGTGCGGTTTGAGCAAAGTCGCGCACAGCGCCGGCGTCAGCGTCAGCGCGACGAGCACCGACAGCGCCATCGCCGAGACGATGGTGATCGAGAACTGGCGATAGATCACACCGGTCGATCCGCCGAAGAACGCCATCGGCAGGAACACCGCGGCCAGCACAAGCGCGATGCCGATCAGCGCGCTGGTGATCTCGTCCATCGATTTGCGCGCCGCCTCCTTGGGGCTGAGCCCCTCGGTGGTGATCAGGCGCTCGACATTCTCCACCACGACAATCGCATCGTCGACCAGCAGGCCGATCGCCAGCACCATCCCGAACAGCGTCAGCGTATTGATCGAATAGCCCGCCAGCTGCAGGATCGCGAAGGTGCCGAGCAGCACCACCGGCACCGCGATCGTCGGGATCAGCGTCGCGCGCCAGTTCTGCAGGAACAGGAACATGACGAGGAAGACGAGCACCACCGCCTCGATCAGCGTGTGGATGACCTGCTCGATCGACAGTTTGACGAACGGCGTCGTGTCATAGGGATAGGCGACCTTGACGTCGGTCGGCAGCGTCTTGCTGAGCTCGGCCATCCGCGCCTTGACCGCGGTCACCGTGGCAAGCGCGTTGGCACCCGGCGCGAGCTTGATCGCGAAGCCCGATGCCGGCTTGCCGTTATATTTGGTCGAAAGCGAATAATCCTGCGGCCCGATCTCGAGCCGCGCGACGTCGCGCAGCCGGACGACCGATCCGTCGGTCCCCGCCTTGAGGCGGATCGCGCCGAACTCGTCGGGGCTGGTCAGCCGCGACTGCGCCGAGACCGTGGCGTTGAGCAACTGGTCCTTGGGCGCCGGCGACGCGCCGAGCTGCCCGGCCGAGACTTGCGCATTCTGCGCGGTGACGGCGGCCTTTACGTCGCCGATGGTCAACGCATAGCTGTTGAGCTTGAGCGGATCGACCCAGATGCGCATCGCATATTGCGCGCCGAACACCTGCGTGTCGCCGACGCCCGAGACGCGGCTGAGCGGATCCTGGATCTTGGAAGCGATGATGTCGCTGAGATCGCCCGAGCTGTGCGACCCGTCCTGCGAATAAAGGCCGATGATCAGCAGGAAGTTCGCCGCCGCCTTGTTGACGAGCACGCCCTGCTGCTGGACTTCCTGCGGCAGCAACGGTGTCGCCGCCTGCAGCTTGTTCTGCACCTGCACCTGCGCGATGTCGGGGTCGGTGCCCTGCTCGAAGGTCAGCGTGATCGACACGGTACCGGCCGAACTGCTCGTCGACGACATGTAGCGCAGATGGTCGATGCCCTTCATCTGCTGCTCGATCACCTGCGTCGTGGTGTTTTCGAGCGTCTGCGCGTCGGCGCCGGGATAGGTCGCGGTGATCGCGACCGCAGGCGGCGCGATCGCGGGAAATTGCGAGATCGACAGCGACCGGATCGCCAGCCCACCGGCGAGCATCAGGATGATCGCGATCACCCAGGCAAAGATCGGGCGATCGATGAAATAACGAGCCATGGCGTTATTGGCCTTGCGCTGGAGCGGCGGCAGCCGGTTTGGGAGTCCAGCGGACCGGCTTGATCGTCGCGCCTGGCCGCAGCATCGACGTGCCGTCCATGATCACCCGGTCGCCGACCTTGAGCCCGCCGGTCACCAGCCAGTCGGTGCCGATCGTCCGCGGCGCGGTGATCTGGCGCAGCTCGACCTTGTCGCCGGCGCCGACGACCAGCACGGTCGGATTGCCCTTCTCGTCGCGCGACACCGCCTGCTGCGAGACGAGGATCGCCTGCTGCTGGACGCCTTCGACCAGTTCGGCGCGGACATACATGCCGGGCAGCAGCAAGCCTTTTGGATTGGCGAACAGTGCGCGCAGCGTGATCGAGCCGGTGGTCGGATCGACCGTGACGTCGGAGAATTGCAGCTTGCCGGTCAGCGGATAATAGCTGCCATCCTCAAGCTTGAGGCGCACCTGCGCACCGGCCGAGCCGTCGCTGGTCAGCTTGCCCGTCATCATTGCCTGGCGCAGCTTGAGCACGTTGGCGCTCGACTGGTTGATGTCGACATAGATCGGGTCGAGCCGCTGGATCGTCGTCAGCGCGGTCGTCTGGCTGGCGGTGACGAGCGCGCCGACGGTCGAGACCGACCGGCCGATCCGCCCCGAGATCGGCGCGGTGATGCGCGTGCGGGCAAGATCGATCTGCGCGGTCTTCAGCGTCGCTTGCGCGGCGGCGACGTCGGCACCGGCCTGATCGGCGGCCGTCACCGCATTCTCATAGTCCTGCTTGGCGATCGCGTTGATCTTGACGAGGTTGCCATAGCGAGTCGCCAGGGCGCGGGTCGATGCGATCGATGCGCGGGCGCGGCCGACCGCGGCCTTCGCATTGGCGACCTGCGCCTGGTACGCGACCGGGTCGACCTGATACAAGGTCTGCCCGGCACGGACGCTGTCGCCCTCCTGGAAGAAGCGCTTCAGCAGCAAGCCGCTGACCTGCGGCCGAACGTCCGACGTCTCGTACGCCGATGTCCGCCCTGGCAATTCTGTCTTCAGCGTGACCGTCTCGGGCCGCACGACCAGCGTGCCGACCTCGGGAGTCGGCGGCGGCGGCGGCGCACTCTGCCCACAGCCCGCGACCAGCAGAATGGCGCCAAGCGCCGGCGTCCGGAGAAGAAACATTGGGGGGTATCCCGATCGCGTTGGATATGTTAGTGATCATTCACTTACACGTAGATAGGACGCCGCGTGAACTTGGTCAACCCTCAATGGTGCAACGCAGCATGAACGAAGAATCGCGGCCGCGGGTCGACATTCGGCGCGAGAAGGTCGAGCAGGCCGCGCGCGAGCTGTTCATCCGGCGTGGCTTCCATGCCACCGGCATCGCGCAGATCGCCGAGATGTCGGGGATCAAGGTCCAGCAAATCTACCGCGATTTCGCCAACAAGGAGGGGATCGTCGCGGCAATCGTCGAACGCGACGCGGGCACGCTGTTCGATGAAATCCCGCGGATCGGCAGCCGGACGCAAGGGGGTCGCGCGGCGCTGCGCGCCTGGATCGAGCAGACGCTGACGGGCGTGGTCGCCGGGGACCAATCCCCGCTGTTTCTCGAGATTTTCGCCGAAGCATCGCGAAACGCGCGCATCGCCGCGATCCTGCAGGACATCGAACTGCGTGTCCGCCCTGCCTTGATCGAGGCGTTCGTTGGCTTTGCCGGCCCGACGGCGGAACGCCAGCACCTGTCGCGCGTGGCCGATCTGTTCTTTGTGTTCATCGGCGGGATCAGCCAGCGCGCGATCGCCAACCCCGCGCTCGACGTCGCCTATCTCGTCGACATGATGGCCGAGATGATCGAGGCGCAGATCCCGCAATGAGGACTGGCGGGGTGATCGTCCCGCGCACCGCTTGCCGCGTCACGCCAGGCTCATCGTTGGCGCCACCCGCATCGCCTCCGCTGACGGGTAGCACTGGCGCGCGCTATATTCCTTTGTATATGGCAGTCCGACGCCTGCGCGCTTCGCGGGCGAAGGGGGGCGCAGCGTGCAATTCTTGTCTCTTCAGGCTTCGGTTTGCGCGGCGGCGATCGCCGCTGGAATCCCGGCCAGCGCTTTTGCTGCGCCGGTCGATGACGCCGCCGCGTCCGCGCCCGAGATCGTGGTTACCGCACGCCGCCGCACCGAGGATCTCGAGAAAGTCCCGCTCGCCATCTCGGTCGTCGGCAGCGCGCTGATCGACCGGTCCTACACCGTCAACACCAGCCAGCTGAGCCTGCTCGTCCCCGCGCTCAACTACAGCTCGGCCAATCCGCGCAACACCGCCTTCACGATCCGCGGGCTCGGCAGCAGCGTCGTCGCGGTGAGCCAGGCGAATGACGGGCTCGAGCCCGGCGTCGGCTTCTATGTCGACCAGGTCTATCACGCCCGCCCCGCCACCGCCGCGTTCGACTTTTCCGACATCGACCGGATCGAGGTGCTGCGCGGGCCGCAGGGCACGCTGTTCGGCAAGAACACGACCGCGGGCGCGATCAGCATCGCCACCAAGCCGCCGAGCTTCACCCGCGCGATGGAGGCCGAGGTGTCGGTCGGCAGCGACAATCTCGTCCAGGCCAAGGCCTCCGCGACCGGCGCGCTGATCGGCGACACCGTCGCCTTCCGCCTCTCCGCCCTGACCACGCGCCGCGACGGCGTGATCGCCAATGTCCGCACCGGCGCCAGGCAGAATGCGATCGGCAACCAAGCGGTGCGTGGGCAATTGCTGTTCCAGCCGACCGCCGATTTCCAGCTGCGCCTGACCGCCGACTTCACCACTTTCGCGAGCGAGTGTTGCACGCAGGTCTATCTCCGCGTCGGCCAGAGCCTGCGCGCGGCGTCGCGGCAATATCCCGCGCTGGCGGCGCAGTTCAATTACACCCCGCCCAGCACCAACGCCTATGACCGGCTGACCGACATCGACGCGCCGCTCGGCGTCGACACCAACGAAGGCGGCGTCTCGGCGATCGCCGACTGGAACCTCGGCTTCGCCACGCTGACCTCGGTCAGTGCGTGGCGCTTCTGGAACTGGGATGCGGCGAACGACCGCGACTATACCGGCATCCCGGTGCAGATCACCCAGCACATCCCCTCGCGGCAGGACCAGTTCAGCCAGGAACTGCGCCTCGCCTCGAATGGCGAGCATCGTCTCGGCTATGTCGCCGGCCTGTATGTCTTCGACCAGACGATCAGCGGCGAGCCGATCAGCATCTACGGCCCCGCCGCCGCGCGCTATCTGATCGGCACCACCACCGGCACGGGCGCCGCCGCAGTCGCGGTGCCCACCAACCTGCTCGACGGCTATGGCACCGACGGCAGGACGCGGCTGAAGGAAGACAGCTACGCCGCCTTCGCCGAGCTCAACTTCAAGATCTTCCCGCGGCTCACGCTCACCGGGGGGCTGCGCTACACCTATGAGGTGAAGGACGGCGCCTATCGCAGCTTCACCTTCGGCGGGCCGACCGTGACCAACGCCGCCCTGCTCAGCGCGCAACTCGGCGTGCTGCGCGGACAGAGCTACACCGCGCACGACAGCGAGAGCAACCTGTCGGGCCGCGCCAACCTCGCCTGGCAGGCGAACGACCATCTGCTTGCCTATGCGAGCTATGCCCGCGGCTTCAAATCGGGCGGGATCAACCTGTCGGGCCTGCCGCTCGACACCGCCAACCAGCCAATGCTGACCACCGCGGTGATCCGGCCCGAGTTGGACACGACCTACGAGGTCGGCCTCAAGAGCGCGCTGTTCGACCGCCGGCTGGTGTTCAACCTGGCGGGATTCTACACCGACGTGCGCGATTTCCAGGCGACTTTGGTCGACAGTTCGCAGACCGTCGCGCTGCGCGGTTATCTGTCGAACATCCCCAAGGTCACGGTGAAGGGCTTCGAGGCCGACGTCACCGCGACCGTCACGCAGCATTTCCAGCTGCGCGGCAACGTCGCCTACGCGCACGGCACCTATTCCGACTACCCCGCCGGCCCCTGCCCGCTCGAAGTACAGACCGCCGCGACCACCGCGTGCAACCTGACCGGGCGCCCGCTCGCCGGCCTGCCGAAATGGTCGACCACGATCGGCGGCGACTACACGCTGCCGATCGGCACCGCCGCGCTGATCCTGCATGCCGATTCGAGCTGGCGCACCCATTATTATGGCGACCCGACGCTGTCCAAATACACGCTGATCGACGGCTACAATGTCACCAACGCCAGCCTCGCATTGCGCAGCAAAAGCGGGCTCGAGGTCGCACTGTTCGTGCGCAACCTGTTCGATGCGAACTACATCCAGAATCTGACGATCCAGGCGGGCAATTCCGGCCTGATCCTCGCCACGCCGAGCGACCCGCGCGTGATCGGCGTCACGCTACGGGCGCACATCTGAGCAGGACGATCAGTACACGACCACGCTGCGGATGCTCTCGCCGGCATGCATCAGGTCGAAGCCCTTGTTGATCTCTTCGAGCGACAGCACGTGCGTGATCATCGGGTCGATCTCGATCTTGCCGTTCATGTACCAGTCGACGATCTTCGGCACGTCGGTCCGCCCCTTCGCGCCGCCGAACGCGGTGCCGCGCCAGTTGCGCCCGGTGACGAGCTGGAACGGCCGCGTCGAGATTTCCTTGCCCGCCTCGGCCACGCCGATGATGATCGACGTCCCCCACCCACGGTGGCACGCTTCCAATGCCTGGCGCATCACGGTCGTGTTGCCGGTGCAATCGAAGGTGTAGTCGGCCCCGCCATCGGTCAGCGCGACGAGATGCGCGACGAGGTCGCCGACGTCCTTCGGGTTGACGAAGTGCGTCATGCCGAACTTGCGGCCCCATTCCTCGCGGTCGGGGTTGATGTCGACACCGACTATCATGTTGGCGCCCGCCATCCGCGCGCCCTGCAGCACGTTGAGCCCGATCCCGCCCAATCCGAACACGATGATGTTGTCGCCGACCTGAACCTTGGCGGTGTTCACGACCGCGCCGACGCCAGTCGTGACGCCGCAGCCAATGTAGCAGCTCGTCTTGAACGGCGCGTCCTCGCGGATCTTCGCGACCGCGATCTCGGGCAGGACGGTGAAGTTCGAGAAGGTCGAGCAGCCCATGTAATGAAAGATCGTCTCGCCCTTGTACGAGAAGCGCGAAGTGCCGTCGGGCATCAGCCCCTTGCCTTGCGTCGCGCGGATCGCGGTGCACAGGTTGGTCTTGCCGCTGAGGCACGACTTACACTGGCGGCACTCGGGGGTGTAGAGCGGGATGACATGGTCGCCCGGCTTGACCGAGGTCACGCCCGGCCCGACCTCGCGCACGATGCCGGCGCCCTCATGCCCCAGCACGCTCGGGAACAGCCCCTCGCTGTCGAGCCCGTCGAGCGTGTAGGCGTCGGTGTGGCAGATGCCCGTCGCCATGATCTCGACCAGGACTTCGCCCGCCTTGGGCCCTTCGAGATCGAGCTCGACGATCTCGAGCGGCTGCTTGGCGGCGAAGGCGACGGCGGCGCGGGTTTTCATGGGACTTCACTCCTCGAATCTGTCGCGCCTGCCTTAAGACGACCAAGCGACGGGTCAACCAGCGACGGCATCCGCCGCATCACCAGCGCGACCCCGAGCGTCGCCACGCCCATCATCCCGATCACGCCCGGCACGTCGCTGCCGAGCGCGATCATCACCGTCGCGACGAGCACCACCGCGACGGTGACGAGCGAATTGACGATGTTGTTGGCCGCGATCACGCGCGAGCGCTCCGCCGCGACCGTCGCGGTCGAGAGGATCGCGTAGAGCGGGACGATGAACATCCCGCCGGCAAAGGATATGCCCGCCAGCCCGACCAGCACATGCCAGCTGCCCGGCGCCTGAACGAAGCGCGCGATGTCGAGCCCGACGGCGTGGCTGCGAAACGCGCTGGTCGACAGCCACAGGTCGATCAGGCACGCCCCCATCAGCGCCGCCGACAGCGGCACGTAGCGCGCCGAAACCTCGCCCTTGAGCAGCCGGTTGACCGCAATCGATCCGATCGCGATCGAGATCGAGAAGACCAGCAGGAACAGCGTCACCACACCCTGCGTCCCGCCAAGCTTGCCGCTCACCAGGGGCGCGAATTCGGACACCAGCACCGCGCCCGCCGCAAAGAACCAGCTGATCCCGAGGATCGCGAGCCATACGCCCGGCGCACGGCTCGCGGTGCGCAGGATGTCGCGCGTGCCCTTGATCACGTTCCAGTCGATGTGATGCCCGCGGCCCGACGGCGGCGCCGACGGGATCAACAGGCTGGCGCCGAGCCCGACCCCCGCCAGCACGGTCGCCGCGAGCCCTGCCTCCCACGGCGGCACCAGCCCCGCCAGCAACTGCCCGCCGAGGATCGCGAGGAACGTCCCCGCCTCGATTAGCGCGGTGCCGCCCATCATCTCGTGCGCGCCCAGATGCTGCGGCAGGATCGAATATTTGACCGGCCCGAACAGCGTCGAATGCAGCCCCATCAGGAACAGGCAACCGAGCAGGATCGCGATCGAATCGATCCAGAAGCCCAACAGCCCGAGCGCCATGATCGCGATCTCGGCGGTCTTGACCCAGCGGATCAGGATGCGCTTGTCGATCGCGTCGGCAATCTGCCCGGCGAGCGCCGAGAAGAGGAAATAGGGCAGGATGAAGATGCCGGTCGACACCGTCGCCAGCATCTCGCCGCTGAGCGCGCTCTGGTTCGCCCCGAAATTGGCGAGGAACAGCAGCGCGAACTTCAGCACATTGTCGTTGAACGCGCCCAGAAACTGGACGACGAAAAGCGGGCCGAAACGGCGCGTCGCCAGCAGCGAGAAGTCGGGGGAAGACATCCCCCGACGTTCTACGCTGCGACGCGGTTAGGCAAGCGCCGGGCTAGAGGAACAACTTGCGGATCGAGAGGCGCACCGTGCGGCCGAGCGGATTGAGATAGCCCGGCTGGTAGGCGATCGGCGTCGTCCCGGTCGCGTCGGTCACGCGCTGGCGCGAATCGAACAGATTGTCGACCGACACCGCGACGCGCATCCCCGTCATCCACGGATGCTTCTTGACCAGCTCGAGCCGCTGCCCGAGGTCGCCGAACAGCCGCACGCCGACCGTGCCGAGATCGGAGAAGCGCAGCGTCTGCGGGTTGCCGACCGTCCCGCCATTGACGGTCGTCGCGCTCTGCCAATTGGCCGACATGCGCACGCCGATGCCGTTGTTGCTGTAGCCCGCCTGGCCCTCGAGCTCGTGCCGCGGCGATCCGCCGCTCGATCCGACCGCATCGCCGTTGAGCAGGTCGAGCGCCGGCCCGCCCTGCTGGACGAGCACGCGATCGGTGAAGTGCCACGTGTGGTACAGCGCGAACTGCAGGCGGCCGCCGCCACCGCCACGCCCGCCGCCGAAACCGCCGAAGCCGCGACCACCGCCGCCCCCGCCGCCGGGCCCGCCCGGACCGGCACCGGGCCCACGACCCGGCCCGTCACCGCCCGGCCCGCCACCGCCCGGCCCACCGGGAGCACCGCCACCGCCACGCTCGGCACGCGCCTGCGCGATTTGCCGCGCCATCCCGGCGGGCACCTTGAGCCCGGCGAACGGATTGGGCCCGGTGCCGGCGCGCCATGCCTCGATCTGCTTCTGCAGCTTGGACTTGAGCGCCATCGAGAAATTGACGCCCCAGCGCAGTTCGGACCGACTGCTCTCGGCAAAGTTTATCGGCCGCGAATCGATCTGCAGAAGATTGCCGCCGGCATCGCGTAGGAAGCGCGTTGGAAACGCCCGCTCGATCGCCGCGCTCGCGGTCGGGAAGCCGACGATCGGATTCTCGGTCCGTGCATTGATGTAGCTGCCCGAGAAGGTCAGCTCCTTGGTGCTCCACGGCTTGAGGTTGAAGCTGATCTTGCGCGTGTGGCTGCTGCTCGCGATCAAATTGGGGTTGCCGCCCGAGATCGTCGTCACCAGCGCATTCTGCCCGAGGACGTAATCGAACACCGGCACGTTGGGCGTGACGATCTGCGGGTTTCCGAGCTGCGTCGCACTCGGCGCATTGTCCTGGTCGGTGACCGAGGCGATGATCCGCAGCGGCACGATCGGCGACCAGTTGAGGCCGTAGCCGACCGTCGTCAGCGTACCGAAATCGGAGAGATGGTTGACCGCGACGTTACCGTTGACCGACAGCGTGCCGACTGCGGCGAGCACGTCCTTGGCGCGGCTGGTCAACGGCACGTCGACGTTGAGCTGCCCGTTGGCGATCTGGCGCGAGACCGCGCCCGTGCTGGTCAGCCCGGCACGATACGACCGGCTGGTGAAGTCGCTGACCGTACCGCCGACATGCACGCTGGTCGAAATGTCGCCTGCGGGCAGCATGAACAGGCTGCCGTTGACCAGCGCATCGACCTGCCCGACGTCCGAGGTCGAAGAGCCGCGATTGCCCGACAGCGTCCCGATCTGCGAGACACCCAGCGCGCCGTAAGGATTCGCGGTCGGATCGTTGGCGTTGAGCCGACCCTGGAAGCCACGCGGATCGAGCCCGCCATCGGTGAAGGTCTCCGACTCGCTATGATCGTACGCTCCTGTGAGCGACCATTGCCACTTGCCGAGCGCCCCGTTGAAGGTCGTGCCGAGATGCGCCGCGATCGCCGAATTGGTCTGCTGGATCGGACGGAAATCACCGTCGAGCGTGCGGCGGACGGTGGTCGTGTCGAGCGACGTCGCAAACGGGTTGCCCGCCGGCACCGTCAGCGTCGTCGTCGGCAGGCCCTGCATGCCGGTCGTGTCGCTCGCCGACAGCGTCGCGTTGAGCGTGCCCGAGATGTTGCCGAAGCTGCGCGCATAGGTCGTGTTGGCGTTGAACGTCCGCCCCGACGGCAGCAGCGTGCGATATGGCGTCTGGTCGGTCGGATCGGTCGCGACGGTCGTCGCGGTGCCGGTGCGCGGCGTCGAGACGATCCCGCGCTCATTCTCGGTCAACGCGCTCGACGCCTGATATTCGAGGTGGAGGTTGACGCGCCCCTTGTTGGCGATCTTGAGCAGGTCGAGCTCGGCCTGCGGCGAGTTGCGCCCGCCCTCGGTCGCGAGCCGATCCGACAATTCGACCGTCGCCGCGCGGAAGCGGCGGCGCAGCACGATGTTCACGACCTTCTGGTCGGCGGCATAGCCATATTTCAGCGCGACTTCCTCGGGCAGGATCTCGACCCGCGCGATCGCTTCGGTCGGCAGATCGCGGATTTCCGAGAAGCCCGAAATGCGCTTGCCGTCGAGCAGCACGACCGGCGCGCCGCCACTGCCGCGATCGCTGCGGATCTGCGGCGCGAGTTCGGTGAGCAATTCGGTGATCGAGCTGACCCCGTAGGAGCGCACGTCGGCCGGCCCGAAGGTCTGTTCGGGCGGGATGTCGCCAATTACCGAGCCCTGCGGCTTGGTGCCCTGCACGACGATGTCGGGGCCGTCCTCGCCTTCGTCGCTGGCAGGAACGCTCGCCGGCGCGGGCGTGGTCGGCTTGGGCGCGGGGGTAGCCTGCTGCGCCATGGCCAGCGCTGGGGTCGCCGCGAGCGCGAGCGTCAGCAGGGTCGTCGTTCGAATCATTATCTTCCCACATTCTGTTTTGCAGTCCCGGCTAACCTCCGTCTGTCGCAAGAGTATGCCGAAACCAGGATGCTGGCGCTTGCCCGGCGGCGCGCGTACGGATTGCGCATGAGCGAAGACCGATTCGAACGCCACCGCCAACCCTGGACGACCGACGAGATCCAGAAGCTCCACACGCTGGCCAAGAAGGGCATGGCGTTGAAAGCGATTTCCAAGGCGCTGAAGCGCAGCGAGGAATCGACCAAGGATCGCGCGAAGGCCGATGGACTGACGATCGCCAAGCTGCGCTGAATGCTGCATCGCGGCATTTGCCGTGATATGGCCGTTCCGAGACAGTTGATAAGCCTGCGGAACAATCGCTACTAGGCGGCGTTTGGCGTCGGTTGCGCAAGGTATCCACCGTGCGCCAACCTCCCTCGAAGCGGTGGACGTACATGGTGGTTCGGTTTCTTCCCCTGCGCGCAGTCGGCCTTCTCGGCAGCGCGGCGCTAGTGCTCGGTGGGTGCGGCGCGAGCACCAAGACGAAGAGCGGGCGCGGCGCCGACAAGGGCCCGCCCGAAGTCGGCTACATCGTCATCCAGCCGAGCAGCGTGCCGATCGTCACCGAACTCGCCGGCCGCACCGCCGCCTATCAGAGCTCGGAAGTCCGCCCGCAGGTGTCTGGACTGATCCGCCGCCGCTTCTTCACCGAAGGCTCGCTCGTCCAAAAGGGCCAGCCGCTCTACCAGATCGACCCGCGCCTCTATCGCGCGTCCGCCAACGAGGCGAGCGCCAACGTCGCCAGCGCCGCCGCCAATGCCGAAGCGACCCGCGTCAAGGCCGAGCGCTACAAGCCGCTCGCCGAGATGCAGGCCGTCGCCAAGCAGGATTATACCGACGCCGCCGCCGCCGCACGCCAGGCCGCTGCCGCCGTCCGCCAGAGCAAGGCCGCGCTCGATACCGCGCAGATCAACCTGCGCTTCACCACCGTCCCCGCGCCGATCACCGGGCGGATCGGGCGGACGCTGTTCACCGAAGGCGCGCTGGTGACCGCGAGCCAGACCGATCCGCTGGCAACGATCCAGCGACTCGATCCGATCTATGTCGACATCCAGGAAGCGAGCGCCGACCTGCTGCGCCTGCGCCGTGCGCTCGCCTCGGGCGGCGCGGTGGCGACGCGCGCCGACGTCCGGCTGAAGCTCGAGGACGGTACCGACTATGGCCTGGTCGGCGATGTCGCCTTCTCCGAGGTCGTCGTCGACACCGCGACCGGCACAGTCACGCTGCGCGCGCGCTTCCCCAATCCGCAGGGGCTGTTGCTGCCGGGCATGTTCGTCCGCGCGCGCTTCGCCCAGTCGATCAACCCCAACGCCTTCCTCGTGCCGCAGCAGGCGGTGTCGCGCGACGCCAAGGGCAATGCGACGGTCTATGTCGTCGCCCCCGATGGCAAGGGGGGCTACAAGGCGACGCAGAAGTCGGTCACCGCGACCACCACGCAGGGCACCAGCTGGATCGTCACCGCCGGCCTCAACCCCGGCGACAAGATCATCACGCAGGGCGTTGGCAAGGTGAAGGTCAACCAGACGATCAAGCCCGTCTCCGCCGACACGCCGCAGACGATCAAGTCGCCCAAGTCCGGCGACACGACCTCAAAGAAGAACTGAGTCCGCCCCCGTGATCTCGCGTATCTTCATCGACCGGCCGATCTTCGCCTGGGTCATCGCCATCATCATCATGCTGGCGGGGGTCGGCGCGATCTACACGCTGCCGGTCGAGCAGTTCCCCGATATCGCGCCGCCCAACGTCAACATCCGCGCCAACTATCCCGGCGCATCGGCCGAGACGCTCGAAAATTCGGTCGCGCAGGTGATCGAGCAGCAGCTGACCGGCATCGACGGCCTGCTCTATTTCAGCACCAGTTCCTCGTCGAAGGGATCGGTGACGATCTCGGCGACCTTCGCCAAGGGCACCGACCCCGACATCGCGCAGGTCCAGGTCCAGAACAAGGTCCAGCAGGCCCTGTCCCGCCTGCCGCAGCAGGTGCAGCAGCAGGGCCTGACCGTCACCAAGTCGAACCCCGACTTCCTGCTGATCGCCGCGATCTACGACACGACGGATCGCACCACCAACCAGGACGTGTCGGACTATCTCGTCTCGAACCTGCAGGACACGATCGGCCGCATCAAGGGCGTCGGCGACATCAACGTGTTCGGCGCGCAATATGCCATGCGCATCTGGCTCGATCCCAACAAGCTCGCCAGCTACAGCCTGATCCCGAGCGACGTCACCACCGCGATCACCGCACAGAATGCCGAGGTCGCCGCAGGCGAGATCGGCGGCGTACCCAACAACCCCGACCAGGTGCTCGACGCCACCGTCACCGCGCAGTCGCGCCTGTCGACCCCCGAACAGTTCCGCGCCATCGTTCTCAAGACGCAGCCCGACGGGTCGGCGGTCCACCTGTCGGACGTCGCGCGGATTGAGCTCGGCGCCGAAAGCTACAATGTCACCAGCCGCGTCAACGGCCATCCCGGCGCGGGCATCGCGGTCAGCCTCGCCCCCGGCGCCGACGCGCTCAGCACCGCCGAACTGGTCAAGGCCGAGATCGAAAGCGCATCGAAGAACTTCCCGACCGGCTATGCCTACAGCTTCCCACAGGATTCGACCTCGTTCATCAAGCTGTCGGTCGAGGAGGTCGAAAAGACGCTGATCGAGGCGATCATCCTCGTCGTCATCGTCATGTTCGTCTTCCTGCAGAACTGGCGCGCCACGCTGATCCCGACGATCGCGGTGCCGGTCGTGCTGCTCGGCACCTTCGGCATCTTCTCGCTCGCCGGCTTCTCGATCAACACGCTGACGCTGTTCGGGCTCGTGCTCGCGATCGGCCTGCTGGTCGACGATGCGATCGTCGTGGTCGAGAATGTCGAGCGTCTCATGGAGGAAAATCCCGACATGAGCCCGCGCGACGCGACGATCCAGTCGATGGACGAGATCACCGTCGCGCTGATCGCGATCGCGCTCGTCCTGTCGGCGGTGTTCCTCCCGATGGCGTTCTTCGGCGGCTCGACCGGCGTGATCTACCGCCAGTTCTCGATCACGATCGTCTCGGCGATGGTGCTCTCGGTGGTCGTCGCCCTCGTTCTCACCCCTGCCCTCACCGCGACGCTGTTGAAGCGCAAGCAGGACATGAAGCAGGGCGGTTGGGTCGCCCGCAAGACCCAGCCCGCCAAGGACTGGTTCAACAACGGCTTCGAGCGGATGGTCGATCGCTACGGCAATGCGGTGGCCAAGGTGGTCGACCGCAAGTGGCTCTTCCTGCTGATCTACGCCGGCGTCGTCGCGCTCCTCGCGCTCATGTTCGTGCGGCTCCCGACCGGCTTCCTGCCGACCGAGGACCAGGGCATCGCGCAGATCCAGTACAATCTCGCGCCCGGTGCGACGCTCAACCAGACGCGCCAGGCACAGCTCCAGATCGAGAAATATTTCGCCGGCCCCGAGTCGAAGAACGTCGCCGGCTATCTGACCGTCGCGGGCGGCGGCAACGGCGGCGGCGGGCAGAATGCCGGACGCGGCTTCGTCGCCTTCAAGGACTGGGCCGATCGCAAGGGCGTCGAGAACGGCGCCGACGCGATCACCCAGCGCGCGACCAAGGCCTTGAGCGGCCTGCGCGACGTCGAATTCTACGCGACCGTCCCGTCGGCGGTGCGCGGCCTCGGCCAGTCGAACGGCTTCACGATGGAGCTGCTCAATTCGGGCGGGCTCAGCCGCGAGAAGTTCAAGGCGGCACGCGATTCGCTGCTCGCCGAAGCCCGCGCCGACAAGACGCTCGCCGCGGTGCGCCCGACCGATCTCGACGACCAGCCGACGCTCCAGGTCAGCCTCGATGCGCAGAAGCTGAGCACGCTCGGCCTCACCCAGGCCAACGTCAATTCAACGCTCTCGACCGCGTGGGGCGGCTCCTACGTCAACGATTTCAACGATCGTGGCCGCGTGAAGCGCGTGTATGTCCAAGGCGATGCGCCCTATCGCGCGTCGCCCGATAATCTCGCCTTGTGGTACGTGCGCGGATCTACCGGCGCGATGACCCCCTTCTCGGCCTTCGCGACGACGAACTGGAGCAAGGCCGCACCGACGCTGGCGCGCTTCTCGGGTGTGTCGTCGTACGAATTCTCGGGTCAGGCCGCCCCCGGCCAGAGCTCGGGCACGGCGATGGACAAGATGGCCGAGCTCGCCGCGAAATATCCCGGCACGAGCGTGGCGTGGAGCGGTCTGTCCTATCAGGAGCGGCTGTCCTCGGGCCAGGCGCCGTTCCTCTATGCCATCTCGCTGCTCGTCGTCTTCCTATGCCTCGCCGCGCTGTACGAGAGCTGGACGATCCCGATAGCGGTGCTGTTGGTCATCCCGCTCGGCCTGGTCGGCGCGATCTTCGCGGTGACGCTGCGCGGCCTGCAGAACGACGTTTACCTGCAGATCGGCCTGCTCACCACGATGGGCCTCGCCGCCAAGAACGCGATCCTGATGATCGAGTTCGCCGAGCAAGCCGAGAAACAAGGCAAGCGCGTGATCGACGCCGCGCTCGAGGCTGCGCGGATCCGACTGCGCCCGATCCTGATGACCTCGTTCGCCTTCATCTTCGGCGTGCTGCCGCTGGCGATCTCGACCGGCGCCGGGGCGAACAGTCGCGTCGCGATCGGCACCGCGGTGATCGGCGGGATGCTGACCGCGACGATCCTCGCGATCTTCTACATCCCGCTGTTCTTCGTGCTCGTCCGCCGCGGCACGCGCGACGTGTTGAAGAAATTCCATCACGACAAGCCGCACGACGAGCAGCCGCCCGCCCAACCCTCCGGCCATCCGGAGCCGACCGCATGATCCGCAAGACCGTCACGCTCGTCTCGCTCGCCGCGCTGTCGGCCTGCTCGCTCGCGCCCAAATATGTCCGGCCCGAGCTGCCGGTGCCGCCGAGCTGGCCGGTCGGCGACGCCTATCTCGCGCGCAGCGAGTCGACATTGGCGAGCGTCAACTATCGCGACATCCTCCGCGATGCGCGGCTGCAGAAGATCATCGAGCAGGCGCTGGACAACAATCGCGACCTGCGCGTCGCCGCGGCCAACATCGCGATCGCCCGCGCGCAATACCGCATCCAGCGCGCCGAGCTGCTGCCTGAGGTCAACGCTTCGACGAGCTTCACCCATCGCGACTCGGGGAGCCGCGGGACGAATTTCGGCACCGGCACCGGCACCAACCCCGGAACAGGAACCGGAACCGGAACCACGGTCGGCACGACAGGTGGCGGCGCCACCAACAACTTCTCCGCAAGTCTCGGCATCACCGCCTTCGAGATCGACCTGTTCGGCCGGGTCCGCTCCCTGACCACCGCCGCGCAGAACCGCTATTTCGGCACCGAAGCCACCGCGCGGGCCACGCGCCTCACGCTGGTCGGCGACATCGCGACGGCATGGCTTACCTATGCCTCGGACCAGAGCCTGCTCAAGATCGCGCGGGATACCGCGGCAAGCGCACAGCGCAGCGTCACGCTGACCAAGGCGCGGCTCGACGGCGGCGTCGCGCCGCGCACCGATCTCGCGCAGGCGCAGATCATCCAGCAGACCGCGCTGTCCGATCTCGCGGCGCAGACCACCGCGGTCGCGCAGGACGTCAACGCACTGCAATTGCTGGTCGGCGCGCCGGTCGATCCGAGCCTGCTCCCCGCAACGATCGAGGAGGCCGCGCCGACCATCGCCGAACTCCCCGCCGGGCTCGACTCCGGCATCCTGCTGCGCCGCCCCGACGTCGTGCAGGCCGAATATGAGCTGCGCGCGGCCAATGCCGAAATCGGCGCCGCGCGCGCCGCTTTGTTCCCGACGATCTCGCTGACCGCGCTGGCGGGCCTCGCCAGCAGCTCGCTCGGCAATCTGTTCACCGGCGGCGCGTTCAACTATTCGGTCGCGCCGAGCGCCAGCTACCCGATCTTCCGTGCCGGTGCCGGTCGCGCCGGAGTCGTGCAATCGCGCGCGCAGTTCGATTCGGCACTGGCGACCTATGAAAAGACGATCCAGACGGCGTTCAGCGAAGTCGCCGACGCACTCGCGCGGCGCGGCACGATCACCGCGCAGCTCAATGCGCAACGCGCGCTGACCGCCGCTTCGAGCGACAATTACACGCTGTCGGACGCGCGCTACCGCGGCGGGATCGACACCTTCCTGCAGAGCCTCGATGCGCAACGCTCGCTCTATTCGTCGCGTCGCAGCCTGATCTCGACCCAGCTGACCGCCGCGACCAACCTCGTCACGCTCTACCGCACGCTGGGGGGCGACGCGACGCTCGACGTCGGCCCGGCCGGCCCCCGCCCGCAGCAGCCCTGACGACGCTCAGCCGCGCGTTCGCGCCTGCAGCAACGAAGAGGTGACAAGTCCCGGCGCGCGTGGCAGCTTTTGCGCGTTGGCGGCGTTTGGCGTTCGATCGACAGGCTTGGGGGATCGATCGACATGGGGCATCACATTCGCCGGTTCGAGGCAAAGGATCAGGCCGCGATGCAGGCCTTTGCCGAAGGCCTGCCCGAACATGACCTGCTCTTCCTCGGCCGTGACCTGCGGCATCCGCGCGTGATCGCGGCATGGGTCGAGGCTATTGGGGAAGGCTGGATCGACAGCCTCGTCGCCGAGGATGGCGGAAAGTTCGTCGGGACCGCCGCGCTCGTGCGCGATCCGCTCGGCTGGAGCGCGCATGTCGGCGAGGTGCGGCTGCTCGTCTCGACCACCAAGCGCGGGGCGGGCCTGGGCCGCGACCTGCTCGAAGGGCTCTATTCGATCGCGCTCGAGCGCAAGCTCGAAAAGCTCGTCGCGCAGATGACGCCCGACCAGATCGGTTCGGTGATGCTGTTCGAAAGCCTCGGCTTCCGCGCCGAGGCGCTGCTGCGCGACCAGGTACGCGATCGGGCGGGCAGCACCTATGACCTCGCGGTGCTGAGCCACGATCTCACGCGGTCCGTGCCCGCCGACTGAGGCGACGGCCCCGCCGCGTCGGCGGAGGGGCCTCAGCCGAAAGGGCCCGCCGCCGCTATTTCTCGCCGCGCACCGCGCCGACCGCGTCGCGACCGAACTGCAGGATCAGCTCGCCGATCTCGCGCACCTGGCCGACACTGCGCGAGCCCTGGTCGCGCAGGAAATCGCCCTGGATCTTCATCACTTCCGATAGATCCTTGGCACTTGCCGCGGCGCGCATCGCGGCGAAGGCCTCGCGGGCGTTGGCCTCGGCCTGGTCGAGCATCTTGATGCCGACGTTCGAGCCGCTCTCGGCAATCTTGCCGCCGGCATCGCGCATCGCCTCGCTCACCTTGCGCGCCGGGTCGACGACGGTTTCGGTGAAGGCGTCCCTGATCTTGTCGGTCATGCGGCGGTTCCTTTCCTCATTCTGGCGTCTTCGCGCCGATCGCTCGATGGTGAACCCGCGGCGCGCGCGGGGCAAGAGCCTGGTGCGCTTAACGCCGTTGCAACACCGCTGGGTCCACAGCCGACGCGATGCTGCCGTCCGTCCCTCCCCCGCCGCCGGTCCACACCGGCCGAAGCGCGGCGCTGCTGCTCCCGCTCTGCGTGATCGGGGACGGAATGCTGTTCGCGCCGGCGGCGTGCCTCGTCGCGATCCTCGCCGCGCGGGACCGACAGCCGGTCGCGATGCTCGTCTGGTACGGCCTCGCCGTCGGCTTCGATGCGCAGGCGCTGCTGCTCGCTCCCTTCATCGGCGCGATCCTCATCGGCGGCCGAGCGCCCTGGCGTCTGCTCCCGATCGCGCCCGTGCTCGCGCTCGCCATGCTGCTGGCGCGCGGCCCCGATAGCACGCCGGCGCTGCCGTTGCCGCAGGACATCGCCGTGTCGCACGGCGCGCCAAACCTGTGGGCGATCCTTGGTGCGATGCCGTGGATCGGCGACCTGCCGCTGACCGGGCTTGCGCTCACCCTGACGCTCGGGGCCGGCGCCTGCTATCTTGCCAGCTTCTCGGCGCGGCCGCTCGCACGCGGGGCGGTGCTCGATGCGGCCTTGCTCTGTGCGCTGATCCTGCCCGGCGTCGCCCCTGCGCGCGATGGCCACGCCTTCCTGCTCGCCGCCGGAATCGCGACGGTGCGTGCGCTCGATGAACCCGGCGTCGCGCGGTGGTGGCGTGCGGCGCTGATCGGTGCGGGCACCGCGATCGCCAGCATCGGCGGCGCGACCGCCGCCGCGCTTGGCGGCGTGATGCTGCTCGTCGCAACGATTCTCCAGGCGCGCGCGATGCTGTGTCCGGCCGCCAACGACAATGTCGCGACCGTGCGCCTGGCCTGATCGATCCCGTCGCGGACTAGAGCAGCAACGCCTGATACGAGATCGGCGGGGCGGGCAGCATGACCCGCGCGACGGTTCCCGCCGCGATCACCACCGCGAGCGCACCGCCCGTCGCCAGCAGCGCGCGGCGCGACCAGCGGGCATCGGCGCAGAGCAGCACGGTCGCCAGCGCGGTCGCGATCATCGGCCAGAGATGATAGCGCAGGTCGGACGCGATGCTCAGCAGCAGGAAGCTCGCCTCGAGCGCGATCGCCGACACCAGCAGCGCCTGCGCCAAGGCGCACAGCGCGGTCGCCGGGCGGCGCAGCGTGACGCACAGCCCCGCCACTGCGAGCGTCAGCCACGCGATCGGCCAGCCGAGCGGCGTCGCGGCGATCCAGCGGGCCGCGGCTTGCCACGCCGCCGCCGCCTTGCCCGGGCTGCCGAGCCGCAGCGCGTTGGGCTCGCTCGCGGCAGGCGGTGCCGCCGCCGGCCAGTTCGCCGCAACGAGCCAGCGCTCGCTCGAATTCCAGTGCCCGAGCCGGTGCGCTGCATACTCCAGCGGATGCCGCACGACCGCCTCGGCCAGCATCCGGTAGAGGTCGCCCGCGGGGAAGCCGTGCAGCCGCGCGAGTTCGGGCGCGCAGCGATCCTCCGTGCCGAGCGGATCCCAGAACAGCGGCTTGACGCAGTGCTTGGCAAGCACGACGCGCGCCTCGGCAGGCGTCAGCCCCACCGCGCCGTCGGGATCGCGTACCGCGATCCCCGCCAGGTCGTAAAGCGCCTCGGTCCGCTCGACCCCGCTCGGCGCCGCGCCGATCACCCTGTGGTTGATGACCTGCGCCAACGCGAGCGCCACGACGATCCCGACCAGCGCGATCACGCCGCACGCCCACCAGCGCGCCGGGCCGAACAGCAGCACCGCCAGCGGCACGATCGCGAGCACCGCATTGGCCCGCACCAGCGTCGCATAGCCGAGCAGCACGACCACCGCCGCCAGCGCCCCGATCGGCAACCGTGCACCACGCACGCGCCACCAGGCGATCAGGCCGACCGCCGCCAGCGTCGCGCCGAGCATCTGCGTGTCCTTGAGCACCACCCCCTGCCACCCGGCAAACAGCGGCAGCGCGGCGATCACCAGCACCGCGACCGCGGCCAGAACCCGCCCGCCGCGCACCACGCTGGCCGCGACCAGGCCGAACCCCAGCCAATACAGCGAAAGCTGCAACGCCAGCATCGAGCCCGCGCCGCCGCCAAACAGGGCAAGCAGCGCGTGCCACAGCAGCGCCATCACCGGCGGATGCCAATCCTCATACTGTCCCGATTGCGCCTGGGCGAACTGCCCGACGCTGTCGAACATCACCACGCCGGGCCAGAACAGGCCGAGCGAGCCCACTAACAGCGCGAGTGCCGCCCCCGCCACCGCCGCTCGCGCGACGGTGGCGCTTTGCAGCGATGGGGCCTTGGGCTCGATCTCGCGCGTCATTCGCCGCTGGAATGATGCACTGCAGCAAGGATGTAAAGCGCCGCGTGAGCGGCTCGACGTCAGATATGGATCGCCCGACCGTATGCACCGAGCACGCTCTCATGCATCATCTCGCTGAGCGTCGGATGCGCGAACACCGTTTCCATCAGCTCGGCCTCGGTCGTCTCGAGCTGGCGCGCGACGACATAGCCCTGGATCAGCTCGGTCACTTCGGCGCCGACCATGTGCGCGCCGAGCAATTCGCCGGTCTTGGCGTCGAACACGGTCTTGACGAAGCCCTCTGCCTCGCCGAGCGCGATCGCCTTGCCGTTGCCGATGAACGGGAATTTGCCGACCTTGAGCTCGTAGCCGGCTTCCTTGGCCTTGGCCTCGGTGAAACCGACCGACGCGACCTGCGGACGCGAATAGGTGCAGCCCGGGATGTTCCACTTCTCGAACGGATGCGGCTTCAACCCCGCAATCGCCTCGACGCAGACCACGCCCTCGTGGCTCGCCTTGTGCGCCAGCCACGGCGCGCCGGTTACGTCGCCGATCGCATAGATCCCCTCGACATTGGTGCGCGCATAGCCGTCGACGTCGATATGGCCGCGGTCAGTCTTCACGCCGAGGCCCTCGATTCCGATATTCTCGGTGTTGGGCACGATGCCGATCGCGACGATGACATGGCTATACTCTTCCGAAGTAACTGTGCCGTCCTTGCCCTTGATCTTGGCGGTGACGCCCTTGGCAGACGTCTCGATACCCTCGAGCCCGGTGCCGACGAGCAGCTTGATGCCCTGCTTGGTCAGCGCCTTGTCCATGAACGCGCTGACTTCCTCGTCCTCGACGGGGAGGATGCGCGGGAGCATCTCGACGATCGTCACGTCGGCGCCCATGTCGTTGTAGAAGCTCGCAAACTCGACGCCGATCGCGCCCGAGCCGATCACCAGCAGCTTGGTCGGCATTTCGGGCGGCACCATCGCGTGGCGATAGGTCCAGATCCGCTCGCCATCGGCCTTGGCGAACGGCAGGTCGCGCGCGCGCGCGCCGGTCGCGATGATGATGTGCTTGGCTTCGAGCTCGCTCGTCTTGTCACCTTGCTTGACCGAGAGCTTGCCCTTCGCGGTGATCGTGCCGAAGCCTTCATACACCGTGACCTTGTTCTTCTTCATCAGCCCCCTGACGCCGGCATTGAGCTGCCCCGCCACCTTGCGGCTGCGCTCGACCACCTTGTTCAAATCGAACGAGACGTTGTCGGCCTTGAGCCCGTAGCTCTCGGCATTCTGCATGTAGTGATAGATTTCCGAGGTGCGCAGCAGCGCCTTGGTCGGGATGCAGCCCCAGTTGAGGCAGATGCCGCCCAAGCGCTCGCGCTCGACGATCGCGGTCTTGAGACCGAGCTGGGCCGCGCGGATCGCCGCGACGTAACCGCCGGGGCCCGAACCGAGGATGATGAGGTCGAATTGGTCAGCCAAGGGAGGATTCCTCTATCACTAGCGGGCGCGGCCGGTCGTCCTCGCCCATCGAAACAAGAATATAGGTGCCGCGAGCGGCGCGTTGAGTGCCTTCGCCGTGGCGTTCGCGCCGCCACACGTCGACGTCGACCGTCATCGAGCTGCGCCCGGTCTTGACGATCTCGGCATGGAACGAGACTTCGTCGCCAATCTCGACGGGCGCGGTAAAGCTGAACCCGTCGGCCGCGACCACCGGGGCCCGCCCGCCGCAATGCCGCGACGCGACCGAACCGGCGGCAAGCGCCATCTGCCCCATCAGCCAGCCGACGAAGATCTTGCCGTACGGGTTGGCGTCGCACGCCATCGCCGTGGCGCGGATCGCGGGCATCCCGGCGGGCGGCAGGCCAGCGGCGCTCATGCGACGGCCCGACCGCTCACGATGCCCGATGGCCGCCGGCGGTCTCGCGCCGTGCCCGGTCCGCCCGCCACGCCAGCCGCAACGGCCGCACGCCCATCAGGACGACGACCGCCATCATGCCGAAGCTCACGCCCCAGATCGTCGCCGCTTCGTGCGGCAGCGACCAGGCCGCGCCATAGGCGATCACCGCCGCGCCGAGCACGCCCGCGGCGATGTGCAGCAGCTCGATCAGGGTGCGCCGCCCGATCATGTCAGGCCAGCATCGCCAGCGGCGCTTCGACCAGCGTCTTGAACGCCTGCATCAGCTCGGCGCCGTCGGCCCCGTCGATCGCACGGTGATCGAAGCTGCCCGTCGCCGACATCACCGTCGCCACGCCGAGCGCGTCGTCGATGATGTACGGCCGCTTCTCGCCCGAACCGATCGCCATGATCATGCCCTGCGGCGGATTGATCACCGCCTCGAACTGCTTGATGCCGTACATGCCCATGTTCGACAGGCTGGCGGTGCCGCCCTGATATTCCTCGGGCTTGAGCTTGTTGTCGCGTGCGCGCGCCGCGAGATCCTTCATCTCGGTCGAGATGATCGACACGCCCTTGGTGTCCGCACCGACGATGATCGGCGTGATCAGGCCCGACGGCGTCGACACCGCGACCGAAATGTCGGCGCGGCTGAAGCTGATCAGCTGGTCGGGGGTGAACATCACGTTGCACTTGGGCACCTGGATCAGGCTGGCGGCGAGCGCCTTGATCAGCAGGTCGTTGACCGACAGCTTCACGCCGCGCGCTTCGAGGCCCTTGTTGAGCTCGCCGCGCAACTTGAGCAGCGCGTCGAGCCGGATGTCGACCGTGAGGTAGATATGCGGAACGGTCTGCTTCGATTCGGTCAGGCGACGCGCGATCGTCTTGCGGACGTTCGACAGCTTCTCGGCGCTGTGCGGAATGTCCGGGATGACCGCCGGCTTGGCTGCCGCAACCGGCGCTGCCGCCGACGGCGTGGCGGCGGGGGCGCTGGCCTGCACCGGGGCTGCCGCGCCGGCCTTGGCGCCTTCGAGATCGGCGCGGACGATCCGGCCGTTCGGTCCCGAACCCTGCAGCGCGGCAAGGTCGATGCTCTTCTCGGCGGCGATGCGACGCGCGAGCGGGCTCGCCTTGACGCGCTCGCCATCCTGACGCGGCGCGGCGGGCTGCGCCGGAGCGGCCTTCGGCGCGGCGCCGCCGTTCGGGTTGCCATGGTCCTCGGCCTGCTCGACCGTCCGCTCGACCGGCTTGGCTTCGCTGCCGGTCTTGTTCGGGTCTTCCGCCGACGGCTTCGCCTCGGACTCCTTGGCAGCAGGCGCAGGCGTGGTGTCGCCCGCGCTCTCGCCTTCGGCGAGCAGCGTCGCAATCACCGTGCCGACCTTCACATTGTCGGTCCCCTCGGCCACCAGAATCTTGCCGATCGTGCCTTCGTCGACAGCTTCGAATTCCATCGTCGCCTTGTCGGTTTCGATTTCGGCCATCAGGTCGCCCGACTTCACGGTGTCGCCTTCCTTGACCAGCCATTTCGCCAGCGTGCCTTCCTCCATCGTTGGAGAAAGAGCGGGCATCTTGATTTCGACCGGCATCAACGCGTCCTCATCTAACCGAATCCGTAGGGGTCGTCTCTCGCGCCCGATGCGCGGCGGGTCAAGGCCGTGGCTTGCACGAACGTGCCGTCAGGCCCACCTAACGCGCAGACAAAGCGCTTTTGGGGGGCGAAAAGCATGCGGACCTATCTGGTCGTGATCGACGAAACGCCAGAGAGCAGCATCGCGCTACGCTTCGCCGCGCGCCGCGCGGTCAAGACCGGCGGTGGCGTACAGATCCTGGCGATGATCCCCCCGGCCGAATTTACCGCCTTCGCCGGCATCCAGGCGACGATCGAGGATGAGGCGCGCCAGCATGCCGAGGGGCTCGTCACCGCCGCGGCGGGCGCGCTGATCCAGGAATCGGGGCTGCGGCCGACGATCACCGTCCAGCAGGGCGAAGGCCCCAAGGTGATCCGCGACATGATCGCCGCCAATCCCGAGATCGCAGCCCTCGTGCTCGCCGCCGCGCCGAGCGGCGTGCCCGGCCCGCTCGTCGCGCATTTCGCCGGTGCCGAAGCCGGCGCGCTGTCGATCCCGCTGATGATCATCCCCGGCTCGCTCGACCGCGACGCGATCGACCGGCTGAGCTAAGTTGCCTCCCCTCCCTGGAAGGGAGGGGCTGGGGGTGGGTCGGCCCGTTGTGACGTCCGACCTCCGCCCTCGGCCGACCCACCCCCCAGCCCTCCCTTCCAGGGCGGGGAGGCAACTTGCGTCGCTCCTGATATCCCGCCACCATATCGCAATGCGCACTTTCCCAACCGCCGCGGCAATGCTCGCGATCCTCGCCACCCCCGCCTTCGCCAAGGACGCGCCGAACCCCGCGCCCGACCCGGCACGCCTCAAGGCGACGGTCGAGAAGCTCGTCAGCTTCGGCACCCGCCACACGCTGTCGTCGCCCGAAGACCCCGTCCGCGGCATCGGCGCCGCGCGCAGCTGGGCCGGTGGCGAACTGACGCGGCTGGCCGATGCGTGCGGCGGTTGCATCACCGTCGCCAATGTCGCGCGCACCTTCACGAACGCGCGCGCGCCGAGCGGCGTCAACGTCGTCGACGTGCTCGGCTTCCAGCAGGGGCTCGACCCCAAGCGCGTGATCATCGTCGGCGCGCATATCGACAGCCGCGTCACCGACGTGATGGACATCACCAAGGATGCGCCGGGCGCCAATGACGACGCCTCGGGCGTGGCGCTCGTGCTCGAGGCGGCACGGATCCTGTCGAAAGAAAAATTCCGCGCGACGATCGTCTACGCGATCTTCTCGGGCGAGGAGCAGGGGCTGTTCGGCGGCACCCTGCTCGCCGACACCGCCAAGCAGCGCGGCTGGACCGTCTCGGCGATGCTCAACAACGACATCGTCGGCAACACGATGGGGCAGAATGGCGTCCGCGTCGCCGACCGCGTCCGCGTCTTTTCCGAAGGGATCCGCGCGTCCGAGGATGTTCCCGCGCAGCTTGCCCGGCGCGGCAACGGCGGTGAGGATGACGGGCCCTCGCGCAGCCTCGCCAAGACGATCGACGGCGTCGCGGGCACGATCCCCGGCGGGCTCGACGTCTTCCTAGACCGCCGTCCCGATCGCTTCGGCCGCGGCGGCGACCATGAGCCGTTCCTCAAACTCGGCTATCCCGCGGTGCGCTTCTCGGTCGGCGCCGAGAATTGGACGCAGCAGCACCAGGACCTGCGCGTCGAGAACGGCATTCCCTACGGCGACACGATCGACAAGATGGACTTCCCCTATCTCGCCAAGGTCACCGCGATCAACGTCGCGACGATCCGCCGCCTCGCCGCCGCGCCGGCCGCGCCCGAGGGCGTGACGATCGCGGGCGCGCTGAGCTTCGACACGACGGTCAAATGGCAGCCGGTCGCCGGGGCGACCGCATACCGTGTCCACTGGCGCCGCAACGACACGCAGGACTGGCAGAAATCGGTCGACGTCACCGGCAGCGCGGCGAGCACGGTGCTTAAAGATATCAGCGTCGACGATCATTTCGTCGGTGTCGCGGCGGTGGCGGCCGACGGGTCGGAGAGCGTGGTGACCTTCGCCGGGCCCGAACCGCGCGCACGCTGAGCGGCCGTGCGCTTCCCCGGCCTGCGCCGGGGAAGCGACC
Source organism: Parasphingomonas frigoris (assembly GCF_036663815.1). Taxonomy (NCBI): domain Bacteria; kingdom Pseudomonadati; phylum Pseudomonadota; class Alphaproteobacteria; order Sphingomonadales; family Sphingomonadaceae; genus Parasphingomonas; species Parasphingomonas frigoris. Next base: position 80,582 of record NZ_JAXOJQ010000001.1, on the reverse strand, counting down.
GGGTCAGCTGCCGAGAACCGGCCGCTCGACCTGGCAGGCGCATTTGCGGCGCACCGGGCGATAATAGCGCTTCTTCGCGCGATAGATCCGGCGTGGCACGACGGTGCGCGTGCTTTCCTCGATATATTCGGTGGTCGTCGTCGTGATCGTGGGCGGCGCCTGGATCGTCACCACCGTCGTCGTCGCGCCGCCATAATAGCCGCCCGGAACATATCCCGAGCTGGTGGTGTAGGTCGTCACGTTGCCATTCTGCACGACCGGCGGCAGCGCCGGATACTGGGGTGCATATTGGGGCGGATAGCCGCGCGCATAGCCGCCACCCTGCGCATAGGCCGAACCATAGCTCTCCGCGCCATAGCCATAGCCATCGTCATAGCCGCCGTCCCAATCGACGCCGTTGACCGAGTCGAAGACCTGCCCGCGCGAATCGAGCAGCACGGCGTCGTCATAATAGCGGTACCAGCCATAGCCCTGCGGCGGCGCGCCGAGCCCGTAGCCGGCATAGTCGCCGAGGTAGAAGCTCGGCGAATTCCAGTAGCGTGGCACGTGGTAGCCGCGCGACGGGCGGCGATAGGCGTTCCAGCCGCCCGGCGCATTGCTGCCGCCCTGCCAGCGCCCGCCCGCCATGCCGCCCCACCGGTGATGATCGGGCCGCTGGCCCGGCCGCGACCCGGGATAGGTCTGGCCGCCCTGCGCCATCGGCGGCCGCTGCATCGTCGGACGCGGCATGTTGGGCGCCGGCTGCGGCATCTGCGGCGGCGGCAGCATCTGTCCGCCGGCGCCCGGTGCCGGATAGGTCGTGCCCGGATAGCTTCCACCATGCCCGAGTCGCTGCGCCTCGGCGCCGCTCGCGCTGAACGCAGTAACCATCGTGAGGGCCGCAACGGCTAGGGTTCGCATGGGTAAACCTCCGAAATCGGCGCGTTTGCAGGGCGCCGCATCATTATCATTAACCCCGCAGCTACCATTTCCCCCGGTTTTTCGCCATATCGCGATGAGTCCCGAAACGGATCAGCCCGCGATCCGCGGCGCCAGCAGCGCGACCAGCGCCTCGCACCCGGCGGCATCGACCGCGTCGAAGCGCGCCGGCAGCGGGCTGTCGAGATCGAGCACGCCGAGCAGCCGCCCGTCATGGACGATCGGCACGACCAGTTCGGATCGGCTCGCCGCGTCGCAGGCGATGTGGCCGGGGAAGGCATGGACGTCCTCGACCAGCTGCGTCTCGCGCGTCGCCGCCGCCGCTCCGCACACGCCGTCGCCGACCTTGATGCGGATGCACGCCGGCTTGCCGAGGAACGGCCCGACGACCAGCTCGCCCGCCACCATCCGGTAGAATCCCGCCCAATTGAGATCGGGCAGATATTGCCACAGCAATGCCGCGCTGTTTGCCATGTTGGCGACGGCGTCGCTCTCGCCGGCGGTCAGCGCGTCGAGCGCTGCCAGCACGTCGCGGTAGAGGGTGGCTTTCGACCCTTGGTCGATCGTGAAGTCGTACATCGCGCTTCCCTATCGGCTCGGCGCCGCGCGCGAAACCCCGTCGCCGCAATCGACCCGGCGGCGGACATGTTTTAAGGAGCGGCGATGGCCGCCATCCCCGTCACCCGCTCGATCAGCATCGACAGCGACGAACTGCAGGAATCGTTCACCCGCGCCGGCGGGCCGGGCGGGCAGCACGTCAACACCACCGACAGCGCGGTGCTGCTGCGCTTCGACGTCGGCAACTCGCCATCGCTGCCGCTCGCGGTGAAGAACCGCCTCGCCGTGCTGGCGGGATCGCGGCTGACGCGCGAGGGCGTGCTGGTGCTGCGCAGCGAAGGCGCCCGCTCGCAATTGCTCAACCGCGCCGAAGTGCGCGAACGGCTGGTCGAAATGATCCGCGAAGCCACCGTCGTCCCCAAGCGCCGCCGCCCGACCAAGCCGTCGAAGGCCGCCAAGGCGAAGCGGATGGAGGGCAAGACCAAGCGCTCGACCGTGAAATCGCTGCGCGGCAAGGTCACCGACTGAGGACAGCGGCCTCAACCTGGTGTCGGCGTCGCGCCGAGCGCCATTCGCGCCCGATCAGCCCTCGCTGAACCCCGCCGCGATGAAGCGCTCGGGCAAGGGCGCCTTGGCGATGATCGGCTCCTTGCCCGCGCGCGGCACGGTCAGTTCGGCGGCGTGGAGCAACGTCGCACTGCCGTTCGCTTTGGTGCCGTTGCCGTAGATCGGGTCGCCGACCACCGCTGCGCCGAGCGCCTCGGCGGCGTGGACGCGGATCTGGTGCGTGCGACCGGTCTCGGGGATGAACTCGACGAAGCTGCGCCCGTCCTTGATCTCGAGCACGCGCCACGCGGTGCGCGACGCCTTGCTGCCCTTGGCCCCGAGCGGATCGCCGACCATCCGCCAGCCGTCCTCCGCGGTGCTGACCTTGGCGAGCGCCAAGTCGATAAGGCCGCTCTCACCCTCGACCACACCGTCGAGCACCGCGAGATAGCGCTTGCGCACCAGCCCCTGCTCGAACGCCTGTTGCAGCCGCGCGTGCGCCTTGGGGTTGCGCGACAGCAGCAGGCAGCCCGACGTGTCGCGGTCGAGCCGGTGCACCGGCACCGGCCAACGCTTGAACGCGAAGGTCAGCCCGTCGAGATGGTTTTCCAGGGACAGCGATCCGTCACGCGGACGGTCGACCGGGAGCCCGGCGGGCTTGTCGATGACGAGCGCCTCGCCGTCGAGAAAGAGAACATGATTTGCCAGCATCGTGTCCCCTTGCCACCGCAAGCGCCGACATGCCAGAGCGCGCGCCGTGATGGGCAGCACAAGATCGGCGATCGGGATCGCGATGATGCTTGCCGGGCTGGCTCCGTCCGAGCCGGCCGCCGCGGCTGCGCCGCCGCTGCAAGGCCCCGTGCGCAACGCCCCCGTGCGCACCCCGCTGCCGTCGGGCGTCTTTCCGGGCGATCTGCCCGCGCCGATGGCCGATGGCCGCATGATCGGGCACCTGCCCTATGCCGAAGTGTCCCGCAGCGACCTGACGAGCGCTCCGTTGGGGTTCGCGCAAGGCCAGCCATGCCTCGTCCACCGCGACATGGCGGCCGATCTCGCGCGCATGCTCGTCGCGGCCGGCCGTATGCCCGGCGTCGGCACGACGCTGCGCGGCGTGTCCTGCTTCCGCGCGATCGCGCATCAACGCGCGGTGTTCTGCCGCAGCGCCCGGCCCGGGACATGCGGCGATCCGGTCGAGCGGTCGCGCTACGTCGCCCCGCCGGGCTATAGCGAGCACGCCACCGGCTATGCGATCGACTTCGGCGTCCGCCCGTCGTCCGGCTGTGCCGATGTCGATGCCTGCATCGCCAGCGTGCCGGCCGGGCGCTGGCTGATCGCCCACGCGCCCGAATATGGTTTCGAAATGTCGTTCCCGCTCGGCAATGCGCAGGGCGTGACGTGGGAGCCTTGGCATTGGCGCTGGGTCGGCGCGTCGATCAACGGGATTGGCGCGGCGCGCGCGCGGCTCACCTTCGCCCGCGCGCGCACCACCTTCCCGGCCGCCCCGTCGATTGGCGACGTGTCCGACGCCTGGCTGACCGCCTATGCACCGACGCCGGTCTTCATCGCACCGGTGTTGCGGCCCCCGCCGCTGATCGATCCGGCGAGCCGGCGGGGGCGCAAGGTCAGGCGCTGAGCTTGGCGGCAGTCTCGGCGATCCGCTTGCCCTGGTAGCGGGCGCCGGCCAGTTCTTCTTCCTCAGGCTGGCGGCTGCCGTCGCCACCCGCGATCGTCGTCGCGCCGTAGGGCGAGCCGCCGCGGATCTTGTCGACGCCCATCTGGTCCTGGAAGCCGTAGTCGAGCCCGACGATCGTCATGCCGTGATGCAGCAGGTTGGTGAGGATCGAGAACAACGTCGTCTCCTGCCCGCCATGCTGGCTCGCGGTCGCGGTGAACGCGCCGCCAACCTTGCCGATCAGCTTGCCGGTGAACCACAGACCGCCGGTGGTGTCCCAGAACGATGCCATCTGGCTCGGCATGCGGCCGAAGCGGGTCGGAGCACCGACGATGATCGCGTCGTAATCGGCAAGCGCATCCGGGCCCGAAATCAGCTCATGCTTGGTATCGGTCTTGAAATGCGCGGCCTCGATGACCTCTTGCGGCGCGGTTTCGGCGACGCGGCGGATGTCGACTTCGGCACCGGCCGAGCGCGCGCCTTCGGCGACGGCATCGGCCATCTGCTCGATATGGCCGTAGGACGAGTAATAGAGCACGAGAACTTTGGTCATAGTCATGGTCCTTCTTCTTCTGACTCCCCTCCCGCTTCCGGGAGGGGTTGGGCTTCTGCTTGCTCCCCTCCCGCCTGCGGGAGGGGCTGGGGGAGGGAACTCTAAAGGAGAGGGTAGCGCTCGCTGCACGCCCCTCCCCTAACCCCTCCCGCAAGCGGGAGGGCGAAACGCCGTTACTGGCTGTCGACCAGCACCAGTTCGGAATCCTCGAGCGCGGTAATGGTTACCGTCTGGCCGCCGTCCATCGCCGCGCCGTCGCGTGCCTTGAACGTCTCGCCGCCAATCTCGATCGATCCGGTCGCCGGCACCAGATAGGCATGCCGCCCGACACCGACCTCGTGCGTGATCGTCTCGCCGGCGCGCACCATCGCGGCGAGCACGCGCGCCTCGGCGCGGATCGGCAGCGCGTCGCCATCCTCGGCAAAGCCGCTCGCCAACGTCACGAACTGACCCGAGCGATCGTCCTTCGGGAAAGGCTTGGCGCCCCAGCTCGGCGCGCCGCCCTTGCGGCTCGGTTCGATCCAGATCTGGAAGATCGTCGTCTTCTGCGCTTCGAGATTATATTCGGCATGCCGCACGCCGCTGCCGGCGCTCATCACCTGCACGTCGCCGGCCTCGGTGCGGCCTTCGTTGCCCAGCGAATCCTTGTGCGTGATCGCACCCTCGCGGACATAGGTGACGATCTCCATGTCGCGGTGCGGATGCGGCGGGAAGCCGCTGTTGGCGGCGATCTCGTCGTCGTTCCACACGCGGATCGCACCCCACCCCATGCGGGCGGGCTCGTAATAATTGGCAAACGAAAAATGGTGGCGGGCATTCAGCCAGCCATGCTCGGCATGGCCAAGACTTTCGAACGGGCGTTTCTCGATCATCACGTGTCTCCGGCGATCTGTTGGCTCCCTAGATAAGCCGGTGCGTCACGCGGTAAATGGAAACAGCTGAAACGGATCGTTTCGAAACCACCGGATAAGCAGCGCAGCAGCGCGCGCACCCGTGCGGTTTCCGTTGACAGCGCCACCGCATTTCCGTGAGGAAGCCGGCATGCGTCTGCCCGATCTCGAAGCCTGGGCGATTTTCGCCAGCGTCGTCGAACACCGTTCGTTCAGCGGGGCGGCCGACGCGATCGGCGTTTCGAAGGCGACCGTCTCCAAGGCGGTGACCCGGCTCGAGGCGCATCTCGGCCAATCGCTGTTCCACCGCACCTCGCGCCGGCTGACGCTTACCGAGAATGGCAAGGGCCTCGCCGAGCATGCCGCGCGCATCCTCGCCGAAGCGGTCGCGGCCGAGGAAGCCGCGCACGATGCCGCCACCGCGCCGACCGGGCTGGTCAAGCTCAGCGCGCCGATGACGCTGGGGCTAGCGTGGATCGCACCGCTCGTCGCCGAGTTCCTGGCGAGCAACCCGGGGCTCGAGATCGAGCTCAACCTGTCCGACGCCAAGGTCGACATCGTTGCCGAGGGCTTCGACATCGCCTTGCGGATCGCCGCGCTGCCCGACAGCTCGCTGCGCGCGCGCCGGCTCGGCCCGATCTCCGTTCATGTCGTCGCCTCGCCCGCCTATTTCGACCGCGCCGGCCGCCCGACGCACCCCGCGCAGCTCGGCGAGCATCCCTGTTTCGGCTACACCAACGTCAATGCGCCATGGCGTTTCTTTGGTCCCGATGGCGCCGAAGCGGCGCTGCGTCCGCAGGGACCGCTATCGTCGAACAACGGCGACGCACTGCTGCCGGCGCTGCGCGCGGGGCTCGGCATTGCCTTGCTGCCCGATTTCATCGTCGGCGCCGATCTTGCCGCGGGCACGCTCGAGGCGGTGCTGACCGACTGGCACGGTCCGCCCGTCGCGCTGCACCTGATGACGCCGCCGAGCCCGCTGCGGCCGGCGCGGGTCGAAGCGTTGATGGACTTCCTGACCGAACGGCTGCGACCGCTCTGCGCGGCTGCGGCGTGAAGCGGCTCGCTCCCGACGCCGACGACGCCCGCTTCATCCGCCGAGTCCTGATCGTCATCGTCATCGCGGCGATCGCCGCTGCGGTCTGGCGCGCGAGCGACCTGCTGATCCTCGCCTTCGGCTCGATGCTCGGCGCAGTCGCGATCCGCGCGCTGGCCGATCTGTACGGCACGCGCGTGACCAAGCGCGCCGCGATGCCGCTCGCGGTGTTCACCGTGCTGGCGGTGATCGGCTTTCTCGGCTGGCTGTTCGGCGTGCAGTTCGCACAGCAGATCAACGCGCTCGTCACGCAACTGCCCGATCTGCTCTAGCAGCTCTCGGCCTGGCTGTCGCAGTCGCCGGTCGGCGCGAAGATCGTCGAGGCGGTCAAGGCCGCCTTCGCCGGGTCGCGCGTCGCGCGCGACATCGGCGGGTTACTCAGCGGCGGTGCCGAGCTGGTGCTCAACTGCATCCTGTTGCTGGTCGGCGCGCTGTTCTTCGCCGCAGATCCCGCCGTCTATCGTCGCGGCGCCTTGCTGCTGGTGCCGCCCTCGGTCCGCCCCGCCTTTGCCGATGCGCTCGACGACGTCGGCACCACGCTTCGGCTGTGGCTGCGCGCCGAGTTGATCGGAATGACCTCGATGGGCGTGCTGGTCGGCGGCGGGCTGTGGATCGCGGGCGTGCCCTCGGCCGCTGCGCTCGGCCTGCTCGCCGGTTTGAGCGAGTTCGTGCCCTATGTCGGGCCGACCGCGGCGATGCTCCCGGCGCTCGGCATCGCCGCGACCGCGGGGACCGGGCCGCTGATCGGCACGCTGGTCACCTATGCGGTGGTGCGGATGATCCAGACCAACTTCATCACGCCGGTCGTGCAAAGCCGGGTGACCGACATCCCGCCGGCAATCACCGTGTTTGCGATCATCGCGATCGGCTTCGTCTTCGGGCTGTTCGGCCTGTTCTTCTCGGCCGCCTTGCTGGTCGTGATCTACACGCTGGTGCGCAGCCTCTATCTCCGCGACGTCCTGGGCGAAGACCTGAGCGATCCGGAGTCTCCGCTGCCATAGTACGCGACTCGCGGATACAGGCCGCTTAATATGAAATTAACCTTTTGCCTTCATCACTGATCAGGTTAATGGTTTATGTCAGGCAAGTCGGGCCGCAGGGAGCACCGATCGGCTGACGAAAAACGGGGACCGCCCAGATGCGCGTATTGCTGATCGAGGACGAGCCGACGACCGCGAAGGCGATCGAGCTCATGCTGACGACCGAAGGGTTCAACGTCTACAAGACCGATCTCGGCGAAGAAGGCCTCGATCTGGGCAAGCTGTACGATTACGACATCATCCTGCTCGACCTCAATTTGCCCGACATGCACGGCTATGACGTGCTCAAGAAATTGCGCGTCGCGCGCGTCCAGACACCGGTGCTGATCCTGTCGGGCATCAACGAGATGGACAGCAAGGTCCGCAGCTTCGGCTTCGGCGCTGACGATTACGTCACCAAGCCGTTCCACCGCGAAGAGCTCACCGCGCGCATCCACGCCGTCGTCCGCCGCTCGAAGGGGCACAGCCAGTCGGTCATCCGCACCGGCAAGCTTGCGGTCAATCTCGACGCCAAGACGGTCGAAGTCGATGGCGCGCGCGTGCATCTGACCGGCAAGGAATATGCGATGCTCGAGCTGCTCTCGCTGCGCAAGGGCACCACACTGACCAAGGAAATGTTCCTCAACCACCTCTACGGCGGGATGGACGAGCCCGAGCTCAAGATCATCGACGTGTTCATCTGCAAGCTGCGCAAGAAGCTGTCGATGGCATGTAACGGTGAAAATTATATCGAGACCGTCTGGGGCCGCGGCTATGTTTTGCGCGAATCCGACGAAGTTGGCACGGCTATCGCCGAAGTCGCCTGATCCACTCCGTTTCCCTACCCCGGCGCGCCGGGGTCCGGGCCGCGACATCGGGGGGTGTCGCGGCCCTTTTACTGTCAGTTACTTCCGGCTCCACACCCGCGCACCACCGACCCAGGTCTGCTCGACCTTGGTCGCGCGCAATTCGGTCGGGCTGGCGAGCAGCGGGTCGCGGTCGACGAGGATGAAGTCGGCGCGCTGGCCCACGCCCAGCCGCCCGAATTTGTCCTCGGCAAAACCGGCATAGGCCGCAGCCCCCGTGTACGCCCACCACGCCTGTTCGCGCGAGACGCGCTCGTCCGGGCGCCAGCCGCCGAACGGCTGCCCGTCGGCATCCTGCCGCGTGAACGCCGCTGCCCAGCCGGCGAATGGATCGGGCTTCTCGACCGGATAATCCGACCCGAACGCCAGCGTCGCGCCATTGCGCAGCATCGACGCCCAGGCATAGGCGCCGGCGAGCCGGTCGGTGCCCAATCGCGCCTCGGCCATCGCACGGTCGCTGGTCTGGTGCATCGGCTGCATCGAGGCGATGACGCCATTCTTGCCGAACCGCGGCAGGTCGGCGGGGTCGACGATCTGCGCATGTTCGATCCGCCAGCGCCGATCGCCCTTGTAGGTACCGCTCATGTCGTCGATCGCATCGAGCACCTCGGCATTGGCGCGGTCGCCGATCGCATGCACGGCGACCTGATAATGGTCGAGCGCGGCGCGGCTCATATAGTTGCGGATCACGTCGTCCGACAGGAAGCCCGCGCCCGACTGGCCCGGCGCATCGCTATACGGCTTCTTGAGCCACGCGCCGCGCGACCCGAGCGCGCCGTCGGCATAGAGCTTGACCCCGCCCATCCGCAGCTTGTCGTCGTACAGCCACGGCGTCGGCCCGGCGCCGCCGATCCGCACCGCGGTATCGACGCCCATCGCATAGCTCATGATCCGCACGCGCAGATTGCCGACGTCGCCGGTGCGACGGAACGACAGCCAGTCGTCCATCTCGGTGCCCATGTCGGCGGTCGCGGTGATGCCGTAGCTGAGCAGGATCTCCTGCGCCTTGAGGAAGGCGAAGTCGCGCTCCTTGGGGAGCGGTTGCGGCACGACCTTGGCGACCAGCGCCTGCGCCGCATCGACGAACACCCCGCTCGGCTGCACGCCGGTCTTCTCGATCCGCCCGCCCGCCGGCGACACCGATTTGGCGGTGATGCCAGCGGCCTTGAGCGCGGCGCTGTTGCCCCAGCTGGCATGGCCGTCGGCGCGCGACAGCCAGACCGGCCGATCGCTCACCACGCCGTCGAGATCAGCCGCGGTCGGGAAGCGGCCGAGCCCCCACACTTCCTGGTTCCAGCCGCCGCCGACGATCCACTTCTTCTCGGGGTTGGCCGCGGCATAGGCCGCGATCCGCGCCTTCGCCTCGTCGAGCGACTTCGCGCCCGACAGATCGAGCTCGATCGCGCGGAAGCCCAGTTCCATCACATGGCCGTGCGCATCGATGAAGCCCGGCAGCAGCACCTTGCCCTTCTCGTCGGCGCGCCAGTCGAGCTTGGCGGGGCGCTTGTCGCTGTCGGAGAGCAGTCTCGCCACCTTGCCGTCGGGCGTGATCAGCAGGCCGGTGAAGCGCACGACCTTGCCATCCTTGTCGAGCGTGACGCCGTTGACGTTGTCGATCAGCGCATCGGCGTGCGCCGCGGGTGCGCTCAGCCCCACGGAGAGCAGCACGGCCGCCGAAATTCCGGCGCGACGAAGAAGGTAAGCTACGGTCATGGCATCGAACGTCCCAGATTTGCTCCTCGCGATAAGCAATGTTCCTTCGCCGCGCCAGATGGTCTAGGCGACCACGCTATGGCTACCCATCTCCGCTCCGCGCCCGACACCCTTTCCGTCACGCTTGCCGACGTCCAGGCGGCGCACGGCCGCATTGCCGATCAGATCGTGCGGACGCCGACCTTCATTTCCAAGACGCTGTCCGAGCTGACCGGCGCGACGGTCTATCTGAAGTTCGAAAACCTCCAGTTCACCGCGGCGTATAAGGAGCGCGGCGCGCTCAACACGCTGCTGCAGCTGCCCGCGGGTACCACCGGCGTGATCGCCGCCTCGGCCGGCAACCATGCGCAGGGCCTGGCGTATCACGCGAATCGGCTCGGCATCCCTGCGACGATCGTGATGCCGACCAACACGCCGATCGTGAAGGTCACGCAGACCGAGGGGCATGGCGCCACCGTCGTGCTGCACGGCGACACGTTCGACGCCGCCTACGCGCATGCGCGCGAGCTCGAGGCCGAGTGCGGGCTGACCTTCGTCCACCCGTTCGACGACGTCCGCGTCATCGCCGGGCAAGGCACCGTCGCGATCGAGATGCTGCAGGACGTGCCGAGCATCGACACCTTCCTCACCCCGATCGGCGGCGGCGGCCTCATCTCGGGCATGTCGGTGGTGGCGGCAGCGGCCGATCATCCGATCGAAGTGATCGGCGTCGAGGCCGAGCTCTACCCCTCGATGTACAACCGCCTCAACGGCACCGACATGCCGTGCGCGGGCGATACGCTGGCCGAGGGCATCGCCGTCAAGGAGCCGGGGGCGATCACCGCGGTGCTGGTCAAGGCGCTGGTCGACGACATCGTTTTGGTCAGCGAACGCAATCTCGAGCGCGCGGTCAGCCTGCTGCTGCAGATCGAGAAGACCGTGGTCGAGGGTGCCGGTGCCGCCGGGCTCGCCGCGCTGCTGCAGCATCCCGAGCGCTTTTCGGGCAAGACCGTCGGCATCGTGCTGTGCGGCGGCAACATCGACACGCGGCTGCTCGCCAACGTGCTGCTGCGCGATCTTGCGCGTTCGGGGCGGCTCGCACGGTTGCGGATCCGGTTGCAGGACCAGCCCGGCGCGTTGTTCAACGTCGCGCGGATCTTCGATGCGCAGCGCGTCAACATCCTCGAACTGTCGCACCAGCGCATCTTCACTAAATTGCCGGCGAAGGGGCTGTTTCTCGACGTCGAGTGCGAAACGCGCGATCGCGCGCATCTCGATCGCCTGATCGAGGCGCTCGGCGTCGCCGGCTATGTCGTGAGCACCGTCGAACTCGCGTGACGAAGCGAATCTGGCGTGCGGCAGGCCGAGTCCCGCGACTCTAGCGCGGGGACCCTTATAGGTGCATTTTGACGTCCACAGCGCAAAAGCTGGCGGTCGGTTACGTGTTAACCACCTTTGTTGGTAAATCCGCTTTTCATCACGTTTCGGACGATTCATAACGGCGGCGCGCGGCCGCGGCGATCACGGCGAAAACGATCAATAGGGACGATATCGCGGTGACTGCGCCATTCCGATTTCCGAGATTTTTCGTCACCAGCCCGTCCCCCTGCCCCTATTTGCCCGGTCGCCAGGAACGTAAGGTGTTCACCGAGTTGCGTGGCGAGCAAGCGGGCGATCTCAACGATGCCCTTGGCCGCATCGGCTTTCGCCGCAGCCAGTCGGTTGCCTATCGCCCGAGCTGCTCGGGCTGCACCGCCTGCGTTTCTGTCCGCGTCGTTGCGTCCGAGTTCGAGCCCAATGCGACGCAACGCAAGCAGATCCGCAAAAATGCCGATGTCGAGGTTTCGGCGTGCCGTCCGTGGGCGACCGACGAACAGTTCCAGCTGCTGCGGCGCTACCTCGCGTCGCGCCACCCCGGCGGCGGGATGGCCGAGATGGACGAGGGCGATTATGCCGACATGGTCGAGCATTCGCCGGTCAACAGCTTCATCGTAGAATATCGCGAGCCGTCGCTGCATGGCGAACGCGGCAAGCTGATCGGCGCCTGCCTGACCGACCAGCAGGCCGATGGCCTGTCGATGATCTACAGCTTCTTCGACGCCGACGCCGTCGATCGCCCCGGCCTCGGCAACCTGATCATCATGGATCATATCCTGCGCGCGCGCGCCGCCGGCCTACCCTACGTCTATCTCGGGTACTGGGTGAAGGGATCGCCCCGCATGGCCTACAAGATCCGCTACCGCCCGATCGAGGTGCTCGGCCCGCGGGGCTGGAGCGTGCTGATCGACGAGGATGCGGTCTATGCGCCACCGGCGGAGAAATATGCGATCATGGCTGAACAGCTGGTCGCCACACCCTGAGCTCTAGTGCCTGCGGCTATTGCCCGCCGCTATTGGCCATTCGCCCGATCGACGTGGAGGTCGACGTCGAGCAACTCCTCGCCCTCGCCGAGCCGTGATCCCGCCACCGGCGCCGCCCCGGCCGAATCGAGCGCCACCGCTACCCGCACATACGCCTCGTCGGCACACAGGCCGGTGCACGGATCGAAGGCCACCCAGCCAAGACCGGACACATGCGCCTCGGCCCAGCCATGCGGCGCGGGGCGTCCGTCCTCGACATCGATGCAGGCCGGGCTGTAGCCGGAGACGTAGCGCGCCGGCACCGCGATCGCGCGCGCGGCGGCGACGAACAATTGCGCCAGGTCGCGCGAACTGACCGAACCTTCCGCAAACGCCTCGATCGCAGTCCGCCCGGCAACCGGGCGCCCGCGATCGAGCTTGAAGCGGCGGTGCAATGCGCCGTTGAGCGCATGCAGCCGCGCGACCGGATCGATCTCGCTCAGCGCCTGCGCGAAGTCGGTGATCTCGGCATCCGCGGTCGTCAACGGTGTCGTGCGCAGAAACAGCGCCGGCGGCAGCGGTTCGTGGCCACCGTGGACGATCCCGTTCGAACGGTTGGTCAGCACCTCGCCTGACACCGCGATCTCGATGCTTTCGATCGGTCCTTCGACATACAGCATCGTCGTGCGATTGCCGAAGCCGTCGCGCCCGACGCGCAGCCGCGCGTCGCAATCGACGTGAAGGTTCCACGTCGCGACCGATTGGTCGTGCGTGTCTTCGGGCGTCAATCGGAGCAATTGGGTCAGCCGCGCCTGCGGGCTGGTGAAGCGATACGTCGTGCGATGATCGACCGCCAATCTCATGCTCAGGCCCCGTCCATCAGGTAAACTTGAACTGGCGACCGACCGCCATGTGCAGATTATCATTTTCGGCGATGAAACTCTGCAGATATTGGTGCAGGCCACGCGCGATCACCTCGCCCGAGCGCGTCCGCGCCAGCCGCTGGTGGCGATTGCGCGCCATGCGGTCAGCCTCGCCGTGCAGCCCGGTGCGCTTGGCAAGCAGGTTGAGAATGTCGACCGCTTCCTCGACCGACGCCGCGAGGCTGCGCGGCAGCTCCGACCGCGCGATCAGCAAGTCGATCACGTTGGCGGGCTTCAATCCTTCGGAATAGAGCCAGCGATAGGCCGTGACGGCCGACACGGTCTGGAGGATCGTCGTCCACTGGTCGCGATCGACAACGCCGCCGACCGACTCGCCCTTGGGCAGCAGGATATGATATTTGACGTCGAGCAGCCGCGCGGTGTTGTCCGCGCGTTCGATCGCCTGCCCCAGCCGGATGAACCAGGTCGTCTGGTTGCGCAGCATGCGGTGGATCGCGCCTTCGAAGCCGCGTGTCTCGGCCTTGACCTGCTCGACCAGGTTGAGTGTCGCCATCGCGCCGCCCGGGCTCGCGCGATTGTCGAAGATCAGCCAGGCGCGATTGATCCCGGTCCAGGCCTCTTTGGTCAGCGCGGTGCGGACCGCACGCGCATTGTTGCGCGCCATGTCGAGCGACCGCACGATCGACCCGGCATGGCTCGAATCGACCGTCAGGAAGCGCGCGACCGGGCCTTGCGAGATGCTCTGGCCGGTCGCGGCGAAGGCCTTGTCGGTTTCGGTCACGGCGAGCGCCGACGCCCACGCCGCCTCGCCCGCCGGGCGCGGCGAGAGCACGTCGAGCCTCACGGTGGCCTCGACCAGCCGCGCAATGAAGTCGGTCCGCTCTACATAGCGGCCGAGCCAATAGAGCGAGGAAGCAGTACGGCTCAGCATCCAAAATCCTCCCCGGCACGGGGAGGGGGACCGCCAGCCTTCTTCAGGCTGGTGGTGGAGGGGGACCGCCGCAGGGGGAACGTTTGCGGGACGCCCCCTCCTCCATTTTCCCGAAAGAGGCAAAATGGTTCCGCCCCCCGTGCAGGGGAGGATCTAAGAGCGGCGCTCACGCCCCCTGCTCCTGCGTCTGGGTCTGCGACCGGAGCGGTGCCTCGCCGCCGCCAGCACCATTGTCCATCAGCACGAAGCTGTCCTTCGTCCCGCCCCCCTGCGAGGAATTCACCACCAGCGATCCCTCCTTGAGTGCCACGCGCGTCAATCCGCCGGGAACGACCTGCACACCCTTCGATCCGGTGAGGACGAACGGCCGGAAATCGACATGGCGCGGCGCCAGCCCGGTATTGGCCAGCGTCGGCACCGTGGACAGCGCGAGCGTCGGCTGCGCGATGTAGCGGTGTGGCTCGGCGATCAGCGCGGCGCGGAAGGTTTCGATCTCGGCCTTGGTCGCGGTCGGCCCGACCAGCATTCCGTACCCGCCCGACCCGTCGACCAGCTTGACGACGACGTCCGCGAGATTGTCGAGCACATACTTCAGCGCCTGCGGTTCACGGCAGCGCCACGTCTCGACGTTTGGCAACTTGGCCTCGCCGCCCGAATAGAATTTCACGATCTCGGGCATGTAGGAATAGATCGCCTTGTCGTCGGCGATGCCATTACCCGGCGCGTTGATCAGCGCGACATTCCCCGCCGCATAGGCCGCGATAAGCCCGGGAACGCCGAGCATCGAATCCGCCCGGAACACCAGGGGGTCGAGATAATCGTCGTCGATCCGGCGGTAGATCACGTCGACCTTCACGCGACCGGCGATCGTCCGCATCCACACAATATCGTCGTCGACGACGAGATCGGCCGCCTCGACCAGCTCGATTCCCATCGAATCGGCAAGGAAACTGTGTTCGTAATAAGCCGAATTGAAATGACCCGGCGTCAGCACGACGCAGACCGGGGCGGCGACCCCTACCGGCGCGACCGATTTCATCGTCTCGAGCAGGCGATCGGGATAGCTGTCGACCGCCGCGACGCGGAAATCGCGGAACAGTTCGGGACACAGCCGCAGCATCGCCTCGCGATTTTCGAGCATGTAGCTCACCCCCGAGGGCGTGCGCGCATTGTCCTCGAGCACGAAGAAATCGTCGGGCCCGGTGCGCACCAGATCGATGCCGCAGATATGCGCCCAGATGTCGTGCGGCGGGCGGATGCCGGCGATCTCGGGGCGGAACTGCGGATTGCCGAAGATCAGGTCGGGCGGCAGCACGCCTTCGGCGAGGATTCGACGTTCGCCGTAAATGTCGTGGAGGAAGGCGTTGATCGCCTCGACGCGTTGGACGAGACCGGCCGACAGCCGTTCCCACTCGTCCGCCAGGAAGATGCGCGGGACGATGTCGAAGGGAATGATCCGCTCGCTCGCATCGCTGTCGCCATAGACCGCAAAAGTGATGCCGAGCTGCCGGAAGGTCGCCTCTGCCGACTGTTGCCGGCGGCGCAGCTCGGCGTCGGGCGTGCCTTCGATCCACGCGCCCAGCGCGGCGAGCTCATCGCGCGGCGTGGTCGAGCCCGCCTGCCCCATAATCTCGTCAAACGCCGGTCGTGTCCCCATCGAACGGTAAAGCCCCCAAATACCTCTTGGGTTCCATGCTGCGATGGATTGTTGCGCCGCACAAGCGCCGCTGAAAAGAAATCTGCTGTCTAGCGCGTGCGGTCCCGCGCCAACGCGCTGGCAAAGGCGCGCCGCGCCTCCGCCACCAGATGCGGGAGCATCGCTGGATCGACGAACGCGTCCGCCGCCCCCGCATCCCGACGCCTGGCCTGGCCGAGCAAACCGACCTGGTCGGGGTGCATCGGCAGGACGATGTCGGCGGGCAGCGCCGCCAGCCGATCCAGGCTGCGGCGATAATCGCCGACGATGCCGGGATAGGCGCGATTGCCGATCAGGCGATTGCCCGCGACCGTCACGCTGCACGGGAACACCACGGTCAACCGCCGTCCGCGCTCGACCACCGGCATCGTCCAGGTCGTGCAGCCCGGCGTATGCCCCGGTGTCAGCACCGCGGTGAGCGCCACGCGACCGACGCGGACCTGTTCGCCATCGCGCACGATCCGGTCGACCGGGACCGGTGCGAAGCGGGTATGGCCGTTCTCATTGTCGGCCTCGTGCCGGCCGCGGCGCAGCGCTGGCGCATCTCCAGCCGAGGCGACGAGCTTGGCGCCGCTCCAGCGGCGCAGTTCAGCAAACGCCGCGGCATGGTCGAAATGTGCATGCGAATTGAGGATCCATCGGATCTGCTGCGGCCGCACGCCGATCGTCGCGAGATTGCGTTCGACCAGCCCGGCGCTCTGCGCCAGCGGCCCGCTCACCAGGATCGTGCCGTCGCGCGTAACGATCGCATAGACGCCGAGCCCCTTCGTTCCGACATACCAGACCGGCCCGGCAATATGGAACGGTGGGGTCGCTTGCGACCAATCGGGCGGCGACTGCGCAAGCGCCGCCCCGCTCCCGAACAGCAGGACCGCCAGGCAGGCGAGCAAGCGCGCGATCATAGTGCCGCCAGCATCCCCGATGTCAGCACCTGCGGCAAGACGCGCGGTTCGGCCGCGCCCGGCGCGTAATAGAGGTACAGCGGCACCCCCGCACGGTTATGTGCCTCGATGAAGCGGCCCATCGTCGCATCGCCATTGGTCCAGTCGCCGAGCAGCACCGCGACCTTGTGATCGGCGAAGCTTTTGCGCGTCGCATCGGTCTCGATCGCGGCCTTTTCGTTGACCTTGCACGTCAGGCACCAGTCGGCAGTGAAATAGACGAACACCGGCCGACCCGCCTTGCGCAACGCCTCGAGCCGCGCTTCGGTGAAGGGCTCGCTGCCGGCTTCCGCCACCGCCGCCTGCGCCGGCGCGCGCGACACGAGCGCCGCGCCGCCGACCGTCACGATCAGCAGCGCGAGCAACGCGCCCCAGCCGAACGCCAGCCCGCGTGCCTGGCGCCGCCCGCCGATCCACAGCGCAAAGCCTGCAAACAGCGCCGCGCCGAGCCCGAGTATCAGGCCGTTGACCCCCGCCTGCCGCCCGAGCACCCACGCGAGCGCAAGCGCGGTCAGCCACATCGGCACCGACAGGATGTGGCGGAAGGTCTCCATCCACGCACCGGGCTTGGGCAGCCGCTTGCGCAACGCCGGCACGAAGCCGAGCGCGAGGAACGGGATCGCAAGCCCGAGCCCCAGCCCCGCGAACACCGCGAGCGCCGCCGGCCATGGCAGCACCAGTGCGGCCCCCAGCGCTGCGCCCATGAACGGCCCGGTGCACGGCGTCGCGATGAACGCCGCGAGCGCACCGGTCGCGAACGCGCCGCCCGCCCCGCCCGAGCGGTTGACGAATTGCGGCGTCGGGATCTCGAACAGCCCGCCAAGGTTGAGCGACAGCGCCACCGTCAGCAGCAGCAGCACGACGATCGCGCGCGGATCCTGTAGCTGGAATGCCCAGCCGACCGCGGTGCCGCCAGCGCGCAAAGCAAGGATCGCCGCGCCAAGCCCGACGCACACCGCGACGACGCCGCCGGTGTAGGCCAGCGCCTCGCGGCGCGCCGCGCCCTCGTCGAGATGGCCGCGCGCGAGGCTCAGCGCCTTGAGGCTGAGAATCGGGAAGACGCACGGCATGATGTTGAGGATCAACCCGCCAAGCATCGCACCAGCAAAGGCAATCAGCGTTGCCGTCAATACGCCGCCGGCGGGCCCGGTCGACGTGGCCACCGTCGCGGCGACGGTGCCGGCATTGGCGGTCACGCGCAGCCCCTGCTGCGCGCCGATCTGCAGCACGCCGACGAGCGGCCCTGCCCCGCCGGCCGCGCCGGCCTTGGTCTCGACGATCAGCCGATCGCCATCCTGCGTCACGCTCTGCGGCGCGTTATAATCAAGCAAACCGGTGGTGACCGGGTAGAAATAGGCATCCCTGGGCACGGCGCCGGCCGGATAGGGAATCGCGATCCGGATTCGGCCGTTGCTCGCCTGGAAGGTGCCATTCGCATCAAGCGGCTTGGGCACCGCGCGGCGCCATGCGTCGAAACGCGCCTGCGTGTCGGGCGCGATCGCGCCGTCGCCAACGGTCAGCGTAAGCGACAGATCGGCCGCTTCGGGCACGCACACCGTCGCGGAGCAGACGAGATAGGTCGTATGCAGTGTGATCGGCAGCGCGGTCCCGGCAGCAAGACCCGCCGGCACCTTGAGCGTGACGAGCGGCGCATAGGGCTTTTCGAACACATAGTTCATCAGATCGGCGACGACGAGCCGCCCCGGCACCGGATAGACCGGCTCGCTCGCGGTCACGCCCTTGGGCAGTTTCCATTCGAGCTTGGCCGAGAAGCCCGCGTCACCCGGGTTCTCCCAATAGCCGTGCCAGCCCGCCTCGGGCACCGTCGCCAGCGCGACCGTGACGGTCGACCCGGCCGCCGGCGTCGTGCTCTCCGCCACCAGCGTGATCGCCAGGTGATGCGCGCCCGGCGCGCCGATCGGGCCACCGTCAGCTTGCACGACGCTTGCCGTCAGCAACGCCAGAACCGTCATCAAGCCGAAATGAAACCAGCGCATCCGCACATCCTTGTAGGTCGCGCGCACCAAGGGCATAGCTCGCGCGGGGTCAAGTATATGGCGCGGAGATCACCGATGAAACGACAGGCTTCCCTCTTGGCGATGGCGCTCGCGCTGCTGTCGGCCCCGCTTTCGGCGAAAGAGGCTGCGCCGTTCACCCCGCCCGCGACCGCGCCGAAACTGATCGTCGTCATCTCGGTCGACCAATTCTCCGCCGATCTGTTCGCCGAATATCGCAAGAGCTTCACCGGCGGGTTCGCACGGCTGCAGCAGGGCGGCGTCTTCCCGAGCGGCTATCAGAGCCACGCCGCGACCGAGACCTGCCCCGGTCATTCGACGATCCTGACCGGCTTCCGCCCCGAACATACCGGCATCATCGCCAACAACTGGACCGACCTCGGCGTCGCCCGCGCCGACAAGGTGGTCTATTGCGCCGAGGACGAGACCGTCCCCGGCACCACCCATGACGGCCAGTACACCGTGTCCGACAAGCACCTCCTCGTCCCCACGCTCGGCGAGCGGATGAAGGCCGCCAATCCGGCGATCCGCGTCGTCTCGGTCGCAGGCAAGGATCGCGCCGCGGTGATGATGGGCGGCCATAACGTCGACGAGCTCTGGTGGTGGAACGGCAAGGCGTTCGTCAGCTATGCCGGCCGCGCCACCCCCGCCGTCGTCGCGCGCGCCAATGCCGCGACCGCCGCGAACATCGCCGCGCCGCAAGCCGCGCTCGACGTGCCCGAGGTCTGCAAGCCGCACGACCGCGCCGTGCAACTCGGTGGCGGCAAGACGGTCGGCGCAGGGCATTTCGAGCGCGCCGCGGGCAGCGCCACGGGCTTCCGCGCCTCGCCCGCCTTCGACGGCGCGATCGTCGCGCTGGCCGCGGGGCTCGTCCAGGATATGAAGCTCGGGCAAGGGCCGACCACCGACATCATCGACGTCGGCGCCTCGGCGACCGATTATATCGGCCACACTTATGGCACCGAGGGTGCCGAGATGTGCATCCAGCTCCAGCAACTCGACGCGACGCTCGGCTCGTTCTTCCAGGTGCTCGATTCGACCGGCGTCGATTATGAGGTCGTCCTCACCGCCGATCATGGCGGCAACGACATTCCCGAACGCGAAGTCGATGCCGGGCTCCCTGCGGCGCAGCGCGCCAAGATAACGCTCGCCCCCGCGATCGCTGGTAAAGAGATCGCGACCAAGCTCGGCATCGCCAAGCCCGTGCTGTTCGGCGACATCCCCAATGGCGACGTCTATATCGCCAAGGACCTGACGCCCGCCCAGCACAAGGCGGTCGAGGCTGCGGCAATCGCTTATTACAAGGCGGCGCCGCAAGTCGCCGATGTGTTCACCGCTGCCCAAATCCGCGCGACGCCGAGCCCCAAGGGACCGCCGGAGAAATGGACCATGCTCGAGCGCGCGCGTGCCTCATTCCGTACCGGGCGTTCGGGCGACCTGCTCGTCTTTCTCCAGCCGCGCGTGACCCCGATCCCGAGCGCGGCGAGCGGCTATATCGCGACGCACGGCAGCCCGTATGACTATGATCGCCGCGTCCCGATCCTGTTCTGGCGCAAGGGGATGAGCGGGTTCGAACATACAGGCGGCGTCGAGACGGTCGATATCGCGCCCACGCTCGCGCACCAGATCGGCCTGCCGCTGACCGCGCCGAAGGTGGATGGGCGGTGTCTCGATCTGACGCAGGCCGGCGCGCCATGTCGCTAAACCTCGCGCTGCGTCGCGTGATCCTGTTCACGCACAACATCGCGGTGATGCGCGATTTCTATCGCGACGTAATCGGCTTGACCATCCTCGAGGAAGACGAGGGCTGGGTCGATTTCGCCGCCGGTGGGTGCAACATCGCGCTTCACGCCGCCGGTACGCCGGGCAAGACCGGCGCGGGCGCCAACGCGCCGCACAAGCTGGTGTTCTTTGCCGCCGACGTAGCGGCTGCCCGCGCCGCTTTGCTCGCGCGCGGGGTCCCCATGAAGGCGCTCGGCAGCGACGGCGCACTGCAGCTTTGCGACGGGGCGGACCCGGACGGCAACCGCATCCAGATCTCGAACCGCGCCTAGCGCACCTCGTACGACCGGATACCCGGTCCCAGCCGGTTGGCGCCGATCGCGAGCTGGTCGCCGCTCATATTGGCGACGAACGCCGGATTGGTCGGCGCGCCGGGCGCCAGGCTCGCATCGTTATCCTCGATCCGCAGGCCGGCAGCGCTGTAGGTCTTGGCTTCGGCCGAAACGACGATCAGCCCGCTATGGTTCTCCTTGTGCGCCCCTTGCACGAAGGTGTTGCGCGCGATCAGCCCGGTGGCGCCCTGCGACAGGTCGATCATATAGTTGGTCTTGCTACCCTTGGTGTCGTCGAAGCTGTTGTCGGTGATCGTCACGTGCGGCGTGCGCAGCTTGACGTAATGCCCGCCGGTGCCGCGCTCGAAGCGCGAATTGGTCACCGTCACCGATCCGAGATTGGCGAGATAGATGCTGTGCGAGCAGCTCGGCGTGATGTCGCACTGGCCGAGCCCGGCAAAGGTCGAATGGTCGATCGTGATTTTCTGGCCGTTGAGCTGACCTCCCAGGATGCCCTCCTGATTGTCGATGAACATCGAATTGCGCACGACGAGATCGCCGACCTCGCTACGAATCCCCGCACCATTGCCGTCGCCGACCGCGATCTTGCGGAAGACGATGCCATCGACCACCGAGCTTTGCCCGCGCAGGACGAATGCCGCCTTGTCCTCGCACGCCGTGCCCTCGAAGATCGCGGTGCCCGGCGTTACCGCCTTAAAGGTGATGTGACCGCCCGACTGGATCGTGCACTGGTGGTAGACGCCGGGCGCGATCAGGATCGTCGCGGTCCGCATGCGGATCGACTGGACCGCCTCGTCGATCGTCTGAAAGCCTTGGCCCGTGCCCTCAATGGTGAAGGGCGCGCGCTGCTGCGCGGCGGCAGGGGCGGCGATCGCGATGGCGAGCAGGGGTAGAATGCGACGCATTGGGCTGGCTCCTTTGCGCAGCACGATGCCCGCGCAAAGGCCAGGGGGGAAGGCTAATTGAGGGTTAACCCTCCGCGCTCGTCAGTCCAGATTGGGACGCAACCAGCGTGTCGCGGTCGCGAGATCGACCCCGCGACGCGTCGCATATTCCTCGAGCTGGTCGGGCCCGACGCGCGCTACGCCAAAATATTCTGCCTGCGGATGGCCGAAGTAGAAACCGGAGACCGCCGCGGTCGGCAACATCGCAAAGCTCTCGGTCAGCGTGATGCCCGTCGCGTCGGTTGCGCCGAGCAGCTCGAACAGCATCGGCTTCTCGCTGTGATCGGGACAGGCCGGATAGCCCGGCGCCGGGCGGATGCCGCGATACTGCTCGCGGATCAGCGCCTCGTTGGTGAGTTGCTCGCCCTCGGCATAGCCCCACAATTCGGTGCGGACATGCTGGTGAAGCCGCTCGGCGAACGCCTCGGCAAGACGGTCGGCAAGCGCCTTCAGTAGGATGTCGGAATAGTCGTCATTATCGGCCTTGAAGCGCGCGAGGTGCGCATCGATGCCGTGCCCGGCCGTGACCGCGAAGCCGCCGATCCAGTCGCCTGCCGGATCGATGAAATCGGCGAGGCACATATTGGCGCGCCCCTCGCGCTTGGCGATCTGCTGGCGCAGGAAGGGTATGCGGACGCTCGCCTCGTGCGTGCGATCCAGGTTGGGCGTGTGGAGGTCGGCCGGGAAGGTCGCGCCGTCGGGGCTGCGCTGCGCGTCGGCATGGCTGGTATAGATGAAGACGTCATCGCCATCGCGGTGGCACGGCCACAAGCCGGCGACACCCTTGGCGGTCAGCCATTTCTCGGCGATGATCTGGTCGAGCATCTTCTGCGCATCGGCGAACAGCGACGTCGCACTCTCCCCAACCACCGCATCGGTCAGGATCGCCGGGTAATTCCCCGCCAGCTCCCACGCGCGGAAGAACGGCGTCCAGTCGATCAGCTCGCGCAGATCGGCGAGATCCCAATCCTCGAACACATGCACGCCCGGCTGCTTTGGTGCTTCGGGCTTGAGCGCCATGTCGGCCGGGAACGCATTGGCGCGCGCCGCCTCGATCGGGATCAACTCGCTCTGCCCCTTATTGGCGCGCGCGATCCGCACCGCTTCATATTCGTCGGCGGTCTTCTGGACGAAATCGTCGCGGATCGTGTCGCTGACGAGCGTCGAGGCGACCCCGACCGCGCGGCTCGCGTCGAGCACATGCACGACCGGCCCGTCATAAGCGGGCGCGATGCGCAGCGCGGTATGGACCTTCGAGGTGGTAGCGCCGCCGATCAGCAGCGGCATCGTCATCCCTGCCCGCTTCATCTCCTCGGCGACGGTCACCATCTCGTCGAGCGAGGGCGTGATCAGGCCGGACAGGCCGATCATGTCGGCGTCATTCTCCTTGGCCGACTTCAGGATGTCCGACCACGGCACCATCACGCCCATGTCGACCACATCGAAGCCGTTGCACTGGAGCACGACGCCGACGATGTTCTTGCCGATATCGTGCACGTCGCCCTTCACGGTCGCCATGATGATCTTGCCCTTGCCGCGCGCGCCGGGCTCCTTCGCCGCCTCGATGAAGGGAAGCAGATGCGCCACCGCCTTCTTCATCACGCGGGCGCTCTTCACCACCTGCGGCAAGAACATCTTGCCCGATCCGAATAGGTCGCCGACGACGTTCATCCCGTCCATCAGCGGGCCCTCGATCACCTCGATCGGCCGCGCGAACAGCTGGCGGCACTCCTCAGTATCCTCGACGACATGCGCGTCGATGCCCTTGACCAACGCATATTCGAGCCGCTTGCCGACATCGAGGCTGCGCCATTCGGCCGCGGCTTTCTCGGCCACCGCATCGGTGCCCTTGAAGCTCTCGGCCATCGCGATCAGCCGCTCTGTCGCGCCGTCGTCGCTATTGAGGATGACGTCCTCGCACGCCTGGCGCAGCTTTGGGTCGATCGCGTCGTAAATGTCGAGTTGGCCGGCATTGACGATCGCCATGTCGAGCCCGGCGGGGATCGCATAATAGAGGAACACCGAGTGCATCGCGCGGCGCACCGGCTCGTTGCCGCGGAAGCTGAACGACAGGTTCGACAGCCCGCCCGAGATATGCGCGTGCGGGCAGCGTGCTTTGATGTCGCGGCACGCCTCGATGAAGTCGACGGCGTAATTGTTATGCTCCTCGATCCCCGTCGCGACCGCGAAGATGTTGGGATCGAAGATGATGTCCTCGGGCGGGAAGCTGATCTCCATCAGCAGGTCATACGCCCGGCCGCAGATCTCGAGCTTGCGCGCACGCGTGTCGGCCTGCCCGACGGTGTCGAACGCCATCACCACTACCGCGGCGCCGTAGTTCATCACCTTGCGCGCCTGGGCGAGGAACTGGTCTTCGCCTTCTTTCATGCTGATCGAATTGACGATCGGCTTGCCCGAGACGCACTTGAGCCCCGCCTCGATCACCGACCATTTCGAGCTGTCGACCATGAACGGGATGCGCGCGATGTCGGGCTCGGCGGCGATCAGCTTGAGGAACGTCGTCATCGCATATTCGGCGTCGAGCAGGCCCTCGTCCATGTTGACGTCGAGCACCTGCGCGCCGCTCTCGACCTGCTGGCGCGCGACCTCGACCGCGGCGGGGTAGTCGCCCGCCATGATCAGCTTCTTGAAGCGCGCCGAGCCGGTGACGTTGGTGCGCTCACCGATATTGACGAAATTGGTGGAGGAGGTCGTGTTCGTCATTTTGCCTGCTTCTCCCTCTCCCGCTTTCGCGGGAGAGGGTTGGGGTGAGGGTCTTCTTCTGCGCGACGCAGGACCCAGTTAAAAATATAGCAGAAGAAGAAGGCCCTCACCCGACCTCTCCCGCATGCGGGAGAGGCGAAGAAGGCGTATTGGGCGTTACGCCGCCATCGTCATCGGTTCGAGCCCGGCGAGCCGCGTCACCACCGGCGGCACCGGCAGCGCGCGCGGGGTGAGCTGCGCCACCGCCTTGGCGATCGCCGCGATATGCGCCGGGGTCGACCCGCAGCACCCGCCGAGGACATTGACCTGCGCGTTGGCCGCCCATTCCCGCACGAGGCCCGCAGTGGTCGACGGCTGCTCGTCATATTCGCCGAGCTCGTTGGGCAGCCCGGCATTGGGATAGACCATGATCAGCGTATCGCAGATGTCCGACAGCGTCCGCACATGCGGCCGCAGCTGCTCGGCACCGAACGAGCAATTGAGCCCGATCGTCACCGGCTTGGCATGCCGCACCGCGTGCCAGAACGCCTCGACGGTATGCCCAGACAGGTTGCGCCCCGAAAGATCGGTCAGCGTCATCGACAGCATGATCGGCACGTCGCGACCGAGATCGTCCGAGGCCTCGAGCACCGCCATGATCCCGGCCTTGGCGTTCAAGGTGTCGAACACCGTCTCGATCAGGATGAAATCGGCGCCCCCCTCGATCAACGCGTCGACCTGTTCGCGATACACGTCCTTCAGATAATCGAAATCGATCTCGCGGAAGCCCGGATCGTTGACGTCGGGGCTGAGCGACAAGGTCTTGTTGGTCGGCCCGACCGCACCCGCGACGAAGCGCGGGCGGCCGTCCTTCGCCTGGAACTCGTCGGCCAGCCGGCGGGCGAGCTTCGCGCTCTCGACATTGATCTCGCGCACGAGATGCTCGGCGGCATAATCGGCCTGGCTGATGCGGTTTGCCGAGAAGGTGTTGGTCTCGGCGATATCCGCACCGGCCTCGAAATAGGCGCGATGGATCGCCTCGGGCACCTCGGGCTTCGTCAGCGCGAGGATGTCGTTATTGCCCTTCTGGTCCTTGGCAAGGCCGAGGTCGCCGGCATAATCGGCCTCGGACAGCTTCCAGTTCTGGATCTCCGTCCCGAACGCGCCGTCGGTAATGAGGATGCGCTTGGCGGCTTCGGCGAGGAAGGTCTGGCGGGTGGTCATGATCTTGTTCCTTCTAAGCCCCTTCCCTTCAGGGGAGGGGTTGGGGTGGGGAAGTCCGGCAAGCCGACCGCTCGGTGAGACATCCCCCCACCCCCTGCCCCTCCCCTGAAGGGGAGGGGTGAAATCCGTTACGCCGCTTGCGCCGCAACCAGCGCCGGCTGCGCACGGATGCCGAGCAGATGGCAGATCGCGTAGCTCAGCTCGGCGCGGTTGAGCGTGTAGAAATGGAAATCGCGCACCCCGCCCGCGTATAGCCGCCGACACAGCTCGGCAGCGATCGTCGCCGACACCAATTGGCGTGCCGCGGGATGATCGTCGAGCCCGTCGAACAGCGTCCCCATCCACTCGGGCACCACCGTCCCGCACATCGCCGACATGCGCTGCACCGCTCCGAAATTCATCACCGGCATGATGCCGGGCACGATCTCGGCGTCGATCCCGGCCTTGGCGGCGGCATCGCGGAAGCGGAAGAAGGTCTCTGCCTCATGGAAGAATTGCGTGATCGCGCGCGTCGCGCCGGCATCGAGCTTGCGCTTGAGATTGTCGAGATCGGCCGCTTCGCTCGGCGAATCCGGATGGCATTCGGGGTAGGCCGAGACCGAAATCTCGAACGGGTGGAGCTTGCGCAGACCCGCGACGAGCGCCGCGGCATTCTCATAGCCACCGACCGGCGACTGGAACGCCTGCCCTGCCACAGGCGAATCCCCGCGCAGTGCGACGATGTGGCGCACCCCCGCCTGCCAATATTCGTCCGCGATCGCGTCGATCTCCTCGCGCGTCGCATCCACGCAGGTGAGGTGCGCCGCCGCCGGGATGTCGGTCTCGCGCGCGATCCGTGCGACCGTCGCATGCGTGCGCTCGCGCGTCGTGCCGCCCGCGCCATAGGTGACCGAGACGAAGCGCGGCCCGAGCGGCGCCAGCGTCTGGACCGACGCCCACAGCGTCTCTTCCATCTTCTCGGTCTTGGGCGGGAAGAATTCGAAGCTCACCCGCGCATCGCCCGCGATATCGGCGAACAACGGCGCTGCGAGCGCGAGCCGCGCTTCCTGCATCTGCTTTACCGAAACCGTCATGCCGCCTTCACCTCTGCTACGCGCTGGCCGACCTTGCGGGCGAGCCACAGTTTGACCGTCAATTCCCCGCCCTCGAGCGTCTCGATCCGGGCCGGCGCCAGCCCTGCCGCGGCGAACCACGTTTCGATCTGATCGTCGGCGAAGCCCAGGCGGGTATGCGCATCCTTGCTGCGCAGATCCTCGCGGTCATGCGCCGCGAAGTCCGCGATCAGCAGGCGGCCACCCGGTTTCAAAACGCGCGCGGCCTCGGCGATCGCCGCGCCGGGTTGCTGCGCGAAGTGCAGCACGTGGTGGACGATCGCCACGTCCGCTGCATCGTCGCCGAGCGGCAGCGCATAAAGATCGGCCTGGCGCAGTTCGGCATTGCCGAGCCCGCGCTCGGACAGCTTCACCCGCGCGAGCCGGAGCATTTCGGAACTGCGGTCGATCCCCAGCGCCTGCCCGGCGCGGCCCGCGAACAACTCGAGCATCCGCCCGGTCCCCGTCCCGATGTCGATCAACTGGCCGATCGGCGCTCCATTCTTGTCGTCGAGGCCCAGCACCGCCGACATCGCCGCCTCGACCTCGCTCTCGGCGATGTGGAGCGAGCGGATCGCATCCCATTGCCCGGCATTGGCCTCGAACCAGCTCGCTGCCGAAGCCGCGCGATCGGCGCGCACCGCTGCCAGCCGCGCGGCATCCGCCACCGCCCAATGGTCCGGCTCGATCGCCGACCATTCGTCGAGCGCGGTAATCACCGGCCCGACCGTCGCGCCGCTGCCCAGCGCGACGAACACCCAGCTGCCTTCCTTACGCCGCTCGGCAAGCCCGGCGTCGCACAGGATCTTGACGTGGCGCGAAACGCGCGGCTGGCTCTGCCCGAGGACCTGCGCGAGCTCACCGACGGAAAGCTCCATCGTGCGCAACAGGGCCACGATGCGCAGCCGCGTCGCGTCGGCAAGCGCGCGAAAGATGTCGAGAGCGATGGTCATTGTGGAATAACATATAAAGATATCTTTATATGCGGTCAACGCGGATCGAACCGCGATAATCCACAATTGTACCGCAACAACCTGGCCTGGGCGGAGTTGAAGCCCCCGACCCCATCCTCTAGCGTGTTCCCGACCTTTCGGGAGCCAAGGACCATCTCATGATCAAGACCCGTATCCTCCTGCCGCTGACCGTCCTCGCCGCGATCGGCCTCGCCGCTTGCAGCCCCAAGACGAACGCCGATATCAGCGACGCCGCCAATTCGGTCGCGGCCGACGCCAACGCGACCGGCGCCAAGGCGGTCGACGATACCGATGCTGCGCTCGGCGCGGCGGAAACTCGGCTCGACAATGCCGGCGCGGTGCTCAGCAACAAGGCCGATCGTCTGTCCGAAAAGGCCGATCGCGCCGCCGATCGCGCAGGCGCCGCGATTTCGGATGTCGGCAACGACATTCGCGACTGATGCGCCGGGCCGCGCTGCTCGCCTGCCTGGCGCTGGCCGCCTGTTCGGGCGGCACCTCCTCGACCGGCGCGCCGCCGGGCGAGGATCGCGCGCTCGACGACGCCGCGGCCTCGCTCGACGCCAATTCCCCCGATACCAATGCTGCCATCGTCGTCGATGCCGACGAGACGGGCAATGAGGACCAGCCGCAATGACCACCCTTCGCCGCCTGGGCGCGACCGATCTCCACATTGCCCCCCTGGTCCTGGGCGGTAACGTGTTCGGCTGGACTGCCGACGAAGCGACCAGCTTCGCTGTGCTCGACGCCTTCGTCGCTGGCGGCGGCACGATGATCGACACCGCGGACGTCTATTCCGCATGGGCACCGGGGCATAAGGGCGGCGAATCCGAGAGCGTGCTCGGCGCGTGGCTCAAGCAGTCGGGCAAGCGGGATCAGGTGCAGATCGCAACCAAGGTCGGCATGCTGCCCGGCGAAGGTGGCGAAAAACTAGCGCCCGCGCGGATCGCCGCGGCATGCGATGCGTCGCTGCAGCGGCTCGGCGTCGAAACGATCGACCTCTATTTCGCGCATCAGGATGACGATGCCGTCGCGCAGGAAGACGCGCTCGCCGCGTTCGGCAAGCTGATCGACGCGGGCAAGATCCGCGCGCTGGGTGCATCCAATTTCCATGCAGCGCGGCTCAAGTCGGCGAACGATGCCGCCAGGGCGCACGGCCTGCCGCATTATCACGTACTCCAGCCCGAATATAATCTCGTCAGCCGCCACAAGTTCGAGGGCCAACTTCAGGATTATTGCGTCGAGCACAACATCGGCGCAGTTCCCTATTACGGGCTCGCCTCGGGCTTCCTGACCGGCAAATATCGCAGCGCCGACGATTTCGGCAAGAGCGTGCGCGGCGGGCGGATGCAGGCGTTCCTCGACGGCAAGGGGCCCGCGGTACTCGCCGTGATGGACGAGATCGCCGCCGAGACCGGCGCGAGCCTCGCCCAGATTGCGCTCAAGTGGCTCGCCGAACAGCCCGCCGTCACGGCGCCGATCGCGAGCGCGACCAGCGTCGCGCAGGTCGAGGAATTGCTCGGCGCGATGACCCTCGATCTCAGCCAGGAACAGATCGACCGCTTGTCCGTCGCGGGCGCCTGAGCGTCAGGCGACCGCGCGGAGCGGTTCGAGCAAGGCGAGCTTGGCGCGCAGCCAGTGCGCGCCAAGCTCGGCGTCGAGCGAGACGGGGCTGAACGGGTCGAGCCCCGACCCCGGATAGAAGGTCATCTCCCCAAACAACGGCCGCCCGTCGATTTCATAGAGATCGACCCGCACGAAGTCGCGCCCGTCGGAGAGGCGCTCGGCCGCGACGATCATCTGGCCGAGCGTGACAGGCGGCGTCGGATCGCGATCGTCTGTCGCCGAAGACACACGCCGCCACTGGCGGTCGAACAGGATCCAGCGATGCCGCCCGCCGCGACCGAGGTGGACCTGGACATATTCGACGCGCCCACCGAACACGTAGAATTTATAGTCGATCGGCAACACCGGCGGCGCGCCCACGAACGGCTCGACCACCAGGCCGCGCGGAATGCGGGCGTAGAGATCCTCGTCGAGCCAATAGCCATAAGTGGAGCGCATCCAGCCGGCCGCACGACGGCGGACGTCGTCCCAGTCGGCGGCATCATCGAAGACGAAGGCGGTCTGGTTGCATCCGTGCCGCGCCTTGACGACGAACGGCGTCGGCCATGCTGGAATCGGGGGTAGCTCGGTCCCGTGCCACAGCGTCGGGATGATCCAGTCGACGCCGAGCCGTTCCGCCACGATCGCCTTCGCGACGAGCTTGTCCGCCATCCTGACCATCGCGCGGTCGGCTCCGGCCAGCTTGCGCGCCTGGACCAGCTCGGTGAAGGTCTGCGGGTCATCGAGCCGCGGCCAGCGTCCGTGGCGCCACCAGTAGGTCAGGTAGATCCGCCACCGTGCGCGCACCCTGGCAAGTCGAGGCGCCAAGGCCGGAAACGCAACATCCATCGCAGCACAAGCCGCGATGGATGCTGTTGGTTCCGGACCGGCCGGATGCTGCGGCGGGTTCGAGGGGGAGCTCAAACCCCGCCGCGGCAAAGCCGCGTCGTCGGACGGGGCTGCGCGCCCCGCCGGCCGGGCCTGCCGCGGGCGCGGCGGAGCTTCGCTCCGCCGGCTGCGTCAGGCCGCAAACTGGTTCATCGTATTGTGCGCGCCGCCCGCCTTGAGCGCCGCCTCGCCCGCGAAATACTCCTTATGATCGTCGCCAATGTCCGATCCCGACATGTTCTGGTGTTTCACGCACGCGATCCCCTCGCGGATTTCCTTGCGCTGCACGCCCTTCACATAGCCGAGCATCCCCGCATCGCCGAAATACTCCTTCGCGAGATTGTCGGTCGACAGTGCCGCGGTGTGATAGGTCGGCAGCGTGATCAGGTGATGGAAGATCCCCGCTCGCGCCGCGGCGTCCTTCTGGAAGGTGCGGATCCGCTCGTCGGCCTCGTCGCCCAGTTCGGTCCCGTCATAATCGACCGACATCAGCCGCGCGCGGTCATAGGCCGAGACGTCCTTCCCCTCGCCCGCCCAGGCATCATAGACCTGCTGGCGGAAATTGAGCGTCCAGTTGAAGCTCGGCGAATTGTTGTAGACCAGCTTTGCATTGGGAATGACCGCGCGCACCCGGTCGACCATGCCCGCGATCTGCTCGATATGCGGCTTCTCGGTCTCGATCCACAGCAGGTCGGCACCGTTCTGCAAGCTGGCGATGCAGTCCATCACGCAGCGGTCCTCGCCGGTGCCGGCGCGGAACTGGAACAGGTTCGATGCGAGCCGCTTCGGGCGCAGCAGCTTGCCGTCGCGGTTGAGGATGACGTCGCCGTTGCGCGCGGTCGCGGGGTCGATCTCCTCGCAATCGAGGTAGCTGTTGTACTGGTCGCCGAGATCGCCCGGCTCTTTCGACACCGCGATCTGCTTGGTCAGCCCCGCGCCGAGCGAGTCGGTGCGCGTGACGATGATCCCGTCCTCGACGCCCAGCTCGAGGAAGGCGTAGCGGCACGCGCGGACCTTCGCGAGGAAGTCCTCGTGCGGCACCGTGACCTTGCCGTCCTGGTGGCCGCACTGCTTTTCGTCGCTCACCTGATTCTCGATCTGCAGCGCGCACGCACCCGCCTCGATCATCTTCTTGGCGAGCAGGTAGGTCGCCTCGGCATTGCCGAAGCCAGCATCGATATCGGCGATGATCGGCACGACATGCGTCTGATAGCCGTCGATCGCGTTGAGCAGGCGCTGCTCCTCGACTTGGTTGCCGCTGGCGCGCGCCGCATCGAGGTCGCGGAACATCATGCCCAGCTCGCGCGCGTCGGCCTGGCGCAGGAAGGTGTAGAGCTCCTCGATCAGCGCGGGCACGCTGGTCTTCTCGTGCATCGACTGGTCGGGCAGCGGGCCGAATTCGGAGCGCAGCGCGGCGATCATCCAGCCCGAGAGGTAGAGATAGCGGCGCTCGGTCGAGCCGAAATGCTTCTTGATGCTGATCATCTTCTGCTGGCCGATGAAGCCGTGCCAGCAGCCGAGCGACTGGGTGTAGGCCGACGAATCGGCATCGTACGCAGCCATGTCCTTGCGCATGATCGCAGCGGTGTAGCGCGCGATGTCGAGCCCGCTCTGGAACCGGTTCTGCACCCGCATCCGCGCGACGCTCTCGGCGTCGATGCCGTCCCACGTGCCGTTGTAGCGCTGGATCAGGCTCTTGGTCTGGGCGATGTCGGTTTGGTAGGTCATGGGGATGCCCCTCGCTCTGTGTGTATGGCGAGATAGGTACATGAATTGACATTCCATCGAGCAGATAAACGCCAAACCACAGGGTTGCTCTGTCAAATCCCATCCTGCTGCCGTGTCATCTTGTAAATATACGACACGGCAGCGGCTCGCCTAGCGCTCGGGACTAGCGGCCGACCCGGCAAGAATCCCGCCGTCGATCGTGAGTTCGGACCCGGTCATGTAGCGCGCCTCGTCGCTCGCCAGCAGCACCGCCAGCGCCGCGACTTCCTCGGGCTCGCCGAAGCGGCGCAGCGGCGTGTCGGCGACCAATGCCGCCTCCCGCGCCGCGCGATCAGTCCCGTCTCCGAGCATCGGCGCCCACATCGGCGTGCGGATCGCCGCCGGGTGGATAGAGTTGCAACGGACGCTGAGCCCCTGTTGCGCGCAATAGAGCGCCACGGTCTTGCTGTGATTGCGCACCGCCGCCTTCGACGACGCATAGGCAGCGGCCGCCGGGATCCCGATCATCCCCGATCGCGACGAGATGTTAATGATCGACCCCGCCCCCGTCGCCCGCATCGCGCCGATCGCATAGCGACAGCCGAGGAAGGTGCCGTCGAGGTTGACGCGGTGGACCGCCCGCCAATCCTCGAGCGCAGCATGCTCGGGATCGTGAGCGGCAACGCCTTCCTCGAACCCGGTGATGCCGGCATTGTTGACCAACACGTCGATCGCCGGCCAGGCGGCGGCAAACCGCGTCCAGTCCGCCTCGCGCGCAACGTCGAGCACCATCCACGCCTGGCCGAGCTCGGCCGCGAGCGCCTGCGCGCTCCGGCCGTCCTTGTCGGTCACCACCACGCGCGCACCCTCGGCGACGAAGGCGCGCACGATCCCCGCGCCAATGCCGCGCCCTGCGCCGGTCACGACGCACAGTTTGTCTTCCAGTCGTTTCACGATAGACCCCAGAAATGAGAGGCCGCGATGGCGCGGCGGGATAATCAGGCAGTCGGCTGCGTGTTCATCGATCTCACTCCGGTAGCGCGCGCATCCTAGCCGTTTGCGCCGCGCGCCGCAAATCCCGCGATCAATCCCCGCCGAAGGTAAACGCGCTCACCCCGCGCTCGCGCTCGTTGAGCACCAGCGCGCGCCCGGCCGGCGGCAGCGAGCGCTGTGGGCAATGCCCGCGGCCGCACGCGCGACACCCCAGCCCGATCGGCATCGCTTCCCCTTTCAGGTCGACGCCGCGCGCGATCGCCAGCCCCCCGGCATGCTCGGCCGCAACCCCCAGACCGACGACGAACTCCGCCGACACCGCGCCGAATCGACGCCCCTGCGGCGTCACCGTTCGCGCGAGCGTCAGCCAGCGCGCGCCGTCCTCGAGCTCGACCAGTTGCACGGCCAACCTGCCCGGTCGATCGAACGCGGCGTGGAGCTGCCACAGCGGGCAGCGCCCGTCGGCCTCGGCCAGCGGCGACGCACTCGCCCCGGAGAAACGCTTCGACGCCTGCCCTGCGCGATCGATCCGCACCAGGAAGAAGGGCAAGCCGCGCGCGCCGACGCGTTGCAGCGTCGTCAGCCGGTGTGCGACCTGCTCGAAGCCCGCGCCGAAGCGGCGTTGCAACAGCTCGATGTCGTATCCGGTCGCCTCGCACGCGCGCAGGAAACGGGCATAGGGCATCATCACCGCCGCCGCGAAGTAGCTCGCGAGGTGCCGGCGATACAGCCGCTCGGCCGCGCGATCGGTGAAGCCTGCTCCCTTGACCAGCCCGTCGATCTCGGTGCGCGCCTCGATCTCGGCGAGCTGGAACGCGACCGCAAAGGTGCGCGACGCGGGATCGAGCATCTCCGACACCTGCAATTGTCGCGCATGGAGATCGGTGCGGCGCAACAGGTCGGGCATCACGTCGACCGGCAGCACGCGGATCGTCAGCTGATGCTTCACGCGCAGCCGCTCGGCGATCGCTCCGTACAGGTCGCCCGCGCCCAGCCGCAGCTCGTCGGCAAGCGTCTCGGCGACCGTATCGAGATCGGAGAAATAGCCGCGCCAGCGCTCGATCTCGCGCCGCACCTCGCCGACCGGGTCGAGCGCGCCGGGCGCGACTGCGGCCCCCGCCCCGATCCGGTCGAACGCGCGTGCGAACGCCTCGGCGCCACCCGGTGCACCCGCGAGCCACTCCTCGAGCTCGTTGCGGTCGATCTCGAGATCGGCGAACATCGGGTCAGCCAGCCGCCGCCGCAGCGCCGCCTCGCCCCCGCCGGGCTCGCCTGCCGCCAGCGCGCGCGGGTCGAAGTCGAAACTCTCGGCCAGCTTAACGATCAGCGAGCCCGACAGCGGACGCTGGTTTTTCTCGACCAAGTTGAGATAGCTTGGCGAGATCGTCAGCACCTCGGCCATCGCCGCCTGCGTCAGCCCGGCCTGGCGCCGCAACCGGCGAATGGCATGGCCGGCGAAGAGTTTGCGATCGGCCATGGCACGTCCCCTGCTACGCGCTCCCGCGGGAGTCGCGACGGCATCATGCCCCAATCTGTCATATCTTTACAAGATCACCCTGCTTTACGTCCGGTTTGGTCACGCCTTTACCGATGAGGGCGCAGAATCCCGCTAGCCGGTGGATCGACATCACCCCTATTGGCGCAACGACCGGTCGGCAGCTTGTAAAAAGCGCCACAGATCGAATGGCTTTGAAAGTTTCCTGGGGAGGAAAGGATGCCCGTCGCGCCTCGTGTGCGGCGGGCATTTCCATGTGCGCAGGCACGCGTCGTCACTATGACCGGCCGCCAAGTATCAAGGGCGCGGGGTCCGCACCCGCCAGATCCGCCACAGCGTCGCAATTCCGATCGCCGCCCAGGCGATGTTGAGCGTGGTCGACGGCCACGCGCCGTGCGCCCCGCTGTTGAGCACGAAGCCCGAGGCGCCGACGACGTTCATCCACTGGAACACCGCCGACTGCCCCGAGAGGCGCCCCATCGAGACCAGAAGATACGAGGCGAGGATGAGCAGCGCCGCTGCCCATCCGATCACCTCGATCAGCAGGCTCAAGCGGCCAGCTTGCGCAGCACGTACTGCAGGATGCCGCCGTTGAGGAAATATTCCAGCTCGTTGACGGTATCGATCCGGCACTTCGTCAGGAACGTCTCGACCGTGCCGTCGGCGCGCGTCATCACGACTTCGACGTCCTGGCGCGGACGGATCTCGGCGACCTTCATGATCGTGAAGCTCTCCGACCCGTCGAGGTTGAGCGTCTTGCGGTCGACGCCGTCGGCGAACTGCAGCGGCAGCACGCCCATGCCGACCAGGTTCGAGCGATGGATCCGCTCGAAGCTCTCGGTGATGACGACGCGCACGCCGAGCAGGTTGGTGCCCTTCGCCGCCCAGTCGCGCGACGAGCCGGTGCCATATTCCTTGCCCGCGATGACGATCAGCGGAACGCCGTCCGCCTTGAAGCGCATCGCCGCGTCGTAGATCGGCATCGTCTCGCCCTTATACGAGGACATGCCGCCCTCGACGCCGGGGACCATCTCGTTCTTGATGCGGATGTTGGCGAACGTGCCGCGGACCATCACGTTATCGTTGCCGCGACGTGCGCCATAGGAGTTGAAGTCGGCGCGATTGACCTGCCGCTCCATCAGCCATGCGCCGGCGGGCGAATCCGCCTTGATCGAACCGGCCGGCGAGATGTGGTCGGTGGTGATCGAATCGCCGAGGATCGCGAGCGGACGCGCCTCGACGATGTCCTGCACCGCCGCCGGGGTCATCGACATGCCGTCGAAATAGGGTGGGTTGGCGATGTAGGTCGATGCCGGCGGCCACGCGTAGGTGTCCGAGCCTTCGATCGCGATCGCCTGCCACTTCTTGTCGCCGAGGAACACGCTCGAATAGCGCGACTGGAACATGCCGCGGTCGATGTTCGCGTCCATCACTTCGCGGACTTCGGCGTTCGAAGGCCAGATGTCCTTGAGATAGACGTCGGTGCCGTCGGTCGCCTGGCCGATCGGGGTGGTGGTGAAGTCCTCGGTCACCGTGCCCTTGAGTGCATAAGCGACGACGAGCGGCGGCGAGGCGAGGAAGTTGGCGCGCACGTCGGGCGACACGCGGCCCTCGAAGTTGCGGTTGCCCGAGAGCACCGAGGCCGCGACGATGTCGTTGCCGTTGATCGCCGCCGAGATGGCGGGCGCGAGCGGGCCCGAATTGCCGATGCAGGTGGTGCAGCCATAGCCGACCAGGTTGAAGCCGACCGCGTTGAGGTCCTCGGTCAGGCCAGCCTTGTCGAGATAGTCGGTGACGACCTGCGAACCCGGCGCCAGCGAGGTCTTGACCCACGGCTTGGGCTTGAGACCGAACGCGTTCGCCTTGCGGGCGACGAGGCCAGCGGCGACCAGCACCGAAGGGTTCGAGGTGTTGGTGCAGCTGGTGATCGCGGCGATCACGACGTCGCCGTCACCGATATCATGGTCACGGCCTTCGACCGCGACGCGCTTGGCGGTGGCGTGATGATAGATCTTGGCGAGATCGGCGTTGAACGTGTCGTCGACCTCGGTGAGGATGACCTTGTCCTGCGGGCGCTTCGGGCCGGCGAGCGACGGCACGACGTTCGCCATATCGAGCTCGAGCGTGTCGGTGAAGACGGGATCGGGCGCGTCGGCGAGGCGCCACATGCCCTGCGCCTTGGCATACGCCTCGACCAGAGCGATGTTCTCTTCGCTGCGGCCGGTCAGGCGCAGATAGGTGAGCGTGGCGTCATCGATCGGGAAGAAGCCGCAGGTCGCGCCATATTCGGGCGCCATGTTGGCGATCGTCGCGCGATCGGCGAGCGACAGCGCATCGAGGCCCGGACCATAGAACTCGACGAAGCGGCCGACGACGCCCTTGGCGCGCAGCATCTGCGTGACGGTGAGCACGAGATCGGTCGCGGTGATGCCCTCGGCGAGCGAGCCGTGCAGCTTGAAGCCGACGACCTCGGGGATCAGCATCGAGACCGGCTGGCCGAGCATCGCGGCTTCCGCCTCGATCCCGCCGACGCCCCAGCCGAGCACGCCGAGGCCGTTGACCATCGTCGTGTGGCTGTCGGTGCCGACGCAGGTGTCGGGATACGCGATGGTCTTGCCGTCGGGGGCGACCGAGGACCACACCGTCTGAGCGAGGTTCTCGAGGTTGACCTGGTGGCAGATGCCGGTGCCTGGGGGCACGACCTTGAAGTTGTCGAGCGCCTTCGAGCCCCACTTGAGGAACTCGTAGCGCTCGTTGTTGCGCTGATATTCGAGCTCGACGTTATCTTCGAATGCCTTGGGCGTGCCGAATTCGTCGACCATCACCGAGTGATCGATCACGAGATGGACCGGCACGAGCGGGTTGATCTTGGCGGCATCGCCACCGAGCTTGGTGATCGCATCGCGCATTGCCGCGAGATCGACGACGCAGGGAACGCCGGTGAAATCCTGCATCAGCACGCGCGCGGGGCGATACTGGACTTCGCGGTCGGACTTGCGCTCCTGCTGCCAGTCGATGATCGCCTGAAGATCCTCGGTGGTGACGGTCTTGCCGTCCTCGAAGCGCAGCAAATTCTCGAGCAGCACCTTCATCGAGAACGGCAGACGGCTGATGTCGCCCAGTTTCTCGGCAGCGGTGGCGAGGCTGTAATAGTCGTACGAGGTGCCGCCCACGTCGAGCGTGGTGCGGGTGCCGAGTGTATCCTGGCCGATGGCGGTCATAAGCAGCGGGTCCTTCCCTTTGCGTCTGGCCGCGGCGGGGAGGCGAAACCTTGGAGGTTCCGCGCGGGCGCGACCGACTATGCGAATGCGAGAGTCGGGAGGCCGATAGCAGCGAGGTGTCGCTTGGGGAAGGGCGTGACGGTGGCGTACAGCCGCGTCGTGATCAATCTTCGGCAGATGAGCTTTTTTTCACTATTCCCCCAACCATCGAGCACGCTACGCCTGAGCCAGGCCGCATGATGGCTTGGCGTTGAGTCGATTGGCGATTTTCGCTCCGGCGCAACCGCTCGAGAGCGATACAGAGGGGCCGTCGATGCGATACTTGCGCCTGATCCTTCCTGCGGCGGCGCTGATCGCACCGATGCCGGCGATGGCGGCCTGCCAGGTCGCGAAGATGCTCGACATTCCGGTCACGATGAACGGGCGCCAACCGATGGTTTCGGGACGCTTCGGCGACAAGGAAGCGCGCTTCATTCTCGACAGCGGCGCTTTCTACAGCACGCTCTCGCGCGCCAGTGCCGCCGAGTTCGGCCAGCGCGTCGAGACCGCCCCGGCCTGGTTCCGCTTGCAGGGCATCGGCGGCGATACGTCGGCGGGCTATATCGTCTCGAACAATTTCTCGCTCGGCAGCGTCACGATCCCCAAGGCCAATTTCGTCGTTGGCGGCAGCGACACCGGCACCGCCGGCCTGCTCGGCCAGAATATCCTCGGGCTCGCCGACGTGGAATATGATCTCCCGCACGGCTCGGTGCGGCTCATGAAGACGACCGGCTGCGCCAAGATGGCGCTCGCGTATTGGGCCGGCGACAAACCGGTCACGCTGGTCCCGCTCATCGTCCCGCCAGCGGGCCTGTGGAAACCGCATACGATCGGCACGATCCTGCTCAACGGTGTCAAGATCCGGGCGATGTTCGACAGCGGCGCCTACAGCTCGGTGGTGTCGCTGGGCGCGGCAAAGCGCGCGGGCATCACCCCGGACTCCGCCGGCGTGGTCCGCACCGGGTTCAGCCGCGGTCTCGGCACGCGTCAGGTGCCGTCATGGCTCGCGCCGTTCGACAGTATCGATATCGGTGGCGAAGCGATCCGCCGCCCGCGCATCGCGATTTCCGAGATCGGGCTCGAGGGCGTCGACATGCTGGTCGGCGCCGACTTCTTCCTGACGCACCGCATGTTCGTCTCGAACGCCAACCGCGCGATCTACATCACCTATGAGGGTGGCCCGGTGTTCAACCTGTCGCCCAAGGGCGCGATGTCGTCCGACGGCACGAAGCTCGATCTGACCAGCAAGGCCGCCGAACCGACCGGCGCCGAAGAGTATAGCCGCCGCGGCGCGATCGCCCTCTCGAACCACAAGATCACCGACGCCCTGCTCGACTTCGACAAGGCCTGCACGCTCGCACCGACCGAGGGCCGCTATTTCTACCAGCGGGCGCAAGCGCGCTTGCTCAATCGTCAGCGCGATGCCGCGCTCGGCGATCTCGATCGCTCGATTCAGCTCGCCCCGAACGATCCCGACGCGC
This sequence comes from Parasphingomonas frigoris, assembly GCF_036663815.1. Taxonomy (NCBI): domain Bacteria; kingdom Pseudomonadati; phylum Pseudomonadota; class Alphaproteobacteria; order Sphingomonadales; family Sphingomonadaceae; genus Parasphingomonas; species Parasphingomonas frigoris. The sequence goes on along the minus strand of NZ_JAXOJQ010000001.1, from coordinate 41,529 downwards.
ACATCGAACGCGCCGGGCTCACGATCCACGAGAAGACACAGGCGAGCGCACTCGACGATGTCACCGCGGCCGACCACGCGCTCGCGCCGTCGTCCGACAAGCGCTTGATGGTAGCGAGCCTCTACACCGAGCTCGATCGCTACGAGGCGGCGATCACCAATTACGAGCAGTGGCTCGCCAGCCATGCCGAGGACAGCTCGCGCCCGCGCGCACTGAACGGGCGGTGCTGGGCGCGCGGACTGCTCGGGCGCGACATCGACAAGGCGCTCGCCGACTGCAACGCCGCAGTGCGGGCACAGCCGGGCAATGCATCCTTTCTCGACAGTCGCGGCCTGATCCGGCTGCGCCGCGGCGAGACCGACAAGGCGCTCGCCGACTATAGCGCGGCGCTCAAGCTCGATCCGCGCAACGGCTGGTCGCTCTACATGCGCAGCGTCGTCGAGACGAAGACCGGCGCGACCGCGCAGGCCGAAAGCGACCGCGCGCTGGCATTGAGCATCAATCCAAAGGTCGCCGAGCGCGCCCACAAGATCGGTTTCTAACGCACCCACCCCGCCGCCCGGTCACGATCGGCCTGGTCACGATCGGCGCGATCGCGGGGTTTATTTGTCGCCCCGCGCATCCGGCTGCCGTTCGCGAACGTTCCTAGTCCCGACATGCTGATCCGTCGCAATCCTGCTGCGGGCGAGGTGTCGTGTGAACGCCAAGTGGTTACGCCGTGTACTAGGCCGCTTTGGGATGCGTATCCGAGGTCGACCGGTCTGCGGCGAACCACCCATCAGGGGAGGTCTGACCTATGACCGACGACGTTAGCCAGCAAATGATCGACGTTCTCGACCGGCGTGTCGAGCGCCGCAACGAGCGCCGCGAATTCTTCCGAACCGCCTTTGGCGCAGCCGCGGTCGCCGGCGCCGGGATCGGCGCCATGTCGCTGGGCTCGCGCGCCTCGGCAGCGGATCCGACCACCCCGACCGACCCCGACATCCTCAATTTCGCGCTCAACCTCGAATATCTCGAGGCGCAATTCTACAGCGTCGCCGTCAACGGCACCGGGCTCGCCGCGTCGATGCTGTCCGGCACCGGCACGCAGGGCGCCGCCACCGGCGGCCGCAAGGTGGTGTTCACCGATCCGCTCGTCGCCGCCTACGCCAAGGAAATCGCCGCCGACGAGATCACCCACGTCAGCTTCCTGCGCACCGCGCTCGGCAGCTCGGCGGTTGCCCAGCCGACGATCGACATCGGCGTCTCGCCGACCGGCGCCTTCAGCTCGGCCGCCCGCGCCGCCGGCCTGATCGCCTCCGCCCCGGCCGGCACCGCACAGACGAGCTTCTTCGATCCCTATGCCAGCGACGACGCTTTCCTGCTCGGCGCGTTCATCTTCGAGGACGTCGGCGTCACCGCCTACAAGGGCGCAGCACCGCTGCTGACCAAGACCTATATCGAGGCGGCCGCCGGCATCCTCGCGGTCGAGGCCTATCACGCGGCCCTGGTGCGCACCGCACTCTACGCCCGCGGCGTTGCGACGCCGTCGCTGCGCACGTCGGCCGATGCCATCTCCAACGCGCGCGACTCGCTCGATGGCACGAGCGATCTCGATCAGGGTATCTCGCCGACCACGCTCAACGGCGCGCTCGCGTCGAACATCGTGCCGCTCGACCCCAACGGCATCGCGTATAGTCGGACGACGGGCCAGGTGCTCAACATCGTCTATCTGAACAACGCTTCGGTCACCATGGGCGGGTTCTTCCCGGCCGGCGTGAATGGCAACATCAAGACGAGCGCCGCGAACTAAGCCGCGCCGTTCCCCTCCAGGGAGATACCGAAATGACCGATCAGACCATTCTCGCGCAAGTGCTCGAAGCCGGCGAGCGCCGTCGCCACGAACGCCGCCAGTTCATGCGCACCGCCGCCTCGGCGACCGTCGCCGCCGGCGGGCTCTCGCTGCTCGCGGCCTGCAACGGCAACGACAATACTCCGGTGCCGACCCCTACCCCGACCGCAACTTCGACCCCGACGTCGAGCGCGCAGACCGATCTCGACGTGCTCAACTTCGCGCTCAACCTCGAATATCTCGAGGCACAATTCTATGTGCGCGCGGTCTACGGCCAGGGCCTGCCTGACACCGTTCTTACCGGCACGGGCACGCAGGGCGCCGTCGTCGGCGGCCGTCAGGTCACCTTCACCGACCCGGTCGTCGCACAATATGCCCGCGAAATCGCGGCGGACGAGGCGGCGCACGTCAACTTCCTGCGCTCGGTGCTGGGCTCGGCAGCGGTCGCACAGCCCGCGATCAACATCGATGGCGGCGCTACCGGCGCCTTCACCGCGGCAGCCCGCGCAGCCGGAATCGCGACCAATGCCAGCGGTGCGATCGACAACACCAACGGCACGTTCGATCCCTACGCCAGCGACACCAACTTCCTGCTCGGCGCCTTCATCTTCGAAGACGTCGGCGTGTCGGCCTATAAGGGCGCATCGCCGCTGATCACCAACAAGACCTATCTCGAGGCTGCCGCCGGCATCCTCGCCGCCGAAGCGTATCACGCCGGGCTGGTCCGCACGGTGCTCTACGCGAAGGGTATCGGAACACCGACGATGGCGGCGATCCCTGCGCTGATCACCGCAGCTGGCAAGATCAGCGACGCCCGCGACAGCCTCGACGGCGCGAGCGACGACGACCAGGGCATCGCCGGCCCCGATGCGTCGCAGTCGAACATCGTGCCAACCGACAATAACGGCCTCGCCTACAGCCGGACGACCGGCCAGGTGCTCAACATCGTCTATCTGTCGAAGTCGGCGCTGGTCGGTGGCGGCTTCTTCCCGAACGGCATCAACGGCAATATCCGGACGAGCGCCGCCAGCTAAGCGCGCTTCCTGTTCGTCTTTCGGGGCCGTGCGACCTGTCGCACGGCCCTTTTTTCGTGGCTCGTGCGTAGTCCCGGTTGCGCGCTTCGCCGTTGACGCGCAGCAGTCGGGCTCGGCGGCAACAGGAGAAGAACGATGCGAACTGTCTTGATCACCACCACGGCGCTGGCGCTGCTCGGCCTGGCAGCGTGCGACAAGGCCCACGTCGACGCGGTCGGCGCACCGATGGCGCAGGGCGCCCGCGCCGTCGCGATGCTGCGCACCGCCGATGGCGCCGATGTCGGCCGCGCGACGGCGACCGAGGTGACCGGCGGCCTGCGCATCACGCTCGACGTCACCGGAGTCGCACCTGGTACGCATGGCGCGCATATCCATGCCGTCGGCCGCTGCGACGCGCCCGATTTCGCGACCGCGGGTGGCCACTGGAACCCGGCCGGCACCAAGCACGGATCGATGAACGCGCAAGGCCCGCACGAAGGTGACATGCCCAACCTGATCGTCGGCCCGGGCGGCCGCGGGACGATCGGCGCCGTGCTGCCCGGCGCGACGATGGCTGGCCTGCTCGACGCGGACGGCGCCGCGATCGTCGTGCATGACAAGCCCGACGACCTGATGACCGATCCGTCGGGCAATAGCGGCGCGCGCGTCGCCTGCGGCGTGTTCGCCGCAGGCTGATCGTCAGATCGGCTCGCCGGCCTCGCGCGCCCAGGTCTCACGATTGGCCTCTGCGCGCGGGACCAGCTTGTACGCCCCGATCGCGGCAGCGAGCGTGATCGGGGAGGCGAGCAGCAGCGACAGCACGCCGACCGACAGGCTGCCCGACAGCGTCGAGATGCGCCCGGCGAGATACGGGCCCATCGCCAGCCCGAGCAGCGTCGTTCCGATGAAGAAGGTGCCCGTCGCGGTGCCGCGCATCCGCGGCAGCACGAGATCCTGCATCGTCGCGCCCGCCGCGCCGAGCGCGCTGCTCGCGCAGATGCCGGCAACGAACATCGCCGGATAGAAGACCAGCGTCGAGGTGGCGGTGAACGCGAGGATGACGAACGGGATCGGCACCGTCGCGCCGAACAGGATCATCAGCACCCGCCCCGCCGGATTGCGCCGCCGTAACCGGTCCGCCGCGATCCCACCGAGCGTGACGCCGAGGAACCCGCCGAGCGCTCCGCTCGAGCCGACCATCAGCCCGGCCAGCGCGGGCGTCTCGTGCAGCGTGCGCAGCACATAAGGCGAGGCCCAGAAGCTCACCGCATAACTGACGAAGGCGTTGAGACCGTAGGCGACGACCACGCAGAGAAACGCCGGATTGCCGACGATCAGCCGGAAGGTCGGCGGATCGCGCCGCTTCAGCGCGCAGCCCCACGAGAAGACCGCATAGACTCCGATGCCGATCGCGACCCATTGCGGCCACGGCTCGCCAAAGGCGAGCAGGACGCACACCGCGCCGACCACCACGCCGAGCCCGAGCAGGTTGACGAGCAACGCCCGCGCCCCGCCCTGCGCCGCGCCGATCAGCGTCAGCGGCGGCAGGATCGTCACCAGTTCGCCGAGGAACGCCTTGAACGGCGCCGGATGCGCCGGCGGCTCGGGCAGGTTTTCGACCGCGCCGCGGATCGGCTCGCGCAGCGTCGCGATCAGCAAGGCGAGCAGCAGCCCGGGCACCCCGACGATCATGAACGCCGCCTGCCAGCCGTGCAGCCCGAACGGTCCGCCGCCTGGATAGGCCTGGTTCCAGCGCTGCACGATCAGCCCGCCGATGCCGAGCGAGAGACCGCCGCCGACGTACAGCCCGGAGGAATAGATCGCGAGCGCGGTCGCGCGCAGCCGCTTGGGAAAATAGTCCGAGATCAGCGAATAGGCCGACGGACTCGCCGTCGCCTCGCCCACCCCCACGCCGATCCGCGCGCCGGCGAGCATCCCGCCGCTGCGCGCCATCCCCGAAAACGCCGTCATCGCAGACCACAAGGCGAGCCCGAGCGTCATCAAGCGGACCCGGTGCCAATTGTCGGCGAGCCGGCCGAGCGGAATCCCGAACAACGAATAAAACACGCCGAACGCGGTGCCATAGAGGAAGCCGAGATCCTCATCCTTCAAATGCAGGTCGCGCTTGATGTCCTCGGCAAGGATCGAGATGATCTGCCGATCGACGAAATTCAGCACGTAAACGAGGAACAGGACCCCCAGAACATACCAGGCATAAGCGGGCGCGCGCGCTTGCCCTGCGGACGGAAGGCTGGCCATCGATCGTTCCTCTCGGCATTTTCTGCTCTGCCACCTGGCCTAGCAGAGCATACCGGAAATACGAAAGCGATTTCGACCGGGTTCCGGCGCGGCGGCAGCGGAGGCAAACCGAGCGTGCGCACGCCGGCTGGGCTCCGGCGCATTGTTACAAAGTGATGCTGTCGCGCGATCCGCCCGAAACCGTCCTGCGGATTCGCTTGAAATGCCCTCGTCGAGGGCCGATATTGCAGTGATCCGGCACTTGGCCGGTCTTGAGGAGCTTTTCGCAATGGCAAACTGGTCTGATCCCCGTCCGAGCGCATCCGCGTTCCAGACGGCCGGGACCGTTGGCACGGCCACTTACGATGCCGGGCTGCGCAGCTACATGCTGTCGGTCTACAATTACATGCTGTCGGCGGTGCTGCTGACGGGGGTAGTCGCAATGGCCTTTTCGTGGGGCGGGATGGAATCGCCGGCAGCACGCGTGCTGCTCGGTGGCGGGCCGCTCGCCTGGGTGATCATGCTCGCGCCGCTCGGCTTCGTCTTCGGCATGAGCTTCGGCGCGCAGCGCATGTCGCCGGCGACGCTGCAGGCAATGTTCTGGGGCTTCGCGGTCGCGATGGGCCTGTCGCTCTCGACGGTGTTCCTGCGTTATTCGGGCGCGTCGGTCGCACAGGCCTTCTTCGCGACGGCTGCGGCGTTCGGAGGTCTCAGCCTCTACGGCTACACCACCAAGCGCGATCTGTCGGCGTTCGGCACGTTCCTGATCATGGGCTTGGTGGGCCTGATAGTCGCCAGCCTGCTCAACCTGTTCTTCCAGTCGAGCGTGATGACGTTGGTCATCAGCATCGTCGGGGTGCTGCTGTTCGCCGGGCTCACCGCTTACGACACGCAGCGCGTGAAGAGCATGTACGCGCATGTCGCCGGGACGCAGGATGAATCGCGCACGGTGATCATGTCGGCGCTGACGCTGTATCTCGACTTCATCAACATGTTCCTGTTCATCCTGCGCCTGTTCGGGAACCGCAACTAAGCGCTCGCCTACCCTCCTTGATCGGGCCCGACGGATCGCTCCGTCGGGCCTTTTCTTTTGCCCGGACCATAGCGAATGCGCCTCGCGATCGACGTCACGCTCGCCTACACCATCGATGGCGCAGCCGACGTGCTGCTGCTGGTCGAAGCCGCCAAGGGTCCGGACCAGCGGCTCGAGCTGCAGGACCTGCGCGTCTACAGCAACGATCCGATCCGTGCGGTGCCGGGCGAGGACGGCATCGGACAGCGCTGCTGGGCGCGCGCGACAGGTCCGTTCCGCGCCGACTATCGCGCGATCGTCGAGGTCGTGCGCACGCCGATCGCCTTCGCCTCACTCGGCGACACGCCGATCCGGCTGATGCCGCCCGAGACGATCCCCTATCTCCTGCCCAGCCGATACTGTGAATCGGATCGGCTCGAAGGCTTCGTCCAGCAGGAGTTTCCCGGTCTCACCGCCGGGCCGCTCGCCGCCGCATTGAGCGACTGGGTCGCCGGGCATCTGACCTATGCGTGCGGCACGTCGACCGGCACCACCACCGCGATGATGACCTTCGCCGAGCGGCGCGGCGTCTGTCGCGATTATGCGCACCTGCTCGTCGCGCTGGCGCGTGCCGGCGGAATCCCCGCACGCTGCGTTTCGGCCTATGCGCCCGGCGTCGATCCACCCGACTTCCATGCCGTTGCCGAAGTGTGGATCGGCGGGGCATGGCACCTGATCGATGCGACGCGGATGGCGTCGTGCGCCGACCTCGTCCGCGTCGCGGTCGGTCGTGATGCGACCGACATCGCTTTCATGACGGTGTTCGGCACCGCGACCTTCAACCAGCAGACTGTTTCGGTCACGCGCCTGGGCTGACGGAACACCGTAGCCCGCTCGATCGTTTTGTTGCTGGACCATTTCAGGAGAGCGACAATGACCGAAGATACCAAGCTGGTCGACGAAAAGGCCTTGGACGGCATCTCGGTTGCCCCGGGTGAGCCCGAGGAGGGCCACGACATCCACGATCCACGGCAGAATGCCGGGCAGGACGAGTCGATTGCCAAGCGACTCGAGCGCGATCCCAAGAGTGCCGATGCGGCGCGCGACAATGCGCTCGACGAATCGATGGACGCGTCCGATCCGCCCTCGACCAGCAAGCCCGGCGACAATGATACCGCGCCGAAATCGTCGGGCTTCGACCCCGATGCCGAGGCGGCACTCGCCAATAAGGCCTGAAGGAACGCGGCGATCGCGCTAATCTTGCGTAATCGCCGCACCTTAGGTCTTTTCCCGATATTCCCACGCCGTTCATCGCAAGGTATGTTGCGTCGCACCACAAAACGTGGTCGCTTGTATCCGCCGGACGACGGCGCGTTAACCATAGCGTAAAGCCTTGGGGCGCATCGTTGTCCGACTGCACTTGTAGCGCGGGGTGACGTGATGGGTTCTCAAAGGAAGCCGGCCACTGGGGCGATGTCGTTGGCCGAGATGAAGGAATTTGCGAGCTTCGCATCCGCGACGCAACGCTATGTCCGCCGCTCGCTGGATGTCGGCCTCGATCGCGACGATGCGATGAAACGCTGGTCGCGCGATGTCGTCGAAGCCGCCAGCATCCGCGCCCAGGCCCGGCTCTACGCCCGGCTCCCGCAAATCCGCGCCCTGCTCCCCGACGATAGCGGCCTCGACGCGATCGAACCGTTTCTCGCCTCGTTGATGACGGTGACCGCGTTCGATCTCGGCCAGGGACGGCTCACCACCTTCTCGGCTTACCGCTTTCTCTACGAACGCCTCGTCGGCGCCGAGGTGCGGCCATGGCTGCCGGCAGCCTTCTGTTCGGCGGCGGCGCTCCCGCATCTCCATCCCGAGATGCGGCGCACGCTGCTCCAGTCGATCAGCGAAGCCGCGGCGACCGCGTCGGGCTGGTCGAACCGCCAGCCGGCATTCTTCCCCAAATGGGTCGAGAAGGTCGAGACGGCAGCGCTGCCGAACTGAGCATGGCGCCCGCGTGATCGCGGGCGCGAGCCTACCCCCGAACCGCGCGTCCGAGCGGCTCCGAGGTGACGGGATACCCCAGGTCGTCGGCGATGCAGAGATGCTCGACCCCGTCGCGTTCCTCGATCCACGGCGTGACCGTGCGGATCGCGTGCGCCGCGGCATGCGCGACCGCCTCGTCGAAACTACCGAATTGCGCGAGCCGCTCGAGGTTGCGCCGCGTCGGAAAGATGATCTTCGCCCACCCCGCATCCGCCGCCGCGAGCACCTCCTGTGCGCTCGACCAGAAGACGTGGACGTTCTCGGTATCATCGACGACCGCCGGCGGCGCATCCGCCGGCAGGCGCGCAAGGTAGAAGCGCGTATCGAAGATCCGCCGTTCGGCATGCGCCGGCACCCACCGTGCGAACCCGGTCAACGCCGCAGGATCGAGCGCAAGACCGAGATCGCGCAGCATCGCGCCGAACGTCGCGCCGGCATGGAGCCCGGCGCGCAACGCGGCCAGCGTCGTCGGCGCGATCGCCGGCAGGCCGACCGCCACGCCAACCTCCTCGATCGTCTCGCGAATCGCGCCAATGCGGGCGGCGGTGTCGTCGGGGTCGCCGCCGAGTTCGAGCGCGAGCGCGCGGTCACCCGGGTCGATCCGCCCACCGGGAAAGACCAGCGCGCCGCCTGCGAACACCATCGCCTTCGACCGTTCGACGAACAGCAGCTCCGGCGCCCCCTCCCCCTCGCGGAACAGCACCAGCGTCGCGGCGGGGATCGGTTCGCTCATGTCCGGAACGCCCAGCGTAACGTGCTCGCGACGCCGAAGGTACCGGCGCGGATCAGCGGGACACCCAGCCCCGGCTGCGCAAGCCCGTGCATCGTCCGCGCCCACCCGGGCAGCAGGTCGACGCCCGCCTGCAGCGTGATCGCCTGGAACGGCCCGGCGGCGAGCGACGGCGCGGGCTGCCCGAGCAGCACCGTGGCGACGTCCCGCGTGCGCGCATCGACGCGCAGGTCGCCGCGCATCGACTGGAGAATCGCCTCGGCCTCGGCGCGGGTATGCGGGATCGGCGACACGCCGAGCGGCTCGGCGATCCGCGCCATCTCGGCGACGTAGCGGTCCTGGTCGGCGCGGCGCATCGACGGCTCGCCATAGCGGATCCAGCCGTCGAGGAAGCTCAGCACCTCGCAGACATGCACCCAGGCGAGCAGCGCGGGATCGCCCGCCTGATACGGCGTACCGTCGGGCAGCGTGCCGCCGACATGGTCGTGGATCCGCCGCACCTTGGCGAGCATCGCGCGGGCATCATCGGGCGCACCGAAGGTCGTCACCGCGATGAAGCGTGCGGTCCGGCGCAGGCGCCCCTGCATGTCGTCACGAAAGCCCGAATGGTCCCACACGCCGGCGAGCACTTTTGGGTGGAGCATCTGCAGCAGCAGCGCAGCGATACCCCCGACCAGCATCGTCGTGACGTCCCCATGCACGCGCCAGGCGACCGAATCGGGCGGAAACAGCGCGTCCATGCGGCGCTCGACCGGCTTTTCGCCGCGCGTCTTGTCGTTGAACAGCGCGCGCACCTGCCCGACGATCAACCCCTTGAGCGGGCGGGACAGGCGATCGGCGGGTGACATGACGGACATGATGCCTGAATGGTCGACCGGCCGATAGGGTCCACGGCTCGGCACGTCGGTCGGCGCTCAGCTCGGAGAAGGCGTGGTGGAGCTGAGCGGAATCGAACCGCTGGCCTCTGCAGTGCGATTGCAGCGCTCTCCCATCTGAGCTACAGCCCCGCACCACGCCGAACCGCCGTCCGGGCGGAGATTCCGCCATAGCGACGCTTTTTCAGCGACGCAACACACCACCGCCGGTCACCGCGCTTTTCGCTGCGACCAAGCGCGTGCGCGATGCGCCGGTCCGTTTCGTCGCGCCCGTAACGAACGGAACGGATAGGCTTTTCCTGCGCTTTTAGCCCCAGCCACATCGACACGCGGCACCGCGTGCGGAGCGGCCTCACCGTCTCAGGAGGACGTTATCATGGGTTATGAACGCTATCCCCGAAACAGCTCGGGTGGGTATGACGATCGCGACCAGCGCCAGGACTATGGCCGCGGCAGCTACGGATCCAACCGCGACCCCAATCGTGATCACGGCGGGCGCGGCGACAGCCAGCCATGGGGCGCGTACGACGAATTCGGCCAGCGCGACCGGTATAGCGACGACGGCCAAAACGAGCGCGCGTCGCGCTATCGCCGTGACGGCGGCTTCCAGGGTCAGGACAGCTATGGTCAGGGTAACGCCAGCCAGGGCAGCTACAGCCAGAGCGGCTATCGCCAGGGCGGCAGCCAGGATGATCGCTACGGCGCGCGCGATTATGGTCGCCCCGACATGTACGGCAACCGCGATCGCTTCCAGCCAGACCGCGCCCAGCAGGACCGCGGATCGCAGGGGAACCGCGGCCAGCAGGGCTACGGACGCCAGCCGCAGGGCTACGACTATGACGAGCGCGGCTTCTTCGACCGTGCGGGCGACGAAGTCCGCTCCTGGTTCGGCGACGATGAGGCGAACCGTCGCCGCGATCTCGACGCGCGCTATGACGAGCAGCGCTATGGCACCTCGCACGGCGACGACCATTATCACAACTGGCGCCGCACGCAGATCGAGGCGCTCGACCGCGATTATGACGAGTATCGCCAGGAGAATCGCACCAAGTTCGACAGTGAATTCGGCACGTGGCGCAACCAGCGCCAGACCCAGCGCGGCTCGCTGTCGCAGGTGACCGAGCATATGGAAGTCGTCGGCTCGGACGGCGCGCATGTCGGGACGGTCGACAAGGTGCGTGGCGATCGCATCATCCTCACCAAGACCGATGCCGATGCCGGTGGCCGCCACCATTCGATCCCGTCGCGCTGGCTCCACTCGGTCGACACCCGCGTGACGATCTCGAAGACCGCCGATGACGCCAAGGCGCATTGGCGCGACGAGGAACGCAACCAGGCCTTCTTCAACGAGGACGGGTCGCACAAGGACCAGGAAGTCGGCACGACGAGCCAGGCGTCGAGCTGGAGCACGTCGCGCACATCGTAAGCGCTGAGCGTCCGCGCTCGTGAATGAGCCCCTCTCCCGCCCGCGGGAGAGGGGCTTTTTCGTTGCCAACGCTCGCGCATCGGCATACCCCACCTTCGAATTTGATGAGGAGGCTTATAATGACTCGTGCCTGGACCCTGAAATCCCGCCCCAACGGCATGCCCGTTGCGAGCGATTTCGAACTGATCGACACGCCCACCGCCGCGCTCGGCGACGGGGATGTGCGCGTCGCCAACCGTTTTCTCTCGGTCGATCCGTATATGCGCGGCCGGATGAACGACGTGAAATCCTACGTTCCGCCCTTCGTGCTCGGCGATCCGATGCAGGGCGGCGCGATCGGCGAAGTGGTCGAGAGCCGCGCCGAGGGCTTGGCCGTCGGTGATCTCGTCCAGCACATGCTCGGCTGGCGCGACGAAGCCGTGCTCCCCGCCAAGCAGGTGCAGAAGCTCCCCGACCTCGGCGTACCGCCACAACAATTTCTTGGTCTGCTCGGCATGCCCGGGATGACCGGCTATTTCGGCCTGCTGCATGTCGCCGAGGCAAAGCCCGGCGACGTCGTGTTCGTGTCCGCCGCCGCCGGCGCGGTCGGCTCGACCGTGGTGCAGGTCGCCAAGGCCAGCGGGATGACGGTGATCGGCTCGGCCGGCGGTGCCGACAAATGCGCGCTGGTGACCGATCTCGGTGCCGACGCGGTGATCGATTATAAGAGCGAGGGGCCGCTGGTGAAGAAGCTGCTCGCCGCGCTGCAGGGGCTCGGCAAGGACGGCATCGACGTCTATTTCGACAATGTCGGCGGCGACCATCTCGATGCCGCGCTCGCCACCGGCAACCTCCACGCGCGCTTCGCGATCTGCGGGATGATCGACGTCTACAATTCGTCGAAGCCGACCGAACTGCGCTATCTCGCGCGGCTGATCGGGATGCGGATCCGCATGACCGGGCTGCTGGTCAGCGACCATATGAACAAGGCCGATGAATTCTACCGCGTGATGGGGGGCTGGCTCGCCGAGGGCAAGCTCAAGAACCAGGAGACGGTGTTCGACGGCCTCGAGGCGACGCCGGATGCCTTCCTCGCGCTGTTCAGCGGCGGGAACACCGGCAAGATGCTGGTAAAGCTGTAAACGCTCAGGTGTCCCACCCCCGTTCGCCCTGAGCCTGTCGAAGGGCACCTCTCAGCAGGTAAACACTCCGCCTGCTGAGGGCAGGGCTTCGACAAGCTCAGCCCGAACGGGTTTAGATGAGCACTCGACCGAAACCTATGCTTGCCCTCTCCCGCGACCGCGGGAGAGGGCATCGCGCGCTTCAGAGCGCGCCCGAGAAGGTGTCGCATTGCGCAGGGTCGCCGCTCTCGAGCCCCTTGCGCAACCACGCCATCCGCTGCGCCGACGTCCCGTGCGTGAAGCTGTCGGGCACGACGCGGCCCTGCGACTGCTTCTGCAACGTGTCGTCGCCGATCGCATTGGCGGCGGTCATGCCTTCCTCGATATCGCCATTTTCGAGCCGATCCTTATTCTGCGCGGCCCACACGCCGGCATAGCAATCAGCCTGCAGCTCAAGCTTGACCGAGGCCTGGTTGCCCTCGACTTGGCTGCCGCGCTGCTGGATCGACGCGACCTGATCGGACGTGCCGAGCAGATTCTGGATGTGATGCCCGAATTCGTGCGCAATCACATAATCCTGCGCGAAATCGCCCTTCGCGCCGAAGCGATTGGCGAGCTCGGCGAAGAAGCTCGTGTCGAGATAGATGCCCTGGTCACGCGGGCAGTAGAACGGCCCCATCGCGCTCTGCGCCGCGCCGCAACCCGAGCGGCCATTGCCGCCATAGAAGACGAGCTTGGGCTGCTGGAACTGCTTGCCTTCGCGCTGGAAGATCGAGCCCCACGTCTTGTCGGCCGAGCTGAACGCGTTGCACGCCGCCTTGCTCTCGGCATTGACCGTGCAGCTCGCCGCGGCACCCTTGCCGCCGCTCGGCTGGCCGACTTGCTCGGTCGGTGCTGACAACTGGCTCCCGCCGCCGAGCATGCCGAGACCGCCGCCGAAGAAAAACAGCACAGCGAGCAGAATCGCGACGCCGCCACAGCCGAACCGGCTGAACACCATCGGCACCAGCCCGAGCAAAAGCCCGCCGCCGCCACCGAAGCCACCGCCGCCGCCTTGGCCGCGCTGGTCCTCGACGTTGATATTGGGATCGAAATCGTCGAGGCGCATCGTGTCACTTCCCGGGGTCGTTGCCGCTGCGGCATGAATGCTTGGCGGCCGCAGTTGTTGCAAGCCGGTGTTGATCGCGACCGCCAAGTCGCGCATGTCGGGGCGATGGCAGACGCAGACACGATCCGGCCGAAGCGCAAGGCGAAGGCCCTTCCCCTCCCCGACTGCGTCGCGCTGGTCCTGCAGGGCGGCGGTGCGCTCGGCAGCTATCAGGCCGGCGTGATCGAGGGGCTGGCGGCGAGCGGGATCGAGATCGATTGGGTCGCGGGCATCTCGATCGGCGCTATCAACGCCGCGATCGTCGCGGGCAACCCGCCCGAGCGGCGGGTCGAACGGCTCAATATCTTCTGGGACAAGATGACCTCGGCACTACCGAGCTTCCCGATCTTCCCCGACGACCGGATCCGCGAATTTCTCCACGAATGGTCGGCCGGCTTCGTGCTGGCGACGGGGGTTCCGGGCTTTTTCCGCCCGCGCACGGTGTCACCGATGTTCGCCGCGCCGGGCACGCCCGCAGCGATGAGCTACTACGATTCGGCGCCGCTCAAGGAGACGCTCGACTCGCTGATCGACTGGGATCTGCTCAACCACGGCCCAGTCCGCCTGTCGGTCGGCGCGGTCGATGTCGAGAATGGCAATTTCCGCTATTTCGACACCACCGATACGGTGATCGACGCGCGCCACATCATGGCGTCAGGTGCGCTGCCCCCCGGCCTCCCGCCGATCGAAATTGACGGGCGGCTGTGGTGGGACGGTGGCCCGGTGTCGAACACCCCGCTGACGCATGTGCTCGACCACCAGCAGGGCGCCCTGCTCGCCTTCCAGATCGATCTGTTCCCCGCCGCAACCGAGCGCCCGCGCACGATCATGGACGTGATGGCGCGCGAAAAAGAGATCCGCTTCTCGAGCCGCACGCGCCAGGTCTCCGACCAGGTGATGCGGATCCGCAAGGACCGTGAGCTCGCCCGGCGCGTGCTCGCCAAGCTGCCGACTGCGCTGCACGACGATCCTGACGTCATGGCGCTGCGCGCGCAATCGAACGAGGATCCGGTCAACCTCGTCCACCTCATCTACCGCGCCAATGCGTGGGAGGGCGGCAGCCGCGACTTCGAATTTTCCGCCCGGACGATGCGCGAGCATTGGGAGGCCGGCCAGGAGGCCGTCGCCGAGACGATGGCCAATGCGCAACTCGTCGCCGAGAATATCGAGACGGGCAAGAGCGCCTCGTTCGATCTCACCGTCAAACGCATCCCCCTTCCCTGACCATCACGGAGAGTTCCATGTTCCTCAAGGGCAAGACTGCCATCATCACCGGCTCGACCTCGGGCATCGGGCTCGAATATGCCAAGGTCTTCGCAGCCGAGGGCGCCAGCGTCGTCATCAACGGCTTCGGCGATGCTGCCGCGATCGAGGCGGAGCGCGCCAAGCTCGAAGCGACCAGTGGCGCCCGCGCGCTCTACGATGCCGCCGACATGACTAAGCCCGAAGAGATCGCCGCGCTCGTCGCGCGCTGCCATGCCGAGCTCGGTGGGCCCGACATCATCGTCAACAACGCCGGCATCCAGCACGTCGCGAAAATCGAGGATTTCCCCGCCGACAAGTTCGAGGCGATCATCAAGATCAACCTCAACTCGGCCTGGTACATGATGCAGGCCGCCGTACCGCTGATGAAAGCGGCGAAGTGGGGCCGGATCATCTCGACCGCCTCGGCGCATTCGCTCGTCGCGAGCCCCAACAAGTCGGCCTATGTCATGGCCAAGCACGGCCTTGCCGGCCTGACCAAGACGATCGCGCTCGAAACCGCGACCGATGGCATCACGGTCAACTGCATCTCGCCCGGCTATGTCTGGACGCCATTGGTCGAGAGCCAGATCCCCGACACGATGGCGGCGCGCGGGCTGACGCGCGACCAGGTGCTCAATGACGTGCTGCTGGCGGCGCAGCCGACCAAGGAATTCGTTACGCCGGCACAGGTCGCCGCGCTGGCTTTGTTCCTGTGCCGCGACGAGGCCGCGTCAATCACTGGCGCAAACCTCTCGATGGACGGCGGCTGGACGGCCGGCTGACGCGGCCGCACCCGATCTTTGCAACCTTGCCGAGCCGTGGGTCGTTGGGCTCAGGTCGCAACGAAAGAACGGTTTCCTTGAAGATATTTGCCCAGATCCTGGGGTCGTCGCTGTGCGCGCTCCCCTTCGGCTTGCTCGGCGGTTGCGGCGGTAAGACGACGCAGACGATCCAGCCACGGATCGCGTCGCCCCGCGCGCTGGTCGGCCTGCCGACCGATGCGACCGACTGGCGGCGCGTTGCTACCGTCGCCGACCGGCGTCGGTTGCGCGGATGGCGACAGGCGTGGATCGATGCGCTGGCCAAGGTCTCGACCAGCGCCAACGCCGCCGTGATCGCGAGCGACCCCGACCTGTTCGATCCCGATCGCGCGCTGTCCGAGGCGACGCCGCCGCCAGGCGCCTATCGCTGCCGCGTGATCAAGCTCGGCGCGAACGGCACCGCGATGCGCAACGTCACGGCCTATCCCGCGGTCGATTGCCACGTCACCGCAGAGGGCAGCGTCTCGGCGCTCTACAAGGTCTCGGGGGCGCAGCGACCGGTCGGGCTGGTCTATCCGGACTCGGCGGCGCGCAGCGTCTTTCTCGGCACGATGGTGCTCGGCGACGAGACCAAGCCGCTCAACTACGGGCAGGACATCAACCGCGACCTCGCCGGCTATGTCGAGCGCATCGGCACGCGTCGCTGGCGCCTGGTCCTGCCGCGCCCGCGTTTCGAATCGCTGCTGGACGTGGTCGAGATCGTTCCCGCCCGGCGCGGTTGATCCGCCGCGCGGCTCAGTCCGTCGGCGCCGTCGGCAGGACCGCGGCGTCCTCGCGCCGCTCGGGACGGATATAGATGGACGACAGCATCGGCTCGGCGGCCTTCAGCTCGGTCTCGATCCGCTCGATCAGCAATTCGGCCTCACCCATCGTCAGCGAATCGCGGAAATCGGCACTGATCGCGACGAAGATGCTCTCGGGCGCGGTGTGGATCGTGCGGACGTGGTTGACCGCGGTGATCTCGGGCCGGCGATCGACGATCGCGCGAACCTTGGCGACGATCTCGGGATCGGCCCCCTCGCCGATCAGCAGCCCTTTCGCCTCGCGCGCCAGCAGCACCGCGACGATGCCCAGCACCAGCCCGATCACGATCGAGGCAATGCCGTCGATCCGCGGATCGTCGAGCAGCATGCTCGCGGTTACGCCGACCGCTGCGATGATCAGCCCGGCGAGCGCCGCCGAATCCTCGAACAGCACGATGAAGCCCGCCGGATCCTTCGACTGGCGTACCGCAACCCACCAGTTCCGCCCGCGATTGGCAGCGGCGAATTCGCGGATCGCGAAAAACCAGGAGCCGCCCTCGAGCGCGAACGAGACGGCGAGGACGATATAGTTGATCAGCGGGTCGCGCAGCGGTTCGGGATGCTTGAAATGCTCCCAGCCTTCATAGATCGAGACGCCCGAGCCGACCGCGAAGATCAGGATCGCGACGACAAAGCTCCAGAAATACAGTTCGCGGCCGTAGCCGAACGGATGCGCCTGATCGGGCGGCCGGCGGCCACGATGCTGGCCGTAGAGCAGCAGCACCTGATTGAAGCTGTCGACCACCGAGTGGAAGCCCTCGGTCAACATCGACGACGACCCGGTCAGCGCGGCAGCGATGAACTTGGCGACCGCGATCCCGAGATTGGCGACCAGCGCTGCGATGATGACGAAGTTCGAGCCGCTCTGCTTGCTTGCGGACATAATGGATGCTCCCTTTGCGCGGCTGCATATGCGCGTAGACCAGGCGAGGCCAATTCGAAACCCGCCATCGGGAAAGGGCCGGTGACGCCGCATCAATCGATTGCAACGTTCATTCGGTTAACAGACAAAGTAAAGATAGAGCGACCGTTCCGCCTTTACTTCATAAAATATGTAATTTGGCCATAACAGACGGCGACACCGCCGGGAGCGATCGGCAGCGATGATGCGATCTGGTGACGCTACATGCCGCCGAAGCCTTCGCTGCGGCGCCCCGAAGCTAAAACATTATACGATCTACAGAATTTCCGCAAAAAAATGCACGAGCGACGCTTGGCTGGTTCGCACGGAATCGTGCGTTCCCGTAAGTATTGAACCTTTTCTGGATGGGTCAGCCGGCCCCGCAGCCAAGCGCGCGGCAGAAGTTTCAGAGTTTGATGTTATTTATCAATAACTTAATATAATTGTCTTTCACAGCGTCAAGTCGTCGCACCGTTCAATCAGATGCTGCAGCGCACATTAAGACAGGCCTAGCGCATAGTCGTAATTTGTGCGCATGATGCAACCTATTATAGTATCATTGTTTCTATTGGTAGCGTTGCTTAAAGGGAGTGTGACGGCATGTTGTCAGATATTGTTCCCGCCCATCGTGTGTCCGCGGCGGATTTCGTGCGTAGCTTCGGGATCTGGCGCGAGCGCGCGAGTGAGACACCCGTTACCATCACCAACCACGGTCGTGACACGCATGTTCTGTTGTCGTCACGCGCGTTCGCAGAAATCTCCAGCGATGCCAGACTACCGCAACAGTCGGACAGCGCCTATTCCAGCATGAATGCTTTGTTTGACCGATTTCGCGACGGTGTCGTGATCGTCGACCAGGATCTCATTGTGAGGCGGGCCAATGCCGCGGCATGCGACTTTTTCAAATTAAGCTCGACCGAGTTGCAGGGCGCGCCGCTCGACCGGGCTATTCCCAAGCTCAAGGAGTCGTTCGCGTTGCGCAACATCGCACGGACACTGTCCTTCGGCGAACGATCGGCGACCGATGTTCCTTCGGTAACGAAACCCGGCATCTGGCTCCATATGGAGACCTTTCCGGTCGATGAGGGCGCCGCAATTTTCTTTCGCGACATTACCGGCGACGTCGAGGCTAACAGATCGGCCGACGTGAAGCAGGCGATCATCGAGGCAGTCGGGGTTGATGGGCGCCTCGGCCATGCGCGCATTTCCCCGCGCGAGATGATCGAGGGCGTCGATCGCGTACTGTGCGACCTGCTCGGGCTAAGCGAGGACGCGATGCGGCGCGTCAAATTCTCGACGATCGTGGTGCCGCGCAACCGCGTCGCGTTTCACGACGCGCTCGAAACGGTGTTCCGTCACGAGGGCCCCGCCCGCATCGATACCTGCCTCTTCGCCAATTCGGGGCTCGAACTTCCCGTTCGCCTGTCGATCGTCGAACTGCGCGGCGAATATGCGACCGAGGGCGCGGTGATCGCAGTCATGCTGCTCGACCAGCAGCGACACTGAATCGATGCACGGCGCATCGCTGGGCGACATGGCCTCGGTGCGCCAAAATACACAAAGTCGAAGCAATCTTCGTAACATCTCCGAGAAATAAGCCGAAACGATCGTTCGACGCCTACGATTACTGCGTATAATCCAGCTTTGGCGTGCTTGAACACGTAACAACCTGTTTTCATAGTCCGAATTAATACAGTGCCATGCGAAGCGCACGGCACTTTCCGGTAACAGCCCCCCACTCCGTCGATCCACATCTTGTGGAGAAGACGTCGGGAAGTGCCGTGTCCTGCTTCGCTGCAGTCCATTGGTAATGAGTGCTGTTCACCGCGTAATCGGAACTGTCTTCACTTTGGCCGGCATCACTTCTAATGCAGCCGGCGCCCAGACTATAGTATCGCCGGCTGAAGCGGGTACGGTCATCACCAATATCGCGACGCTGAACGTCGGCCGGGATACCGCGCAGACCGTCATATCGTCGAACCCCGCGCATCTCACCGTCGCCGAACGTCTTGACGTGGCCTTGCAAGCCGCCAGCCCGACCGCCGCCATCCCGGTCGGCATTGCCGCACTCCCGTTCCTGCTGACCAATCGCGGCAATGGCAGCGAGGCCTTCGCCCTCGCGGGCCAGCTCAGCGGCATCGACGCGACGATCCAGGGCTTCGCGATCGATCGCAATGGCGATGGCGCATTCGATCCGGCGGTCGATCTCGCGATCGCACAAGCCGGCGTCACCCCGACGCTCGCGGCGGGCCAGTCGCTCGCGCTGCTCGTGTTGCTGCACAGCAACGTCGTCAGCACGGCTGGCACACTGACGCTCCGCGCGGCCGCCGTGACCGGATCGGGCGCGCCCGGCATGCTCTTCGCCGGACGGGGCGATGGCGGTGCCGACGCGATCGCCGGCCCGACCGGAGCAGCCGCCACGCTCGGTATCGCCCTCGCCGTGGTCGATGGCAGCGGCGGCAGCGGCGGCGATCAGGCGATCACGCTGGTCAAGTCGCAAGCGGTGGCGGGCCCCAACGGCGCATCGACCCCCACCCCGGGCGCGACGATCACCTACACGATCGTCGCGACCTTCGCGGGATCGGGCCGCTCGCCCGCGGCGCGGCTGATCGATCCGATCCCGGCCGGCACAACCTACGTGGCCGGCAGCCTCAACCTCGACGGCACGGTCCTCTCGGATGCCGCCGATGCCGACGCCGGCCGCGTCGACACCGCTGGCATCGCCGTCGCGCTCGGCGACGTCGCCGCCCCGGCCACGCACACCGTCACGTTCAAGGTCACCATCCAATGAGGAGCTTTCCGATGTTTTCCAGACTCTTGGTCGGCGCCGTCGCGCTGACAGCTGCGGTGCCGGCGTTCGCTGCTCCGGTCGAGATCACCGCCAGGGTCCTGCTCGAACAGCGCCAGGCCGCGGCCGACGGTACGACACGCACCGTGCTGATGCCCGCCGCAAAGATCATTCCGGGGGACCGGATCGTCTATCGCATCGAATATCGCAACACCGGCAGCGTCGCCGCGAGCGGCGTGGTGGTCGCCAATCCGATCCCCGCGCAACTGCAATATGCTGGCCCGGCAGAGGGCAGCCCCGCTCCCGAAGTCTCGACAGATGGCTCGGCGTTCGGCGCACTCGGGCAACTGCGCGTGCGCAGCGCCGACGGCACGCTGCGCCCCGCCGCGCTCACCGACGTGCGCGTCGTGCGCTGGCGCCTGGGCGCGCCAGTCGCCGGCGGTAGCAGCGGCAAGCTCGCGTTCCGCGCCATCCTCAAGTGATTTTCGAACTGCCGATTAACAAGGGGAATATCATGTCGTCACATCGAACGCGCGTCACCTTCCTGACAGGGGCCGCACTGGCGGCCTTGGGCGCGACACCGGCTTTTGCTCAGACGGCGCCGCCCGCGGGCACCACATCGGGGACGGTCATCACCAACCAGGCGACCGTCAGCTACTCGATCGGCGGATCGCCCGCGTCGGTCACCTCGAACGCCGCCACCTTCCTGGTCGATAAGAAGGTCGACCTCACCGTGGCGGCGGTCAACACGCCGACCTATGTCGCGATCGGCAGCAACGATCAGGTGACGACCTTCACCGTCACCAACAACACCAACGCGATCCAGGATTTCCGGCTCGAGGCGTCGACCACTGCGCTGACCATCCCGCTGCTCGGGACCGGTGACTTCACCCCGACGACGGTGCGGGTGTTCGTCGATTCGAACGACAACCACGTCTATGACGCCGCCGACACGCAGACCTTCATCAACGAGCTCGCGCCCGACGCGACGATCAACGTCTTCATCGTCGCCAACATCCCCAACACGGCCGGGATCCGCAACGGTATCGTCGCACTCAACGCGGTCGTCGCGGCGGGCGGCTCGGCGGGCCTCGGGGCCGACCTCGTCGCGACCTCGACGCTCGCGGCCGACAATCCCAACGCCGTCGACATCGTGTTCGCCGATGCCGCCGGCCCGCTGCTGACGCTCGATGGCGCCCGCGACGGACATAAGGTCGCCTTCAACCAATATGTCATCGACAATGCCGCGATTGCGTTGGCCAAGACCTCGCGGGTCATTTCCGATCCGATCAATCTGCTGCTCAATCCCAAGGCAATCCCAGGCGCGACGGTCGAATATTGCCTGACCGCGAGCAATGCCGGCCCGGGGACCGCCTCCGGCGTAACCCTGGCCGACGCGATCCCGGCGAACACCACCTACGTTGCCAATTCGATCGTCTTCGGCACCGCCGGGCCGCTCGGCACCTGCATCCTTCTCCAGACCGGTACCGGCACGTTCGACGGTACGACGGTCCGCGCGACTTTGGGCACTCTGACACCGTTAGTGCCGCTCGCAGCTTCCTTCCGCGTCACGATCAACTGACCGCGTAAGGAATCCGTCCCCGGCGCGCGCCCCCCCCTCTCATGCGCGCCGGGGATGGAACCCCGATGGCTGGATTCCGCCGCCTTTCCCTTGGCATCGCCCTCGCGTGCGCGATCGCCGGCTCGTTCACGAGCCCGGTGCGCGCGCAGACGCAGGCGACGATCCGCAACACCGCCGCGCTCCTCGTCGGACCGCCGGGGCGTGAGCGCACCGTCACGTCCAACACCGTCACGCTCGACCGCAGCAAGCGGCCGACGGTGATCAGTTTCCGCCGCTTGCCGCCCGGCTATGACCTGTCGGGCCAAGCGTGCCTGCCAGGGGCGCCCCCCACCTTCCGCACCGCCCCCGTTTCTGCCGACGAGCTCGATCGCGCCCCGCCGCTGGTATCGCTCGATCTGCACAATCCCTTCATCCAGGTGATCGAGGCGCCCGGGGAAAATCACGATCCGACGCGAAGCGAGACGGTGACGCTCGACGTGATGCGCGGCGACAGCGGGATCGCGGTGACGCTGCGCGAGACGGCCCCCGACAGCGGCGTTTTCGCCGGCGGCGTGCCCGCGGCGATGGAAGATGCGACCACCGCGGCCTGCGACCTGAGTTACCTGCGCAAGGGCACGATCACGCTCAGCTTCGCGGGCAGCGATTCGAGCTTCGGCTCGACCTATTCGATCCTGATCGATCCGCTCGGCTACGTCTTCAACGCAAAGACCGGCGCGGTGATCGACGGCGCGACCGTCACGCTGCTCGACGCCGCGACCGGAGCGCCGGCGGCACAGGTGTTCGGCGACGACGGGATCAGCCGCTATCCCAACCGCGTGACCTCGGGCGGCAGCGTCACCGATGCGCGCGGGACGGTCTACACCTTCCTGCCCGGCCAATTCCGCTTTCCGCTCGTGCCCGCCGGGCAATATCGTCTCCAGGTCGAGCCCCCCGCGGGCTTTACCGCGCCGTCGACTGCGTCGACCGAGGCGATCGCCGCGCTGAAAGGGCCCGATGGCGCCTACCTGATCGGCGACGGATCGTTCGGGCGCGCCTTCACCGTCGCCGGCGCCGCCCCGGTGCAGGTCGACGTGCCCGTCGATCCCCCCGCCGGGACCGGCGCGTTGCTGATCGAGAAGACCGCCTCGATCCGCGAGGCGTCGCCGGGTGATTTCGTACAATATCGGCTCGACCTGCGCAGCATCGGCACCGAGCCGGCGCGCACGATCAGCATCGACGACGCGCTGCCGCAAGGCTTGCGCTACAAGGTCGGCTCGACGCGCGGTGCTAGCGAGGCGGTGGTTTCGCCCGATGGTCGCGGGATGCGCTTCACGCTGCCGAGCCTCGCTGCCGGCATGAGCACGTTCATCACCTATCTCGTTGAAATCACGCCCGGAGCTCCCGTCGGCGAGGCGGTCAATCGCGCCACCGCGCAGGCGCCCGGTTTCTCGCGCAGCAACGAGGCGAGTGCACCCGTGCGAATCCGCCCATTGCTGTTCACCGACGCACTGACGCTGATCGGCCGCATCACCGAGGGCAATTGCGCCGACCCGGCGCGCCGCCGTAAGGGCATTGCCAACATCCGCCTGCTGATGGAGGATGGCAGCTACGTCCTGACCGATCGCGACGGGCTCTACCATTTCGAGGGCGTCCGTCCGGGCACGCACGTCGTCCAGATCGACCCCGCGAGCATCCCGAAAAGCTATCTCCCCGTCGCGTGCGACCGCGACACGCGCGCCGCCGGAAGCGCCACGTCGCGCTTCGTCGAGGGCCAGGGCGGCGGCGTCCAGCGCGTCGATTTCCAGCTGCGGCCGTCGGGGATCGCCGCTGATGCGGCCGATGCGCTGCCGATCACCGTGCTCGCCGATCCGATAGCGGCGGGCCACCGCGACGATTGGCTCGCCGCGGCGACCCCCGGCACCGACTGGCTGTTCCCGCAGGCCGATCACAATCCGCGCGCGCCGGTCGTCCGCGCCGTGATCAAGCATGCGCCCGGCCAGCGCGTCGCGCTGCGGCTCAACGGCGCGGTGGTCGAACCGCTCAATTATGACGGCACCGACGACGACAAGGCGCGCGGCGTCGCGGTGTCGCGCTGGACCGGGCTCGCGCTCACCGATGGCGACAACCAGCTCGAAGCGCGCGTGCTCAACGCCGATGGCAGCGTCGCGACGACGCTGACGCGCAGCGTGCATTACGCCAACATGCCGTCGCGCGCGACGCTCGCCGCCGACGTCTCGCGGCCGATCGCCGACGGCATGACCCGTCCACTGATCGCGGTGCGCGTGACCGATCGCGACGGCCACCCGGTCCGCGCCGGCACCCCCGTCCCCTACCGCGTCGATTCGCCCTATTTCGCCGCGCAGGAGGCCGGCGCGCAGCAGGGCCGTCAGCTCGCCGGGATCGAGCGCGTCAAGACGCTCGCGCATGTCGTCGGCGACGACGGGCTTGCCTTCGTCGCGCTCGAGCCGACGCGCCAGCCGGGTGCGGTGCGGATCGTCATCACCACCAAGCAGGACGGGCTGACGCAGGACAGCGAGATCAAGACCTGGCTGAGCGCCCCCGCGGGCAAGTGGGTCGTCGTCGGCTTCGGCCGCGGGACGATCGGCTACGACACGCTGTCGCGCGCCAAGGGCCTCGGCAAGGGCCGCAACGACGTCGTCACCGACGGACAGCTCGCACTCTATGCCAAGGGACGGATCAAGGGCGCGTGGCTGCTGACCGCCGCTTACGACAGCGACCGCCGCGTCGATCGCGATCGCGGGCTGCTCGGGGTGATCGACCCCAACCGCTATTACACCGTCTATGGCGACGGCACCCAGCAGGCGTACGACGCCCCGACGCAGGGCAAATTGTACCTGCGGCTCGAGCGCCGCTCCTTCTACGCGCTGTACGGCGATTTCGAGACCGGGCTGACCGACACCAAGCTGATGCGCTATAGCCGCACGATGAGCGGGTTCAAGGCCGAGCTCGGCACCGACCGAGTCCGCGCCACCGCCTTTGCTGCCAAGGACGACCAGCTCTACGGCCGCGACGAAATCCAGGGCAATGGCCTGTCGGGCCCCTATCGCCTCTCGGCGCGCGACATCGTCCCCAACAGCGATAAGGTGCGGATCGAGACGCGCGACCGCTATCGCTCGGACCGGATCGTCGACACGCGCACGCTCGTCCGCCACATCGACTACGATATCGACGCGGTCGGCGGCACGCTGCGCTTCCGCGAGCCGATCCTCAGCCGCGACAGCGCGCTCAACCCCAACTTCATCGTCGTCGAATATGAGACAGAAAAGGGCACGCGCAGCCTCGCCGCCGGCGGCCGCGCGGCGGTCAAGCTCGGCAAGGTCGAGCTCGGCGCCAGCGTGCTGCGCGACGAATCGATCGGCAAGGCGACCGTCGCCGGTGTCGACCTGCGCGTTCGCCCGATGCGCGACACCGAGATCCGCGCCGAAGCGGCGACCGGCGGGCGCCAGGGCCTCAAGACCGGCCAGGCCTATCTGTTCGAGGCCGAGCATCATGGCAGCCGCGCCGACATCCTCGCTTATTATCACCGCCAGAGCGACGGCTACGGCGTCGGCCAGCAGAATTTCGGCGAGGCCGGAACGCAGAAGACCGGCATCGACGCGCGTTATCGCTTCACGCAGGCGCTGCAGGCGACGGTCTCGGGCTGGTACGAGCGCGACCTGGTCGGCAGCGGGCGGCGCCTGTCGGCCGATGCGCGGCTCGAATTCCGCCGCTCGAACGGGCTCGCCTTCATCGGCGCGCAGATCGCCGCCGATCGCGGGCTCGACGGGGTGCGCCGCCAGTCGCAATTGCTTACGGTTGGCGGGTCGCAGGACATTCTCGGCGGCGCGGTGACGCTCAACGCGCAGGGCCAGGTCGCGCTCGGCGGCGATCCGGCGAGCGTCGACTTCCCGGCACGCCAGCATTTCGGCGCGACGTGGCGGATCACCGACAGCGTGCGCCTCGTCGGCGACATGGAATATGCCAAGGGCAAGACCTTCACCGCGCATACCGGGCGGCTCGGCTTCGATCTCGCGCCATGGGCCGGCGCGCAT
Organism: Parasphingomonas frigoris; assembly: GCF_036663815.1. NCBI lineage: Bacteria > Pseudomonadati > Pseudomonadota > Alphaproteobacteria > Sphingomonadales > Sphingomonadaceae > Parasphingomonas > Parasphingomonas frigoris. Next base: position 15,952 of record NZ_JAXOJQ010000001.1, on the reverse strand, counting down.
CTGCTGACCACGCTCAACCAGGGCAAGTTCGCCGAGAATGGCACGCGCAGCTTCGCGCAATATGGGCTGAGCCAGTCGCTGCCGCTGGGCCAGCGCTGGACGATCGACGCGACGGTCGATTCGAGCCAGACGATCACCGGCGCCGCGGCCAAGGCCGGCGCGGTCAATCCGTTCCAGCCGCTCGCGGCGGGCGGAGGGGTGACCGCGCAGAACGGGCTCAACGGCGATTTCACCGCGACCACGCTCGGCGCGACCTATCGCTCGCCGCTGTGGTCGTGGAACGGCCGGCTCGAATATCGCACCGGCCAAGGCGAGCGGCGCGTCGGGCTGACGAGCAACCTCTTGCGCGCGCTCGGCGCGGGCAACACGCTCGCCTCGAGCATCCAGGCCTACCGCATCCGCCAGGCCAACGGTGCGCTGGTCACTTCGGCGCAAGGCGACCTCGCGCTCGTGCTGCGCCCGCTCGACAGCCGCTGGTCGCTGCTCGAACGCTTCGAACTGCGCCATGAGGCGGCGGGGATCGGCTCGCTGTCGAACAACAGCCTCGCCGTGCCGACCTTCGCGCAAGGCGACCAGACGACATCGCGCGCGATCAACAATCTCGCGCTCAACTATCGCACCGGCAACGAAGGCGTCGGCCACGGGTTCGTGGCGACCGCGTATTACGGCGCGAAATATGTGCGGGGGCGCTATGCCGACGAGACGATTGCCGGGTTCATCGACGTGATCGGGGTGGAAATGCGCAAGGATGTCGGGCGGCACTTCGACATTGGCGGCAATGTCAGCGTGCAACATGCCTGGACGAGCAAGACGCTGGCTTACTCGGCCGGTCCCTCGATCGGGGTGTCGCCGGCCAATGCGCTGTGGGTGACGGCGGGGTACAATGTGGCGGGGTTTGTGGATCGTGATTTCGAGGCGGCGCGCTGGACGCGCAAGGGGCCGTATCTGACGCTGCGGCTGCGGCTCGAACAATCGTTCCTCGGCGCGGCGGCGCGCGCGCTGGGAGTCCGCCGGTGATGCGCCCCCTCCTCGCCCGCCGACTGCTCGCCCTGGTCGCAACGTTTGTCGCCGCGCCGCTGGTCGCAGCGCCGCTGACCGTCAGCAAGACCTCTCAGGTGATCAGCGATCCGCAGGCGGACCTCGCGCCCAAGGCGGTGCCCGGCGCCGCGGTCGACTATACCGTAACGATCACCAACCCGGTGGCGAATGGGCTGGCGACGGTCAACGGCATGACCTTCACCGATGCGATCCCCGCCAACACGAAGTTGCGCGTGGCCGATTATGGATTGCTCAATTCGGGCCCGGTCGCATTCACCGCCGGGCTGAGCCTGCTGAGCTACAGCTTCACGTCGTTCACCGACGACGGCGACAGTTTGAGCTTCTCGGCCGACAATGGCGCGACCTGGAAATATCGCCCCTCCCCCGATGCCGCGGGCTACGATGCGCGCGTCACCAACATCCGCGTGGTGGCGAGCGGCGCGCAATTGTCGGGAACGACCTTTTCGATCAAGTTTCGTGTCATGGTGAAATGAGCACGCCCCATCTCCGCGTGACATCGCTGCGTGGTCAAAGTCCCTGATCGCGCGCGAATGCGATTGATTTTGTGCGATCCGTGCTGCTTCTGTCGCCGCCGAAAGCCTGTGCATGGCCAGACTGTCCGAAAGCCCCACGCGGACGGTTTAACCAATGTTCAACATCCGCCGCATAGCGCTTTCTCGGATTGTGCAGCGTTGGATGATGTGATGCGATTTTACCAGGCGACCCGGTTCGTGTTCCCCCACAGTTTTCAGCTGCGCGTGTTCACCGTCTGCTTCGGAGCGGTGCATCTTCCGCTGATCGCTTTCCTGGTGACGCAACTGGTGCTGGGTGCGTGGGATTGGCGTGTCTTCGTCCCGCTGCTGGGCGCGACGCTGATCGGCACCGTGCTGGCGATCGCGAGCCTGTCGGCGCTGCTCGCGCCGATCGCGCGGGCAACCGAGATGCTGCGCGCGGTGCAGCGCGGCGAGCGGATCGATCCCGTCTCCGTCGGCGGGCAAGATCTGGTCGGCGCACTGCTGACCGGCGTCTCGATCGCCGCGGCCGAAACCGCCGCGCGGATGGATCGCCTGACCGAAGCCGCCGAGAAGGACATCCTGACCGGGCTGCGCAACCGCCGCGGTTTCCTCGACGCGATCAGCCCGTTGCTGCGCGACGACCGCAATTCGGTGATCGCGATGATCGATCTCGATCACTTCAAGGCGATCAACGATCGCTTCGGTCATGACGAGGGCGATCAGGTGCTGCGGGCGTTCGGCATGCACCTCGAAAGCGGGCTGCGGCGCTCGGACGTCGCGGCGCGCTGGGGCGGCGAGGAGTTTGCGATCCTGCTGCCGGATACCGATCTCGACGAGGCCGCGGAGATCGTGAACCGGCTTCGCTTGGTGCCCACTCGGGATGGCGTCGGCAGTTCGCGGCACACGCCGGTGACCTTCTCCTGCGGGCTGGCGATCGCGCGCGACTATGGCTCGCTCGGCGGTGCGCTGCGCAAGGCCGACGCCGCGCTGTACGAGGCCAAGCGCAGCGGGCGCGATCGCGTCACGACGCTGGCCTGACAGTGGCAGCCTGATCCCGACCGGAAGCCTCCGGCCGGTCGCGGGCACACCGTTCGATTTCCGCACGGCGACCGTCATCGGCAGCCGCATCCGCGATGGCCGCGACGCGCAGATCGTCTTCGGCCAGGGCTATGACGACAATTATGTGCTGGCGCGCGACGTCAGCAAGACGCCACGGCTGGCCGCACGAGTCAGCGACCCTGTCACCGGTCGCACAATGGAAGTTTTGACGAACCAGCCCGGCGTGCAACTCTATACCGGCAACTTTCTCGACGGCACCGCGGTCGGCAAGTCGGGCCATGCCTATCGCCAGGGCGACGCCCTCGCGCTCGAACCGCAGGTCTTCCCCGACACGCCCAACCAGCCGGCGCTGGGCTCGGCGCGCCTCGATCCCGGGCAGGAGTATCGCAACATCATCGTCTACCGTTTTGCGGCGGCGGCGCGCTGATCCGCGGCGCGGGCCGCAGCACGATCGCGCTGCAGCCCGCGACACAATCTTGACTCCTTGCCAGCGCTTCGGTTGATAGCGCTATCAGATTTAAAATGCTCGGAGCGGATACGATGGAAACTGGCAACGCGGGCGCGTCTGCGCTGGCCGCGGATTGGACGAGCGGGCGCTTCGTCGGGCGGATGCTCGCCAGCGATGGTCCCTCCCCGATCCTCGTGCTGCATGGCGAGCTGTTCGACATGGCCGGCGCCTATCCGACGGTCTCGGCACTGGTCGAGGCCGGCGATTTCAGCGGCGCCGGCGGTCGTTCGCTCGGCCGCTTCGACCCGGCGGCGATCACGCTGCTCAGCCCGATCGACCTGCAATGCGTCAAGGCATGCGGGGTGACCTTCGCGGTCTCGGCGATCGAGCGCGTGATCGAGGAGCGCGCGCGCGGCGATTCGTCGGCCGCAGCCGCGATCCGCGAGCGGCTCGAGACGCGCGTCGGCGGGTCGATCCGCGCGGTCGTGCCGGGCTCGCCCGAAGCTGCCGCGCTCAAACAAGCGCTGATCGACGACGGTCTGTGGTCGCAATATCTCGAAGTCGCGATCGGCCCCGATGCCGAAGTCTTCACCAAGGCGCCGGTGCTGGCCACGGTCGGCGCCGACGCCGAGATCGGCATTCGCTCGGACTCGACCTGGAACAATCCCGAGCCTGAAATCGCTCTGCTGGTCGACAGCCGCGGCACGGTGGTCGGCGCGACGCTCGGCAACGACGTCAATCTGCGCGATTTCGAGGGGCGCTCGGCGCTGCTGCTCGGCAAGGCCAAGGACAACAATGCCTCGGGCTCGCTCGGGCCGATGGTAAGGCTGTTCGACGCCGGCTTCGGCCTCGACGACGTGCGCTCGGCCGAGCTGCGGCTGCGGATCGAGGGCGAGGACGGCTATGTCCTCGACGGTGCCAGCAACATGGCCGAGATCAGCCGCGACCCGCTCGACCTCGTCCGCCAGACGCTGAGCGAGCATCATTATCCCGACGGGTTCATCCTGTTCCTCGGCACGCTGTTCGCGCCGGTGCAGGATCGCGACGAGCCCGGCCGCGGCTTCACCCACAAGGTCGGCGACAGCGTCGCGATCGAGAGTGCGCGGCTCGGTCGGCTGGTCAATCGCGTCGTCACCTCGCGCGATGCGGCACCGTGGGAAATGGGGATCGGCGCGCTGATGACCAATCTCGCGCGGCGCGGCCTGCTGGGGGCCGCACAGTGAGCGGTGCGGTCTATCCGAGCCTTGTCGGCAAGCGCGTGCTGGTCACCGGCGGCGGCAGCGGGATCGGCGCCGGGCTGGTCGAGGCGTTCGCCGCGCAAGGCGCGCGCGTCGCTTTCATCGACGTCGATAGCGACGCGGGTTCCGCGACCGCCGCACGCTTCGCGCCGGGCGGCTTCCATCAGTGCGACCTGCGCGATCTCGACGCACTGGCGGCAACGATCAAGACGATTTCGGCAGAGCTCGGCGGGATCGACATCCTCGTCAACAATGCCGCGCGCGACGATCGCCACACGATCGACGAGGTTACGCCAGCCTATTGGGACGAGCGCATGGCGACCAATCTGCGCCATCTGTTTTTTGCGGCGCAGGCGGTGGTGCCGGGCATGCGCGCGAACGGCGGCGGCGTGATCCTCAACCTGGGATCGATCAGCTGGCATCTGGGGCTCCCCGATTTGGTGCTCTACCAGACCGCCAAGGCGGCGATCGAGGGCCTGACGCGCAGCCTCGCGCGCGATCTCGGGCGCGACAACATCCGCGTCACGACGATCGTCCCCGGCAACGTGCAAACCCCGCGGCAGGAGCAATGGTACACGCCCGAGGGCGAGGCCGAGATCGTCGCGGCGCAATGCCTCGACGGGCGCCTGCAGCCCTCCGACGTCGCCGCGCTGGCGCTGTTCCTCGCATCGGACGATGCACGAATGATCACCGGGCACGACTATTTCGTCGACGCCGGCTGGCGCTGAGCGCTACACATCACACGAAAAACACAACGATAACAACATCAGGGAGCGGGGAAACGACATGGCAAGCGCGCGAAGCGACGCCCAACGGGGCAATCTGGGCTTCATCGCCGCGATCGTGGCGGTGGCGACGATCGGCGGACTTTTGTTCGGCTATGACAGCGGTGCGGTCAACGGCACACAGCCCGGGCTCAAGGCGGCGTTCGCGCTCGACGATGCGGGGCTCGGCTTCACCGTCGGCTCGCTGCTGATCGGCTGCGTCGTCGGTGCCTTTTCGGCGGGAACGCTCGCCGATGCGATCGGGCGGCGCAACGTCATGCGCTATGCCGCCTTGCTGTTCCTGCTCGGCGCGCTCGTCCAGGGGTTCGCGCACGACCATACGCTGTTCGTGATCGCGCGGATCTGCGGCGGGATCGCGGTCGGCGCGGCGAGCGTGCTGTCCCCCGCCTACATTTCCGAGGTCGCGCCCCCCGCAATCCGCGGGCGGATGACGACGGTCCAGCAGATCATGATCATCACCGGGCTGACCGCGGCCTTCTTCGCCAATTACTATCTGGCCGAAGCTGCGGCGAACCCCGCCAACCCCGCCGACGTCGCGTCGCTCAATCCCTTGTGGTTCGGCATCGCGGCGTGGCGCTGGATGTACCTGCTGCAGGCGGTGCCCGCGGTTGTGTTCTTCATCGCTTTGTTCTTCATCCCCGAAAGCCCGCGCTTCCTCGTGTCAAAACGCCGCAACGAAGATGCGCTCGACGTCCTCACCAGCCTGTTCGGGGCCCGCGAGGGCGCGCTGACGCTCGGCGAGATCCAGGCGAGCTTTTCCAAGGACCATCGCCCGCGGCTGTCCGACGTGCTGACCCCACCAGGCGGCAGCGGCTTCCTCGGGCTGCGCTCGGTCGTCTGGGCCGGGCTACTGCTCGCGGTGTTCCAACAGCTCGTCGGCATCAACGTGATCTTCTATTACGGCGCGACGCTGTGGCAGGCGGCGGGCTTTTCCGAATCGCAGGCGCTGATGACCAACATCATCTCGGGCTCGATCTCGATCGTCGCCTGCTTCATCACGATCGGGCTGGTCGACAAGATCGGTCGCAAGCCGCTGCTGCTGATCGGCTCGGCCGGCATGGCGATCACGCTGTTCGCGATGGTCTATGCCTTCTCGACCGGCACGCTCGTCGCCGACAAGCTCACGCTGCCGGGGCATATGGGGCAACTCGCGGTCGGCGCGGCGCTGGCCTACTCGTTCGCGTTCAACATAAGCTGGGGCCCGGTGATGTGGGTGATGCTCGGCGAGATGTTCCCCAACCAAATCCGCGGTTCGGCGCTTGCGGTGTGCGGCTTTGCGCAATGGTTCGCCAACTATCTCGTCGCGCAATCCTTCCCGATCATGCTCGGGAGCATCGGGCTGGCGAAGAGCTATTCCTTCTACGCGGTGTGCGCGGTGATCAGCTTCTTCCTGGTGCAGCGCTTCATCCACGAGACCAAGGGCAAGGCGCTCGAGGCGATGGAGGGGTAAACGCCCCAGTCTGGCGAGGACATTCGGTCGCGCAGCGGCGCTGCCGGCGGACGGTCCGCGCCTATTTGTAGCGCACCTCGAGCAGATCGAGTTCGCGCACCAGACGGGTCGCAAGCTCGCTGCCGATACCGCGATCGCGCGCGATGCGGACGATCTCGCTGCGTTCGGCGCGCACCGCGGCGAACCGCAGGTCGCGCTCGATGCGTTCGCTGGCGCGCGCCGCCCGCGCGACGTCGCCGCTCGCGCTGCGGCTTTCGATCCGTTCGCGATAGCCATCCATGATCCGCGCGCCCGCCGCCGCATAGACGTCGGCATCGTTGCGCCCCTCGGCCAGTGCATGCTGAACGCGCTCGATCGCCTTGATCGCCGCCTCGGCCGCGGCGACGCGCGCCATGTCCTCCTCGGCCTGCTGCGACGGCTCGGCCGGCATCGTCAGGCCGCGCAGCAGCCATGGCAGGACCAGGCTGGCCATGATCAGCGAGACCAGGATCACCCCGGTCGCAAGGAATATCGCCAGTTCGCGCCCGGGGAACGGCGTGCCGTTGCCCATCACCAGCGGCAGCGTCAGGACACCCGCCAGCGTGATCGCGCCGCGTACGCCGGCAAACGACATCGCCGCGACCAGCCGCCACGGCGGACGCGACCCCAATTCGCGGCCCGGCGCGCGGCGCAGCAGCGTGATGCGGAACGACACCCACACCCAGACGAACCGCAGCGCGGCAAGCCCCGCCATGATCGCTGCGACATAAGCGGCGAGCCACCACGGATTGGTATGGCCGGTCAGCGCGACGGTGCGGTCGAGCCCCGAGAGGATCTCGGGCAATTGTTCGCCGAGCAGCACGAAGATCATGCCGTTGGCGGCGAACTGGATCGTGTCCCACACCGAGTTGCGCCGCATCCGCGTGACCGCCAGCGCCTGCCGCGAGATTTCGGCGAAGCTCATCGTCACGCCGGCCGCCACCGCCGCGAGGACACCCGAGGCGTGGACATGTTCGGCGATGAGATAGGCGCCGAACGGGATCAGCACGCTGATCAGGATCTGCGAGCCGGTCTCCTCGCCGAAGCGACGCGACACCCACGCCTTGCCGCGCGTCACCACGAGCGTCAGCACGATGCCGACGCAGATCCCCGCCCCTGCCATCCACAGGAAGCTCAGCGCCGCCGAGGTCGCCGAGAAGCTGCCGGTCAACGCCGCGGCGATCGCGACGCGCAGGCAGACCAGCCCCGAAGCATCGTTGAGCAGCGATTCGCCCTCGAGGATGTGCATCATCCGCTTGGGGATCGGCACGCGCGCGGCGATCGCCGACACCGCGATCGGATCGGTCGGCGACACCACCGCGGCGAGCGCGAACGCCACCGCCAGCGGCATCTGCGGGATCATCCAGTGAATCAGGAACCCCATCCCCACCACGGTCAGCAAAACGAGCCCGAGCGCGAGCTCGACGACGGTCGACAGATCCTTCAGCAGCGCATCCTTGGGGATGCGCCAGCCGTCGAGGAACAGCAGCGGCGGCAGGAACAGCAACATGAACAGCTCGGGGTCGAGCACCACCCGCAGATGCGCGGCGAGCCCGACGACGAAACCGAGCGCGATCTGCACCAGCGGGGTCGGCACCGCCACCGGCAGCATCCGCGAGATGGCGCCGCTGACGACGACCGCCAGCAGCAGGATCAGGACGATCGATACGGTTTCCAACTTGCACTCCAGCCACGGCTCAACACACGCCCCCCCGGCGTGTAGCACGGCGTTTGCCGCAAAAGGGGATGGATCGGGATATTCTGTCGCGCTACCCGATTAGCAGCCGCGCGCCGAGCGCGGCCGCCAGCGCCGGGATCATCGTCGCCGCGCCGACCTTGAGGAAGCTCCAGAAGCCGACATCCTCGCCCTCGCGGCGGATCGCCTGGAGCCACAGGATCGTCGCGAGCGACCCGGTGATCGACAGGTTGGGCCCGAGATCGACCCCGATCAGCAGCGCATCGACGATCAGCCGCGGCGGATGCGCCTGCGCCACGGCAGTGCTCGCGACCAGCCCGGCGGGAAGGTTGTTCATCACGTTCGAGGCGAAGGCGAGGATCGTGCCCGCCGCCGCCGCGCCCTGCGTCGGATTGGCCGATGCCGTACGCAACGCCGCGGCGACCTGCGCGATCACCCCGGTGCGGTCGAGCGCCTCGACCAGCACGAACAGCCCGGCGACGAGCGGCAGCACGCTCCACGAGATCGCGCCGGCAAGCTTCAGCGGCGAACTGCGCGTGAAGCCGCACACACCAAGCATCGTCGCGACGCCGGCAAAGCAGGTCGGCGCGCCGAGCGGCAGGTCGAATGCGGACACCCCGACGAGCAGCACCGCCGTCGCGACGATCCCGCCGAGCGCGAGCTTGCCGCCGCGCGACAGCGGTTCGCGCGTGACGTCGCTGGCGCACGGTGCTGCAAGCCGCTTGCGCTCGACCCAGCGCAGCATCGCATAGGTCACCGCGATCGCCGCGAGCGACGGCAGCGCGAACGAGCCGAACCAGGTGCCGAGCGACGGCATCTTGCCGCCATAGAGCACCAGATTGGCCGGATTGGAGATCGGCAGCACGAAGCTCGCCGCATTGGCGATCAGCGCGCAGGCGAACAGCAGCGGCAGCGGCTCGGCCTTGGCCTTGCGCGCCGCGGCATAGACCGCCGGGGTGAGCACCACCGCGGTGGCATCGTTGGAGAGGAAGGTCGTGGTGACGATGCCGGTCAGATAGACGAGCAGCAGCAGCCGCGTCGACGAACCCTTCGCGTTGATCGCCGCAGTCGCCGCGACCCAGTCGAACAGGCCCTGCTCGCGCGCGGTCTCGCTCAGCAGCATCATGCCGATCAGGAACAGATAGACGTCGAGCCCCTTGCCCACCGCGCCGAGCGCGGCCGGGATCGGCATCAGCCCGAGCAGCACCAGCAGGACCGCGCCGAGCACCGCCCAGATCGCCTCGGGCAAGCGCAGCGGCCGTGTAATGACCGCAGCGGTCGCGGCGCCGCAAATCCCCCAGGTCGCACCCGTCGCGAGGATCACCAGTGCATCCCGTTCTTGTTGGGGCCGAGCTGCGTGCCGGCGATGCCATGCTCGGGCCACGCGCCGATCGCATGGCTGGGATTGCCCAGCGCGACCGGCGGGCCACGGCGCGGGATATCGTCCTGCGCACGCACGAGCAGCTCGATCGTGTCGCGATCGCCGCCGCACGCCACGGTGATGCGGTGCAGCCCGGCCGCGAGCGTCACGCGCGCCTGCCACAGCGCGGTGTCGCCCGCCACCGGCGCCATCTCCACGCCGGCTGAATCACCGACCAGCAACGTGACGGGCGCATCGACGCGGCCGAACAGCTTGGCGACGATCTCGACCGCGCCCGGCCGCGACACTTGGCGCGGATCGGCGGGACGCGTCACCATCCGGAGGTCGGCGGGCGCGACGATCTGGACGAACGGCCACGCCCCGCCGGTCTCCTTGAAGCGCCAGCTCGGCACGCCGTCGCGGACCGTGACGAGCGAGAAGCCTGGCCGTCCGTCGCCCTCCTCGATCTCCCCGGTCGAGCGCGTCGCGCCATAGACGACGCGGCCGTCGTTGAGCAGTTCGTTATAATGCGTGTGCCCGGTATCGACGAAGGCAACGCGCGCATCGGCAAAGATTCGCGCGATCGTCTCGCCATCGGCGGCGAGGTCGGCGGGGTAAGCGTGCATCAGCACGACCGGCGTCTGCCCCTCGGCTTCGGCGCGTGCGAGCTCCTCGAGCAAGCGATTGCGGTGGTGCATCGTCAGCCGGAAGTCGGGGCCGCCGGCACCGCCCGAGACGATGTCGAGGAAGATGCAGCGATGCTGCGCGATCACCTCGACCTCCGGTCGATTGGCCGTGGGAAAGGCCGCGTCATAGGCCGCGAGATCGCCGCTCTCGAAATCATGGTCGCCCGGGATCACCCGCCATGGCCGCTGCAGCGGCGCGAGCGTGTCGATGATGACGCGATATTGTTCGGGCGTCGCATGGTTCGCATTGTCGCCGGGCAGATATACGAAATCCGCCGCATCGCCGATCTGCGTGTTGATCTCGGCGACGATCGCGGCAAGCCGGTCGCGGCTCTGCCAACCATTGGCCTCGTCCATGTGGAGGTCGCCGATATGGACCCAGCTGAGCGTGGCGGTCATCGCGCGCCCTCCCCATCATCGTCGCGCTGCCCCACACAGGCGGGGCGCAAAGTGCCGGCGAAACCGACCCACAAGCCGACGCTCACCAGCGCGAAGCTGCCAAGCACGTAGAAGGCGATGTGATAGCCGAGCATCTGCGCGAGCCAGCCGCCGATCGCCGGGCTGAGCGAGGCGCCGACGCCCTGGACGGTCATCACCGCCCCCTGCCCGACGTTTACGCGCCCGGTGCCGTTGAGCAGGCAGGCGACGAGCCCGGGCACCGCAACGCTCTGCAATCCCGCGCCGATGCCGTCGAGCGCCTGAACCGGCCACACGCCCCAATGTTCGATGAAGGTCCCCGCGAGCGCGCCACGCAGCGGCAGCGCCGCAAAGGAGATCAAAAGCACCAGCCAATAGCCGCGGTTCGACGCCATGCGCATCGCGAGCAGCGACGCGACGACCATCACCGCCTGCGCAACGACGACGGTCTCGGCGACGAACAGCGCGGCATTGCCCTTCCCCGCGCCGACCACCGCCAGCCCGTAGAGCGGCAGCATCGCGCCATTGCCGAGATGGAAACAGGCGAGCGACGCCGCGAGGATCAGCATCGGCTTGTTGGCAAGCAGGGCGCGAAATCCCTCGGCCTTGCCTCCGCGACTGTCATCCCCTTCCTTGCCTTCGAGCCCGCGCGCCGCGCGGTGGTCGATCGCGCGCTCGGGGATGACCAGCACCGAGACGATTGCCAGCACGCCGAACACGGCGGCGAGATAGAAGATCGCCGGCATCCCGAACCGGTAGCCGAGCCACCCCGACAGCCCCGCGCCGACCATGTTGCCGGCATGATTCCACGCCTGGTTGCGCCCATTCTGCGCGTTGAAGCCCTTCTGCCGCGCGATGCCCAGCGTCATGCCCGCCACCGCCGGGCCGATCGCCGCGCCCGCGATCGCGGTCGCGACCTGGCTGACGGTGACGATCCAGGCGGATTGCGACAACAGGATCAGGAACGACGCCACCACGGTCGAGATGCCGGTGACGATGACGACGAGGCGCTTCTTCTCGGTATGGTCGATGAACGCGCCCGCCGGCGCCGTCATCAGCATCCCGGCGACACCGCCGGCGGTCATCACCGTGCCGATCGGCCCCGTCGTCCAGCCGCGCTGCTGCAGGAACACGCCGAGGAACGGCCCGATCCCCGCCTGCATGTCGGCCATGAAGAAATTGAGCGCCTGCAGCGCCGTCTTGCCCCGCGCCGTGTCCGCCCGCGACGCGGAGGCGGATGCCGTTGGATCACCCATCGTTGGTTACGCTCCACGCTTACAGGCCGTGCGGCGGCGCGCCGACGGCGGAAACAGTCGCGGAGCCTACCCACCCCGCCACGATCGGGCCTGAACGGCCCTATTCAGTTTCGGTTCACCTATTTTTTTTAATATAGATCGGTGTCTGCTTGCGACGGCGACGGAGCCCCCCCGCCCCGTCACCTCGCAGGCACCGGCGGCCGTGCTACCATTCGATCCCGATCTTGCCGAAATGCCCGCCCGACATCTCGTAGCGGAACGCATCGGCGAGCCGGTCGAGCGGGAAGCGACGATCGATGATCGGCCGGATGCCACTGGCGTCGAGCGCCCGCACGAAATCCTGCTGCTGGCGGCGGCTGCCCACGATCAGCCCCTGCAACCGCGCCTGCTTGCTCATCAACGCGGCGGTCGGCACGTCGCCATTGCCCCCGGTCAGCACGCCGATCAGCGAGATATGCCCGCCGACTCGGACCGCCTCGATCGACTGGGCAAGCGTGCCGGGCCCGCCGACCTCGACGACATGGTCGACCCCGCGTCCGCCAGTCCAGTCGCGCACGGCGGCGCCCCACGCGGTGGTGGTGCGATAGTTCACCGTGAAATCGGCGCCGAGTCCGGCCGCGCGCGAGAGCTTCTCGTCGGACGACGAGGTGATCGCCACCGACGCGCCCATTGCCTTGGCGATCTGCAACGCCCAGATCGACACCCCGCCGGTGCCGAGCAGCAGCACCGTGTCGCCGGCCTTCAACCCGCCATCCACGACCAGCGCGCGCCACGCGGTCAGCCCGGCGGTGGTGATCGCCGCCGCCTCGACCGCGGCATAGCCCTTCGGCGCATGCGTGAACGCGGTTGCCGGCCGCACCACGACATCCTGCGCAAAGCCGTCGATCCCGTCGCCGGGCGTGCCGGCAAAGTCGCCGATCGTCGCGCCGCCATCGCGCCATTCGGGGAAGAAGCACGACACGACTAGGTCGCCCGGCGCGAACTCGTCGACCCCGCTGCCGACCGCCTCGACCACACCGGCACCGTCGGCGAGCGGGATGCGCCCGGCCTGGCTGCCCATGCGGCCCGTCGCGACGCCGAGATCGTGGAAGTTGAGCGTGCTGCCGTGCAGCGCGACGCGGATTTCGCCCGCGCCCGGTGCGCCGGGATCGGCACGATCGGTGGCTTCGAGCCGGTCGAGTCCGGTCGGCGCCTGCAAGATCATGGCTCGCATTGGAATTCCTTTCTGTGGAGACCGTCGACAGACGATGGTCGGGGCGGCAGTCGCCCGCACCGGGCGTGGCCGAGTCCGCCCCTCAACCCGCGTCGCGCCGGGAAGTTTCCGCGCGATGCCCTGCCAGCTACGCTCTCTATCGCGTCACACGATGGTCGGCGCCCACGGTTCGACCGTCTGCCCGCCGAAGATCCCGGCGCGCGGCAGGTCGAAGATGAAATAGGGGTTGAGCGGCGGCGGCGCCCCCACCGCATCGAGCCGCGCCTGCTGCTCGGCACTGAAGACGATATCGAGCGCCGCGATATTCTCGTGCAATTGCTCAGGCCGGCTCGCGCCGACCAGCACCGACGCCACCCCACGCCGCGCCGCGGCCCACGCCAGCGCGACCTGCGCCATCGGCCGCCCGATCTCGGCCGCGACCGACCGCACGACATCGACCACGTCGAAATTCTGTGTGGTGAACAGCAGGCCGCCAAACGGATTGTCGCCGTTCAGCCGCCCGTCGCTCCCGCTCGCCACCGCCGCCCCGGCGCGATTGGGCAGGCTGCCGGCGGGCCCGGCTTGCGCAATCTTCTCGCGGCCATATTTCCCGGTCAGCATCCCCGCCGCCAACGGGCTCCACGCGACCAGCCCCAGGCCGAGCGCCTGCCCCGCGGGCACCACGTCGAGCTCGACCCCGCGATCGAGCAGCGAATAGGCATATTGCAGGCCGATCGGTTCGGGCAGGCCATGCGCCCGCGCCAGCGTCGCGATCTGCGCGGCATACCAGGCCGGCGCATTGGAAAAGCCGTAATAGAGGATATCGCCGCGCCGCACCGCATCGGTCAGCGCGCGCAGCACTTCCTCGGGCGGGGTCGTGCGGTCCCACACATGCGTCCAGTACAGGTCGATGAAGTCGGTGCCGAGCCGGCGGAGCGATCCCTCGATCCCGTCGCGGATGTTGCGCGCGGAATTGCCGCCGGCGAGCGGCGTGCCGGCGGTGCGCGGGAAGCCCGACTTGGTCGCGATCACCATCCGGTCGCGATTGCCGCGCTCGGCGACGAAGCGCCCGAGCATCTCCTCGCTCTGCCCGCCCGAATAGACATCCGCCGTGTCGGCGAAATTGCCGCCGGCCTCGACATAGGCATCGAAGATCGCGCGCGCGGTCGCTTCGTCGGCGCCCCAGCGCCCGGCGCCGAAGGTCATCGTGCCGAGCGCGAGCGGGCTGACCGCCAGCCCCGAGCGTCCGAGCATGCGATAGGTGGCGAGGGTCATTGCTGTGGCTCCTTGGAAAGTCTCTTCGCAAGATAGCCCTTGTTGACGCTAGGATTAGCCGTCATCGGCGGCAAGGGCTTGTGAAGGACATGCAGCAATGAAGCGTGGCGATCTCGACGATCTGGCAGCCTTCGCGGCGGTCGCACGCGCGCGCAGCTTCATCCGCGCCGCCGCCGAACTCGGCCTGTCCCCCTCGGCGCTGAGCCACGCGATGCGCGGCCTCGAGCAGCGGCTCGGCGTGCGCCTGCTCGCGCGCACCACGCGCAGCGTCGCACCGACTGCGGCGGGCGAGCGCCTGCTGCGCTCGCTCGACCCGGCGCTGGCGGAGGTGGCGCGCGGCCTGTCTGCGCTCGCCGACTGGCGCGGCATGCCGTCGGGCGCGATCCGGCTGACCACCTTCGGCTATGCCGCGCGAACGGTGCTCGCCCCGGCGCTGCCGCGCTTCCTGAAGGAACATCCCGACATCTCGGTCGAGGTGATCGTCGACGACCGGCTGGTCGATCTGGTCGCGGGCGGTTACGATGCCGGCATCCGGCTCGGCGAAACGGTCGATCTCGACATGGTGGCGGTGCCGGTCGGGCCGGCGCTGCGCACGCTGGTGGTCGGCACGCCCGGCTATTTCGCGACGCGATCGCTGCCCGCGGTGCCGGCCGATCTCGAGGCGCACAATTGCATCAACTATCGGCTGCTCGGCGGTGGCGGCCTGCTGCCGTGGGAGTTTACCGGCGAAGACCGCGAGATCCGCTTTCGCCCGAGCGGGCAGCTCATCGTCAACGACGAAACGCTCGCCGCCGCTGCGATGCGCGCCGGGGCCGGGCTCGGTTACATGCTGGAGCACGATGTCGCCGACGAGATTGCCGACGGTCGGCTGATCCAGGTGCTCGACGCCTGGTGCCCGCCCTTTCCCGGCTGTTATCTCTATTATCCGAGCCGCCAGGTCACACCGGCGCTGCGCGCGCTGATCGATACGCTGCGCTGCGCGCCCGACGGCGACGGCTGACGTCCCCACTGCGCGCACCACGCGTCCGCGAGCCCGTCACCCGTCGAGCCGCTTGCGATGCTCCTGGTGCGCCGCCTGCCAGATCATCCGCTGATGGAAATCGAGCGGCGGATCGACGTCGCGAAAGCCCATGCGCAGGTACAATCTCCGCGCGCGGAGATTGTCATGTGCGACATGCAGGTCGACCCCGTGCGCGCCTGCCGCCACCGCGGATGCCGTCGTCCACCTGAGCAGCGCCCCGCCAAATCCGCGCCTGCCCGGCAGAAATCCCATGTCCATCGCGCGCCACACGCGACCGCGACGATCGAGATAATAGCGGCCGATGGGGATGGGGGCGTGCGGGCCGGGCCCATCCGCGCGACGCTCGACGATCCAGTAATCGGCGCGCGGATGTTCACGCATTAGGCCGTGAACCCATAAATATGATTCCCAGGATCGGGATTTTCTGATTCATGCTCGGCATGAGCCGATATGATCTGACGGACTTTGAGTGGCGTGTGATCGAGCCGCGGTTGCCCA